>JAFYRI010000017.1 GCA_017559525.1 Alphaproteobacteria bacterium | reverse complement strand
TTAAGTTCTCCGTTCGACTTGCATGTGTTAGGCACGCCGCCAGCGTTCGTCCTGAGCCAGGATCAAACTCTCTAAAAAATTGTATTAAACAGATTTCTCTGTACTAATCATTTTCTAAAGTGCTTTTTAGCTCTTTACTTGTTTTAACTCAAACGCTATGCGTTTTTTTAATTCTGTTTATCACAGAATTACTGTTTCTTGTACTTCCATCAAGTATTTTCATACTCTCATAGAAACTACAGGGTTCCTTTTACTTATCTCGTCGTTGTTTAATTTTCAAGGTTCAGTCTGTCCAACCCGTTTTTTGCGGGTGGAGTTTTATTCTACCAAAACCCCGCGAGTTTGTCAATAGTTTTTTTGAACTTTTTTAAGTTTTTTTGCTATTTGACTCTGCTCTCTCGCAGACAGCTTGCATATAATACCACAACAAAAACGACTTGTCAACAACTTTTTTAAAAATTTTTTAATTTTTTTAAAAAAAGTTTTTCAAGCAATACATATTGTATATATTCTGCTATTCAACCACAATTACTTTTACTTTTTGAATATAAAACCCTTTATTGGTAAACATAATATCAATAAAGTATTCGGAGTGATATATATAATGGATACAAAAAAAGAACTGCGAAGCAAAAAACAAGTATTATGGCAAATAATTGCTATTATTCTTGTAAATGTGTTAGTTATTACAGCTATCGCATACACATATAGCGAAAGTGCACAGACTTTATCTCAAATAGGCTCGCGTGGACAAGAGGTACGTCAAATTCAGAGTAAATTACGAGAATTGGGATTATACTCCGGTTCAATAGATGGTATTTATGGGACAGCAACACAAAAAGCGGTCAGACAATTCCAAAAAAATTGCGGACTCGCAGCTGATGGTATTGCAGGGCGTAAAACATTATTATATTTAGGACTAGGTTCAAGCACAAATTCGACAACGGGCGGATATAGTTCTAGCGACATCTACCTTCTTGCAAGAATTATTGGAGCTGAAGCTCGTGGCGAAAGTTATGTAGGACAAGTTGCTGTTGGTGCGGTTGTTCTAAACAGAGTGCGACACTCTTCATTCCCCGACTCTATTGCAGGAGTCGTTTATCAGTCAGGTGCTTTCTCAGCAGTACGTGATAGCAACTGGAATGTGCCACCTGATGATACTGCAAAAAAAGCTGCCCGTGATGCTATTAATGGTTGGGACCCGACAGGCGGAGCTATATACTATTATAATCCAGCAAAAACAAGCAACCAATGGATTAGAACCCGACCCGTTGTAACAACAATTGGAAGACATGTGTTTTGTAAGTAGTTAAATTATATAAAAATGGCGGGATTTTACTCCCGCCTTAATTATTTGGTATTTAATTATACTTTTACACCTTTGACAACTTTATATGTTTTACCATTATATTTTACATTGCCTGTGTATGACTTATCAACAGCACCTTTATTTATATAGTACCATTTGCCATCTGTATGTTTTGCAAGACCTGTATATGTAGTCTTAACGCCATCTTTTACATGATACCATTTACTGTTGTATTTAACAAGACCATTAAATGATGTTTTAACACCACTCTTTACATAGTAATACTTACCATCCGTATGTTTTACAAGGCCTGTATAACTTGACTTAACACCATCTTTTACGTAATACCATTTGCCATTGTATTTAACAAGACCATTGAATGATGTCTTAACACCATTCTTTACATAATACCATTTGCCATCAGTGTGCTTTACAAGACCAGTGTAACTTGACTTAACTCCATCTTTTACGTAATACCATTTGCC
>JAFYRI010000010.1 GCA_017559525.1 Alphaproteobacteria bacterium | reverse complement strand
ATAAAGTTTGTCGTCCCATTGCTACTTGACGGACTAAATCAATACCACGCATATTAATATCATTAATAGTTTCATTAGCACGGTATTTATTCATAGCATAAGTATATCCAGCGATGCCTCCAATGGATAATACACCGATAACTGCTAATGTTCCAAGCATTTCGACCATAGAACGACCGGATTGTGTTTTTAAGCTCATTTTTTTCTCCTTTTTTGACTTTTATATTATAAATATACAACAAAAAGGTTAATTTTTTAATAATGAATCAACAAAACTAATCAACTTCTACCAAATACTTCAATATATTTTACAAAAAGTATAGATATGCCTTGTTAAAATTAATTTCACTTATTATATCAATAAATAAGGGAGAAAGTATGAAAAAACTAATCATTATCTTGCTAATCATATCATTACTGTTAATATTTGCTTTACCATGGTGGGGAGCAGAAGAAGAAACACACATTCTAAAACAAGAGGGGGACACAGTTTTAACAAAGAAAATCGAAGGAATATTCACAGGTGAACTGCCTTGCGCAGATTGTGCAGGAATTGAAACAACGTTACAGTTGTTTTTGGATGGCAAATATGAATTAACCGAAAATTACAATGGAAAAGGCATTTTTATCTCAGATGGCACATGGCAAAAAATCCCACACACATCTATAATCAAATTATCTGAAGACAATCAATTTTATGAAATAACAAAAAGCGGGGATCTGCTTCGTTTAGATCCACAAGGGTATCCTATTGCATCAGAGTTCGATATGAGATTGAAAAAGAAATAATATTACCAAATGTCTCGCGAAGCTTTAAGTTGTGGTCTTTCTTTATACCATTCTTTGTAAAATTTTTGTTCTTTTTCGACTTCTTTAGCAATAAAATATCCCATGGTACACCCAACAGATAAAAAAGCCATAAAAAATGGAACAATAGCATATTTTTCCCAAAAACGCTCTGGTTGTGGTGTAAGATGTCTTTCCATAAAAGCCTCCTATAATGGTTAGTTTTATTATTATATCATGCTTTTGGTTTTTTAACAACAAATTAAACACAACATATTGATTTTTTTTAACAAATAATATATTTTTACACAAAACACTTGGTGAGAATATTCAGTTTAATTGATCCTCTGGTTGAATGCTATAAAGTTCATACATTACAACTATAAGATTTCAAGAACTCGCAACGAATAATAACACCAGAGTATACCTTTTCTAACACTTAATCAATACCAGCAATATATCAAATAGTTGATGCAAATGTTTGTGTAATATTACCGAACACTTCTTTTTGCTTCAATATTATGTCTTAAGGCGCACTCTTCTTTTAATAATGCTTCCTCTCTCTTTACTTCTTTAGCTATAGCATACGTTGCGCATCCGCTTAATGATGCAAAAACTAAAAGGAATGGAACAATAGCGTATTTTTCCCAAAAACGTTGTGGTTGTGGTTTAAATGGTTTATACATAAAATCCTCCTATGGTTATTATCCCATTATACCACACTTTTGTTTTTTTAACAACAAATCATACACAACACTATGATTTTTAAAAGATTAAATACGTTTCCACACGGGACCTTTTGGAGTATCTTTCACCTCAATACCATGTGCAATCAGCTGAGCTTTTAATGCATCCGCTGTAGCCCAATCTTTGGCGACACGAGCTGCTTGACGTCTATCCAAAATATCTTGTAATTCTGGTTCCAATATATCTTCTTTAATTTCTGGCATAATAGCCAATACCTCATCAAACCGACGCATCAAAGCTGTAATTTGTTCTGCATCAGCTACAGACAACAAATCAAAGTTTTTATTAACTGTATTCATAAACTCAAACACAGATGCTAAAGCAACAGAAAGATTCAAATCATCATCCAAGCCTTTTTCAAAGCCCTCAGCAGCTTTTTTAAGAACATCAGGTAGTTCATTCCATCCAGATCCCACTTTAACGTCAGACAAGCGTTTTAAGAAGTCTTCAAAACGATTAATTACTGTTTGATTACCACTCAAGTTAGATTCCATAAAGTCCATACGTTGACGATAATGAGATTTCAAGAACTCATAACGAATGGCTGTAGCAGAATATCCCTTTTCCAATAATTGTGTCAAAGTAAAGCAATTTCCCAAAGATTTACTCATTTTTTGACCATTTACTGTAATATGTTCATTATGCATCCAGTATTTTACAAAATCACATCCATAAGCGCATTCAGATTGAGCGATTTCATTTGTGTGATGCGGAAAAACCAAGTCAATACCGCCAACATGGATATCAAATGGTTGGCCCAAATGTTTATGAGACATTGCCGAGCATTCAATGTGCCATCCAGGGCGTCCTCGACCAAAAGGAGCATCCCATACGTTATCTCCATCACGTGGTGTCCACGCTTTCCACAAAGCAAAATCACGCGCATCTTCTTTATCGTATTCATCAGCTAAACGTCCATCTGCATTTGTCATTAAGCGTGTAGGATCAATACCAGCCATTTGACCGTATTTTTCAAATTTTGAAATTTTAAAGAAGACATCTCCGCTTTCTGTTTTATAAGCATATCCTTTTTCCAACAAACGAGATACCAAATCAATCATAGCATCAATCTCATCCGTGGCAAAAATAACTTTATCTGGACGCTTTAAATTTAATGTATCCCAATCTTTAAAAAATAATTCCGTGTAATGACGCGTAAAATCCTTTAGACTTTTTCCAGCAGCTGCAGAATCTCGGATTGTTTTATCGTCAACATCTGTAATATTCATCGCAAAAGTTAGATTGTATCCTTTATATCTTAATACACGTGCTAACAAATCATAAAAAACAAAAGCACGTAAGTTTCCGATATGAGCCAAATTATAAACGGTTGGACCACATCCATACATTTTGACTTGCTTATCAGAAAGTGGGGTGAACTCTTGAACCGAGTGTGTTTTTGTATTGTATACTTTTAACATGTTCGTTCTCCTTTATGTTGTTTTGCTAAGCATACCATATTTCACAAATCATGACAAGTTTAAAATGCTTCGAAATTTAATCCACAGCAATTTTCCCATTTTTATATAATAAATATATAATAGTATATAGGGCGGTGGATTGTGGGGATAACTTTTTGTACTTTTTTATTGACACGAATCACCCAAAAACACGACTCGTATTAAACAAACACTTTAAGAGGTCTTACAATTTTTATAGACTTCTTATAAGTTATCTTAAATAGATGTGTGTAATTTTGTTATAAAATTTAATAACTTTTTTAATATTATTTTTGTAGAGGTCTATCGATTTTGTTATCCACTCTTTCACGGATATTATCCACACTTTTGCTTGTCAAGAAAGAATTTATTTGCTATACTTGACTTACAACGAAAGGATACATCATGCGTGAAATAGTTTTAGATACCGAAACAACAGGATTGGATCCATTTAATGGTGATAAAATAGTCGAAATTGGATGTGTGGAGCTTGAAAATCACTTACCAACTGGGCGCACATATCATCAATATATTAATCCAATGCGTTCAATGAGTGAAGAAGTGATTGCTGTTCATGGATTAACCGAAGAATTTTTATCTGATAAACCAACATTTAAGGAAATTGCTGATGATTTTTTAGCTTTTGTTGGTGAAGATGCTAAGTTGGTTATTCATAATGCCGCATTTGATATGAAATTTTTAAATGCAGAACTGTCTTTTGCTGATAAACCTCAGTTATCTTATGATAGAGTGGTGGACACATTGATTATTGCACGAAAGAAATTTCCCGGTTCTCGTGTTAATTTAGATGAATTATGTAAGCGTTTTGGGGTTGATAACACAAGTCGTACCTTGCACGGCGCTTTATTGGATAGTGAATTGTTGGCTGAAGTTTATCTAGAATTACTCGGTGGTCGAGAACCAGGATTTGTTTTGGGGCAAAATAATAATACCGTTACAGTTGAAAAAAATACAAAAACCGTTTCTATAGAGCGTGTTTTTAGGGAAGCTCGCACTTTTAATGTTGATGCAAGTGAAGAAAAACAACATATTGAATTTGTTAAAGCTATAAAAGGAAATTTATGGGGGATTTTACCGGAGGAAGAACAATAATGAAAAAGATTCTTTGTTTTATCTTGTGTTTACTATCTGTATCTGTTTCCGCCCAAATGTTGGATTTGATTGGTGGGGGAGCTATTGGAGGTGCAATGACAAAAGGAAGTGTTAATTCTGTTAATCGAGGAATAAATATGTTGAAATACACACAATTGGTTCGAAGTTTAACATACAGCGTCAATGTTATTCGTATTAACCATATGGGAAATTATGCTCGAGTAAGCAATTCTGATATTGATAAAAGTTCATTTTATCCTTATGGTGCTCAAGCGGGCAGTTTGGGGCGCGATCGTTTTTATATTGAACTAACAGGATTAAGTGATACTATCTGTAAACGCTTTGTTTCTGGCGATATTACATTTAATGAAATCTATATAAATGGACACAAAGGAGGTTCTGATTTGTGTTCATCATCATCAAAAATAAAATTTATATTTAATTAATTTTTTGCTTGCATTTATATTTTATTTACGATATTTTGTTTCACGTGAAACAAAATATCATTTTTTTTATTTTAAAATCACAAAAAAAGAGAATGTTTCACGTGAAACAATTAAAAAAATATTTTATTTATCTAAAATAATTGTTTCACGTGAAACAATTTGAGTAAATTTTACAAAAAGGAGTGTTTCACGTGAAACAATTTGAAGAAATTTTGAAAGAATCTCAAGGGGAATTGATAAAATTTTCAGATTTTGTTTTGAAGTGGCAAAAAACAGTAAACTTAATTGCTCCTTCTACGGTATCGGATATTTGGGAACGTCATATTGTTGATTCTGCTCAGTTGTTTGAATATATTCCATTGAATTGTAAAGTGTTGGCTGATATGGGATCTGGGGGGGGATTTCCAGCTATTGTATTAGCTATTATAAATAAAGTGATTGGTGGTTCTATCGAAAAATTTTATTTGATAGAAAGTGATGTAAAGAAAAGTATTTTTTTGAAAGAAGCAGCACGCGTTTTTGATGTGCCTGTTTGTGTTATAAATAAGCGTTTGGAAACGGTTTGTTTGGATGATGTTGATGTTGTGACTGCGAGGGCTTTGAAGTCGGTTGAAGAATTATTTTTATTGGGTCGAGGGATTATTGGGCCTCACACAACTTGTTTGTTTTTAAAAGGAGAGCAGGTTGATGCCGAATTGGCGCTTAATACCCACAAATGTATAATTGAAAAGCTACCAAGTCGAACACATAAAAAAGCAAGTATTTTAAAAATAGGAGGTATTTGTTATGAGTAATAAAGCACGGATTTTTGCTATATCTAATCAAAAAGGGGGGGTTGGTAAAACAACAACTTCCGTGAATTTAGCAACTGCTTTGGCTGCTTTACATAAGAAGGTTTTAATTGTGGATTTGGATCCGCAAGGCAATGCTACTGTAAGTGTTGGATTGCATCGAATTCAAGGAGATAAAAACTCTTACACAGTTATGACGGGGCGTGATAGTGTTTTGTCTAGTGTAAAACATACATTGATCCCGTATTTAGATGTGTTGCCAGCAAGTCAAGAATTGTTGGGTATGGATATTGAGTTAGCGGGTATTGGTCAACCTCAGTTTTTCTTGAGAAAAGCGTTGTCTGTGGATTTAGATTATGATTATATATTTATTGATTGTCCTCCTGCAGTTGGGTTGTTGACAATGAATGCATTGGTTGCTGCAGATTGTGTCATTATTCCCGTTCAATGTGAATATTTGGCTTTGGAGGGGGTTGCTGATTTAATGAAAACAATTGAAAAAATAAAAAGAAACTTTAATCCAAAGTTGGCCTTACATGGTATTGTTATGACTATGTATGATGCTCGTTCCAATTTATCTAAATCAGTGGTTGGTGATGTCAGAGCTTATTTTGGTGATAAGGTTTATGACACGGTTATTCCAAGAAATGTGCGTATTCCTGAGGCCCCATCTCATGGTAAACCGGTTATGTTGTATGATTTCCGAAGTCCTGGTGCGCAAAGTTATATTAATTTAGCCAGTGAAGTGATGAAACGTGAACGAGCAATAGTTGCTCAAACAGAATTAAAACAAGCGATTTAAGGAGTTTATAGAATGGATAAAAATTTGGGTTTAGGTAAAGGTTTAAGCGCTTTAATGGGGGAAGATTTGCCTTTAATGGCGCCTGCCTATAGTAAAAATACAGATGGTATCGTGATGATTTCAATTGATGATTTGGCTCCAAGTCCATTTCAGCCACGTCGAGTATTTAATGAGGAAGCATTAGTAGATTTAGTTAGTTCAATTAGGGAAAAGGGTGTGTTGCAGCCATTGTTGGTGCGTCCAAGTTCTACAGGAGAGGCTGCTTATGAGATTATTGCTGGTGAACGTAGATTTCGTGCGTCAAAAATTGCTGGTTTGTCAGAAGTTCCTGTTATTGTTAAGAATTTTGACGATAAAGCAACTTTGGAAGTGGCTTTGATTGAAAATTTACAACGTGAAGATTTAAATCCATTGGAAGAGGCTGAAGCCTATAAACGTTTAATGGAGGAATTTACTTACACGCAAGATGAATTATCTAAAGTGGTTGGAAAAAGTCGTTCTCATGTTGCTAATATGATGCGTTTATTGGATTTACCAGATAGTATTAAAAAAATGGTTGCTGATAAAAAAATCAGTATTGGGCATGCGCGTGCTTTGTTAAATGCAAAGAACCCAGATGCTTTAGCTCAACAGGTTGTTAGTAAGGGGTTAAGTGTTCGACAAACAGAAAAGTTAGCTGTGTCTGAAGGCGGAAAGACTACACGCAAATCAAATTTACCTCAGTTTAAAAAAACAGAAACTGTATATAAAAAAGATGGTGATTTGATGGCTTTAGAAACCGAATTAACAAATTTGTTGCAAACTCAAGTTTCTATTAAATGGAATGGTAAGGGAGGGGAAGTTGTTATTGCTTATGATGGTTTGGAAAAATTGGATATGATTTTACAAAAATTGACAATGGCAGCTCCTGGAGAAGAATAAAAAATGTTGATAAATTTGTTTGTGATATATTTACCCCTATAATTTTAAAAAAATAGGGGTGAATATATGTTTAAGAATGATTATTTTGACGTTATAAAAAGATCTGATGAATCTGTTTTTATTATGAAAAAGGATGGAACTTTGTATGAGTGGAGCAAAAATGCGGTGCAGTGTTTTTGTCCCGCACACTATGATAAGATTAGTCCATTTTTGTCAGTGAAATATCGTGATAATACATGGTCTTTATGTCATGCCGAAGTTGGTCCTATGGCTGGAGCTACTCGTATTCCAGAAAAAGAAAAAGGTGTTTGTCCCATTGATTTTCAAGAAGATTTTTTGGATGAAAAAGAGGTGAAAAATACAAATTTAAATGGTGTTAGGGATATTAATATTCAACATATGACAGGTGTTGATAAAAATATTGAAAACTATGAAAGAATGGTTGGTAATTTATTTGTCGGACAAACAATGACACCACAAAAGGTTGCAACACATATCGGTGGAATGCCTATTATAAACAATCAAAATATTAAGAGATAGAATATGAAAACAGCTGAAAAAATAGAAAAAAATGAGACGTGCAGCGTATGATAATGTGAATTTTATTGCTAGTGGTGGTCGTATAACTAGTACTTATACAGAGGAAGAGTTTGATCGAGATTTAGATAAAATATGTTCAGAGAAAGAAACGTTTAGTGAGTAAAATCAAGTAATTAAAGTTTGTTCACATGGTCAAAACATCCCAATTGAAAAACAAAACAAACGATAAAAATAAAGCTCTCAGATCATGAGAGCTTTATTTTTATTTCGATGGATTAGCTAAATATTTTTCCTAAGATTCCTAAAATTTCTGTATGACTGGCCGCGGGCAAAATACCAATTTTTCTAATTAATTCTGTCTTATCTATCGTTGTAATCATATCCAATGCTATTTGGCCCTTTTTACCTTTTAAACCAATAATTACGCGGGTGGGGAATTGATAAGAAGCTGTTGTAATTGGGGCAATCATAACATATGGTAATACTTCATTCATTTCATCTGGGGATACGATTAAACATGGTTTTTGAACACCACTTTGATCGCACATATATACATCAAAACGTTTTACCATTGCCATTCTCCTCCTCTCATTAATGGTTTTTGTTCTAATTCGGCTCCCATTTCATTTAACCAACCAGAGCGAGGTTCTTTTACGGGAGATAAAATAATCATTTTATGGCGAACTTCTAGGTCTGCCTCATTTGTGAAACCACAATCGGTCAATAATGCTTTAGGAAGACGAACTCCTTGCGAATTACCAATTTTTGTTAGTTTTATTCTCATATTATTTTCCCTTTCTTAAAATATCTGCTAGTACCATGTACAAGCGTCCTACATCAGAACCAATTAATATACTCATCATTAAGTTGTTTTCGCCTTCGGCTTGAGCGGCCTTTGTCATACCCTCAAATTCGGCCATATAACGTGAAACAGCTAATTTAAATTCTGGATCAATTTTGATTAATTCTTTGATTTTTTTTGTTTGAGATGAGTTTAATTCTTTTGTTATATGGCGCATAAAGGCTGTTTTATCGCCGTTATTATAGCGTTGCCAGAGAGTTTCTTCTGCTTTTGGTGAGAATATTTTAGCCATATCAACAGAGAATGACTGTAATCTGTCCAAGATAATTTTTCCTTCACGTAAAAAGTCATCAGTTGCTTTTTTCTTCATTTTTCCGCCGGTGTGAGAGTCTAATTGTTTGGCTTGCAAGACTAAAGAATCAGAAATTTCTAACATATCAGATCTAATTAAATTCATTGTTTCTTGAACTTTTCGAGTTCTAGCATCAAATTGTGCACCAACTTCGTTTAATCGGAAAACAGCCTCATCCGCAGATGCATATAATGTTTTTGAGTTTTCATTAAATGTATTTTCAACAACGCGTAATCGGTTGGCTGTTTTTTCAACTTCTTGATCTAAAATGGCCCCATGCGCTTTGAAAACAGATAAAACTTTTTCTAAATTGCCAAACAAACGCGCATTTTGTTGTTTTGCACTTTCTTCATATAAGGCAATAGCTTGCTCAATTTTTGAGCTGCCATTCTGAAGTTCTTTTACAACATTTTCAGACACTTGCAATGCTTGTGATGTTCGTTCATTCGTTGTTTCTATCGCATGAGTTGTATTTGTAATTTCTTCGATATTCATACTCAATGATTGCGATAGCTTTCCAATTGTTTCTGATGTTTGTTGGGTAACTTTTCCTAAGATAGCAGCTTGTTCTGCAAATAAGGAGCTGGCGTGTTCAGCTTGCTCATTTGCCATTTGTGTTGCCTCTGTTAAGGTATGAATATGGGATGCAATTTCTTTTACCGATTCAATGGTTTTTGTATCCACGTGGTTAATGACATTACTTAAATCAGAAATCCACCCCTTTAAATCATCACGAACTTTATTTGTTTGTGCTTGAACTTGTTCAAAAACAGAACGAAACTCTTTGATTTGAGTGCGTAGTGCATCGGTTAGTGTTTTTGTGTAAATAGCGCCTTCTGCTGTTGGATAAACAAGTTCATTTAAATATGATTGTAATGTTTGTGATTCGTAATGTAGTTGGGCGGAGCGGTCAAAATATGCGGCAATTAAAGTTGCAACAACAATTGGTAGGAATAATCCGCATGTTTCTCCAATGAATTCTGCAGGAGATAAAGTGCCTCTATTTGCCCACCATCCAGATGAAATAAGGTAATCTATAATAAATACAATCCAAATAAGTGAAAAAATACTTGCCGCTATTGCTCCCTTTTTTTGATAAAACGAAGGAGTGCAAGGTTTTTCCATATCTGAAAAAATATCATCTATTGATTGATTTTTTTTGTGATATATCATAAAATCTCCTTAAAGAAACAGTTGTTAATAAAAATAAGTTACACCGTTAATATACCTTTTTTTAAAAAAAAGAACAAGCTTTAAATATACAATGTAATAACATTTTTTATTTTGTAATAACAATGTGTGTATATAATTGTTGTAATAACAAAGTGATTACTTTGTTGTTTTAGAGGTGGCATTTTTATTTTTGTGTTTTAGTAATAACAATGTGCATACAATGTATATGGTATAACTTTGTAATTACTTTTATTTCTTTTGTGATTACTGTGTAATTACTTATTGTGTTTTGTTTTTTCGAAATAGAACGATCAAAAAAAATAAAAAACAATAAATTAAATGTTAAAATCCAATATGTTATGTATAATTTTTGGGTATTTTAACTGGTGTTTAAACCAAGTTTGTTGTCGTTTAGCGTATTGACATGTGGCGATCACAGCCAAATCGATCATTTTTTCATATGAGATTTCTTGTTTCAGGTATGAGGTAATTTCTTTAAAGCCTATCGCTTTTGTGACACCACCCGTTGGTGATAAAGAATTTAATTCTTTGACTTGTTGTATAGCTCCCATTTTTAACATTTGTAAAAAACGTTTTTTGCATCTGGATCGAATTTCTTCACGAGGACGATTGATCCAAATAATTTCAAATTCGGCATCTATTTTTCGAACAGGGGGCTGTGTTTGAAAATATTTGAGTGGCTTTCCTGTTGTTAACTGAACTTCTAGTGCGCGTCTCAGTCGTTGGGGATCTGTCGCATTGCACTCTAAAACTTTTGCTTTAACTTCTTCAATTGGCATTGAGCGCACATATTCACGCACAGATAAATCTACATCTGGAATATTATTTAATCCTTCTGTTAAGGCTTTTATATATAGTCCTGTTCCACCAACAACAATGGGAGCATCTATTTGATTGAGCTTAGTGATAGCTTGTTCTAACCATTTTGTAACAGAACATGTTGCATGTTCATCTAAATATCCGTATAAATGATGTGGAATACCTTGCTCTTCATCTGTTGAGGGACGAGCTGTTAAAATAGGAATATCTTTGTAAACTTGTATAGAGTCAGCATTAACAATTTCACCATTAATTGATTTGGCAAGTTTAATAGCTAAATTTGATTTTCCACTGGCGGTTGAACCAGCTATAACATAAATTTTTTTCATTCTATTAGTATACACCGGAAAATATTTGATGTAAATAATATTTGTCTTTTTTATAAAATTACGATATACTGATTTCAAAACAAAGGATATAAAATGCGTATTTTTATTTTGATGGGATTGTTTTTTACCTCTGCGTGTGGTTTTTCGCCACTTTATCGTACAAATGAAACAAAGACAACCGATTTAACAGCTCAAATTGCTATCCAACCTATTGCAAATTACGATGGGTATTTGATGGAAAATTATTTAAATGATGGGCTAAATCTTAGCAAGATAAATGATACAAAAACATATGTTTTAAGTGTTAGTTTGAACGATCCTGTTATCAGTGAACAAAACATTCAAAACGACAATTTTTCTAGTCGTGATAGGATGACGTTGACCGCTGAATATTCTTTAAAAAATATAAAAACAAACGAAGTGGTTATTAAAACAACAACCTCAGCCACATCGGCTTATAATATTGCAATTGAGCCGTATGCAACATGGTCTGCTCAAAAAAAAGTGCAAGAAAATTTAATAAAAATGTTAGCAGATCGTATTACGTTACACGTTATTTCTTTTGTTCAAAAGAAAGAGGTTGAAAATGAAGGCTAAGGCCTATCAAGTTCTGGCATTAAAAAAGGAAATTCAATCTTCTTATCGAGGGGCTTTAGTGTATGGGCCGGATTTTGGTAGTGTGCAAGAAACTGCAGAACAGATTGCTAAAATGATAACTCCGGATTTAAAGGATGATTTTTGTGTTGTTCGTTTAACCCCCTCAAAAATAAAAGAAAACAAATCTTGTGTATTGGATAATGCTAACGCAATGTCCTTAATGGGGGGGCGTCGTTTAATTTGGATAAAAGAAGCGGATAATACATGTTCTTTTATTGTTGAAGAAGTTTTAAATCAAGTTCAAACAGATGCTTTTATATTAATAACTGCTGATAATTTACAAAAAAATAGTTTATTACGTGTTGCTTCAGAAAATCATTCAAAGTTTTTGACAATAGCATGTTACGCTGATGATGAAAAAGATATCGTTAACACTATTTCTACTTTTTTACAAGAGGCTGGATATAGGTCCTCACCAAGTGCTATGAATTTGTTAAAGGAGCGGTTAACAGAAAATAGATTAACTACCCGCAGGGAATTGGAAAAATTAATTACCTATATGGGAGAACGTAAAAATATTGAAGATGTGGATGTTTATCAAATTATTACTTGTTCTGAAACTACCTCTTTTGATACGTTGTGTATGGCTGTTGCTAATGGCTGTCCCAGGGATGCGGATGAAGCTTTTGCTTTGTTATTAGCTAGTGGGGAAACGCCTGTTGGAGTTGTGCGCGTATTAATAGGTTATTTTAATAAATTATTATTGGCCACAAACGCAATAGAACATCGAGAACCCATAGACATCGCTGTAAAGCGTGTTTTACGTGTGGGGCAATTTAAATTAGAAAATGATGTCAAGCGTCAATTAATGATTTGGAAAAAAGAATGGATTGTACGTGTTTTGAATTTGCTATCAGAAACGGAAAAGCAGACAAAAACAACAGGATATCCAGCAGATTTAATGGTGTCCAGAACCATTTTAATGATTGCTAATGTTGCTGCTAAAGGCGCAAAAATGAGATAAAACAAAAAAACGCCGGTATAATAAGTATACAAAAAACATAAAATTATAAATCAACTGGTAAATAAATTGTAAAAGTTGTCCCGTTTGAATGAGAGCTAGTTACATCAATAAAACCATCATGTTTTTGAACAATTTGTTGCACAATGCCTAATCCCAAACCAGTTCCTTCTGTTCGTCTAGATTTTAATGTATCCAATCGATAAAAACGTTCGAAAATGCGTTGTTTATTTTGTGATGAAATTGGATTGCCAGTGTTGTGTATAGAAATAGCCAATACTTGCCGCACATCATCAAAGTAACGTTCTGATTTTTTAGGAAAACCATTGTTGAGCTCTGCTTTTATTGTAATAACAGAGTTGTCTTCTCCGTATTTTATAGCGTTATCGATAAGATTTTGAACAGCTTGATGTAATTCAGCGCGATTGCCGATAACGCGTGGTAAATCATGTAATATTTTTAATTTTAATGTTTTTTTGTGGTTGTTAGCTCGAATCGTAAGGCTTTCCACAACACTTTTTAATAAATCTGATATTATGATAATATCATTTTGATGTGTTTTATCCATCATTTGAAGACGTGATAAACTGAGTAAATCTTGTACTAAGTTTGTCATACGATCTGTTTGTTCTGCCATCATTTTTAAGAATTTTTCGCGGGCAACAGTATCATCTTTGGCGGGGCCTTGTAATGTTTCAATTAAACCAGATAAAATAGATAGCGGTGTTTTTAGTTCATGTGAGGCATTGGCAAAAAAGTCGGATTGTTGTTGTTTGAACAATTTAAATGCTGATACATCGTGCATTACAATTACAGCAACAGCATTATTTTTCGCAATAGCTGGCAGGCGTTCTATACGTGTTGTGAATGTATAAACAGAATCATCTTGGTAATCAAATTCAAACCACTTTGTTTGTGTTTCATGTGAAACAATTTGATTTAAGGCATTGGAAAATTTGTCATCTTTAAAGATATTCACAACAGGTTTTTGCAAAATATCATCTCCAAAAAAATCTAATGCAACGGTATTTGCAAACACAATGTGCATTTGTTGATCAATCATCAATAATGGTGTTGGTAAGCGTTCCAAAATATTTGTATCGGACAGTGTTTGATCTGACCATAGTTTTTTTACAGACAAGAAGGCATCAGCTAAGCGAACAGAGCCAAAAATACCGCGGTGAAAGCTGGGAATTTCAACATCGATTCCTTGGGCAAGAGATTTTAGATAGGAAATAAAGTTTTCTAATTCTTTAAAAACGACCGTTATTAAAATACCAGTAATGATAAAGGCTGCCCCAAAATATAAAATGCCTTGCCACCAAGTGATATCATTAAAAATAATCAACATCCCCAAAATTAATAAAATAGGTATATTCAACACAAAAATTCGTGCAAAAAAACGTGCTGTTTGCAAAAAAGTAAGCAAACTTATCCAAAAACCAAACTGATTTTGTTTCTTTTTAACTTTATTTTTTTTCATAAAAAGAGTATACTCTTTTTCAATAAAAAAGGAAATGAAAAAAATGAGTGAAGTTAAAGTTACCCCCATGATGCAACAATATTTGGCGACAAAAGCCGAATGTCCAGATTGTTTATTATTTTATCGCATGGGCGATTTTTACGAGTTGTTTTTTGAAGATGCTAAAATTGCAGCATCAGCTTTGGATATTGTATTGACATACCGTGGTAAACACAATGGAGAGCCTATTCCAATGTGTGGGGTGCCCTTTCATGCCTATGAAAACTATTTAGTGCGATTAGTAAAAGCTGGCTATAAGGTGGCCATTGGTGAACAATTAGAAAGTCCTGCTGAGGCTAAAAAGCGAGGATATAAATCTGTGGTTCAGCGTGGCATTGTGCGTATTGTAACCGCAGGAACATTAACAGAAGATAGTCTTTTGAATGCCCGTCGACACAACTATTTAGTTTGTGTTGCCGAAGGGGCTGAAGGTATGGGGATTGCTTGGGCTGATATGTCTACAGGTGATTTTTATACGCAAATAGTACCTTTGTCATCTGTTGCGTCTGTTTTAGGAAGGTTGGATGCATCTGAATTATTATTAGCAGAGGAAACAAAATTAAATCATAATGCCATATTTGATGAATGTGGTATTGATATTTCATTTGTACCTATTGAAAAGTTTAATTATATTCATGCAAAACAGGATATAGAACAGTTTTTTAAGGCACATGAACTTTCTCAGATAGGATCATTTTCAAAGCCAGAAACAATTGCTGCAGGGGTATTAATTCGTTATGTGTTGGAAACACAACGAGGTGTTGTTCCTTTGTTGCAGATTCCACATAGGATTGTCACAGGAGCTTTTATGGAAATTGATCCATCGACACGTCGTAGTTTGGAGTTAATTCATTCTTTGTCAGATGATAAGGGGGCTAGCAGTTTATTAAAAGCAATTGATGCGACACAAACTGGGGCAGGGGGGCGTTTGTTATCTTTTTATTTGTCTGCGCCATTGTTGGATATAAAGGAAATTGATGCCCGTTTAGATAAAATTGATTATTTTGTGCAAAATGTTAGTGTACGCAATAAAGTTCGTGAAATTTTAAAGGGAGGAGCAGATATTGAGCGATCAATTACACGTCTTTCTTTAAAGCGTGGTGGCCCCAAAGATTTATTGGCAATTTGTCGTACATTAGATAAGATCCCTCAGTTGCGCTTAACAATGAATGATACTATGGTACCATCTTCATTAAATGAAGATAAGACACAAATGGGGGAATGGACTGCGTTAACTGAAGAAATTTATCAAGCAATTGGAACAAGTGATGAAAACCTACCTGTTTTAGCAAGAGATGGTGGCTTTATTCAAAGTGGATATTCCGCTGCATTGGATGAGCTGATAAATATTAAAAACAACGTTAAAAAGGTTTTGGCTGATTTACAGGCGAAATATATACAGGATACAGGTATTGCTAATTTAAAAATAGCTTTTAATAATGTTGTTGGTTATTATATTGAGGTACCGACACGATTTGCCGAACCTTTGCTGATGGAAAAGGAGCGCGGTTTTATCCACCGACAAACAATGGTAAATGTTGTTCGTTTTACAACGGCTGCTTTAAGCGAATTAGAGGCTAAGATTTTACATGCTGATGAGCAAAAATTAGCAATGGAAATAGAGTTGTTTGAGGCTTTACGTAACAAAGTATTGGCTCTCAGTACACCACTGTTAAAAGCTGCAACCGCAATGGCTGTGATAGATGTTGTTAGTTCGTTAGCTTATTTATCTGATAAAAATGGTTGGACTCGCCCTATTTTAACAGACGGAGAAGAATTTGAAATAAAAAAAGGACGTCATCCTGTTGTCGAGGCCGCATTGGGGAAACAACGTGAAAATTTTGTTCCAAATGATTGTACTTTGGGTGAGGACGAAAATAATCTGTGGTTGTTGACTGGTCCAAATATGGCTGGTAAAAGTACATTTTTACGTCAAAATGCGCTGATTACAATTATGGCTCAAATGGGATCTTTTGTCCCTGCAGAATATGCGAAGATAGGGGTTGTTGATAAGGTTTTTTCTCGAGTTGGGGCTTCAGATGATTTGGCCAGGGGACGTTCTACATTTATGGTGGAAATGGTTGAGGTAGCTAGTATTTTAAAGGGGGCAACACCTAAATCTTTAGTTATTTTGGATGAGGTTGGGCGAGGAACGGCAACATTTGATGGTTTATCCTTAGCATGGGCAGTTGTGGAATATTTACATGATGTGAATAAATGTAGAGGACTGTTTGCTACACACTATCATGAATTAACAGCTCTTGCTAATCGTTTAAGGGGTGTTTCTTTGCACACCATGCGCACGAAAGAATGGAATGGAGATATTGTGTTCTTGCATGAGGTAGGTGAGGGGGCCATTGATCGTTCTTATGGAATTCATGTGGCAAAGCTAGCTGGATTACCATCAAGTGTATTAGATCGTGCTGCAGAGGTTTTGGCTGGATTAGAAGAAAAAAAACAAGAACAACAACCTCTTTTTGATGATTTACCCTTGTTTTGTGCAATGAAAGAGCCCACTATAAAAACAAGCGTTATAGAGGAACGTTTAGAGGAAACAAATTTAGATTTAATGAGTCCAAAAGAAGCATTAGATTTTCTGTATAATTTGAAAGGGATGAAAAATAAATGATACAACAAATTATAGGGATGCTTTTGTTATTTGCGTTCTTTTCATTTTTGTTTTTGGTGGCTGGGTATGTGGTATTGCCATTATTATTAATTTTTATTGTTGCAACCGTTATTGCTAGGTTGTGGTACAAAATAAAACTGTGGTTATCTAAAAAACAATCGGTTGAAATATTGGAAAAGTCAACATCACGACGTGTTCATAAAAAAGAAATTATTGATGTGGATTATACAGAAGTGTGATATGTAATCGAAAAAAGGTCTCTTTTATTGTAAAAATCCCCCCTTAAAAAGGGGGGATTTTCTTTATACTCTTACATTATTTATCGTTCAACTGTAAAAGCAACTTGTCCATCACCAAGTTCTTCTGTTTTGGCGCCAGATACAGCAGTATCTTCAGCGCGCATAGTGATAGCTAATACTTGATCAGCAATGTAATCAGCATGCTCGTTCAATGCTTCAGATAACAATGGTGTATTAACCGTATAAATTACTGTAATACGATCAGATACATCAAAATCAGCATCTTTACGCGCTTGTTGAATCATACGCACAAAATCACGAGCAATACCTTCTTTTTCTAAGTCAGGATACAAAGTTGTATCAAGTTGAACTACAGCTGTATTATCTGGTAATGCTTGACCATTTAACCCCTCTTTTAACACAAGACGTAATTCAAATTCTTCTGCAGTCAAAATTTGACCAGCAATGGATAATGTACCATCTTCCAATACAGCCCAATCCGTTCCTTTGCTAGCGGCCATAATATCTTTCATAAAACGACCTAATCTTTTACCGATTAATGGTGTTTTTAAATATAAGAATGTATTGGCAATAGATGAAATATCTGTAGACAAGACAACATCTTTAACGTTAACTTCATCTTTTAACACATCAACAAAGTTTGTCAGTGTTTCGGCGTTAGAACCCGCAATAGTCATTGTTTTTAATGGCAAACGGTTACGTAATTTATATTCTTCGCGGATAGATTTAGCTGTGGAAGAAATTTGACGTACCAAATCCATTTGCGCAATGAGTTCGTGTTCGTCTGCCATAGCTGATACCGTTGGATAATCTGTCAAGTGAACAGATTCACCACCCGTTAAACCACGATAGACAAATTCGCTCATCATTGGCATTAATGGGGCCATAATCTTACTGAGTGTGACCAAAACAGTGTACAATGTATTAAATGCACCATCATCTGTCCCATCCCAGAAACGAGCGCGACTACGGCGGACATACCAGTTATTTAAGATATCTAAGAATTCCGCACAATCATTGCAAGCGCGTCCCATATCATAGGCATTCATTTGCTCTTTTACAGATACAGTTAGTTGTTTTAATTTACCTAAAATGTATCTGTCTAGTACATCAGTTGATGTTGTGATTTCATGAGCTTTAATTCCTTCTGCATTGGCATATAAACAGAAAAAGTAATAAGCGTTCCAGAATGGTAATACGGCTTTACGAGCTGCTTTAGCAACTTCTTTACCTTCTTTATCCACCATAGCATTACCGGCTTTGACAGCTGGTGAAGAAATCAAAAACCATCTGAGTGCATCAGATCCCATAGTATTTAATACTTCGTATGGGTCTGGATAGTTTTTCAGTTTTTTGGATAATTTAACACCACCTTCGGCCATCAACAACCCGGTTGCCAAACAATGTTTATAAGCTGGTTTACCGTGTAATGCTGTACCCAATACATGTAAGGAGTAGAACCAACCACGTGTTTGGTCAATGCCTTCAACAATAAAGTCGGCTGGGAAATGATTTTCAAACCATTCTTTGCGTTCAAATGGATAATGGACTTGACCTTGCGGCATAGAACCGGATTCAAACCAACAATCGAACACATATGGCACACGGCGCATCATTGTTTTTCCCGAAGGATCGTCTGGGTTTGGATAAACTACATCATCAATCATTGGACGGTGTAAATCCACAACATCAAAACCTGTGGCGGCTTTAATTTCAGCAACAGAACCAAACACATCTGTTCTTGGGAAATCAGGATTATCTGATTTCCAAACAGGAAGCGGAGCTCCCCAGAAACGGTTACGAGAAATGTTCCAATCTGGCGCAGATTCTAAGCCTTTTCCGAAACGTCCATATTTGATATTATCTGGCGTCCAAGTGATTTCATCATTTGTTTTAAGCATATTATCTTTGAAGTCTGTCACTTTAACAAACCAAGAGCTCATTGCTTTGTAAATTAATGGTGTATCCGTACGCCAACAGTATGGGTAAGAGTGAACAATTTGTTCTTTTTTAACCAACTTGCGATTTTCTTTTAACCAAGCTAAAATCGGTTCGTTTGTTTCAAAAACTTGTTTACCTTCGTAATCCGGAACTTCAGCTGTAAAGCATCCGGCTTCATCCACCGGGCATACAATTGGGAAATCTTTGCGAACAGCCATGCAAATATTAAAGTCATCTTCACCAAAGCCTGGGGCAATATGAACGATACCGGAACCATCTTCTGTAGACACGAAATCACCGGATAAGACCGTAAAACATCCTTCTGCTTTTAAATCTTTAAAATATGGGAACATCGGTTCATATGTTTGACCAACTAATTCGGAACCTTTGATGGTGGCAACTTGTGTGGCGTTTTGTAATTGTTGTTTGTATCGTGGCAACAAAGCCTCGGCCAATACGTATTTTTCACCATTTTCTTCCATAACAGCATAATCGATATCAGCACCTACGGCAATCATCAAGTTGGATGGCAATGTCCAAGGAGTTGTTGTCCAAACAAGTAAATTCATGCCATTGTCTAATTTAAACAACACTGTCACAGATGTATCTGTTTTATCACGATAGGCTTGATTTACCTCAAAGTTTGACACCGGTGTTTGTGCGGCCCAAGAATAAGGTTGCACACGGTATCCTTCGTACACCAATCCTTTATCATACAAAACTTTAAAGTTATGAATAACAGATTCCATAAAAGATAAATCCATTGTTTTGTAATCGTGATTGAAATCCACCCAACGACCAATACGTTTAAACATATCGACCCAGATACCGGCATATTTTAAAACATCCTTGCGACAAAAATCATTAAATTTATCAATGCCATACTCTTCAATAGCTTTATGACCAGAAACACCTAATTGTTTTTCGGCGCTCATTTCAGCTGGTAACCCGTGACAGTCCCATCCCAAACGACGCTCTACTTTTTTACCAGACATTGTTTGGAAGCGAGCAATTGTATCTTTTACATAAGACACCATAATGTGACCATAGTGCGGCAAACCATTTGCAAACGGAGGGCCATCATAAAAGTTAAATTCTTCAGAGCCTTCTCTTTGAGAAACGGATTTTTCAAAAGTGTTATGTGATTCCCAATATTTAATAACGTCTTCTTCCATTTTTGGAAAAGACATCTTTGCGTCCAAAATCGGATAGTGTTTCATTTTTGTCATACAATATTTTCCTTTTCTAAAATAATGAGACATTATGCCAAAAAATCCCCAAAAAATCAAGAGGGGATAGCAAATTTATGTTTGTTTTAGTGTTTTGTGTAGATGTGTTGGGAATGGGGAATAATCTTTTGAGCGTCTATTTTGATTGGTATGTTCAATTCTTTTGCGCCTGAGATGATTAGTTTTTGCAACCATTTGTTGCGATCTCCTGCATGATATAGATATAAATCCCCCAAGGTGCGGCTAGAGTTTAGAGTGTACAATTGTTTGATTTTTGATGTTAAATGAGGATTTGCATAAACACCAAAGTCAGATATTTCAATAGCGGGAGGGGCGAGTTCTGCCATACCAAAATCTAATAATCCAGTTACATGTCCGGTCATTGGATTTACAAACACGTTTGCTCCATGTAAATCTCGATGACACAGAACGTCTTTTTCATTTCCCAGGTGTGTACGAATTTTTTTTACTAATTGTTTTTTTAACTGAAGAGAAACATCTGTTGATTGGATTGTTGCATGAATGATTTTTCCTAATCTAGCATTGAAGGTGGGTATTTTTAGGGTGGACATTTCTTCAGTTGGAATGGAATGTAGTTCATTCAAAGTGGAGGAAAGAGAGTGTGTAAAGGATTCGTGTGGAATTGCACGCATGGTTGCTTGATATAGGGGAATCCCACGAATTTTTTGAGATGTTGCATAGAATAAATTACATTCTTTGTGATTGATTGTTGCTGTGATTTGACCATATGAAAAATAAGGAACGCTAAACGAAACGCGGTTGCTTAAAAAATTTGAAATAGATATTTCGCGACGTAAGGCTTTTTCTGCCTTCATGGATGTTGGAAACTTTATATAACTGTTGTCGATGCAATAAACAAATGCATTTGCAGAGGTTATTTTTTGATAATTAAGTGCCCCCGTTGTATTAAGTATTTTTTTTAAAATAGGTTCAATAATAGTGCGTGTTTCGGCTTCGGCGTGCGTTAAGTACATGATTAACCCCTTTCTTTTTCTCGTGTTAAGAATTTTATTAACAAAGATTCTGCACATTTATTCATTTGTGAGGCTAATTTCCATGTTTTTTCTTGTTTTGTTTGTTCTTCCAAGCGTTTTCCAGAATATACTTGATAAGCATTTTTAAAAGGAGTGTTTTTTTGCATAAAGGTATTGAATCTGATAATATCTTCGGGGGTGGGAGTTATTGTTGCGTTTCCAAAATCTAAAACAGCAATCAGTCGATTGTTTGCGTTAACTAAAACATTTTGTGGGTGCAAATCCGCATGTGTTAGTACGGGGTTGATATCTTGTATAAAAATATTGTTAGCTCTTTTTAAAACTGTACTTTTTAGATGTTGTTTAAAGTGTTTCCACTTTGTTTTATCTATACCTTTATGTTTATTGAGTTGTTCCCATGTGCGTATAGTATGTTGAAATAGTGTGTCCATATAAGTTGAAACATCTTGAAATTCAGAGGCTGATATTTTATGTAGTTTAGCAAAAAAACGGCCCAAATCAGATTGTAAAAGAGGGTCCTCTAATGATGATGGGTGATATCCTTCAATACGTTGAGATACAGCGCAAAAGGGGATATTTAATGATGGCGTAGATGATAAATTAATTTGTTGCCATGCAACTGTCTGTGCGGGCAATTGATGTTTTTGTAAGATTTTTGATATTTTGATTTCTTGTTGCAAGGATTTGACGGTTTGGGGGGTAAACGGAATTTTAACAATATGTGTGTTGTTAAAAACATATGTGTACGAATCCCTTAATTTGAAATTTTTTTTTGTTTCAATATGTTGTAATATGTTTTTTACAAGCGTGCTTTCTGATATATGGTTTGAAAAAATTTTCATAACATCCCCGCATTATGTATTTATAAAATAAAGTATATAATGGTTTTTAAAATTTGTCAATGTTTTTATTTTTTATAAAAAACAAAATAGATGTTGACTTTTTGTTAATAAAGTGTTAATATAACAAAATCAAATTACATTAAAGGAATTTTACATGAACTTTGTCTTGAAAAATAGGCTGAAGGTATCGGCCACTCTTTCTCATTCAGGGCGTTTGAAGTCTGTTGCGACTTCTTTATCGCCGTTGAAGATGGATGGTTATATGGTGGTTGATTTTTTCAAAAATGGTGGAGCTCGAGAAACTTGCGTTTCTGTGTCCGAAGGTTTTGTGTCTGTTAAAACATTTAAAAACAATCAGTTGTTGACGGAAATGTTTAAGGACGTTTTGTATCAAAAAACATTTTATTATGTTTATAATTCGGATGGTGCAATTGTTGAAACTGGTGTTGATTCTCAAAGTAAGGTTTTAGAGGGGAATACAACATCTCCACGTGGTATTTTAATGCATTCGCCCGTTTGTTTGTATGACGAATTGCAAACAGATCCTCAAATGTTGGTTCGTGGTAAGTGTTTTGCTATTGATTTAAGTCGTGCAAAACATAAAGAGCGTGTGCGCGCCGCCTAAATAGTTTTTACTCCGAAGAAACCCCTGATGTACTCAGGGGTTTTCTTTTTTTTGCAGTAAAAACAACCTTATTTTTCGGGTTGTTTAGCGGATGCCATGGCGTTTAGGATTGTTGTTGCTGTTTGGGCTGTTTGATTTTCAATGCCCATATCTTGTAAGGATAATTCATTCAAACAAATCTCAGAAATTTGTTTGGCTGTTGTGTTTATACCATTGTTGTATAAGGTGCCATCGGCAACGGCTGTCCAGCTTTTTTCTGTTAAACAGTTTTTTAGTTTTGTCATAACGCTGATAGAGCCATCTGTAGCGCAAGCAGTTGTTAATAAACAAATTGCAGATGTTAAAATAATTTTTTTCATGTGTTTTCTCCTGACTTTTGTATGAAATATAGGTGAAAATACATGATTTTTATCTTGAAATCAAGAAAATATTTTATTTTTTGTATATTTTTTTCTTGAAAAACACAAAAAGTGTGGTAAAATTAAGTAAAGATAGCAGAGGGGGTAAAATGGACTTTAATAAATATACACCTAAAAAGGGTGATTTTTTTAATAAAATTTTTCGTCGATTACCAGTGCATTTAAAACAAGAAATGCGCCAAACACTACGTCTTAAAGAAGTAAACTCTGAACAGCTTACTTTTAAATTAATGATTTTGAATTGGGCAGCCGTACTCACAAAACAACGATTGACAGAGACCCAATTGTATGAAGAACGAGATAAAATTTTAAATCAAGATACGCATACTGAGGCTGAACAGCACAATCAGGAACATGCAAGTTTAGCTTATACATGGGCAATCTTATATCGTCGTTTTTTGGATAAAAAAATTGCGGCGCAACATACTGATATTATTTCCATGGCATCGCGAGATATGGTGAAATTAGCAACGCGCATTCGTAATGGTCTTAGGCGATAATCTATTTTGAAATTTTTTGCATCTATACATCGGATTTTTCCTTGCTTTTTTTGGAAAAATCCGTTTTAATATGGGCATTCAAACAAAAGGAGAAAAATATGGCTTTTAATGAAGAAACGGTTGCAAATGTGGCAAATCTTGCTCGTTTGAATTTAACCGACGAACAAAAACAAAAATTTGCCGGCGAAGTGGACGGTATTTTAAATTGGGTTGAACAACTTCAAGAAGTAAATGTAGATGGTATCGAACCACTCGTTTCCGTAACGGAACAAACAGATGCTATTCGCGCTGATGTTGTGACAGATGGCGGCATTCAAGCTGACTTAATGAAAAATGCACCGGAATCTGCTCACGGTTTTTATGTTGTTCCAAAAATGGTGGAGTAAAAAATGACAGACTTAATTAATTTACATATTTCTGAAGCAGCTGATTTATTGGCTAAAAAAGAAATTTCCTCTGTGGAATTAACACGTGCGCACCTGGCTGAAATGGAAAAAGGCCGCGTTTTAAATGCTTATATCACCGAAACACCGGAACGCGCAATGGCTGATGCCGAAGTATCTGACAAACGCCGTGCAAACGGTGAAAGCTTGGGTGCATTAGATGGTATTCCAATTGCCAACAAAGATTTGTATTGTACAAAAGATGTGCGCACAACAGCTGCCAGCAAGATTTTATCTAACTTTTTGCCAACATATGAATCAACAGTCACACAAAAATTAAAAGATGCTGGTACAGTTATGCTTGGTAAAGTTAATACTGACCAATTTGCTATGGGTGGTTCCACAAGAACCAGTTATTTTGGTGAATCAAAAAACCCATGGACAGATGCAAATGGCGAATACGCCTTAACACCTGGTGGTTCCTCCGGTGGTTCTGCTGCCGCTGTTGCCGCTGGTTTGTGTATGGGCGCAACAGGTTCCGATACAGGTGGTTCCATTCGTCAACCAGCTTCTTTCTGTGGTATCACAGGTATAAAACCAACATATGGTCGTTGCTCTCGTTGGGGTATTGTGGCCTTTGCCTCCTCTTTGGACCAAGCCGGCCCAATGGCTCGCAGTGTTAAAGATTGTGCCATTATGTTGGAATCTATGGCTGGATATGACAAAAAAGATTCAACATCCGTCAATACACCAGTACCAAATTATTTATCTGCTTTAACCGGCGATATTCGTGGCAAAAAAATCGGTGTACCAAAAGAATACCGTATGGATGGTATGAATGAAGATGTTGCCAAAGTTTGGGATAAAGGCATTCAATTTTTAAAAGATGCCGGCGCCGAAGTGGTGGAAATTTCTATGCCGCATACAAAATACGCTTTACCGGTTTACTACATCATTGCTTGTGCTGAAGCATCCTCTAACTTATCTCGTTATGATGGTGTGCGCTACACAACTCGTGTAGAAGGCGCTACATTAGATGACATGTACAAAAACACACGTACAGATGGTTTTGGCGATGAAGTTATTCGCCGTATTTTGTTGGGTACTTTTGTGTTGTCTGCTGGTTTCTATGACGCATATTACACACGCGCTCAACGTGTTCGTCGTTTGATTGCCGAAGACTTTAAAAAGGCTTTTGAAACAGTTGATGCTATCGTGGCTCCAGCCGCTCCAACACCGGCTTTAAGCTTTGCTGATATGGCCAATATGGATCCTGTTTCCACATACTTGGGTGATGTCTTTACAACACCAAGCTCTTTGGCTGGCGTTCCGGCAATGGCTTTACCGGTTGGTATGAGCTCAAACGGATTGCCTATTGGCTTACAAATTATCGGAAAACACTTTGATGAAAACACGGTGTTCCAAGTGGCAGATGTGATGGAAAAATCTGCTGGATTTAACTTAATGCCACATCGTGTGAAAGGATAAGATTATGTATACAATTAAAGGAAATACAAGCGATTGGGAATTGGTTATCGGTTTGGAAGTACACTGCCAAATCATCTCTAAAGCAAAAGTTTTCTCTGGTGCCAGTGCTGAATTTGGTGCAGAACAAAACACTCATGTGTCTTTAGTGGATGCTGCTTTCCCTGGTATGTTGCCAGTTTTAAATGAAGAATGCATTCGTCAATCCGTTAAAACAGGGTTGGGATTAAATGCCAAAATCAACAAATATTCTCGTTTTGACCGTAAAAACTATTTCTATGCCGACTTGCCACAAGGGTACCAAATTTCCCAATTATACTATCCAATTGTTGGTGAAGGATTTATTGAAGTTCACACATCCGAAGGGGATAGAAAAATTGGCGTAGAACGTTTGCACTTAGAACAAGATGCCGGTAAATCTATCCACGATATGCATCCAACAAAATCATTTATTGACCTTAACCGTTCTGGCGTAGGTTTGATGGAAATCGTATCTAAACCAGATATGCGCTCTCCGGAAGAAGCTGGCGAATACTTGCGTCAATTGCGTGCGATTGTGCGTGCATTAGGCACTTGTGACGGCAACATGGATGAAGGCTCTATGCGTTGCGATGTGAACGTATCTGTTCGCAAAGTTGGTGAAACTATTTTGCGCGACCGTGTTGAGGTTAAAAACGTGAACTCTGTTCGTTTTGTTATGCAAGCTATTGAAATTGAAGCCAATCGTCAAGTGGAAGTTTACGAAAACGGTGGTACAGTTCGTCAAGAAACACGTTTGTTTGATCCAAACAATAACGAAACACGTCCAATGCGCAGCAAAGAAAACGCTCATGACTATCGCTATTTCCCAGATCCAGACTTATTGCCAGTCATTTTGACGGATGAATACATTGAAGAAATTCGTGCTAGCTTACCTGAATTACCAGAGGCCAAGAAAAAACGTTATGTCAGTGAACTCGGCTTAACGGATTACGATGCGCATGTATTGACATTGGATGTAGAAACATCTCGTTATTTTGAAGAAGCCATGATTGGTCAAGACCCGAAAAAAGTTGCTAACTGGGTTATGGGTGATTTGTTCGGATATTTGAATAAGAATGGCTTAACTGTTTCAAACAGCCCTGTTTCAGCCAAAAATCTTGGCGCTTTAGTTGGTTTGATTGCTGATGGGACTATTTCCGGTAAAATTGCTAAAGACGTCTTTGAAATTATGGCCGAAACTGGCAAAGAACCAGCCGTTATTGTTGAAGAAAAAGGATTAAAACAAGAATCCGATACAGGTGCTATAGAAAAATTGATTGAGGAAATTTTATCCGCTAACCAAGATAAAGTTGCCGAAATCAAAGCCGGTAAAGACAAATTAAAAGGTTGGTTTGTGGGGCAAATTATGAAGGCCTCGGGCGGTAAAGTAAACCCAGCTTTGGCTAATCAATTGTTAGATAAAAAATTGGCTGAATAAACATATAACAGAACAAAAAACACCATCTAAAAATTAGGTGGTGTTTTTTATACATATAAAAAATCAGTGGTAGAGCAATCTACCACTGACGTATTCAACAGGTTAAATTAGAAACCCATTTTTAAACGTAAACCAACTGTGTGGTCTGTATCTGCTGCATCATCTTCAGCATTAGAGCCACCAATGTAGTATGTGCCGTACAAGGCAACAGCAACATTGTCTGTTACGTTATAAGCGATTTCAGCTTCTGTTGACCAAGCTTTTTCACCTTTGTTAGCTGTTGTGAAATCGTATCTGATACCAGCATCAGCAGCCCATTTTTTGTATGTTTTGTGGGCCCCAACAAAAGCGCTGTGTTCAAGAGAACCTTCTGTGGAATCAATTGGATTTAATACTGCATATGTTGCATATGGTGTAAATCCACATCCGGCGTAGTAACCTACTTTAACACCGCCTTCTACATATTTTTGCCAACCGCGGTCAACTATGTAGCCATAATGACTTTTGGCATCATATGTTAAATAAGAGCCGTAAACTTGAGCTAAGAAATTATCTTTTTTGATGTTATAAGCTAAACCAAGTTGATATGTTAAGTTGTGTTGGTTATTCAATTCGCTCATATTATCAATATCAAATTCGTTGTATAATTTTGCTGTTAATGCCAAATTATTTGTTAAGCCATATTGAATTTCTTCAGAAGCCATTAAACCATCTTCTTTACCCATACTATCTTTGTATTTTGTACGAGATAATTCAATTCTTGTATCGGAAGAAATACCACCTTGTTCCGGCAAACCAAAAGGATTTGTTAAATCGGCAGCAGAAACAGAACCGGCTGTAAATAATACGGCAACGGAAGCAAATAATACAGATTTCATTTTCATGATATACCTCATTTTTTTATTAAAACGACTAGATGGCGAACCATCTAACTAACTTTAGTCTATACCTTAAAAAGTTAATAAATGGTTAACGGTTGTTGTAAAGTGTCATAAAACGGTCTTTATTTTAAGAAAAAACAAAGAATAGTGTTTTATGACTATTCTTTGTTTGGTGTTTTAAATATGAAATAGACGATATCCTTATGTAATAACGGTTGCAACTTCACGTCCAGTAAAGCGTTTAATATCACTGATTTGATTAAAGGCCGCAATTAAATCTGCTAATGTTTCTTGGACATCATCATTTAAATGGGCGGTATCTGTCATTGTTTTGTTGTAATAAACACGCATTGTGGCACCGCTGCTGCCCGTACCGGACAGACGAACGATAATTCGGGAACCACCCGAAAAATTAATTTCAACAACGGGCAATTCTTCAGCGATATTTGTTGTCGGATCAGTGTAAGTAAATAAACCGGCTTGTTCAACGGTTAAATCGCCAAATTGTTGACCAGCCAATGTTTTTGTTTGTTCGGTTAAATGGTGCATAACGGCGTTAGCATCATCAGATTCTAACGCTTCATAGTTATGTGTTGAACAATAGACACGTCCATATTTTTGCCAATGTTCTTGAACAACCTGCTCAACTGTTTTTCCTGTTTTAGCTAAAATGCTGAGCCATGCCAAGACCGCCCAAATGCCATCTTTTTCGTTTAAATGTAGCGAGCCAGCACCAAAGCTTTCTTCCCCGCATAAAGCGATTTTTTTATTGTCCAATAATGAACCAAAATATTTCCATCCGGTTGGGGTAGCATATAAAGGTAATCCTTTTGCAGTTGCTACAGCATCCAAAGCGGTTGACGTTGGCATGGAGCGAGCAACACCGTATAGGCGGCCTTTATAGTATGGAATTTCTTCCAGATAATCGGCTAAAATAGCTAAACTATCAGATGGGTTAACAAAGAAGTTATGCCCCAAAATCATATATCGGTCACCATCTCCATCGGAAGCAGCGGCAAAATCTGGTCCATTTTCGCTATAGGCCATATCAACTAAGTGTTTGGCATAAACAAGGTTTGGTTCTGGATGTAATCCGCCAAAATCTGGCATTGGAGTATCGTGAATAACGCAGCCTTCTTTTGCACCTAACATTTTTTCAAAAATACGTTTTGCATAAGGACCTGTAACAGCATTCATTGCATCAAAAACAAACTTGATACCTTTTTTGAAATAATTTTTTAATAAATCAAAATCAAAAATTTCTTGCATATATTCAGCATAATCGTCTACCGAATCAATTACTTCAATTATCATTGTTCCAATAGTTTGGGTGCCAATTTTTGACAAATCGATATCGGGTGTGTCTACCATCCAGTAACGATCAATAACTTTTGTGCGTTCTGTGATTTTTTGCATTAAGCTTTCTGGAGCGCTACCACCGGAGGCATTATTGAATTTTATACCAAAGTCGCCATCAGAACCTCCTGGGTTATGACTGGCTGATAAAATTAGTCCACCAAAGGCTTCATGCTTGTTGATTAGATGAGAAGCGGCTGGTGTAGATAAAATGCCATTTTGCCCAACAATGATACGTCCAAATTGATTTGCTATCGCCATTTTAATAATAGTTTGGATGGCTTTTTCATTGTAAAAACGTCCATCGCCACCAATGATCAAAGTTTTTCCTTCAAATCCCTCTAAGCAATCAAAAATAGACTGTACAAAATTTTCAATATATCCACTTTGTCGAAATACTGAAACTTTTTTGCGTAATCCGGATGTTCCTGTTTTTTGATCTATAAAAGGTTTTGTTTTAATGGCTTTTATATCCATATATATCTCCTTTGTTTTGTGTGTCCAATATAACGGTTAAAACAAAAAAAATCAAGATATCTGTGTGAAGATTTGATAACAAATTGTTCTTAAACAAAAAAACAAAAGAAATGTTATTTGAAGATGTTGACATGCGGTGTTAAACAGTATAGTATTATACCAGATGAGGGTATGCAGATGAAAGGAAATAAAATAAAAATCCAAGAAAATACATTGGCATATATGGAAAATATGCCACGTCTTAGTCGTATATCTGGTCAAATAAATGGCATAAAAAAAATGATTGATGAAGGACGATCTTGTTCCGATATTTTAGTACAGTTACGTGCTGTTAATTCTGCGATTAAAGCGGTAGAGTCAAATTTGTTATTTGCTTATATTAATCAGGTGATTTTACAAACCGATAAAAGTGAAAAGGATCGCCAAGCTGTTGTTGATAATATGAAGACATTATTTGACCGTTTTAGGGGGTAAAATTTATATAACGTTTATTAGGTCTTCTCTTGTGTTTAAAAATAAAATGAAATGCTGGATTATTTAATGCTTGACTTTATGTAACAAAAATGATACAGTACCCCTACCACTTCGTTGGAGCGTTGGCAGAGTGGTAATGCAGCGGATTGCTAATCCGTCATCCTTAACGGGATGCAGAGGTTCGAGTCCTCTACGCTCCGCCATGAGATAAAAAGAGCCCAACAGGCTCTTTTTTCTTTTTTAGAAGTCTGTAAAAAAAAAGGGGGGGGATTAGAGTTTTATTGAACCTTTGTAAAGCACAGGGCTCACCCTCCAAATCAAGGTATGTGAATTCCTTGGGTTTTGGATTATGGGTGTGTTGTGAGGTAACGCAAATAAATATAGAAGTTTAGATATAAAAATGGTGCCGTTTAGAGGAGTCGAACCCCCGACCCACGCATTACGAATGCGTTGCTCTACCAACTGAGCTAAAACGGCACATGAGAGGTTTATACACTTTTTTTTAAAAAAAAGCAATAAAAATATTTAAAAATATATGATTTCTTTTTTTATGTTTTTGAATAGGTGAATAAAATAACAAAAAGGCCCACATTTTTGCAGGCCGGAAATTGAAATCTCAAAATGTTTAACGACCGCCTTGGCGCAAAGGAGGCATTTTATCTGATTGCTTCGCTGTTTGAACACCATGATTACCGGTAGTTAATTCTTCCATGGCGGCAATCAGGGTCGTTTCTTTCGGCTTTTCTGTATTTGCTTGGGCAGACCCACAAGAAAAAGAAGTCGCCGTTTCAAAATCCTTAGAAGTAATCATCTACATCTCCTTTATTAAAAATTTGTCAACAATTTCTTGAATGCAATCTAACAGATTATCGGCACGGTGTCAAGTATAAAAGTGCTCTTTTTTTTCTTTTTTTACTAATAAAAGGTTAACAAATTGTTTTTTATAAGGTTATTTGGCAACAACGACCATTGCTTCACGCAAAACACGGTCACCGCCAATCGTGTAGCCTGTCTGCATTTCTTGTACAATCGTGCCACTGGGATGTTCGGCATCGTCGATTTGGCTGATAACTTGGTGCAAATTGGGGTCAAATATAACCCCCAATGTCGACATTTTTTCTACGCCGTGTTTTTTGAGAGCGCTATCCAGTTGTTTTTGAACCATCTCAATGCCAGTAATCATATTTTGCAAAAAAGTCTTATCCGAGGCATTTTCCAATTCTTTTTTTGCGCAATCCAAAGCGTTTGCCAAACAGTCGGCAACCGGCAATAAATCTTTTGCAAAGCCGGCTTGAGCATACTTCATGTGGTTTTCCATGTCATGAGCCGTTCGTTTGCGCAAATTTTCCATTTCGGCCTGCAGGCGCATAGCCTTATCT
>JAFYRI010000018.1 GCA_017559525.1 Alphaproteobacteria bacterium | reverse complement strand
ACAGCCATATAAAGCACTTTCTTGTCTTGTGTATCTGGCGCAAGAACAACGGCTTTGTTTTCATCTATCTTGAGTTGATTAATGGCATCTGCATTAAAACCCGTTTTGCCTGTTTGTTGGATTGTAGCCTTTGGTTTTAAGCTATAATCTTTTGCGTTAAATATCTCTCCAATCATTTTATTTTTATTTATTTTTCGTTTCTTTTTATTTTCTTTTTAATATTACGCTGCAAAAGTACGAATATTTTTCAATATGTACAAATATTTTGAAGTAAAAAGTTGATTTTTGTTTTTATTTTTCCGAAAAATTCCGTTTTTGTCTGTTTTTATCTGTTTTTGTTGTTGCAGTAGTATAAAAAAAACAGCACCGAGAGGGTGCTGCTAGGGATATTTTTTCAAATGATTATCAGTATAGTGGCTTATACATCGGAAGTACTCGTCTGCCTGGAGCTGCTATATCCAATGCATCGAAACCGCATTTACGATAAAATGGTACAGCACTATATTCTCCAGTTTTAAATGCGTCTGCCGTTAGAAAGAACAAATCTGTATCTTGCATCTCTTGTGCTATCCTCATAATCTGTGCAATACACTCCGTTCCGATTCCTTGTCTTTGAAGATTTTTAGAAACCGCAAGATATTCGATTTCCATTGTTTTATATTCAATAGTTTCAAGTTGGATATTAGGGTGAATCAATTGTATGTCTTCTTTTGCGTCGTCATCTACAATGCTAATCATTTCTGGTTGCAGAACAAAAAAAGCAACGATTGTTTCCGTCGCATCCTTGAGACAATAGGCATTACAAGGTTTTGTATCTAAAAAAGACTGCAAGTTGTGGTGAATAAAATCATCCATTTCTTGCAGTCCACATGTAAATTCTGACAATATAGAAGCGTCAGTAAAAGACTCTCTAAATAGTTGCATACAAATCAACCTCTAACTACTACGGTGTATTTACTATCTACAGTTGATTTTGCAACAGTTTTCTCAACAGCAAGTCGTTGTTGCATTTTAGCAACAGATGCTTTGATTTTTTTTGCGAACTCGCCTTTAATAGGCTCACGCGATGTTGTAATTCCAAACATAGTGATAGGTTTTTATTGGTTAACATTATTATCCGCCACAAAGGTACAATATTTTTTTGATATGACAAAATGCGAGCGAGATTTTTTGTGTTTTTTAATATATCAAGCCCATTTTTGCAGGTGATTTATAATAGTATGGACAAAAAATGTGCCAAATAGAACAACAACTCTTTTATCTAAAAATGAGAGTAAAGACTGTTTCTTGGTTGTTGCTTCGGGCGAGGTGGATGGTGCCGTTGTGTTGGCGCATCATTTGGCGAGAGAGACTGAGGCCAATGCCTGAGCCTTCGGGTTTGGTAGAGAAGAACGGAATGAAGATTTGTTTTTGACTTTCAGGAGTGATGGCCAAACCGTTGTTGGTGACATCAATAATCACAGCATCAGCCTCGTCTATCATAGCCGTGATGGTGATCTTT
>JAFYRI010000016.1 GCA_017559525.1 Alphaproteobacteria bacterium | reverse complement strand
TGTGTGTGTGCAATTTCAATAACTTATTTGAAATTAATATTTTTTGATAATTAAAATACTGTTTACATATCTTGTACATATTTCGTATATACACCATTTGAAATAATAATTGCAATATTTTTCCATATATTAATTACAATTTTACTTCATATTAAAATACATTTTAAAAAATGTTGCCTTTTGGTATTAAACCCTCTATATTAAGCATCATGAGTACATTTATTTGGCCTTGGGCTATTTTATTACTTTTTATTCCGATTTTAACACGGTATATTTTACCGGCGAAACGACTTGAAACAAATGCTATTCCAATAGCATTACGTGTACCATTTTTTCATCGTCTATCTTCGTTTCTAATAACAAATCCTATATCTACAGGACATAAAATAGCTATTTTATTATACTTATCTTGGATTTTCTTTGTAATTGCTTGTATGCGTCCAATTAAATTTGATGAAATGCTCCCCTTACCTAGAGAAGCACGTAACATAATGTTGGCTATTGACGTTTCAGGTTCGATGGCTGAACAAGATTTTGATTTAAATGGACAACCTGTAACCCGCCTTACTATGGTAAAGAATGTCGCAAATGATTTTATAAAAAAACGTACAGATGACAATTTAGGATTGGTTATCTTTGGTTCGGAAGCTTATTTATACACACCATTATCTTTTGATAAAAAAACTTTACGCTCTTTGTTTGATGAGGTCAGCATTGGCATTGCTGGTGAACAAACAGCTATCGGAGATGCTATTGCTAAGGCTGTAGAAGGTGTTTCTGCGGCCCCTGCTGACAGTCGTATTGTAATTTTATTATCAGATGGTTATTCTAATGCTGGGGTTATCAAAGTAAACGAAGCCATAGAACTCGCAAAAAAACAAAATGTCAAAATTTACACAATCGGAGTTGGTTCAAATCAACAATTGGTACAATCTTTTTTTGGTACTTTTGCTGTAAATCCTTCTCTTAACTTGGATGAAGCTACTTTACAAGAAATTGCACGACAAACAGGAGGGCGTTATTTCCGTTCAAAAACCACTTCAGAATTAAAAGAAGTGTACAATGCTATTAATGAGTTAGAACAAGTAAATAGCGAAAATATATCTGTTCGTCCACAAACGGAATTATTTTTTATACCTTTATTAATATCAATGATATTGTTATTAAGTGCTGCCATTTTAAAACGGAGACAATCATGATACTCTTGCGGCCTTGGTTTTTATTTATTGCATTTATCCCTTTAATTTTTTGGATTTTCAAAAAACGGTTATCTGCACAAAATCCTCTTGAAAACTTTGTGGATAAAAGATTATTACCCTTTTTAACTGTTCATTTTAACATTGGCCTATACCGTTTAAAAATGAAATGGTTTGTCTTTTTTTGGACTTTATTAACCATTGCAGGATCTGGCCCAGCCTTTGATAAAATATCTGTTCCAGCAACAACTCAAGCACCAGCTGATGTAATTGTTTTAGATTTGTCACCTGCAATGACACCCGAAAATTTAACAAAAGCAAAGTTAAAGTTATATGATTTATTAAACGCCTTAAAAGGACATCAAGTTGGTTTAGTATTATATGATGAAAAAGGATATACTGCTTCACCTTTAACACAAGATATTGAAGTCATTCGCAATATGATACCTGCCTTATCACCATCTGTCATGCCAAGACCCAACAATCTCCCCCAAAGTGGTTTTCAACAAGCCATAAATCTATTACAAAATGCTCGCATGAATACCGGACAAATTATTTTCATAACCGCTGGTGGATTTGATAATTCGGGATTAGAAGAAATTACAAAAAATATACCATATACTGTTATGACATTAGCGATTGAAACACCAGATGAAGGTTACCCTGTTCCTATTGCTGGTGGAGATTTTATGCGCCATACAGATGGCACACCAATTTTAGTAAAACCCAATAAAGCAGAATTATCAAAAATTGGTACCTACATTCCGATGAGTGTTTTAGATGATGACATCAAAACAATTCAAAAACAAAACTCTCAAAATATATCATCAACATCTAAAGCTCAAGAAGAAATAACAGAACGAGCAACCATATGGAAAGATTTAGGACCTTATTTACTGTTTTTTGCTATTCCATTTTTCATATGGCTATTTAGAAAAGGTGTTTTTTTCTGTTTATTTATCTTTTTACCCTTTACTGTTCAAGCTGGTTTATTCGAACGTCCAGACCAAGAAAATTACCGTCAAACAATGTCTGGAGTTAATGCTTATCGAATTGGCAATTATGAAGTAGCTAAACAAGTCTTTGAAGCTGGCAAATCTGCTAATGATTTTTATAATGCCGGCAACGCCAAAGCTTATTTAAATGATATTCAAGGCGCCATTCAATCATACAAAAAAGCATTGGAAATAAATCCTGAACATACCGAGGCCAAATGGAATAAAGAATATTTGGAAAAACAACTACCTCCACAACAAAATCAAGAACCGCAAGAAAAACAACAAAACCCAGAAGAGCAAAAACAACAATCTCAAGACAATCAGCAAAACGAATCCGAACAAAATGAACAACCTCAACAAAATGAGATACCCCCAAATGACCAACAAGATGTTCAAGAACAAGAACAAGAACCAGAACAAGGACAAGGACAAGAACAAAATCAACAACAATCGTCCACTCAACTAGATAAACAACGCTCAGAAAATACCGCACAAAAACTTGAATCTCAAAGTGAAACAGAACCTCAAAATGAAAATGAACAAGCTTCACCTGTTGAGGAAATAGAAAATAAAAATCAAGAACAACCCCAAAATGAATCTTTGCAAGAAATACTCCCAAATAACAAACAATTTGATCAGGAATCAGAACAGCTGTTAAATAAAATAAAACAAGATCCCTCTAGATTACTACGTTATCGCCTGTATCAACAATATATAAGGAAATCACAATGAAATTTGTTTTATTAACATTTATTTTATTAACAACTTTACCTGTATGGGCCGTTAGCGTATCTTTTTCAAAAGATAATGTGGTCATCGGACAAGTTGTAGAGTTAATTTTTTCATCTGATAAAAAATTCTCTCAAGCTCCAGATTTATCCAGCATAAAAAATGATTTTCATATCAGTGGTCAAACAACTCGTCAAAACACAACCATTGTTAACGGAAAAACAGATACCACCTATGAACTCAGCTACAATCTTTTTCCCAAACGCGTTGGTACATTAACCATTAATGGACTGACACTAAATGGTCAAAAATTGAATCCAATTCAATTAACCGTTTCTGCTACAGAAGATAAAAATACAAAAACGCAGAATCTTTTACCTTTGGTATTGCAAGCTCAAGTTTCTGAAGGCCCATATTACGTTGGACAAGCTATTGTATATACAGTTCGTATGGGAGATATTCGTCGAATTTTAGATGGTAATTTTGATGCCCCCTCTACAGAAGGTGCATCTGTACAATTATTGGAACAAGACGAAACGCGTACAGTTATGCAAGATAACAAACCGGTTCAAATATTAGAACGAAAATATCTAATTACACCTGAACAATCCGGAAAAATAACAATTAATCCAGTTTCTTTTAATGGAATACGCTCTATTGAAAGAAATAAACGCCAAAGTATCGAAGATATGTTTGAAATGGGAATATTGTTTGATGGATTAATGGGAACCGGCTCCCAAGAACAAATTTTTGCATCTGCTGAACCAATTACTATTCAAGTTCAACCTAAACCATCTCAGTGGCAAGGTTGGTGGCTTGCAAGTCCCAACGTACAATTAACGTATGAAGATAAAATACCTGTAGATTTAAAATCAGGAGACACCATTGAACGAGTAGTAACACTTTCGGCTGTTGGAGTAAATGCAGAGGCTTTGCCTGTACCATCACAAGCTAATACACCAGATATTAAAGTATACCCAGCCACTGAAACCCGAAATACAGTATCTGATAATAATACAATACGTGGTATATTATCATTATCTATCATCATGGTACCAACAAATGGGGGGGATATGACAATACCTGCTATAAAAGTGCCATGGTTTAATACTATAACACAAAAATCCGAAACAGCAATTATTCCAGAAAAACATATTTTTGTTAATGGTCCCAAACTTGCTCAACAACAAATACAACCTACTCCTGTAAAAACAGCCATACAGCCCATAAAAGAAACAACCGTTATTCCAAATCAATCTATAATAACAACCCCTCAAATGTGGTTATGGTTAATAATTGGATTAATTGGAGGAGGACTTATTGTTGGTTTATCTATTTTTATTTTAAGCAAAATACGAACACATAAGCGCAAAAAACCCTTACCAGACTTATACCCTTTTTAACATATTCATCTTTTCTGTATCAGTTTTTTTAACAAAAAGTAAAAAAAGTTCTTGACTTTTGTGAAAAAAAAAGGTAAAAGAACACATCAGTTTTATATTTTAAGGTAAGAAAGGATACTAACCATGACAAAAAGATGCGTCATTTCCGGTAAAGGCGTACAAACAGGAAATAATGTAAGTAAGTCCAATCGTAAAACACGCCGTCGTTTTATGCCAAACTTACAAGAAGTTGCTGTGTACAGTGAAATTTTAGGAGCTCAAGTAACATTACGCGTTAGCACAAACGGCTTAAGAACAATTGAAAAAAATGGTGGAATTGACACATATTTGTTAACAAAACCTGTTTCTAGATTAACAGACGAAGCCAAAGCTTTGCGTAAACGTATTGAAAGCGCTAAAGCTGCAAAAGCTTAATATCAGTTTTAAACGCCTCCCTCCTCCTTTGGCGTTTTACCAAAAGTGCTCTTAAATGAAGAGCACTTTTTTTATATTAAAATATTCCAAGCCCAATATGGCAAAACAAACAATTCTCTTGATTTTACTTAAAAACCTCTTCTCATTTCACATGATTTTAGCCACAAAAAAAGCCCCTTACGGGACATTGCTAATGGCGGATGGGGTGGGATTCGAACCCACGTTAGACGGTTAAGCCTAAACACACTTTCCAGGCGTGCGCCTTCAACCACTCGGCCACCCATCCAAAAGATGCTTTCTTATACGCTATTTTTTTAAAAAATGCAAGTATTATTTCACTTAAAAATAAAAAAACTTTATTCCCGTCCCATCGTCTTATCGATTCTACGATGACCATATGGATATTTACGAACCTTTTTCTTATGATGTCTTTCCCATGCACGCACAACTGTTCGAGGCACAACCTCTTCTTCTATAGCCACAACAACACCAATCACTTTAGGTTCATCTTGCGTGCTTTGTGGTTGTTTTTCTTCATCATCCAAATAAGGATCCTCTAGCTCAACCACAACTAATTCCGTTTTTTTATCCTTTAATTTATCTGAAAAACGCCATAAATATTTTTGTCGTAATTGCAGCATATCCTGAGCTTGTCTAAATGCATCCTCATTATATATTTTTTCTTGGATTTCCATCATTTTATCAATATTACCACAAACAGACATCAATTGCTTTGTTTGTTCTTCACGCCAAGCGATATAGTAATCTTGCGTTACAACATCAGGACACCCCAAAGAACCATCTTCAATACGCTTTGTTCCCTTATAGTGATTTCCAAGCATCACACATTCACGAGCCACCAAATCCGGAAAATCATCAAAAGAGGCTATTTTATTAAAACTCGCATATAAGGAACCATAAATAATTTTTGGCAATTTTTGAAATCCAGTCAACTCATTGTGAGATACATTCAAATCTCCATGAACCGTCATCCTTGATAAATCGGGTATTTCATCCGTTTTTAAATCCAAAAAAGATAAATCTAAATCACCATGCCAATCGAATTTTTTATTGTCATAGTCAAACAAATTCAAAATCTTGCCTTGGTGTTCAACCCACAATTCCCGTGTTTCTGGATGCCACATAAAACCGATTCCTTTCTTAAAAGTTTCGGTCATTTTAGCATAATTTTATTCAAAAGTCAATTTATTTTGTCAATCTTTTGAACACTTCTTCAAAACTCTCTGGCGTCAAACGTTTTGTACTGGTATTATATTTTGAACAATGATAACTGGAAATCAACACTTTTCCATCTGGTAAAGTATAAGCTATATTGTGTGCAAACGGATAATCTTTCTTTTTCAAACCATATGATTTCAGTACAGATTCATGGGCAATTGTTCCCAAACAGACGATCCATTTTAAGTCAGGCATCGCTTGCAACTCCGAACGCAAATGAGCCACACAATTATTAATTTCAGAACCAATGGGCTTATTTTCTGGAGGCAAGCACTTCACAGCATTTGTAATACGACACTTGCGTAACACAATCGTATCATCTGCCTTAGCTGCAAATGTACCAGTTGCCCAACCAAACTTAACTAACGTTGGATACAACAATTCACCCGCCACATCTCCCGTAAATGGACGACCAGTTCTATTTGTTCCTCGTCCTGGAGCCAGCCCCACAACCAACAATTCGGGATTATCAACACCAAACGGTGGAACTGGTCCATTGAAATGAGATGGATTTTTTATTTTATTTTCTGCCAAATAGGCACATAATCTTGGACATTTATCACATTTTTTTATCATCATAAAATGATTTTAGTTGATTTTTTATTTTTTTTCCAGCACTATTATCGCATTAGGAGAATAAAAATGGCAAAAATTTTAATCGTTGAAGATAACGAAATGAACATGCGTTTATTTTCAGACTTATTACAAACAAAAGGACATGATGTAACAGAGTGCCTGGAGGGAACAGAGGCATTAGAATTAGCAAAATCCCTTAAACCGGATTTAATTTTAATGGATATTCAAATGCCCAAAATTTCTGGTTTAGCTGTTACCGCACAAATTCGAGAAACACCCGAAATTGCAGATACAAAAATTGTTGCCATATCTGCCTTTGCGATGAAGGGAGATGAAGAAAAAATATTGGCTGCTGGTTGTGATGCTTATATTTCAAAACCCATCTCAATACCTCTATTTTTTCAAATAGTAGAAGATAATTTAAAATAAAACAAACGAGGTTAAAAACCTCGTTTGTTTTATACCTTTTTTGACAAAAAAACGATTATGTGATATAATGTAAAGAAAGAACTGTTTTCAATGGAGAGTGAACGCATGCTATTAAATAACACTCTTAGACATCTAACAAATCAAACTGATAATACAAATGATATTACATTTTATCACGTCAGCACCAGTTTGGATGCGAAGGATTCCTTTATAAATGAAGGCGCAAAACCAATTGGATTCGGTCAAAATGGCCAGGATAATGGATTTTATGTATTTCCAAATGAACAAAGTGCTGATCAACATATTCATTTTTTAAACTCTAATAAAAATCATTTTCCAGACACTATGATTGTTTCATGTAAAGTGCCTATTTCTGAATTAAAATATCCACAATGGCAATATGATTATGAAATAATGACAGAGAAGCTGATTCCAAAAATCAAAGAATGGGCTGGCGATTTTATTGATAAAAATGGTAAAAATTTAAATATTAATCCCACCACTCATGCTGTGTATTCAGATCATAAAATTCAAGATTTTTTCACCTCTAAATATAGTATCCATGCCAAAACAATCTCTAAAAATAGTAAACGCATTGTCAGTTTAACATCTGGTGATCATTCTTTACCTCAATTACTAATTCATTGGCTATGCAAAGAATGTCCCGGTTTTAAAGAAAAATACAACGAACAAATGCAACTGAGCGCACAAAAAAATAGAGGCGTCTTCAAATATTGTGGAGAAAAACCTTTAACCATTCACAAAATACAACATGCTCATTGTGATAATAATGGCAATATAGATAAACAAACAATTTATACAAAAACATCAACAAACACATTACATGACTACCTTGCACATAAAAAACGTGACTGCAGATAAGATTTAGGAGAAAATATTAATGACACTAAAAAAAATATTACATTTCTTTGCAATAAATTCTTCTGCTAAACAGCCGCCATTAATCAATAAAACACAAAATGATAATGTTATCTCTTTTTATCATATCAGTCAAAATCTAAGTGATTTAGAATCCTTTATAAAAAATGGTGCACAAGCCATAGGTAAAGGGGTTGGAGGTCAAACAGATGGTTTTTACTGCTGGACAAAAAAAGAAGGGTTCTTTTCTAGGTTATTCGCTTTAAAAAAGAATGAGGGATTGTTAATTACCGTTAAAGAAAACAAACAAAATTTTACATACCCCTTATGGCAACTAGATACAGAAGGCAACATGGGGGGATTATTTAAAAATATACAAACATATGTTCCATTTCTAGAAAAAAACGCCAATAATTTAAACATTAAAACACAAAATGATTTATTATCAGACATGCAAACAATAACTAGTATGCAGTATAGTAGAGATACGCTCCCTCATTATTATCAAGATAATATCATTTTTAAAGGCATTTCAAAAGATGGAGAAAAAACTCAAAAAACTATTCCAGTATACAATTCAGACCCAGATAAACAATACTGGTGCGGAGGTATTTATTCAGCTGGTTTTCGCCAAATTTTAGTTGATTACTTGTGTCAAAATCATCCTCAATTCAAGGAAGAATATAACAGACATATGTTAAATTGTTTACAAGACACGAATAAAAATATCGCAATAAAATATACGGGAACATCCCCTTTAAAAATTGACTCAGCTAGAAAAGTTGGCTTAAGCGAAACATATCAATATATTGAAGAAGTTTTATATACATCTCCTTCAAAAAACACCCCCCTCCTTCAAAATAAAGAAAGAGGGAGTAGATAATAAGATTTTATACAATCACCTTACTGTGACAAAGAAGGAGACAATTGAATATCTGAAACCTTTTCTGGCATTTTAGGAGCTACTGTTTTAGATAACACATCAATTAACGGTTCTTCATAACGAAATCTATCCGCCCACTTATCAATATAACTAAACAATAAGTTTCCAATATATGTTCCATTTTCTTTATCTTTTCGCAACTCCGCTTCAATTGTAGGTTTTAATAATTGACATTGAGAATTTTTAGAAAACACAAAAAATAATTCTGGCTCAATTAATGGAACCCGGATCAATACAACTTTATCTGTAATTTTAAAACGTCTAATTTCTGACTCAGCTGCATATAATGATGTAATTAAATAATCTATCGTCCCTAACATCAATCGACTATAAGCTTCCCGAGAACCATTGATTTGATCAATTTGAACTCCTTCTGGAATATTACCATAAAACAAAGAGTACAACATTTCCTCTTGACGAACTCCTCCTTTTAATCCCTTTAGATCATCTAAAGAATTAACAGTGCGTTCCTTTCCTGCCAAAAAAACAACAATAATTGGATTTTTAATATAACCAGGAAACAAAACGCTGGTTCCAACACCTAATGTTCTTTTATCATAATACGACCCCAACAAAACATCAATTTCTCCTGCTTTTAACGCTTGCAATGCCTTATGATAAGAAGTAAATCCCACATTTTTAATTTTTAATTCTAATCTATCCGTAATATTTTTAAATAATGCGAAAGCAAAACCATCACTAAAATATTTATCTCTAACCATTCCATTTCCTGGAATGATGTCCACCCATCCAAAAGGAGGATTTGTCACAAAACTAGCTACGTTTATAGGTATTTGATAGCCACATTCAAAGGGAGCTTTTATCTTTTTGCGTTGTTGTGTTGAAACTTCCTCTTCTATATACTTTCTATTATTTGGCATTGAATGTTTTGACTGAGCATAAGCCATACAAGACAAAGAAACACATAAACATATGATAAACCATATTTTAAATATTTTTTTCATTTTTTATCCTTTTTTTTCTGACAGAGTTTAATACTCTATTTTTAGGAAACAACATAAATACTGAACATCCTTTTCCTTCTTCACTTTCGATCCAAACACGCCCACCATGTAATTCCATTAATTTACGAATTAAAACCAATCCCAATCCGCTACCTTCGTGTTCTCGTGTCATAATATTTTCAACTTGAGAAAATGGCTGGAATAAATCATTAACCTTATCTTTTGGTATACCAATTCCATTATCACTAACCTCAATAAGTAATTCTTTTTTCTTTGTACTATTAACATTAATTTTAATTTGACCATCTTCGGGTGTAAACTTCACAGCGTTCGATAAAACATTTAACATAATTTGTTTAAAAGAACGTTCATCAGCCAGCAGTGTTAAATTAGACTTTTGAGGTGTCAATGTGATATAACGTTTATCCCCACCTGGATATCGTTCAATAACTGATAAAACATCTTTTATAACGGGAATGACCTTAATTTCTTCCTCGGTCATCTTTTGTTTACCAACTTCAACACGAGACAAATCCAATACATCATTAATCAATGATAATAAATGCTTCCCACTTGTTGAAATATAACCAATATAATTTTTATATTGAGTATTTTCTAATGGTCCAAATGTTTCCTTTTCAATAGCCTCTGAAAAACCTAAAATCGCATTCAATGGCGTTCTAAGTTCATGACTAACATTAGCCAAAAACTCTGTTTTTATACGATTAGCTTTTTCTGCTGCATCGCGAGCAATAATCAGGTCCCCAATCATAGCATTCACTTCACTAGCTTGTTGTTGCATGATTTTTTTATTGTTTTCCAACTCATGAATTTGAGCACGCAAACATTCTTCATAATGTCGAATAGCTTCTTTTGCCTTACGTCTTACCCGTATATCCGCTAAATTACGACATATTTCAAAGGACAATTGTTGTAATCTAAATTTAAATGAATCATAAAACATTCCTGTTTCATAACTCCATAAACTTATAACACCTTCAACTTTATCGTTAATAATTAATGGAATACACAAATTAGCTTTAACCTGTTTTTTATTTGCCTTTCTCATAAAGTATTTTTTATAGTATTCACTATCCATCAAATCATTACAAACACATGAGCGTTTAGTTAAAACCGCTTTTACGGCTGCATCTCCAGCATTAGATTTATCAACAACATCAATAATATCTGGTCGATTAGGAAAACTTTTTTCTTCTCCTGCTGCAAAAACAAAATGTAGTTTCTTATCAACATAACGCCAATAAAATGCTGTTTTAATACCATACACTCCAATAACTTCTAAAGCTATTTGTTTTAACACCTCATTTTCAGGAATATTACTTTCTTCTGCGATATGTAAAATAGACATCACACGAAAAACTGTTTGATAATATGTTTCCAGCTCTACATTTTTTACCTCTAGAGAAGCATCTGTCATAAACCAAATAATTCCCTTTTTAGGATCTTTTGGTTTATAACTATAAACAGACACATGCACAAAACTTTTTTGACCCTTCTTATTTTCTAAAGCAATCTGAGTAGAAAAATGTTTTTGAGTAGTTAATGCAACCAATACTTTTTTTTCAAGCGCCAAAAATTCTTTTTGAGAAATAAACAATTTTGATCTATCAATTGGATGCGAAATATTTTCATGGTTCCAAAAACGCTTCATCCACGAATTCGCATAAACAATATTATGCCCAACGGTCATAAAAATACCAACAGGAGCATCAGACAATATTTTATCATTTAATTGTAGTTTATTTAAAGCTTGATTTATTTCATCCTTCAAAAACTGGGTTTTAATTTCCAATAAAACTTCAAGGTCTTTTTTACGAAAGAAACCAATTAAGCGCACTAAAGAAACTAAAACAATCCCCAACAATGTTGCAATCATATAAATAAACAGTGTATAGCTGATTGATTCCGCAAAAAAATCTAACAACGGTTTATCAACGTGAAGTAAATGCAAGCTACCAAAATAGCTCAAAAAAATAGAAATAAAAAATAAAATCGTAAAGATAAAAATAGAAATTATCCAGTTTTTATAATACTTTAAATAATATAATATATCTTTTATTATCATATAACTCTCTCCTTATAAAATAATCATACACAAAAAAAACAAAAAATAAACTAAAAAAACACTTTAAGGATTGATTTTTACGTCTATTTAAGATATCTTAATAAAAAAAATCATGCATTTTTATGTAAACAAATACATGATAAAAATATTTTCTGGATATGAGTATCTATTCTCATAATCCATGATGTGGAGAGGTGGCAGAGCTGGTTGAATGCGCGTGACTCGAAATCATGTATGCCGGTAACGGTATCGGGGGTTCGAATCCCTTCCTCTCCGCCAGTATCTACCCGAACTATAAAATGAGAGAAAGATATCTGACAAATAGATCTTTTGCAAAACACCCGCATCCGTGATATCCTCAAAATAGTTCAGAACAAGAAGGATAAGTCAAATATCTTCTATTTTTGTTTTTTATTATCTTATCCCTATGTGGCTATATAATTTATCAACAACACCTACAAAATAAAAAGAGGATTTACACCTAATAAGCCTTTATAAATATAATATCATTGCGAATTCATCATTTTCTTGGCTGGGATCATTCTTGAATAAAAAAAAACAAAATAGTTATCATGCCAAAAAAAATGCTTATATATTTCTGAAAAAAAATAGAATTTATTTCGTTTCCAGGATGTATTGCGATAGATGAATAAACTCTATTACTTTAATCAATAAAAAGATTAACGATCTTTATTAGCTATCGGCTTAAAAACCTTTTTATGATCTTCAGACCATCCTTTATATTTATCTAAATTTTTTGAAAATTCCATTAATTTAGGAACAATCAAAAATGAACTTGGAATACAAACCATCTCATCTTCAGACAACCCATATTTTTTATTATAATAAGATAATAGCTTCTTGAATGCAGGCTCATTTCCTTCTTTACTAATTTTATACTTTTGGGACAGACCAATTATAAATCTGCTTCCTTGCTTATAGTAAGACTGCGTCCAATCTATGTCTTTTCCACTTAAATAATACCTCATACGCTTAACAGCCATTAAATGACAGGCCTTATCTAAATCACCTTTACTCTCTTTTAACGATTGTTGAAAACAATAAGACGGATTGTTCTCTTTAAAATAATTCAAATAATGAGATGAAACCTTATTTATCCTCTCTTTTGCTAATTTCTGTTTCTCAACTAAAATAATATCTTTGTTCATAAAATCCTGTATATCTTTATTAGATAAACAATATGTACCAGATGATGAGTTTTTTCTAATTTCTTGTAATATATCTGTCCATGCATATGCTTCTGCCTCAATTAAACGTTGAGAAACAACAACCTCAAACATTGACGGATTGTCATTTAATATTAATCTTTTATAATCTTGATGTGCATGAAACAATTCATGAAACAATATTTCTGAAATAGTATGCCCCTCTTTTTTTGAATCCAAAAGATCAAATCCTATCACACTCGATGAAACATTAACATCTTTATTTTTGGGATTATAAGCACCAGATAAATTCCCTGCCAAAAAATGACTACTACCAACAATAATCTCTGGAGGCAATGCTGAAACAATTTCTCTAAATTTTGGAACACTTTTCAATTCTTTCAACGCATCTCTTATTCTTTCGCTATCCCCAAATGAAAACCATGCTCCATCTACATTATCATATAATGATTGAAAATTTTTATCAAACTTTTCATCATCTGTTAAAGGCAATAATTCTTTTGTATCTTGATTTAATAAAGCAACAGACATATTCCCTGTCTCTTGTTTCATATACTGACATGCATTCACTGCTATTCCTAAAGATATCATCTGAAACAATCTCTTAAAATCCATTTTGCTTCTCCTTCCTACTGCATCTCCATATATTATACCTCAAAACCATCCTTAAAAATAAAAAATACCTATATATAATAAAAAGATATCACAAAAATTATCTTTGACTTCCTTTGCGTAATTGTACTGACATATTCTGTCTTGAAGGAACATCACAATAAAGATTATTACGTTCCATATCATTTTTCATTTGTATAATTAAATCTCTATGTTTTTGTTCCAGCAATGTATTTGATATCTCTGTAGGAGATAATCCATATTCTTGCCGATAATATTTTAACATTTTTTCATACGCTTCTTGGTTTCCATTTTTACTAACCCTTCCAAGTAACGCCGAAACTGCAAATATTCTAAAGGCTTGAGCATCATATATTTCCCCCCACTCTGGACTATAATCTTTATCTTTCATTAACCTTTTGATTTCGGATCCAACTATTTTTTTCTGAGCCAAATCATAGTTTCCACGACAAGAAATTAATGTCTGTTGAAAATAATATAATTTGTCATTTTTTTTAAATTCTCTTTCATCAAATGATTGATTGCATTCTTGATGCATTTTTCTTTCTTCAGCAACCAAATCTCGTTTCATAAAATCTCTAACTTCTTCAGGTCTTAAAAAATACTTATTCTGAGGTGATGCTAATTGAGTTAACTCTAATGCTTTATTCCATCCCGCTGCTTCGGCTTCCATTAACTTTTGAGCATGCAACAATTGCTCTACAGATGGTTTATCATCCTGTAAACTAATGCCTTTGTTCTTTTGATATGCATGTAATAACTCATGAAACATCATATCCTTTACATCAAGCAACTCATCATTAAACAAAACATGCTGTTCAATAACATCAGAATTCATAATCAGAGAATTTTCAAAAAAATTATATTCACCAAACACAACTTTTTCTTGCTTACCTTTTTCTTTATTTACATACTCACTAAGAGGCATAAAATTAGTACTACCAAAAGACATATCACTTGGAATATTTGCAATTACTTCTCGGCCCTTTGAAAAAGAAGCAACCTCATAAAGCGCGCCTCGTATTTTTTTCTCATCGCCAAAGGAAAACCAAGCTCCACTGACATTGTTATATAAATAACGATAGTTTTGTTGGAATTGCTGTTCTTGTCTTTCGTTGTTACTTAAACGCAAAGCGTGCGAGGTAGTAGTTGGTTTATCTGAAAGCGTATGTTGATACGTGGCGTGATTACAAGACACCATTGTTGCCCCAATAGATGCTGCCAATAAAGAATCTTTTAACGACATTAGCCACCTCTTTTTTATACTATCTTTTTATATTATACCACAAAACGGAATTTTTGGCAAAAAATAGTCCATTTTCTGTTAATAATATAAAAAAACACCCTCAGATTTTCCAAGGGTATTTTCAAAAATCAGATTGTTAAATCTTATTTTTTAAAGCGGATGAAAATATAATTTTATCATCTATATTCTAGTGACAAACACCTATCATACTAACATAACTGGCTCTTATATTTTTTCTATCCCTCCAAACTCGTGAATCCATAATATCAAAAACATAACTGAACCAAGGTTCCCCTGCTGGAACAGCCTCTTGCACCCAATACATTGATGACCATATTTTACGTATTTCTTTATAATCATCGGTCATAGTATAATAAATTTCACTTGAAGCTGTTTTTCCATCCCATCCTATAATGAAATCCTCAACACGCACCATTTCTTTTCCAATAGCCTCACACGCGGCCATAGCATCCCACCAACTGATAGAGGTATTATAGATATAATATATATTGTTATTTATCTCATAACGTCTAAAATCTGCTTTTACACATGTTCCACTTTCTCCTTTAGCAAAACGCTCTGTTTGACTGGTGTTTGTACTAGCACAATAATACCCTGGATCACATTCAGAATTATCTATACACCCACTTTTTTCCAAACATTCTCCCCAATAACATTGTCCATCCGCACCATTTTCCGTTGTACACTGTTTCCCCTCCATAACCACATTACATTGTGATGAAGAAGTATTACAAGTACCACATGGTCCACACTCTTCATTAGTTGTACATGTTCTATTTAATTTTACTTGCATGTCTGGTTTTCCCATTTTAAAACAAAAACCACTTTCACAATATTCATTTTCACCACATGCTGGATCACACGAAACAGTGTTTAGAAAAAACTCCATCACATTATTATCAGATTCATCACACGGATCTCTTGTTTCATCTGTATTATCAGTAAGTTCTTCTGAACCAATATAAATCGTCATGTCATCTTTTAAAGTATCACCTATCATTTTACACACTCTCGCAGGGACATTCTCCACAATGATGGCATATTCCCCTAAGGAATTATTGCGTTCAACACTAATAGGATAAATCGTATTTTCATCTTCCCATTCACCAAAATTAGGCACTTGTCCTCTTGATAATTGATTTATTAAATCTGTTGTTCGCAAATTAATATCATTTATTGTTTCATTTGCTCGATATTTATCCATTGCATATGAATATCCAGCAATAGCACCAATAGACAAGATACCAACAATCGCCAAAGTCCCAAGCATTTCCGTCATAGAACGACCAGATTGTGATTTAAAATTCATTTTCTTTCTCCTACCTTTTCCAATATAAAAAGAGGTGTTTTTATAATAGAATTATTCTTCACCTTTATTTTTTATAGTATCTCATAAAAAAGTTAAATTTATCTTAACAAATAAAAAACGCCCCTGATTCCTCAAGGGCGTTTCAAAAATCAGATTAATTCAAGACACACTTTCCATTTTCATTTTTACTGCGCTTTGGGCATACCTCGCAGTTTTCTGCATTAATTCTCCATCCATCAGAGCATGAATAACATCCACCATCCTCGTCCCTCAATGGCTTATTTGCGGGACATTTAAAAACACACCGTCCATTTTTAGCAATGATACGATTAGAACATACCTCGCAATTTTCTGAGCTTATAACCCAGTTATCATCACATGAATGACAATTACCCAAACCATCCCTCAATGGTTTATCTGCGGGACATTTTAAAACACACTTTCCATTTTTAGCAACGATACGATTAGAGCATACCCCACAGTTTTCTGCTTTTTTCCCAAAAGAATAATCACATGAATGACAATAGCCATCCTCGTCCATCAATG
>JAFYRI010000009.1 GCA_017559525.1 Alphaproteobacteria bacterium | reverse complement strand
TGAAGGAGATGCCTATTTCAGTATTTCAAATGTACCACAAAGCGTATGTGAAATGGTTTATGAAGGTATTCAAAACAACCAAACAACCAAAGTAGAAGTAAATGGAACATCAGCTGAAGATGCTTCAGCTTGTAATAAAGAGGAAGACAACACAATGGGATTTTTCTTTATCACAAATGCTGGTGAAGGTGGCACGACACCAGAAGATTTATGTAAAAACAAAACATGTCCAGAAGGATATTCTTGTACACATGGGATTTGTATGAGTGAAGAACCTCCAAGATTTGCAACTGCATATAAATGCTGTAATAATGATAGTATGTGTGGAGTATGTTATTATTGCTCTAAGGAGTGGGGAGAAGATGGATATAGTGGCAACTGCACGGCTCATGCTGATGGCACAAAATGTGGGGAAGGAACTTGTCAACAAGGTGTATGCATTGCCGACAAAGAATGTTCTGATCACTCAGAATGTGATCCTGGATTTTATTGTGATATTTCTATGACGCCAAACAAGTGTATTCAAGCTGAATTTCATAAAGTCGTATTAAAAGATATAAATGAAACAGTTTATATATCAAACCGCTCTCAAGGATTTGTTGGTGATAATTTTAATATTGAACCAGATTTATTTTGTGAATTAAATGGCTTCTCTCTTATTTCTGAAGAACATTTTTTATCGGCATCATTTTTAGACGCTTTTAAAAATACAATATCTTCTAATGCTCCTTTTTGCGTATCAGGAGAAAAAAGTTGTTTTAAAGGAGGAGATTGTATGAATGGTTGGATGGGCTATACTATCTGTGTAGATAAGTAAGATAAACTTTTCCCCTCTATGTTTTGAGGGGGATTTTATTATCTTAAAATATCGTACACCATACAAACGGCATCCTTAGGACCTTGGCGGGTTTTATAATATCCTTTACGGATGCCGTTTTCAACAAATCCCATCTTCTTATACAACTGTATCGCGCCAATATTATCAATACGCACATCCAAAAATATTTTTGAAACATTCATATTAGTGGCATAATCAAACATTGTTCGCAATAATAATTCTCCATACCCTTGGCGACGGCAACTAGGATGAACACAAAAGGTAATAATTTCCATTTCATCCAATACATGTGAACATAAAATAAACCCCTTTTCATCACACCACCCTATTGTTGTGGGTAACTTTAATAACATCGCAAAAGCATGTTCTGTCCATGGTTCATCAAATGATACCATATGCAACGTTGCCAATGCCTGCACATGAGGAATAGATATTTTAGATAGTAACATCAGCATCTCTCAAATACAGAGGTTCTGGAGGTAATGGATGCGCAGATCTGCTGATTGCTATTTTAGCAATTGAAACAGCTGATGGTGATATTTTTTGTATTATATTACATCCAATTTCTTGCGATAATTTTTCAGCACCATCTCCAATGGCCGTAAATGGTAACAGAGATTTTAAGTCATCTGAAGTTTGTGTTTTAGGATTACTAATAGGACAACCACTTTCATCAAAATCTTGTGTAAAATAATCACCCCGTTTTGTATCTAAGACAATCTTAATTGGTTTCAACAAACCATAGGCAACCGCTTCAAAATTAGTCACGCCATAAACTGGAATATTTAAAGCCAATCCTATCCCCCTAGCTGTTGACAAACCTACTCTCACCCCTGTAAAAGAGCCAGGACCGATTGCTACTGCAACACCCGTTATATCTGTTGTTTTTCTTTTAGCTTGATCCAAAACATCAGCAATAATAGGAACCAATGCTTCACCTTGTCCCCTATCCATTATTTGTTCACGATATGCAAGTACCTTTTCTTCATCCAATAAAGCAACACTGACGGCTGATGATGAAGTATCTAACGCTAAAATCAACATATTTTCTCCTTTTGAAAGCATATAGTTTGCATTAAATTAAAAAACAAGTTTTTAATCATGTCTAATGTCCTTTTACCATTTTGATATTTAATTTTTTTAAGGCATCTTTAATCGGAATAAACCGAGAATAAACAGTCCCCATTTTATTACCTGTAGCTGCAACTGCCACTCCAATAACATTACCGAACTCATCTAATAATGGACCACCACTATTACCAACAGCTATAGGAATACTTGCTTGAATATAACTCATATCTGTTTTTTGAGATTTTCTAAAATTACTGATAATCCCTTCAGTTACTGTTACCTTTTGAGCTTCATTTAATGGCGTACCAATAGCATATACCTTATCCATCATTTCCATCTTATCAGATGTATTTAATGCAATAGATGGATTATCAAATACCCCTACCTTTATCAAAGCAATATCTCGTCCTTTATGAACGCGAATAACTTCCGCTTGATGAGAAGTTCCAGAAAAATCTGTGACTATAACATTTTTTGCTTCTCCAACCACATGATAATTTGTTAAAGCATAACCTTCATCATTAATATAAAAACCACTACCATGTCCACCATTGGTTCGAACGGTTAATACCGCACGACGAATAAAATTAAAATTTTCCTTTATTGTTTTTTTATAAACTTTCCTTTGTGTTTCAATTTCCAGTATTGAAAATTGTTGTTCATCATCATTATAACCTAACACTGTATTTCCTAATACAATATCATAAAATTGTTTTGTACGTCCTAAATCTGCAGCAGCATTATTAATGGCATTAATAATCAACATTTGAACGCCATTTTCTATCGGATCATCAATTTGCCCTATACCATCTGTTTCAATAACTGCTATTTTTTTGCGACGTAGTATATCAAATAACTCCCATCTTATTTTTATGTAAGCTGCTCCCCCGGATAATCCTAATGATGTTTTATAAAATCCATTATATAAATGACAAATATTCATTTTTAAATCAACAATTGTTGCCGATAACCCTATTTCAGAACGAGCTTTAGCATTCGCTTCGTCAAAAACAGATTGTTTTACAGAAACAATATCATACCCTTGTTCGGCGAGAGGATCTTCAACAGCTCCTGTAAACTCTTGTTGAAAACGATATAAAGAAATGGCTCCAGAGTTCCAAAAAGCTTGCGATTTATTATACCGATATTTCATATTATAATTACAAGACCACAATCCAATATTTACATTAGGAAATGAAAATCGCCAATAAGGATAAACAGCATATAACTCTCCTTGAGGGATATCAAAACCAATACCCTTCAATTGAACTGGACGTTGTTCAGCAAAACGAGATACTTTTTCTATTTCTTTATGTATTATTGGCTCAGGTAAATCCAACGCCATTTGACAAGCACTTAACAAAAAACACAATAAAAAAATAAGTATTTTCATTTACTGTTTCCCATACTATTATATGTAAAAATCATACAGGAAATCGACAATAACGTCAAGATACAAATATACCCAATTTATTTTATCCCCAAAAAAATGCCCACCTAATGGTGGGCGCTTTAAGAAAATAATTATTTTTATAAATCTGGAATTTTAATTTGAGCAATATACCCCGGTTTTATTCGTTGCTTTGCATAACGTGAATTAACCATAGCAATGGAGTGGCTTGTTCTTCCCATTAAACTACCAGCATTATCAAAAAAATCTTCAACCATTTTATCGTAACGTGAACTATTTTGCACATACAATAAACAACTTTTTCCTCTTTCTGCAATTCCGCATCTTGGCAAAGAAACCGTCAAATCTATATTAGGAACAACACCATTTATACTTCCTTTTGTAGGAGCTTGTTGTTGAGGGGCACGTTCACCACCTAAAAATGTAGCTCCAAATAATACCCCTAACAATAATGCCCCACCTAACACCATTGCCATTACTTTTGTCGTCAAAAATTTAGCCGGCAAGTTAAAATCCACCGCAAAATTATCATCATACAAGCCTTTTGTTGTAGATTCTTGAGGATGTTCCTTTGGCATAAAAACAGGCGTAGGAGCTTTAGGCGGAACAGGAGGTGCTTTAAATTGATTGTCCATTTTATTTTCCTTCTGACAATAAACGAATAAATCTTAATTTCAAAGTGATTAATAACTCATTATTTTGACCAAAACCTGCAACCGTTCCAGGAATACCGATTAAAGCCAATTCTTCATCAATCTCAGTCCAACCTTTAAAGGTGGAAATTTCACCTTTATCAGTATTTACTGAAACAATTGTTTCTACTTCTTGTGGATTTTTAATATGCGTATTTAACATAACAGATACTGAAGAAACACTTGATGGATCAACAGCACAACGCCCAACATCAAATCGCATTTTCCACCCATGAGGCACTATAGCAATACCTTCACTTAATAATTTAGCATCATAATTAGGACGTAATTTAGCCAACAACTCATCAGCTTTATTCTTATGCCCCATTGTTAACATTTTTCCAACCATTCCATTTGTCGCAGTATAAACTCGACCTGGTCCAAAGCGATTTACAACATCTTGCCAATTCGCAGACATAATTGGATTTAAAAGATAAACTTGTGTATCAGCAACTAACAATTTACCATCTTTTACAATACTACTCATCAAAGTATTGACCGTATCTTCTTCACTTCGACTGAGAGTCAACATAATAGAAAAATCTTTCCAGTTTGGCACTGCTGTTTTAATACCTGCTCCGCGCAAAGCATCTAAAACTGCGAAAACAACTGTTCGATTATGAGGCAATTGTAATTCAAACTGTCCTCGCTTAGAAACAGTCAAACGCTTAGATGTATCATCATAACGATAAAAAACATCTCCTACACGAGTTAATTCAGCTATAACAGGTTCTAATTCACCATATAACTCATCAGCATTTAATTCCGGATATGAACGATCGACTGAAGCAATATTAATATTGGCATCTTTAACTAAAAGAGCTAAAGCCTTATCAATTGGCATAGTTGCAAAAGAAAATCCATTCACTTCAAAACGAGGTAAGGCATCACCAATATCAGCTTGACGCAACGTAAAATCATTAGGAGATAAAGACAAAGTTGTCATAACTTCAATATCACCATATTCTTTTACATTACAACGGAATGGGCTTTCCAAATTTAAATTTTGAACAGACTGTGTCAACAACATTTTAGATGGTTGAATATGGCCACGAACAAGCTGCCCTCTAAATGCCTCAACCGGCCCAGCCGATAAGAACCCCAACAACAACAAGCTATAAAAAATGTTTTTTCTCATAATATTTCCCTCATTTTCTAAGATGTGCTTCCATCTGTTTGTACTGGACGTTGAACGGTTTTTGCCCCAAATGAAAAGGACATTTTACGTTGTACACCATTTTGTGGTGTTTGTGAAGTATTTTTTACAGTATTTTCTGAATTTTCATGAGATGACATAGTTATTGAGGAGGCTGAAATGCCGCTTTCTATTGTATTAGAAGACATAACTCCCTCTGTTTCAATCTTTTCATATTCTTTTTTCAAATCATCTTCATTCATATTTTCATATGGATCATCTATCATCTCAAATCCATCTGGAGCAGGTCCTAAATATTCTTTTTCACCCGTTAAATCCATACCTCCCAAGCAATTTTTCAAATCATCTACAGATAAATCTTCACGTACCAAAGGAATATAATCGGATAACATTTCATGAGCTTCTTGAGATTGTTTTTGATATGCCATTAATTTATTTTGCAAAAATTGAACACCCCCAACTCGTTGCATATTTATAATATCATACAAATTGCGTTGTCCTAATAATTCTTGCAATTCAGCAATCGTTTTATCTAAAACATCAACTAAAAAACCATAATAACGATAATTATAAAAATCTGTATATCCTAAATCTAAACACAAAAATGAAATCCATGACTCAATATTAGCAATAAAATCTACTTGGCGAAACATCTTTCGTATACGCCAAGACTCTTCACTTTCATGCAACAATGGAGTATCATTTTGAGATGGAGCGGAAACTGCTATCGGATCAAATACATCCGTACGATATTCATCAGAGATATTTACAATTGGTGAAGCAAGAGTATCACTATTAACAAAGTCTTGTCCTTCACTATTTTCTGGTTGCCCAATCACAACAGATTGAATATCTTCTTCAACAGATGGAACTTCTTGCAATGTCGTAGGAAGTATCTGTTCTTCTTCTGCTGTTGATAACGGTAATTGAACACTCTCCCTTGCCATTTGGACATTATCTAAGTAATTAGATACCTCATCCATATTTTTCGGTTTTTCATCAGTATCTGAAAAAATATTATCAATCTGCTCAGAAGTCACAGCCATAGATTGTTGCGATTGATAGGGAACTTCATTTAAAGGTTGATTTACAACATTTGAAGTCGCAAATGGATCATTAAACAGTGTTGTATTTTGATTTTCACCTTCTCCTTGAGCACGTAATTTATCCTTTAACTGAGTTAAAGCTTCTTCACCAACAGCACCAAAAAAACTCAACCAATGTTCTAATACAGGTACGCGTTCCATTGTTTCTTGATAATTAAGTGGCGTATCTTGTGTTAAATACTCTTGTAGCTCATTCCAAGCTGTTATTGCGGCATTATAATTAAATGCATGAGCTAACCGTTCCTGAAGTTCTGTCGGAATATCCGCCATAACATCATAAATCACACTTACCCAATCTTGCCCCAATTCTTGAGTTGCGACAGAGACAAACATCTCTAATGAATCTGCTTCTCCTGTATATTGTTCTAATGCTTCTATAAGGCGTTGATTTGCCATTTTTTATCCTTTCCAATCCGATGTCTCTTTACCTTCTAAAACATCATCCTCTTCTGAGTAATATTCATTTAATGAGATAGATGAATACCGTTTAGGCATTTCAGTAGAAGTTTCCTGTGATTTATCCTCTAAATTTTCATTAATTGGCTCTAATTCTACTTCCGTCTGATGTAAAATAGCTGGTTCTTCTGAACGATATCTGGTGCCATAAGAAAATTTTTGAACTTTTTTTGATGTATCAGATACCACAGGAACATCTTCTTCAATAACAGCATATGGATCAATAACTGGTTGCTTTTGCATTAATTTTTCAACAGCTTCCATCTGACGAGCAGAAATTTCCTGTGTTTGTGACAAAATCGTATTAATATTTGCATTCATCTGTTCATTTTGACGCGTTAACAATTCAGATAACACATCTTTTTGCATTTGAGTAAAATCAGATGATTGTGACGAATTGGATAATTCCGAGCGCAAGACAGCCTCTTGTTTAAATTGTGCCAAAGCCTGAACCAAAAAAGCATTTTGCTGTTCCAACGCACGCTCAAAAGCATTTAATTGAGCGGACAATGTTGCCGTATCAATTCCATTTGATACCCCCCCCCCAACATTTACTTCCATTGAAAATGGAGGAACTTCATCTGGTGTTGGCAAATATGATTCGGCATGACGATATTGATAAGCATCAACCGCGTCTTCTTCAGAAATAATACTATCTGCATCACTTTGTTTAGCGCGACCTTTTAAAAACTCTAAATATTGACGCACGACCGTTCCACCAACAATATCAGGTAAAACCATTTGTACTTCAGGAGAAGCCTCCAAAAGCATTACATTATATTTTTCCAAAAACTCATCACCAAACAAAGACAATTGACGATACAAATTCACCAATCGTTTTGCTTCAACTGCCGCACTGTTTTGACGCTTTGCTCTTTGCTTTAAAAAAGCTTCTAAAAGAGAGTTTTTAGCCGTCTGAGTTTCTTGAGTCATCTCCCATCCTATGGCATTGCAATCAACACAACTTTATGCATTTTTTCCAACTCTGCTGTCGACACCTCAGTTGTTTCTTGAGGTATTTGCGTACTAGCATACAACTTACCACTCTTATCCTGCACTAAAGATACAAGTTTAACCAAATTATCTTGTTGTGGCCAAACAGCAATATCACCAACTTCTGGTTTTTTTGCTGGAGAGGCAACCAACACACATCTGTATGGCAAGACACTTCCCAACGTTTGCGTTGTCAAAGAAACCCCATACAAATCGGCATCATATGACAAAGTAGAAGGACACACCATAGAACCAGAAGGTGTATTTTTATCCAATTTAATCAACCCATCATCAGCAGGAAAACCATAAATAGATACCATTTGCTCTTTTGCATCAGCACTTTTCAACATAAAACGGCTAACTGGCAAATCATTATACCCTCCCTTAGAAACGTACAACCCAGATTTACCTTCAGATTGTTTTAATTCTTCCAACGCACCAGACATATCCAATTCATAAATTTTCAATTGTAATTCTGTATCAGAAAAACCTAACGCTCTGGAAATATCACGAAATGTTTTTTCATCAACCTCGCGTTGACCCATCTCAATTCGATGATAAACGGAGAGTGTCATTTTTGCCCCCTTAGCAACTTGATTCAATGTCAATTTTTTTTGACCTCGAATATAGCGCAACCCTGCGCCCAACGTTTTAAGGCCACCACCTTCATTAATATGACTGCGACGATCTTGCTCAGTTTTCCAAGCCTTTACAACCTCTGGCTGAGAAGAATATTCAGATACAAAAATAGCTTCTTTAGGACAATCCAAAAATTTAGAGATAATTTCCAACTGAGTTTCATCAATACGGCGATAACCTTTTTCAATCTTACTAATAGCTGACAAACTAAGTCCTAGCACCTCAGCCAACTTTTTCATAGGTTTACCACGAACTCGTCTGAACATTCTGATTTGATTGGGAAAAATAATCTCTTCCATAACTTATCTCCTTAAAAAAATAACATTCTGGTATCACTATACACCAAAAAACTTTTTAAGAAAATAGACAAAATGAAAAAAAATGATTTTTTTTGTACTTTTTTTATTTTTATAAGATTTTATAGATAATAAATAATAATATTATATGGAAAAAATCATCTGTTGTAATAATTACCCCTCTCACATAATAAAATAAATGAGAGGGGTAAATACCAACAAAATATAATCAAAAATTAACTTTTACGATTACCATTTCGTTTACTGTTACGCATTACCTGATTCATACCACGTCTTGCTTTGGAAGCAATAACACTTGCACCACCTTTACAAATTTTTGCTAATGCCTCAACAGGATTACCCTTCCCTTGAGCAATCATACTAAATCCAGCAGAGAGATTTTTATAACCAGCTTCTCGTTGAGCTGCAGCTGCTGGATCTGCACGCAAGGCGGCTTCTTTTCTGTGTTGAGCTGCATCACCACTCTTTTGCAATGCTTTTGCAGCACCTGATTTATCAACAACATTTGCCACCGCATTACCCGCTTTATTCATCATACTGCCAACACCTTTAGCAATCGGATTAACCATAGATCCCGCCATACTTTGAATAGCGCCACTTGCTCGCATCAAATTACCTTTAACTGTACGCTTAAAGCCACCTTTTGAAGCCATTTCACGTCCCGCATTCGACATTTGTTTGCCACGTTCCTTCATGCGTTCACCAGCTCCAGAAACAGATGTTCCAGCCTGACGACTTTTTGCAGAGAAATCGTTAATTCCTTTTGAAGCCGCTTGACGTGTATTTGTTGTTTTATTACCACCAAAACGCCCTTTTGTAGAATTACGAGATTTTGAAATATCAGCTAATTTACCAGCAACTTTCCCTTTTAACTTATTAGCAGCCTTACCCCCGGCTTTACCAGCTGCAGCAACTGAGACACCAGCCACAGATATAGCTCCTTGCACAACACCTTGCAACGTACTCATTGCAACACCTGTAATTCCTGGAGAAATACCAGATAAAGTAGACACAACGGCACCAGAACTGGTAATCATTTTTATTCCCATTAGCATAATAACAACTAATTTCAAAAATGTCCAAGGTCCACTTCCCCCCATTAGTCCGAACAAAGCAACAACATTATCCTCTGTCATAGCTCTGACAACCTTTCCCATGATATCTCCATCACCAGGTAAAGAACTCAAGGCATGCACTACCAAAACCATGATAATGGCTACCGTTACGGCAACACCTATAAACTCCCATAAAGAATATAAGATTAAGTTCCATGCTTTTGTTGTATATTCTCTAGAAATTGGGAAAGCCCATGCTACAACAAATAATGGTGTTAAAACAATAATAAACGATAATTTTAATACAATATCTATAATGTAAAACGCGATAAACATTGTTAATATTGTAAATATAACAATAAAAGCAAATCCCAACAACAAGTAAGCAAAATTCGGAATTGGCCATGGTAAATACCACGCATCAAATGCCGTTGCATAAGCATAACATGTCATTCTTTCACCAATTGCTGTAAACGGAACCAGTTGATTATAAACACGACACGTTAAACACAATAATGCACTGTAAGATTGAGCATCAATTGTTTCAGGATTAGGCACCTTATCACTGGCAAATTTTCCCCTCATAAGACGCCGTTGCTCTTCTGTGTAAGTGAAATTTTCATCCAACATATTCGTACAATGTTGCATACAATTTTGCTTTGGATCTGTTGATGTAACAACAATGCCAGCCGCTTCTTTTACCTTATCATAAAAAGTAGCCTTCACCTCTCCATTTTCATCTGTTTCATAATCAGACAAAACAGCATTACTTATTTCCTCCGTAAAACCAGCCGTAGCCATAATAAATGGAGAAACAACAATACGATATAGCTCAGTCATTGGCGCATACAAAATAGCTGCCGCAATCATAACCGTAATACTGCGGAACAATAACTCAGTAAAGAAACTATTGTGATCACCATATCCAAAAGTACCAAGAAGTTGCAGAACCTTTACAGCCAACCAGAATAAGAACATTACCCCCAACAATCCGATTGCAAAATCTTTCAACAACACATAGGCACTTAGCGCAATTTTTTGAGAAGCTAATAAAACGGCATCCACAATAGAACAAACCCAACATTCTTGCGAATTTTTTGCAACTGTTTGAGCAATCGTACGACAATTTGCCTCTTTTTTCTTATCAACACAAGCACAATGTTCAATATAGTCATCAATACAATGAAATACATCATCTGCATCTTTTCCATCGGCCCTCAATCTCTGATATTCTTTATTAACTCGAGATTCTTCGCCATAAGATGCCGCGCCATCTTCTATCCAATCATGATTATCCACATCATCACCAACTGTATCAGAACTCATACGCAAATAATTTTCTTTTGCATACACGGCATTTTGACGCATTTGTGGATCATATTCTCCTTCACAATCTTTAGGTTGACCACATAATTCATCACCAATGGCAATAATATTAATTAATACACAAGCTTTAATATTATCATTGTCAAATTCATCTGTGAACAAGTTACCATTGGTCAATTCATCTTGCGCTGCTTGTAATCCCCCAGAAAGAACTCCCCCTGCAGAGCCACTTAAAATCATTTCGGCACTACTTTTACCATTATGTTGCCCACCACATTCTAGTTTTTGATAAGCTGCAAAAGTCGGATTTGTCATAAATACCATTGAAATTAACAAAATAATGACGCTCATCCAACCTCGATTTTTGAATAAAATAAAGGCAAAAAGTAAAATACTTACAACACCAATAATTGTAACAGGTAAAATATATGGCAAAACACTATCTATCTCGACATAATACAAAATAGATATCATAAGGGCCATAACGACTAATTCCATAAAATGACGCAATATTTTCATCATACTTTACCCTTTTTTTGTTAATCCCAACACCATCTATATCAATGATGCACTCACTTTACTTTTTATCTTCACTACCTTTATTCTCACCAGAACCTCCACCCTTATCAGCTGTTCCAGCATCTCCTTTACTACTACCTTTATCGTCACCACTTTTATCATCACCTTTACCACTGTCTTTATCATCACCACCACTGTAGGCGCCTTTGACAGCAGATATCACACCACCTCCGCCAGTTGCATCTCCAGATCCACCGGAATCAGAAGCAATATTCTTTGCACCTTCGGCCATTTGATCTTTAATACGCTGTGCACCTGCTTTCATCAATTTAGTACCACCAGGAATACCACAATATGCCATAACTGCACCAACTGCAATCATGGCAGCACTAATAGCTAATTGTTTAATTCCACCGAGAACAGCAACAACGGAAGATTTAGTGCTATCTCCACCCAAATAACCCGCAACTTCTGTTACAGATTTATGGAATTTCAATATAATAAAAATTAAAACCATAAAACTGACGGCTTCGGTTGACATACGTCGAACAGCTAAAGACAAATTTGGATCAGCTAATTGACGAGCCTCCGAAAAAATTCCTTTTAAACTTTCAGAACTTTCCTGAAAAACTTGCATAACATTAATTGCTAATGTGATATAAATACACCCTATCATCATAGTAATCATGGAACCGAAAGCCACATCCCATAATGATTTTAACATATTTTTTGTTGCAGGGAATACCCAAGCGACAAATAAAAATGGAGAAAGGACTATTGATGCTCCCAAGCGCACAAAACTATCAGCAAACATCAATGGAAATATTAATGACAATAAGAAAAAGGTCGGTATGACCACAAACAATCCCATAATCATACAAACAAAATTAGTTGTTCGAACCAGACTCCACCCAAAACTGATCCCCGCATTCAATGAAGCATAAATTTGATATACCATACGTTGTAAATATAATGCTACCTCCTCTGTAAACACTTGACATTGTGCTGCAGGTATATTAATAAATTCCTGAGGCAAAGTAACAGCCAAACTATCAATAGAAGTTTGTAACAACGCAGATGAGAAATATGAAATAGTCAACATTGGTGGTTCCAAAACCATAGAAATGAAACAAATAAAATTGTCTCCAACCAACAATACAGCCGATACTAATATCGCTTTAAACAATATTGTTTTAACTGATTGAACATACTCATTCAAATCCGGTTCATACAAAGAAACCACCATCTTACCAGTTCTGAATGCCAACCAGAACAATACACCAATCCCCAATAATCCCATCGCTTTTGGAACAAGATCATTATAAAGTTGCAAAACCAATTGATTAATTGTTTCAAAAATAACCTTATACATCGTACACGGCCAACAATTTTCAACTGTGGCTCTCATATCCTCAGGTTCTGTCCCTTCCTCTGAACATCCAGTCAATACAAACAACAAAACTACCAGCATACCTATCCTTAGTATGCTAGATATTAGCTTGTTATGTTGTTTGAACCACATAATCATCAGACAATCTCCTTATTAAGATTACTATTTATTTTTATCTTTTTCATCTTTTGTTTTTTGATGTGCCTGAGATGCAGCAAGTTGAGCTGCTAACTTAGCATTTTCTGCCTCTTGTTTTGCACTCTCTGCGAGACTCTTAGCCTCTTTTATTTGACTTTCAAGCTTAGAATCATCTTTTTTCGCTTCAGAAGCTTTTCCTGCAGATGATCCTGCGGAAGAAGAAGATGATGATGATGCGGAAGAACTGGATGCTGGTGTTTCTGCAGCATGTGAAGAAGCGCTTGATACAGATGTTTCTACTGTTGTTCTTGAAGCAGTATCTGTACCAGAATTTTCTTTTTCATGTACAACTTCACGTTCTACACTTTCTCGATGTGTTTCTTTTTCATCACGAATAGTTGTAGTTTCAACTCTACCTTCCTTATCGTAATTAACTGTTTTAACGACCTCACCATTTTGGTATTCGGCTTCCCAACCGGAACCATCCTTTTTCATATGAGTAACTCCGGTAACCTGACCTTTATCATTATACAATACAGCCTGTTCATCACCGTTAGTAAATTTAAAGTCTGTCCCATAAAATTTACCGTCGGCATCATAACGATGGGTTGCATTATGACCTTGACCGTCTTTATCACGACGAACTTCATTCGTAAGTTGTTCTTTTTCATTATATGTTTTCGATATGGTTTGACCATCAACACCCTTAATTTGTTCGGAACGTACATGACCTTTCTCATCAAATGTACGCGTTGTTTTGTTGCCCGCCACATCTGTTATAACTTCAGATTGAACTCTTCCTTTGTCATCCAATTTTTGACGAGTTACAGAAACGCGTTTTCCATTTTCATCATTTTGATAAAGAGTTGCAGTTCCATTCTTATCATATGTTTTTTGCCATGCAACACTATCATTTTTATTCGTTGCACTTTCTAACTGAACTTTACCATCCTTACCATAGATTTTCGTCATTGTGCTACCGTCTTTACGCGTCAAAGATTCTCCAACTAAATTTCCCTTATCATCATAAGTTTGTCTTAGTTTATTACCTTCTGCATCACGATAATTTTTATCTGTACGCGTAACTGAACGATTATTCTCGGTCACGCTACGAGTTTGATCGCCTACAAAGCCCATTGCGGCTGTATCAACGCCCATATTGGTACCCGAAGCCCCCATTGTCGGACTTTGAGCATTCGCGTATCTATTTTTATAAGAATTAACAGCACTTTTTCCAAGAGATAAAAGATTTTTACCCGCGGCACCACCAAGCTTAGCCCCCATTCTGACTGCTTCACTATATCCCATAGTTAAAACAGCTGCTCCAACACGAGGCGCTGCGTTCTTAACACCAGAGGCAACCTTATCACCCAATCCCGGCTTAATTGCATTCAATGTATTTTTGCCGACATTTCCAAGCATCATAGCCCCTGCAGCACCCGCCCCTTTTGCTTGATGAGCAAGAGAAGCACTGGTTTTTGCCATTTGATCCCCAACACCCAAATTAGGAATAGAACCAATAAAGCTGGATGCCAATGTTGTAGCAGTTCCCAACATTTTATAACCAGTACCGCACATAATGAGTGTAACCAACAATTTTTTGCCATCCAATTTTAAAACCTCTAAGGCTTTTAGGAACTCCCCATCAACCAAATATTCCACTACGTCATCAACCACTTCTCTAGGTAAGGCGGCATTAATTAAATGGATAACTAAAATTAATACAACAGACATACACATAAAAATAGCACATGTACTGAGGAACATATCCCATGCTTTTTTTGTATAAGCAACTGTTGCTGGGAATACCCATAAAATAATCCACAATGGCATTAAAGCACAAACAAATGCCATACGTATCATACCATCAATAAATTTAAATGGCGCAGCTATAAAAATCAGTAAGTGCCCAAATAAAATCGCACCCCCCGCCAAAATAGCCAAAAAGTTTGGAATAAAACCCCACGTAAGATCAAACCATCCACAAACCCAAAGCATCGCACCAATTGCCATCCCTGTAATCAATGAAGCAGCAATCGTTCTAAACATACATATTAATGCAGCCTTAACACTTGGCGCAAAAGCCTGTTGAGGTTGTTCCCCACGATTAAGAGCTTCAGCTTCTTGTTCTAGTAAAGGCTGAGCATTTGCATCCGCATCATCACATACATTACTTACTTGAATACCACCTTCTTGCGTTGCCTTTGTTTCTATAGCAACAAACCCTCCAGTTTCCAAAATCGTTGTAGATAAAGACAGAGACATTGTTAAAACTGGAGAAACGAGATAAGTGAATATAGACAATGAAAAGTACAAAAGACAAAACGCAATAATTGCCCGCCCCAAATGACGGAACATATCCGTTAAAAATTGCATCAAGTCTACAGCTTGTAAAGATGTTAGCATTTTTGCCACCTTAAAACCAATAGAAAATAATAATGCAACCCCCATCAGTGCGATAAAAGTGTCTGCCATTTCTGTTGTTATTGTAGTTGCAATTGTATTCATTGCATCAAACAAACTACCAAATATAGGACAAAACCAACAAAATTCCGCTCCAAGATCTTGAATTGTATCATAAAAACTAGGCGCATCAGCCATTGCCTCGAATGAAAATACCGTGCACAACATCAAAACTAAAGAAATTATTGATACTTTCTTCATGGGACACCTCATTAAAAAACATGTTTTTATTTTATTATACCATACTTTTTTCAAAAAAAAATATTTTTTTGTTAATTTATTAAAAAAAATATGCTACACTACTTCCAGTTTTTTAAAAAAAAGGAGTAAAATATGAGTGCAAAAGAAAAATTATTCACAATATATCAAAAACTTTATGCGCAACGCACTGTCTTAACCGAAGCACCTTCTTTGACCATAGACATCACAACTCTATCCGCAAATACAATGGATTATAACAAGGTACGTTCCGAGACATCCGCTGTTATCTCATATTTAATGGGCATCAGAAATATCGATAAAATCGAAGTAAAAAATGCGTTAGGAATAATTGAAAAAAATTATTCAACCCAACCTTTTTGGAAAAATTTAATTTTAGAATACTTATCTTTTGCCAACGAAGAGGAAGCAGAAAATTTATTCGAACGCGCAGAAAAAGCCAGACAAAACGCTGAAGAAATTTTATTTCAAATACAGCAACAAGAAGCTAACGAAAAAGCAACAATTCAAGCATATGCAAAACCATTAAAAGAGAATAATTTTGCTATCGATGGTGAACAATTAATAAGAAACTACCTTAATATGTGTCGAAAAGACCCTAAAAAAGCGTGGGAAATTTTAATTTCAAATCCTGGATGGTTTTCCCCGATTATTACAACAAACAAAAATGGAGACACAATTTTAACTCCAAAACAAGCGATTGAAGAAAATCAAAAAATTGGAAATTTCTTAAAAAGATTATCTATCTAGTCTTGACATTTGTACATTTTTAAAGTAAAATATAAGAAATATTGACGAAAAAAGGAGTGTCACATGAATGAAGAAGAATTCAAGCAAGCTCAGGCAGAACAAGAAACACGTGAAAACATTGCCCGTGTTCAGCAAGAAACTGACAGAAAAAATCGCGAACTTTATGAAGAAATATTAAGAAGAGGAAGCGATGGAGATGAAGTCAGCAATCGTGAATTAGAAGAACAACAAAAACAAGAAGCACAACAAGAAGCTTACAAAAGACAAATGGCTGCCCAATATCAACAACCAGCCAACGAAATGACAGAAGCGAGTGCCAACATGAATGAAGAGGCAAGCTCTCAGAATTTTGACTTTTACAATTCAAATCCAAATGATTCATTCCGTGCATTTTCTGGAGATTTTCAAGGGAATAATATTGGCACACCATCGCAAACAACTTCTGGTATTGCCGAAATGCCTGGTCAAACCATGAATTACAATATGGATCCCAATAGTCCTTTTTCAGCAAATAACGATATTAGCTCCACTATTCCTGCAAGTGAAATCAACTCGAGAGGATTGGATAATATGATTCCTCAAGCATCGTTATCTCCAAATCAAAATCCAACGATAAATAATGGTGGAAACGGGGGAAACAACAATGGCATAAATGCAGCACAAAATGCAGGGGAGCAAGCTCCTCAACCAACCCATACTCAACAAGATAACGATGAAATGGAAGGCATCTATGCTACTGAAGAAATGTTCAGAGCTAGATATGTAACACAACCTTTTTATTTAAGTGATCGCTTTAAAAATGCATGGCGCAAATGTATGAGTGGCTTTAATGAAGCAAAAGATCCCGCTGAAATGGTTGAAGAATTATTCTGGGGACTTTTGAAATTAGCTCCTGAAATGGCAATTGCAGGTATGCTCCACCAAAAAGACGAAGAAATTAATCGTAAAAAAGCTGCACAAAACGATAAAGAAGACTATGATAAACAATTATTGTTGATGAAAGGTTTATCTCAAGCTGAATTCCACAAACACAAATGTGATTGGGTCTTTGCATCTGAAGAATTACATAAATACCTCAAAGATAACATAAAGGACTTACCAACAGATCAATATGGGTATGTTAATATCAATGATTGTAAAGATAACCAAAAACAATTAATCCGTGAATATGGTGAAAAATTCATCAAGGAAGATCCATATTATAAAAATATGATTGAAAACTTCACTCATCGTGAATTTGCACAAGATGAAATTAATCGTGAGGCGATCGGTTTATCTTACGCCATTCATCACTTGAAGGGGCAGCCAAAAGTTCCTTTACGCAATGGAAAACCTATTGTAGAAAGAGCAACTCCACCACAAGGACCTACACCTCAAGGACCAATTATCCCACCACAAGGACCGACACCTCAAGGGCCAACACCACCACAAGGACCTGCACCTCAAGGGCCAACGCCGCCTCAAGGACCGACACCTCAAGGGCCAACGCCGCCTCAAGGACCGGCACCTCAAGGACCGGCACCTCAAGGGCCAACGCCGCCTCAAGGACCGGCACCTCAAAAACCTAAAACTAGAAAAAAAGGTTTAGATGTCCTTCGGCCAAAAGTAACCGGACAAAGTGCATCTGGTCCTCTTAAAAAATATCAGGTTCCAGATTACAAACCTCTTTATGCTTCTGCTACCCGTAGTATACAAGAGTTGAATACTACAAGAAAAGAGGCTCAAGTAATTTATGCCAATAGAGATCTTATTGATCAATATGCTCGAGGAAACAATTCTGCCTACAAACAAACGGGATATGAATATGCCTCGCATCAAAGTAGAAGTAATGCTGCATAAAAGAAAAAGCCCTGTTGAACAGGGCTTTTTTTTGTTCTGACTAAAATAATATAGATTTTTCAAAAAAAATACTGTATAACTGTAAAAAAACAGGAGAATAACAGTATGTCGAAAAAGAAATTAAATAAAAAAAAGGCTATCTTATCAACCATATGGTGGACAATTATATATTTCGCAACAATTATATATTATGTTTATCATAATTTTGGCATAAATCTACTATCACCCGCTGACTTACAATATAAATACAACGGCTTTATAAGTGGTCAGTGGTCTATGGCTCCAACTGATACAATATTATTTTTACTAGCTGTTATTTTATTTATACCCATTTGGATTATAGGCTCAATTGTTTTATATAAGATTAATTGGTCCTTACCCAAAAATACAAAAACTCTTGAAAAAAAATTTCAAAATAAATTAGCTATAAACAAACAAAACAGTAATGGTTCTAGATTAAAAATGCCTATTAAATTAAAAGCGCAACCGTCTGGATTATCGGCATTAAACATTTCACAAACAACAGAACCAACTCTTCAAAAAACACAAAATACACATGAAAATATCAATTCTGTGGTTAACACTGTTGAAAAAAATGATAATGATATCGAACAAATTGCACAACAAATCTTAGAATATGCTCAACAATATCAAACCGAAGGTTTTCTTAATATTAATCTTGACGGTATTATAGTTCCAATAGCTATATCTACAGAGGATGAAACAGCTCTTTTAATCACTATTATTAATGAAAAAAATAGCTTTTTATCCGTTGATATTAATGATATTGAAGCAGATTGGTTTAGCACTTTAGGTCCTATCCCCTCCCCAGCTCAAACCATTATACAAGCAACAAACAAACTCAAAGCGATGGAAGACAATGCTCAAATTATACCCATAATTGTTCTAGCTAGTGGGGAAATAAAAAATTGCGATGAGGTTTCTTCATCATTAAATGAAAAAGGGATTGTATTAACCCGCTTTAATGAAGGAAAACCCAATACATTAGAAACTATTGAATCGTTTTTGGATAGAGTTTTACCCAAACAAGCAGAACCTAACATAACAAACGATGAATTACCTATTACATCAGGAGAAAAAAATGTCTAAATCAATTGCCTATTTTATTGCTACTTGGTTTAAATCGGGTCTATTCCCCAAAGCACCAGGAACTGTTGGCTCGCTGTGTTCTCTTCCTTTAGCATGGATATTAATTTATTTTGGTGGCACATGGGGCATTATATTCGGCAGCGCAATTGTCTTTTTTATTGGGTGGTGGACAACACATATTGTGTTAAAAGATAAATCCAATGGAACGGACCCCGGTTTTGTTGTTATTGATGAAACTGCAGGACAAGTTTTAACTTTCGTTTTTATCGCTCATTTACCAATTAATATTTATTTTTATATTTTAGGATTTGCATTTTTTAGGTTTTTTGATATACTCAAACCATGGCCTGTTAGTTATTTTGATAAAAAAGTACACTCGGCTTTTGGTGTCATGACAGATGATGTATGTGCTGGATTATATGCAGGGGTTTTATTGGCAATAACAAATTGGTTAATATTTTAAAAGATAAGGAGAGTAAAATGGAAAAAGAAGAAATTTTAAAAGAAATGATGATTTTATGTGAAGAAGCCGGATATGAACCGACAAAATTCATTGATAAAATTGCAAACGCAAAAGCAAAAATGTTCAAAGACAGCGATTGGCACCGTTGCCCATGCGATGGTCAAAATCCCAACAGATTTTGCATTTCCGAACAATGCCGTAAAGATGTAGAAGAAACAGGCCATTGTCACTGTAATTGCTATCAAAAAAAATCGGCTTAAATTTAAAAGTCTTTTTCTAAAAAAAACACCGTTTTTTCGGTGTTTTTTTATTATTTTTTACAAATAAAAACAATATGTTAAAAACAAAAAAATGAAATATATTTGACGATATTTAATTGTCATGATATAATTAAAGTATATAGTCATTTACTTTTAGGAGGCCTCTATGACAGATGCAAATACTTTTGATACAAGCATTATAAAAAATATTATGACAGGATTAACACCTGAAATACGCTTGAATGAAGATGGGGAACGAGAAATATATATGGTACAAAAGCCAAATGCAACAACAGAGCAAATTGAAAATGCAACAATCGCCTTTAAAAAGCTTGTTACAAAAGAGTTAGATCCTTCTGGAAGCATATATACTGGTGATACATTTGCTGTTGAAACACTTAATAGAATGGGACAACCTGAAATGTATCGCGGAAAAGATTTAGCTGCTAAAAATATCATTAAAAATATTGCAAATACTATGCGAGAAGAAAAATATAAAGAAGATATGGGCATTATATTTAGTGTGTACACACCTTTGGTTAATGATAATAATGTCGCATTTTATAAACTAAGTGAACACAAGATAAACAATAACAATGCAGAACAAGCCATTCATTTGTTAAAATATTATTTTGGTGATAAAACAAACTCTAATCAAGAAAAAAACATAATACCATCATTTTTCAGTGTACCAACACAACATATAGAAAAAGCTGTAAAAATGATAGAACTAACAAAACCTGCAAATCAACTCAATAAAAATATTAATAAGGTAAATGTAGTACAAAATCAAACTCCACAAGTTGTACATCAAAACGAAACTCAATTTCTTGGCATTTCTCCTGAAATGTCTGCTCAATTGGATCGTGCTTATGAAGAATTTCAAGCAGCACAAAAAATTCAATATGACAAGCAAATAAAAGCCATTTCAACAGCTTATGATATTTCTGTTACAGAACGAGAAGGAACATATTTCCGACCTAAAGATGGAGCTACAGCTGAAGAATTAATGGCTGGAGAAAATGCATTAAGACAATTAACCGAAACAAAAATGAAAGATAAAAGATTGTCTAGTGACAATACCATTATCTCAATGGGTGGAATAAATAGCCCTAAAATGTTCCGTGCCTTAGGAGAAGATGCTAAAAATGTTTTTGCAGAAATTGCTGAAGAAGTAAAAACAACGGCACAAGAAAATCAAACAACATTAAATCAAGAGCAAGTAGCTGATCCTGTTTCTCATACTAATGAAGTAACAACACCAGAATTTAAAGGTGAAAGTGTAATTCAACCAGAAACCAGTGATAATATTACAACATCAATTGATACAAAAATTGAAACAACACCATTAACTACAGAAGAAAAAGCATGGAATCAAGCTATAAAAATTGCTGCAGAATTAGAGAAAAACTTTATTATTACTGGAGGAAAATTACAAGCTCAACCTTGGGTTTTACAAGATCAAATTGAAACAATAAAACAGCATGCAGCTCCGATATTAGAAACAAAAGAAATTGTTGAAAATGGTCGAATTATTGGATTAGAACCAATCAATCCAGAAGAAATGGATATTATGTTGCCAATGATTGTGGCTGCAAAATCAACCCGTGAAATTTTAAATAAATCTCCTGAAATAGGTAATAATTTAGAAGCTGTTTTAAAGATATTTAATGAACAAATAGCCAAACAAGCTAATACTGAAAATGATGATGAAGAACCATCTATTACAAATATTAATGGCACAATTGTAGAACATAATATTGATCCGACATTGTTGGTGGATTTAAATGAACCCTCTCAGCCAATGCCAAGTAATAATACAGAACTCAATATCGATGATGATACTTATTCATCTGATAGCACTTTAGATGAGGATGTTGCAAATTTTGTAAAAAATCACGATAAAGCCTCAACTGAAGATATTTTTAATTTTATAAAATATAATGCTTTAAAAAATTCTGGTAATTTACCTAAAAATATTAGCTTCAATACGTTAAAGAAAGCAAATGCAAAGAAAATCTTAGATGATATTTTAGATACAGTACCAGATGAAAAAACAGATCGAGTTCAAGATGCATTAAATAATGCGGCTCAAGTAACAATGCCCATTATTTCAACGGCTCAACTAGTAAAAATGTATACCGAGTTAGAAGGTAAAAAACAAGATCCTGAAGTAGATTGGAAAAAAGATGTTGTTACACAACAAATGGATACAATAATTGCCGATTATATCACAGGCAACACCATTATTGATCAAGACAATATTGCTGATGTATATGATGATATGATACAAATGTTGAATTTGTATAAAGGTACAGATAGAAATGCTTCGATTGCTCGTATTCGTTTAAATCAAGAAATTGCATTATATGATAAAAATAACAATCTAAGCAGTATTTCTGCTAAAGATGATCAATTATCTCAACGTTTTGATCAAGTTCAAGCTTTATTAAAAGACGTTAAATTTGCACCATACTATAAAAAGATTAAATTTACGAATGATGAAGGTAATGTTGTTAATAACGATACTGCAGAAAAAAGTATTCAATTATTAAAAAATATTGTTAAAACAGTTTTATTAATAGAAACAACTCTATCAAAAGATGAATTAACACCTGAAAGCATCAATACAAGAGCAAATGAATTGCTTGAAATTAATACAACTGCATTAATTGCTTCAGATTTAAAATTCCAAGGAAAAGATCCAAAACAAGCCACTGATATTGTTGATAGTTTAAAAAAAGAACAAACATATGAAATGCCTCGAAAGGCTTTGGTTGGATTTACAACTGTTACTGTAAATAAACAAACTGGATTAGCAAAGCGTTTAGCAACGAACTTTGGTAACAAGGCCGATATTGTTAATAAAGTAAGCAAAGCTGTTAAAAATTTAGAAGGACAAAAGCAAACAAATTTAGGAAAAGCATGCCTAACAAAATTTGGTCTTGGATCTATGGGGGGAGCCTGGGTTTCTGGCGCTGGATTAGGAGCTGTTGCACTTGCTTTACCAGTAATGCCCGTTATTGCTGGTGCCGTTGCAGCTTATGTCGGTGGTTTAATGTGGTGGCAACGCAAAAAAGAAGTTGAAAAAGCAAAAGAAGACGGCAAAGAACCTCAACCATTAAAAAGTTTCTTTAAAAGAAATACGACACAAATTTTATTAAGCAGTGCATCCATCGGAGCTATCGCCATGGGATTACCAGCTGTAGCATTAGGTATTGGTGCTATATCTGCTGGAATAAACTTTAAATCAATCTTTAAGCGCAACAAAGATGAAGGATACAGTACAGCAGCTTCTACTGCCCGTTCTTTACCAGAATCTGTTTCTGCTTTTATAGGCTCTGCATCAACAGGTGGATTATTATATGCCACTATTGGTTCAAGCATGAGCAATACTATAGCGTCGGAAACATCAACACAACAAACTGCTACAGAAACGGGACAAGAAATATCTGAAAGCACTCCAGTTACCGACACACCTACGGACACCAGCACAGATGCCGGAACTAGCACAGATAGTGGCGATACAGGATCGGGTACCGTACAACCTCAACCAGAACCTATAAATGCTGATAAAATTCAATTAACATTAGAGGATATTGCACAACAATCCGAAGCAATATATTTTAATCCGAATCCTGAAGGATCGATTACTTTACAAAATCAACCCGTTGATATCAATCCTGAAGGATCGATTACTTTACAAAATCAACCCGTTGATATCAATCCTGTAAACTTGAATACAGCTGAGCCAATAACAGCAACTTCAGAAATGATTCAACATGCACTTGAAGCAAATCATGAGAATCCTAATGTAACTGCTCCAGACTTAACACCAAAACAACAAGAGGCCTTGATTAATGATGATTATGCTGAAGAATTAAGTGTTGAAGAAATGATTGTATCTGATGCAATTGCAGGTGGTGAAAGAGTCCCATCTCCTGTAGATGCAAATGGTCTCCCCAGTTTTGAGTATCAAGAATGGCTTACATCTAAATTAAAACAAAATCCTGAATTGCTCGCACAACATAACGCAGAAAATGGTGCTAATCCATTGTTTCCAGATAATTATGGTTATGAAAATATTCAAGATCCATCCACCATTGCCACAAATGGTACCATTATGGAGGTAGATTCAGATACAGGAGCCGTTTATTTAGAAATGCAAGCACCTAACTATGCTAGCGGCAATGAAATAACAACAAACTCAATGGAACTTAACCCTAATACGGAAAATGGTAATTATGAAGAAGCTGTTCCAATGTCTGAGACATCTAATAATCCAACAGTTACATACGACATTCAGGTACAAGCAACAACTTTTGAAAATCCTCAAGTAGCCCATACTTATGATGATTTTGCTCATAAATTAGCTCAAGCACGTTTGAATGGAGAAGGTGTTTATGATGCTCAAGGTCGTCTAACTGAACCAGATTATACAACAGGACAATTGGATAATGCCTTAAAACAAATCCGTTCATTAGAAGGAACACACTCTGAATTAACGGGAGCAAATGGCACGTCCAATGCCGATATTTTGATGTATAAACTAAATCAGTTTGATAAATTGGTTGCATCAGATACAGATTTAATAATTGATGGGAACCGAACAACTGTCGCTGAAGCATTTGGTATAATATTAGCAGACGGTAGAATATATACACCTACAGATTTAAGAGCCGATTTATTTCTTGGCCAACCACCCATTACATCGGATCAAATAGTACAAATGCTTGGAAAAATAGAAACAGCTGTGGATACATCTGGCCACTTTATACATGATATTGCAGGATTAAATGAAGCAAGATATATGTCTTATAGACCAGGTGCTGATGCAGGATTTAAAATTGAAACGGTAGTTCCAAAAGTAACTGAACCAGCTCCTGCACCAGTGGCTGAACAACCGACTCCGGTGGTGGAAGAACCAGCTCCTGCACCAGTAGCTGAACAACCGACTCCAGCGGTGGAAGAACCGGCTCCTGCACCAGTGGCTGAACAACCGACTCCGGTGGTGGAAGAACCAGCTCCTGCACCAGTGGCTGAACAACCGACTCCAGCGGTGGAAGAACCAGCTCCTGCACCAGTGGCTGAACAACCGACTCCGGCGGTGGAAGAACCAGCTCCTGCACCAGTAGCTGAACAACCGACTCCGGTGGTGGAAGAACCAGCTCCTGCACCAGTGGCTGAACAACCGACTCCGGTGGTGGAAGAACCAGTTCCTGCACCAGAGGCTGAACAACCGACTCCGGTGGTGGAAGAACCAGCTCCTGCACCAGTGGCTGAACAACCGACTCCAGCGGTGGAAGAACCAGCTCCTGCACCAGTGGCTGAACAACCGACTCCGGTGGTGGAAGAACCAGCTCCTGCACCAGTGCCTGAACAAGCAGTTGAAAATCAAAGCGAATCTCACCCATATGTACCATTTGTACCATATGAAAAATCAGAAAAACAACTATCAAACAATACAAGTGTTAAAGATCTAGATACTCCGATAGAAAAAACTGAGGAAAAAGTATCACTCGTAACACCAGAAGAACATGTTTCTTTTGCCTTTACGAATACAAAAGAAACACCTGTTGTAACACATAATAGTTCTTCAACACCATATACAACCGATAATGTATTTAATTTTGATATGTCAAAACCTGTTGAAAAAACAGAACAAATAACAAATCAAAAAGAAGAGAAATTAGCTTCTGATAAAGAATTGAGAGAAGAGTACCAAAAATTAACAATGGCTCTTGAACAATTAAAACAACAAATGGAAGATAGAGGCATTTCTTTAACAGATCAAACAGATATTAAAGAAGAAAATACTCAAGTTGAAAATGTAGCTATAACATCAGAACTAGCACCTGATATTGCTCAAGAAAATCCTTTGCAAGAAGAGGCCAACGAAATTCGTGCACCTATTGTACCTGAACAAATTGAACCTCTTCCAGAAGAAACAGAAGAACAAACAAAATCTGAACAAACACCTTTAACAGAGCAAGAAAAACAAGCTGTTGATTCAATTGTTAATACTTCAAATGTTTCAAACGGAATTGAAGCTGAAATTAAAAAAGACATGCTTCAAGCTTTAGAAAATCCAAAGAATACATCAAAAAATATCTGTGGTGCTTTATTGGGATTAGCCGGTAGTCGATTATCTTTCTTGAAAAAATCAGACACGAAACAACCAATTAATACTCCAAAAGATACTAAAGACAAACAAGCATTTTATAAACCTTTGTTCACAAAAAAAGGACACAACAATTAAAATGCTTGATTGAATAAAACAGCTCTGATATAATTATCAGAGCTGTTTTTTATGGAGATAATATGAAAGTTATTTCATGGAATGTTGCCTCAGTTCGGGCTAGAATAGATACTCTTAATCGTTTTTTATTGGAATATGAACCTGATATTGTTTTACTACAAGAAATTAAAGCTACGGATGAGACCTTTCCTTTTTTTGATTTTAAAACGGCAGGTTATCACAGTATTATTTGCGGTCAAAAATCGTATAATGGAGTTGCTATTTTATCAAAAGAACCAATTAAGAAAACACAAACAACTTTGCCTAATTTTGATGAACCTGAACCACAACAAGCCCGTTTTATTGAAGCTGTTTTATCCGATGATACGCATCTTATCTGTGTGTATGTGCCAAATGGGAATCCTCCGGCAAACAATCCATCAGATACATCACGACTAGATTATAAATTACGTTGGATGGAGGCATTAAATAGCTACATTCAATCTTTATTAAAAGATAATAAATCCATTATTTTGGGCGGTGACTTTAATGTAATTGTTAAAGATAGCGATGTGTATAGTCCTAATCTATATCGCAATAATGCCCTAATGGTTCCAGCGGTGCGTGAAAAATTTAATGAATTATCCGCCCTCCCCTTAACAAATGTCATTAGGCATTTTCATCCAGAAGAACATTATTATTCCTTTTGGGATTTTATGGGTGGAGCTTATCCTCGCAATCTAGGTATGTTATTGGATTACTTTTTTGTAAGCTACAATATTGCCAAAGGTCTAACAGATGGTGGTGTATATAAAGAGGTACGAGGATGGAACAAAACCTCAGATCACGCCCCTATTTGGTTTGAATTCGATTAAATTTATACAATACAAATGCACTGGGTAAAAATAACGTCATAAAGATTATCAAATTCCACCCAAGCGAAGTACCATCCAAAATAAATTTAGATAAAATCAAACAAAGTGCTGTCAGTAACCGACCAGCCATAGAATTAATGGAGGCAGCCGTTGCGCGCACTGCCGAAGAGGAAATTTCATGAATACGAGCAATAGCACTGATTAAATAAGATACTTGGAATCCAATCATTAAACAAATAAATCCCAAAAAAACTAATGTTAGCACTAAATGAGTGGAATAAATAACACCAATGGCAGCAATAAAGCTAAACACAAAACCCATATATGTTATCCATCCTAATTTATTCAATGAGATATGAGATAAAATTTTATGAGCATAATAAGATCCTCCGGCACGTGCAATATGATTCATAAAAAATACCATACCAAATAAACCAACAGGAACAGCGGCAGCCTTCATCATCGGTTGCATACTCCACATAAAAATTTGATAAGTCGATGTTAAAAAGGCGGAATAAATGACTAAATAGCGAAACTCTTTTGACTTTAATGCCGTTTTAACAGAAGCCAATAAATTCAAATAAGCCGCAGACAATGTCTTTTTAGATGATTCGGCTAAACAAATATCCGGAATAAAGAATAATAAAATTGTTGAAATAGATGTATATAAAATGGTTAAACCGATAACAGCTTTTACATCAAACCAATCATAAATCCAAGAACCAATCAAAGATGAAATAGATACACCACAAGACACCCAAAAATAAAGACGACCATAACGTTTTAACATCTTAGTTGATTTATTTTCTTGTTTTAACAATTCATAAATATATGAATCTGCTGTTCCGACATATGACACAATAACCAATGCATATAAAAACTCACCCAAAAAGATAATTTCTTTTGTTGGATAAAAATATAATAAAATAAATCGTAAAACGAGAACAAGACCGGAAAAAATAAGCATTTTTTTCTTACTTGTTCTATCGGCAATCCACCCCATTGGCACATCCAATAGCAAACAACAAATTGCTCCTATCCCCTGCAATAAAAAGAAATCACCTAAACTTAATCCACAAGAGGTATAAAACAAATATAAAACAGGCAATAAAAATATATGGTTTTTCAAAAAAACAGATAAGTTTAAAAGACCTAATACATTTGATATTTTCATTGTATTCTCCTATTTTATTGAATGCTTATACTCTCTTTTTCCTTGTATAGCAATAAAAAAACAGACTTTTGCCCTATTTATTCACCCTCCTCATCAACTTATATAAATTAAGCATTCATACAGGAGGATAAGCATGAAAACAAAAAATATACTATCAAGACAAACAGCTTTAAAATTTGATATAATCGTTCAAGAAGAAAGCATTCGTATTTTAAATAGATATCTGGCTGATTTTTTAAATTTAGCATTAATTACTAAACAAGCTCATTGGAATATGCGTGGCACCAATTTTATTGCCGTTCATGAAATGCTAGATCCATTTAATGATAAACTATTAGAATATGCAGATACATTTGCTGAACGAGTTGTACAAATGGGTGGAACAGCCTTAGGCACACCGGAAATTATCGTTGATGAAACATCTTTTGATACTTATCCAACAGACATTTTTCAAGTCAACGAACATTTAAGTGAGCTAATTAAACGATATGCTATAACAGCTAACAATATCAGAGCTGACATTGATGCAAACCTAGCAGATGCTGCAACAATTGATATTTTAACTGCTGCCATAGAAGATTTAGATAAATACGTTTGGTTTATGGAATCTCATTTAGAATAAAGAATGGATACCTCAGCCAACCTCATCATAGTTGATGGGGTTTTATTTTGCCTCCAAGGCTAAATCAATTGCACGTGCTAATTGATCTGCACAAGACGTTCCCTTTCCACCACAATCATTACCGCGTAAAATATCGGCTACCGTTTTGGCATCTTTTCCTTCAATTAGTTTAGAAATTGCACACAAATTGCCCATGCAACCGCCCATAAATTGAACATTATATATTTTTCCGTCTGTAATATCAAAATTAATAAGTTTTGTACAAACACCTTGCGTTTTATAAGAAAAATTCATTTTTATACTCCATTTTTTTGTTTTAATATTTCATAGCATATTCTGTTATTTTTTTCAATACAGGGATTATCATTTATAAAAAACAACAAAAAACATTGATTTTTAATAAGTTATATTATAAAATCCACTTAAAATACTTAATCACATAGAGGACACAATGACTCACACTTCTTTTTTACATCCATTCGTAACTCGTTCGCATTTCGGTATTTACGGCATTATTCGCTATAATAATCAGATATTAGTCATTCGCAAAGCCCGAGGTCCTTATACCGGATTATATGACTTACCAGGTGGCTCTCCAGAAGCAGGAGAAACACCCGAACAAACCGTTATTCGTGAAATTAAAGAAGAAACGAATTGTGATGTTATTTCCCATACATTGATCGGCAAAAAAACGATTTTCTTTTCTGCCTTTACCAAAGCCAGTGGTGAGAAAGGCTGCTTGCAACACACTGGTGTTTTATTTAATATTGAAGTATCGGGTGAACCAACGCCTCAAGGCGATGGATTGGATTCCAATGGAGCAGAATGGGTAAACATTGATACTTTGTCTTGCAAAAATGCAACGCCGTTTGTATTAATCGGCTGTGGTAAAGAGGTTATTTGTTTAGCCAATGAACAGGATTATCCAATGGATGTTTGTATACGCAAAGAAGCCCGTCCCCTAAACCGATATCCAATGATTAGCGGTGTATTTTTATTTAACTCCAAGGGCAACATTATTTTGCAAAAAGTTGCATTTACCAAAAAAGTTGATGCGGGCAAATGGAGTTATTCTGCCGCCGGTCATGTTGATGCGGGGGAAAATTATGAACAAGCGGCTTTGCGAGAACTAGCCGAAGAAATGGGAGTCGTCGCCTCTCATAGTGAATTTGTTGGCAGTGATTATACACTAAGAGAAGGCAAACCCAGAGCGTTTCATCATGTCTTTAAGGTTGTATCAGATGATCCCATCGTTTTTGATACAAAAGAAGTAGCTGAAATCAAAGAATTCACCATTGATGAACTTGTAGAACAAATCAAAATACATCCGGAAAATTTTAAAGATATTTTTGCCAAAATCTTTATGCAGTGGTATGAAAAGGATTAAAATATATTGATTCTAAATATTAATGAACAAAGGATTTATTAAAGAAAAATGATTAAAGTTTTATTCGTATGTTTGGGAAATATTTGTCGGTCGCCGATGGCTCAGTTTGTATTTAAGCAAATGATAGAAGAAAGAGGTCTAACCGATAAGTTTGAAATTGATTCTGCCACCACGGAAGGTTATAATGAGATGTATCATGCCGGTATTCACTATGGCACAAGGGAAATACTAACCGCTATGCATGTGCCGTTTGAAGAGCATTATTCTCGTCGTATTAGGCCTAGCGATTATGCGTATTATGATTATATCTTAGCGATGGACGATAGCAATATAGAAGACATCAAATCTATCGTTGGCGAGGATACAGACAATAAAATCTACCGCTTACTAGATTTTGCAAATAAGCCCCGCAATATCAAAGACCCTTGGTACACTGGCAACTTTGATGAGACTTACTGGGATATTGTTGAAGGCTGTGATGCATTTTTGAAGTATTTGAAAGATAAGAGCGAAAATGGATAATTATAACTTAAATCGCTTTATCGAAGCACAACAAAATATGTATAAAACAGCCTTAAATGAAATAAAAGATGGTTATAAGCAATCTCATTGGATATGGTATATTTTTCCTCAACATGAAGATTTAGGTTATAGTTATAACTCCAAATTTTATGGGATTCATTGTTTGGAAGAAGCAAAAGAGTATTTGTTTCATCCTGTATTGGGCGCAAGGTTAAAAGAAATATTAACAACTTTATTGGAACATTCAGATAAATCGATTGAAGATATTTTAGGTGGTATCGATGCCTTAAAACTAAAATCTTCTATGACCTTATTTGATATTGTTTCGCCAAATGATATCTTTAATACAGTATTAAATGTCTTTTATAATGGCGAACAAGATAATCTCACTTTGTCATTATTGTCGAGATAGGTTGCGAAACTAGCTATTGAGAAAAGTTCCAATCCATATTTTGCAAAAATATCTTTAAATTATTTGAATGGGCAATTAATAACCATATTATCTTTGCATCTTAAAGAATAAGAATTTTGCGAACTTAATTATATAATAACTACACACTCCCCATCCTATAATAGCAATTGTTGTCACGATAATGGTTAAATAAGGGTAGCTCATAAATAATGATCGATTCTTATTTAATAAAATATAAAAAAGCTCTATAGGAACTTGTTGCAATAAATATGTAGGCAAAATAAACTTTCTTAATTTCATAAAAAATGGAATGTCCGTAAGTTGAGATATACCTCCCTTTTTTTGCAAGAAAAGAAAAAATAAAATACAAGATGATATAAAAATAAAATAAGGTGATATATACCAAGATTTAATAAACATACACCCCACCGTATAACACAAAAAGAAGGCCTCAAGAACTGTATACAACAAATATCTATAACTACTTTGATTATTATGTTGTTGAGGGATTAATGAGAATAAATATCCCACACCCATTCCCATAATTCCCAAAAACCAACCACCATTCAAAAAGCCTATTTTGGGCCATACTAACCATTGATCATGTGCTATCATTAAACTCATTGAAATAAAAACAGATAAAGAAACAATCCAAGTAATATATTCCTTTTTCATTATCTTGTTTAAATAAAATAAACATAAAGACAACCAAAACAAAACATTCAAATACCATGCAACCGAAACAAATAAATCATAGTTCCATACTGGCGTTAAAATAATATTATTTAAAATCTTTTCAATTGAAAATTCTTTAAAGAAAAGAAGTGTTAAAATACCCCATATTAAAAAAGGAACAAATGAATAATATCTTTTTTTTATAAAATCAATAACAGTCAGAGTTTTATTAAACGTTACAATACATAAAAAACCAGAAATAATAAAAAATAAATCAATAGCATAAGCACCTTCACACCAAAACCCCATTTTCCGGATAAAATGGTATAAAAGAATAATGATTGTAAAAATAATTTTCAAAAAGTCTAAATTATAATAATTTTCGATTTTATTCATTTCTAACCTCATATTCTATATAATTAGTATTTCACAATTAAAATATAATATCAATAGATTAAAATAGATTTTTTAATATTACTTAATTTTATAAACATTAAAACATCGATATACTGATTTTGCGGTTAGGCATTATCTCATCATAAGTCTTCATTTCCCACTCCCATGTATCGGCAATAGCTTGAACCGGATGGATCTACATAAAGCGTTGGCCTGTTAGGACATTTTATAGCAACTACTTTGCGGTGACCTGTATCATCATAACCGCCTTTGCCAGATAAGAAAATGTAATTATCCAGTGGACGTTGTCAAAGTGCGTTATACCAAACCAGAGGAAGATTGATTGTTTCTTCAATTAAGACTTCTTCGGCTTCATGCGCATATTTTTTGCATAAGGTTTTTACTTCCTCAAAATCCGAAGACTTTCGCACCATATAAACTTTAACTGTTTCCATAATGAACTCCTTTCGTTTCAAGACAATGAATGCTTGGAAAAAAGAGGAAGTCCAGTAGATTTAAGAAAAAATAGTGCTAGAACCTTGTAATTTATAAAACTTTCGGATAAACTACCGCAAAATAATATAAAATTAATGCTGTTAAGATTATAAATTGAGCATTAACTTAATATGGAAGAAGCAAAAACAATGGCAAGAGAAGTTAATTATAAAGAAACAAGTCGAGCAAAAGCTTTTGAACTTTGGATGAAAGCCCCAAATCCGATGGTAACATTCTTCAAGACATTGAATGTTTCCAATCTTGTTAAAACTTCAAAGAAGAAAAAGCTAAAATTTAATATGTTATTAGATTATTGTATCGGTAAAGCAGCTGTTAGTATAAAGGAATTTTATATACTTCCTGTTGGCAATCAGCTTATGCAATATGATACTATTGCTATTAACACTATTGTTAAAAATAAAGAAAATGAAGTTAGTTCTTGCGATATATTATATGCAGATAATCTGGATGCATTTAATCAAGAATATTTGAAATCTACAAAAGAAGTTGCTGAAACTTGCCAAGATAGAGATTTATCAGAAAATAGTATGGTTATAGGCACATCTGCCATTATTAACACAGAGATTGATGGAGCTGTCGGAATGAATAGCGGGATTTTCAATAATCCGTTTATCATTTGGGGAAAATATCGTAAAAAACTATTTAGATACTATCTTCCTATATTTTTTCAATTTCATCATACTCAAATGGATGGCGCTCATGCAGGTCAATTTTTGGAAAACCTTCAAAATGAGATTAATTGCTTAAAATAATTTAAAGAAGTATACCAAATAAAACAACGTAAAATTCAAACTATCAGATTTTTGATACAAGATGTCATTACCCCAAGTGGCCTGTGGTTCGCAACTGTAGTCTGGTGATGGATATAGGGTGCGAGGTTGGGTGGTAAGAAAAGCACCTAAAATAGGCGTTTTTTGTTTTGGACGAGGTCAATCCAAAAGTATCTATTTTTCGTGATTTTAATAAAAAATCTCTTGGCGGTGGTTTATGTGCTCACATCATAAATGAAATACCGAATCTCACAAACCCCGCAAACACTGGGCTTTTGAGGCCTCATCAAGGCACAAAAAAAAGAGGATAGAAACATCCTCTTTTTATAAATGGTGGGTGTGCAGAGACTCGAACTCTGGGCCCGCTGATTAAGAGTCAGCTGCTCTACCAACTGAGCTACACACCCCAATTAAGAAACATTATACACACCATCCAATCAAATTGCAAGATATTTTTTATAAAAAAACTTGACAATAAACAGTTTTTTTTACTATAATGCGCCAAACAAAAACTAAGGAGAATATTATGGATTCAAAATCAACTGGATGTCTATGTACATTGGCTTTTTTAGGTGCTCTTGTCGGCATCACAATTCAATGTTGCGACAAACGTGAAAGTCTTTCGTTAAAAAATAGAGGCACCATCGGAACATTAATCAAATCAACAACAGAAAACGATAAAACATACTATTTTATTGATACAGATAAAAATTTAAAAACGGCCGAATATGTTTTAACAACCGAAATTGGTGAAACATCAGACATCCAATTAAAGGCTAAAATTTTAAATCACACAGACAAAACATCTTTTCAAATGCCTCTTGCCGGATGGCGTTCACATTCAATCTTATTTGAACGCGTTCATGATTAATATATAAAGGAATTCAAATGGACAATATTTTACATAAATTAATGTGTTTTTCTATTATTAGCAGTGCTGCGTTTTATATTAACAACCAATTCAAAGATAAAGATATTTTATGGTTTAACGAGGGTGATAAAACTGGTCATTTAATTGCAACTGCCGAAATACCAAATGGTATGATTTACTTTATTGATACAGACGGCTATCGCAAAACAGCCGAATATGTTGCCACAAATCAAACAGGATGCAGATCCGAAGTTCAAATGAGCGCTCAATTGTTTAATAACGAACAACGCACAATCACACAAATGCCTCTCAAAAAATGGCGTGAATTTTCGCATCAATTTCAACGAGTTAACCAACGAATAGATTAAAGATTATTTACGCACAAGTAAACTTTTAGGCCACCACGTTAAACATTCTTTTTTTGTTTTGTGATAATGTTGGTGACGCAAAACATATACATATCCACCAATTAAGATAACACACCCTCCTACCCACGCGGCTGGGCTAGCAAAACACAATCCTAAATAGCCATATGACGATGCCAAAACAACGCCTGTAAAACCACGCATAAACAACTCAACAAAGCCAGAAAACATTGGCAATATAGAGTGACCCATTCCTTGTAAGGTTTGACGAAAAATAAAAATTTGTCCCAAAAAACAATAAAATATCGTTGTAATTTTTAAATATTTATGAGCCAAATCTATCACTTCTTGATTAGCCTCCTCTAAAAACAATTGAACCATTTCTCCCCCCCAAATATAAACAACTACCGGCAAAATAAAGCTGAGAACCAAAGAAAAAACAGAGGTTTGAAAAACACCTTGACGAATACGATTAATTTTTTTAGCACCATAGTTTTGTGCTGAAAAGGTTACAATTGCTGCACCAACACTAAACAAAGGCAAAGCAATAAACTGTTCAATCCGAATACTCGCTGCCATAGCCGCAATCGCAGAAGTTCCAAATGTATTACAAACACTTTGAATGATAACACCACCCAAACCAATAACCGAAAATTGAACCGTCATTGGGATAGCCAATCTCAAATGAGCATACAACCAATCCCAAGCAATACAAAAATCTTGTTTAGTTAATTTCAAAATAGGAAACTTCCAATAAATCAATCCCGAACATAAAATAACAGATGTAATTTGAGAAATCACACTACCCAAAGCCGAACCGCGCACACCCATTCCCATACCGACAATAAACCACACATTCAACAACACATTGAAGACGCAAGAAAAAATCAAAAAATAAAGCGGCGTTTTACTATCCCCCAAAGCACGTAAAACGTTTGCCAAATAGTTATAAAACACCATTGCAACACAACCATACAACAATGTGTTAATAAAAATAACAGCATCGGAAAAAATTTCAACTGGCACATTCATTAAATCCAGCATCAACGGAACAAATGGCAAAACCATCATTAAAAACAAACAAAATAAAAAAGACAAAATAATACCAGCAGCAAATGAACGAGCAATTCCTTTATAATCTTCTGCTCCTAAACGCTGCGCAACAATAATACTTAGACCACTGGTAAAACCAAAACTCATCATAATCAAGACACCATAAAAAGGCATAATTGTTCCGACAGCAGCCAACGAATGCATTCCCAAAAAGCGTCCCACCAGTAATAAGTCGCTCATTAAATACAGTTGTTGAAATAAATTCCCCAACAATACCGGCAAAGAAAACCACAAAATTAATTTTATCGGACTACCCGATCTCATATCTTTAATCATAATCACACCTTTTTTTTAAGTGCAAATTATATTTATTTTCACAAAAAAATGCAACAAAAATTTAAAATTTTCTTGATATTTTAATAATATAATATTTTTTTTCAAAAAAACAAAAAAAGTACTTGACGTATTTTTAATAATAAGATATCATCCTAAATGATAATTATTATCAATAAGGAGTTTTTATGAAACGCAATACATTTCAAAGGACATTGATTACCGAGGCAATACATTACCTCAATCATCCTTGCGCCGATGATGTGTATGCTTATGTATCAAAATCTCATCCATCTATCAGTAAAGCCACCGTTTATCGCAATTTAGCAAAATTAGCTGATGACGGTCATATTTTACGCATTCGTGTACCAAATGGAGCTGACCATTTTGATTATCAAATACATAAACATTATCACTTTCATTGTGATGAATGTCACCAGTTATTTGATATAGAAATTCCTTATAACGAACATTTTAATAAGATTAACCCAGTCGATGGTTTTATAATTAACAACCATTCACTGACTTTCAATGGCATTTGCGATAAGTGCCACCCCTCTAACAACAAAGGAAAGAAAAAATGACAGACAAACCATTAAAAGGATCTAAAACTGAAGCTAACCTCTGGGCAGCATTCGCTGGTGAATCTCAAGCCAGAAACAAATATACATATTATGCCTCCAAAGCAAAAAAAGATGGCTATGTTCAAATCGCTAACTTGTTTGAAGAAACTGCCAACAACGAAAAAGAACATGCAAAAATTTGGTTTAAATTATTACATGATGGTGGCATCCCAGATACAATCACCAACTTAGAAGATGCCGCTGCTGGTGAAAACTATGAATGGACAGATATGTATGATGGTTTTGCCAAAACAGCTCGTGAAGAAGGCTTCACAAAAATCGCTAAGCTCTTTGAAATGGTTGGCAAAATCGAAAAAGAACACGAGGAAAGATATCGCAGATTAGTTGCTAATATCAAAGAAGGCATCGTATTTTCTCGTGAAGGCGATACAATTTGGCAATGTGGCAACTGTGGTCATATCGTTATTGGCAAGAAAGCCCCTGAAATTTGCCCAGTATGCGACCATCCAAAATCATACTTCCAAATCCGTGCCGAAAATTATTAAGGCTGACGGTAAAACCCACCCCCCTCTCTCCCGAGAGGGGATTTTTTATGTAAAAAAACAAAATTATTCTCTGATTTATGGTTGATTTAAAAAAAAATATATGGCATATTATAAAAAAATCATGTTTTTGAGACTTGATACGCTAATAAACTATTGTTTTTTTCACAACAACCCAAAAGAAAGGGAAATAGGATGGAATTCAGTTGGTTAAATAACTCATTTCAAAAAACAAAAATGAACCAATCTGGTCGCAGTATAACAGAAATGCTCGGTATATTAATTTTGATTGGTATTTTATCTATGGGTGCTTTAAACGGATACAGTTGGGCAATAGATAAATATCGTTCCAATACATTAAGTCGTGAGTTATTGCAACGGGCTGTGGATATTAAAAACCAACTAGATCGTCGTAAAAGAGATATAAATTTAACTAAATTTAAAAACAGAAGCTTAATTGGCTATCCGATTGGATTGGCACCTAGTACACCAACAACGAATGAAGATGGCAAAACAACTGTCGGTATTCAAGTTGACAATGTTGTAAAACGTGTATGTCAAATGACATTTGATAACAATATCGGCTTGTTTGACATTGATGTTAATAATGTTTCATATGAAAAAAAAGATACCAACGCCTCAGATGTCTGCCAAAATGAAACTATCAATACAATGATTTTCTATATTGATGATTCATGGGAAAACAACGCAATACAACCAGAAGCCGAAACGACCTCTCCTGCTTGTCCCGAAATAAACCGCTGTAGAATAGATGACGATTGTTTTCATGGTGAAATGTGTATTATGGGGTGTTGTGTTGAAAATACCGAAGTTCTTTATACATCCAATACTATATTAATGTCAGATATCGTTTCAACAAATGTTACATCTGATGTTATAAAAACAGATATTGTAATGACAGAACCGGAAACAACACACGTTTGCCCTAGTGGTCAAAAACTGTATTGCGCTCAAGACGAGGCGGTTGCTTACCAATGTACAACTATATCCTTAGCTTCTGGCACAACACAAAAAATATGCATTTGGGGAACAAAATGTATTGAATGGGCATGTACAAGTGCTGAATTAATGCAAGATCCAACAACCAATTTATTGGATACAGATAATACTTCTCCTAGTCGAGATAGAGAAATTCCTATGACGGGGGAAAAAGAAGGAAAGTATCCGTATTGTGCTTTGGAAATTTTAGAACGTTGCGCTCTAGTTTCTTATTGCGATGATGAACCAATGAATATACCTAATACAAAGTGGCAACAAAAATGTCCATCTTGTTTCCCGGGATACTATGGCGAAGATTTTTATGATCCATATACCCAAGTTTGTTTGGGTAGCGAACTTGTTGAAATTGATACGAAAACAGATGGAGTAGATATCTTAAAACAATTTAGCCGTGACAGTAGTGATAATCCTATCTCCGGCACTAATGGTGGTGCTATATCTTCTAAACCCAAAGAAGTCTTGGAATGTGTTCCAGAACTCCCTTGTCCTGATGGTGGTGTACCAATGCGTAATGGTGGGTGTTGTACAACAGGAAATGCTTGGTATGATTGTGGAACTTGTGAAGCAAATCCACTTTATATAGATAATTGTGGAAATGCGTATCCAATGGCTCATACTTGTTGTGATAACTCATCCAATGCTCCTAATGGATGTAGTGGTGTTGGTAATCCGTTTGATGAGGAGAACCCTCAGCCAGGAAACTGCTATAAAAACTATCCGTCTAAACAGGGGCAATGTTGTGATTTAGCTTGTCCTAATGCAGATGGTGTGCCCGTTTGTTGTTCAGAATCAAATGTTGTTGATTTGGGGTCGGATGGTCAAATTTGTTGTCAACCTGGAGACGACCATCCTGCATGCGTGGGGATGACTACGTTGCCTCTTGAAACAAGTACTCCAGAAACAATAACACCATATGGCACAGAGACAACGTCTCCTGAAGGTAGTGAGACAACGTCTCCTGAAGGTAGTGAGACAACATCTCCTGAAGGTAGTGAGACAACATCTCCTGAAGGTAGTGAAACAACATCTCCTGAAGGTAGTGAGACAACATCTCCACAAGGATCAGAAACGACAACGCCAGAAACGACAACGCCGGAAACGACGACTTTAGATCCTCGGGTAAATCATGAATGTTATAATTATTGCAAAAGGCGTTAAGAATAGATAGTAATACTTATATAAGGATAGTTATTCATTTTTTAGAAGGAAAATACATATGAATAAATTGAAAGCGAATGCGAACCAATATTGTGCACATACAGTGACATTAAAAGTGATAGGTACATTTTTGAGTGTGATGTTTTTATCTCATCCTTTAATGGCGGCTAAATATTGTAGAGATTATGTAGAATGTGAATACAATCCAGCAATATCATCTAGTTCAAGCTCATCAGGAGTTAAAAACTGTTCTTATTCGCAATGTGTTGTTTTTACATCCACTGGATGTAAGTTATATACCAGATCTGGTACAAATTCAGCTAGTGCAAGTAATTGTCCTTCAAGGTTTGTTGAAGACATAGTAGAAAATAATGAACAGGGAAAAGCTAGGTCTATGGTAACAACAACACGAAAAGCAGCGGTAACATATACGATGATCCCAGGTACAGTTATGGAAACAGCAACAACAACTCCGATGACGACAACGCATACGACGACTACCTCAACGCACACAACTTCTCCGATGTCGACAACGACAGATACAACGACTACCTCAACGCACACAACTACTCCGATGTCGACAACGACAGATACAACGACTACCTCAACGCATACAACATCTCCGATGTCAACAACGACAGATACAACGACTACCTCAACGCACACAACTACTCCTATGTCGACAACGACAGATACAACGACTACCTCAACGCATACAACATCTCCGATGTCAACAACGACAGATACAACGACTACCTCAACGCATACAACATCTCCGATGTCAACAACGACAGATACAACGACTACCTCAACGCACACAACTACTCCGATGTCGACAACGACAGATACAACGACTACCTCAACGCATACAACATCTCCGATGTCGACAACGACAGATACAACGACGATGTCAACAATGACAGATACAACGACTACCTCAATGCACACAACTTCTCCGATGTCAACAACAACAGATACAACAACGATGTTGACAACGACAGATACAACGATGATGTCGACAATGACAGATACAACGATTACCTCAACGCACACAACTTCTCCTATAACGATAACAACGACACCAAGCTCAACGTCAACAGAGATGACGACAACGACAGAAACAACAACGATATCGACAACGATAGAAACAACATCTCCAGAGCAAACAACAGAAACAACAGAAACAACCACAAATCCGTGCGATGCGTGGTGTGATGAAAATGCAGATCTTTTCTGGAATTAAGTTAGTTATGTACAACAAATAAAAAACTCTCTGTTTAGAGAGTTTTTTATTAATTAATTATTGGATAATAGATTGTGCATTTATTTAATTTCTTAAATATCTTGCCACATTAGCCACTTTGAAGAATCTGGTATTTTTTACGCATTCGCGTACCAAATGGAGCTAACCATTTTGATTATCAAATACACAAACATTATCACTTTCATTGTGATGAATGTCATCAGTTATTTGATATAGAAATCCCTTATAACGAACAATTTAATCAGATATCAAAGAAGTCATCGCATTTTCTCGTGAAGGCGACACAATTTTGCAATGTGCCAACTGTTGTCATATCGTTATTGGCAAGAAAGACCTTAAAATTTGCCCAGTATGCGACCATCCAAAATCATACTTCCAAATCCGTGCTGAAAATTATTAAGGCTGACGCCTCCCCCCTCTCTCCCGAGAGGGGATTTTTTATACAGTCAATCTAAATAAGAAAAAAAGACTATCTAATTAAATTTCAAATTCTAATCCAGCAAGACCGAACCAGCTATCAGTTTTTGCAGACGTTTCCTTATCCCACGTTAAACGACCCGTTGATAAAGTTGCTTTTAAATATTTGTTAATGGTATAACGACCTGACAACATTAAGTGTGTATAGGTATTTTTCTCATTAAAATCACCATCTGAATGCAAGTAATTCAAACTGATACCATATTTTTCACCGTCATAGGCTGTACCAATCACCCAAGTATGTGTATCATCGATACCTAAATTCTTTTGAAACATCATTTGACGATAAGAGGCTCCCACAGAAAAATCATTTTTTTCTAAACGTAACCCCAAACTATATTCATTGTGATTACCATTATCTTCTTTATTTTTAAAGAAATATTTATCATTATGGTAATACGCAAAACCAGCCGAAGCCCCCACATTTACCCATTCAAAATCTTGTTTATATTGTACCGAAGTAATCACACCTTTACCATGATCAATTTTAACACTGTTATTTGCGATTGTATCGGGTTTATTATCATCAGATTGAACGGCAGTGATACCCCATTTAAAGCCACCGAAAGAAGGCGTCATATAATTCACCTTTAAATCACGACCATCTGTATACAAATAACTTAATGTTGGTGCAAAAAATCCACTGGGACGTTCATAAAAATATGAAATATCAGAATCATCAATATCAAACAACCCAACATCCACCGGACCTTGATGCATTAAGTAAGCAACATTTCTTAAATCCCCAAAATCCAATGTACCAAATGTTTTGGATTTAATAGTCCCATAGACATCATACATTTTAAATTTATTTTGATCCGGAAATCTGTCATCCAAAATCCAACGTCCAGCAATTTTACCCGTCAAAGTAATATCATCATTTACATCAAAATAAGGTTTAATATACCCTTCTGACTTCATCGCATTATTATATTGAAAATGTTCCATTTGACCGGTAAAAGAGCGTACATAGCCCCCTACCCCTAAACGAACACGTTCACCATCATTAATCACATATTCGGCACTGGCACTAAATGCCGTAAACATCAACAATGCAGATAATATTTTTTTCATGAGGAATTCTCCTTTTTTAAACATCAATCAATAAACGTATAATACCCGATTTTTTTTATTCTTGCAAGGTTGAATTCACCCATTATTTGTGGTAAAGTACCGACCGAAAGGAAACTTCATGAAAAAATATATCCATCTGATTGCATTCAAAACGGAAAAGCAAAAAATCGCCATGCTATGTGCTTTAGGTATATTATCAGCCTTTGCTATGGCACCTTATTATATTGTGCCTTTTTTATGCGTAGGGCTATCTGTACTGTTTCATCAAATAAATCACGCTACTAAATGTTGGCGTGCTGGATTATATGCCGCTGCATTTGGATTTGGTTTCGGAACCACCTCCATGGCGTGGCTTGGAAATGCCCTAATGATTGACAATGGTTCAGTTGCTTGGGCTATACCATTTTGCTTACTTGGTATGGGATTATTATTTAGCATTTTTTATGCACTACCAACTTTACTTGCATCTTTATATGTAACGGGGTGGCGTAGATTTTTAGCTTTTGCGGCTTGGTTCGTTGTTTTTGAATGGATTCGCAGTTGGATTTTTACTGGCTTTCCATGGAATTTAATCGGCTCATGTTGGGGAAATATTCTACCTATTTTACAGACGACCAGTATAATTGGTATTTACGGATTATCTTTTATCACTATTTTGGTATGCAGCAGCGGTGCTTTTTTACCAAAATGGAAACCGATACTAATTGCAGGATGCTCAATCATTGTTATTACATTATTTGGCGCATGGCGTTTATATGACGCTACAGATGATAAAGTTTGGGGAATTAGTTTACGCCTTGTTCAACCAAACATTGCCCAAACATTAAAATGGGACCCTAATGCCGCGGATGAAAATTATTCAAAAATATTGCGTTTATCTCGTGAAAACAATGAAAAAATCACACATGTTATTTGGCCAGAAGCGGCTGTTCACTTTTTAATTGACCAAGACGAAAGCGAACGATTACGTATGATGGGTGCCGTCAGGCAAGGTGGAACTTTAATCACTGGTGGATTAAGAGGAGCTAACCCACAAAGACGTCAACTAGCCAATAGCATTTTTGTATTAGATGATTTAGCCGATATTAAAGGATACTACGATAAATCTCATTTAGTTCCATTTGGTGAATATATACCTTTTAGGGACATTATTCCATTAGATAAAATAGTTCCTATTGGTGGAGATTTGCAAAAGGGCAACGGATTAAAAACAATGTATATTCCCAAAGCTCCTCCTGCCAGTCCTTTGGTGTGTTATGAAGCCATTTTTTCCAGTCAAGTTATACGTCGCGATAAACGCCCATCATGGATGATTAACGTTTCCAACGATGCATGGTATGGATTATCAGCTGGCCCATATCAACATTTTGATATGGCCAGATTACGCGCGATTGAAGAAGGATTGCCTATGGTGCGAGCCGCCAATAATGGCATTTCAGCAATTATCGATGGGTATGGACGTATTGTTGCCTCTTTAGATTTAGGGGAAACGGGCGTTGTCGATGGACCTCTACCAAAAGCCTTACCCGCTACCGTTTATGCAAAAACGGGACCTTATCCTATTTTATTATTGTCATTAATTATCATTGTTTTTTGCATAAAAAGAAGAAAATAATACTTGACAAGTGAAATAAAATCATGTATCATCGCCTCAGTTTAAAGTAGAAAGGGTCATAAAATGAAAGTTCGTTGTTCTTTAAAATCCGCTAAAGCTCGTGATAAAGACTGCAAAATCGTACGCAGAAAAGGTCGCGTGTACGTTATTAACAAGAAAAAGCCAAAATTAAAGGCTCGTCAAGGTTAATACCGGATTTATCAAAAAGCTGCCCGCCTTTACGGCGGCTTTTTTTGTTATCCCAAAAGCATCCCCCCTCTTTTTTTGAAAAAAAGGATTTTTATTATGAATAAAAAAGTTATTCAATTATCTAGCGATATATTCTTCACTAAAAACAAAAATAAACATGCATGAATTTCCTGCTTGCAAATAAAGTCCCTACTGACTAACCCACAAGACACGTTTCATCCATAAAACGTCTAAGGCTGGCACGATAATGTCTTTATACGCAGGATTTAGTGATTTTAACTCCACTTGTCTAGCAGATTCGCGGATAAGTTCCTTGACCATCACTTCACCCGTCATCAGTTTTACAACGACTCGGTCACCACGACGTACTTCGGCTTCGGGAGAGACGATTAATTTATCACCGTCACGATACGTTGGTTCCATACTGTCACCGGAAACCTCTAACGCATACACATTTTTATCCAAAACCAACGGAAATTCTATGCCATCCCACTCATCAACACTAAGTGGATAACCATCAGAATCAAAGTACCCTTCCCGACCGGCTTTTGCCAATCCTAACAAGGGTATTGTTTGATTGTGGGGAGGCACTGGTGATTCGCCAGCTAATTCCACAAATTCAAAAATAGTCACATTCATGGCTTGCAATAACTTGTTCATACTCTCCGTTGATGGCCAGCGTTTACGTCCATCCGGTCCGACTCGTTTAGATTTATTAAAACTGGTCGGATCCAATCCGGCCTTTGTCGCCATAGCGGATAACGACAAACCATTTTGGGCCGCCAAATTTTCAATACCCGCCCAAATTTCAGAATAACTTAATTGCATCAAGGCCTCCTAACATTATGATAATATAAGATAACATTATTTTTATTCCTTGTCAATAGGAAAATTATCTTATTTAGCCACTTGACAAGACCATACTTTTGAACTATTAGATATTTTGTTCTCATTTTGTTCTTATCATAAAAAAGGGAGGAAATTGATATGAAACATTATAATCCAATCACACATTACGATCCAAAAACAACACCTTTTGATAACTCAGAAGAAGCATGGTTTTGGTGTTGTCTATGCGAATCACTTGGTTGTACACGTAGTAGAGGGGGACACAAATCTATCATCAGACCATGCGAATCGTCAGATATTATTATTGCGGTTAAACGATTACTTAAAAGTGGCATTATTTCGCAAGAACATGCCAAAATTTTATCTAAATATGGCATGCAACAAATCCCTCCTCACCCTAATTTAGGTGATAGCCCACGCATATGTAAATTATGGGATGAAGCATTAGATTTTTTAAACAACATATTAAAACAAAAAGGAATTGTTGCATGAAAAACGAATCATTATGTGGATACAGATACCCTTTTGCCTATGTTGGATTTGGTGGAGAACCCAGATTTTGGTGGATGCATTTTTTAAAAAAAAATTTTTATCATTGTTTTATTATTCTTGGAAATGGATATGAATGGATTTTAATTGATACTCTATCTCATTTTACGGACATTATTGTGTTGAAAAATGTGGATATTAAAAAGGCATTAACCAATCAAGGCTATCAATTAATTCGAACAACTCCAGTTATTCCAAATGTCTCACGCGCTGTTTTAATGCCCTTTACATGTGTTGAAACAGTCAAAAGATTTTTAGGAATAAAAAAACGTTTTATTTTAACGCCTTATCAGCTTTTTAAATTTTTATCAAAGAAAAAAGGAAAATAATCCTTGACAACGGAATAAAAATGTGCTATATTGAGTTCAGTTAACAACCACCAGTGTATCCATTTTTCACCCTTGGGCTATGACTCAAGGGTGTTTTTGTTGGTTGGGGCTAAATATTAACCTATCACTTATTTACAGGAGAAAATAATGTCTGACGTACAACACATTTACGCCAAATATAAAAAAGCATTAAATAAACGCTCAGCGTGGGATAGTACTTGGGAAGAATGCTATGAATTTGCCCTTCCTCAACGTGAAAGCGCATTTGCTCAGAGTTCGTCAAAAATCAATCAATTATTTGATGGCACTGCACCAGATTGTGTAGATCAATTAGCTGCTTTAATGCTATCTGAAATGACACCACCTTGGGGGAAATGGTTTAAATTAACAGCAGGAACAGACTTATCTCAAGAAGATGCCTCTTCTATCAGCCCAACATTAGAGAAAATTTCTGATACCATTCAAGCACACTTTGATCGTTCTAATTTTGCATTAGAAATACACCAATGTTATTTGGATTTAATTACAACTGGAACTGCTTGTTTATTGTTTGAAGAAGCTCCACTTGGATATACTTCTGCTTTTCGCTTCTTATGTGTTCCTTTATCTGAAATTTGTTTAGATGAAGGACCATCGGGTCGTTTAGATTGCACCTTCCGTAAATCACAAATGGATTATTTAACATTAAAAAATCGTTTTCCAAATTTTGAACTAAACGATAAAGCTGTACGCGCATTAACTGAAGATGAAGCAAAAATATCTATTATAGAATCGGTCTTACCGCGTATCGGTGGTGGATATACATACAGTGTTTTTCTGGAACCAGACAACCAGCACGATTCCCTAAAAGGTGTTAACTCCTTATTAAAGGAAAGTGTCTTTTCAACATCACCTTTTATTTCCTTTCGCTGGGTCAAAGCACCAGGGGAAGTTTATGGACGATCACCTGTTATGAAGGCCTTACCCGATATTAAAACAGCTAATAAGGTCGTAGAACTTATTTTAAAAAACGCATCTATTGCTGTAACTGGTATTTGGTTAGCTGAAGATGATGGAGTGCTTAATCCCGCTAACATTAAACTAACCCCTGGTGCGATTATTCCTAAAGCCGTTGGTTCAAAAGGATTAACCCCTTTAGAAGCCCCCGGTAAATTTGACGTATCACAATTAGTAATTGAAGATTTACGTTCACATATTCGTCATGCTTTACTAGGAGATAAATTGGGACAATTGGACCAAGAACGTATGACTGCCACCGAAGTCCGAGAACGGTCTGCTCAGATGATGCGTATTTTGGGTGCAACATACGGGCGTTTACAAACGGAATTATTAATGCCTCTAGTTGATCGAGCCGCAGCATTATTACGGCGTCGTGGAGAAATACCCGATATTTATGTAGACAATCACTTGTTAAAAGTTGCTTACAAATCCACTCGAGCAAATGAACAAGCTCAAATTGATGCAGAAAACGCACTGACTTGGTTTAATACAATTACAAAAATGGGAGATATTGCATTACAAAATATCAATATCCCATTGTTTGTAAAATGGCTAGGAGACAAATTAAACGTGCCATCAGATATATTACAAATATCTTATAAAAACGATGATAACTCATCAAACAATATTATTGATTTATCAAATTATATCGGGACAAAATCATGATTCCTCCAATACATCAATTTGCCCGATTATTTACATCGCATGATGGAAAAGAGGTCTTATCTTATCTGAAGCATCTAACAAAAGAACGCGTATTACCCGCATCTGCATCAGATAATGAATTACGCTTTTTAGAAGGAGAGCGTTTCTTGGTTCATCAAATAGAAACTTTGATTTGCCAGGGGAAAAAAGAACCACAAACATAAGGAGAAAAATATGGTTGAACAAAAAGAAAATCAAAACGAACAAACAACAGATACATTAAAAGTACCAAATAAATTTAAAAATTCAACAACAGGTGAAATCAAAGTAGATGAATTACTAAAATCATATTTGGCACTAGAAAAAAAACTTAGTAGTCGTCAAACATTATTGCCAATGAAAACTCAAGGAAATATGCCAAGTAGTCCAGAAGAGTATAAAATCGTTATGAAAAATCCAAAATTGGTTATAGACGAAGAAATGAATAAGAAATTATTCAATCTTGGTTTTACCAATGAACAATTACAAGCTGTGTATGATTTAGCAGCAGACAAAATTATTCCTCTATTAGAAAATTTATCAGCAGATTATCGTGCCGATAAAGAAATGGCTGAACTAGAACGAGAATTCGGTGGCGCAGAAGGATTTAATACAGTTGCTCGTCAAATTTCTGCTTGGGGTGAAAAAAATTTAAAACCAGATATTTTTAATGCTCTATCCACTAGCAAAGATGGCATTATGACTATTTACAAAATGATGAATGAACAAACAGAGCCAAGTATTTTACCTCAATCTTCACAAACACAAGAAACTATATCAAATGAATCTTTACGTGCTTTAATGCGCAATCCAAAATATTGGAAAGAACAAGATCCCGTTTTTTTAAAACGTGTAGAAGATGGCTTTAAACGCCTATATAAATAATTTTTAAGGATAACTTAATTTTTTAAGCCCCCAACTCCCCTTGGTTTATCACGGCAAGGAGTTTTTCCTTACAACCATAAATAAACCTTTTTTTATGTTAAACAAATGAAAGGAATATTTTATGACAACAACAATCGATAACTCTTTTATCAAACATTTTGAAGCTGAAGTGCATAATGCCTATCAACAACAAGGGTCAAAATTACAATCAACAGTCCGTTCAAAATCTGGTATTAAAGGCGCTAGCACAACATTCCAAGTTATTGGAACAGCTACAGCAAATACAAAAACACGTAATGCACAAATTACTTCAAATGATATCACACATGTACCTGTTGAATGTATGTTAACAGATTACTATTCTGGCCAATGGGTCGATTCTTTAGATGAATTAAAATTAGGTCATGATGAAAGAAAGGTATTGGCTCAAGCTGGCGCCTATGCACTTGGTCGAAAAACAGATGAATTAATTATCAATGCATTAAGCGGAGCAACACAATCAATTGGAGAAGGAGCTCTTACAAAAGAACGTATCATGCAAGCCTTTACCATTTTGAATAAAAACGATGTGCCAGATGATGGTGAAAGATATGGTTTACTCTCTCCAGATGCATGGAATCAACTCATGAGTATTGAAGAATTTTCTAATGCTAATTATGTTGGAGAAGCATATCCATTTTTAACAGGTAGCGAAACTCGAAAATGGATGGGTATTGTATGGATTATGCATACGGGATTACCAAAATCGGGCAATGGACATAGTTGTTTTATTTATCATAAATCTGCGATTGGTCATGCATCTGGTCAAGATATCAAAACAGACATCACATGGCATGGTGATTATGCGGCACATTTTGTAAACAATATGATGAGTCAAGGAGCTTGTTTAATTGATGATAAAGGAGTCATCAAAATAGATGTATCTGCTATCACAGAATAAATCATTTTAACCTCTATTGTTTTCAGCTGGACGGGCAATCCCGTCCAGTTTTCACTTTAATTGTTTTTTAGGAGAATACTATGCCCTTTTCATCTATTGATTTATGTTCCAGAGCCTTGACTAAAATTGGTACAAAAAGTATAGCTTCATTCAATGAAAAAAGTGCTGAAGCTAGTGTTGCAGAACAATTATACACATCCACAGTTGATGGCCTATTATCTGCTTATCCATGGCGATTTGCAACAACTCAAAAAGAACTGGCACGATTACAAAAAAATCCAAATGGTGATTATAAATATGCCTATGCACTACCTAATGATTTTTTGAGAGCTATTTCAGCTGGCCCTATCGGCATTGGAAAAGGATTAGATTATCGCATTCAAGGAAATCAATTACATACAGATAGTGAAACTGTTTTACTAACATATGTGTTTAAACCAAACGAAACAGATTTTCCACCATTTTTTTCGCAACTAGTGATTTCATTTTTAGCAACTGAATTTTGCTTACCCTTAACTGAAAGTACGAATAGAACTGAACATTTAAGGAAAATGGCTGATAAAGATTTTTCTATGGCTAAAAACATCGATTCTCAACAATCTATTCCAACAGCCTTTCAAGATTTTTCCCTTATTGAGGTACGTTTATGACAAATATTTTTACCGCAAAAACAAATTTTACCGCTGGTGAATTATCTCATAATTTATTAGGACGTGTAGATTTAAGAGCATATGCAAACGGAGCGATGGAACTAAAAAATGTTTTTATCGAACCAACTGGAGGCATTAAAAGAAGACCAGGATTAAGATATATTAATACTCTAAATGGTACAGGAAAACTCATTTGTTTAGAATACAGCACAACAGAATCTTATTTGGTGATTTTACAACATAAAAGTCTTTTAATTTATCATCACGATACATTGATTATCAGTATTGAAACACCTTATACAAACGAACATTTAAATAATATACGGTGGTGCCAATATGAAAATAAATTATTATTAACACATCCTGATATCCAACCTAAAAAATTGGAAAAAACATCCGATGGCTGGGCATTAAATAATTTTACATTTATGACTGAAAATGGGTGTATTTTGGAACCATATCATAAATTTTGCAACGAAGATATCACAATCAAAAGTTCAGCAGTTAGTGGAAAAGTCACATTAACTACTTCTGCGAACTTTTTTGAAGAACGACATATTGGAAAACAAATAAAAATTGCAGAAGGATATGCACAAATTACATCTATTTCAAGCTCTACAGAAGCTCAAGCTGATATCAAGAAAAAATTGGTTACAGAGGCTGATGACAAATCAGCTTTAGAACCTACACGTTCTTTTTATGAACCAGCATTTAATGATACATATGGATGGCCAATTTGCACTGCTTTTTATCAATCCCGATTGGTCTTTGGTGGCAGTCGAAAATTACCCAATACATTATGGTTTAGTCAAAGTGCTGATATCACCAATTTTGAATTAGGGGATGGGTATGATTCTCATGCGATAGAATTTACTATTATGTCTGATGGATTAAATGCTATTTGTGCATTGTATAGTGGGCGTCATTTACAAATCTTTACCACATCATCTGAATGGATGGTATCGGGAAATCCTTTAACCCCATCTAATATTCAGTTGAATCGTCAAACACAAGTTGGTTCAAGATCTGATAGATATATCCCTCCTTTAGGCGTTGATGGAGCTACAATATTTGCTGCTGCAAACGGGTATGAAATTCGAGAGTTTTTATTTTCAGATATTGAACAAGCATATCAAGCTACAGACTTGTCATTATTAGCATCTCACCTGATTGATAAGCCTATAGATAGCACCTATGATAAACACAATCGACAAACGTATATTGTAATGCAAAATGGTCATATTGGCGTATTATGTTCATTTCGTTCAGAAGATATTCAAAGTTGGACCGAACTTATAACAAATGGTACTTTTTTATCTATCTGCATGGTGGGAACAAAAGCATATACAATTGTACTTAGAAACAATTCTTATTATTTAGAATGTTTTGATAATACATTAAATACAGATTGTAGTATCATTCAAACAAGTGAAATACCCTCAAATACATTTAATGTACCAGAACATTTAATTGGACAAACAACTAAAATAATGGCAGATGATATTGTGTTACCTGATGAAATACCTCATACAAATACAATTTCACTTCCCATAACAGCCCATTCGATTGAAATGGGAATAGGATATACACACATTATTTCACCGTTACCACCAGCTATTAGTGCAAGCAATACTGCCGCTCCTGTATCTTGTTATCGTTTAGTAAAAGCTATCTTCAGATTAATCGATACAAATACATTAGAAATCGATACGGGATCTGGCATTCGTCAAGAAATGCCTTATGCATTAAACACATATACATTAAATAGTTCAATAAAAAAACAAACAACCGATATAGTTATTCGATCATTGAGATGGAATCGTTCCCCGACAACTCCCCCGTGGCGTATTATTGGTAGTTTACCCAAACCATTTAAAATTGTTAGCGTAACTCAAGATTTAAAAATAGGAGGTTAATAATGGAAGTTGCAGCCATCACAGCCGTTGCGACAACAGCGGCATCCGTATTTTATTCAAAAAAAGCAGCAGATGCTCAAAAAAAACAAATTAATGCAGCAACAGTTGCCGCAGAAAAAGAATATGAATTAGAAAAACAACAAATTGGATTAACATTACAAGAAGAACAACGTAAAAATAGAAGCTTACTTGCCCAACAACAATCTGCATATAAAGCAAAATTAGGTGCAGAAGGATTGAGTCAAATTGGTTCTGGTCAAGCTATATTAGACAATATGCAAAAAGAACATGACATAGAAGACAAATATTTAATAAACAAAGCAAATATTTCATTGGAAGCCCTACAGAATGGTATTGATGAAACACGAACTCGCAATTTATTGTCCTTAACTCAACACTCTAATGAAACAAAATCAGGATATTTAAAAAATATTGGAGATTCCGCCAATGGTTTAGGACGTATGATAATAAAATAAAGGAGGCCTCAAATGAGCTGTGAAGAAAACATGCTCAAAGAGGTATTGCGCCCTTATCTGAATAAGGCTTTGGCCAGTTATGAAACATTTCTGGCCAAAGAAAATTGGTCTGATGCAAAAGAATTCAACGCCTATCATTCGGCATGTAAAGCCGTTTTAGGGCATATTTCTTTATTGGTTAAATTAACTCAAGGAAACGATACAACACCTATAGATACTGATTTATCTGAATGGTTAAAAAAAGCAAAAAAAGCATCTGCAGAATTGGAGGATTTAAATGTTAACTTTGATTGAATTTGTATGGATCTGGATGCAAATACAAGGATTAAATGTACCCAAACATCACAAAAAAATGTGTGCTTTTTTATGGGATATTTATACAGCTCAATCGGATAAAAATGCTTTATTAATGGCATTTAGAAACTCTGGAAAATCAACCATTATCGGTTTGTTTTGCTCCTATATATTGTGGCAAAATCCTAACACACGCATTTTAATCTTATCTGCTGACCATGAATTAGCAAAAAAAATGGTACGCAATATTAAGCGTATTATTGAAAAACATCCTATGACAAAAAATTTAAAACCAACCAGAAAAGAAGAATGGGCTTCCGATAGATTTACAATAACCCGAACAGCTGATTTAAGAGATCCATCCGTCCTTGCTAGAGGATTACAAGCAAATATTACGGGATCTCGAGCTGATTTAATCATTTGCGATGATGTAGAAGTTCCTAAAACATGTGATAACTCAAGTAAAAGAAAAGATTTAAGAGCAAAATTATCTGAATTAGACTACATTCTAACACCAGGAGGAATGATGGTATATATTGGTACACCTCATACAGCGGATACTATTTATAATACAAACGATGATGGTTTTTTAAACGGATGGCATCAATTAAGAATCCCTATTTTGAATAAAAATGGGCAATCTAATTGGCCTGAACGCTTTTCGAATAATAAAATTGATTCTATTCGCAAACATAGCGGTCAAAATAAATTTTTAAGTCAAATGATGTTAGAAGCCGTTCAAATTAATGACAGTAGATTAAATTCCGATTTGATATCATTCTATAATGATGAATTATTTTATAAAGAAGCTAATGAAACAGCACAATTGTCAATTGGGAAAAATCGTTTAATTTCTGTTTCATGTTGGTGGGATCCCGCATTCGGAGCAAAAGATAAAGGAGATGACAGTGTTGTGGCTTGCGTTTTTACAGATGAAAATGGCTTATATTATTTGCATGATATTACATACTTACAAGTACCATCACATGAAGATGCCGCAACCTACCAATGTAAATGTGTTGCCGATTTTATCAAGCGTAATTTTATTCCATGTATTAATTTGGAAACAAATGGCATTGGTAAATTTTTACCAGCTATATTAAAAAAGGAGCTAGCCCAAAAACACATTCCGTGTGCAGTTTTAGAAAAAACATCACATCAAAATAAATCCTCGCGTATCTTATCGGCCTTTGACGCTATCTTAATGAATAGATCATTAAAGGCACATACTCGCATTAAACAAACACCCTTTTTAGAGCAAATGAAAGAATGGTCCCCCGCTGGACGAAGCAAAGATGATTCACTGGATGCTGTTGCAGGGTGTTTACTGAGTGAATCTATACGATTACCATCAAAAACATATAGATATTTTAACGCACAAAAAGAATGGAGATTTTAAATGGATCAAAATATTCATACATTGGCATTAACCATTTATGGTGAAACCCAAACAGCAAATATCAGTGTTATGGAAGGCATAGCTAATGTTGTTTTAAATCGAGTTCGTTTAGCACAAAACGGTATTAATGAGTGGTGGGGAAAAACTATAAAAGAGGTCTGTTTAAAACCCGCACAATTTCAATGTTGGAATAATCCAATCAATCTAAATTGGAATACATTAATAAAAACAGATCCTATTTATCAAATTTGCCACCGGATTTCTGTACGAGCAATCAAAGGATTATTATCGGATAATACAAATGGAGCAACCCATTATCATGATATAAACATACATCCTCAATGGGCTTATGCTGGTATTCCATGCACTCAAATCAGCAATCTATTATTTTATGACAATATATAAAGGAATTAAAATGACCCAATATACATTAGAAATTGGTAAATTAATGGCTCAGGTCGATACTCTACAAAAACAATTAACAGATATTAAAAAAGAAGTATGTAGTACAAAAAAACAAATTGTAGATGTTCACACTGAGTTAATTAATTTTATGGGAACTGTTCAATTGAAGGGTAATTGTCGTATTTTATATGACAAAATAGGAAAAGATTTTATTTCTCGTCAAGAGTTAGCCCCTATTCGCAATATCTTAAATATTATGGCAGCCACTGCTGTTACAGCAATTTGTGTTGCTTTGATGAATTTAATTTTAAAATAACGAAAGGAGAAAATTATGTTAAATTTTATCATTAATAACTTAAATGAATTATGGATTGTTATTTCATCTATTGTTTCTGGTGCCAGTGCAATAACAGCCTTGACACCAACTCAGAAAGACGATAATATTCTATCACAATTTAAAAAATTGATGAATATTTTGGCACTAAATGTCGGGAATGCTAAACAAGTATAAAGGATAAAAATGACTCACCTTCAATCCGTTTTTTCGCCCAAAACAGATACCATAAAAGATAAAGTCAAACGGTTACTTTGGACAGCGCTCATCTATCTACCGTTATTGGGACTTGTCTGTAGTGGCAGTTGGTATATAAATAAACAAATGCCAAATTGGGTGAGTCATTATTTTAATGTAGCATCTGCCGAAAAAATAGCCATTGCTACAAATAATCGTGTTCAAATTGCAGAACGAGCAATGTCTTTCCCCATTGGTGTCACCTCATATGTATCGGCCCAAATTAATCACATGACTGCATCAACCAAAGCTGCAACTCTTTCTTTTGCCTCCGACATAACAACTTCATTAATGCGCGCGATTATGTATGTCTTGTTTATATTACTTGGCATCTATGTCATTTTTAAATTCATAAAGACCTATAAAACTAAATCAGCCGAAGAACGTATAGCACGAAATGTAGTTAACATGTTGTTACCCATCTTGTCCGAAATCAATGAAAATATCAAAAAACAAAATCAACAAGCCCCCAAAAAATAGCATGAAAAAATTATCGGTATTTATTTTCATTCTATTTTTTTCAGTCGGTTTTACATATAAGTATTATACCTACTCCCCTATTCCAAAAATCATTCACTATGTATGGCTTGGAAAACACCCCTTACCTGATTCGGTTCATAAAATAATTAAAACATGGAAAAAAAATGCCCCTGATTATCAAATTATGAGATGGGATGAAAAAAATTGTGATATTGATGCCAATCACTATGTAAAATGGGCCTATAAAAAAGGTTTATGGTCTTTTGCTTCTGATTGGTGCCGCTTTAATGCTCTATATAAATATGGTGGATTATATTTAGATACAGATCATGAATTAACACAAGATCCATCACATTTATTTCGACACACTCAGTTGGTTATGACATATGAAGAAAAAAAACAATTATCCGGTTCTTTTATTGCCGCCGCAAAAGGTCTTCCATTTATCAAAAAAGTAATTCAATATTATCAAAAAATAGGGCCTAGTAGATTAGGTGTTCCGACACATTTAACAACCTTATACAATACACATTTCACGCCCCCGCTGAATGGTTTGAGATACACATCAAAAACTCTTTCATTATTACCAACTAACATTGCCATGATCGATTTTGGAGGGAATGAAAATGTCGCCATTCATCATTATGCTGGAACAGATACAATTGATAAAAATAGAAACTATTATCAATATTTTACAAAATTATTTTTAAAACAAATCAGTATCCATGTTTATATAAATAATACAAAGCATCAATTGATTTTATCGGATAATCAAAACGGATACTTTTATAAAACAAATACCAAAGTTAAAATTATTGAAAAAACAGATACGAATTTAATAATAGAAACAGAAGGTAAAAAATACCATCTGTACTTAAAAAAAGATGGCTTTTATCCCGAAAAATTTTAAGAATTTTTTGATATAATAACCTTTGATTTAAAGCATAATCTTTATGCTTCTGTTTATTTCGTTTCCTTTAACTGATACGGATTAAAAGATGGTTTTTTCGGATTTTTTAAAAAAGCATTTTTATCTTCAATCGGATAATTCAATAAATCCAAAATTGTTTTAAAAAAGTCAATACGACTGATAACTTCACGTTTAGCCATATCTGATTTTAATGCCCCAAGTGCAGCTTCTGATTCGGCTAACTGAGCCAATATATTTTCGGGTTTAACCTTATCTTCACGCACACCCCAAGCCAAAACCGGACATAAATTACGACGTACTTCACACACCCCAGCAGATACGAAATAAGAAATGGGTTTTTGACCATCATTATAAACAATCATACGACCGGCTCTGAGGTAAACAAATATTGGCGCCCGTTCCGGAAGAATTAAAATATCACCTTCGGATCCTGGCAACAATACGCTGTCGGCTTCCATTTCAACAACTTCGTATAAGGGGCAAATTAAACGTACTTTAACTTTGCCATTTGTTGGTTCTTTTTCCGGCTCCCCTAAAGAAACAGATGCCGTATCTCCACTATCAAGCATTTTTAATTTTTCCTTCCAATGCCTTTAATTCATTACCTTTTTGAACGGCTTCTTCAATTTTACCAACCATAAAGAACGCTTGCTCCGGTAAATCATCATAATCACCGTTGATGATACCTTCACAACCGGCAATCGTATCTGGTAAATCAACTGTCACACCTTTTTTACCAGTAAAGACTTCACCCACTGCAAACGGTTGTGTTAAGAAACGTTGCAATTTACGAGCTCTGGCCACCGTTTTCTTATCTTCGGCAGACAATTCGTCCATACCCAAAATAGCGATAATATCTTGTAAGGATTTATAAACTTGCAAAATACGAACAACTTCAGAGGCCACTTTATAATGGCGTTCACCCACAATGGCCGGAGATAAAATACGAGATGTGGATTCAAGCGGATCAACGGCCGGATATAACCCTTGTTCAGCAATAGAACGAGATAACACCGTTGTGGCATCTAAGTGTGAGAATGTTGTTGCTGGAGCTGGGTCAGTTAAGTCATCGGCCGGCACATACACGGCTTGCACCGAAGTAATTGAGCCTTTTTTCGTTGATGTAATACGTTCTTGCAAGGCCCCTAAGTCCGTAGCTAATGTTGGTTGATAACCCACGGCAGATGGCATACGTCCAAGTAAAGAGGAAACCTCTGAACCAGCTTGCGTAAAACGGAAAATGTTATCAATAAATAACAACACATCTTGCGCCATATTATCACGAAAATATTCAGCCACCGTCAAACCAGTTAATGCCACACGAGCACGAGCCCCTGGGGCTTCATTCATTTGTCCATAAACTAATGCGGCCTTAGATTTATCACCTTTTAAATCAATAACGCCGGATTCAACCATTTCGGTATAAAGGTCGTTTCCTTCACGAGAACGTTCACCCACCCCAGTAAAAACTGAGAAACCACCATGCATTTTGGCAATATTGTTAATCAATTCCATAATGATAACGGTTTTACCCACACCGGCGCCACCGAACAAACCGATTTTACCACCTTTTGGATAAGGGCATAACAAGTCAATAACCTTAATACCCGTTGCCAAAATTTCTGTATTTGGCGCTTGTTCCATAAAGGATGGAGGATTACGGTGAATACTTTCACACAAATCCGTTTCAATAGGACCACGATTATCTTGTGGTTCACCTGTCACATTCATAATACGACCAAGTGTTGCCGTTCCAACCGGTACAGAAATAGGTTTACCTGTATTGATAACTTTTTGACCACGAGTCAAACCATCTGTATCGGCCATAGATAAACAACGCACCACATTACCGGCCAAAAGCTGTTCAACCTCTAACACCAAACGTTTACCGTTATTGGTTGTTTCCAATGCATCAAAAATGCGAGGCATAGATCTTTCATCAAATACCACATCAACAACTGAACCGGTGATTTTAATGATTTCACCTTGGGCTTGTGTTTTATTTTCTTTTGTTTTTGTCATCTTTACACCTATATTTTTTTAAGACTGTTCACTCATCGCACCAGATACAATTTCAATCAAATCTGTTGTGATTTTACTTTGTCTGGTTCTGCGATATTGTTTTTGTAATCCTTTAAGCATTTCACCGGCATTGCGTGTTGCATTATCCATGGCCATTAATCTAGCAGCATTATCGGCCACTTCTGTTTCCAATAACACACGGCACATATAAGACACCATATATTGCGGCAAAACACGTTCTAAAATTTCCAAATCCGATGGATCGTAATCATACTTATCAGGCGTTCTGGTCGGCGGCAATAAAATTTCATCTCTGTCAATTGCACCAAGCGGAGACAACATCCCCACACCACCAAAAGCCGTCAAGAATTCAGATTTATGCAAATTAATTTTCTTTTGTCCCATAGCGTCCCGACTAATATAATCGGCATCATTTGTATCAATTAAAAATTGCCATGGATTATTTTCGGAAAAGAGCTTATTCGGAATAACTTGTTCAATTGTCGGTTTTTGAGACACCACCGATTTAAATTCATTATACACAAACAAACACACATCAAATTGATCTTTATCAAAGGCATTAATTAATGTCATCGCCATCCGTTCGGCATCTAAATAAGGCCCAGCATTCGTATGCATTTTACGTCGAGCCACTTGAATACGCATATTCGGATAAGAACGGCGTAAAATATCACCGCCACGTGTTCCGAAACACATCAGTGTAATTTTTTTGCCTTGCTCTTCTAAATAACGCATAACCTCTTCTGTTTTTTGCACAACTTGCATATTGGAAGAACCACTTAAACCGTCATCAGATGTAATGGCCACAATCACATAGCGTTCATCTTTACCATTTCCCTTTAACAAGGCAGGAATTGGAATGATTTCGGAACTACCCTTTTCGGTCAAGGCCTCTTGCCGATAGGAAATAGAACGGATTAAACGGCGAATCATTCGGCGAATTTCCAATGTATAAGCACCCGTTTGCAAAAAGTTTTCATGCAATTTTTTAAGGCGAGACACAGCTACAACCTTCATCGAGGCCGTCACTTGGTGTGTTGAGGAAATCGTCTTAATCCGATCGGAAATTTTCTTTAAAGAACTCATTATTCTTCCTCTGGTTTAACTCCGACAAAATCATCAGTGATTTTTTTAACAAAAGCATGCAACCGTTCTTTTGTATCTTCAGATAAGTCTTTTGTTTTTTCAATATCGCCAATGATATCAGCCCCTTCAATTTTGATTTTTTCTTGCAGTTTTGCTTCATAATCGGCAATATCTTTAATTTCCACACGATCCAAATATCCATTTACACCGGCAAAAATAGAGACAACTTCTTGAGCCATTGTCAGCGGCATATATTGTTTTTGTTTCATCATTTCCGTTAATCTAGCACCACGGTTAAGCAACGCTTGTGTTGCCGGATCCAAATCAGATGCAAATTGTGAGAAGGACAAGACCTCACGATATTGAGCTAAATCAAGCTTCAATGTACCCGCCACCTTTTTCATCGCTTTTGTTTGAGCAGATGATCCCACACGTGAAACAGATAAACCAACGTTAATAGCAGGTTTTACACCTTGGTGGAATAAAGAACTTTCCAAGAAAATCTGACCATCTGTAATAGAAATCACGTTCGTTGGAATATAAGCCGACACGTCGCCTTCTTGCGTTTCAACCACAGGTAATGCCGTCAAAGACCCTCCGCCTTTTTCTTCATTCAACTGAGCAGCTCGTTCCAATAAACGAGAATGCAAATAGAACACATCCCCTGGATATGCTTCACGACCAGCTGGACGTTTCAACAACAAGGACATTTCACGATAAGCCACCGCATGCTTTGACAAATCATCATAGAATACAATCGCATTCATACCATTATCACGGAAATATTCCCCAATCGTACAACCTGCATACGGCGCTAAATATTGTAATGATGCACTGTCGGCCGCCGTTGCACAAACGATCGTTGTATATTCCATCGCGCCTTTTTCTTGCAACACACGCATAATATCACGCACAGTGGATTGTTTTTGACCAATCGCAACGTAAATACAGAACAATTTTTCTTTAGGATTTTCCGTTGCATCATTAATGGCTTTTTGAGATAAAATCGTATCCAAAATAATAGCCGTTTTACCTGTTTGACGATCTCCAATAATAAGTTCGCGTTGCCCACGACCAATTGGAACCAAGGCATCAATCCCCTTAATCCCTGTTTGAATTGGACGACATACTTTATATCGATCCACAATCCCAGGCGCCGGTGCATTTACTGGCTTTTTCGGCAAACCATCCAATTTTTCACGATCATCAATCGGTTCACCAAGTGGATTAATCACACGCCCCAACAATTCCATACCAACTGGCACAGAATTCATTTCATTGGTACGAAACACCTTTTGACCTTCACGAATATTTTCCGCATCATCAAAAATAACGACATCCACCGAATCTGGATTAAGATTTAATACAAGACCATGCTGATGACCTTCAAACACCACTCGTTCACCTGAAGCAATGTCCTTAAGTCCACTTACCTTTGCCACCCCATCAGAGACCGATTGAACTTGACCAACCTCTTTAACAACCGGCTTATCATCAAATGTTTCAATTTTTTGCATAAAAAAATCTGTTAACTTTTGGGGTGTCATATCACCACTAAATTCATTTTCAACCTCTTTTTGAAAAGCACTCAATCTCCCCTTAACTGAAGCATCAATCAACAACGAATTTACACGCAAAGACAATCCCCCTATCAAATCGGGATTAACCTTTAACTGCACCATAAAGTTTTGCGTCCCCAACACATCAACTAAATGTTCATGCAATCCCGAAAATTGTTCATCGGTCAGAGATACAGCACTTTCCACCTCAATCATCAAAGGTTTTATCAATTTTTCATTTGTTTTTTTATCAGACATTTTATTATCATCCCTTTAATCAAAAAAATATGTTTGTTTTTACCATAAAACGCCCTATTTCGCAAGTATTTTTTAACAAATAACACACAAAATAAACCTCCATAAAGGAGGTTTATTTCTTATTGTTCATTATGTTATGGATGCATATCTTGATTTAGCTGTTCATTAACCTTTTCGTATGGATCAATACCATGATAGCGATCTTGAGCATCTTTCAAATGACGCGCTCCCATTTTTGCGATTCCAGATCCAGCATCCTTTACATCTCCAGCAAAACCAGTAATCCAATGACCAATTGATGCAATACGGCTGTAAGTTGTTCTAGCCCCCTCACGCGGATGAATTCCCAACAACATCCAAGCTAAAATTAAAAAAACGACATAAACAATAGCTAATCTCCATGTCAAACGCAACAAAGCACGTAGTATATTTAGAAACCCTTGCATTTTAATTCCCTTTCATTTATAATTATTTTAACAGTAAGATAGCCTTAAAAAAACAATTTGTCCAATGAAAAATGAAATTTTTGATAATTTTATACTAAAAATAACAAAATCAGCTCGAGCAAAAAACTTGCGCCTTAGAGTTGACAAAACTGGCACCGTCCATTTGAGTATGCCAAAATGGACATTAAAAAGTACTGGCATAAAATTTGTTACCGATAACATTGAATGGATAAACGAACAATTAGATAAAATAAAACCAACCAAACACTTCAAAAACGGCATAAAAATTCCTGTTTTAGGTCAATACGTTACCATTTGTCATACACCAAATCAAAGAGGAGCTTGTAAAATTCAAAACGGACAATTATTTGTATCAGGGGAGACAGAACATCTCCATCGCCGTGTCCGAGATTTCATCATACGTTTGGCATACCCATATATTCAAACAAAAGCCATCCAAATGGCGGCTCAATTAGGTGAAAAACCAACGCGAATCACACTTAAAGATACCTCGACCCGTTGGGGTAGTTGTTCATCCACAAAGCATTTGAATTTTTGTTGGAAATTGGCAATGGCCCCCGATTATGTATTGGATTATATTATTGCGCATGAAGTTTCTCATCTCAAAGAAATGAATCACAGCGATAAATTTTGGGCGGTTGTCGGCACACTTGGTGTACGACGAGCCGATGCCGAAATCTGGCTGAGAAAAAATGGCACAGATTTACAGGCGTGGGAATAGAAACAATTATTGGCAAAGTGCACGTGCATTCACATTATTTCGCCCAGAATGATTATTATCACCCCATCCATGAATATTAGAATTACCAAGATATATGTAATAAACGGCCGAAGGAGAAGAAGAAGTTTGTGTCCAAGCACTCTGTGCCTTAGCGCCAGCTGCCTCAATATTGCTTTTCTCTGCATCAGATAACTTAAATTCAGGACAACTTGAACCTTGAACTGCAACGCCACACACATTTTTCAATTCAACCAAATCCTTTCCTTGATCTTTACACCAAGCATAAGCACTATACCAATTCATTTGATGTTTACTAAGACAATAAGACGCTCCAGAGTTACCCTTAACAACAACCCCTTCACATGCATTTGCAACAAAAGAAACCATTAAAATCCCACATGTCAAAATCAATATTTTCTTCATTATTTTTCCCTTCACATTTAAAATACATTTTCGTTTATTTTATCTATTATAAAAACGATTTACTTCGTCTTAAATGGACAAGCCATATCACCAATACCATCATATTTTAAGCATACACCAAATAATTCTTGTGTCGTATTTGCCCCATATGTTCCGACACCTTGACACATATTACTGCCCCATAAAATAGAACAATAAGTATTTTCCTCATAACATCCTCTTTTCGGAGTCATTAATACTTCTCCACCTATTTTATTTTGACAAACGTTATAGTATTCATCAAATGGCGCGCAACGACCATAAATACGAGTTATTGTGTTAACCCCATATGTACCAACATTTGATGAACAAGTTTCATTACTCCAATTCAAAATACAATAACCATTTTTGCACGTTTTACCTGCTACTGGTGTCATTGTTACTTCAGCATTCGGTTTATTCTGACAAACATTATAATATTCATCAAATGGAGCACATCGACCATACAACGTTGTTGTCGTACCCGTGGCATATGTACTGACAGAAGATGAACAAGAGTTATTAGACCAATTCAAGATACAATAACCACTTACACATTTCTTATCCCCCGGAGTCATGGTTGTTGTAATTACACCATCTGTCTCTGTAATCGTATAGTCATATGTACAATCGGATTCATAGGCTTGGACAATTTCTGGAATCGTAAAATCATAAGCACAATCGGATTCATAGGCTTGGACAATTTCCGGCACACTTAATGTATAGCTACACCAATTATCAACAGCACATTCTTTCCCATTAAAGAAATATCCCTCAGGACAACCGCACATCTCGGGGTCTGTATCATAATTCCAATATCCCCCTAAACTTTCGCAACAAAAACGTTCTGTTTGGGCTTCAGGACCTTGCGTCAAATTACATTCTTTTGCAATACAGTTACCATTTTCATCTGTATTAAAGCCGGCTTCACAGACACATTCATCATTCACGTTGCACATCATGTTAGCGGGACAATCTTTTTCGCAAACGTATACAAAATTGGACACGTCATCCAATGAAAAAACTAGTGCATTTTCTTTAGCGCATTCTTTTAACGGGTATAAATAATTCGTATCAGTTTCAATTGAAGAAATCACCCATTGAGTATTTTCGGTCATTTCCAAAATCATATTGCAAACAGTTTCAGGTACATTTTTAGCCAAAATGATATCAGTTCGAAACTCTTCATCACCAATTAATTCCGTCCACATCGAATACCCACTGGATGGTTCAAAATCAACCTTTGTCAAAACTCCAGCCTCTCGGTTAGCCATTGCATTAACGGATACATAAGCCGTTTCTACATCTTTCATTAATCTATTGGCTTTGCTTTTATCAATCGCATATCGATATCCCATGACTCCACCAATGGACAATACGCCGGCCACCGCCAACATGCCAATGATTTCAACCATACTCCGCCCCATTTCCGCAATTGCAGATTTTGACCTGTCAAAAACTAACGGCGTGTGTCTGTGTGCGTACAACTTCAATAGCTTCTTTAAAATAGAAACGTTATAAGTAAATATGGGGTTATTTTGTTTCATGCTCATACTATGAGTATTTATATTATTTATCACAAAATTGCAACAGATTTTTAATGCATCAAAAAAAATCCTCTGTCCGATAAAAGACAGAGGATATATTTAACGCATTCAAGCAATTATAAATTTGGTTGATATACTTTTACATTTGCTTTATCACGTTCAGCTTGCAATACATTTTTCATATTGCGTTCTGCATATAATTGTTTCAATGCATCTTGCATTACTTCAAATGCAGGAGCTTCAGCCAAACGTTTATCTTCAACTAATACAATATGCCATCCATATGGTGTTTTAATTGGAGCAGATAATTCACCTTTTTTCAATGCAAATACAGGACGACTGAATTCTGGAATCATCATATTAGCAGTGAAGTAATCCCCCAAATCACCGCCATTTGCATTTTTATCTGTAGATTTTTCATTTGCCAAAGTTGCAAAATTTGCACCGGCTTTTAATTGGAACAAAATATTTTCAGCTTCTTTTTGAGAATCAACTAAAATATGACGAGCTTTAATTTCTTCTTGTGGTTCATAATTTTTCATTTCTTCTAAATATAAAGCTTGCAACACCTCAGGAGTCATTTCTTTTTCTAATTGCTTTGTTAAATAAGCTTGAGATAAAATTTGTTCTCTAGCCATCTTCAATGCTTTTCTTACATCAGCTTCTTTACTAACACCTGTTGCTTCGGCTCCACTAACCAATACACGTGTATTAATCATATTATCCAAAACTTGCGGGTAAATCATTTCAAATGGCAATTCGGATAATTGTGGCACATCTTGAACAAAAGCACGAACATCTTTTAACTTGATTAAATGACCATTAATTTCGGCAACCACTGTTTCTTCAGAATATGTCTTTTTAATTGCCTTCATAACAGGAGCTTTAATACCTGTAAATCCGAACAAAACAACACCAACTTGATACCAAATAAAAGCTGTAACAACAAATAAAACGCTGGCTATCGAAATACGAACAACTGACGTTTTCTTGTTAGATATTTGAACAGAAGTTTCTGTTACATTTGTTTCTTTTCTTATTTTTTTTACCATTTTTTACTCCTTTTAAAAAATCTAATTAATACTATAAAACGTCTTTTAAAAAAAATCAATCTGTTTTTTAAATATTTTTCATTTGTTCTTGACGCAACCGTCTAGACAGTTCTCCAATAAAACCTTTCCCAAGTGTTGGATGTAAAGACATCATTTGATACAACTGATTTCCCCCGATACGTAAAACAGTTGTTTTTTCATGAGCAATACTTTCAAATGGCAAAATAGCAGGGCTAAATACGGTTGTTTCCCCAAAAAACTGGCGCGCACTTAATTCATGCACAACTGTTTCTCCATCCATAACTCTAACCGACCCAGACAAAATAATATACAAATACCGATTTGATGTTTTATTATCTACAATAACTTCACCTGCTTTATACGTTTTTTCTTCACAAGCAGAAACTAAATCAGCCAAAGCCATTTCAGATGCATCCTCAAAAATTGAAATATTTTTTAACACCAAAACTTTTTCAAATGTAATAGCCATACTTTACTCCTAACTTTCCAAAATCTGCTCCAACGATTGACCTGCTAAACGACTAGTTGGCACACGCAATAAAAGATCATGCAAAAAGGCTTCATCTTTTTCTAAACGAACCAACGCCCAAATTGCGGCCTCTAATACAATTGGATTTTTATCCTCTAATGCTGCAACAACAGCCATTTTACCCTCATTACATCCCAATCGACGAAGACAATACAATCCAGTCGCTTTAATCCATGATGGTAATTCGAACGGAGGTGTTAACAACAATTCACCTATTTTTGTTGACAGTATTTTTTCGGATATAATACGTTCTTCAACCATCATCTTACTATCTAATGACAATAAAGCTATTGGTTTAATTTGCTTATACAAACGATAGGGCAGAAAATCTTGAATAACTCCCAATGCCGTTTCATATTGTTGTTTTTTATCACTTAACAAAATAGCTATAGCCTTAGCAAACAACGGATGTGGTTTTAACAATTGTAATTGCAATAAAATTAACTCTCGCGTATTATTAATATCTTCTTCCAATGCTCTGCGTAAAAACAACAACGCTTCTTCAGTTTCATGAGTAGGAGCCTGTGTATAATTTTGAATAAAATCTAATTCAAAATGAATACGTTTTAAATCTTTTTGTAAAGCCTTAGTTAACCATGCTTTTTTACTTTTATGTATCCAAACGATACCCGAATTTATTAAGGCATACATCACATTTTTACGCAATTTTTGATTGTCTGCAGACATTGCTCTAAGCAAAATTTGTTTTCCCTCCCCGCTAGACAATCTATCCAAAAATAAAACCAATATCTTTTTACGCCTCATTGATACTTGAGAACTATGTAACATTTTTTCAAGCGGTGGGAATGCTTTTTTTCCATACATTTCTAATGATAACAGCGCTGTCTCTTGTAAATTCACATCATCCAAAGCTTCAAAAACAGCACCTAATAACTGAGGATGCTTCATAGCTCCTGCTGTCAATAAAGCTTGATGTACAACATCTTCATCAGAATGTCTCATTAAAGGCTCAACCAATCGTACTAAACCAGATAGTGGAACATGCTCTATAATCTTCAATGCTTCAATATTTTCAAAACTCTTCTTTGAAAAAGCTAATCTTTGAAGAGTGTCCATTGCCATTAATGCATAATCACCACCGGCTTTTAATAACCCGATCAAAACGCCGGCACGTAAATTTCTATCCGATAAATAGCGCATATATTTTTCGGGTCTTTTTCCTTGATATTCATAATCTGATTGCATTAACATGCTTAAAGCATATTGACGAACAGTCGATGATTTATCCTTATTCATTACATTTTCAATACTTTTATAAAACAATCCCATTTGATATAATTCAATACGATTTAAAGAAAATAATCGTACAGTATCATTAGGATGTCTCAATAACTTTACTAAATTCTTTTCAAAAGCAGGATGTTTAGAAATACCCAAAATTCGCATACTGTAAATAACTTCATTCGCATTTTCAGATTTCAAAAGATCCAACAAATAATTTAGCACATTTTTTTGAGATAAAATTAATGGCCCCCCTCGCCACTGACGTCGCTTAAAAGATTCCAATAAAATATCAGAATAATACTTAACTAAAACCAATGTTAAAAACGCCAAAAACAAACCAATTATTTGCAGCGTCACTCCTAAGCATGTATCATTTTCACAAAAATATAAAAACACACCCGCAAACATAAAACCGAGCGGTTCAATATAAATCATTCTTAACCATTTTATACGTTTTGTTCGCCCAACTGCTAATGGTCTTAACAACATGGTTAAAAAAGGCATCAAATAAAAATAACCACTGGCCATAAATACAATGATAGCAGTAAGCATCAAATCATATGAATGCGTAATAACTGCCGTTCCAGCTAATAAAAAAGATCCTGAAAAAATCATAATCCCTGGAACAATCATATATAAAAAGCGCGTTTGATATAAAACCAAAACCATACCCAAACCAACTGCACCAAATAAAGTCCATGTATTGGCTAAATCAACTAATAAAGAACCTCGTTGTGTTAATGTTTGATAAAAAGAATAAAACAAAACACCTTTTGCCAACATATATGTGAATGAATATCCTAATAAACAATAGATTAATTTAAATGCAGCACTATCTTGAGCCCCACCCGTTTTTTGCAAAAAGGTTTCACTTTCAACAGGCGCTAAACATGTTAAAATTTTTAAAAAACCAACAAATACTGTTAATAAAATTAAAGAGGCCACTATAACATCATAAGTTTGCCAATGTAGAAAAGAAATAAAACTACCTCCAAAAGCAAAGCCTATTAACTCTGTACATAAAATAGCTATAAACTTACGAGATTCCAATTGCAAAGGAACAAATCTACTAGCAACAGACCAAAAAGCAGCCCCCAACAATCCAAAGAGTCCTAAATTAAACCAAAAGGCAAAATTCATCCAAAAAAAATCGCCTCTTTGAATCCAACCAGATATTCCTATAAAAATCAGCAATATAACCATACAAACAGGAATACTACCATAACCATGACGACGTTCAAACAGCAAACAATAATAACCAACGGCCATTAAAACAAATGAACCAAAAATGTAACTAAAAGGCAAATGAACAACACCAAAATCAGTTAAATAATCGGTTACAATACTAATATCTAAAAAGGAAACTACCACAGATTTAATAAAAACTGTTAACATAATGAACAACAACAAACACAATTGTTTGATTGGCATATTAACCGCTTTTATAATCAATGATTTTAATGAAGTCATTTAGTTATCCTCTAGTCTCCTAAAAGTGAAATAACATATTGTTCTGCTGTAAAATCATGCAAATCTTCGGCTCGTTCACCAACACCAATTGCGTGTATTGGCAAACCAAATTCCTTTGTTAAAGCCAATAATATTCCCCCTTTTGCTGTACCATCTAGCTTTGTTAAAATCAAACCCGTCAATGAAGCACACTCTTTAAAAGCTTTCACCTGAACAATTGCATTTTGACCAACAGTTGCATCTAATACCAAAACAGCAGAATGTGGCGCTGATTCATCTACTTTCTTCATAACACGAACAATTTTAGCTAACTCATTCATTAGATCTGTTTTATTATGTAAACGCCCAGCTGTATCCACTAATAAAATATCATCTCTTTGCTCTGTTGCACGTTTGATTGCATCAAAAACTAAACCAGCAGCATCAGCCCCCGTTTGAGCACTGTAAACAGGACACCCTATTTTCTTTCCCCACTCTTGCAGTTGTTCTGTTGCACCAGCGCGAAATGTATCTGCAGCAACAAAAGAAACTTTAAATCCTAATGATTTATAGTATTGCCCCAGTTTCCCAATCGTTGTTGTTTTACCAGCGCCATTAACACCCGTCATCAAAATAACATAAGGCTTTTTCGTGGTATCGATTTGCAATGGTTTTGCTACAGGGGTTAAACGCGCAATAATTTCTTCACGCATTAAAGCCTTTAATTCATCCATATTTTGAGGGCGTTTTTTCTTTAAGCTTTCAACAATTTCATCTGTCGTTGTATAACCTGTATCTGCACGTAATAGAGCCTCTTCTAACTCTTCTAAAGAATCCCAATCAACCTTTGTTAATTTAAAAACAGCAGCTGTTTTTTTCATCCCATTTCTTAAATTATCCAACCAACCCATGCTCATTCCTTCCTCTAATCTCTACATCAATAATATTTCCAACTTGAACTAGATTTTCAAAATGTACTTTTAAATAATTTGAACTTGTTCCTTCACTTTGATTTTCAACCAAAACAGACAATATCTTTCCAACCTGTTCATCCAATAATGATGAAAACTTTTTATGTCCATGTTCGCGTAAACGTCTAGCCCGATCTTTACGGATTTCCTTTGGTAATTGAGGCATTTTTGCTGCTGGTGTTCCATCTCGCTCAGAATAAGGGAAAACATGTAAATGCGTAATTCCCGCTTCATCTACTAAATCCAGTGTATTTTGAAATTGAGTTTCTGTTTCAGTCGGAAAACCTGTGATAAAATCGGCCCCCAATACCATATCTGGACGAACAGCACGAATTTTTTGAGCAAACTCAATTACATCTTGACGACGATGACGACGCCCCATACGTTTTAAAATTAAGTTATCCCCCGATTGAACAGATAAATGCAAATAAGGCATCAAACGATTATCAGAAGCCATTAATGCTATAAAATCATCATCTAGTCTAGCTGGATCCAATGAGCCAAAACGAAGTCTTTTTAATCCATCTACATCATGCAACAATCGTTTTATAACATCACAAAAGCCATATGGATATGCCATTAAATCAACACCCGTTATAATTAATTCTTGATACCCATTTTTCACAAATTCTTTAGCTTGAGCAACAATAGTATCCGGTTCTAATCCTTTGTTTTTACCACGAATTTTGGATACTACACAAAAGGTACAAGCATTGTCACACCCTTGTTGAATCTGCAAAAAAGCCTTTGTTTTACCATCGAAATCAGATACAATTGGCACATCAACATCAATATGCTCATCTTTTTCAAATGGAACCGACATAATTTTATCCGTACCCAGCAATGCTGATTTAGATAATTTTTCACGATTACCCAAAACACGATCAACTTCTGGCATCTTCGCATAAACTTCTGGATGTAATTGAGCTGCACATCCTGTCACATAAATTTTAGACATTGGATTTTCGCGTTTTGCACGACGAATAGCTTGTCTTAATTGACGTTCTGCCTCAGCTGTAACAGCACAAGTATTAAATAAAATAACATCCGATAAAACATCGCCAGCTAATTTTTCCATTGCAGCAGATTCAAAAATATTCAATCGACATCCGAATGTAATTATTTGCATTTGTTTTTCTTTTTCTGCTTTGTTTCAACAACCAGCTCTTTTAAGTGCATAGATTTAAAATGAGAAATACGTACTTTTTTGATGTGTCTATCATCCACATCAATAACTTGAAATTTCATTCCAGATGGATGCTTAATTGTTTCTCCCCGATGAGGCAAACGTCCTGCATGGTGAAAAACTAAACCACCAACTGTATCTATTTCAGCTTCTTTATCAACTTGAGTTAAAAATGGCCCTGTCATATCCTCTAAATCATCAATATAAACACGCGCATCTGCCTCAATTAAATCACTGTTGATTTGTTTCAAACGTAATGCCTCATCTAAGGCATCATGTTCATCTTCAATTTCACCAACAATTTCTTCCAATAAATCTTCCAACGTAATTAAGCCATCCGTTCCGCCAAATTCATCAATGACTACAGCCATTTGCGCACGTTTAGCTTGCATTTCTCTAAGCAAATCCAAAGCCCGAATAGCGGGTGGCACAAATAATACAGCTGAATTCATAATTTCTGCAATATTTAATTCTTTACCATCAAATATGGCACATAATAAATCTTTTACATGCACAATACCAACAATATTATCCAATGTTTTGTCGTATACAGGCATACGTGTAAATTTATCACGAATAACCAATCGCTTAAGCTCATCTAATGTTGCTGTTAAAGCAATACCTGCAATATCTATACGAGGAATCATAATTTGATTCGCACGCACATCACGCAGTCTGAATAAATTTTTCAAAAGCAATAATTCATCTTGATTGACTAACAACGTATCGCCACGTTCTTCACGTGCATCCATAATCCCTTCAATAGTTTCTAAAACCTGCTCTTCTTCTGGATGTTTAACAATTAACGATTTTAATCTGTGAATAAAACTCATACTTTCTCCTGATACGGATTTTCGTATCCCAATTGTTTCATAATTTTAATTTCTTTAGCTTCCATTTTATCAGCTTGCTTATCCATTAAATGGTCTTCGCCCAATAAATGAAGAGTACCATGCACCAACAAATGAGCTAAATGTGCCTCAAAACTTTTACCTTGTTCAGCTGCTTCACGCGCAACTGTTTCATAAGCAACTATAATATCACCAGCAATAAATGGCTGACCTTTAACAGGCTTCATCGCAGTTTCAAATGATAGCACATTTGTTGGATTATTTTTACCACGATAATCACGATTCAATTCTGTAATAAAGGCGTCATTCGTCAATACAAGAGATACCTCAGCCGGCCGATAAGCTTTCATATACCCCCAAGCAGCTTCAATAACGCGCCGACAAAATGTTTTTAAAAACACCTTTTTAAGATAATACCGCTTATCGGATACTTGTATATCAATTTGCAGCATTATTTATCTATCTCCACCTGCACGGCATTAGCCTTTTCATATGCCTTAACAATTTTAGAAACAAGTCCATGACGCACAACATCTTTATCAGTAAAAGACACAAATGCAATCTCGGGTACGTTTTTCAAAATCCGAACAGCCTCAACCAATCCTGATGTTGTTCCCCGCGGTAAGTCTGTTTGCGTTAAGTCACCATTGATAATCATACGCGAACCTTCACCCAAACGAGTTAAAAACATCTTCATTTGCATTGGTGTTGTATTTTGAGCTTCATCCAAGATAACTGCTGCATGACTTAAAGTCCGACCACGCATGTAAGCAAGTGGCGCCACCTCAATTTCACCAAATTCCATTTTTTTATCCACAATCTCACGTGGCAACATATCATACAATGCATCATAAAGCGGACGCAAATAAGGATCAATTTTTTCTTTTAAATCCCCAGGCAAGAAACCCAAGTTTTCACCTGCTTCTACCGCTGGACGTGTCAAAATGATTTTATCTACTTTGCCCTCTAACATCAAACTAACCGCTTTAGCTACAGCCAAAAAGGTTTTACCTGTACCCGCAGGTCCTAAACCAAAAACCATTTCATGTGCGTTCATGGCTTCAATAAATTTACCTTGATTTTCTGTACGTGGATTAATATGACGTTTTTTTGTTTTAAGCGTCAACGGAGAAGATGGTGTTTCTTCTGCCACAAATTGAGGATTATTATTTAAATCGTATTTCATGGGCTTATCCTTTCAGACTACTATCCTTATATTATACCACATTTAAATGCTCTTGGCAAGGGAGGAAGTTTTATGTTTTAATTTCATCAATATTTTCTATTTTAAAACACACATTCGACCCGTTATATCATTAATTTGCCACGAACCACTTTGCTTACGTTGAGGACACTTTTCACATCCACTTCCCAGTAAGATATCCCCAGGAACATCACAAGCATTACAGCCCCCTTGGAAATCCATAACAGGTTTATCAGCCGGACATTTGCAAAAATTTTCAAGTTCATTTAAGGCCTTCATAACAATGAAATTGGAATTTCTTTGCTCTTCCGAAGAATTTACTATCAAAGTACGAGCTTCCTCACATGCATAACATTTATTGTCTGTCCACATAATCGGCTGTTCAAGAGGACACTCTGATCCTAATGAAAAAAACGCTTTTACTGGTAAAACAAAAAATAATCCCGTCAAAAAAACAAATTTTCTCAAGATTTCCTACCTTATTTTAATTCCCCAGTCAAACTAGAAGCTGTTGCCCCCGTAATTTTAACATTTACAATTTGACCAAATAAAGATTCATCCACATCAACATGTGTTGGTTGCAAATACGGTGTATAACCAAGCAATTGACCTTTTTTACGACCTTTTTCAGCCAATAACACCGGTAATTGTTTACCAACCGTACCAACATTAAATGCTTTTTGTTGGCTGAGTAATAATTCTTGTAATCGTGTCAATCGTTCGGATTTAACAGATTCCGGCACTTGATTTTTCATCAAACTGGCCGGTGTCCCGGGACGAGCTGAATACTTAAAAGAAAACGAAGAAGCATATCCCACTTGTTCCACAAGACGCATTGTAGCTTCAAAATCTTCATCTGTTTCACCAGGGAATCCCACAATAAAGTCTGAAGAAATTGCAATATCTGGACGCACTTCACGAAAACGGCGTACAATATCCAAATATTCTTCGGCCGTATATTGACGATTCATGGCTTTTAAAACCGCATTTGACCCCGCTTGAACTGGTAAATGTACATACGGCATTAAATTATCAATTTCACCATGTGTACGAATTAAACTATCATTCATTTTAGACGGATAAGAGGTTGTATAACGTAGTCGTTCCAAACCATCAATACTGGCAACAGCACGTACCAAATCACCAAAATCAGCCTCACCACCGTTTAATCCTTCACCATGCCAACAATTCACATTTTGTCCTAACAACATAATTTCTTTAGCACCAGTTTCTACTAAATGACGGGCTTCATCCATAATTTCACGCACACTGCGAGAATATTCACACCCCCTGGTATACGGCACAACACAATATGAACAAAACTTATCGCATCCTTCTTGGATGGCAACAAAAGCCGTCGGGCCTTTTGCATCATGTTTGGGCAAATAATCAAATTTAGAATCAGCAGGGAAATCAGCCACTAAAATACGCCCCTTTTTGCGATCATATTTGGCAACCAATTCTGGCAATAAATGATAATTTTGAGGACCCACAGCAATATCAACACCATGCATACGACTGAGTAATTCACTACCTTCTGCTTGCACCACACAACCAGCTACAATAATTAACGTACTTTTTCCATCCTCAGCACGTTTTTGCTTAATTGCATTCAAACGACCAACCTCTGAATATAATTTATCAGCCGCTTTTTCACGAATATGACATGTATTTAACAATATAATATCGGCATTATCTGGTGTATTTGTTTCATCATACCCTTGCATTTTCAATGCGGCTTGCATTCTGGCCGAATCGTATACATTCATTTGGCAACCGAATGTTTTTATAAAAATTTTCTTGCTCATATAACGTTATTTTCCTTTGTATTTTTTAACATCTTGTTTTAATTTTTCAATTGCTTGAGAACGTACAAATGCATCTGCGACACCTGACCTTGGTTGTACTGAGTTTTCAAATTTTTGATATTCTACATCATTATAAACTTCTTTAGCTGTTTCCAACATTTTACGTTGTTTCCATTCAGAAGCCATTCGTTGCATTTGCTTTTTTTTCACTTTATCAAGCTGATAACCTCTTAACAATCCTCCAGCCTCAGGAGCACTTAACTCTTCAGATACATAATACCACTTTTGATCTTTATTTTCAGAAGCTAACATTAATAACGCATACGGATGTAAAAGGCTCCCATCAAAAGAGGTATTGGATGTATTTTTCATAAATAAATCCATTTTTTCCAAGTAATCTTTAATTTTCTCACGAGTTTCTTCTTTTTCATCCATCTTTAATAGCAATTTTGCCAATGCCATTTGAGACTTTGCATTACCATTTTCTGCGGATAAATGATAAAATAACAGAGCTTTTTGCATATTAGGAACAACGCCATATTCCCCCTCTAAGTAAACACGCCCCAAAAACGATTGAACTGTATCATTATTTTCTTGCAATGCACACAATTCATACAATTCTTGAGTATCCTTACCAAAATCAGAAGATATCATTCTTTCACACAAATAAGCATACGCCGCACTTCCCCAAAATAAAATACAAGCAATTAAAACAATACGCTTCATTTTTACCTCTTCACGATGACCTCTACTTTTGTAACTGTACCTGCTGGTATATCCGACAATTCATAAAAGAAAAACTCATCAGATTTAGAGGGCATTTCGGCCTCACCATATGGCAAATCCTTTACTCCTAATAAAGTACCATTTGCATCAAATAATTGCACTTGTAACGGCGGCATCTTTATAACACGATCTAATGTATTAGATAAAACGCCTTGTACAAACAAACGTACACCCACATCAGATTGATCATACTTAAATGAAATATCACGTATCTCAACTTCCGATACAGGACCATTCTCAGCAACTTGAGGTAATTCAACCAATGCCAAAGTCTCATCTGGTATTGGAATCTCCTCTAAAATAATTTCTTCTGACAACTCTTCTGTATCAGCATTACCTGATACTTTCAACAATTCTGCAGAAGGAACAACTTCCTCATTAATTACTGGTACTTCTTGAACTACGGCCTCCATTTCTGTAAAATCTTCAGATTGAATGACTTGCTGCTCCTGCTCTGGTTTTATATCTTCTGATAAAAGATTATCAGATTGAAAAGGCACTTCACCGACTAATACATCTGTTTTCACATCTTGCATTTCTACTGGCAAAATACGATCTTTTAATTTATCATCTTGTACCGAAGCAATATTTTCAACAGGTGTCAATATAACCTCTTGAGTTTTTAACACATCCTCTGAAATACTTTTTTCAGGAATACTATCTTTATTTATTGATTCAACTGGTGCTGTAATTAAATTCAACGCCTTTTGTACTTCTGGAAATTTTTTCAAAACAATTGCTCTATTCAACCAAATATAAGCGCTTCCCCCAACAACCCCCAAAACAATAAACAGCAAAATAAAAAATATAATCTTACGCTTCCAAGATGTAGACATATCATTAACTGGCGTAAATTCTTCAGGTAAAACAACACTACTTTGTGGAGAAAAATCCATAGTTACACGATTTGATGCAATATAATCATTTTCAGATAATGGCGCAACAATAGGTTGTTCTGTAATAAATGCCGGTGGAACAGTCGATTGTTTTTCATTTTTTTCATCACCAAAATACACACTTTCTTCAAAACGTTTCCCACAGCTACTACATTGAAAAATATGGGTTTCTTCTTTAAACTGAGAAACATCAACTTCATACTTAGCAAAACATTTTGGGCATATAATTAACATTTATCTTTTCCTTTTCAAAAAAATAGTGTAAATACAATATATATAATTTCACAAAAAGATACAACAAAAAACAAAGCAAAAGGATAAAATGTGTTAAACGAAACAAAATTATCAGCATCTGTAGCAGAGTTTAATGGCGTTTCTTTACGTTATGAAACTGGTCCAGAAGTTTTAAAAGATATTCAATTCACGTTACAACCAGGATCTTTTCACTTTATGACGGGGGAAAGTGGCGCTGGTAAAAGTTCATTGCTTAGAATGCTGTATTTAGACTTATTACCAACACGCGGACGTGTTCGTTTATTCGGTCACGCTGTCGATTCTTTATCCAGAACAGCAAAAGCCAGATTACGTCGTCAAATTGGTGTTGTATTCCAAGATTTTAGATTATTAGACCATCTTACAGCTTTTGATAATGTTGCTCTCCCTTTGAGAATTGCAGGTGTCAGAGAAAACGAAATTCGACGTCATGTTAGCGAAATGCTTGCTTGGGTTGGGTTAGAAAAACAAATGAAAATATTACCTCCTCAATTATCAGGTGGTGAAAAACAACGTGTTGCTATTGCACGCGCTGTTATTAATAGACCTAGAATTTTATTGGCCGATGAACCAACTGGAAACGTTGATGATACTATGGCTAAAAGACTACTTCATTTATTTTTAGAGCTCAATAAACTAGGAACAACTGTTGTTATTGCAACTCACAATCAGCCATTAATTAAACACTTTGGTTTTCCACAATTGCATTTAGACCATGGTCATTTACAACTAATTCAACCAACGAATAAATATGCCGATATGGCATCAAAATTATTTAAAAGAGGGGATAACAATGGCTAAACGAACAGACATTCCTTTTTTTCAAGATCCTTCACGTTTATTCTTACCGTGGATCAGTATGTTAATGATTTTTATTGCTTCTTTAACATTAGCGGGAGGTTTAACTGCTTATCGATCCTTATCTTATTGGAATAAAAATGTTTCTGGTTCTATTACAGTTCAAATTCCAGTTGTAGATGAACAAGGCAAATCTCGTTCTGAAGATGTACAAAGTGATATTGAAAAAGCATTAACTATTTTACGTACAAACCCTGGTGTTTTGGGCGCCCGTGTACTAGAGAACAATCAAATGCGTCGTTTAATGACACCGTGGTTAGGAGAGCATGCAGATATCGAAACATTACCCTTACCTCAAGTTATTGATGTAACAATTGATACACAATCTCCACCTAACATCCAAGAGTTAAATACGGAATTAATACAACAAGTTCCTTTTGCTATTTTAGATTCTCATCGCGTGTGGCTAGACAGCTTAATTATCATGGCCGATGGATTAATGAAATTAACTGTTTTTATTTTACTGTTATTAATGATAACAACAGCGTTTACAGTCTCGTATTCCGCAAGAACAAGCTTAACTATGCACAAACAAGTTATTTCGTTGGTTCATATGATGGGGGCTAATGATGGTTATATTGCATGGCAATATGCAATACGTATATTAAAATTAACACTAATTGGTGGATTTTTAGGACTTATTTTATCAATACCTGTTATTTTTGGAGTTGCCTATTTCTTTAAAACAATAGCTGGTGATTTTAATTGTTGCATAGATAGCATTCTGTTAGCTACATTAATTGGAACACCTTTTGTTTTTGCATTACTAGCATTCTTATCAACACTAAAGACCGTTTTAACCTCATTAAAAAGAATGATATAAATGAAACAATTACTTCGTCATTTATGCTTTTATACAATATTACTAACCATAACAATATGGGTTTTGGGTTTTGCGGGTTTTACTCTATATGCTTTAAGCTTTAAATTTTCTCCCCAAACATCTGCAGAAGGAATTGTGGCCTTAACAGGTGGTTCAGATAGAATTGATACAGCAGTTCGTTTATTAGAACAAGAAAATACCAATTACTTATTAATTTCGGGTGTCAATAAAAAAGTGACCCCAAACGATATACTAAGTAAAATCCCCACCCATTTAACACAAAAAATATCTTTGGGATATTTAGCAGAAAATACCGCACAAAATGCAATTGAAACAAGTAACTGGGTTCAACAAAAAAATATTTCATCTATTTTATTGGTTACAAGCTTTTATCATATGCCTCGCAGCATATTTGAAATATTAAAATTATCGCCTAATTTAACTATTATTCCTTATCCTGTATTCCCAAAATCTTTTGATAATTCAGTAGATTGGATAAAAACTCGCTATGCGTGGTTGTTGTTTATTGAATATCATAAATTTATTGCAGTTCATTTAAAATATTTAACTATTGAAAGGTTTAACATATGAAAAATATTCTCCTATGGCTTCGGTCAATTTTATTTTTAATCGTTTTTTATGCTATTACATTAGTTATGAGCCTATTATTCATTCCAACGTTTTTATTACCTAGAAAATATGCACTATGGTTTCCAATTTGTTGGACTTGGATTTTACCTAGATTATTACGCTTTTTTTGTGGTGTAAAAGTAGTATTTAAAGGATTAGAAAATTTACCAAAAGAAAATGGTTATATGATTGCCTGTAAACATCAATCTGCTTTGGAAACATTGTTATTCCACGCCATTGTTCCAAATACATTTTACGTATTGAAACGTGAATTATTATTTATTCCAATTGCAGGATTATATGCCCCCAAAACAGGATGTGTTGCTATTGACCGCAAAGGTGGAGCTTCTGCAATGAGAAAAATGTTAAACAAGGTTCAAAAAAATCTTGAAAAAGGTATGAACTTAATTATTTTCCCTGAAGGAACTCGCGTAAAACCAGGTGAGAAAAAAACATATAATCCAGGGGTTGCATTATTGTATGAACAATGCAAAGCACCTGTTGTACCAGTGGCTTTAAATACTGGATATTGTTGGCCTAAAAACCAAACAAAAAAAATTCCAGGTACAGTAACAATTGAATTCTTACCTCCAATGCCAGCAGGCTTACATCGTCGTGCTTTCTTAAGCGAGTTACAAGATCGAATTGAAGAAGCTACTGATAAACTACCTAACCCATTCAATAAGGAAACGAAATAATGTTAGAAACCAAAACCGCTGTCGGCATTTATACAGATGCAGCCCTATCAGGGGTTGATGTATGTTTGCTGACAACGGATGGTTTAGATTTATATGGTGAACCATTATCCATTTCCAGAGGATATGATCCCTCTTTAAAAGAAGAATTATCCTCTTTAAAAACAGAAGCTGATTTAGCTAATTCCCATAAACTAATTACGTTAGAAGAAAAAATTACTACACACATTATTGAAGTAGTAAAAGAGTTGTTGGAACTTGGAAAACGTACATTTCCCCAAATTAATATTATTGGTCTATCGGGTCAAAATGTATATCATAACGCCAATAATAAAATTAGTATTTCATTAGCCAATGCTGATAAAATTGCCCAAACATTTAATGTACCCGTAGTTAATCGTTTCATCCAATCTGATTTAGCGGCAGGAGGGAAAGGAGGACCGTTATTAGCCTCATTTTATGAAGTCTTAACTAAAAATATGCCTAAGCCATTAGTTATAGCATCATTGGGTGGACTATCTGCATTAACCTATATCGGAGATATCGGACAAATGCGTAGTTTTCATGTCGGGCCTGGTAATATTTTATTAGATATGTGGATACAAAAACGCTATGGTCAAGAAATGGATTACGATGGATTATTTGGTGCAAAAGGAACAGTTGACGAACGGTTACTAAATGTTTTAATGAAACATCCTTTTTTAGCCCAAGAACCACCCAAAACAGCAGATAGGAATGAATTTAATGATTTATTGAAACAAGTTGATGGTTCTCATGCAGAAGATGGAGCTGCAACATTGACAGCATTTATCGGTCGGTCGTTAACAGAAGCTCTCCGCTTTTTACCAGAAAAACCAGAGTTATGGATTTTAACTGGAGGAGGAACATTCAATCCAACATTAGTATTAGATATAAAGAAAAGATTATCTGATACACGTGTGGAAACAGCTACTGAATTCGGCTGGGACAAAAATACATTGTCAGCGTGGGGATACGGATTCTTAGCTGTACGATCTTTGTTCGGATTACCCATATCCTACCCCGCAACAACCGGTGTTTCAGAACCCATCAGTGGGGGATTAATGCACATACCGAAAGAATAATTAAATCATAAAATGGGCGGTTAAAACCGCCCAATATTTTACCAACAAAGATAACATCCTTGAGCATCCCAAGCACCTTGTTCTCCTCCATGAAACTCTTTATTGTTTCATTGTAATAAGCATATTTTTTAGAAAATTTGCAATATTTTCCACAAGAAAAAGAAACGTAATTTACTCTTTATTCTTATTTATTGGAACTTTCCGTTAAGTGACCAGTATAAAAATATAAAACATCAAAAAATCTAGGAAGTTTTAAAATAACTTGGTATGTATATCTATCCAAAATTTGATATTCATTCTGTACTGGGTAGTATGCAATTAATTCCTCAGGTGCTTGCCCTAGAATTAATTTATTTTTTAATAATGGATTTTGAGATTGTTCATCAAAACTTTGCAACAATCCAACATATTTAAAGGAACCATTATCACGTTCATGTTCACTTAAAGAATATAATTCTAATCCATTCCAGCTAAGTCCATCCGTTAATGTTAAAAAAACGATATAATCTGTTGGAATTTGTGGCACACCTGATTTGCGTAATAAAACAGAAGCTTGCTGAGCTTGTTTCGCATCTATACCAGAAAACATAACAGCATAATCATGATACATTCTTTTTAATAGTTGTTTCAATAGTTTCATTGTTATCTTCCTGGCATAGATTTAATCATTAAGTCTTTTAAAGCAGCTTGTGTAAAGCCAGCCACCGTACTACGATCTTGTTTATTCTTACCACCACTACCTGTATAATTTGAGGTTGGGATATATACCTTACCAATTGGAACTGGCACATATAATTGTCTTGGACGAATTGAACCACTTGGACCAACCAATTGCTGATCAATATAGGCATGTATCAAATCATGATATGGATGAGTTTGCATAAATACCATATTGTTAAAATCTATACGTCCACCATATTCTAAAGGATATTTTAAATGGACTGTAAAATTTTCAGGTAAATTACCCTTTTTTACATGAAACAATCCCTCTTCTGATACACCAGCATCACGTAAATCATTAGCATAGTTATATCCTAAAAGTTTTAAAAAATCCCTCATCGATTTTCTAAAAAACAATCGTTGTTCAATTAAATCTTCATTAGATAAATCAAAATACCCCACAGCCATTAAATCCATGCCAGGAAAATTCATTTCTTTAAACAAAGCTTCCCAAAAAGCTTGTGGTTTTTCTTCTTGAATTTCCTCTGGCATTTTATCCGATTGAGACATATTTTGCGACCGCAAAAAAGCCTCTAATTCACGTTGAAATTCCGATGACACAGATATATTTGTTTCATCTGTCATTATTAGGCACCTTCAAATTCTTCATCAAATTCAGCTAATTCCCCTTGCATTAAGGATTTAAGAGCTTGTAAATCTGTTTCCTCACGTTGGGCCACAATCCAATACGGAACAAACGGAGCTGTTGGCATTGCACATTTTTTCTTCATTTTCTTATCCAAATACCAACGAGGAGCATCTGCCTTAATTGGTCTGTTTAAATATCCTTGGAACAATACATATTGTTTCAACATATCCAAACTCATCATATCGGATGTACCAACAACATTAGAGCTTTGTAATGATCTGGAAATATTAGCCGCGAATGGATTTGTTTGTTGTGAGAACCCTTCCGTTCTAGAAGAACTAGCGACCTCAATTGTTTTAGAACCAATCATTTTACTGAAACGTTCAGCCGTTTGTTCGTTATTTTGGGATAAAATAACTTTAGCAGCTGTTGTCGTAATAATGGTTTCTAAGTCATCTTTACCATACTGACCAGAAATCTGACCTAAATCTTGTCCAATCAATAAATAAGATACTTTTTGACCACGTCCTACAGCAGGCCCATCCTTAACAGCCGCCAACTTTGGCATTTGAGGGAACTCATCAAGCACAAATAAAACGGGGAATGGACCAGCCTTTTCACCTTTATTATTCACAAAGTTTGGTGGATTAGAAATAAGATAAGAACTCATTAATTCCACAAAAATACCTGTAATCACGTTAAGTGTTCTAGCATCCACTTGGTTAACTGATAAATATACGGAAATTGGTTTCATTTCCCCTGTAATTGGGTCACGCATACCTCGCATATCTGCAAATGTTAAGTCACTAAACTTCGTTCTATCACGTACAGCAGAGTTTTTAAAGATACCAACCCCTGTTAAAGCTGTTGACATAATAGAACCACGCTCTTTATCCGGTGTTGCCGCTAATTGGTTAAGTTCAATCACAGCACGACGAGAATACCCAAAACGTTCGCATTCAGCCACAGCATTTTCATACAATTCACGTTCAGGATCAGCAAATGCCGCCGCTTGATCACCAGCATCTGTTCGACGTTTTAAATCGGCAGCAATACGCATTTGCATATCATTTCGCCAATCAAGCACCATCGCAATACATGGCTCTTTCCCATGCCACATTTGTGGTAAACCATCCCATGTACCAACAGGAACATAATTATCTGAAGTTAAATTACCTTGTTCCAATGCATCCATAGCAATACGTGCACTAGCATCCCCCATTTCCGCATAGTATGTTTTTAAAACATCTGCATCTTCTTGATCAAAAGCGTCATCCATTAAACGAGCGACAAAATAATCATTGGCACGAGCACGTTCACATTTACTGGAAATAAATTGCAACAACCCAACCATCGCATTTCGACCAGTTTTAGCCCAGTGAGGATCTGCGCCTCCCTTTGGTTCTTCCACCAATACATTTACCATAGATTCGATGTAAGTATCGCGTTCTTTTCCCGGAGGTGGCAAACAACTAGCAGACAATGGATTCCATGCAGGATAATACAACCCTTTTTCTGGCTCATCTTCAGCACCCCAGTTAATTACAAATACCGGTCCAATTGTTGCGCGATACCCCGTTGTATTGTAACATAGCTCAGGCTTAGGGTCGTTTACGATCAAACTTAATCCCGGAGATTCCAAAATTGTTGGAATAACAACACCAGCTGTTTTACCGGTTCCCGGAGGAGCAACAACCAAAGCTGAGAGTGTTTCCGGCATTTTAAGTAACTTTCCTTTAAAACGTCCCAACACAATAACAAAGCCATCAAATAAACCCATTTTCTTAATATCGGCATATTCAGCTTCACGCCCACCACCAAAGACATTCGGCATATATTTATAGGGATTTGTAAAAATACCGACCAAGAAAACACCAATTAGAGTTATAAACGGCACCCAAACTAAATACATATGCGCTTTAGGTTCAGCTTGGCTGAAAAATGAAGAAAACCATTCAACATACATTTTAATTAAAGGCACAAAATTAACACCAATCGCCTTTTTCCAAAAAGAACACGCCTCACTTAATGTATTAAAACTAATCCCCTCTTTTATCCATAAACTTAGAGCAGGCATCAACAAAGACAATCCCCAACAGGAGAAAAGAGACCACACAACGGTCCAAAAAATCCATGCAATAAATTTACCTTGTTCTTCATAAGCAGCGTCACGTTTAAATGCCATTTGATTTTTCCCTCTTAACTAAAAAGCATTTCTAATTTTTTCAATATCTGATATATCAGCAGCTTCAGATACATCCGGCATAGCCTGAGCCACAGATGGCAATTCATCAGGCCCTCCTAAATGCGTACGACAAACAATTATACCCATATCATCCCAAGTTTTTTGCATATCTTCCGCATTAATAATCGTTCCTTCTTTAACAACTAAAACAGGTACCACTTCATGAGCTATACCAGCAGTTTTTAAACGATTAGAAAAAGGTTTTATTTCTGTATTCATTGTAAAAATTGGTGAAACACGATGGGAGCTTTCTGAAAACCACAACGGATCTTCACCATTAAAACGTTCTTCATCAGCCAACCAATCTCCAACATCATTATCAGAAAGCAACACATAAATTTTATGCGCTTCAACAATAACAAAATCAACTGCCATCGCGCCAATTTGAGGATTAGCAATAACTTGATATCCTTTTTTAATCAAAATATCTGGGATATCTTCATTCAATGGCTCACGTGTTGGCAACTGAATATCATCTAAAGACATATTCGCGAAATCCGCATCATCCAAGAAAGAAGGAAAATCATCATTACGCGATTGCATACTTTCAGATAACGGCGCCATCACTCCTGCCCCCATACCAGATGCATTACCAGACACTGAAGTCGATTGAGCAGAATAAGATGACATTTCAGAACGCCTTTGAGCATTACGTTCCATCGCACGTGCAGAAGTATATAATGGTGCTGGGCGTTGCTTTTTATGAGATTTTTTCTTCATATATTTTACTTTTTTTGGTTCAACAATAATCTTAGAACCAAACACAGAATGCCATAAACGACGCAGTGCATACCACATTTTTTTCATGGTGTTTACAACCAATTGACGCCATTTAATTTTTAAAACAATATTCCAACCAATAATAAAAACAGGCAAAGACAACAACAATACAATCACAAAAATCCAATCACTTGCAGCAGAAATTACCCAACCATCCATGAATTCCTGATACAAATAAGACCACGATTCCGAAGAAAATAAATTAAAATTCCAATTCCGTGAATAAAAACCTGCCATCCACCAAAGGAAGAAGATTACTCCCCACACAAAACCAACAAATAAAACCCTTTTCCAATTCTTCATACGGCATACCTTTAAAGAAAATTTGCAAATATGATAGGATTATAACCAAAAAAAGTTATTTTGGCTAGTAAAAAATGATATTAAATAAAAAAAAGAATTGATTTTTTCAAATAATACAGCTAAGTTAAAAAAGGTTTTTTTAGACATTTTTAGGAGATTATAATGAAAAAAGCTGTAATTTTAATTGTTATCGCTTGCTTAGGATTAGGCAGCGGAGCTTATGTAGCTCATAAAACTCAAAGCAAAAATTTAACACAAATCTTTGCAAACAAAACTCAACCTTCCATTAATGGACCTTGGGTAATCAACCATCCAAATTGGACTGGCAGATTAACAAAAACAGGAGAGAATCGCATTGTATCTAATGTAAATGGCGATACAGCAACCATCATTTCCAATCAAAATGGTTTATTAACTATTAAATGGGATAAATGGGGGAATGAAACATTTAAATGTGACAACAAAAATATTTGCACTTTAAAATAAGTTATCCAATATCACGCCCGAGCTAATATAATCTGCGGATTATACTCGGGCGAAATATTAAAAGCTTCCTTTTCATACTTATTGAGTGTAAAGCGGAAATAAGTTAAAACAAACAATCTGGTAGCCGAAGACAATCCCGATTTACCTCGGACACTATCGATTTTCGAGCATAGTTCATGAATGTTTATTCGTTCCCTGGCACAAATATCATGTAGAGAAGTCCAAGTTTCTCTATCCAGTCTCATACTTGTTCGACGACCATTTACAATAACATTTTTACATACTAACATATTTTCCCCCTATATTTTCATGTTAGATTGACAATAACCCCTATAGTATAATATGCCATATCATAAAATGCAACTGAGACACTCTATTTTTTTAATACAAACATATTTTACAGTATAAAGAGAAAAAAAATGATAACACGCCGAAACACAAAAAATACGACAAATCCGACTCGCACCTGTGATCATCCAAATTGTGAAGAAGCCGGCACATGTCGCGCCCCAAAAGACAGAAGTTTGCGCGATTATTATTGGTTTTGCCAAAAACATGCCGCCGAATACAACAAAAATTGGAATTTTTATCAAGGCTTATCTGCTGATGAGATTGAAGAACATTGGAAAAACGATATCACATGGCAACGACCAACTTGGAAATTAGGACACGGAACAACACCACGAGCAGATAAAATAAAAGACTCTTTTGGTATTTTTGAAGATATTGGATTAGGCATGGATGGCAAGCACACTCCACCAACAAAACCACAAAGCAATTTTGAAAAAAAATATGTACAAGCAGCCGAATTTATGGAATTAAACATTCCTTTCACTCATACCGATTTAAAAAAACAATACAAAAAGCTGGCAAAAAAATATCATCCAGATACAGCAGACACTGATGTGAAAGAGGCTACCAAACTGTTTAAAAAATTAACGGACGCTTATAAATATTTAACGGAACGAACACCGAAATAAAAAATCCCTCTGTGACACAAAGGCATTTTTTTAAGAAAAAAATAAAATCTATTCTTTTTCCTTTTGTATTTTCTGAAAATAATCCAAAGTCCGACGCCACTGAGCAATCGTTTTTTTCATACCAGTCCGTTCGGCATTAAAGGCTTGACCGGCTCCTTGGATATAATTATCATCCGGATAATATATTGCGCCAATATATTCCGCCGTTTTTGTATCTCCATCTGTATCTATAAAAAATAAGGAATGTGATAATCTTTTGGCGCCATATGCACCGACTGAGTTGGGATAAGTTTTTGTCGCAATAACAGTGCCCACAAGAGTATCTTCCGGATTCGGGGTTACGGTTGCTATAGGCGTATTGTTAATTAACGCCTTTTTTTGGGGTTTGTCCTCATCACATCCTGTCATCCCCATAACAATCGCAAATGACAATATACTCATCTTCATCAAATCTTTATTCATTTTAAATCCTTTCTCAATGATAAAAAGAGGTTATCACTGTTTTATTTCGCAGATACTTTTTTTATTTTCTTCACTTTTTCCGGATTTACAATACCTGTAGAAACAACCATTTTAAATGCCTCATCAACACCGATATCCAATTCTATAATATCTTTTTTCGGCACATAAACAAAGTATCCTGATGTCGGATTTGGCGTTGTTGGCACATACACACTAATCAACTCAGATTTAAATTTATCTTGCACCCCACTATAGGTAGCGCCCGCAACAAAAGCAATAGTCCACATATCGCGTCGTGGAAATTCCACCAAAACAGCTTTACGAAATGCCGTTTCTTTACCAGCTCCCAGCATCGTTTCAAATACTTTTTTAAAGGCATTATAGACACCAGATAAAACAGGCATCCTAGCAATTAGACGTCGCCAAAATCTAGCCCCAATTCGCCCAAAATAACTGGCCGTAAACATCCCTACAATAATTAAAAAGCTAACCAACAATAAAATCCCCAAACCCGGGATACCATAAGTTAAATACGTTGTCGGATTATACTTTTCCGGAATTAAGGCAATAACACGCGTGTCAATATATGAAGCAATTTTCCAAGCTAACCATAAGGTTAAGCCTATCGGAGCCGTCACCAAAATACCAGTCAAAAAATAAGTTTTCAATGTTGTTTTTTGATTTTTCTTATCTTTTTTTGTCATTTTCCCCTCTTTCTTGAAGTTTTTTCTTTACAATAGAAAATTTTTATGTTAATGTCCAGTAAAAAGCAACAGCTTGATCTTACAACGATGGAACACTTGATTTTATGGGTTCTGTTGTTGTGAGTTATAAAAAAATAATGCATGTCGACAATTTTATTGTTGACATTCGTTTAAAAATAGTGTATAAATGCAATCCTATTTTGGGAAAAATAAAGGAATTAAACAATGTTTGCAGTAATTAAAACAGGCGGAAAACAATACAAAGTTCAAAAAGATTCTATCATCATTACGGAAACAATTCCGGGTGAAGCCGGCACAAAAGTGTCTTTTGATGAAGTTTTAATGGCCGGTGATAAAGTCGGCGCTCCTTTGGTGGCTGGCGCTTCTGTAGCTGGTGAAATTGTAAAACAAACCCGCGGTGAAAAAGTTATCGTTTTCAAAAAAATCCGTCGTCACGGTTATAAAAGAAAACAAGGTCATAAACAAGATTTAACTGTGATTCGCATCACGGATATTAACGCTTAAGATAAAGGAGATATCAAATGGCACATAAGAAAGCAGGCGGTAGTACCAGAAACGGTCGCGACTCAGAAGGTAGAAGATTAGGTTTAAAGAAATCCGGTGGTCAATCCGTTATTGCCGGAAACATTATCGTCCGTCAACGTGGCACAGTATACCGTGCTGGTGAAAATGTTGGCATGGGTAAAGATCACACTTTATTTGCCAAAGCAGATGGCGTAGTGGTTTTCAAACGTTCTTTCAAAGATCGTATCTATGCTTGTGTTAAAGCTTTAACAGGGTCTAATAATTAAGACTTTTTTGGGATTTCATTCCAATCGTTAAAATATTTGAACAAATATACAAAACACTCCTTTTTCAAGGGGTGTTTTGTGTATTTATCATCCCCCGATATAAATTATATAAAAAAATTATTATTGAATTTTTCATTATTATTTAAATAATGGATCAATTATAATTTATCATAATCCGATCAATCAACATTGTTTTAGAAAAAGATAAAGAAAATGAAAGAAAAACAATTAAAAAATGCGATACAAATTATCTTCAAAACAAGAACAATGTTGCGAATTAACATATTTAGTTTCAGAAAGTGGAGTTCTAACTTGCTGTTCTGAAAAGCAAAAGACGGCAAGTATATTTGCTGTAAACCAGAAACAAGACATCTAGATTGTTTCCCAGAAACGCCCCGAGAAGGATACTTAACAACCCCTACCCCCTCCTTCTTAAAATAACAATATATTATTAAATTAGGAGGCTTTCTAATTTATAAAAGCATCTCTTATAAATAGAGATGCTTTTTGTTAATAACATATAATCTATTACAAAAAAATCTCCGTAAAAACGGAGATTTTTGAACAACATAAAAACTATGTCGCCAAATTTTCCAAAACAACTGTACCCTTTTTCTGACGAGCATACGTATAATTTTGACGCAAAGAATCACGTACAAAATACGGAGATGGAATTTTTTCCATTAACACATCACCCGTTCTATCTGTTGAAGAAATATAAATATTGCCAATATTGGCCCATCTATCAATCAATGATTGACTAGTTGAACTATCCACAATACGGAACAATTCAATTTCATCCACGCGCTTGCTAAAAATGCCCGTAATAACGATCAAGCGTTGATTAGTCAAAACATAAGCTCGAAAAATCCGTTTAAAGTACAATACCAACAAAAAGATACCTAATGTTACAATACTTAAAATTAAATAAATTGGATTATATTTTACATCGGCAACAGATCCTGTTACATCCCATATATATTGTTCATCCGAATTAATAATTTCACGAATAATTTGAGCATTTCCTGCACTAGCCATAAGTTCAAGCTCCTATCATAATGTTTATACTAACAAATAAGATAAACAAAAAATATAAAAAATACAAGTTTTATTTTCTATACTTTTATTTTTTTACATACAAAAATATATCAAAAACATATATATATATTTATTTAAAAAAAAATCACTAAAAGACTGGATTTTTGATAAAACAATACCTAAAATTTCATTGTTGAAAAACATTTTTCATAAAATATAAGGAGACAAAAATGAAAAAATATTTATTATCTTCATTAGCTCTAGCTGGCATTATGGTTGCTGCAACAGGTGCTTCTGCCCGTGATATGTACGGCGTAGTAAACGCTGGTTACGGTTTCGGCACAAAAAATACAGACGGCGCTGTTATTATGGGGGTTGGTGCTGGTTACGAATTAAACGAAATGTTACGTTCCGATATTATCGTTGATTATCGTGGATGGAACAAAATTGATTTCAAAAACGGCGGAAAAAAAGCTGATTCTTGGTCAGTTCCAGTCTTATTAAACATCTATGGCACATATCCAGTTTATGGTGGCATGGGCGTTTATGCTATGGCAGGTTTAGGTCTATCCTATAACCATACAGATTCCACAATAAATGCCAGTTCAAAAGACAAAGTCAGTTTTGCTTGGAACTTAGGTGCTGGTGTTGAATATAACATCAATGAATGTTGGGCATTGGATTTGGGTTACCGCTATACAGACTTAGGAAAAGCCAGAATCAAAGCTCATGAAGGCTTCTCTGGACACAAATCCGAAGAATTAACGTCTCATGACATTAAGTTAACAGCTCGTTATTCTTTCTAAGAAACACGAACGAAAAATCGGCGGACAGTCTCAAAGGCTGTCCGTTTTTTACCTTGTTTGCACGCGTTCTATTACTCGTTTTGCACGGCTATTACGAATAATAATTAAGGGTACCATCATCTCATCTCGTGTAATACCGGCATGCTCTGATGTCATAACCCACTCTTTTTCATACTTCCATGTTAACGAGCGTTCCCCTGTCGCAAGTGCAACATAATCACCGACAGCATCCTTTACATGGGGATGTTCACATCCACCTAATAGACGAATAAAGTCTTGCCCCGTTAATAAGTGAAAGTCTGGGAACAGTTGTCTAAATTTATGTGGAAAAATATCCTTATATTCATCCTTGATATGAAAAGCTGCACATCTTGTTTCCAGTGAATTTGGCTGAGCCATCATATTAACAATTTCCGGGTAGTCTCTTGATAAATAAAGCGGTTGCGTCTTTTTATGTCCATGATCAGCCGTAATAACAAAAACGGTATCGGGAACCAAAACTGACAATCTGGCCAATTTTTCCTCCATCATATCAAGTGTTTGCTGAACCACTTCTGTCCCAATGCCATTAAAATGCAATTTTGAATCCAATTCCCCCCAATAAGCATAAATATATTTTTTTCCATCTTCATGACATAACATGCGAATACGAGCGCACCATTCATCAAATGTTTTACATCCGTTAGGTGCCCATTCAGGCATAACTTCATAGGCTTTTTGACCTTTTTCATTTATTCTTTCCACAATTGTTTTACATGTCGGTGTATAAGACGGAACAGATAACCTAGATGGTTGATCTGTATCAAAATTTGTATTTGAAAAAATATTCACGACCTCATTTATCTCAGAAAAATACTGAGACCACCCAATACGACCATGCTGATGTGGCATCAAACCAGTTTTCAACGTTGTATTCGCAGCTACCGTTGTGGTCGGTATCACCGTTTGTAGTAAATCTTTTTTATGCGCATTAAAAAAACCGCATGGTGAATGATGTCTTAAAACACAGTCCCCCAAAGCATCAATAACAATCATAACAACATTTTTAGGCTTACAACTTAAGGCGTCATCCAAAATCGGATGCGCTTCATAATTTTGTTCAAGTCCAAAATACTTTTCAACAGATGATGTAATTGAGGTTATGTTCATAACTTATTTCCTTTTAAAAAAATTTGATAAGATATACCACAACCTTTGATTTTTGTCAATAAAATTCACAAAATATATCATTTATATAAATATATCATTAATCATATTCAATTTTAAACATATTTTTCATTATTTCCCTTGCATTTTTGATTTTTATTCGGTAATGTAGGGGTATGTCAGATTTATTTAATGCAACACCAACTAAAACAGAGTATTCCGCCAAAGACATCGAGGTTTTGGAAGGGTTAGATCCTGTCCGTAAACGCCCCGGTATGTATATTGGTGGAATTGATGAGCGCGCCTACCATCACTTGGTGGCCGAAATTATTGATAACGCTATGGATGAAGCCGTTGCTGGTTATGCCACAAATATTGAGGTATCTCTAGGCGAAAACGGTTATGTAACCATCAAAGATAACGGTCGTGGTATTCCAGTGGACCCTCACCCAAAATTCCCTGATAAATCAGCTTTAGAGGTTATTACAACAACCTTACACTCCGGCGGTAAATTCGGCGGGAATGCTTATGCTGTATCCGGTGGTTTACACGGGGTTGGTTTGTCTGCTGTGAACGCTTTGTCAGCCCACTTAATCATTGAGGTTGCAAAAGATAAAAAATTATATCGTCAAGAATATAAACAAGGCAAACCCATTACACCCGTCACATTCTTAGGACCGGTCAGCAATCGTCGTGGGACTTCCGTTTGTTTTATTCCAGATACCGAGATTTTTGGTGAACACATTCGCTTCAAACCCGCTACATTATTCCGCATGGCCAGAACCAAGGCTTTCTTGTTCCGCGGGGTTGAAGTACGTTGGCATTGTGACGCATCCTTAATTACGGGCGATGATAAAACACCAACCGATCATATTTTAAAATTCCCGAACGGCGTTGCCGATTATTTGGACTATTTGATGAAAGATCGTCATGCCGTTACAAAAGAAGCTTTTACGGGACGCGTTGAATTCCCAGACAATATGGGGGCCGTAGAATGGGCCGTATGTTGGCCAGATGATTACAAAGATGGCTTCTCTTACACCTATTGCAATACAGTTATTACACCACTTGGTGGAACACACGAAACAGGTTTACGCGCCGGCTTAACAAAATCTTTACGCGCCTACGCTGAAATGAGTGGCAATAAAAAAGCTGCCGACATTACCGCCGATGATATTTTAAATACAGCTGGTGTTATGTTGTCTGTCTTTATTAAGGACCCTCAATTCCAAGGGCAAACAAAGGAAAAACTGACAACAGCTTCGGCAACACGTTTGGTTGAAAATGCCATCAAAGATCCGTTTGACCACTGGCTCAGCCGAGATGTCAAATCTGCCAGCGCTTTGTTGGAATGGATTGTGGAACGGGCCGAAGAACGCAAACGCAAGAAAAAAGCCGTTGAAACACAACGTGCATCGGCAACTAAACGATTGAGATTGCCGGGCAAGCTGGCCGATTGCTCTCATAATAAAACAGAAGGCACGGAATTATTCATCGTTGAAGGTGATTCTGCTGGTGGATCGGCAAAACAAGCTCGTAACCGTGAAACTCAAGCCATCTTACCAATTCGAGGTAAAATTTTAAATGTTATCAGTGCCAGCAACGACAAAATATTGGCTAACGAAGAAATTAAAGACATTACTGAAGCTTTAGGATGTGGTCGCCGTGATAAATACAACGAAGAAGGTCTCAGATATGATAAAATCATTATCATGACCGATGCCGATGTTGATGGAGCGCATATTGATTCATTGTTAATGTCGTTTTTCTATCAAGAAATGCCCAAATTAATTGAAAATGGTCATTTATTTTTGGCCCTGCCACCATTATATCGTTTAACACAAGGTGGTAAATCTATCTATGCCAGTGATGATGCCGAAAAAGAACGGTTATTGAAATCCGAATTTAAAAATGCCAAAAATGTGGAAGTTTCCCGATTTAAAGGTTTGGGCGAAATGCCACCTCATCAATTAAAGGAAACAACAATGGATCCAAGCAAACGTACTCTCTTGCGCGTCGTCATTCCACACAAAACAACAGAAGAAGAGCAAGAAGAATTTGCCTTTACAGCCGATATGGTCAATCGTTTAATGGGTAATAAACCAGAACATCGTTTCCAATTTATTCAAGAACATGCAAAGTTCGTTGAAAATTTAGATATTTAACGGAGGATAATAATGACTTGTCCAGCCATCAAATATGATATCATCACGATTTCTGGTGCTTTGGGCAGTGGCAAATCCACCATTATGAAAATGCTCGCCAATCGTTTGGGGTATGAAACATATTCCACAGGCAATGCACAAAGACAAATCGCTCAAAAATATGGTGTAACAACTTTAGAACTTAATCATATCGCAGATAAAAATCCGGATATCGATAAAGAAATTGATGGTGTTTTTGCCACATTAACACAAACTGGCAAAAAGTATGTGATTGATTCCAGATTGGCTTTTTACTTTGTACCATCTTCGTTCAAAATCAAATTAAATATTGATATAAATGAAGCGGCCAAACGAGTTTTAAATGACACATCTCGTACCAGCGAAGTTCAATGCGAAACCACAGAGCAAATGGCCGATATTTTACGGGAAAGACGCGCGTCAGAGGTGGCTCGATTTGTTACAACATATAATGTAAATATTGATGATGAATCTTATTTTGATTTAGTGGTAGATACGACAGATAAAACACCCGATGATATATGTGATATTATTTTAACGGCATTACAACAATAAAAAAAGGGAGGTTACAACCTCCCCTTATTGTTATAACAAATTCTTATCGCGTATTTTGCTTGTACATTCTATATTGAGCCGGCATATTGCGACCTAAATTTTGTTCTAACTCTTTGCGTTCCATATTTGCCAAACCACGTTTAGCGGCTTCAGCTCCTACAGCAATAGAAGCAGCAATTAATGTCACCGCTGGTGATGAACCAATAACGCCCGGCAACATCATACAAGCCGAAAACATTTCTGCAAAAGTAGCAACATTACGTAAGACTTCATCTTTATGTACACTCGCTTTTTTACCCGCTTTTGTTTCCTCAATAACTTTTAATTCTTTTTCCATATGTTTTCTTTTTGTTGCAATCGCACCCGCCATTGTAGCACCTGCCATAGCAACAGTAAGGGGAATTACCTCATTATCTTTTGGATTATCATTAACAGCTGCAATGGTACCCAAGCCAGCTAATGCTACCGCAACACCAGCCAACATTCGGCGCATACCTTTATCATCTGTTTTTCGATGAGCCTTAATTGCCCCTCTAATTTCCGTGCGAGCTTTAACCGTATCAACATCTTGTTGACTCATATGAGTTGCTTCATTTGACATTTGTGCTGCAATTAATTTTGCCATTTTATCCTCCTGTTGTCAATCGATATCAATATATTAACACATTATTAATAAAAAGTCAATATAATAATTACAACATATTGATTTGCAACAATATATTTAATTTTATTTTTTGTCATACTTTATTTTTTAATGCGTTTTTATTTGAGGAATTTTTATATCATGCGGTAATGTAGCTCGTAAAATTTTACGATTTTGTGCGTGTTTATGATAAATCATTCCTTGTGCAGCTGATATTGTTACCCCAATACAAAACAGCGTTATTGGTATTGAGTGAAATAATGCTGTCATTGCCGCGTTTACACCAAAAATCGCTGTTCCATAAATTATCCCATCTCGCTTCCAAAATTTTTCATTATCTGAAAAATTATCAAAATCGGCCATTGTTTTAATGGGATTAGGTGTTTTTTGAACCGCTTGCATAAATTGAAAGCGATATAAAGATGTCTCTTTATACAGCGGAAAATCCAACACCTTATGCAACACATCGTTTTCCACTTTTAACAAATCTTTTTTATCTGATATCTTTGCAGCATATCCCATCGCAACAACTGCGACTAAAGATGCTGGAAAAGAATACCATTTACTATCTTTTTCTCGAAACGTTTCAACTGCTCCCATTAAAGCAATCATTGACCCTAACATCAACACATTTTTCCATTTAAAATCTGGTCTGTGATTTTTATGAACATAATCAAACCCAGCTTTAATTTCAGTTTCTAAACGTTGATGTTCGGCATTTTTGAGATACACAAATCCAACTTCTTGTTTACCCTCTTGTATGCTCATCAATAACTCCTTTTGGAAATTCTGCCGATAAAACCTTTCTATTTTTCTTCGTCAAATGATATTCATACGCCATACACGAACAAGAAACGGCACCCATTAAAAAATTAAAGTTAGGTGTTGGCAATTTTCCAACTAGCCATGAAATCACACCCATCCCAAGCGTCCATTTCATTATTGTTAAAACTTTTCTTCCTGTATCATCATTTGCATAAACAGCCTGAGGAAGCGTTTTATTTTGCTCATTCAATATTTTTCTTAATTCAAGATTTTGGCGTCCCATTGTTATTGTTTTTTGAGCCATATGAGCCGTCACTGCCAGTGAAGCAAAAGCCGTAAGAAACAATCCGTTAGATGCATTTAATCCATTATCAGCAATATTAGCCGCATGCAATAAAGCAAATACAGAACAACACCCCATCCAACATTTACTGATTTTATTAAATTTTGACAATTCGTTATCTACACATTTAAAACGCGCACGAATATCCGACCGTAAACGATTATTATCCATACTCATATCCCCTCATTTTCTAGATGAGAGGATATGATATCAAATTCTATTTTTTTTGTCAATAATTATTTAAATAACGTAGAAACAAACAAAACAAGCAAAATAGCTGGCGCAATAAATCTTAAAGTAAAACGCATATATCGTTTAAAAAATTTACTTTGTTGCTTTATAGCTCCTTGAGAAATATTTCGTATAATATCCGTTGAAACAACCCATCCCATAAACAATGTCGCAAACAATACAAATAAAAGCATCGTATATTTACCAGTCAAAGCATCTAAAGCACTAAATAAATCCTGTTTTCCCATCATCAGATTCATCTTTTTTGTAAAAGAAGCTAAAATTATACCTGTTATAACAATATTTGCTCCGGCCAAACCTAAAACAGCTTTTACACGAGATATTTTTAACTTATCCATCATCAAACTAACACCACCTTCATAAATGGACATTAACGATGTCAAAGCTGCCACAAATAATAATATAAAAAACATCAGCATTAAAACCGAACCACCTGACATTTGGGAAAACACCATTGGTAAACTAACAAAACTTAAAGACGGTCCTTCAGCGGGCGTTAATCCAAATGCAAACACAGCTGGCAAAACAATCATCCCAGCCATAATTGCAACAAATGTATCCAGCCCTACAATCCATTTTGTAGCACTTTTTAAATCTGTTTTATCTGATAAGTAGGAACCATAAATAAACACGACCCCCATTCCCATAGATAAAGAATAAAAAGCTTGCCCCATTGCTGTTAAGAATAGATCTGCAAAAACACCAACATCAAAACCATTTGTTGTAAAGCCCATAGCCTCCCAATTTGGAACAAACAAAAAGGTTAAGCCTCGTTCTGAACCAGGTAAAAAGAAAATCCACAATGCCATAAAAAGCAATAAAACAAATAAAAATGGCATTAAAATAAATGACAATCGTTCAATCCCTTTCTTAACGCCTCGTATCAATACAGCTGATGTTATAACTATACATAAAATACCCCAAAATAACTGCATCCCAAAAGATGAGGTTAATTGAGAAAATGTTTGAGAATGGATTAAATTTACGCCACTAAATAAACAATGCCCCCCCAAAATCACATATGCCAAAGTCCAACCTATTACAACGACATATACACCAGATACCAACAGAACATTAAGCATGGCCAATGCTCCACCAATCCATCCCCATAAAGGCGAAACCGTTTTATTATTCTTTTGAGCTACGACAGCAAAACCATCTACTATATTCGTTTGGGCTGCTCTACCAAATGCCAATTTACCAAGCAATAAAAAATATCCCAATCCTATCGCACATAAAAAATACATTAATAAAAAGCACCCCCCACCATTTGAACCAACCAAATATGGAAAACGCCAAATATTACCAAGTCCAATTGCAGACCCTGCCGTCGCCAAAATAAATCCTAACTTTGATCCCCAATGTATTCTCTTCATTTTCACTACCTTTTGTTGATATGCGGTACCATAACTGATTTTTTCTAAAAAATCAAGTTTTAAGATAAAACACTTTATTTTAAGATAATAATCTTTCCAACACTCGTTTCACATCTTTTAAGGATGCGCAATGATAACTTGTCTTAATTGTTTCAGGGATATTATTAAACACACAGATAGAGGTTGCCCCCAAAACATCCGCCATTTGCATATCAGACACCCCGTCTCCTATTAAAATCAAATGCTCATAATCAAAATGTTTCAATGCTTTTTGAGCAAATTCAATTTCGGGTTTAGCATGTTCATCTACAGACCCTTGAACATAATCAAAATATGATTTTAAATTCGTATATTCTGTTTCGGGAAATAATAAAGTTTCATCTTCATTACTTAAAATAATCTGATGTATATTTTTTGAACGCACAAAAGCCAATACATCCTCAGCTCCATCAATTACCCGTATTGTATGACGATAAGTTGCATATCGTTTCAAATAATAATGAACAGCCTCTTCCTCTTTATCCCCAAAAGTTGTTTGCCAATAATCACGGTGTGTCCCAATAACAGTCATCATTTCATTACGAGAAACCCTTGGCACACCATAATGAGAAGAAACATCTTGCATCGCCAAAAAACTAGCATCCATTGTATCAACAAGCGTATTATTCCAATCCCAAATAATCAATGTTTTCATCGTCCACCTCGACCTACAGTGTTTTGCTTAACACGATTTAATCGCTCCATTTGACGACGACGTTCTTGCTCTAGACGACGCAGTTTTTCTCTATCATCATGTTCATACAACATATGACGAAAATTCTTTAATAAACTCATATCCTTTGGAATAGCTTTAAATTGTTCCAATAAAGCCTGTGCATTCCCCTTACTACTCATTAAATTCTTTAACATTGCTCGTTCAGACTTATCCAAAACCTGAAATAAATTTTCCAATAAACTTTTTGTTTGACGTGTTAATAATTGCGGTGAAAAATCCCCTAATCCCGTTAAAATACCTTTAAATTCTTTTAACTCCGGTGATCCCAACCAATCTTTGGCTTGCTTATATTCTTTAAGCGTTTCTGCCATCAATGTATCGGCTGAAACTTGTTCACCATAGGCAATCGCAACTTGACGCCCCGTTTTTTTTACCACTTCAACAAACATACGTTGAAAAAACGGCGATAATTGTAAAAAAGCCTCTTTTGTGTCTGAAATAGATAAATGTGTTAAAGTATAAGCACTAATTAAAGACAACCCTTCTTCCACTATATTTTCGGGTTGTAAGCGACATAAAAAACATCTTGCAGTGCGTTCTCCTGCATCTACCCCTAAAAATACATCAAAACAATCACAAAAGTATGGTAAAATATCTGGTAAAAAATGACGACCACTTAAAAATGGACAATCAAGTGGGCAATTTGTTTGTTCCAAAGGTAAATCTTTTGGATTAATCATACAAAATATATTATCACACTTTATATGTTTTGCAAGCATTATCTCAAAAAACAAAAAACAAAGAGGGGTAAAACACCCCTCTTTTCATACATCTAAGCATTAATGAGCAACAATTTCTTGTCTACGTACAATGTCTTCTGGGACAGCCATTTTTGAAACTGGCTTAATTAAATCTGATAAATTTTGATTTAATTGCTCACGTACATTTTTCATTTTAGACATTGGTTGTATGCGTCCATCTAAAGATAAGTTCAAATTAACTGTAGTATCTTCAGAATTTGAATCCATAAAAACATTCCCACTTCGAATAGCATATGCTTGAGCATTTTCAAAGTATTTTTTCAAAGTATTATCCGCATTACTTAATAATACCTCTGCATTTAATACCTTTAACTCACCATCCTTAATCCATATTCTACCATCTTTTAGTTCTAAAGACAACTGCACACTACCCTTTCCAGTAAAGTCCGCACCAGACGCATTCAGATACGGTGTCATTTGAGCAAAATCAACAATATTATTTTTAAAATTCAATAAAGATGAGGTTGCCTTTAATGGTAACATCGCAGTATCAGCCGTTAATGTAATACCCGCTAAATTTAATTGAGCTGAAGATAATCTTAAGAATTGATTATCAAATTTTATATCCGCCACAATATTTTGAAGAGGAATAATCCCATCAATCTCAGCAATAAATACCTTTTGATTTACAGCGGAAACCAAAGGTGCTAATGTTTGTAAAGATAAAACTGTATTCAAACCAGATACCTTTATATTATCCCTAGAAAAACCAACATTTTTTAAAGAAACAAACATAGGACCCGAAATTTGCTTACTATTTTTTAAGTAAATACGACCAACAACAGCTGCATGCCCTGTTAAACCCGTTACTTTATCAACAAACAATGAAGAAATCTCATTAAGAGGTGTTTTAACAGCAGATAAATCAAATTCTTTAACGTACAAATTACCATTAAGCTCGCCAGTCAATAATCTAGTTTCCCCAGCAAAAGATACATTAATAACATTATCAATAATAATATTTGCTTGTGTTGTCCATTTACCCGTTTTTTCTAAAAACAACTTAAATGGAGCACGCAATATGTCATTTTGCAAGATTTTAGTCCGATCACTACTTAAAGAAATTTTTGAATTATCGTTAAAAATATTATCATTTTTAAATGTTGCATTTGTTAAATCTACCTCTGGTGTCGATATATTAACTTTTTTAGCATCAATCATCATATTTGCTGATTTATCAACAAAATGATAAGATCCCACGGCACTCATCGTTCCTGCAAACAAAGATATCGGCGATGAAGATATATTACGATATCCTGAAAATGATAAGTTTCCAATTTTCAAATCATAATTCAATGCATTATTGTTATATGTAAAAGATGTCTTATTATTAGAGGCTAAGGAAAAATTAAATTCACTTGTTGATTTTATAACATCTCCCGCAAACATTGTATTTATTCCCTTAACAAAAACAGGAGATGTTGCTTGTACTTGATATGTACAATTTAAATGATCACATACCAATTCACCATTTAAACTAGCTGTTAAATTATTCAACTCTATTTGTGGCACTTTAAATGACTTCATTTTCACTTTCAATGATTTTTTTGTTTTAAAGCGATACAATGTTTCAAATTGCACATCAGAAAAATCAACGTTAATGTGAGATTGTGCGTTTTGAGAGTTTTGATTTCCTTGAGAAAATAAAACAGACATATTACCAGAAAAACCATCTTTAGATTTATTCATAGATAAATCAAATTCTTTTAAATTTTTACCATAAGATAAGCTCAAGTGGCCATTTATTTTCATTGGCTGCATTTTTTGTGTTTGAACCACTATTTCACCTGATATATTTTCTGGCGTTCGTTGCGGCAATTCCAGGGTCCCATTATTAATTTTTAAAGTAAAATCCATTTTTTGCGCATTTCCCGTGATAGACAAAACTCCGTCTATTTTCACATGTTCTTTTCGCGTAAATAATGTCATTGTAATTTTTGTTTCACGAGAATACACCCCAGTTAAATTAAAAGATACAGGGATAGAAAAATTAGAACCATTAAATTCTAATTCTGCATTATTAACCTGTAAATCATTAACTCTTATTTTGGATAAAGCTGGATTTTGATTTAATGTAATCAATGCTTCAGGTAATTTTCCTAAATTAATACCATCCTTTTCTTTTGTTACTTTAATTTTTACACCATCCAACTCAACTGTTTTTACACGTCCTCTTATAAAATCAGCAAATGTAGAATGAATAACCATCTTTTTGATTGAATAAGTTCCATCTTTATCTTCTAAGTTTTTCAATTCAACTTTCGATAAAGACATACTTTCAACGTCATATCCTTTCGTTATAATACCTTGTGCAACTAATGTTTCGCGAACCTTGTCGGGAAAAGAGGCGTAACTGTGAACTAACAATCCCACCATTAAAAAACCACCCAAATACACCAATCCCATAAAAACAGCCCATACCCCCCCTAAAAAGGAGAACAAGAAACTATATTTGCGTTTTATCTCATCAAAAGCAAACGTTAACTTCATAAAGAAAACAGCCAAATCAATAGAAATTGAACGATGTTTCTTCTTTTTAGGTGACTCAGAGGCAATCTCATCCTGAGCTGAAATTTGACTCAATAAATCATTTGGATCGTAATTCATGTGAGTTTCCCTTCGTTATTATTTAATTGTTATCATACTGATAATTCGAACTAACGTCAAGTAGTTGATGAAATTCTTTTTCTGATAAAATATCCACCCCTAAACTTTGAGCTTGTTTTAATTTGCTTCCTGCCGCTTCTCCCGCCACAACAAAATCTGTCTTTATCGACACACTACCAGATACTTTCGCTCCGGCCGCAATAGCTTTTGCCTTAGCCTCTGCTCTTGTCATCATCATAAGCGTTCCTGTAAATACAACCGTTTTTCCAGAAAATGGCGTTTGCTTTTCATCTGCTTTTTCATAAGGTAATAGGCGTATTTTTTTAACCAATCGTTCTATTTGCTCTAAGTTATGTTGTTCCGCAAAAAAATCAACAACATACTGAGCCATAACAGGGCCAACACCTTCAACATGTTGTAAAGTATCCAAAGCATTTTCACTGGTTACAACACTAAAAAAAACATCCCATGTTCCAAACGTTTTTGCAAACAATCGTGCTGTAGCCTCTCCAACCTCCCGTATCCCAAGTGCATAAATAAATCTATCTAATGCAACACCAGAACAAGCTTTGTTTAAAGCCTCAATTAAATTATCTACAGATTTTGTCCCCCATCCATCTCGACAACGTAATTCATTCCCATACTTTTCCGATAATTCGAACAAATCTGCTGCATATTTTATCCACCCTAATTCAAAAAACAACTCTATATTTTTTGTCCCCAACCCATCAATATCTAATGCTGATTTAGATACAAAGTGTTTCAAACTTTCCAATGCCTGAGCTGGACAAACCAATCCCCCCGTACAATAAGTAATCGCATCATCACCTTCTTTGACAGCTAAAGAACCACAAACGGGACACGTTGCAGGAAAAACAAATGGTTGACTATCATTTGGGCGTTTTTCTACTAATACTTCAACAATCTGAGGAATAACATCCCCCGCTCTCTGAATAATAACGGTATCACCCTCACGAATATCTTTACGTACAATTTCATCGGCATTGTGTAACGTTGCATGTTTAACAATAACGCCCCCCACATTAATTGGTTCTACATCGGCCACCGGTGTTAAAGCCCCTGTTCTTCCAACTTGTATCCGAATCGCATTCAATTTAGTAATAGCTTGTTCGGCAGGAAATTTATGAGCAATAGCCCATCTGGGTGAATGCGTAATATACCCCAAACGCTCTTGTAAGACATAATCATTCACTTTATATACAACACCGTCAATATCGTATGGTAACATGGCTCTTTTAGCCATCATATCATTATAGTAATCAATTAAATCCCGTACTGTTTTACATAATTTTACATCTGGATTAACCGGGAATCCCCATTGCTTTAAAGAGGTTAAAAACTCCCAATGAGAAGACCATTTTTTCCCCTCTAAAAATCCATAAGCATAGCTAAATAAACTAAGTTTTCTTGTTGCCGTTACAGATGCATCTAACTGACGTAAAGATCCTGCAGCAGCATTTCTAGGATTTGCAAAAACTTTTTTACCATTTTGAATAGCTTCAGCATTTAATTCCATAAAATCAGATTTGGACATATAAACTTCACCACGCACATCTAACCATGTAGGTATTGGATGCGCAAAAAGTGTATTTTCTAACCGAAATGTTTTTGGCAGATCTGATATCGTATGTAAATTTGCGGTGATATCTTCCCCAACCATTCCATCCCCTCGGGTTGATCCAACCTTAAACACACCATCATGATATAAAGCACTGTAGGACAATCCATCAATTTTTGGTTCAGCAACAAATTCAATTTCTTGCGTATCTGGCATACCCAAGAAACGACGAATTTTATCAACAAAATCGGCAATTTCTGAAACATCAAAAATATTCCCCAAGGATAACATTGGCACTTTGTGCGTTATCTTTTTAAATCCATCGGCAACAGGAGCTCCTACACGAAAACTAGGTGAATCACTTCTTACTAAATGAGGAAAAGCCGCCTCAATTGCTTCATTTTTACGTTTTAAAGCATCATACTCAGCATCACTAACCAACGGCGCATCATAAGTATGGTATGCCTCTTCCAACTCTTTTAAACGTTTAGACAAATCTGCTAATTCAGCAGCAGCCTCTAAATCAGTTAAGTTTTTTAAATCTTTTTGCATGACTTATCTAACAACTCCTGAGCCATTTGTTTTCCAGATTCTGTGATTTCAGCCCCCGATAACATACGAGCAACTTCCATCAATCGTTCATCATCTGAAATAAATCGAACTTGCGTTACGACCGCTCCCTTTTGTTCGGACTTACCAACTACATAATGATGTGCACCAAATGCGGCAACTTGTGGAGAATGTGTAACAACAAGAACTTGACAATCATTAGATAATTTTGCCAATCGCTGACCAACTGCAGCTGCAGTTGCACCACCAATACCAGTGTCTACTTCATCAAATATTAATGTGTCCAATTGTTCAGAAGACGCCAAATTTACCTTTAATGCTAACATGAAACGAGACAATTCCCCACCAGAAGCTACCTTATGAATTGGAGCAAATGGAGTACCAGTATTTGTTGACACCATAAACACAACCTTATCCATACCATGTTCATTCCATTCATGTGATGGAATTTCTTGGATTTGAGTTAAAAAAGATGCTTTGGACAATTTTAATGCTGGCAATTCTTCAGAAACCGCCTTATCTAACTTTTTGGCTGCTTTTATTCGCTCCGCCGATAATTTTTGAGCACACTCAATATACGTCAAACGCGCATTTTCTTCTTCTTTTTGTAAAGATGCTATTTCGTCATGCCCATTTTCGAGCGCTGACAATTTTTGTTCAAAATCGGCTAATAATTCTGTTAACTCTGAAACTGAAACATGATGTTTTCTAGCAACATCCTTAAGCGCAAACAGGCGATCATCAATTTGAGGTAGCTGAGAAATATCAGACCAATTTTGCATAGATCGTTCTAAATTGGCTACAGCATCTGCTAATGCTGATTCAGCTTGTTCTGTTGATACAAAAATATCATTAAATTCATTATCAGACAAGGCATTTGCTTTATCTAACTGCCACAAAGCTTGTTCAATATGATGCATCGCACCTTGTCCTTCATCAGATAACAATTGATATACTGTATTCAAAGCAGCAACAATCTTTTCTCCATTCATTAAAACAGTTCGTTTTTGAATTAGTTCCTCTTCTTCTCCTTCAACTGGATTTAAAGAGCGCAAATCTGCAATACTATCCCTTAAAAAAGTTTCTTCTTGTTTTGCCTGCATCAAACGTTGTTCGGCATCATCCCGCAAGGATTTTTTATATTGCCACATTCGATATGCACGACGACAATTTGCCACAACATCTGTCAAATGACCATACCCATCCAATACTTCCAAATGTACCGCAGGATTCAACAAATGATGAGATGCAAATTGACCATGAATTTCAACCAATGCATCACCAATACTTTTTAACATCGTAGCACTAACTGGTTGATCATTAATAAAAGCTTTAGACTTTCCCTCTTTCGAAACTGTACGCTTTAAAATAATATCATCTTCAGCCTCTGTTTTTAATCCATGTTCTAACAAAACCTTATGAACAGGATGAGCTAAAGAAACACAAAACGATGCAACTACACTTAAACTATCACACCCATGACGCACCAATGAACTATCTGCTCTGGCACCCAAAACTAAGCTAAGAGAATCAAGCAAGATTGACTTACCTGCACCAGTTTCCCCAGTAAAAACACACAAGCCTTTTTGAAAATCCAAATCCAACTTTTCTATTAACACAACATTTCGGATAGATAGTGCCGATAACATTTATCTTTTTGCCTTTACTTCTGATGAATACTTCTTAACCAACGCTTCTGTTTTACGTGTCCACTTTGTATTCGGATACATTTTACGCAATTTATCTGAAATCTTTCTGGTTTCATCTATTAAACCCAAAGATAGGTAACAAGCAGCCATACGATAATAAGCTTCATTCACTTGATTGGTATGAGAATAATTTTGAACAACAATTTGAAAACGACTTAAAGCTGGCAGATATTCTTTTTGTTTTAAATAATACCGCCCTACAGCCATTTCCTTTCCAGCCAACTGATCTTCAATAAGAACTAACTTTGATTGCGCATCAGATACATATATTGAATGAGGATAACGTGCAATTAAGTCAGAAAACGTTTGCTTAGCCTCTTGCGTCATTTGTTGCTCACGAGCAATATCTGATATCTGCTCAAAATAACATAATCCCTTTAAATAATACGCATATGGCGCATTTTTATTCCCAGGATGCAACTGAATAAATCTATCTAACGCCAAAACAGCATCTTCATACAGATTTTTCTTATAAAAAGAATATGCCATCATAATTTGAGACCGAGGTGCCCATACAGAATAAGGATGCTGACGTTCCACCTCATCAAAATACTTCGCCGCTCCCTCATAATCCGTTTTTTCAAATAATTTATAGGCTTTTTGATATAAATTTTCGGCACTCATATCCGGTATTGTTGTATCAGCTGCACATGCCCCCAACAGCAATCCACACATACAAATAAAGGTTATTTTTTTCATATTCATTTTCCCCATTTTCTATTTAGGGATATATTAACCTTTATTTTATCAGATTTCAACCATTTTTATTGAAATACAATCATATTAGATTTTTATCTTAACAGCTTGTTCTGCCAAAAAAGAAATTTTTGTCCCTAAACTATCACAAATGGATTGGGAAGATATTTTCTGAGGAGAAGAACATTCAAAATCTGAAGTCAAAGCGTTTGCAAATAACCTCCAGCCTTTATGAATACGGCGCGTCAACTGTGCATTTCTTAATTCAGGATGCAAATTAAAATATTCTTGCGCAATCGCATAATACATCGGCGTATGTTTTGTTATTAAACACAAATCAAAATGTTTCTCATTTTTTATTGTATCCAATGCATCTTGATAGAATACTTTCCAATAATCTGGATTGTAAAATAATGGTCTAATATCTACAACTTTCTTATCACTGTTAGATTGCACACATAAACCAGCCAATTGACCATTTATACAACAAGCCGTTTCCGACAAAAAATTTAATACAAATTTATCATATAAATTCAGATTTGAATATTTTTCCAATAATAACTTATTTTGAATATTTTCTTCGATCTGTTTATGTACAGCATGCATTCCTTCATGCACCAATGCATTTACTTGAACATGTAATGGATAACACAAAGTTTTTGGAAGAATATTAATAATCTTATCTTCTTTAACATAAATACCTAAAAGCTCAGCCCCATACGCCATATCAAATGATGAAATCATAGTATCCAAAGGCATCGCACCAAATACATATCGACCAATACTCGTTTGAGAAACACAATCAATTAATTGTTTCAAATGTTTTTTTCTATCATACTTGTCCTTTGGTAAGGGCATTACATATCCATCTATTTGAATATCTTTTTGTACAGATGCTTTTAATAACTTAATACGTTTTTTCAATTCATCTGTCATTTCAATTTGTTTAAATGCCAATAATTTATTATTCCAATGATAGACCATTACCCCTCTCTTTCTTTAGTCCCACTCATTTGAATACGTAAATGACGCACTAATGGATAATACCGTTCTATTAACTTTTTACCACGAGGTTCAATACCGTGAGATTTCATATCTTTGTGAATAACATTCATTATTCTTTTTGCACCAAATTGAATATATCGAACTAACTCGGGCCACTTTAACTCTGGATACATATTAAAATAAGCTCGCCATAATTTATAATATGATGGTGTATGGCTGGTTTTAGCTTGTCTTAATGGACGACGATAATCTGATAACAAGTATAGTAAATGATTATATCCTTGATCCCAATAGTATTGATAAGACATAATATCATCAACTGAAATTTTTCTATCTAATTGATTAATACACTCCCGAAATACTTTAGAACTATAAATACTGGCTGAAACTTCATCGTAAAAATGCAAACAAAATTCATCGTATGGGTTTAAATTATTATATGTCGTTTTTAATACATGGCGTTTCAAATTAAAATTGATCATATGTATCATTTCATGAGCCAATGTGTCGACACATTCTCCACGCATTTCTGGATATAATTGCTTAGGATTTAAAATAATCCATCGATCTAAAGGACAAGCCTCTCCAAATTGTCCCCCAGAACTTTTATCATGTCGACTTAATGCAAATATTTGTACATCATCAGATGTCATTGCTAATATTTTTCGCCCTGTATTTGTTGATGCCAGCCAATCTATCATATCACATAATTGTCGACGACGTTTTAGCATTGTTTTTTCTGAAACAGATAAATAACCTCGAACATGCACACCATCTGGTTGAACATTTTGTTTAATTGCATCAATATGTTCAGCCAATTCTACCGTCATTGGATAAAAAATATCTTCACCATGCTCTTTGACAATAAAATCTCTCATGAAATACTACCTTATTTTTTGATTTGTTAGCATCATTTTTTGTCCATGCACTTTTCTAACAACATGATGATGATACAGTTGATTTAGTTTACTAATAACAGCCAAATCACACAACGCTGGATATTTTTTAAAATAGTATGCAAAAATTGGTAAATCCTTTGCCGCAATTTTTTTACGGTCCGTTTTCAAAATTTCTCCTCGACTCCAACGAATAACACGTCCAGAAAAATCTTTTATATAATCACCATCACACAAACGATCTAAACAATCAAAAACTTGTGACTGTGTTTGAGAAGAGGCCATAAATGTTTTATCTTTGCGTTGGGCAATCATAATATATTCGCTTAAATAAGCAGATAATTCATTTAACATATATTGCATAAACATTAATTTAGGAGGCAAAATACACGCATTAGATCGTTGACCAATTATTACGTTTTTTGCATGCGTACATTCATGAATTAATATTTTCAAAACCAATGTATTATTATTAAATATATCCTCCGAAGCATTTAAAAAAATCGTTGGAAAAGAACGATCAAAAAACAATCCTTGCTGTTCCATAGGAGCAACACCAAAATAAGTAGAGCTATGCACCCCTGATAAAATATCCTTCCCCATTTGCGTTGAAGCAATTACATCAAAAGATTGTTTTATTTTTTTTAAAAACTTACACTCTGTTGCTTTATCAATCATATAATCCCATGATATTTCTCTAAAATCATCACGATCAATTACTGTCGATAAAACAACATTAGCCTTTAATCTATTCAGTTTGGCATCAAAATTTTCACAAGTTGGTTGCAATGTTTCTGCTATTTCAATAATAGCAGGGTGCGAAACACTTTGTAAAAATTTTTCTGACCAATTTGACATAAAAAAACAATATATCCCTTCGTATATTCGTCAAAACAATATTTTGTCAAACATTTTATCATATTGTTGCAAAAAAGTCAAGTTTTATTTTCCGTATCCAAAATCTTTAAAGCGGCGATTAACTTGTGATTGACTCAATCCAACCAATCGTCCTGCAGGATACAAAATTAATTTACGATATTGTGCATCAATTTTATCTAATACATTTTTTTGTCGCAACTGAGGATACAATTTCATATAGTATGAAAACATCTCACCTAATGGTTGGTTCAGAGTATCATCCTCATCCAGTATCATATTCATATCGCGACCTATCTTATCCGAAATTTCTTGTGCAAAATATGAAAAATAACCATTTTTTTCCATAATATCTACCAGTCTTGATATTGACAATGGTTTGTGATTTTCTTCACCATTTATTTTTCCACTTTTGCATAGTTCATGATATATCTTTTCACCGGTTAATCTAGCACCTAATTCATCAAAAACCGCCTCAATAAAAAACGCTTTAGGCGAAAATCCATATTCACAACATGAAAATGCTTGATTATGTCGTGCATGTGCCATTTCATGAGCCAGAGTTTTAATATATAATTTTTTCCCAACCCATAATGTTGGATGACGTGATGAAACCGATAACATTTTATCCGAAGATGAAAAAAAACCCCTATCCTCTTGTATCATTGCATACATGTATATATCTAGTGGCATATGAGACAATAATTCTCTACCTGCTGGAACATGGGACATTAATATTAATCCCTCTTTCAACCGTTTTAAGCGTTCTTTTTCTAAATCAACCTTACTCTCTTTTTGAGGCATTCTACTATATCCACATTCAAAAAAAATTGAAGTCAACTCTGCCGATAGATGTACATTTTGTTGCAATTGATATATTTTTTTTTGAAAAAGCTGAGAAGACAATTCACCTTGCATACAGTCCAACTTATCATGACTTAATGCATATTTAGAAACTTCATATAAAAACTGTTCTGAAAATTTTCCCATCTTAATACCTCACATATAACATTATACCACATTTTTTAATTTTTTACACTTAAAACACATTGACTTGTATCAAAATACACTTTAAACTTAAGTTAGTTAAAAAAATTAGGAGGAAAATATGGCAATAAAAACAACATCAAAACAGTACAGTCCCACCAAAAACAAAGAAGTTATCAAATGGGTTTTAGAAACAGCAGAATTGACAAAACCCGATAGCATTTATTGGTGTGACGGAACAACGGAAGAGTGTAAACAAATTTGCCAAGAGTTAGTTGACAAAGGTACATTTATTAAATTAAACCCACAAAAAAGACCTAATAGTTATTTGGCCAGATCTAATCCAAAAGATGTTGCCCGTGTTGAATCCAGAACATTTATTTGTTGTAAAAAAGAGGCTGATGCCGGTCCAACAAATAACTGGGCTGATCCAAAAAAAATGAAGAAAACCTTAAATGGTTTGATGAAAGGATGCATGAAAGGTCGTACCATGTACGTTATTCCTTTTTCAATGGGACCTTTGGGATCTAAAATTGCTCAAATTGGTGTTGAAATTACCGACTCGCCCTATGTTGTTGCTAACATGCGCATTATGACGCGTATGGGTAAAGAAGTATGGAAATATTTAGGCAATAAAAGTTTCGTAAAATGTTTCCACTCAGTCGGCGCTCCCCTTAAAAAAGATGAGCAAGATGTTGCATGGCCATGCAATCCGGAAAACACATATATCACTCACTTCCCTGAAACACGAGAAATCATTTCCTATGGTTCTGGATATGGCGGCAATGCTTTACTTGGTAAAAAATGCTTGGCACTTCGTGTCGCCTCAACAATGGCCCGTGAAGAAGGATGGCTGGCAGAACATATGTTAATTGTTGGGTTACAAAAGGGACGTGAAAAAACATACGTATGCGGAGCATTCCCATCCGCTTGTGGTAAAACCAATTTGGCCATGTTAATTCCGCCTCGTGAAATGTTGGGATGGAAAGTTTCCACAATTGGCGATGATATTGCTTGGTTAAAACCTGGTAAAGATGGCCGTTTATATGCTATCAATCCCGAAGCTGGATTCTTTGGTGTTGCACCAGGGACTTCCATGAAAACAAACAAAAATGCGATGCTGTCTTGCCGTGCCAACACTATCTTCACAAACGTTGCCTTAACCGATGATGGCGATGTATGGTGGGAGGGCATGACCGACAAAGCTCCAAAACACCTTATCGACTGGCAAGGTAACGATTGGACACCAAAATCCAAAACACCAGCGGCTCATCCAAACTCACGTTTTACAGCACCAGCCAGCCAATGCCCTATTATTGATAAAGAATGGGAAAACCCTGCTGGTGTTCCGATTTCTGCTTTCTTATTTGGTGGTCGTTTAGCAACAAATACACCTCTTGTTTACCAAAGCTTTAATTGGCAACACGGTGTCTTTTTAGCCAGCACAATGGGATCCGAAAAAACAGCTGCCGCAGAAGGTACAATGGGTGAAATTCGCCGTGATCCATTTGCTATGTTGCCATTCTGCGGATACAACATGGGCGATTATTGGGCACATTGGCTTGATATGGGAGGTAAATTAAAACACAAGCCTCTTATCTTCCGTGTCAACTGGTTCCGCAAAGATAAAAAAGGTAACTTTATGTGGCCAGGTTTTGGCGACAATATGCGCGTATTAGACTTTGTCGTCGGTCGTTGTAATGGCACAAAAACGGCAACAGAAACGGCTTTAGGTTGGATGCCAACATACGAACAAATGGATTGGCGCGGATTGAGAATGAATGAAAAAGAATTTGATGCCTTAATGGCCATAGATTCAAAATTAGCTTTACAAGACGTTAGTGCTCAACGCGAATATATCAATAGTTTTGATCGTCATCCCACCGATTTCGATGCCGAACTTGATTTGTTAGAAAATAGATTAAAACGCGTAAAATAATGCGGTGATCCTCAAAAAAAATACCCCCACAGAAAGTGGGGGTATTTTTACAATTAAACTAAACTTAGTGTACTTTATAATATATTGTTTGACTTTAAATTTTAGCAAACAGATTAAAAAACTTCTTTTTTTATAAAGTCCTTTAACGCCTCAATATCACCTGTTGCCATAATTTGTTTATAGGCCTTTGCATTTGGTTCGCCATGATACAATCCCAACATATGGTGTGTAATATAATGTTTTGGCCCCGGAAATTTTTCAATATATGGCAACATTTGTTCTAAAATTTCTGTACGAGATAAAACAGGTCGCGTATCATTCCAAAATCTACCATCCATCTCTCTCAAAGCATATGGATTACCATAGGCATATCGTCCTATCATAACACCATCAACATGTTTTAAATGTTCTGCAGTTTCAGCTAGAGATTTTACATTCCCATTAATGGAAACAAACATATCTGGAAAACTTTTTTTAAGCTTGTACACTAATTCATAATTAAGTGGTAATCTATCACGATTATCTTTAGGTGACCAATTAAGCTTTGCCTGTCTTGCATGAACAATTAAATGTCTACATCCAGCCTGATGTATTAAATCAGAAAATTTAAACAAACTTTCAAATCCATCTCCAGCAACTGTATTAAGGGAAATACGTGTTTTTACTGTAATAGGTATTTTAACCTTTGCTTTCATTTCTGCAACACAGTCTGCAACCAACATTGGAGTTTGCATTAAGATAGCACCAAATTTACCACATTGTACACGAGATGATGGGCAACCGGCATTAATATTAACCGCTTTATATCCCCATTGTTCACCATATTCCGCACATCGTGCCATTAAATTGGGTTCGCTCCCCCCTACTTGTAATACCAAAGGATGTTCTGCAGCATCATATTCTAATAATTTAGCACGATCCCCCAAAATCAAAGCTGGTGCGGCTATCATTTCCGAATAAAACATTGCATTTTTGCAAATATGGCGTAAAAAATACCGAAAATGTCGATCTGTCCAATCCAACATTGGGGCAATGGAAATTAAATCTGCTGACACATCAGCAGAGCACGAAGAGGATTTTGTCATTTTTTTTGCTTGAACTTTTATCATAATAAGTGTATAATACACTAAAATTCATCAAAAAGAAAGGAAAAAATATGTTAACACCTGCCGAAATGGATAAAGTTCAAACTTATTTGCAACAATTATTTTGGAATCCGGAAATTCGTGTGCAAAAAGGGGAAGGTGTTCAGGCTCCTGCAGAGGTATTTGTCGGAAAAGAATTTATCGGTGTTATTTACAAAAATAATGATGATGGTGAAATTTCTTACGATTGGAATATGTCCATCTTGTCCGAAGATATTGAACGGTTCTAATTTATGACCGATACAGAAAATCAAAAAAAAACTGTTGATCCACAGGTCGCTGAATGGGAATGGCGCTATGCACAAGGTGAAGGTGGTGGCGGTTATCATGAAAATTATGATGGGACTCCCAATTTGCAAAACAATCAATGGCGTTCTCAAGAAGAAAAACAAATCGCAACTGAGCTAGCTGAAAAAGGTGAAAGCACTCAAAACATTGATTTAAATCAGTTATGGTTAATGCGCAAATACGGTCGTGGTGGAGATTAAATGATTTAGGAAAATATTCCTTGACTTTTTACAAAAATTATGCTATATTTTTTTAGTTAATCGGGTGAAATATATCCCGATTTTTTATGACCGTTTGGGGAAAACTCAAACGGTATTTTTTATTTTTAAGGAGAACAATATGCCCATTCCATATCACCAAATAACAAATTTTATGAATTCTAAAATGTATCAAGATAAAAAACATCCTGCCCATAAACAAGCCAATGACTTTATTGATGTGTGGTTTCAAAATAATGCCGATAAATTAGATGAAAACAATAATTTTAAAGAATCTGTCGTATCAAAATCATCTGTGTCCGATCCTCTTGTTTTGGACGATGAATTAATCAAACGCAATATACCCGAAATTAAAAAACACGAAGGGGTTAAAGATTTTCCCTATAAAGACACAAAGGGTATTATCACCGTCGGTGGAGGATTAAATGTGGATAATTTTGATAAATATGCCTCGTTAGATTGGGTGAATAAAAATACCGGTCAAAAGGCGACACCTGACGAAATTAAGGCGGATTATACCTCTATCAAAAATACACCTTCAAGAAATTATCAAGCGAATTTCTATGAAAAATATACCGTTTCGCGTTTGTCTGATGCACAAATTAATAAACAAATGGTGGACCATTTAAAAAGTGATTTAGCGCAAATTCGCCGAGCTGTTCCAAACTTTGATAAGTTACCGACCGGTGTGCAAGATGCCGTTATAGATATTCAATACAATACTGGTCACATTGAAAAATTTCCCAAAATGATACAAGCTATTCAAGATAAAAATATCCGGTCTGTGGCGGAAGAAAGTCATAGAAAAGATGTGTCACAAGATCGCAATCAAGATATGATTCAAAAAATATTACAAATCATCGATTGGGATTATTGATAGTGTAATTGGGATCGTTGGTAGTATAATTGTCTATAGAATTCCAATGTTTTTCGGGATCGTCATATTTGTCTTCGGAACCATAACATTTAACGTGTCCTTCAAACGGATCATTATCTATAATACATTTTGTACGGTGTCGATATGTGGAATCCAGTACATCTTCACAAGACATAATAACATATGTTTCTTCATTTTTGATAAGGTCGCATTTTTGAACCCAAACCGTATCTGTATGCCGTAAATATGACGTCATTGTGGTGGGTGTCAGTTTCATATCCCAAAAATAGTTAGAGGATAAATTTTCCATCTTTTTATAAAATAACGGATTTTTAAACTTTTCTTCTTTTGCGGATATACTTTGACATCCACTCAGCACACCAATAAGTATCAATAAAATAATTTTTTTCATATGGATAGTATATGCGTTACTTTTGTTCTTTGTCAATATAAATTAAGGCATTTATTCCCCGTTTAGATTGTCAAAAAATTACTGGACATTTTGGCGAAAAAAGTGTAAAAGAATATCATATTTTTATATGATTTTTGATATCACGAAAGGAATGAATATGTCAGATAACAAAATGAAAATGATGGACGGGAACGAAGCCGCCGCCAGAGTGGCTCATAAACTTAACGAAGTATCCATTATTTATCCGATTACGCCGTCTTCTCCGATGGGAGAATGGGCTGATGCTTGGTCAGCTGCTGGTCAAAAAAATATTTGGGGTAAGGTGCCTGAAGTTTTAGAAATGCAATCCGAAGCTGGTGCTATCGGTGCTGTTCACGGTTCTTTACAAGCTGGTTCTATTACAACAACATATACAGCCTCACAAGGTTTGTTGTTGATGATTCCCAATATGTATAAAATCGCCGGTGAATTGACACCTTTTGTAATGCATGTGGCAGCTCGTACGGTGGCAGCTCACGCGTTATCCATTTTCGGCGACCATTCTGATGTAATGGCTTGTCGTCAAACAGGGTTTGCGATGCTTGCGTCTTCTTCAGTGCAAGAGGCTCAAGACTTTGCAGCTATTGCGCAAATGGCAACATTTAAATCCCGTGTGCCGTTTATTCATTTCTTTGACGGTTTCAGAACATCTCATGAAATCAACAAAATGACACCTTTGTCTGATGAAGATTTAAAAGCTTTAATGGCCGATATTCCAACGGACTTTATTGGTAAAAATGCTTTAACTCCAGATAATCCAAAGGTACGTGGGACAGCACAAAATCCAGATGTATTCTTCCAAATTCGTGAAGCATCTAATAAGTACTATAACGCTGTGCCGGCTCATGTTGAATCAGCTATGCAAAAATTTGCCAAGGTTTCCGGTCGTCGTTATCACTTGGTTGATTATACTGGAGCCGAAGATGCCGAACAAATTGTTGTTGTTATGGGGTCTGGTGCCGAAACATTATCAGAAACAATTATGGCATTGAATGCAAAGGGTGCAAAATACGGTATGTTGAACATACATTTGTATCGTCCATTCCCAAAAGAGGCCTTTATTAGCGCTTTACCTAAAACAGCCCAAACGGTTGTGGTATTGGACAGAACAAAAGAGGCTGGATCCGTTGGTGAACCATTATACTTAGATGTTGTATCTACATTGGCCGAAGGTATGACAAGTGGTCAAATCACCACAATGCCAAAAGTTTTAGGTGGTCGTTATGGATTATCTTCAAAAGAATTTACTCCGGCGATGGCTAAGGCCGTTTTGGAAAATACAACCAAAAATCACTTCACAATCGGTATTGCAGATGATGTAACACATTTGTCTTTGCCATATGATGAAACATTTGATATTGAATCCGATGAAGTCAGTCGTTGTTTGTTCTTTGGTTTGGGTTCTGACGGAACGGTTGGTGCCAATAAAAACTCCATTAAAATTATTGCCGATGAAGGTGGTTATTATGGTCAAGCATACTTTGTGTATGATTCCAAAAAATCAGGTGCGATGACGGCTTCTCATTTACGTTTTTCCAAAAATCCGATTAAGGCACCTTATTTAATTAATTCGGCCAATTTTGTAGCATGTCACCATATGCCGTTTATGCATAAATTGGATATTTTAAAATATGCGGCCAAAAATGCGGTGTTATTATTAAATACATCCGAAACACCGGATAAAGTGTGGGATTCATTGCCAATTGAAGTACAACAAGAAATCATTGATAAAAACATCAAATTATATGCTATTGATGCCGTAAAAGTAGCACAAAATAATGGTATGGGACGCAGAACAAATACCATTATGCAAACATGTTTCTTTGCGATTTCCGGTGTGTTGCCGAAAGATGAAGCTATTGAAAAAATCAAAAAATCCATCACAAAAACATATATGCGTAAGGGACAAGAAATTGTTGATGCGAATATTAAGGCTGTTGATGCGGCATTGGCTCACTTACATGAAATTACGGTTGGTAGCGCAACATCCACTATTCATAAACAAGCCGGCGTACCGGATTATGCTCCTGAACTCATTAAAAATGTAACGGGTAAAATCATTGAAGGTAAAGGTGATGAATTGCCGGTTAGCGCGTTTGAATGGACAGCTGATGGCACTTGGCCAACAGATACGGCAAAATATGAAAAACGTCGTATTGCGACACAATTACCTTGTTGGGATCCAGAATTATGTATCCAATGTGGTAAATGTATCAGCGTTTGTCCTCATGCCGCTATTCGTTCTAAGGTTATCAGCAAAGACGATTTGGAAAAAGCTCCGGCGACATTTAAAACAGTACCATATAAGGGTAAAGAATTCTTGGGTGATTATTATTCTATTCAAGTTGCTCCGGAAGATTGTACGGGTTGTTCACTGTGTACACAAGTATGTCCAGTTAAAAACAAAGAAAATCCGGATTTGGTTGCCGTTAATATGGAACCGGCCGACAAATTAATGGATACCGAAATTCAAAACTATGATTTCTTTAAATCCTTACCAGAAGCTGACAGGACAAAATTGTCTCCAAAATTGATTAAATCGGTCAGTTTGATGCAACCGTTGTTTGAGTTCTCTGGTGCTTGTGCCGGTTGTGGTGAAACACCGTATGTCAAGATGGTAACACAATTGTTTGGTGACAGATTAATTGTTGCCAATGCAACGGGATGTTCTTCCATTTACAGTGGTAACTTGCCAACAACACCATATGCCAAAAATGCCGAAGGCAGAGGTCCAAGTTGGGCAAACTCATTATTTGAAGACAACGCCGAATTTGGTTTAGGTATGCGCGTATCTGTTGATACAAAAACGGCATTGGCTGTTCAATTGTTACAAGAATTATCTGCTGACATTGGGGACGAATTAGTGACAGCTATTATGACAGCAGATCAAACAACCGAAGCCGGCATTGCTGAACAACGTCGCCATGTGGATAATTTAAAGGTCAGATTGGCTGGTTTAAATGGTGATAAAGCAAAATTGTTGTCTGAATCCGCCGATTACCTCGTTAAAAAATCTGTTTGGATTTTTGGGGGTGATGGTTGGGCTTATGATATTGGATATGGTGGTTTAGACCATGTTCTGTACTCTGGTCGCAATGTTAATATTATGGTTATGGATACAAACGTTTATTCCAATACAGGTGGTCAACGTTCCAAAGCCACACCAATCGGTGCCAGTGCTAAATTTGCCATTGCAGGTAATGAAGCTCCTCGTAAAGATTTGGGCATGATTGCCGTATCATCCGGTAATGTATATGTAGCCAGTGTATCACTTGGCGCTAAAGACAGTCAAGTCCTACAAGCCATGAATGAAGCTGAATCCTTTGATGGTCCATCTTTAATTATTGCTTACAGCCATTGTATTGCTCATGGTTATGATATTGGCACATCTGGATTAGCTCACCAAAAAATGGCAGTTGAAAGTGGTTTGTGGCCACTGTATCGTTTTGACCCGCGCCGTAGTGCAGAAGGTAAAAATCCATTCCAATTGGATGCTCGCCCTTCTCGTCCTGTGGCCGATTTTATGGATACGGAAACACGCTTTAAAGTCATTAAGCAACAAAATCCGGAACATTATGCTCGTTTGGTGGATGAAGCTCAAAAACAAATTGATAAACGTTTCAAATTGTATGAGCGTATGGCCAAAAACGAAGAATAATCAGAAAATATCTTGCAAAATCTCCCACCTTTTGGCGGGAGATTTTTGTAAATAAAAAATTCTCAAAACAGAGGATATTTTATATCTATAAAATAATTTATCTTGGTCTGCATCCACAATAACGTTGACGGTACATATTAAATTCTGTTTCAACTGCTCGGCGTAATTCTTCACCACCGTCTTTACGCCAATTTGTCATATCATAAGGAATACCGACTTCATCACTAGCCCGTTGTCCCGCACGACACACTTGATCAAAATCTTTATATCGTGAAATTCCTAAAACGGAAGCAAAACATGTATAGCCATTTTCTTTAGCATATTCAGCCGCTTTTTTTAAACGCAAATAAAAACAAATATCACACCGTTTACCACGTTCAGGTTCATTCAATAACCCTATAGTTGCTTCATCCCACACACATGGATTATATTCCAACTCAATAAAGGGCACTTTAAATGCTTCACATACACGTTTATTTTCATCTCGCCGGCGTTCATATTCAGACAACGGACGAATATTCGGATTATAAAATAAAACGGCAAAATTTCTGCCTTGTTCAGCAAGACTTTTAATCACACCCCCACTACACGGGGCACAACAAGAAACCAATAACATTTTTTCATTTTTCATAAATGTATCCTATCATATTATCCATTCTTTTTCAAGTTATTCTTGACGGATATTATTTATCGGCGTATGCTGTGACTTATGATTGGATTATATTTAAAAATATATCGTTGGTGGATGAGGTGGCCTCAAAAAATCAGATTTTTGTTGGTGGGTGGTTATAACACCGTTTTTTCGTACCTTTTATTTGCCAGTTTGTTATGGCTATTTAATGGACAGTATGAACAATTGGTATTAGCTTTATCCTTTGCAATCAGTTCTATCAACAGTTTTTGGACACAAAAAATTTATGTATTTGGCTCAAAAGCACCTGCATGGCCGGAATTTGTCAAATGTCTTGGTACTTGGGGAATCAGTTATGGATTAAATGCCGCTTTGTTATGGGGTTTTGTAGATGGAATCGGTATAGATGCCTACATCGCACAAATCATCATTTTGGTCATACTCACCATTTTCAGTTGGATCATGTTAAAACATTTTGCATTTAGAAATAAAATAGAGAAAACATTATGATTCATGCATTATTTTTGTTGATACTTATGAGTTTGATTTTTACAGGATACCTTGGACATGTTCTTTTGCTTGGAACCGTATTTATCGCTTTATTTTTATCTTTATGGTTTCGAAGACAAATAAAGGGATGGGAAAACAGTTTAACTGCCATTTGTTTTAAATTAGCTAGTGATTGGTTCATTTCGTTAAGTTTAGGGGCTTTTATTATCTTAGTTTATTGGTTTACAATAAATGAAAAACCTTTTTCTTGGTTAAGCCATTTTAAAGATGAACACACTTTATTGGTAAGCTGCATCATTATGAGCATTATTTTAACAATCAGATTTTCACATTATCTGTATAATAAATTTTATAACAATCCACAAAATATACCGTTAAATCATTCATCAAAAATACATCTACCAACAGATGAACAAAATCAATACAACAATTCACGTACCTTAGGCAATGATTTAAGTGGTGAATAGTTTTCAAAAAAATAGCCCGTTAATTTCAATCCCGCTTGGATATCCGAAGCAGTTGCTCCTTGCTCAGTCCACAAAAAAGCAGGTAATTCCAATAACTTATCATGATATGGATGCCCCTTTTCTCGACTGACAGCACGGCCTGTTTTAGGGGAGATATAAGCCAAATCGTTATCATCTCCACCGCCGGCACACCCCGAACAATCAAGGCCAAAACCTATTGTGCCAAGTAAATTTTGTTCCCATTTCACATATCGGGATAAGAAATCATCATTTTCCAAATCCGATAACATATCCATTGTTTCATCAAACAAAATACCAACATTTTGACGTTCCGGCAACACACCATCTAGCAATGCACAAACACTAGCCACACAAGCAAGACGTTTTTTATCATCCAAAAAGAGAGCACTGAGTGGTTCTGCATTTTCCAAATAGTATGTTCCCATTTGTTCGGGAAGTCTGGCTTGCCACCGTCCCTCCACAAAAGTACCAGTTGCAGGTGGAGATTTTCTTTTACACACACCTAAATGTTTGCCAAATTCTTTTGTAAAAAGACTGACCACATAAGAATTTTCCCCCAATTTACGGGAGGATAAAACCAATGACTTATGTGTTTTAAATTCAGGCATTAAAATCCAATCCCCAATCAGAATACTGGCTTTGATCATCTACCCAGTTTTCTTTAACCTTAACAAACAAAAACAAATGAACCGGCATTTCAAATAATTTTGACAACTCATAACGGGCGCGTTCACCAACCTTTTTAATCATTTGGCCATTTTTACCCAAAACGATAGATTTTTGCCCTTCACGTTCCACATAAATGGTTTGTTCAATACGAATGCCTGATTTTTGTTCTTTAAATGATGTTGTTTGAACCGCAACAGAATATGGCAATTCTTGTTGCAAAGCCATAAATAACTTTTCACGTGTAATTTCGGCAGCAAATAATCTGTTCGGTAAATCCGTCAATTGATCATCCGGAAACATCCACATGCCTTTAGGTGCCTTAGCAATCAGATAATTTTTGAGCTCATCAACATTTTCACCTGTTTCGGCAGAAATTAAGAATGTATCCGAAAAGATATTTGCCTTATTTAAACTGGCGATTAATGGCAACAACTTATCTTTGGAAATGGCATCAATTTTGTTGATAACCAAAATGCATCGTTGCTTATTATTTTGCAAATTGGAAATAATGCTTTGCGTATTTTTATCAATACCTTTAACAGCATCAACCAACAATAAACGCAAATCGGAATCTTCTGCCTCTGTCCAAGCCGAAGCCACCATGGCTCTATCTAAACGACGGCCTGGTTTGAAAATCCCTGGTGTATCCACTAAAATCAATTGTGTATCACCTTCAACAAAGATGCCTCGAATCCGAGAACGAGTTGTTTGCACTTTGGGCGATACAATAGAAATCTTTGCTCCGATTAAGCGGTTAACTAATGTGGATTTACCGGCATTTGGTGCACCAAGCACAGCTACGAAAGCAAAATGTTGATTATTAATATCTGTCATTATTTCACCTGTTTCAATAAATTGCTGGCAGCTGTTTGTTCTGCCGTTTTTTTGTTTGTTCCTTCACCGATTGCTTGACCTAATCCATCAACATCTACCTGCATAATAAATCTCGGTGCATGTTCTTCACCCGTCTTATCAATTAACGTATAAACAGGTAATTTATGTCCGTGTTGTTGAGCCCATTCTTGTAAAGCAGATTTGGCATCTTTGGGAGCCTTTTTATCCATATGCAACAATGGCGTCCAAATGGGTTCCATAAATGAACGAACGGCTTCTAAGCCACTATCCAAATACAAAGCCCCTAATACAGCCTCACACACATCCGATAAAACAGAACGATTAGCTCTGAGTTCATGCTCTTTGGTAATCATCATTTCTCCCAAATTGAGTTGAACCGCAATTTGAGCCAAGGTTTCTTCTCGCACTAATCCTGTGAAACGACGTGCCAATTCACCTTCTTTTTCCTTATCAAATGTATGATACAGCATATCGGCAATAATTAATCCCAATACGCGATCGCCTAAAAATTCCAATCGTTCATAGGGGGCCGATTTCCCATGATGTGATAAGGTCAAGGCTTGTTTTAATAATTCTTTATTACGAAATAATTTTTCTAACATTTTACTTTATCCCCATAAAGAAACGATCCAACCGTAAACTGTCGCCCCATTTCCAAAACTCAAAGAAGTAGCCAGCACCATTATTGGAATAGAAAATAAATTCGGCACGTCCTTCCAAATTCAATGCTGGCACGGCCCCAAAATAACGACTATCTGCGGAATTATCACGATTATCACCCATCATAAAATAATGATCTGTCGGAACAGTGAAAGGACCAAAAGAATCATATTGCATATAATCACCAAGTTCATAGATTGGATGTTCCAAACCTCCAGGTAAAACCTCAGTATAATGCATATAAAGCATATTGCCATGTTCTGTTTCTTGACGTTCTTGACCAATATATTTACGTTCAATTAATTCACCATTGATATACAAACGCCCCTCTCGCATTTCAATTGTTTCGCCTGGTAATCCAATAACACGTTTAATATAATCAACACGATTTTTTTGGGGTTCTTTAAAAATAACAACATCACCACGCTTTGGTTCATTATCAAAAACACGTCCCTGCCCGACAAATGGAATAGAAAATGGGAAAGAATGCTTAGAATATCCATATGGATATTTTGAAATAAATAAATAATCCCCAATTAATAATGTTGGCACCATAGAACTGGATGGAATATTGTATGGTTCAAATGCGCAAGAGCGAATAGTTAACGCGGCGAATCCTGCTAATACCAAACCAAACCAACCTGAACTTTTCTTAGTATTATTATTTTTCATTGAATTCTTTTCCTTTTTATGATACATTTTTTTCATTATAAAACTTATAACACAGAAAGAAAAATTTGTCCATGTTAAAATTTAATTTAAAAGCAACCGAAAACAAAGCCCGTCGCGGTGAACTTGAAACAGCTCATGGTACAGTGCAAACACCCGCTTTTATGCCTGTCGGCACATGTGGAACGGTTAAGGCTATGACCCCAGAAATGGTTAAATCTACAGGTGCCGAAATTATTTTAGGAAACACATACCATTTAATGTTACGCCCAACTGCAGAACGCGTTGCCTCGTTTGGTGGTTTACACAAATTTATGAACTGGCATGGACCAATTTTAACAGACTCAGGCGGCTTTCAGGTTATGAGTTTATCTGGCCTCAGAAAAATAACAGAGGAAGGCGTTGCATTCCAATCTCATATTGATGGTTCTCGTCATATGTTATCACCGGAACGTTCTATGGAAATTCAATATTTATTAGATTCCAATATTACCATGGCTTTTGACGAATGCATTAAATATCCATCACAAAAACCTGCTGTCAAAAAATCGATGGAAATGTCTATGAGATGGGCAAAACGATCTAAAGATGCTTTTAAAGATCGCAATGGATACGGCATTTTTGGTATCGTTCAGGGTGGTATGCATGAAGATTTACGTATGCAATCTATCAAGGCATTGACAGATATTGGATTCGATGGTTATGCTATCGGCGGATTAGCCGTTGGCGAGGGGCAAGAAATGATGTTTTCTGTATTGGATTATACAGCATGTGCTTTGCCAGATAATAAACCTCGCTATTTAATGGGAGTTGGTCGCCCAAGTGATATTGTTGGAGCCGTTTTACGTGGTGTCGATATGTTTGATTGTGTGATGCCATCTCGCTCAGGTCGCACGGGCCAAGCCTTTACCAGCCATGGCGTTTTAAACATGCGCAACGCTCGTCATATTGATGACCATTCACCATTAGATGCAGAGTGCACTTGCCCTGCTTGCACACAATATACACGTGGTTATATTCATCATTTAATTCGTGCCGGTGAAATTTTGGGCAGTATGCTCCTGACACAGCATAATATTCATTTCTATCAAAATTTAATGAAACAAATTCGATTAGCCATTGAAGAAAATCGTTATCAACAATTTCATGATGATTTCATGGCAAAATACGCACATGATCGGAAAATGTAATGGTTAAAGAAAATGGCAGACGGGATTATGAAGGATTAGCCACTTTAGTGCCAGAAGTGCGCGTATTAACACGTAAAGCTCTTGGAACTCGCGGTTTTTCCGGAGCCGATATCTTGGAAAGTTGGGAAGAAATTGTTGGACCTGATTTGTCTAGAGGAATCAAACCAGAAAAATTAACTTTTGAAGGCAACTCCCGCTCAAAAGGAACGTTAGTCGTCAAAACAGCTGGTGGTGCTTTTGCTATGTTATTCGAACACCAAAAACGTCGTGTTTTAGAACGCATCAATGCTTTTTTTGGATACCCTGCTGTATCTCACATTAAAATGATACAAGGTTCCTTAAAACTATCTATGCCAACAATACAATTAACAAAACCAATAGACAGCAAAAAATTAAAGGAATTAGCCCAAAAAGTTGCTTTAATTGATGATGAAGAATTAAAACAACGCACTTATGCGATTGGTGAAGCAATGCTAAAAAAGAAATAACATATTTTTAATGACATAAAAATATCTATTTACTTGTTATCAAAATATTAACTTTCTTTAGGTATAAAGAAAGAGTATACTTATCATAAAATCAATAAGAAAATAGGAGCCTTAAAATGGATATAAAAAACAAATCGCAATATGGTCAATCCATGTTTGAAATGCTAGGTATACTGTCAATTATCGGCGTTTTATCTATTTTCTTATTAGAAATCTATACTTATTTGATAAATAAATATCATGCTAATATTTTATCAGATGAGATATTACAAAGAAGTTTAGAAGTTGAAAAACAACTTGATAATCGTAAAAAAAATGTCAGTTTAGCTAAATTCAGTCCCAAAAGTAAGTTAGGATACGATATTACTTATGACAATATTTCCATTGGACTTCAGATATTTGATGTTCCCAAAACAATATGCGATATAGCATTAGATAATATAAAAAACACGTTAGATGTTAAAATTTATTCAACAGATGGACAACTTTTGGAAGAATGTGAAGAAAACAATAACTTAATTGTTTTATTTAAAAAAACAACCATAAACCCAACAACAAAAGAATGCCCATCCGACACTCCTAAAGGAGCTGATCCCAATACCTGTGAATGTGATTTAACAGAACGACACTGGGAAGAAGCCACAAATTCCTGTATTTGTTGGTCTGGCGAAGAAATAAATGGCATTTGCGTTAAGGCATGTACCACTGCTGAAGATTGTAAAGATAATGAAGTATGCGAAGATCATATTTGCATTAAAATTGAACAAGAAAAAAATGTTGAAACATCAGATATCATTCTTACATCTGATGTAGGCAATAATACTAAAACAACGTTGATTGAAACATCTATAACCACTTTTGAAACAACAGAAATATCTTCATCAACAACCCTAACCGAAACAACATCCCTTTGGGAAACAACAGAAATATTTGAAACAACAGAAATATTTGAAAGCACACACACGTATACACCAACAACAACTTTATACCCCGAAACAACTCTTTATCAATTGGTTGTTACTTGCCCCCCATCATCTCCATATTTTGAGATTAATAATAGTGGCAACCCTTCATGTTTGACAAATTGCCCTGCGGACAAGCCTGTTTTGAGTGACCGTGCCTGCTGTCCTCTAGACAAACCCATATGGCATGGTTCGCAATGCGTATCATGTGCCGATCGATTTGGAGATAAAACACCATACTGGGATGGAACACAATGTACGTTTTGTCCTGAGGAAACCCCATCTTGGAATGGAACACAATGTGTAGCTTGTTCAGATGATACACCATATTGGGATGGAACAGAGTGTGTCGGATGTGAAGGACTAATCAAAGATAATGTCGGTGTCGGATATAGACCCTATTGGAACACTCAATTAAAACGATGTCAAATATGCCCCGATGCACAAATGTGGGATAACTCAATAAAAGCATGCGTCACATGTCAAGGCAAAAAAATAGCGTATGGAAGTGGACCATACAGATGTGTGATGTGCGATGAAAACAACAAAAAACTTTACAATCCTTTTACTAAAAAATGTGAAAGTTGTCCTAGCGGCAAATGGAATCACAATTCTCAATTATGTCTGTATTGTCCAGATAATCACATAGGTCGTGGTTCAGAATGTTGGGAATGTCCAACCGGAACATTCTCTAAAAAAGAAGATACAACATGTCTCAGATGTACAGCTTTTGCCGAAAAATACAATACCGATAAACCATATTGGGATTCAGAAAACAAACAATGTGTCAGTACATGTCCCGATACTAATCCATATCCTCAGTTAATTACAAAAGATTCTGAAGATTATTTCGAATGCGGTCCTTGTCCAATTGGCACAAATTGGAATGGCAACAAATGCGAAACCTGTGCTGATAAAAATCCTTCAACACCATATTGGGATAATGTACAAAAACAATGCTTAAAAACATGCCCAACTGAACGTCCTTATTGGAATGGTACACAATGTACAACTTGCCCATCTGCAACACCATATTGGAACGGTTCACAATGTGTCACTTGCGCTAGTATAAATTCCCAAAAAACATATTGGGATAGTTCAACAAAACAATGTATATGTCCAACCGATAAACCATATTGGAATGGTTCTCAATGCGTTCCTTGTGCTTCATTAGGTTCTGGTTATTATTATAACTCCGACACAAAACAATGTGTTTACTGTGCAAATGCTTGGTACCAAAATAAATGCTTCATCCCATCATCATGTAGCAACTTCGGATTATCTCAAGGATATAAAATTGACAGCACAAATGGTGGTTGCTATGGTCTAGAGGGGCGAAACAAAGGCTTTATTGCATGGTGTGATGTAGATCATCCAGGACCATGCCAAGTAGCAGCAAGCGGATATATTATGGTTCCCCAAAGTGGTACCTACACATTCTTCGCAAGTGAAGTAGTTCTAGAAAAGGGCATCATTAATTCGTATGAGGCATATATAGATGGATATAGAATATACTATACTAAAAATGGAGGGCAAGAAGGAAGTAAGGCGCCTACCTTCAGCACCTACCTATCAGCAGGGCTTCATAGCTATAGTGTGTCATTCAATCTATCTAGGCGCATTGCTGCAGGACTCTACTCCACAAGTGGCAACGCCATGTTATGCTACTAAGATAGGATCTCAGGCATCACACCCACCCTCACCGGTGGGTGTTTTGTATTATGTACAATTAACTTCACTATCAAAATATGAAGAAAATTATAATTTATAACAGATATAGTTTGCGTATAAAAATCCTAAAAATTCACTTCCAAAAAATCCCACTTTTAACTTGACTTTTTGGTCAAATAAGGCTATGTGTAAATGAATGAATTTTTAATACATAAGGATATCAAATGAACTTAAAATCTCTTTTTGGGTCTTCAAATGACCGCTACATAAAAAAATTAAGAAAAATTGTTTCCAAAATCAATGCATTAGAGCCAGATTTTGAAAAATTATCTGACGAACAATTACAAGCTAAAACAACTGAGTTCAAAGCCCGTTTAGCAGAAGGAGAAACTCTTGATAATTTATTGATAGAGGCATTTGCAACGGTTCGTGAAGCATCCAAACGTGTTTTAGGATTGCGTCCATTTGATGTTCAATTAATTGGAGGCATGGTTTTAAATAACGGTCAAATCTCTGAAATGAAAACTGGTGAAGGAAAAACACTGGTTGCCACTTTACCTGTATATTTAAACGCTTTAACAGGAAAAGGCGTTCATGTTGTAACTGTTAATGATTATTTGGCTAAACGTGATAGTGATTGGATGGGCAAACTCTATCGTTGGTTAGGTTTATCTGTTGGATGTATTGTACATGGATTAAGTGCTGAAGAACGTCGTACTGCTTATAACAGCGATATTACATACGGTACCAATAATGAATTTGGTTTTGATTATTTACGTGACAACATGCGTTTTTCACTCAAAGAAATGGTGCAACGTCCATTCAATTATGCTATCGTAGATGAAGTAGACTCCATTTTAATTGACGAAGCTAGAACGCCTCTTATCATTTCCGGACAAGCTGAAGATTCTTCCGAAAAATACATGTCCATTGATAAAATTATGACAAATATTAAACCAGAACATTATGACAAAGATGAAAAACATCGTAATGTTATTTTAACAGAAGCTGGTATAGAATGGGTTGAAAATGAATTAAAAAGCGCAGGATTAATTCAAACAACTTTATATGATGTAGAAAATATTGCCTATGTTCATCACGTAGACCAAGCATTACGCGCACATACTGTTTTCACTCGGGATGTAGATTATATTGTAAAAAATGACAAAATTGTTATTATTGATGAATTCACGGGTCGTCAAATGGAAGGTCGCCGCTACTCAGATGGCTTACATCAAGCCATTGAAGCAAAAGAACATGTTTCTATCCAAGCCGAAAACCAAACTTTAGCTTCTATTACATTCCAAAATTATTTTCGTATGTATCCAAAATTAGCTGGTATGACAGGTACAGCTATGACAGAAGCAGGTGAGTTTGATGATATTTACAAATTAGAAGTTGTCGAAATTCCAACAAATAAAGCAATCGGCCGCAAAGATGAACAAGACATTATTTATCGTACAGCTGCTGAAAAATATGAAGCTATCATCGCCGACATTCAAGCAGCCTACAACCGTAAACAACCGATTTTAGTTGGCACAACATCTATTGAAAAATCAGAATTATTGGCTAATTTATTAAAGGCCAAAACAAACATTCCGTTTAATGTATTAAACGCACGTCACCATGAAAAAGAAGCCTACATTGTTGCACAAGCTGGTCGTCCAGGTGCTGTGACAATTGCTACAAATATGGCTGGTCGTGGAACAGATATTCAACTTGGCGGTAACTTTGAAATGCGCCTGGCTGAAGAAAAAGAAAAAAATCCAGATATGGATGAAGCCATTTTAGTCGATCAAATTCGAAAAGAAATTGCACAAGATAAAGAAATTGCTTTATCTGCCGGTGGTTTGTTTGTACTAGGTTGTGAACGCCATGAAAGCCGTCGTATTGATAACCAATTACGTGGTCGTAGCGGCCGTCAAGGTGACCCCGGATTAAGTAAATTCTATGTGTCTATGGAAGATGACTTAATGCGTATTTTTGGTTCAGAACGTATTGGCAACATCTTAAAAAGCATGGGTATGCCACAAGGTCAAGCTATTGTCCATCCATGGATTAGCAGTGCTATTGCTAAGGCTCAACAAAAAGTTGAAGCGTATCATTTTGACGTTCGTAAAAACTTATTGAAATATGATGATGTTATGAATGATCAACGTAAAGTCATTTATGAACAACGCAAAGAATTAATGGAATCTGAAAATGTTTCAACCGTTATCAAGGATATGCGTGAAGATTGCATCATGAATTTGGTTTATTCTGCTGCACCATCTAAAACAGTTGCTGAAGATTGGGATATCAATACATTATCCACAGAAACAGGTAAATTATTAGCAATAGATGTTCCTTTCAGCTCTTGGGCTGCTGAACCAGGCATAACTCCAGAAGATATCATTGAACGATTAAATAAAAAATCCGCAGAAGCAATGGAAGAAAAAATGAAAATCATTCCAATTGAATTGCGTAATGATATTGAGAAAAGCATACTTATTCAATCTATTGACCAAAATTGGAAAGAACATTTACAAGGTCTTGACTTTATGCGTACATCCATTGGTCTGAGAGCATATGGACAAAAAAATCCACTGAATGAATACAAACGTGAGGCATTCTTTATGTTTGAAAATATGTTGGGTCGTGTCCGTGAACGAGTTACAACATTACTTAGTCATGCTCAATTCCAATTGCAAAAACCACAACCCGCTCCAACAATGGAAGAACATCAATCCACATTGGAACCAACCGAAAACGATACCGAAACACAACAAAATCAATCAATGGTATCGGATAAAACACCACGTAATGCACCATGCCCATGTGGTTCCGGTAAAAAGTTCAAACATTGTTGCGGTAAAATTTAATATTTAACAACGGGATATACCGCTCCCACTTGGGGGCGGTTTTCATTTTTAATATACTAACAAAAGGAAAAAATTATGAATAATATAAATTGTACATCACTTATCAGAATCCATTTAGTGCACAATGATAAAAAGGCAACCGCTTTTTTGTTCTGTGATAATGGACAAATAAAAAAACATATCTTTAAAGAAAATTCTGATACATTTTTCACAAAAAGCTGTTTTATATATGAATGCTTAACACAACCAACACCTGCAAAATGTTTGGAAAAATTGGATGAAGGCTTTTATTTTTATGATGCACAACATAAATGGGCTGAAAAAGTAGCCTCACATAAATATTATGGACCTTTATCTAAGGCCCATAATATCAATTTTGTGTCAATGCAACGATAGTTTTATTTTTGATACATCGCCCAAGTCGTGCGAATAATATTGTCCAAATCGCTGTGTACGGGTTTCCATCCCAACACAGCGTTTGCTGTATCAGAAGCAGCTACTAATAAAGACGGGTCACCGGCTCGACGTTCGGAAAAGTCATAATTAACCTTTTGACCACTCAAACGTTCTGTTGCCTTAACCATTTCCCAAACAGAAATACCCTTACCCGTTCCTAAATTCAAACTTTGACTGGAACCACCTTTACTTAAATAATCCAATGCCAACCAATGAGCACTTGCCAAATCGGACACATGAATATAATCACGAACACATGTACCATCTTCTGTATCGTAATCGTTACCAAAAATTTTCATACCTTGTCGAATACCAACCGCCGTTTCCATTACAATAGGCAAAAGGTTTTGCGGATTTTTCTCCAATCCTTTAACATCACCATCTGCATCATACCCAACAGCATTAAAATATCTAAGCGCAATCCAATTGATCCCTTTTAAATTACCATACCATGGTAAAAAGCGTTCAATTTCAAGCTTGGTAAACCCATAAAAATTAATCGGTTCAGTCGGGTGTTTTTCATCAACCGGCACATATTGTGGCATACCGTAAACGGCGGCAGAAGATGAAAACACAAAATTTTTAACACCACATTTAGCCATAACATTTAAAATATTCAATGTTCCAGTAATATTATTAACAGCATATTTTTCGGGATGTTCCATAGATTCACCAACCGCTTTTTTAGCTGCCAAATGCACAACTCCATCTACACCGTTCATCACAGCTTCCAAGGCCGATACATCTAAAATATCCCCCTTAATAAAGGCGGCCTGAGGGAATAAATTTTCATTTTGTCCCGTTGACATATCATCAAATACTGTCACCTGTACACCATGTTGCAATAATTCTTTAACAACATGAGACCCAATATATCCAGCACCACCAATGACTAAAATATGCATTTACACTCCTTTATTATAATTTTCCCACGCAAATTGCCAATTTAACAATCCGATAACAATCTTGATAAAATCTGCACGCCGATTTTGATAATCTAAATAATAAGCATGCTCCCACACATCAATACACAATAAAGGCTTAATACCTTTCCCCATCGGTAACATAGCATTAGCTGTTGATACAACCTTTAACACGCCATTATCAGAAATCAACCACGCCCAACCGGAACCGAATTGTTTAACAGCTGTTTGTAATAATACATTAGCAAAATCATCATATGATTTAAAATCACGTACAATTTTATCCGCCAATACTGGTGCAATTTGACGTTTTTCAGCATCATCCGTTAAGCTGTTCCAAAAAAATTCATGATTAAATACTTGAGCAGCATTATTAAACAAAGATTGGTATTCTGGCTTACCGGCACAATGATGAATAATGGACATTAAATCCATATCTTGCATTGGTGTATCAGCAATTAAATCGTTTGTATTTTGCACATATGTTGCGTAATGTTTACCATAATGAAATTCAAATGTTTTTTTACTGATATAAGGTTCCAACGCCTTCATATCAAAAGAAAGTGGTTTCATTTGCAATATCATTGTATCTCTCCTTTTTTATAAATGTACCATATTTTCCCCTGATAAGATAGTATTTTTTTGTTAAATTTCCAGTTTAATTTTCTTGACAAGAGAACTTTATTTTGTTACAATAAAAAGTGATTTTTGCGATTATGGCGGAATTGGTAGACGCGCAGCGTTGAGGTCGCTGTGGAGAGATCCGTGGAAGTTCGAGTCTTCTTAATCGCACCAAAAAAAACCACCATGAATGGTGGTTTTTTCATGTCTGTATTAATTCTTCATTTACTTTATAACAATTCTCAATTATAACACAGACAACAATACCACAAATGAACAAGATATCCAATGCTTCAAAATAAATTATTATTTATCCATTGGAATACGATATTCTAAAAATGGGAAAAAGCGTGTTATAAAACGGAAAATACTTTTATCATTCATCAACAATGCATACTCACGATATTCCGAATAGTGAGAAAGGTGCCGTTCTTCTGTTTTAGCCCGCAAATAATAAATAATATTAACACAAAACAACAATAAACTACATTTTATTGCTAAATCTATTGTTTCAAGCATAAAAGGCATTGTAATTAACCACCATGATATATTCTTAGCAATATATGCAGGATGTTTCGTCCATCTATATGGGCCTGTATGCCATAAACCGCGATACGTTAAATTAGAAAAACGCGTTCCTGCAGCAACAGTTGACATTGCATAAATAAGTTCACAAACAACAATCATTGCGGCCCAAGCATACCAAACAACACCTCCAGTATCAAAAATATCCATCCATCTATTAGTATGATGATAATCTAAAAAGTGTGGATAAAATAATACCCCCCAAAATGGCCAATAACACATAATTGCAACGATCCATCCAAACAGCGTTGGCTCAGCGCTCCGAATATGAGTATTATTCACCTTCAACCCACCAATATAACCAATAGCTCCATATATCACATCAATCCCATAACAAATTGTTTCTAAGGCAAAAAACAACGCCACAGGATTACTTAAAGAAAAACTAAAAAAATCTTCTTTTTCTATATTTGATAAATGCCCAAATGACCATGGAACCATTAACCCTAAAAAAAACAACTTAACAAGCCAACTGCGTGCTAAATTCGCTAATTGTGCATAACTAAGACCATTTTTTCGATGTATTAAATAATAACCTATATGCCAATATTCATCTTTTTCTTGTTTTAAAATAATATCCATTAGAAAAATATAACAGATAGATATACCCCCTAAATAAGGACACATCATTTTTAAATATTCTATCCACTTTTTAAAAGTACCTTCATGAAAAAGAGGAAATAACCAATAAATACAAGCAATGCAACCAAAAACAAAAAACAACCCTAATATTTTATAACAGCATCGTTTAAAATTAATTTTTCTATAAACTTTCAACAAGCCCAATGGACTATTTTTTCCGTAACACAAATATTCCATTAAAGTAACTGAAACAGCAACAAGGACTGTTAAGCCAGTAAACTTCCAAGCAACAGAAATTTCGAAACTTCTGAAGATTAACAAGAAGAATAATCCCAAAATCAAACCAACAAAATTAATTTTAAAATTTGTTTCAGAGGCTGCAATATCCTCGGGATTTAAAGGTCTATAATGATCTGCAAAAATATTTGATTTAGTCATTTTGATTTAGTCATTTTGTCTAGGAGCTTCTACGCATGCACAAAACGGTGCAATAACCGGCGTTCCATTTTCACGCGCTTCAATACGTTCTTGGATTTTATCCAAAGCTGGAAAAATACCATCAATATCGTTTACAAAATCGATAAAATCGACTTTGCTATTATTGAGTGTACCTTCTTGTAACATATTTAACATCATATGCATCATTGGTTTCCAAAAATTATTAAAGTTTAAAAATAACATTGGCTTACGAGCTGCATTACCAATTTGAACAGCTACAGCATATTCTGACACCTCATCGACCGTTCCCCAACCACCAGGACCAACCAAAATCGCATCACCTAATTCGATTAATTTAGCCTTACGTTCTGCCATTGTATCAACGGTAATAAGTTCGCCCTTTGTATAAACACTTGGGTTATGACATTCTAATGGAAATAATTGTTCTGTAATAACGGCATATTTTTTACCATTTTTATTCAAAACACCTTGCAATACTTTACCCATCATACCTTCGTCACCACCGCCAAAGACAACGGTAATACCTCGTTCGGCCAACATTTCACCAACCTTACGCATATATTCACAATAAATGGAAGCCGTTGAACCAGAAGCACTGCAAAAAATAGTAATCGATTTGAATTTTTGTGTCATCATATCATCCTTAAAAAAAATAAATCTGTATTACGTGTATCAAACAACATTAAAGCTTAACCGTATACGTATCCGGATAAACTGCATCAGACGGTTTTTGAGGGGCCGACATACGACCACAAGCCGATAAAAACATTACCATACAGATCATACAAATTAAAATAAATGTCTTCATATTTTCTCCTTAACTAAAACATAACACACAACAATCAAAAAAACAAGAGAGAACTTTGGAATAAAAAACACACATATATGAAAAAATATTTTAAATCACATATACAATATCATAAAAAAACGCCCCATCCAATTGGATAGGGCGCCCAATTAAACAGTTAAAACTTATTCTGCGTCAGCAGCTTCAGTTTTTTTTGTTTTTTTGGCTTTAGCTGGTTTTTCTTCAGCTGTTTCTTCTTTTGTCTTTTTAGCTTTTTTAACTAAAGCAGCGCCTAAGATATCACCCAAAGAAGCACCGGCATTTGTGGAACCAAATTCTTCCATAGCTTTTTTATCTTCGTCAACTTCTTTAGCTTTGATAGACAAAGTCAATTTGCGAGTTTTAGCGTCAAAAGCTGTTACTTTAGCATCAACTTTTTCACCAACTGCAAAACGTTCTGGTTTTTGTTCAGCTTTGTCTTTTGCCAAATCAGCACGTTTGATGTAACCTTTCAAACCGTTTACATCAACTTCAATACCGTTTTCTTCAATAGCGGAAACGATACCTGTTACAACTTCACCTTTTTTCACAGTTTCCATTGCACCAGCGGCTGGATCTTCTGTTAATTGTTTTACGCCCAAAGAAATACGTTCTTTTTCAACATCAATGTCCAAAATTTTAGCTTTGACCATTTGACCTTTTTTGTATTCTTTGATAGCTTCTTCACCAGCAACATCCCAAGATAAATCAGATGTGTGAATCATACCGTCAATATCATCATTTAAAGCAATGAAGATACCGAATTCGATCATATTTTTCACTTCACCTTCAATTTCATCACCAACATTGTGGGAATCAGCAAAAGCTTTCCATGGGTTTTCTTGAATTTGTTTCATCCCCAAAGAAATACGGCGTTTGGATTCATCAACATCCAATACGATAACTTCTACTTCTTGGCTTAAAGAAACGATTTTGCTTGGGTGAACGTTTTTCTTTGTCCAGCTCATTTCTGAAACGTGAACTAAACCTTCAACACCCGGAGCTAATTCAATGAATGCACCGTAATCGGCGATATTGCTGATTTTACCGCTGAAACGTGTACCAACAGCAAATTTTTCATTCACACCAACCCAAGGATCAGATTCTAATTGTTTCATACCCAAAGAAACGCGACCTGTGTCTGTGTTAAATTTGATAACTTGAACTTTAACAGTTTGACCAACAGACAAAATTTCTGCCGGATTTGTAATGCGTTTCCAAGAAATATCTGTAACGTGTAATAAACCATCAACCCCCCCCAAATCAATGAATGCACCGTAATCTGTGATGTTTTTAACGGTACCATCAACGATTTCACCTTCTTTGAGGTTTTTAATCATTTCTGTACGTTGTTCAGCGCGTGTTTCTTCTAACACAGCACGACGAGATACAACAATATTACCACGCAATTTGTCCATTTTCAACAAAGCAAATGGTTGAGCTACGCCCATCAATGGAGTTACATCACGAATTGGACGAACATCAATTTGGCTACCAGGTAAGAAAGCTGTAGCACCGTTCAAATCAACAGTGAAACCACCTTTAACACGACCGAAGATTGTACCGATAACGTGTTCACCTTTTTCCATAGCTTTTTCCAAATCACCCCAAGCTTCTTCACGACGAGCTTTTTCACGAGACAATACAACGTTACCGTCTTTGTCTTCATAACGATCAATATACACGTCAATGTTGTCACCGATGGACAATTCTACGCCCATACCGCATTCACGAAGTGGAATACGACCTTCGGATTTCAAACCGACATCAACGATTACGATGTCATCATCAAAACCGACTACTTTACCGGAAACAACTTTACCTTGGAATGAGCCTTTGCCCATATATTCTTCAAGCAATGCACCAAAATCTTCCATAGATGGCATTGCAGTTTCATTTTTTACCATATTTTATCCTATAAAAACTTTTAAAAAAAATTACGCGATTCGTTTTAACGCATCACGCCCTTAATTTTAAAAGGGTTGGCCAACAAAAATTCCTTTTTGTGGACTTTAAAGTTACTTACCGCACAATTTTTGTTCCAAACGACTGGCGACGGCGGCAAACACTTCGTCAGGCGTTAAATCAGACGTATCTAAAACGAAAGCATCATCAGCTGGCTTCATAGCCGCCATTTTGCGTTCCGCATCCCGCTTATCACGAGCAATCACATCCGATAGAACATCTTCATATATAGCATAAATTTTTCGTAATTGCAACTCTTTATATCGTCTTTGGGCACGAATTTCAGCACTAGCTGTTAAAAATACTTTCAAATCGGCATTTGGACAAATAATCGTGCCAATATCTCGACCATCCAAAACAGCTCCTTTAGCTGGAGTACCATCTGCAAAACAAGGAGATTCGGCGAATCGACGTTGAAATTCTAACAAAGCCTGACGCACCGCTGGAATTTGACTGACTTTTGAGGCCCCTGTTCCATATTTTTCATCGCGAATCGCTGGATTTGATTGAATTTGACCAATTTTATCTGTCGGCAAAGATAAAGCGGCACGAATGGCAGCCTCTTCATTATCCGCTTCAAAACCAGAACTCATTACATCATACGCAACGGCCCGATACAAAGCGCCGGTATCTAAATATGCAAAATCATAAGCTTTTGCAAGCCTTTGCGCCAATGTTCCCTTTCCCGTAGCAGCTCCACCATCTATTGCGACTGTAATCATTTGTTATTTTTTTCCTTCATTTTGCAATTTTTTATTGACAAGTTCATAATAACATGCCAAATGCAAACTTAACAAGCTTTTTTTATGGATAAAAGTTTTTTTTAAAGGAGAAAGAATATGAAACCAGAATGGGGACAAAAACGTAAATGTTTAAAATGCGATGCATTTTTCTATGATATGAGACAAAGTGAATTTTCTTGCCCAAAATGCAAAGAAAAATACACAACTGAAACATATGAAGAAGAAAAACACAAACAATTATTAAAATTAGCTAAAAAAGCTGCACCAAAAATCGATGATGAAGATTTAAATGAGGAAGCATTATTACAAATGACAGAAGATATTCCTTTAACAGATGCAGATTTGGTTGGAGATGATTTGGATATTTTAGAAGATGATGAAGAATTAACATCTACAGAAAACCTATCCGATTTAATGGATCCATATAACGACGACGAAGAAAAACATGACAGCTAATTTCACATCTTTAGCAGGAAAATTATTAATCGCCATGCCAAACATTGATGACGACCGGTTTAATAAGGCCGTCATTTATGTTTCAGCACACACAGAAAATGATGGAGCTATGGGATTAGTTATTAATCGTCCAGCAGATAAAATTCATTTCCGTGATATTATGGAGCAAATGGATTTACCGTACATATCACATGACAAAGAACCAGATGTTTTATTAGGTGGTCCAACACAACTAACTCGTGGTTTCATACTACACTCCGATGAATATCACGGTACAACAACGCTATCGCACCATCAAGATATTTCTTTAACAACATCGGAACGCATTTTATCTGACGTATCCACCGGCCAAGGACCTAAACATTTTATATTGGCCTTAGGATGCGCCACGTGGATCGCTGGACAATTAGAAGAAGAAATTATGTCTAATGTGTGGTTGACAACGGATGCAAACTCTGATTTACTATTTCATACACCATATGAAAACAGATGGGAAACAGCATTAGCTACATTAGGCGTGTCACCTCCCTTACTATTTTCTGAATTTGGCAAAGCATAAAAAGATCAAGGATACAATATGAAAAAATTTAAAACCCCTCTTTTAATGATTGTTGCAGCCAGTTTGGGCTATGCCGCATGTCATTATGACGTCATTTCAAAAGTAAGCCTCTTATGGCACACACCAAAAGTATCGGTTGTTATGTCCACATACAATCGCGCTTCAACAATGGGTGGAGCCATTGAATCAGTATTATCTCAAACCGAACCCGATTTTGAATTTATCATCATTAACGATGGTTCATCCGATAATACGCAAAAAATTTTAGATGAATATGCAAAAAAAGATAAACGTATTAAGTTATTGAACAACGAAACAAATAAGGGATTAATTTACTCACTTAATCGCGGATTAGATGCTGCAAAAAGTAAGTTAATCGCACGCATGGATGATGATGATGAAATGGTACCATGGCGTTTAGAAAGACAACTTCTTGCCATGCAATTACACCCTTCTATTACTTTAATGGGAGCTCGTATCATGGGCGCAGAAGGAGAAGCCGTAAAAACAAATAAATTACCAATAATAGAAGATCCAAATTTAACACAAATTAATTCCTATACATCTTCAGCATTGGCACATCCAACTGTTATATTCCGAAAAGACTTTTTGGACAAACACAAAATCAGATATCGTGCTGATAACTTATATGCTGAAGATTGTGGATTATACGCAGACATCTTAAATGCTGGAGGAAAAATATCAACACTTCAAGAACATTTATTACGTTATGGTGTCAAAAAGAATTTAATTAAACCAAAAGATTACAGTTATATACAATATGATACCTATAAAAAAATACAAAAGGAAAAATTATCTCGCCTATTTGATGTAGATGATTCATTATTGGGTCATTCCCGTGAAACACCCATTAAATGCCAAATATGGGAAAAGATGGTAGATGCCAATAAAACAAAAAATATTGTTAATCAAAAAGTATTAGAAGAAACCTTAAAAAAATATTGCCCAACTGACATCGCAAATGCCACATGGGTAAAACATAAATTTTGGGATGATTTCTTTGTATTTGAAGGCAAAAATCGCATTCATCGCTATGCAAACAAAGATGCCGCGACCATTATAAAAGATACCCCAAATACATTGGTCATTAAATGGGATAGATATGGGACAGAAGAATTCAAAAAACAAGATAAAAACAAATTAATATTTACAAAAGAGGTAAAATAACCCACCTATCCCAAAATCACAAACGGTCGAATTTTTATTCGGCCGTTTTTTTTCATATATAAATTCATTCAAATCTTTACACACTCTATTGTAAAACGCGATTATAAAAGGTATTAAACGATATATGGATATATTAGCATCAACACAACAATTAACGAATAAAACACCTACAAGAGTTATTAAAAATAGGCATACCCAATCACCAAATTTGTATTCTAAAGATCCGTACAGAAACTTTATATCGATTGTTACATATCCAAAAGAAAAAAAACAACTCAACCACAATATAATATTAAAAGAAAATCCCCTATCCGAAGATAGGGGACATTTACATACCGTAAATATTAAATATTTACAAAGTTATGTATTATTGGCCTTGGCCACCGGCAACTGCAGCTGCACCCAATTGACCGTTGGCATTAATAATAGTGCCATCATCATGGTCTTGACCTGTGATATTAGCAATTGTAGTTAAATCACAATTTGTGCCTGATGCTGAAACAGCTGGACTACCTGCTTCAGCAGCTAACGTACAATTGTGAATTGTATTTTCACTAGCACCAGCAACGCCAATTGATTCTAAATTTGGTACTGTACCGGTATCTCTTGTGGATTGAGCAACAACGGACAACATTTGAGCAGCGTTCAAAACTTCGTTTGCACGGTAACGGTTCATAGCCATTGTGTAACCAGCGATACCACCGATGGATAATACACCGATAATAGCCAATACACCCAACATTTCAACCATTGAACGACCAGATTCTAATTTTTTCATGTTTAATTCCTTTCTTTGTTATAACAATACTACCTACCCTAAGGTAAGATGATGAAAAACTCTTTTTGATAAATGTCTTTAGCTTTAATGCCAAAGGTATCTTAACCACCATTTTGTCAGCAATGATCAAGAAACATCCAACAAACAAAGTCTTTCAACTTCGTAAAAATACCTTAAAGCGGTACTTTCAATTGTGACGTTAGCAAACTTTTTTATGGTTGACAAGGCTTTTTTTATATTTTTTCAAAAAAAATGCACATGATTATTAACATGTAGTTAACAGCGCTATTATTTTACAATTTTTACCTTTTTTTATGGTGGTTTTTAAGATGTTTTAATGAAGTTTTAGGCTTTTTTGCAAAAAATATTTGGCATTTTTTTTATTCTTTCACGTTTTTTTGCATTTCATAACTCTTTCTATGCTTTTTTTACATCTGTCCATCCCACTTAATGACATTCACACATTATTTTATATTTTATGCATGCACTTTTTCAGGCAATATAAATTACAAAGTTCAAAATGCATCCAAAAAATAATTTTAATCAACAAAAAACCCCTCCCAAAGGAGAGGTTTTCCATAAATTCATTTTCGTTAAAATTAACGAGAGTAGAATTCCACCACCAAATTTGGTTCCATTTGTGTTGCATAAGGAACATCTGCCAACTTCGGAACGCGGATAAATTTACCGCAGAAGTTTTTAGCATCAACTTCCATATAATCTGGAACTTCACGATCTGTAGCAGCGCCAGCTTCGATAACGAAAGCCATTTCTTTTGCTTTATTACGAACGCTGATTTCATCACCAACTTTTACCATATAGGATGGAATATTTACTTTTTTACCGTTCACAAGTACGTGACCATGGCTGACAAATTGACGAGCAGCGAACACGGATGGAACGAATTTCATACGATATACAACGGAATCCAAACGACATTCCAAAATACCGATTAAGTTTTCGGATGTATCACCTTTACGACGAATAGCTTCGGCATAATATTTACGCAATTGTTTTTCGGATACATTACCATACACGCCTTTTAATTTTTGTTTAGCATGCAATTGAACACCGTAATCTGTTGGTTTTTTGCGGTTGGCACCATGTTGACCAGGACCATAATTTCTTTTGTTCACAGGACTTTTAGCTTTGCCCCACAAGTTAACGCCCAAACGACGATCAATTTTAAATTTAGAACTTAATCTTTTTGACATATTTTTTGCCTTTCATTATTGATTTCATGTTGAAATCAGTTGTTGCCCCGATAGTCTTTTGTCAACGGATTTTCCGTACAAAGCGTGGCATCCGGCTCATTCCGCATACCCACATTCTCAGGGATTAGAGCCTATTTTATACACAAAAAAAATCCGTTTGTCAAGCAAAAACTCGGCAAACGGATTGATTTTTTAAGAAAAATACTTAACCTTTTGGGAAGAACATAACTGTAAAATTGTTCGCCACAAAAATAATAAATAAAATAATAAAGTACAAAACAGCCGTTTCAAAAACCAAAACGATACGCGTCAACAAATCACTATATTTTCCTTTTGTATCGCATTGAGCCAGCGCTTCAACCGTTTTTTTTGCTTTTTTTTGAGTTGCCATAATAATGCCTCCTTGAAATAAATAACATGTGTACTGTGCCACAAAACACACACTTTGTCAATGCAATTTTATCTTTTATTTATCATTTATTTTTTCAATTATCTTTTTTACATCACTAATCGCTTTACAATCTGGATACGCATTAAAAACAGACAATCGATTTTCCAGCGCATCAACCACATACGAATCTTGACGTATCACACCCAACAAAGGTAAACTTCCTTTTAAAAAATCATCACACGCTTTAGTTAATGTGTAGTAAGTACGATTTCCCTCTTTTAACGAAGATACAGCATTAATAACTATACCAATTTTATCACTTTTTCCTTTATTAGACAGCATTTTCAACAGATTTCTTGCTTGAGTTAAAGCCAATAATTCATCTGTACAAACGACCAATATACGACCTACATCTTCCGAAAACACATTTATCATTGTCTCAGATGAACTCCCCAAATCAACAATAACAGTATCATAATGAGTCGCCAACAACGATAAATCATCCTTAATCAACTGCAATCCACAACCATCCAACGCTTGTAAAGAGTGTGTTTTTGAGCGTCCCGTAATAATATCAAAACCGCCAGGTTCAAAACAGCGAATCGCTTTATTCATAGGAACTTGCCCATTCAAAATACCCGTAATATCCGCTTGAGCAAAAATCCCTAATTGAATATCGATATTTGCCAGTCCCAAATCACCATCAAATAACAATATTTTTTGCCCCATTTTCGCCAAGATACTAGCCATGGCAATTGAAATCCATGTTTTACCCATAGTACCTCGACCAGAAGCCAATACAATAATATTCTTCCCACCCGTACGCTGCAATGTTTTCAATATCAATGGCGATACAAAATCCATCATGACAACAACTCCCGAGATAAGGGAGTATTCATCAACAAATCAGATAACGTTTCCGCAGAAAAAGAGGAAAACAAATCCGTTGGCATCGCCCCTTTACCATAATAGGTCAAGGCTAAACCCGAAGCTGCAGCACTTAAAATATTACCATACACACTGGATATATCTAAACGAGTTGCAATAAAGCGCGTACACCCCAATCGAACAAATTGAGATGCAATATCACCCGTTTCCAAACTATCTAATCCCGCCGGAATAACAACAATTGGCTCCACCCCAATACATTGTTGTTTCACTTCAGCCAAAAATGACATATCTGTTGCCATCCACGGATTCAAACCCGCAGAATCAATTAATATTAAATCGCTATCCGAACGCGCTTCTTGAACCGCTTTATTCAACTGCTCTAAATCTTCCACAATTGTTAATGGAACTTTTAATAAGTTTGCAACAGACTGCAATCCTTGAATCGCTCCGGCTTTATGATTATCTATGGAAACCAATGCAACTTTGACATGCTGTTGTTTTGCCATTAACGCCCACTTAATCAAAGAAGTTGTCTTGCCACAGGCCGACATTCCCGTTAATAAAAACGCACGCTTTGTTTTAACAATACCAATTGGTGAAAATGAAAAAACATGCCGTAATGTATCTGTTAATATTTGAGCAAAATCTCCAGATAAATCAGTAGCTTTTAACATTTTTGCAATCAACAAATCTGGAACACGATGCATACTTAACAATGCTCGCATTTTTTCGGCATTATCATTTTGTATATGACCTTTAGAAGATTGTAATAATGTTTGAGATAACATTGTATCGTTTTCGTTTTCACCAATAGCAACAACCAATTGGGTTCGTCCATCGGCTAAACGCAATGACGAAACAATAACCGCATCCTCACCCCATGTTTGACGCACCTCTTTCATCGCCTCTGGTATCGTTGGCGCAGATATGGTTTTCAATCTCATAAAACAATCCTTACTAAGACACTAAAGATGTCAAAACAACGCCAAATTGTTCTCCATTTAACGTTAATTCACCATGTGCAACCAAATGATTATTCACATATACATCAACTGGGTCTCCAGCTTGTTTATCTAATGTCAATATATCCCCCTTTTTCATTGCCATTAAATCACCCAACATTAAAGTTGCCTTTCCCAATCCAACTGATACATGAACGGGTACATCACGTAAATTATCTGGCGCAGAACCAACAGAAGGTTGCGATGATTGAGGAGCATCAGATGCGAAATGACCATTAACATTTTTCAATGCTCGTCGTGTAATTTGTTGCAATTGAGCTTTTTGTTGTGAATTCATATCTTCCTCATCTTTCTTTTACAATAATAATTTTCTTTTGGTCTATTAATTCTTGCGCTGTTCGCACTAAAGCATGCTGAGCCGCATCAATATCCTTTACTTTGATAGAGGATAATTTATTAATTTCTTTCAGGACACCACCCCAAACAGCTGGAGACATATTGCGCGAAAAAGCCTCTTTCATTTTATCCGATGCTCCTTTTAAAGCATAAATCACAACTTGCCTATCCATTTTTTCCAACAATGTTCGAATAGACTTATCATCCCAATCCGCAATATCTTCAAACATAATAACTCCAGCAGATAATTGACCCGCCAATTCTGGAGAACGTTCAAACAATGTATTTAAAATATCTGTTTTTCTATCCATCAAACTGATAATACCCGCAGCTTTTTCTTTGCCACCCAAGGATGGTTGATTGTGCAATGCCTTTAATTTTGCATCCAACCCTTGCTCTACCCCAGCCAATGTTTGATCATCTACATCTTTTAAAGCCGTTAAACGCATTAATACATCCATCGTTAAACTTTCAGAAAAACATCCTAACACGTCACTAGCTTTTTCATTAGATAAATGATACAATACAACTGCAATTGTTTGAGGATATTCACCAGATAGTGCTTCAGCCAATTTAGTTGTATCTGTATGCTCTAATTTTTCCCAAATATTCTTTCCACTTACTGGCGCATAAATCTGCTCCAAAATATCTTTCTTGCCGGAAGCGGGCAATACATTCTCCATTAATGTTTCCACATAATCCGAACTAGCGCATAAATCCCCTGTTTGATGAAAACACGCTAAAAATGATGCAAAAACTTCCTGAACATTTTCTCCTGAAACACATCCTAATTCTGCCATGGTACGAGAAATCGTAACAACTTCTTCATCTTTTAATTTTAAGAAAATAGGCTTAATATATTCTTCGCCTAAAGCTAATAATAAAACAGCTGTTTTTTGAACACCACTTAATTCCCCTTCTTGTGATATTCCATATAACCACTTACGTATCACAGACACAACTTGAGATTGTTTATAGGAAAATAAATTCTGTATTACACTCTTTTTACCACTTACAGCAACATCATCAAATTCAGTTGTTGATGTTGCATATGCTGCATTTACAGCCCGAATCGGCGTTGGCTGCAACAATATATAAATCATTGGCAAAATAAAACGAATCAAAATCAAAACGGTTAAAACAAAAAACAATATCAATAAGACAGACTGAATAACAACCCCTCGCTTAAATCCCAAAATTGTATTATCAGGCATTTTTACAAAAGGTAAGTTTATTAACTCTAATGTATCACCTCGTTCAGCAGAAAAACCGACCAATGATTTAACTAAAGTTTTATAAGACGCCATTTCAATTTCAGAACGCGGTTGATATAACATATGTCCATTAGGTGTCTTTGTCGCATATCCATCAACCAAAACAGTAATGGATAATTTACGAATATGTTGCGTATTTTGAGTTTGGTGTTTTATTTCGGATGAATATTCATAAACAGACTTTTCCTCACTAATTCCTACTTCTTGGGCTGTATCATACTGTCTTAAATGCTCTTTAACAACAGCAGAACGAGGCAACAAAATATTTTTTTGAGTTGTTTCTTCCCCTTGAACAACATCTGCAATAACAGATGCACTAACCGTATTGTAACCCGATATTTTTTCTAACGTATACTTGATTTTCTGACTTAACTGTTCCCCCAAACCATCAGATGAGGAAACCTCATAAATAGACAAGTCTACATTTTCAGTTTCTTTTTCAATGGATAATTCAGAAATTTTTGGTATAAAAAAGCCCAGCATTCCCAACATTAGAATACTTAAAATCAAAACACTTAAGAGTTTAATAAACTCGACTGTTTTCGACACGCAATTTCCTTTATTCATCCATATAAATAAAAAAACCTGCTGTTATTTTGCCAAAAAATAATAAAGAATTAGTTAATAAAAAACATATTTTTTAATTTTTATGAAATATTATATAAAAAAAACCTCTCACATCCTATCTCAAAAGACTTTTACCTTGCGAAAAATAACATTTTCTGATAAAAATACTATTAAAAATAGATGGAGAAAAAAAATGAACAACAATACATACGATGATTTTTTAGTAGATGACACAACAGATAATAAAAAAACGCCATTATTATCACCCATCGTTTCGTCGCAAGATAAAGGAACACGATTAGATAAATTTTTATCAGCAGCCTTTTCTGATTTATCTCGCAATCAAATCATTCGATTAATCAACGAAGAAAACATTTATCGTATTGATGAAAATATTCCCGTAACAGAACCAGATTACAAAGTCAAAGAAGGAGAACAGTACACTCTAACCCCTCCCAATGCCATCCCCGCAATTCCACAAGCGGAAAATATTGCATTAGATATTTTATACGAAGACGATGATCTATTAGTTGTAAATAAGCCAGCTGGCTTAGTTGTTCATCCTGGCGCCGGCAACCATTCTGGAACATTAGTAAATGCGTTATTAGCTCACTGCCATGAAACACTATCAGGTATTGGAGGAGTCAAACGCCCTGGCATCGTACACCGTATTGATAAAGACACTAGCGGTATTTTAGTTGTAGCCAAAAATGATTTTACACATATTCGATTATCCGAACAATTTGAACACCACTCCATTGAACGCGTTTACGATGCTTTTGTTTGGGGATATGTCCGAAATTTAACCGGTGTCATCACTGGAAATATTGGACGAAGCCCCACAAACAGACAAAAAATGGCTATAGTAAAAACAGGCGGCAAACATGCTACAACTCATTACGAACGTATATCTGTATTTGGACAGGGATTGGCAAGCCACATTAAGTGCATACTTGAAACTGGACGCACACATCAAATTCGTGTTCATATGGCATCATTAGGACACTCTTTAATTGGAGATCAAATATACGGTATACCTAACAAAAACACTCCCGAAGAAATCAAATATTTTCCTCGCCAAGCCCTACATGCTGGTTTACTAGGCTTCACCCATCCAAGAACTCAAGAACGTATGACTTTTGAGACTCCAATCCCTGAAGATATGGAGCAATTACTTACGCTCCTAGAAGAATTATAAAAAAATCAAAATAAACCTTGATTTTTCAAATAAAAAAGTATAAAATACCAAAAAAATAAAATAAACACCAAAGGGAAAACACACTATGAAAAATTTTAAAAAAATATTTGAAAATGGCCGTACAATGTTGGAAATGTTGGCTATTCTTGCCATTATTTCCGCTATTGGAATCGGAATTGCTCTTGGTATCAATCATGGCCTAACCGTATATCATGCTAGTGTGTTACAAACCCAATTACCTCAAATTAAAAAAGCTGTAGAAACAGTCTATTCTTTTAGCAACAACAATTATTCTAATATTAGTCGCCTAACCGAAGATGACTATCAAGAAATGTTTGGTGATATTTTAGGAGAAAACGCTTGTCATTCAGACTGCGATGATGGTGGTGAGAACTTTGTTAAATGTTGCAATACCGTTGCTGGTTCTTTTAGATTAAAATCTATAGCTGGCGGTTCAGGCTTTACAATATCTTTTTTCAATATGCCAAAGGGTATCTGTGAAGAATTAATAAGTTCCACAAGAGGTGATGAAGAGACGGCTTTTCTTAACGGTCTTGCTATTGCCAACACTTGCAATGAAGATTCAAAACAAATACTTGAATTTGCTTCTTTATCAAGAGGAAAATTCAACACATCAGAACAAAAAGCTTGCGAAGGATATACAATTTGGCACGATGCAGATAACGATGGCAAAGAAGAATGCGCATGCCTTAACCCTGCTATAACCGATCCCACCAACATAAACTGTCAATTACCTAGTATGTGCGATATAAAGAATCCTCAATGTGGAGAATGCCAAACATGCCGAGACGGCATGTGCGTTGCCTTGGCAGATAACACCTCATGCGGAAACAATCAAGTATGTTTAAAAGGGGTATGTCAAGATATTGAAACAACAACAACGACAACAAAAGCAGTGATTTATAGCAGTCAAGCAAATGATAAAGAAAAGAATACAACAACAAAAGCTTCGGTAACTGCAGCAACAGCAACAGAAACAACAACCTCTGTAACAATGGCTACACGAACAGAAGCAACAAAAACAGACAATTGTCCTAATGGCTTTTTAACAATCTTTGATGGCATTTGCTATCCATGTGGAACAACACAAGATGTTGAGGGAGTGTCTCCAACAGAATGTGATAAATGTGTTGAACGTGAAGCATACATATCTAATTATGGAGCTGGCACATATTCATGTCGTTTAAAGACATTAGCTTCTGCCGTTTCAGAACCTACTACAAGCAATACAACAAATTTGTTTGTACCAACAACAACAAAAACTGAGAATTTTGAACCGACAACAATAACCAACACGCCAGACCCCACAACAACAAATGTTAATGGTGGTGCAGATGCTGCCAATGCAACTTCTTTATATGCTTATGCAACATCTCTACATACTGAAACAACAACTCCGGTCATCACTCGTACAGAGACAACAACTGAAACTTTCATGGAAACACCAACGGTTACTCGTACGGCAACAATGACTCCAACGGTTACACAGACAGAGACAACAACTCCATACCCTGAAACAACAACTCCGGTCATCACTCGTACAGAGACAACAACTGAAACTTTCACAGAAACACCAACAGTTACTCGTACGGCAACAATGACTCCAACGGTTACACAGACAGAGACAACAACTCCGTATCCTGAAACAACAACTCCAGTCATCACTCGTACAGAGACAACAACTGAAACTTTCACGGAAACACCAACAGTTACTCGTACGGCGACAATGACTCCAACGGTTACACGGACAGAGACAACAACTCCATACCCTGAAACAACAACTCCATTTTGTAATTGTGGATCAAATCAATACTGTGCTGACACAAATGAAAGTTGCTATTCATCAAATTTAAGCGGAACATGCAAGAATTTAAGCTCAGATTTTACAGCATTTACATATAATAATAAAACATACTATGTATCTGACAACACAATTAGTTACTGGGATGCTGTTGCTGCTTGTAAGGCTTTAGGTAATAAAACACTAGTTAGCGTATCTGATCTTATAGCTGGTTGGGATGGGACTGATAGTACAACCAAAAATTACACACGTTATAGTCTAGCGGCAAACGACGCACTCAGTGGAAAACTCAACATATGGACATCTAATTTACATTCAGACTCATGCCACGCCTATATTGTAGAACGCATGTTCGGTTATGTTTATAAATCTGGAAGAGCCAATGATGGAGGTGTATACGCTTTATGTAAATAGAGCGTTGGCTTAACAAAAAAAACTTTCACCGATATCCCCATGATATCGGTGTTTTTATTGATTTGTTTTGCAAAAAATCCCCTCGTTTTTTTTGAGGGGATATTTTTAAGTATAACCTATCGTTATACCAAACTTAAAGGATACATTTCTTCTACAGTATAATATTTGCCTTCCCCATTTTCCCGTGCATGGCTAACAAACAAAGAAACATTATCCACCAAAAATTGTTCTGTCTTAAATAAATTATTTGCTGTTATATATTCAAAAACATCATTCATCGTTGTGCCTTGTAACTTCGCCAAAGTAATATGTGGCAAAAATTTATGCGATGTTTTATCTCCACCACCAGCTTTTTTAACAATGTGATCAATTTTATCATACAACTCTTGCAAAATTTTTTCATTATCCAATCCAATCCATAAATGGTGTGGAATACCCCCAACATCGAAATACCCCAATCCCTTAGCGGTCAAATGGAATGCTGGAAAACGTAAATATCTAAGTTCTCGAATAATTTCATCGGCTGTTTGTTCATCCATATTTCCAATAAAACGCAAAGTAATATGCATTCTATCTGTTTCACGCCATTTAGCTCCAATCAACCCGCCACGCAAAGAATACAGACTTTCTTTGATTTCTTCAGGTAAATCTATACCGACAAATAACCGTATCATAAAAATTCTCCTTTTCAAATTTCAATTTTCAGTATATAATAGCCTTTACAGAAAGGAAAGAAAAAAATGGCTATATTACCTGTTTTAGAAATACCAAATCAAATTTTACTGCAAAAAGCAGAACCCGTTGAAACGGTTACAGATGAAATCAAACAACTGTTATCCGATATGTTGGAAACAATGTATGCCACAAATGGCGTAGGATTAGCCGGCAATCAAATCGGGGTTTTAAAACGTGTTGTTGTACTAGATTGTGCCGATCGAGATGCAAAACCGGATCCCATTAAAATGGTTAATCCAAAAATCATTTGGAAATCCGAAGAAATGGTTTGTCATAACGAAGGATGCTTGTCCATTCCACGTCAATATGCTGATGTAACACGACATGCTGAAGTAGAAGTTGAATATACTGATGAAAATGGACAAATCAAACGTCGTCGTACTGGCGGATTATTGGCTATTGGCATTCAACATGAATTAGATCATTTAGAGGGTATTTTGTTTATTGACTATGTTTCCCCTATGAAACGCAAGATGATGTTAAAACGGTTAGAAAAGAATCGTAAGCGTGCTGCTGAAGCTGCTGCACTGGAGGATAAATAATGAAAGTTGTTTTTATGGGCACACCCGATTTTTGTGTGCCAGTATTGGAAAATTTAGTAAAACACCATGATGTAATTTGTGTGTACACACAACCACCTCGTCCTGCCGGAAAGGGATATCAATTACGACCTACTCCCATTCATGTAAAGGCCGAAGAATTAGGCATTCCCGTACGTCATCCTGTATCGTTAAAAAATGTGGATGAACAAGTGGAATTTTATGAATTAGGCGCTGATGTGGCTGTTGTATGTGCATATGGATTAATTTTACCTCAACCAATTTTAGACGCTCCGAAATACGGATGCATTAATATTCACGGTTCATTATTACCAAGATGGCGTGGGGCTGCCCCAATTCAACGTGCTATTCAATCAGGGGATGATAAAACCGGAATTACTATTATGCAAATGGATGCCGGATTAGATACAGGTGATATGTTGATGACTGGCGAAGTCCCTATTACTGATTGCACAACGACTCCCGTTTTACATGATGCGTTATCATTAATGGGTGCCGATTTAATTATCAAAGCGCTAGAACAAATAGATACATTGCCACATATTCCTCAACCACAAGACGGTGCAACATATGCCGAAAAATTACAAAAGGCAGAGGCTTTAATTGATTGGTCATTATCTGCAGAACAAATTGATAGAAATATTCGCGCCTTTAAACCTTTCCCAGGTACATACTTTATTTACAAAGAAGAACGTATTAAAGTGTTAGAGGCTTGCGTTGCCGCTATGGAATCAAAAGAAGAAACAGCCGGAACGGTTATTTCCGAAAATCCTTTAATGGTTGCTTGTGGTCAAGGGGTTTTAAAACTAACTTGTTTACAACGAGAAGGTAAAAAACCAGTCTCAGCTGAAGATTTCCAAAAAGGTTATACAATTGCTGTAGGGGAAAATCTTGCGTTATAAAATTATATTAGAATACGACGGCACCGATTTTTATGGATGGCAACGCCAAGAAAAACAAATCTCTGTCCAACAGGTATTGGAGGATACTTTATTTGTTTGCACAAAAGAACATCCCGTGTTATTTGCTGCCGGCCGAACGGATACAGGGGTACATGCCACCGGACAAGTTGCTCATTTTGATTTAGAACAACAAATTGATCCGTTCCAACTGCAAGGATCATTAAATGCATTGGTTCGTCCGCATAAAGTTTGTGTCAAATCTGCCGAAATTGTATCAGATGAGTTTCATGCTCGTTTTGATGCTCAAAAACGCCGGTATATTTACAAAATTCAAAATACGAAATATCCACCGGTTTTAAATGTAAATCGTGTATGTCATTTCGCAAAACATTTAGATGAAGGCCAAATGCAAGAGGCAGCAAACTTACTAATCGGCAAACACGATTTTTCAACCTTCCGTGCATCTGAATGTCAAGCCAAGTCACCTATCAAAACAATGGATAGCATCACCGTCAAACGAGTGGGCGATATGATTGAAATCGAACTAATGGCCCGGTCATTTTTGCACCATCAAGTGCGTAATATTGCAGGGTCTTTGATGTGGGTCGGTAGTGGCAAATGGACGGTCGCCGATTTTAAAGAAGCTTTTGAGGCTTGCGACCGCCGCCGAGGAGGCCCCACCGCCGTCCCATACGGATTATACTTTATGGAAGTTGAGTATTAATAATAAAGAAGCCTCATAAACAATATGCCATTATTTTAAAATAAAAATATCACCAGTACTTTTGTAAGTACTGGCGAAAAAGTAAAACACAAAATTATCAACTAACGACAAATAGCAAGGTTGGCATAATTATGATTGTAAGAATAGTTATATGTAACATAACCTGATAGATAAACAACATATCCATTACAAAACGCATATTCATCAGATGTCCATATACTTGGTAGATCACCCGCAACATTATATAATTTTTCTGCTAAAATACTTGCTTTTGTGGATGTTCCACCAGTCCATTTACTCCCATCATTGTTTATAATCAATTCTGATACACTAATCAGACTTATGCTTCTGTTTAATTGTCTTCCTAAGGCCTGACAGGCTGCCTCTGCATCCCACCTACTTAAATAGCTATTTGAAATATAATATATTTTATCATCTATTTTATATGCTTTAAAATCAGGTTTAACACAAGCACCTTGTGCTCCATTATGGAAAGCTTTACATTCAGAGTTAGGCGTATTTGGACTTGCACAATATTCATCTTTGTTTTGGCAAGGATTTCCTTCATTACATCCTTTTGCAATGCATTGACCATTATAGCACTGCCCAGCTATATTACCATTTTTCAGCACACAAGAATATCCATCTGTAAATGTATCTTCAACACATACCTGTCCTTGACATAAGGCACAATTATTACCACTCCATTCGGAATTACAATCACTGCTTAAAGTACACTGTGTACCTAATGCTTTTGATACTTCAGGTTTATCCCCACTAAAACATAACCCAAAATCGCAGTAATTACCTTCACCACAATCTGAGTCCGTTTTACAACCATCCGACTCAACAGCACCGTTTTCAAAATAAAACTTCATAGTGTTTTCTTCTGACGCTTCGCAAGGGTTGGTGTTCGCTGTAGTGTAATCGACATTACCAACATACACCGTCGCTTGTGTCTTTAAGGCATCGCCAACCATTTGACATACTCTGGAGGGCACGCCGTCTACCACAATACCGTACTTTGTTGCATCAGTTGGATTTGGTTCTACACTAAAATCATATCCGGCTGTTGTCTTTGTTCCCCATTCAGATAAAGTTGGAACAGCTCCTCGTGATGTCTGAGTAATAATATCCACGCCCATTAACATAATATCATTAATCGTTTGATTGCAACGATGTTTATCCATTCCATAAGAATATCCGGCGATACCACCAATGGACAACACGCCGATAATGGCAAGTGTCCCTAACATCTCAACCATTGAGCGACCGGTTTCTATTTTTAAGTTCATTTTCTTTCTCCTTTTACAAAAAAACACCTAAGCAGAGCATCTGCTTAAGTGCATAAAATTAATATTACAAAAAATATTATCAACACCAATTACGACAAATTCAAAATGGCTCAAGAAAATGTCGAGCATTATAATAGTATTTTAGATGAATCAAAAAGAATACTCGGTCTTTCCAAAAAGAGATACCAAAACGGTCAAAATACGATTACAAACTTAATCGTTATTGAACATTCCCACCAAGAATTATTGAATGAATTCCTTAGAGCTATGGGAGTATATTATAACGCTTA
>JAFYRI010000008.1 GCA_017559525.1 Alphaproteobacteria bacterium | reverse complement strand
AAAATCCCCATAACCTCTAAAAGACTTCTGCCCAACCTAGAAATCTCTGTGGAAATTAAAATATCTCCATCTTTTAACTCTGCTAATAAACTGCCTAACTTCCTTTTATTTAAAGGCTTTCTGGAAGAAATTGTTTCTTCTACCCATTTGTCAATTTGAATATTATGTGATGTAGCATATCTATTGATTTCAAACTTTTGATTTGAGGTAGATTGTTGGTCTGTTGAGACTCTGATATATCCATAAATCATTGAAACTCCTTTTATTTCTATTTATGGAAATACAAAGATTTTGTTGTGAAAAAGAGATGACTTTTAAGGAACAATTAAAATCAACTGTTTTTTTATGAATTTAAGTATTATTTAAAACAAATTGAAAGAGATCTATATTTCCTTATATACCAGGAAATTCAAGGGTTTTAAGGGTATAAGTTTAAATAACCAAAACAAATACCATGAATAAGGTTCATAATTGTTGGTTTATGATACAATGTCTGCCATGGGTAAGACTTGTAGTTTTTTTGGACACAGAAGCATCATAGATGATGTATCAGTCAAACAACAACTGTATGAAGTTGTTGAAGAGTTGATTGTCAATCAGGATGTAGATACCTTTTTGCTTGGAGAGATGGGGGATTTTGAAATCATTGCAGGCAAAGTATTGCAAGAGTTAAAGAAAAAATATCCCCATATTGCAAGAGAGACAATCCTGTGCTTTTCTGAACAACTTCAAGGAGATGGAAAGGTTTCAGCAGATTGGATCCACTTGGATTTAGCTGTTTCAAAATGTAAAAGACGAGGAAGAATCCCTAAAAGAAACCAAATGGTAGTGGACCAAAGTGATGTTATTGTATGTTATATCAATGTTCCCTATGGTGGAGCATACACAGCCTATCAAAGAGCATTAAAGAAAAACAAACAGATTATAAACCTAACCAAAATTTGGGATGAGTGATTAAACTACACATTCACAAATAAACTTATTCAAAGTCTTAATATCAACTTTAAGGATTTTAGCAATCTTATTTTTGGATACTTTCTTTTCCAACAGGTCTTTGATTTGAAGAGTTTTACCATCTAACTTATGCTTTTGATTTTTCTTTCCTTTTGGTCTGCCTAAGACTTTTCCTTCATTTTGAAGACGTTTTAAAGCTTCTGTGGTTCGTTGAGAAATTAAATCTCTTTCAATCTCTGCTGACAAACCGAATGCAAATGCTAAAACCTTGCTTTCTATTGTTTTTCCAAGACGATAATGGTCTTTAATCGTCCAAACCTGACAGCCAATATTCATGCAGTGATGAAGAATACTCATCACTTGCAACAAATTTCTACCTAAGCGAGAAAGCTCGGTCGCAACTACAATATCATCATTTTTGATTTGTTTTAGAAGCTTACCGAGTTTTCGTTTATTTAACTCTTTTGTCGCACTGATGGTTTCAGTAATCCATTTATCAATAACAATCTTGTTTTTAAGACAAAATTGTTCAATTTCAAATTTTTGATTTTCTGTGGTTTGTTTGTCTGTAGAGACACGAATATAGCCATATATCATCTTGTAATCCTTTTCTTAATTATTTATCAAAGAACTACAATTTATCGGATAAATGGGTATAGGAAATAAAATGTCCCAAAAATCTCCCTTATTTTTCCCATAATACAACATATCGTTTCATTTTGCAAGGACCTTATGCATTTTTCTTTGATTTCTATGGGATTAAAGAAAATTATGGACTTTTTCTTTAAGGTGTAGTCGTTCTATATAAAATATAGGACATAAAACCTCCCGTTCTTTATGAATTAGGAGTTTTTTTATGTCTCTAAAATAGGGATAAGTCATGAAATACTTTGATAACATTACGTCTAAGTTGAAAGACGATTTAAGTGTTGAGATAAAAAAGAATGCAAAGATATCCATTGCATCTGCCTATTTTTCAATTTATGCCTTTCAAGAATTAAAAAAACAACTCGAACAAATTGAAGAATTAAGATTTATCTTTACTTCCCCGACTTTTATTACAGAAAAAACAAATAAAGAAAAGAGAGAATTCTACATTCCAAGACTGGATAGAGAAAAGAGTATCTACGGAACAGAATTCGAAGTTAGATTGAAAAATGAACTAACTCAAAAAGCAATTGCAAAAGAATGTGCTGACTGGATAAGAAGAAAAGCTCGTTTCAAATCCAATAGAACAGGACAAATAATTCCTGGATTTATGCATCTTAAAAACCAAGATAATGATTATGTGTATCAACCAATAAATGGATTGACAACTGTTGATTTAGGCTGTGATAAAGGGAATAATTGTTTTTCTATCATTAACAGAATGGGAGAACCATACAGCCAGAATTATTTAAGACAATTCAACGAAATATGGAATGATAAAGAACAGTTAGAAGATATAACAAATGAAATTGTAGAAAGCATTACCTCTGTTTATAATGAAAACTCTCCAGAATTTATTTACTTTTTTACACTTTACAATATTTTCAATGAGTTTTTAGAAGATGTAAATGAAGATGTTTTGCCAAATACAGCAACCGGATTTAAAGAAAGTGCTATTTGGAATAAACTTTATAACTTTCAAAAAGATGCTTGTTTGGCAATTATTAATAAACTTGAAAAATATAATGGTTGTATCTTAGCAGACAGCGTTGGTTTAGGTAAGACATTCACAGCATTGTCCGTAATTAAGTATTACGAAAATAGGAATAAAAATGTATTAGTTCTTTGCCCAAAGAAATTAACTGATAACTGGACGACCTATAAAGAAAACTATGTAAATAATCCAATAGCAACAGACCGATTGAGATATGATGTTCTGTATCATACAGATTTATCAAGAACCAGAGGGCAATCAAATGGTCTTGATTTAGGTAAAATAAATTGGAGCAATTATGACCTTGTTGTAATTGATGAAAGCCACAATTTTAGAAATGGTGGTCAATCATATTTAAATAGTCAAGGGGAATTAAAAGACAATCGCTATAATCTGTTATTGAACAAAGTCATTCGGAAAGGTGTTAAAACAAAGGTTTTAATGCTTTCTGCAACACCTGTTAACAATCAATTCTTGGACCTTAAAAATCAACTAGCATTAGCCTATGAAGGCAATGCTAAGCAGTTTAATGAAAAATTAGGTCAAGATATGAATGTAGAACAAATCTTTAGAGAGGCTCAAAAAACATTTAATCACTGGAATAAATTAAAACCGGAAAACAGAACAACTCAAAAATTGTTAAATATGTTGAGTTTTGACTTTTTTAATTTACTGGATAACATCACAATAGCTCGTTCTCGCAAGCATATTGAAAGATATTATAGCACGGCTGATGTTGGTAAATTCCCAGAAAGATTAAAGCCTATTAATCATAGTCCCCAAGTCAGTTTGAAAGAAGGAACAATCTCATACAAAGAGATATTTGAAAACCTTTTAAATTTAAGTTTATGTGTTTATACTCCATCAAATTATATCCATGAAAGCAAACGCGATGCCTATGAAGAAAAATATGGTAGAGATGTTAGTGAAGGTGTATTCTTCAAGCAATCTGACCGAGAACAAGGTGTTCGCAAACTTATGAGCATTAACTTGATGAAACGGATGGAAAGTTCCATTTATTCGTTTAATCAAACACTTACTCGTATTTTAAATCGAATTGAAAATACAATAAACCAAATTGAATTATATGAAGAAAAACAAACAGATGCTTTGTTTATAAATGATTTTAATGAGTTTATAGACACTGATGACGATACAGATATTATCACAGGAAGTAAAGTCAATGTATCCTTAAATGACATGGACTATCGTTCTTGGAAACAAGATTTAGAAACGGATGCCTTCATTCTAAGAAAACTATATGTAGAAACAAGTAGCATCACAGCAACAGAAGATAATAAACTTCAAACATTGTTAAGACAAATTAAGCATAAGATAGAAAATCCTGTCAATGGCAATAATAAGAAAATTATTATATTTACAGCATTTGCTGATACAGCCAACTATTTGTATGAAAATGTTTCTCAATATGTAAAAAACAACTTTGGCTTAGATGTGGCTGTTATCAGTGGTTCTATTGATGGCAAAAGCACTGTTGAGAAACTGCCTCAAGACATGAATACAGTTTTAACTTGTTTTTCACCGATTTCAAAAGAAAAGCATCTTTTATTGCCTGACAATCCTGCAAACATTGATATTTTGATTGCAACAGATTGTATTTCAGAAGGTCAAAATCTTCAAGATTGCGACTATTTAATCAACTTTGATATTCATTGGAATCCAGTTCGTATTATTCAACGATTTGGACGAATTGACCGTATTGGTAGCAGAAATGAAGTAATTCAACTTGTTAATTTCTGGGCTCCGGTTGAATTGGATGAATATATCAAGTTGAAATCCAGAGTTGAAGGACGAATGAAAGCCGTTAATCTGACTGCAGGTGGCAGCGATAATATGATTAATCCGGAAGATGACCCCGATTTACAATATCGGAAGCAACAATTGGAAAAATTACAATCAGAAGTAATTGATATAGAAGAAATGGGTTCTGGTATTTCCATTATGGACTTAGGATTGAATGAGTTTAGATTGGATTTATTGGAATACATCAAAGGAAACCCGAATGTAGAAAAGAACCCGACTGGTATGAATGCAGTCATCAAAGCAAACAAAGATATGCCTGCTGGGGTTATTTATATCTTAAAAAATGTGAATAAGGGAACAAACATCAATGATATGAACAGATTGCATCCATTTTATATGGTGTATATCCAAGAAGATGGGCAAATTGTTTATAATCATCTGCAACCTAAAGAATTGTTGGATAAATTAAGATTTGCCTGCAAAGGGAACTCTGAGGTAGATAACGAAATTTGTTCTATTTTTAATGAGAAGACAAAGGATGGCAAGAATATGAAACAATATTCAGCCCTTTTAGGTGAAGCCATCAACTCAATTATCTCTGTAAAAGATGAAAGTGATATTGATAGTTTGTTCTCATCTGGTGGAACATCGGCTTTGGTGAATAAAATCAGTGGATTGAATGATTTTGAACTCATATGTTTTCTTGTTGTCGAAGGAGGTAAGTAATGCTGGGTTTTCCAAAAGAAACAGAATTTAACAGAGTTATTCCTAAAAACAAATTTTATGAAAAGGCAGAAGTATCTCCAACTTTAAAAGCTTCGTTCATTGATGATGTTGAAAAGATTATATGGACCAACAAACTTTCCCCAAGCAATTTGAACATTGGTGCGGGAAGCGATATTGAAGAAATTGAAGTTTTTCACATTCTGTTAAAAAATAAGAATTTCAATCAAAAGATACTGGATGCGATTGATAAAGCCATTCCTTATTACATTCTGTTTGTTTTGGAATATAATGGCAAGCAACAAGTATGGCTCGGATATAAAGAAAAAAACACCTCTTCCAGAGGAAATAACAAAGCAACAATCGTTAAATATTTTAAAAGTGAGTGGGAAAAGGATATTTCTCTTCAGATTAAAGGAAACAAATTAGATAGTGTTTATGAAAACTTTTTGTCTGAGTTATCAAGTGATTTAAGTGATATAGATCAATCTTTGCCATTAGAAGAAAAAATACATCAAATCGAAGAACAAGATAATATTACAAAAAAAATTGAACAATTAACAGTAAAACTAAACAGAGAAAAACAATTCAACAGACAAATTGAAATTAATAAAGAAATTAAAGCATTAAACAAACAATTAGATGAATTAAAAAAAAACAATGAATATCCCAATAAAAAATTGACTTTTGAATTAGTTGCTCAAAAACATTATGATGATATTAGGAGCAATCCATACGCTGCCTATACATGTTTATTGACAATGAAAGGTTATACACAAAAAGAAATAATTTGTGTATTTAGAGAACATTTTCCTAAAGATTGGAACAAATATAAGGGGTCTGAATTAAGAAAAATACGAACAGGTATAGAATTGTATAAATTCTATGGACAAGAAATAAAACAACAAGTTTCTCATATACAAAATGATGTAGAAAAATTTGATTATATTTGTAATTTTATAAAAGAAAATAAGATTAGTCAGAGAGAATTATTAAATTATTCTTCTTCAATAATAGAATCTTTTCCCAATACTGCTGACGATGCTCTGAATAAAATTACTCATTACATGGAAGTATTTGATATTTCCATAGACGAACTTGCAAAATATATACAGGAGAAAAACAATGGATAAAATGAAGATGGAAACAGCCAATAAAACATTGGAAAAGTTAGATATATTGAAAGAAATGTTTCCGGAAGTGATAACAGAAACCAAAGATGAAAATGGGGACATTATTTCTGCTGTTGATGCCAAAAAGTTAGAGCAACTCCTTTCTACTAAAGTAATTGAAGGGGATGAAAGTTATGATTTTACATGGGTTGGTAAAAAACAAGCCATGGTGGAAGCCTCTCGCCCCATTCGTAAGACACTTCGTCCTTGCAAAGAAGAATCTGTTGATTGGGACAAAACAGAAAACCTTTATATTGAAGGTGATAATTTAGATGTTTTGAAGCTTTTGCAAGAAAGCTATTTGAATAAAATCAAAATGATATATATAGACCCACCGTATAACACCGGTAATGATAGCTTTATCTATCCGGATGATTATAAAACCAATAAAGACCAATACGATGAAGAAGTTGGTGCGATTGATGAAAGTGGATACAGAATGTTTAAAAACACTGAAACCAATGGTCGTTTCCATTCATCTTGGTGCTCTATGATGTATCCTCGTTTGAAATTAGCACGTAACTTACTTTCCGAAGACGGCGTAATTTTTATATCCATTGATGATAATGAGGTAGATAATCTCAAAAAAATGTGTGATGAAGTGTGTGGAAGCGAAAACTTTATAGGACTTTTTGTTATAAACTCAACGCCTAATGCCCGCGATTATGGCCATATAGGTAAAATGACTGAATATGCCGTATTTTACGCTAAAAATATAAATTTCACGACAACAAATATGTTACCAGAAATTGATAAAACATTTAAATATACCGATGAAAAAGGTGGCTATAATATACACCCACTATATAACAGCAATGAAGCATTTACAAATAAAAACAGACCAAATTTATACTATCCATTTTATTTGTATTTAAATGAGCCAGTCAGTAAGGAATTTTACACAATAGGATTAGAAAAAAAAGAAAATTCAATAGAAATATACCCGCCAAAGTCAATAAAAAACAATGTTCAGTTTGTTTGGAGATGGGGAAAAGATAAGGCACAAAATAATCTGAACACAGAAATAATTGGTTATAAAACAGAAAATGGAGAGTATAGAATTGTTCAGAAAATGCGGCACACAGAAAAAATCATAAGAAATCTTTTAACTGATACCTCATATACAACACGTAGAGGTACGGCTGAAGTAGAAGAAATTTTTGGAGACAAATATTTTTCTTTCCCCAAACCAATTAATCTATTGAAAAACTTTATAACAGTTGGTTCTGATGAAGCATCTATCATTCTTGACTTTTTCTCTGGTTCGGCAACAACTGCACACGCAGTAATGCAACTTAATGCTGAAGATGGCGGTAAGAGAAAGTTCATTATGGTGCAATTACCGGAAGTTTGTGATGAAAAATCCGAAACTTATAAAGCAGGATATCAAAATATCTGTGAAATCGGTAAGGAACGAATCAGAAGAGCTGGTAAGAAGATTGTAGAAGAAACAGGCAAAACAGACCTTGATATAGGTTTCCGTGTTTTGAAACTTGATGAAAGCAATATGAAAGATGTTTATTATGCTCCGGCAGATTATAACCAATCTATGCTTGATAGAATGACAAGTAATATCAAAGAAGATAGAACACCTGAAGACCTACTTTATGCTTGTATGCTTGAATGGGGATTGGAACTCTCTTTACCCCATGAAACAAAGGCAATCAATGGCTATAATATCCATATTGTGAATGAAGGTGATTTGATTGCTTGCTTTGATGAGAAGGTGTCTGAAGATGTTATCAAACAAATTGCCGATATGAAACCACTCAGAGTTGTGTTTAGAGACAGTTCGTTTGCAACAGATTCAGCCCGTATCAATGTAGATGAGATATTTAAACTCAAATCTCCTAATACAAACATCAAAGTATTGTAAGGAGATTTTGATATGAAATTAAGATTTAAACATCAAAAGTTTCAGGCTGATGCCGCCAAAGCAGTTGTGGATGTCTTTCAAGGGCAACCTTATCAAAGTGGCATCAGTTATTTGATTGATAAAGGAACAAATAACTCAAGCCAACAAGATTTAACAGATACATTAAACGATACAGGGTTTAAAAATGCAAAGGTCGTGTTGGATGATGCACATGTCTTAAACAACATCCAACAAATCCAACGAGCCAATTTAATTAAGCCCTCTGATTGTTTGGAGGGAACTTATAACCTGACCGTTGAAATGGAAACTGGTGTCGGTAAAACATACACTTATATCAAAACAATGTATGAATTAAACAAACATTATGGTTGGAGTAAGTTTATCATTGTTGTGCCAAGTATTGCTATTCGTGAAGGTGTTTATAAATCTTTTCAAATCACACAGGACCACTTTGCCGAAGAATATGGTAAGAAAATCAGGTTTTTCATATACAATTCTGCCCATTTGAACCAAATTGACCAATTCGCAAGTGATAATAATATCAATGTAATGATTATCAATTCACAAGCATTTAATGCCAAAGGGAAAGATGCTCGTAGAATTGATATGAAGTTGGATGAGTTTCGCTCCCGCAAACCAAGGGATATTTTGGCTAAAACAAATCCGATTTTGATTATTGACGAACCTCAATCTGTTGAAGGAGATGCAACAAAAGAAGGGTTAAAGAAGTTTAATCCTTTGATGACACTTCGTTATTCTGCTACCCACAGAAAAGACCGTATCTTTAACATGGTTTATCGGTTGGATGCTATGGAAGCCTATAATAAGAAATTGGTTAAAAAGATTGCTGTTAAAGGGATTTCTGTTTCTGGTCAATCTGGAACAAATGGATATTTATATTTGGCAAACTTAAATCTTTCCAACACAAAAGCCCCGACTGCATCTTTGGAATTTAAGATCGCTGGAACATCTATTCGTAAAACAAAGATAGTCAATGAAGGATTTAATCTGTATGAACATTCCGGTAATTTAGAAGAATATAAAGGATATACTGTTTCTCGCATTGATGGACGGGATAATACCGTTGAATTTAAAAACGGAATCAAGATTTCTGTCGGGCAAGTCTTGGGTGGAACAGAAGATTCAGACCAAATCAGACGTATTCAAATCAGAGAAACTATTGAAAGCCATTTAGAACGAGAAAGACAACTGTTTTATAAAGGCATTAAAGTCCTTTCCTTGTTCTTTATTGATGAAGTTGTAAAATATAAAGATTATGCTCAATCAGATGAAAAAGGACTCTATGCTCATATGTTTGAGGAAGAATATCAAAACATATTAGACCATTATATGGGAGAACTTGGTGATAATGAATATATTAAATATTTAAGAAGTATTTCTGCCCATGAAACACATGCAGGATATTTTTCCATTGATAAGAAAAGCAAACACTTTATTGATGGGAAAATTGATAAGAAAGAACAATCTTCTACTGATACAGATGCTTATGACTTGATTATGAAAAACAAAGAACGGTTGTTAGATAGAAAAGAACCTGTTCGCTTTATCTTTTCTCATTCTGCTTTGAAAGAAGGGTGGGACAATCCAAATGTGTTCCAAATTTGCACATTAAAGAAAAGTGGAGCAGAAGTTCGTAAACGTCAAGAAGTCGGTCGAGGACTTCGTATTGCCGTCAATCAAAATGGTGAAAGAATGGATACCTCGGTTTTGGGTGAAGATGTCCATAATATCAACATTTTGACAGTTATTGCCAATGAATCCTATAATGATTTTGCTAAAGGACTACAAAAAGAACTGGCTGAAATTATTACAGATAGACCAAAGAAAGTCAGTGTTTCCTTATTTAATGGCAAGACATTGAAAGACAAAGATGGTAATGTTCAAACGATTGATGAAAACTTGGCAACTTCCATTTACGAAGGACTTATCTGTAATGGTTATATAAAAGCCGGTGAATTGACTGACAAATACTATGAAGATAAGAAAAATGGCACTCTTGTTATGCCTGATGAAGTCAAAGACAGCTCAGATGGAGTTGTTCGTATTTTAGATATGATTTATGATGTTAAAGGCATGATGCCCGAAGATGCTCGTAAAAATGATGTTAACATTAAAGTGAATGAGAGAGCATTAGAAAAGCAAGAGTTTATCAATCTTTGGAAACGAATAAACATAAAATCCATTTATGCCGTTGACTTTGAAGGGAAAGAATTAGTTGAAAAATCTGTTGATGCACTTAATAGAAATTTAAGAGTGTCAAGCATACGGATTGAAATTAAAACTGGGACAATGAAATCCATTAAATCAAAGCAAGATTTGTTTGATGGTATTGCCTTTGAAACAAAAGCAAACCAAGTAAAAACAGAAAAAATCACGGCTGTCGGAACTTCAATCAAATACGATTTAATTGGTAAATTAGTTGATGAAACAGGTTTAACACGAGAAACTATTACACATATCTTAAAAGGAATAAACAAAGAAGTCTTTGAACAATTCCAAACAAATCCGGAAGAATTTATCCTTAAAGCAGGTAATTTAATTAATGAGCAAAAAGCAACTTTGATTATTCAACACATCAGTTATTCTCGGATTGAGGATAGTGAAGATAAAGAATATAATACAAAAATCTTTACTGAACCAACCTTAAAGGGGCGATTTGGCTTCAATGCTATTGCAACAGAAAAGCATATTTATGACCACTTATTATATGATTCAGAGATTGAAAAGGATTTTGCAGAAGCTCTGGAACAAGCACAAAACGTGGTTGTTTATGCAAAACTTCCAAGAGGTTTTTATATTTCAACACCGGTTGGTAAGTATAACCCAGACTGGGCAATCGCTTTTGACCAAGAAGAAATTAAGCATGTTTATTTTGTTGCAGAAACAAAAGGAAACATGTCTTCGTTGGAATTAAGAGATATAGAGAAAGCAAAAATCGCATGTGCAAAGAAACATTTTTTTGCCATTTCAAACAACGAAGTCAAATATGATGTCGTTAGTAATTACAAAGAACTGATGGAAAAAGTGATGAAGTAAGCAGAATAATATATCGGTTTACAAAATTAAAGAGTAAAAAACGAAGCAGAAAAATAGATTTTTCTAGCAAAATTACTTGACTTTCAATTTCTAATATGTTAGAAACAAAGTATAATTTATTAATGGAGGGCAAAATGGCTTTTGAACGATTTGAAAATATTGGCGGCATATATGTTACAAAGGCAAGTATTTCGAACAGAGGTGTTGTAACGTTAAGTCAAGGCACTTGTACAAGATACAAACTAAACAAGGAAATAGCAAAGTATGTACAACTTTATTACGACAAAGAAAGCAATTTAATAGGTATGATATTTGTCGCAGAAAAAGAAGGAGCCGTTGCAAACGTAAGACACAGAGGAACATCTCTGGATTTTTCTGCAAAATCGCTTTTTGACTTTTACAGTATTATGCCTCGAAAGACAAGTATGTATGAAGTTTCAAAAGCTGAAAATGGAATGATTATTATTGATATGAAAACAGCAAAGGAACGAAAAACAAAAAATCAAAAAGAAACAGAACAGAATCCTTGAAAAAGGTAGAACCAAAAGGTGAAATAGTCCCACCCTTTGGTTCTGATTTACAAAATAAAATATTTTATTTTATAACGTAACAAATTATATTATAGATTATTTATTTTGTAAAATCAAGTGGAAAGTGGGCTAAAATATAAAATGGAGAATAAAAATGGCAAAAAACCATTATTGTCCATCAGGTTATCATTGGGTCTGTAGACCATATATTCATCGTAAGGATGGAACTATTTTATATGCATCCCAGTATGGTAAAAAAGCATTTTGCTTTTTAGTCCCTGATGAAAAATAAGAAAGAAGGGTAAGGTGTGAGAGCACCTTACCGATATCGCTTTTAATATTCTTCATCTTAAAAAATACAGTAAAATATTTATTGAAAGATTAAAACTATGGATGAATTAAAAGAAGAAATCAAGCAAATCGAAGAATTATGGAAAAAGGTATATGATAATTGTTCTACAACACCATCAGTATATACTCCATACCTTCCTAATTTAACTGTTGATGAAATCGGTAGTGTTGTTTTAACCGTTTTAGAATGGATGAAATCTTTAGATAATAATAAGAATGTTCGTAAAACATATGTGTTAGCTAAAGCGATTATGCAAATCACATTAAACGCAACTATTACCTCTTTAAAACGTTTGGCAAGTGGTGAATACAATCATTTTAATCAATTTATTACATATTTGAATCAATTACTTACAGCATTGTTTCCAATAACATTTTTAAATTCTAAAGATAAGTCTTATGCCAATTTATCGCTGGATATGGCTGAAGAACTTGTTAAATTAAAAGAGTTATCTCAAAAAATGGAGGCACAACAAAATCTTTATGATAGTGTTATTGAATTGAAAGAAAATACAGAAACAGTTAATTCTGATATACAAAAAATAAAAATAGACGTTGAAAATACAAAAAGTAATATTTTAAAAACCGAAACAGATATTAACACTCTACATGAAAGTGTAAAAGAAAAAATTGATGAGGTAACACCATTAATTGAAGACATTGGTACTTTTGCCAACAAGATACCTTTAATTGAAAAAAACAATAACGATGCTTTAATGACATTAAGTGATTTAATAGAAGAAGCGAACAACATAAAAGAAACATTACATGAGTTATTGCCTGACTCTACTTCCGCAGGTTTAGCTTCGGCATTTCACACTAAGTCGGAAGAGTTAAAAACAACGAAAAAATGGCTAATGACTGGATTTGTCATAAGCATAATTACACTTTCTTTTACTGCATTTTATTCCTTTTATAATCCAATATCGTCTTCGTCATCAGGTGATTTAAGCAATTTTACTCAAAGATGTTTAATCTTATTTTCTCCAGTTTGGTTGGGGTGGTTTTTTGCTCGTTCATACGGCCATGCAAACAGATTGCAAGAAAAGTATGATTATAAAGAAGCAATGTCTAAAGCATTCCAAGGATACAGAAAACAAATGGAAGAAGTTGATACTAATAGTGAATTAGCAAAGAATTTATCTGAATTAACTCTAGCAGTGTTAGCAGAAAATCCATCTGAAGTTTTTGAAAGAAATTGCTGGGATGAAACTCCTTTTCATAGCATGATAAGTATGGTTTTAAAACGTTTGAAATTTGGCAATAAAAATACATCAATCGAATAAAAACAAATGGTTAGGTAAATTTTCAAAAGAAAGTAAATCGTATTTTGATAAAATGAGAGAGATTGCAGTAACGAAAGTGCAGAAAATGATAGAGATTAATTTATATAATCAATCATTTATAAAATAATTTAATAAAATTGCATTTTTTTGCGGACGAAGCAAAAAAGATCCGACAGGGTATAGGAAGAAACAGGAAAAAAGCCTGATATCCCCTACCCTGAAAGGATTTTTAAATGTCTGCAACAACTCAAAATTCCGTTATTAAATCAACTGAATTGGAAAACATTATGTCCTATTGCTATGGGACAGAGAACTATTATAAAATTCTCCAATACTCCTTCAAATATACTGATGGAGTAAAGACCTTCTGTGAAAAGGCTGATGCTTATTGGTTGTTGGATTTAATTGCAAGCATCTCTCGCCACTATAAACAAATGCATGAAGATTTTATCATTATAGACCTTATAGTCAGTGATGATGATAAAGCAATCATAACCTTTGAGGACACTAAAGGTATTTTCTTCAAACAAGATATTCCCTTTACAGATTGCCCAAAAGGTCTTTGGAAATTCTATTTTGACAACAATGTTTTCTTTTGGAATGGAGAGTATTGATTACACTTTTAAATCAATAAATACCAAGTGGAGAACAACCGTTGCTCCGGTTGTTAGAACGAAGGTATCAATGAGACTTTGTGAGCAATATGAAATCCCTTTCATAAATTGCGAACATTAGTCGGAATTGGAAATATGTATAAGGAACAAAAATGGATAAGTTAGTCATTCGTGTCGCAGAACAAAATTTAACAAAAATAAAAGAACTCATCAATCAAGGATATGATTTGAATAAAACTTATAACGAGCATGGTTGGACACCATTTACTTTGGCAGTTGCTCAAAAGTTTCAAGTGTCTTTTATAAATGAATTGATTAAACTGGGTGGTGATATCAATCAACCAATCAAAGATGGTAGGACACCACTTATGCTATCTTGTTTATCCAGAAAATACCCCAATGTTTTAAAACTACTTATTCAATATGGAGCAGATGTAAATGCTCAGGACAAGAATGGATATACTGCCCTGATGCAGGTTTTAAGCCTCAATAACCTCTCTGACAAAAAAGCATTTATTAAAACCCTGATAGACAATGGAGCAGACTTAACCAAATTAAAAAACATTCAAGGCAAAACGGCTCTGGATATTATGATTGAAAGGATTTAGTTTGATTCCGTTATTTAATCTTTATTCCCCGTTGATTTTGGAATAAATGGCTACACCTTGATAAGCACCATCAACAAATTCATACTCTCTCATAACACCATCTAATTGGTATCCTAACCGTTTAGCAACCTTACAAGAGTTCTCATTTGTTTCATTACAAAAGATTTCACTCCTATGCCCACCTTGTGCAAAGAAAATATCTTCTAATGCTTTGATGGCTTTACTGACATAACCATTACCGGTATGTTGTTTGTCTAAGTAATAACTCATTTCGGCAACATGTTCTCCGGGTCTTATTTTAATACCGGCATAACCAACAAGTATATTGTCTTTAAAAATCATATATCCATAATGACCTTCGCCTTTTTCAAAGCGTTCTGCCATTGACTTTAAAGCTTCTTCACATTTTTGAATATCAGTTAATGTCTTGGTATAGTAAATATACTTAAACTCTTCTTGATTACGGCAGACTAAATCAGATAAATCCGAAGCCATATCTATTGTTGGAAAACGAAGTTCAATATCTTGTGTTTGTATGTGTTTTTCAAAATTCATTTTATTTCTTTCTCTAATAAATTAAATAAATTAATATGGCAAGGTCTCCTATCTTGGTCTATTTCAAATTGAATTCCACCACAATTAGGAATTTTTTTATCTATATCCGCACTTATCTTTGTAAATGTTCTGAGTATTCCGCCATGTGTAGAAATTAATACATTTTTATCTATTGGTAATAAATTCAAAAAAACCATAAATCTATTGTAAACAGTATTGCGACTTTCACCACCTTTAAAGTGAGCGTTGTTATCTCCAGCATCAACTTGATTAGAAATACGATTTAATTCTATATTATTGTCTAAATCAGATGATTTTATTCCCTCAGCAATACCATAATTTGTTTCTCTGAGCAGTTCAGAATAAACTATTTTTTTATGTAAGAAGGAATTGATAATATCTGTTGTTTGTTTAGCTCTACCTAAATCAGATGAATAGATGACATCAATATTATACTCTTTAAGTCTTTTACCTAATTCATGGGCTGTCTCTATTCCTAATTTTGTTAAAGGAGAATCGGACCCTCCACCCTGAACACGGCCTTCTTTATTCCAAAGAGTTTCTCCATGCCTAATTGCAAATATCATTTTATTTCTTCCAATGCTTTTTTCTTAATTCTTTTAACAAATTCCAATCTTGTTCCAGATATGCCTTTAATGCATCCAAAGGATAGAGAATATCTTTTCCTTCCCCAATAAATGGTAGAGATTCCTTTGTAATTTGCATTTGATCATTTTTTCGTTTTTCTTGTAGGGTTCTTACAGATTTTCCTAAAAAACGAGCAGCTTGCTTTGGATTTAACCAACCTTTTTGAAGGGCATCTTGATATTCTCTTTCTTCTGTATCATCAATATTTTGAGCAATATTAAGACCTAAATTAGCAATTTCTTTTTTATGTCCCCATTGTTCTAATGCTTTTGCCAGTTCCTTTTGTGCTTCTATCATCATTGGTGATGCAGGATTTCCAAAAGCAATATTCTCAAAAAAACACATTCCATTTAATTGGATATTGCTAATATCTACTATATTAAAAAAAGAAATATTCTTAAAATTTGCATAAGAACTTAATGCAAGATTTGTTGCTTCAAATTTTCCAATAAATTGAGTATTCTTTATACAAAGTTTTCCCAAATGTTTTACTTTTGTATTACTCAATTTAACAAAACTTCGTTCACCAAATAAACTCTTAGCAATATCGAATATGTTTGTTATTTCTGTGTTTTCTAAATCAAAAAGTTTGTCGAATTCACATTTGAAAAACTTTATGCCACCTGTAATCGTTCCTTTTAATAAGATATCTCTTGAAAATATACAATTTTCAAACCAAAGTTCAGCCTCTATCGAATTATCTATAAAAATAGGTACATTAAATTTACAATTTTTGAAATTACCATCAATAGCAATCTTTTTACCTTCAAAATCAACCGAACCCAACATTATTGTTCTTATTAAATTAAAATCTTTTTCCTCAAATAAAACATTTTCAAAATTAACAATAATTGTTCTTACATTTGTACCAAATCGTTTTCCTTTATAAAAATTATATAGGATTTGATTGCTATCAGAATTATTAATAATTTCTTTTACAAAATCATCTTCATTAATGTCTAATGTTTCATAAAATGTTTTTATATTTGAACTTCTACGAATTAAAGAAATCTTGCTCGGAATTTCTATTTGTTCCATTTTTTTATCATTCACAGTAAAATCTCCTGCTTTTTGTTTTTTATTAGATTACCACATTTTACCTCAAAAGTCCAGATGATTCAAAAATGTTAAAAAATGTGTCTTTTTTAACATTATCACTGAAATCATTGATTTTGTTGTGGTTTTGTAAAGTGCTGTTTTGACTCAAAATCCAAAATGTTAAAGTTTGTTAGGTATCATTACTTTTTTTAACATTTTTTAGCGGACGGGAGCCAAAAAGTACGACAGGATATATTCAGTTAATAAAAATTGAAAGGAACAACCATGATTAACCAAACTTATATTGATGATAAAAAAGTCAAAGACATTTTAACCTATATTTCAGCCATGAGGCATGCTGAACAAATCCGAATGATGTTCCTGTGTTCCTTAAATGGGATGAGAAGCATTAACTTCTGTTATCTTCAAATCAAAGATGTCTATAATCCCGACTTCTCTGTTAAAGATGTTATTTGTCTTGATGAAAATAAGAATAAAGGCAAGTTCGGAGCAAACTATTATTTAAACTCTCAAATGAAGAAGGAATTTAGAGAATATCTGAAATATTTAAAATCCAAAGATGATGAATTAAATCCAGATGATTACCTTTTTAAATCTCAAAAAATGAACAAACCTTATAATAGAGTTTCAATCAGCAGAATGTTTGCAAGTATCTATAAAAAATTCAATATCCATGGGGCAAGTCATTTTGGCAGACACTTGTTTGTGTCTAAGTTGGTTAATAGTGGTGTGAATATTTGTTTGGTTCAAAGGCTTGCAAACCATAGAAACATCAGCACAACTCAAAGATACTTCAACTATAATCCTCAAATGCTTTCCAATGCCGTGGAGAGTTTGAAGATATGATGTCTTGACTTTGTGATTTTAAATTTTCCAAAATCAAGACATTTCCCCGATTGGATGTTGAGGGTATGAAAGACATCCAGATAATCGAACTAAAAACAAAACTGGATAAAAAAGACAGTTATTGAAAAATATCAACAGCACAGAAACCCGCAGAAACATTGAACGTTTAAGGTTTTTAAAGACCTCTGTGACGTGTTCCCGTTACCGGAAAATACTCCTAAAAAATCAAGAAAAAATTTATAGATTTTTCAATGATTTCAAAAAGTTACTTCTAAATTTCCCACCAGCGGCACCATGTATTAAAGCCCTCTTCTAAACGAGGGCTTTTTCTTTTGTTTGCAACCTATTCGGCCAGTCCGATAATTGACCTTTCAAAAATGGTCAAAAACTTCAAATTATCGGACTCTTAAATACGATTTCTTTATAAAACAAGTACTTATATATAGTCCGATTAAAACCTCATCCCAAGATTATATCTACCCCAAAAAATACAACTCTTGACTTTCGTATACGTTATCTCCATATACATACTAAATTATGTGAAAGGTAAAATATGCTGTTAGCAATAGTAAACGGTGAAAAGGTTAATGCTACAAAAGGTGCCAAAGGAGTATGTCCATTTTGTGGCGCAGAGCTTATCGCTAAATGCGGAGAACAAAAAATACCACATTGGGCGCATAAGTCAAAAAAAGAATGTGATTCATGGCATGAAAGTGAAACAGATTGGCACAGAATGTGGAAGAACTATTTTTCAAAAGAGTGGCAAGAAATCATTAAGCATGATGAACAAACAGGAGAAAAACATATTGCAGATGTATGCACTCCACAAGGATTTACATTGGAATTTCAACACTCGCATATAAAACCCGAAGAACGACGATCAAGGGAAGCATTTTATAAAAATATGAATTGGGTTGTGGATGGGACAAGGTTGCAAAATGATTATAAAAGATTTTCCCAAAAAGTAACAGGATCTTCTGACATAAAAGTCATTACTCCTATACATACGATTGACAACAAAATGCATGTGGGAAACGTATTAGAAATACATTTTGCAGATGAAGCATTTCCAAAGGATTGGATAAATTCTTCTGTTCCTGTTGTATTTGATTTTTTGGGTATGGATAAGATCTCCGAAAACAATGATATAAGACAATGTGTATTTTGCCTACTACCAACACAATCTTCCGGTTTAGAAAGATATGGTATTCAAATTTTAAGATCAGTTTTTGTACAGCATGCTAAAACAGGATCCTGGGAAAACTTTGTAAAACAAACAGTGGTGGATTTGAACAACAGATTGGAACTACAAAAGAGGCAGAATGCATTAATACAATATCGTAATGCACATCCTCCAAGACGATATTACCGTAGAAGAAGAAATTGGTGGTTATGAGACTATTGACGGATTACAACTGTATTTTTTGCAATTTTTCCTTCAAATCCTCTGATATTTGAGTCCGATAAGCGCAAAGCAGCCCGCACCATGTATTATATCCCTCTTTCAAACGAGGGCTTTTTCTTTTGTTTGCAAGCTATTCGGCAAGTCCGATTGTTGACATTTCAAAATTGGCTAAAAATCATAAATTATCGGACTCTTAAATATGATTTTCTTATACTCCAAGAACTTATAAAAAACAACCTCCGCTCATACAAAGACAGAGGTCAAATTTTTCTAAGATTAAATTTGTTTTATTCGAAAGCTTTTCCATCAGCATCTTTTGTAACAGTACAGATATCGACCAAAACCCAAATAAACTCAATAATAGCAGGGATAACCAATACGGCTCCTGGAATAACACATAACAGCTGAATTATTGCTTTCTTCGTATATACAGCATAGAAATTATGAATTCCTAATCCTCCTAAGAAAAGAGCAAGTAAAATGTAAACCAAACGATTTCTTTTCATAATGTTAATTAAGTGCTTTTACATGAGATATTTTCAATTTTATAAAAAGTAATACATCAATTTATCTCAATAATTATTAAGACCGTGTTCTAACTTTTTTTAAATAATACTTTTGTTTCTCATTCAAATTATTACCTTGACTAAGAATCTTTTCTAATATTTTTTCTTGATATTTAGCTTTATATACATGCTCATAAGAAGTCAAAAACTGCCATACTGATGTTAATTTTAAATGAGCGGCCAACATACTTGGTGTCATACCTTTCTTATTTTTAATAAATGGATTGGGGTTAAAGCTTCCCGTCAAATAAGCTATATCAAACATATTTTCTGGCTTCATTTCCCCCTCTTGTATTGTATTATGCCCCCTTAAATTTCCACTTTTAACTACAATATGCAACAAGGTATCCCCATCTGAATTTTGACCATCTACATCACATTTACCACCTTTCAATAAGTACTTCAATTTATTCACTTGTGGCAAAATTTGTTGAAATGGCTTTGTTTCAATTTCTTTTAATATACCCTTCATTATGTCATTCATTTTTTTCATAAAAAAACCTTTCATATATCTGCTGTTGCATAATATCATGAAGTCAAATACGTTTCAAGAATATTTTTAAATTTTTCATCGACTATCTTTACTTGGAAAAATAATTTTAGGAGGAATTATTCCTTGCTCTTTTTGTGAAATATTTGGCACCGAAGGAGCTATTACATCCTGTATAGATGAATGTCGCTTAAATGTTTGATTTTGTAAAGCTTCATCGTTTATTTTTTCATTATTAATAACTATTTGAGTTTTTTCAACACTTGCTTGTGCAATTTCTTGTAAAGAAGAAAGTGTCTGAGATAATGTGCTTTTTGACTTTTCATCAGTTGCTTCATCCATTTTTTCGACTGAAGATAAAATTTGATCAAATGAAAAAGGTGTTAACGTAGAAACTAATGGTTCAAAAGATGGCAAACTCCCTTGATCTTGCCCTTCAATATAAAATTTACTCGTGATATTTCCATCTAAATCATATAAATCACACAGTCCGTCTTTTTGTCCGTTTTTATATGAAACCACCTCTTTTATCTTACCATTTTCATAGTAATCCGTACAATTACCATCTAAAATACCATTTTGATATTCTGCGTGTCTAATAGGAGTTCCATCTAATTGATAATCAGTACATTCACCATGTCTTAAACCATCTTTATAAAACCCCTCTTCTTGAACTTTTCCATTAGGATGACGTTTCAAATAATAACCTTCTTTTTTGCCGTTTTTATAACTCATCTCTTCATAAATTAACCCATCTTTAAAATCTTCAATACGCAAACGTCCATCCGAATCATAAGTCATCATTTGTTTTTCTGGTCCTTCATCAGAATATTCACAAAACCGACCATTATTAGTACCATAATCATACATGAAATATTTATGAGGACGTTTTTTTTCCTCATCAAAAAAAGTTTCATATCCTTCTACAAAATTACCATAAAAATTCGAAGAAGAGTAAGTACTGAATACACCACTCTCTATTTCCTTCTTAATTTCATCCAATTTTCCAAATAACAGTTGTTGTTCTGCATTATTTATTTCCATATGAACCTCCATATTATACTATACATCATTATACACTATTTATAAAAAATTAGCAATTCTCTACTTATTTGATATTGACAAATATAGTAAATATTTATTATAATTTTCCATAACAATTAAGGAGAAACAATGAAAGCTTTTTTTGATGCTATAGTCTTATTACTTGTATTAAGAGGAGTTGTTTATTTATTATTCCCAGGATGGATACAGCGTTTTATAGCAGAAAATATTGTTAATTTACCTCTCAATAGAATGAAATTATTTGGCATTTTTCAATTAGCCATTGCATTAACAATATACATCTATATTAGCAAACATCTTGGCGGATAAACTAAAAACCAACAACTAAAATTTCAATTTAGCCCAAATCAATGCTACATTTCCGGAATTTCTGGAAAAACCGGGAACGTAGGCCCCTTGAATAGCAACTTGTTTGTATTCAAGAGCCAACAATGGCAACACGCCAGGAAACGGCATATAATCAAAATCAGATCTGGCAGTGATAAAAACGGTAAATCCTGCACCTATTTTCCAATAACCAGCTTCATCCAATCGCCAGTTTTTTTGCCACGCATATCCAGCAATTGGTTCAAAATCATTATGAGAATCTTTAAAAACCATTGTGTATAATGAATGTTGATTACCTTTATCATCTATATAGTATTGACCCAATCCACCACCCCAAGGACGTTCATTGTACCCTTTAATGTTATCCCTATCATACGTCCATCGATTATGCCATGTCCGAATCGGCACATATAATTCATATTTATTCGAACAAAACGTGTTAGATATATTTACTTTAAAACCACTCCATATACTTTGCCATTCTAAGGCATAAGCCGGACCGATAGAACACAATATTATAAGTAAAAAGGATGCAATATATTTTTTCATACACAAAAGAATGGTTTTATTTTTCAATTTTGTCAAGATTAAAGTAAAATAAATGAAATTCTTGCTTGCATTTTATATGTTTTTTTAGTAAACTTTAGCCCATTGGTTTAATTTAAAGGGATATAACATGTTAGATAAGCAATTTAATCCGGCAACAGCCGAAGCAGAAATCTTTAAAAAATGGCAACAAAATAACTTATTTGCGGCTCAGCCACAATCCGGAAAACCGGCCTTTTCCATCATTATTCCTCCACCAAACGTAACTGGTGTTTTGCATATGGGACACGCTTTGGATAACTCAATCCAAGATGTTTTGTGCCGTTATAAACGCATGAAGGGATTTGATGTTTTGTGGCAACCAGGTATGGACCATGCTGGTATCGCCACACAAGTTGTTGTGGAAAAATTGCTAGCTAAAGAAGGTAAATCCCGTCATGATTTCGGCCGTGAAAAATTTATTGAAAAAGTTTGGGAATGGAAAGAAAAATCTGGTGGTCAAATCATCAACCAATTAAAAGCTTTGGGTGCCAGTTGTGATTGGGATAGAACACGTTTTACAATGGATGAAGGTTTATCCGCAGCCGTTCGTAAAATCTTTGTTAAAATGTTCAAAGATGGATTAATTTATAAAGATAAACGCCTTGTTAACTGGGATTCCAAATTACAAACAGCCGTTTCTGACTTAGAAGTTATTCAAAAAGAAACTGTTGGAACAATGTGGTATATGAACTATCCTGTTGAAAATGAACCAGGTCGCTTTATTACTGTTGCCACAACACGTCCGGAAACATTCTTTGGTGATACAGCTGTGGCTGTTTCTGCCGAAGATGAAAGATATAAAGACATTATCGGTAAAAATGTTATCTTGCCGATTGTTAACCGCCCTATTCCTGTGGTCGCCGATGAACACGCCGATCCGGAAAAAGGTACCGGCGCTGTAAAAATTACTCCGGCTCATGACTTTAATGACTTTGAAGTTGGTCGTCGTCACAACTTGCCAATGATTAATATTTTGGATGTAAATGCCAGATTAAATGAAAATGTACCAGCCGAATTCCAAGGTATGGATACAATGACAGCTCGTATGAAGGTATTGGAACGTATTAAAGAATTGGGATTGTATGTTAAAGAAGAACCCAATCCAATGACTATTCCATATGGTGATAGAACGGGGGTTGTTATTGAACCATATTTGACAGACCAATGGTTTGTGGATACAAAAGAAATCGGCCGTCGTGCTTTAGAAGCCGTTGAAGACGGACAAGTTAAGATGTATCCGGAAAATATGAAAAACACCTATTATGAATGGATGCGTAATTTGCAACCATGGTGTATTTCTCGTCAATTATGGTGGGGACACCAAGTTCCGGTTTGGTATGGTCCAGATGGTCATATTTTCTGTGAAGAAACTGAATTAGAGGCAAAAATTGAAGCCACGAAACATTATGGTGAAGAAACTGTATTGCGTCGTGACTCTGATGTATTGGATACTTGGTTTTCTTCTGGTTTGTGGGCCTTTTCAACAATGGGATGGCCAAATGAAAATGATGAATACTTAAAACGATACTATCCAACATCCGTATTGGTAACAGGTTTTGATATTATTTTCTTCTGGGTTGCCAGAATGATGATGATGTCTTTGTATGCTATGGAAGAAATTCCATTTAAAGAAATCTGTTTCCATGGTTTGGTACGCGATGAAAAAGGCCAAAAAATGAGCAAATCCAAAAACAATGGTATTGATCCATTGGAAATGATTGCAAAATATGGCGCAGATGCTTTACGTATGAGTTTATTAGTACAAGCTGGTACAGGTCGTGATGTTTTAATTGGTGATTCTCGTGTAGAAGCTTACCGTAACTTTGCCACAAAATTATGGAACAGTGCAAAATTCTGTGAAATGAATGATTGTAAAGTCGCCGAAGATTATCATCCTGCTGGTGTAAAATTACCAATGAACGCTTGGATTATTACAAAATTATCTGAAGCAGAAAAAGAAATTTCTAATGCCATTGAAACTTACAGTTTTAATGATGCTACACAAACAGCATACCACTTTGTATGGGGCGTATTCTGTGACTGGTATTTGGAAATGGCAAAACCTGTATTCTATGGCGACAGCGAAACAGCCAAAAAGGAAACGCGTTCCACAATGGCTTTCGTATTTGATAAAATTTTGGGACTGTTACATCCGTTTATGCCATTTATTACCGAAGAATTGTGGGATAAAACAGCCGAGCGTTCTGAAATGTTAATGGCGTCAAATTGGCCGAATGTTGCCGAATATGAAAATGCGGTCGAAACACGCAAAGTGGATTGGGCCATCAATATGGTCTCGGCTATTCGTTCAGTACGCAGTGAAATGAATATTTCTGCCGGTGCCAAAATTAAAATCCGTATTCAAGAAGCCACTGACGAACAACGTGGTTTGATTGGCGAATTTACTCAAATGATTTCATTCTTATCCAGAGTGGAAGAAATTGATTTTGTCACTGAACCGTTGAAAGGTGCTGTATCTACCGTTTATGATGGTATGATTATCATGATTCCACTTGAAGGTTTAATTGATGTGGATAAAGAAAAAATGCGTTTAACAAAAGAAATGGATGCTTTATCTGGCTTTATTGAACGCACATTGGGACAACTTGCTAATGAAGCCTTTGTATCCAAAGCGCCAGAAAAAGTCATTAATGACAAACGTGCATCCTTAGCCGAAGCGCAAGATTCTATGAAGAAATTGCAAGAGGCTTTTGACCGAATCGCGGGTTTATAAAAACATATTGAATATATTGAAAAATATATAACAAAAACAGCCCCTTTTGAAAAGGGGCTTTTAATATATACATAAAGATTTATTTTATATAAAATAAGTTAATCTTTTTAGAGAAGAATAACACTACCTATTAACTATTCTTCCATATTCTAATAAACTAATAATTTACTTAAAAACCTTTAAAAATATAAGGGGGCGATAAATAGCCCCCTACTTTATATTACCAGCACTTCTTATTTATTTTCAACTGCTGGCAATGGATTCAACCGCACATATCGACTAGCTATTTTAACTGCTGTTTGGAAATCTCTTGCCACAGACAATGTTTTCCAATCAATATGTTCTTGTAATAATGCTGTATGCAATACATCTCTCGGTTGTTTTTTGATATTACAGATAATAACTTTAGTGCCTTGGCTTTTCAGTTTTTTCACAAACTCAGCAATCAAGTTTGCACCACTAGCATCTACCATTGGCACTTGTCCCATACGTAAAATTAAAATACGAGGAGGTGTTTTTAATTGAGCAAAAAATTGAGAAACCTCGCTAACCCCACCAAAAAATAAGGGACCAGATACTCGGAAAGCAACAATACCTTGATGAGATAAATTATCGCTGATATTTTGCCCACCTAATTTTTCTTTAGATAATTTGTCATCATTAGCAACAGCAATTTGATGGCTCATACGATGCATAAAAATAACAGCTGCCATAATAAATCCAACAGAAATAGCAGTATTTAAATCAACTAATACCGTTAACAAAAATGTCACGATAAGTGTATTTCTATCTCCTCGAGGAGCCTTCATTAATTTATACATTTTATCAAGACTGAGCATATTCCAACCGATAATAATCATTACAACGGATAAGCAAGCCAATGGAATAAATCCAGCGACCGAAGCCAAAGCAACCATGAACAACAAAATGAAAACCGTATGTAAAATACCAGCCACAGGAGAATAAGCATTTGCCTTATAGTTCGTAGCCGTTCTAGCAATAGCGCCAGTTGCTGGCAATCCCATAAAACATGCGCTGGCAATGTTGGCTGTTCCTTGAGCAATTAATTCAGCATTTGGGTTATGGTTATCACCACTCATACCATCAACAACTTTGGCACTGAGTAATGATTCAATACCTGCTAAAAAGGCAATAGTAAAAGCACTTGGCAATAAGCTAAAAAAGTCACTAATATCTATAGAAGGTAAACTTGGTGCAGGTAAAAAATGTGGTACCTCCCCAAATTTACTACCAATTGTATCTACCGGTAATGAGAAAATCACAACAAATAATGTAGATAAAATAACACTGATTAAGTAAAATGGACTTTTAGGCCAACGTTTTTTTATTATCATAATGGAAGAAAAAGCTACTACACTAATAAATACTGTACACCAATTCATTGTTCCTATATTTTTAAAATAAGCTACCCATTTAGCAACAAATGGAGCAGGAACCTCTAATGACAAACCGAATAAATCTTTAATTTGTGTAGAAATCAAAATAACACCAATACCAGCTGTAAAACCTGTCACAACCGGATATGGAATGTATTTAATATAAGTACCCAATCTTAAAAAACCAGCAACGATTAAAATCAAACCGGCCATAATCATAGTTACCAACAACCCATCAAATCCGTGTTGTTGCAAAACCCCCAAAATGATAATGATAAATGCACCAGTCGGTCCACCAATTTGATATCTGGAACCACCTAATAATGACACAAAAAAACCAGCAACAATAGCAGTATATAACCCTTGAGCCGGACTAACACCCGAAGCAATCGCAAAAGCCATAGCCAATGGAATGGATACAACAGCAACCGTTAATGCTGCAATTGCATCACGACGAAAATCCGTTTTTGTATAGCGTTTTTTCATTACTTCCATTAATTTTGGTGTAAAATTTTTCTTTAAAAACTTTTTAAATTTTTCAATATTTGATTTAATCATTTAGCCCTATTCCCCATTTTATTTTAAATTTAAAAAAACTTTCTGACGCACATAACGCCCAACTTTTTTAAACACTTATTTTTTGAATAAACGGGAAAATACGCCCATTTTTTTTGTTTGTCAATAGGCATATTTTATTTTTTTTATATTTTTTATGAATATTTTGTGACAACTTTTCATCTTAAATAAAACCACCATCTTTATTCAATAATGATATCACCATTTATAATTGTCATACTATATCAAAAAAGGCCGCCGAAAAGGCGACCTTTTTTTGAAAGACTTTAAAATCTTATCGAATTTTAATATGAACTTCACGAAGTTGTTGTTCAGTTACTTCGGTTGGAGCTTTCATCATCAAATCCATACCTTGTTGGTTGAGCGGGAAAGCAATGACTTCACGAATGTAATCTTCGTCTGTCAACAACATAACCAAACGATCAATACCAAAAGCACAACCACCGTGTGGAGGGGCGCCGTATTTAAAGGCATTGAGCATACCAGCAAATTTAGCTTCCACAACTTCTGGACCATAACCAGCAATTTCAAAAGCTTTATACATTACTTCTGGTAAGTGGTTACGGATTGCACCAGATAAGATTTCAATACCATTTAACACCATATCAAATTGGTGAGCTTTAATATCTAACGGATTAGCTGTTTTCAACACTTCCATACCACCAATTGGCATTGAGAATGGGTTATGGGAGAATTCAACTGCACCAGTTGTTTCATTTTCTTCATACATTGGGAAATCCACAATCCAACAGAAAATGAATTTATTTTTATCAATTAACTCTAATTCATTACCCAACATGTTGCGAACGGCACCTGTGAATTTAACAGTTTTCAAACCGCGACCACAAATAAAGAAGATACTATCACCTTCTTTAGCGCCCATGCGTTCAATTAATGTTGGAATGCGATCCGCATCCAAGTTTTTGGCAATTGGTCCTTTATTACCATCAGCGGCAATAGACATATAACCCAAACCACCCATACCTTGTTCAACAGCAAAACCATTCATTTTATCGAACCAACTACGAGGTTTAGAGGCTGTACCAGTTGTTTTAATAGCACGAACAAAACCACCTTCGGCCACTGTTTTAGCGAACAAGCCAAAAGATGAACCATCAAAAATATCAGAGACATCTCGAATAATTAATGGGTTACGCAAATCCGGTTTATCCGTACCATATTTCATCATGGACTCGGCAAACGGAATTTGAATAAACGGAGCCGGAGAAACCTCGCTATTCGGAGCAAATTCCGTAAATAATCCGTGGATAATCGGTTCGACCGTTGCAAAGATTTCCTCTTGCGTTACAAAAGACATTTCAATATCTAATTGATAGAATTCACCAGGACTGCGATCTGCACGAGCATCTTCATCACGAAAACATGGAGCTACTTGGAAGTAACGATCAAAACCAGCAACCATTAATAATTGTTTAAATTGTTGTGGAGCTTGTGGCAAAGCATAAAATTTACCATGATGCAACCGACTTGGCACCAAAAAGTCTCGAGCGCCTTCCGGAGAAGAAGCCGTCAAAATTGGTGTTTGGAATTCACTAAATCCAGCATCCCACATACGACGACGAATAGATTGAATAAATTTATTTCTGAGCAAAATATTAGCGTGTGGTTTTTCACGACGCAAATCCAAAAAACGATATGTCAACCGTTGCTCTTCGGATAAATCAGCCGTTTCGGCCACAACTTGCATTGGCAATACTTCGGCCATTGATTGAATTTCAACATTTGAAACAACGACTTCAATTTCACCGGTTGACATCTTAGGATTAACTGTTGCGCTATCACGTTTCACAACTTGACCAGAAATAGTAACAACAGATTCTGGACGAACCTTTTCTAAAACGCCGAAACTAGCAGAAGCTGTATCCACAACGCATTGTGTAATACCGTAATTATCACGTAAATCCACAAACAACAAGTTTCCGTGGTCACGTTTACGATGAACCCAACCAGATAATTTTACCACTTGTCCCGCATCATCTGAACGCAGGGCACCACAAGTATGTGAACGATATTGATGCATATAAAATTCTCCTATAGTTTAAAACTCGGCACAGAGTACTCCAAATTCAGGTAAAAATCAAGCATTATTATTGAAAATATTTTTTATTTATATTAGTCGCCCAATAAATTCGATAGTATGCTGCATTAATAATGACATAAATGAAGGTATACCAGACCAACCAGCACACGCATAAGCCAACAAAAGTCCATAAACAATCAAATTTATCCCTGGCAAAAACGCAATTGTAAATATATACCCAGCAGATTTAAAATCCGTCTGCTGAGGATGAATTTCTAAAATAGTTGAAACTAAATGATATCCGCACATCGTTCCAAATATAGCCCAATAAAGATCTGGCAATGGCTTCCCCATTCCCATATATACTAAACTTGATAACATAACAACTACTGCAAATGTTGGAAAAAAATACGGAGCTAATGCAATCAACCAATTACCTTCCCCCTGAAAAGCCAAATAACCACCTTTATTTTGATTCACTTCTAAATCAACTGGTTTATGACCAGTCAAAATAGCAAACAACATATGCGTCAATTCGTGTTCCATAATTGCCAAAAAACTACCACTCAAAAAAGGCAACATAAAAAATGCAATACTTGTCACCACAAAAGGCAAAGCAAACCAAAGCATCACATAGGCATTAACGCCTTGAGAAATAACAACTTCAATTGACTGAATTGCAGGCATAATCATTAAAATCATCAAAAAGGCAATCGGCCACTTTATCAGCGATAAAAATCCATTAATCATTTTTCCCCCAAATCAGAAATTTTATTCAAATAAATGTTAATTTCTCCAAATAAGGACGTATTAAACACTCCTTTTACCATAACCTTGTGATTTATTCCATCAATCGAAGCAAAATACAAATGTAAGGGAGGATTATCTTTATCATCCATACGATTAAAAAACCACCCTTTTTTCTTACCTTTTGTAATACTAATCGTCAATGTATAGTAATCTGAAATACCTGAATACATCATTTCGGGTATTGGCAACAAAATCTCTTGACCAATGTATTTAAAAGTTAACGATAACTCCCTTTTTCCATCAAAAACTTGAAATGTTTTATCTTGAGGTTCTGAAAAATACATTACATGTAAAAGAGCTGTTTGATAATCCATAAAATTTGGTTTATCTTTTAAATTAACATCTCGTTTTTTACTTTTATTTTTACTTAATGCTTCAATATAAGAATTATTTATAACAAATTGATTATTTAATGTTTTACCAGATGAATAAAAGTTGCTCCGAGCATCTAGAATCATTTTTAACAAACCATTCGTTTTTGCCGTACTTTTAATACGAAAATCATTTTTAGACACATCTAAATTCATATTAGCATTCATCAAATGCATTCCTGCACCATGAGCATTATAGTGCAAAGATACACCATAAACTTGTCTGTTTAAAACACAGAACAAAATAAGTACAAAAAATAAAAAAATATGTTTCATTTTCATCATCATTATGTTACACTATAATCAATTTTAATTCAAAAGAAAAGGATATTTTTTATGGAACACCTGTTTATTGTGATTTTGTTAGCTGTTATTTTGGGATTAGTTATCTTTTTGCTTGTAAAATTATCCTTTATGGAAAAAACACCATCTATTACCCGAGATTTAGAAAGATTAGAACGTATATCACGAGAAGATGCTAAAAATTTACGTCAAGAACTCAGTCAATCCCTTATTGGATTTAATGATTCTATTCGTAAAACCGTTGAAGAACGATTGGAAAAAATGCAAGCAGATAACGCCGAAAAATTAGAACGTATGCGTGCAACAGTTGATGAAAAACTCCATACAACATTGGAAAAAAGATTAGGTGAATCATTTTCTTTGGTATCTGAACGATTAGAAAAAGTCCATCAAGGATTGGGAGAAATGCAAACATTAGCTTCCGATGTTGGAGGTTTAAAACGCGTTTTAACAAATGTTAAAACACGTGGAACTTGGGGTGAAGTTCAATTGGGCAGTTTGTTGGAACAAATGTTGAACCCAGAACAATATGTCAAAAATGCACACATTAAGGATAATTCATCCGAAGTCGTAGAATATGCCGTTAAATTACCAGATGGTGATGTTTTGATTCCTATTGATTCAAAATTTCCAGTAGAATGCTATGAACGTTTGTGTGAGGCAACAGAAAAAGCAGATATAAATGCCATTGAAATAGCTGGAAATGAATTAGAACGTGCCATTAAGTTACAAGCAAAACTCATCTCTGATAAATATATTTTACCACCAAAAACAACAAACTTTGCCATTATGTTCTTGCCGACCGAAGGATTATATGCCGAAGTTATGAAACGGGTTGGATTAACCACAGATATCCAAAATAAACTGCGTGTTTCCATTACGGGCCCAAGCACTTTGGGGGCATTTTTAAACTCACTGCAAATGGGTTTTAAAACGCTCGCCATTCAAAAACGTTCTTCCGAAGTATGGCAAGTATTAAGCGAAGCCAAAAATGAGTTCGAAAAGTATGCCACTTGGGTTGAAAATGTTAAGCAAAAATTGGAACAAGCCGGCAAAATTTTGGATAATGCCGAAACCAGAACACGTGCCGTCAACAGAAAACTGCGCAGCGTAGAAAGCAACATCAATTTAGAAACTGCTTTGACGGACGATGCAACAAAGGCTATCGCCCACGAAGGATAGTTATTTGCATAAAGCTTGTCGCCATGATGTCCGGTTTCTTGCTGATTGTCCATAATTTGATGGATACAATATTCCTGGACTATGAATTGTGTACATTTCTCCAGTTTTTATATCTGTTTTTGTTGTCCACCCCACCCAGGAGGTTGTATCCGTATCAATTGCAAATTCCGGACATTTTTTATCAGCACAATCTGCCGTTGTATCAGAACAGTAACAATCTGAGGCCTCCACCATTTGCATCCCTATTGCATCACACCAAGCATACGCATTCCACCAATTAAGATCACTTTTACTTTTACAATATTTATGCCCTGAAACCAAACCTTTTATAACTATTCCAGCCCCATCTGCACATGTTTCAGTTGTTGTGTCTTGCGCTATAACAACTGATGGCATCATTAAAATACTACATAACAATAAAATTTTTCGCATTTTCTTACCTCCTTTTATTTTGAATGAACAAAAAACCACCTTTTTATTCAAAAAAGTGGTTGGAAGTTCGAAACTACTTACCGTAATAGTATAACATATTCACCCAAATGGGCTATTTTGTCATCTTCCAACCAATGTTGGAAGTTTTTACATCCTGAACTTTCAGGACAACGGTAAAGAGGTTTCGACACCTCGGGGCAAAAAAATTGCCTTAAAATCAACCTATCAAATATTATATATAATTGCAAGTAAAAAATATAAAAAAACTCCCACTTAATTTGTGGGAGTTTTTAATTCGGTATAATTTAATATTTTAATAACTACGAGCGTAAATCACATCCATTGTAGCTGGTTTGCCACTAATCAAGCAAACTCCTTCTGTATTTGTTTGATCAAATGGGATACAACGAATTGTAATTTTCATTTCTTTCATTTTTTCAATTGTTTCTTCATCACCACACCATTTACCACGAACAAAAGCCACTTTTGGTTTATCACCACCCAACCACACATTTTGGTTTTTAAAATATGCTTGCATTTCTTCTGGCGTTGTGATATCGGTACGCAAGTTATCTTCTAAGCGTTTTTTGGCCGTTTCAAACATTGTATTTTGAATATTTTCTAAACGAGCACTGATTGTTGTAGTAAATTCGTCATAAGATTGAACTTGTTTTCCTTCTGGAGTCCCCAATTTTAAACGTTCACGGACCATTACATTATTACCATCCATATCACGAGGACCAACTTCAACAATAACCGGAACACCTTTTCTGGCCCATTCCCAATATTTATCAGTTGAGTTTTTATCCCGTGTATCCACTTTCACACGGATTTTTTCGCCAAATGCCATTTGGCTTGCTAGTGCTACACGCACTTTTTCGGCATAGGCCATAACGGCTTCAACCTTAGCAGGATCTTTCAACATCGGTACAATAACAACTTGATATGGTGCCATCACCGGTGGAACAACCATACCTTCATCATCGGCATGAGACATAACCATACCCCCAATCAAACGGGTTGTAACACCCCAAGATGTCGTATAGGCATATTCCCATTCGCCATTTTTATTTTGGAATTTGATATCTGCGGACTTAGCAAATGTTTGTCCCAAAAAGTGTGAGGTACCGGCTTGTAAAGCACGACCGTCTTGCATCATCGGTTCAAAGGTGTAAGTATCCACTGCCCCCGGAAATTTTTCATGTTCCGGTTTTACCCCCGGAATAACCGGAATTGCTAAACAATTTTGGGCAAAGTCTACATAAACTTTCAGCATTTGTTTTGCCTCGGCTTGCGCTTCATCATAGGTCGCATGAGCGGTATGCCCTTCTTGCCACAAAAATTCACGGGTCCGCAAGAAAATACGCGGACGCATTTCCCAACGCACCACATTTGCCCATTGGTTAATCATTACAGGTAAATCACGATAAGATTTAACCCATTTTGAAAAAGATTCAGCGATAATCGCCTCAGATGTCGGACGCACGATTAACGGTTCTTCCAATGGTGATGCCGGCACCAATTTTCCATCAACAGATGTTAAACGAGAGTGTGTCACAACAGCCATTTCTTTGGCAAAACCTTCTACGTGGTCGGCTTCTTTTTGAAAGAATGACAACGGAATGAACAATGGGAAGTAACAGTTTTCGTGGCCTGTTTCCTTAAATTTATCATCCAATAAACGTTGGATACGTTCCCAAATACCATATCCCCATGGCTTTACAACCATACACCCTGGTGACGGTGATAATTCAGCCATATCAGCAGCAGTTATCACATTTTGATACCATTCGGGATAGTTGTTTGCTCTTGTATTTTGTAAAGCCATTTTATGTTTCCTTTCTTATTTTTGACTCATAAAGGACATTATATAGAAATTTCACCTATTTTTCAAGTACAATATTGACAATCTACATACTTTTTGCAATCTCAGCAATTTTTTGAACGATTTTTTGAACACCAATCAATCTGTCAGTCGGTTTATCCCATGGTCTCATGACAAGAAGTTTTTGGTCTGGCTTAATCCGAATCGTTCCCATTTGTTTGGAAATATAATCCACTAATCCCGCCGGATTTTGGAAAATGTTTTGATAAAATGATATATTTGCCCCTTTGGGACCAGCATCAATACGGTCAATATGAGCACTTTTAGCCAATAATTTTAATGAAACCGTATTCAATAAGTTATCAACTTCAACCGGATAAGAACCAAATCTATCCACTAATTCGGCGCGTAAAGACTCTATTTCCTCTGATGTTTCAATATCCCCAATACGGCGATATAATTCCATCCGTAAATCCAAATCTGCCACATAAGTATCTGGAATTAACACTGGCAACCCAATCGAAATTTGCGGTGAAAAATCATCATCAATAACTTTCTCTTTTGCACCACTTTGTTTTTCATAGCGTAATTTTTTAACAGCATCGGCTAACATTTTTTGATACAGAGCCACACCAATTTCTTTGATATGACCAGATTGTTCTTGTCCCAGCAAGTTCCCTGCCCCACGAATATCCAAATCATGACTGGCCAATGTAAAACCCGCACCTAAACTATCTAAACTTTGCATTACATTTAATCGCTTTTGAGCCGTTTCAGATAAGCGTTGATGTGGTGGTGTCGTCAAATATGCATAAGCTCGTACCTTTCCTCGGCCAACGCGACCTCTAAGCTGATAAAGGGCCGCCAAACCAAACATATCGGATCGATATACAATCATTGTATTAACTGAAGGCATATCTAGACCAGATTCAATAATGCTGGTTGCCAATAACACATCGTACTTTTTATCGGCAAAATCTGTCATAATTTTTTCCAGCTGAGTGGCAGCCATTTGACCATGTGCTTTAACAACTTTTATATCGGGTACTAACTTTTTTAACACATCTTCAACTTCGTTCATATCCGAAATTCTGGGGCATACAAAAAATGTTTGACCACCACGAAAATGCTCACGCAAAATAGCCTCTTTAATAATAACCCCATCAAAAGGCGTAACAAATGTTTTAACTGCTAATCTGTCGACTGGAGGTGTTGCAATAATGCTGAGTTCTCGCACACCGGCTAGCGATAATTGCAATGTTCTTGGGATAGGTGTTGCCGTTAAAGTCAGGACATGAACACCCTCTTTTAACTGCTTTAATCGTTCCTTATGTTTAACACCAAAATGTTGTTCTTCATCAATAATTACAAGACCTAATCTCTTAAACTTAATGTTTTGGCTTAACAAAGAATGAGTCCCAACGACTATATCTAAAGTCCCCTTTTCCAGTTCATCTTTTAGCAATTTAGCATCATGGGAACTGACTAATCTGGATAAAGCACCAATACGTATTGGAAAATTTTTAAATCTTTCTGCAAAATTTTGAGCATGTTGTCGAGCAAGTAATGTCGTTGGGGCAATCATAGCCACCTGCTCCCCATTCATAGCAGCCAAAAAGGCTGCACGCATAGCCACTTCCGTTTTACCAAAACCGACATCTCCACATACCAATCTATCCATTGGACGCCCTTTAGCGAAATCTCCTTCAATGTCGGCAATGGTATGCAATTGATCATCCGTTTCCGTATAAGGAAATCTGGCACAAAATTCTTGATACATACCATGAGGCGCCAAAATTTTCGGCATCTGATTAAGTTCACGTTTAGAGGCTATTTCAATCAACTGTCCAGCCATCGCAAATAAATCTTTTTTCACACGCTCTTTACGATTGACAAAAGCCACCGAGCCCAATTTATCTAAACTACCACCTTCATTTCCGTATCGGGATAAAACATCCAAGTTTTCAACCGGAACAAACAATTTATCGCCACCGTCATATAATACACGTAAACAATCATGGGCCGCACCACCAATTTGCAAAGTAATTAACCCATCAAATCGTCCGATACCATGTGTTGTATGAACAACCAAATCACCTACATTAAGCGCTGTGATATCCGTGATATAGTTTGCATTTTTCTTACGCTTAGGAGTACGAATAATACGTTCACCGAAAATATCTGTTTCTGTCAGCACCCATACATTATCATCTTGAAATCCCTTTTCAAATGGTGCTACAATAGCTGATATCTTTTTCTTGAGAGTTTCAGTCCACGTTTCTACAAAAGGAATCGGTGTTTGTTTTTCTCTAAGCAATCCAATAATACGTTCGACTGATCCACCTGTTGCGGCTGTTATAAGAACTCGTTTTGAGGTTTCTCGAATATCCCTTGATACTTGTTCCATCACATCGATATTGGACTGAACACGCAAATCAACATAATCTTTTCCGGATCGCCCCTTCATATCATCAGAATTTGGTTCAGTAAACGGAGATAAAGAAAAATGATTAAATGTAGATAAACTCTCAATTATTTCATCAGGTGTCCAAAAGAAAAGTTCTGGTGAAATTGGATAATACTTAACATTACTCATTCCATCTTTCAATGCCTCACATCTGGCATTATAATACTCCATAATTTGTTCATGTCGCGCCTGTAAAGCATCATTCAATCCAAAATCAGATATAACAGTAAAATCTTGTACATAATCAAAAAATGAAACCATTCTTTCATGGAATAGAGGTAAAAAATGTTCAACTCCTTGTATATAGCGACCATTAGAAACGGCTTCATATAGAGTATCCTCCCGCCCTACTCCAAACATATCACGATATTTAGAACGAAATAAAGAAATAGCATGTTCGTTATAGGAAAACTCTCTCATTGGTTTTAAAGATAAGGTCTCTAATTTTGATCCACTGCGTTGTGTAATCGCATCAAAAGAACGGATTGTATCAACTTCATCTCCAAAAAAATCAATCCGGACAGGAGACGAAAAACCCGCCGGCCACAAATCTATTAAACCACCACGAATGGCGTATTCCCCTGTCTCCAGAACAGATGATGTATTCTTATATCCATTTTTAGATAAAAAAGTTTTCAAGACATCAAATGCAATTGTATCCCCTTCTTTTAAAGAAAGAGATGAATCTTTGAAAAACTGAATTTCTGGTACTCTTTGCATAACCGCTGAGGTCGTTACCAAAACAATAACAGGTGTTTTTTTATCATATGATGCTAACCATGATAATGTTTCAATACGTATACCTTCAATATCAGCAGACATTGATACTCGATCATACGGTACAGTATCCCATGCAGGAAAAGATAACACCTTTACATGAGGCATAACTAAAGATAAAATATCATGTAAAAATGATAATCTTGCTTCATCTCTTACCAAATACAATAAAGATGAATTCTTTTTTAATAACCTTTCTAATACGAATACTTCATATCCAGTTGGTACACCACATAACTTCATCATTTGAAACCATCTTTAAAAGAAAGCAAAACCAACAGAAAATAATTTTTCTACTTCTCCAACACGCCCGCGTTCAACAAAAACAATAACTTTATCTTTTTCTTGAACAATTAAATCTTTATCAGGCATTAAGAACAAATCACTACGTACAATACCACCAATTACTACTCCTTCAGGCAAATGAATGCGCCCCAATGGGGATTTTGTAATTTTTGAAGTTTTAACCACCTCAATTTCCAATACTTCACCAACGCCTGCTTGTAGGAAGTAATCACTTTTAACTCGTCCTTTACGAATGTGTTGCAAAATAGAAGATACCATCGCAGCATTCGGATCTAACATTGTATCTACACCCAAACCAGATAACACGGTATCATATACATCATTTTGAATTAAAGCGCATGTTCTGGCAACTCCACTACGTTTAGCTAATAAAGACAATAAAATATTGTTTTCATCACTATGCGTTGTTGTTATAGCAAAATCATAATTTTTTAAATTAAGCTCTTCTAACAATGTTTCATCTAATCCATCACCATTAATAATTAAAGTATTTTGCATCCGTTCTGCTAAAAATCTAGCTCGAACTTCATTTTTTTCAACAATTGTCACATCATGTGAAACCGTATCTTGTTCTAAGCTTCTTGCCAACTGAGCTCCAATGCGTCCACCACCAAAAATAATAACATATTTAGGTGAATCATTTTCATACCCTAAAATATCTAAAGCCTGTACTAAATGACGTTTATCAATGACAAAATAAACTTCATCCCCTGCACGAACAATAGTTTCTTTTAATGGCATAACTCGAAAACGACGCGTAACTGCTACAACTTTAACAGACAATCCTTCAAAATTATTATGTATTTCCGCAACTGATTTTCCCACCATTGGGGAAGTCTTTTTACACTTAACACCAACAAAACGCACTAATCCATCTGACATTGGTACCATTTCAACAGCACCTGCAAGAGGTAATATTTGCATAATACGACCAACTGTTTCGACCTCAGGTGAAATCACATATTCAATAGACTGTTCTTGTAAAAAAGTTTTGTACTTTGGTTGCATATACTCACTTGAAGAAATACGAGCAATTCTCTTTTGAATATTAAACACGGACTTTGCTACCCCACAAGCAACAATATTAGTCTCATCATTACCTGTCACAGCCAAAAAGACATCAGCATGCATACCTCCGGCTTTTTCCAAAATACTCGGATAAGCAGAAGACCCACAAATAGTTTGAATATCCAACTGTTCGCTTAAATGTCCCAATTTTTCTTCATCTTTATCAATTAAAACGATATCGTGATTTTCTTCACGCAAATATTTTGCCAATGCGACACCAACTTGTCCGGCTCCTGCAATAATAATTTTCATTTACCCCTCACCTTCAAAAAAATCACGTATCATGTGTTTTACTTGTTTTAAATCTGTCTCAGCATACACTTTTTGACAAAATGGCGCAAGACCTTTTTTACCCTTAGCATACCATGCAATATGCTTACGTGCCACTTTTAACCCGTGCATTCCATAGTAATCCAGCATTAAATCTAAATGTTCCAATACCAAATCAGCCAAATTAAATTCAGGTTTTACACCCGTTTCAATTTCTGATAATATCCAAGGACGTCCCAACGCCCCTCGTCCAACCATTAATCCATCAGCGCGCGTTATTTGCTCTGCCTGCTCGGCAGATGCTTTATCCATAATATCACCATTAGCAATCACTGGGATTTGAACAGATTGTTTAACATCAGCTATCTTATACCAATCAGCGCACCCAGCATATCCTTGATCCTTTGTGCGTCCATGAACAGTTAATCGTTTTGCACCAGATTGTTCCATAAGCTTTGCGAATTCTACTGCATTTTGACGTTTTTCATCCCATCCTAAACGCATTTTCACCGATACAGGAATTTTTACAGCATTTGATACAGCATTTACAATATCCGCAGCACGTTCGGGTTCCAGCATCAATTTTGCTCCTGAATAATTACTAATAAGCTTTTTAACTGGACATCCCATATTAATATCAATAGCCTTAATCCCCATATCTTCAGCCATTTTTGCCGCCTGAGCCAAATGTTGAGCGTCTGGCCCAACTAATTGTACAATAATATTTTCTTCATCGGAAACCTGCATCATTTTTTGTGTCACAGGATGAGAGCGCAACAAACTTTCCACCCCAACCATTTCAGTAAATAATGTATGGCTACCAAATTTTCGCATCATTTTGCGAAAAGGCCTATCCGTAATACCTGCCATAGGAGCTAAATATAATGGTTTCATTTTTTATCCTCAAGTCGTTCTAAAACATCTTCATATTCTTCTGGTGTCATTTTATCAGCAAGTATTATTAAGTGTGGAGACTTACTTTCTAAATCTATTTCATGTGGAAACATCTGTTTTGTTGCAATTGCCAACCAGTAATAAGCTTCCTTATAATCTACTTTTTTTTGATGTTCAGCCATATCTGATAACTTAATTTGTGCAGGGACATATCCTTGTTCGGCTGCTTTTTTATACCAAAACTCGGCTTGCTCTAAATCTTCCTTTACCCACTTATTTTCCGTATATATCTTTCCAAGCTTCATACAAGCTTCAAAATGTCCTTGTTTTGCCGCTTTTTTGTAATAAGCAAGAGATTTTTTCGGATTAGGTTCCGTATTTTTTCCAAGTTCATAGGCTTCAGCTAAAATAAACTGACTATTCATGTCACCATAATCTGCAACCTTAGCATGCCAAGCTAAATCCCAATAATCATCATCTTTTGCTATGTTAGCCATAGGATTGACAGCATTAAATTCAGCTATCGACTTAGGTGGTATTTTTGCAGGAAAAGACAGCTCCGTTTCATTGGCCAAAACGGGAGACATAAAAAAAGTTATAAAAATCCATAAAAATAATTCACTTTTTCGCATAAATATGATATAGCAGACTTTATCAAAAAAGGAAAGAGGAAAATGACACAAAAAATAACGATTATTGGTGCAGGGTTAGCCGGTTCTGAAGCAGCATGGCAATTATTAAAACGCGGATTTTCCGTTCATATGATTGAAATGAGACCGTTAAAACAAACTCCTGCTCATTCAACAGATTTATTTGGAGAGTTGGTTTGCTCCAATTCTTTGCGCTCTGATGATGCCGAAACAAATGCAGTCGGTTTAATGCACCAAGAAATGCGCAGATGTGATTCTTTAATTATGGCATGTGCTGATAAAAATGCAGTTCCAGCTGGTGGTGCTCTTGCCGTTAATCGTGAAGAATTTGCCAAAATGATTACGGATAGATTAAAATCTCATCCGAATTTCACTTTGGAAATTAAAGAGTCAGAATTACCTCTCGATACAACAGAACCTGTTATTTTGGCTACAGGCCCCTTAACAGACGATAAATTAGCAAACCAGTTAATGACCATCACGGGTTCAGATTCTATGCACTTTTTTGATGCGATTGCCCCAATTGTTTATACAGACAGCGTTGATATGAGTAAAGCTTGGTATCAATCACGTTATGACAAAGGTGATGGAACAGATTACTTGAATTGCCCGATGAATAAGGATGAATATGAAGCCTTTATTGATGCTTTGTTGTGTGGTGAAAAGGTTGATTTTAAAGAATGGGAAAAAAACACGCCCTATTTTGAAGGTTGTCTACCAATTGAAGTAATGGCTGAACGAGGTCGCCAAACATTGTTATTTGGTCCAATGAAACCCGTAGGATTACGCAATCCACACGAAGATAATCGTCGTCCATTTGCCGTTGTACAATTAAGAAAAGAAAACAAACAAGGTACATTAATGAACTTAGTCGGTTTTCAAACAAAATTAACATATGGCGCACAAAAAGAGGTCTTTAAAATGATACCAGCATTAGCTAATGCTGAATTTGCCAGATTGGGAGGTATTCATCGCAACACATTTGTTTGTGGTCCAAAAGTGTTAGATAGTACTTTACGTTTAAAGGCTGCTCCACACATTCGTCTTGCCGGTCAAATTACAGGATGCGAAGGATATATTGAAAGTGCTGCAGTTGGTTTAATGGCCGGCTTATTTACCACTAATCCGGATATACCATTACCTCCAGCAGAAACGGCATTAGGATCAATGTTGCGTCATATTACTGTTGAAGCTAACGATGCAATATTTCAACCAATGAACATTAACTTTGGTATTTTCCCGCCGGTAGAACGCCTACAAAACGGCAAAAAAATTAAAGGCGCTGACAAAAAGAAACTCTATACAAGCAGAGCTTATGAAGCCTTAAGTGAATGGTTAAAAAATATTCAGTAATTAATTAAGCCGTAAAATTACTTATGAGGGGTAGCAATTAAAACTGCCCCTTTTGCATAATCATTACCTTCACGACGTAAATTAATTTCTTTTACTTCGGCAACAGTTAAGCCTGCTTTTTCTAATGCTTGCTTTGTAAATTCCATACTATATAAATAACGCCCGTTAACAGATAATTCAGTTTCATTTTTATCCAGTGGATATTCAATTGAAAAGATAAATTGCCCATCTGAATGAAGATGCGTTTTTGCACCTTCAAATAATTCAGATAGATTATCCAAATATCCCGTCACTTCTAATGCCATAATTAAATCAAATTTATCGTTAGATGATTGGAAATAATCATCTATCGGCATATGTTCCAATTTATCATAAACACTCGTCTTTTGTGCTTCATCTAACATTTTTTGTGAAATATCAACACCCAATAATGTATTGAAGTTTTGCTTTAACTTCAATCCAAAAGTACCTGTTCCACAAGCTAAATCTAAAACTGAATCAAACTGTTTATCTTGTATCATTTCAGCAGCGGCATCTATCACAGATGCTTGCATTTTTTTCATACATTCATTATATTCTGAGGCAAAAACATCATATAATTTTTCAGCATATGCCTTGGCAATATCTTTTTTATCAGAAGATTTTTTCCCCAATAAAGCATCTTGAGTATGCAATGCCACAACGCTATCCGGAAAATGTTTTACCCAGCCTTTTACAAAATCTAAGGCTTGTTTTTTACCATCTTTTGATGATTTGAATAATCGTTCTAAAACACTGGCAATACGAAATTCTAATGCTGGATTTTCAAAACTACCAACTAAGGCATTAAAATATAAACCAGCCGCTTCTGAAAATTCACCAACATCCTCTTGGATAATTCCTAAATTATAAACCGCAGACATATTTTTAGAATCAATAATAACGGCTTCTTGATAATGATCTAAGGCTTCATATTTACGCCCTTGACGATACAATAAAGTTGCCAAGTTATGATGGGCCATAAAAAATTTATTATCCAAAGCCAACGCACGTTTATAGGCATCCTCAGCCAAATCATGCTGCCCTCTTTTCAAATAAATATTCCCTTGATTAGCAAAAGCATCGGCATAATATGTATTCATATCAGTGGCAGATAAATACATCCGTAAAGCCTCTTCGTCTTGACCTAATGCTTCCAAAATTAACCCTTTTTCATTTAAAAACACATAATTATTCATACTAGATAACGCATTATTAATGTATGTCAAAGCCTTGGATGGATTATCCATATGCCGATACAAAGAGGCTAAACGATATAATACATCAGGTGTTTGAGGAGATTGTAACAATAACTGTTCACTTTTTTCAAAATTATTTTCTCGTTTGGCTAACATCGCCAAACCAATATAAGCATCAGCAATCCCTTTATCTAATTCAATCGCTTTCGAAAATGCACTGTGCGCCCACTCTGTTTGCCTTTTTTTGGCATAAATCATCCCCATTTGCGCCAATACAAGTGGATTATCTTTATATTTTTCATAAAATGACAAAGCTTCATCCAAACGATTTTGCTTTTGTAGGACAGAAGCTAAAGCCAAAGCATAATTATCTTGTTGTGGATATAATTTAACAGCTTGATATAATAAATCTGATGCTGGATCCAATGCTCCGGATTGAAAGGCAATTAATCCCAATAAATACAAACCATCCCCATGCGTTGGTTCAATATTTAAAACGCGCCTAACTAATTCTTCTGCCTCATCAACGCGTCCATCATTATAGGCTAAAAATGCGGCATCTAAAAAGCTGTCAATTTCATTCATCGTCAATAGATCCTCTGCGTCCAATTACCATTTCGCGATTAATATTAACACATTCAATTAAACCAAAACCAAAGAATAATGTCAACATCGCCGTTCCACCATAAGACACCAGAGGTAACGGAACACCAACTACAGGCATTAATCCCATAACCATACCCATATTAATAAAGACATATAGTGCAAAATTAATCGTCAATCCAAATGCCAATAATTTACCAAAAAAGTTATTACATCTTAATCCTATCATAAAACCATAGGCAATAATCACACCATATAAAAATAATAAGAATAAAGAACCGACCAATCCAAATTCTTCAGACAATACCGTAAAAATAAAGTCTGTTTGTTTTTCTGGCAAAAAGTTTAAACGACTTTGCGTCCCTTCCATAAAACCTTTTCCAAAAATTCCCCCTGAACCCAATGTAATTTTGGATTGCATAATGTGATAACCAGCGCCACGTGGGTCACTTTCCGGATTTAAAAATGTTAAAACACGTTGTTTTTGATAATCATGCAAACACATCCATAAAACGGGAATGGAGATTAATCCGCCAACCCCGACAACAACAAATTTCCAAATTTGAACACCAACCAAAAAGAATAAAGCCACCGATGCAAACACTAACATTAATGCCGTTCCTAAATCGGGTTGTAATAAAATAAGAGATACAGGCATTCCCATTAACATAAGTGGAGGAATCATAAAACGAATAGAACGCACTTCATCCAAACTAGCTCCGTGAAAATAGCGGGCTAAAGCTAAGACCAAAGCTATTTTCATAACCTCAGATGGTTGAACCTTCATAAAGCCCAAATTCAGCCACCGTTGAGCCCCCATACCAACGTGACCAAAAAATTCAACACCCAGTAACAAGATAAGAGCAAGCCCATAAATTATATAGGCATATTTCATCCATAACCGTAAATTTGTTAAGGATATAAAAAATAAAATACCTAAACTCATTAAAAAACGTAAAAATTGTTTACTTGCCCATGGATCCCAATTACCATTTCCAGCTGAATACAATAATATTAACCCAATAAATACAACTAAACAAACCAAGACCAAATATGGCCAAGAAAATAAGCGAATTTTATCCATCAAAGACAGATTATAATTTTTTAAATAACAATTTCTATCCTTAAAAAAACTCACTTTTCAATTTCCTTTTTCTTCTGAGAATCTTCATACTCTAATCGTAAAACTTCTTGCAACATTTTGGACGCAATAGGAGCAGCTGTTTTAGAACCACCACCACCATGTTCTACTACGACAGCAACTGCATAACGTGGTTTATCTACTGGTGTAAATGCCACAAACATTGCATGATCACGATATTTCCAAGGTAAATCCTCTTGTGATTTAACCCCCTCTTCACGCTCTTTTAAGCTGATACGCCGAACCTGAGTACTCGCTGTTTTTCCTGCCATCTTTTGGCCTCTATAGGTAAATCTGGAACTATAAGCTGTTCCGTCTTTTTCATTTACAACAGCATTCATTCCTTTATATACCATATTCAAATGAGATTTAGGAATATTTAAAGAATGCGATACAATTTCATCCGTTTTTTCATCTTTAATTAATGTTAATGCTTTATCATATCCCCCATTTGCTACTATTGTTATCATACGGGCCAATTGTATTGGTGTTGCATTTAAAAAACCTTGCCCAATACTTAAATTGAGTGTATCGCCCATACGCCATCCATCACCTTTAATCGCCTCTTTCCAAGCACGAGATGGCAACAACCCTTTTTTTTCACCTTTTAACTCAATACCAGTCAAACGACCAAAACCTAACTTATCAGCCATCTGAACAATTTTATCGACACCAATATCCTGAGATTTTTCATAATAGAATACATCACAAGAATGTTTTAAAGCTTCTATAGCATTTACATGACCGTGCCCAACTCGTTTCCAACAATGAAACAATTGATCTCCTAATTTTGTACGACCTGTACATTTAACACGCGAAGCAGATGTTATATCTTGACTATCTAATCCTGCCAATGTTAAAGCAATTTTAAACGTAGATCCTGGCGAATATAATCCTGCAATAGCCTTATTTTGTAGTGGTGTTTTAGGATTTTCAGAAAGTTGTTTCCAATTTTTTACCGATAAAGGAACTGTAAATAAATTTGGATCAAAAGATGGAGCAGAAACCAAAGCCAAAATTTCCCCCGTTTTAACATCAGTTAAAATTAAAGAACCCGTTTCTTTTCCAAAAATTTCCAATCCATACTTTTGTAAACGACTGTCAATTGTTAAATAAATATCTTTACCAGGAATTGGAGGCGTATCTTCCAATACACGTACCGAACGTCCATAGACATTAACTTCTGTTTTACGTATTCCAGGCGTTCCCTGTAATTTTTCTTCAAAAGCTTGCTCTATACCTAGTCTACCAATACGATATCCTGGCAAATCAAATAAGGGATTATCCTTATCTCCTTCTAAATCTTTATCATTCAATAATGATACATATCCTACAACATGTGTTGAGGCATCGCCTTCTCCATAGTACCTATTCATGCCTTCTTCTATAACAATCCCAGGTAAATCAGGAGCATTTAATTGTAATAAAGACATTTCTTCAAAAGTTAAATTATCCTTGATACGAATCGGCATAAATGCTCGTTTACGAGAAATATCACGCTCAATACGAGACATTTCATCCTCATCTAATGGCAACAATTCATTAAAATAACGTAATGTTTGTTTATAGTCTTTAGCTTGTTCTTTTATTAAAACTGCTTGAAATGTTTTTTTATTTTCAGCTAACTTCACACCATTTCTATCGTAGATATATCCCCTTGGAGCCTGAGTTAAACGTACAGATAAACGATTTTTTTCTGCTAATAATAAGTATTTCTCTCCTTGTAAAACTTGCAAATAAAATAAACGTCCAGCTAGAACACAAAATAATATAAAAAAAACAAAACTTAAAAAAATAACACGTTTTATTAATACATGTGTTCGTTCAAACCGCCAAATAGTCATTTAAAATCTCCCTATTTTTAAGTTTAACCAACCACACACCCATGCCATAACAGGATACGTAAATACCAAAATAAAATATTGGAAAATAATTGGAATAAATGGCACAAACATCCATGAAATAATTACAAAAAATAAATACCATAATAATAATATTCCTGCTATAACCAATGCATATGCCATCCAAAAATCTGCAAAATTTAATGTTAAAAAATAACGCCTATTTAAATTTGCAACAAAAAATGTTAAAACATAAAAAAAAGCATGTAATCCCAAAGGAGAACTCATTAAAATATCAGAAAATACACCAATAAAAAACACACAAATTACATTTAATACAGCAGGATGGAAAACCGCATAGTAAAAAATAATACTCATAACAAATGGAATAGGTATACCATAATATAAATTAAGTGAAAATGGCATTATATTAAACATAACACACATTAAACACAAAAGTGTCGGTAAAGTATATTTAAAAATAGAAAAAACTTTACTCATCGGACTGACATTCACATTTTTTATCTTTAATCAATGTATCATCCAAACCAAAATCAACTAATCGAATAAATTCACTCGTTTTGGATGTTACAAAAGATTTTACTGCAATTTCATTATCAACAGATATAACTGTTCCAATTGCTAATCCAGATGGAAAAATACCTGCATGACCAGAAGTTACAACCCTATCTCCCTCTGCAATTACAGCGCCCTCGGGAATTGAAATTAATTTTGGATAATCGGTATTATCCCCTGTTAAAATACATAAAAAACGTTGTTCACCGACCATAACTGGAATACGAGACGTATAATCCGTCAACTCTAATAAACGACTAACCGATGTACCAACTTCTATAATACGTCCCAACATCCCCTCTGGAAAAAGAGCGACAGCTCCTTTTTTTAATCCATTTTCAGAACCGGCCTGAACAATTAAAGTACGAGCAAAAGTTCCTCCATTATCAGCTACAATACGAGCTGTTAAATAAGAAACCTCTTTAGAAGGGACATAATTTAAAGCCTTTTCTAATTCTTTTTTATCTTCTGCCAATTTTAAGGCCGTATTTTTCCATCCAATTAATATTTTATTTTCTTCACGCAATTGTTTATTTTGGGTATAAACTGAAAATAAATTGTGCACACCACCAACAAATGATTTTCCCCATCGTACTGGAGCTCCCATTACATGCACAACTGGAACAAGTGCATCGGCTGTTGCATTTTTTACTTGAACAATATATGGATTTTGTGAAAGACCTAAACCAATTAAAGCAAGAGCCATAATCAAAAAAAGAACGGGCGCAAATAATTTAAGTTGCGCCTTAATTTTTTTTAAACGAAAAAATTTATTTTCCATTTATCGTTCTTCTTTCTTAATAGATTAATACATACTAGTTAAAATATTTTCAAATTTATTAATTTCTTCTAATGCTTTACCCGTTCCAAGAGCAACACATTGCAAAGCACTTTCTGCCACAGATACAGGCAATCCTGTTGCGTCACGCAAAACTTCATCCAAGCGACGCAACAATGCACCTCCCCCGGTTAGCATAATACCACGATCCACAATATCCGATGCCAATTCTGGATCTGTATGTTCCAAAGCCACCTTAACGGCTTCAACAATTTGACTGATAGGTTCAGATAAGGCTTCTGCCATTTGACGTTCTGTTACAACAATCTCTTTGGGCACACCATTCATCAAATCACGCCCTTTAACAGAAATAGTTTTGCCTTCTCCATCTTCTGGAATAGAAGCAGCAGAAATAGCTTTTTTAATACGTTCTGCAGAAGCTTCCCCTATTAGCAAGTTATGATTACGACGAATATAAGAAATAATCGCCTCATCCATTTTATCACCACCAACACGGACGGAACGAGCATACACAATACCCCCTAAACTCATCACAGCCACTTCTGTTGTACCACCACCAATATCAACCACCATACTACCAGATGGTTCATTTACCGGCAAACCAGCACCTAGAGCCGCAGCCATTGGCTCTTCAATTAAAAATACTTTACGAGCACGTGAATTTTCAGCTGCTTCTTGAATTGCACGACGTTCCACAGCCGTAGAACCAGAAGGCACACAAATAACAATAACCGGACGACAGAAAGAATTATGACCGATGGCTTTCTGAATAAAACGACGTATCATTTCTTCAGCAACGTCAAAGTCAGCAATTACTCCATCACGCAATGGACGAATAGCTTGAATTTGACCAGGTGTACGACCAAGCATTTGCTTTGCTTCATTACCCACAGCAATTACATGTTTTTTACCACGAGCCTCAGCCAATGCCACCACAGACGGTTCATTCAAAACAACGCCACGTCCTCGGACATAAACCAATGTATTAGCCGTTCCCAAGTCAATGGCCATATCCGATGTAAATGCATTCATCAGTCTTTTTAATCGTGTTAATTTCAACATATAAAGCCTTTCTTTAAAAGTAATTGTTTAATGATGTCTTATTTAATACACCACTTCCAATAGAAAAACAATATTTTTTTTTCTTTTTTTTAAAAAAATTAACATTAAGATTATTATAAAAAAAACGGGAAGAAATTCCCGTTTAATATCATTAAGCAGCACGTCCCTTTTTACGCTTAGCCATTTTAAATGCATCCATCCGTTCATTTGGACGTTTAAAACCTTTTTGGGGTGCTTTTTTAACAGGAACAATTGGCATTTCCAATGAATCGTCTTTGATTTTTTTGGGCATTTCTTTTATTTCTGGATCTGTCACCAAGGAGACCATTCCATCCCGAAATTCATCCATTTGAGAACGACGATACGCTTCACGACGAGCCATCAATTGTTGTTTCTTTCTATTCAACAAAGCTTTTTTTAAGCGTTCTTGAGTTTCCTCTTGTTTACGTTTCATATCATTCATAGGTCACTCCTTTCTTTTTATACCCACATTTTAGCACAAAAAAACAATGTCGTCAACTTTTTTATTTAACAACGACTAAGTGCTTCTGAATATTGACCTTTTGCGATTAAATGAGTAATTTGTTCTAAATTTTTCTGACCCATTAAAATAGTTTCTATTGCAGGATATGAGCGACGTGTCATATCCAACGCCAACATTTTCAACATCAGCTTTGAAAATCCTTTAGAAACTTCTGGAACTAATCTACAACTATATCTGGCAATAGAAATGCGGCCACTCATTGTTTGTTCGAATACATCTAATGCTGTGCGCCCTTTATGATCGGCAATATTCACATCAGCCCCTAAATCCAATAAACAAGCTGTAACCTTTGGTGTCATCACGCTGCTAACACTATGCATCAGCAATGTTTTACCCTTTTCGTCTTGACGATTAATACCATAAGAAGATATCCATTCTTTTATTTGATTTTCATCTTGGTGAGCTAATTGTTGTAATTCATGTAATAACATAATAAATAATTCCTTTCTTTTATTCAAAAATTAAAAATACAAAACTAAATGAAAAAAAATAAAATATACACGCCCCTTAACGGGCAAAATAAAAGAAAGAAAAGAAGTAAGAAGAACCAGCAAACAAACCGTTTGCTTTTTTTAATGTATGCGATGATGTTAAATCAAATTGCATAAAGTTCTCCTTCAATGAAGAATATTATAATAATCCTTAAATATATTGTCAATAGGATTTTTTGTATTTTTCAAAAAAAAACAAAAAAGAAGGTCTATTGACCTTCTTCTAATACCTTACCATCGTAATTCATGCGTGGTGGCAAATTACGTAATCGCACCAAATATGGTTTATAGACCTTATCTCGACTTAGAATATGCCCCAACAACCATACATTCAAAAAATTCGCTGTTTTAACAGCAATTCTGCCCTTATCTTCCTCAGATGAAGCAACTTCATATTGCTGTCTGAGTTCCGAAATATTTTTAATAAAAATCTGGTGTGCTTTCATGTGAGCTACAATATCTGGAAAATGAATGCGTTCCATAATATCTTCTTCATGAGAAAAATGATCTCTCGCGTAATCATACGCTTTATCAAATACCCACTCCATTGTCGCAAAGTCACCAATTTGAGATGCTTCAGTAGATTTTTGAACAACTTCAAAAAACTCTTTGTGCTCATTATCCAAAGGGTCATACCCAAGTTCCATTTGTTTTTTCCATTGTGCTTGCGGCATAATCACTCCTCCTTTGTCATTGTACTAGACATTAAACAAGAAATGCACCACATCCCCATCTTGCATGATATATGATTTACCTTCTTGACGTAACTTACCATTTTCTCTGGCACCAGCTTCACCATTGTAGGCCACATAATCATCATACGCAATAACTTCGGCTCGGATAAATCCGCGTTCAAAGTCAGAGTGGATAATTCCTGCCCCCTGTGGTGCTGAAGTCCCCTTTTTCATAGTCCATGCATGCACTTCCTTTGGACCACAAGTAAAGAAAGTTTCCAGACCCAACAGGTCGTATCCTGCTTTTATGATACGGTTTAGTCCCGTCTGTGTCAAGCCCAAAGTTTCCAAAAATTCTTTTTGTTCATTTTCATCTGTCAATTGAGCAACTTCCGCTTCAATACTAGCTGAAATAATAACGGCGCTATTACCTTGTTCTGTAGCCATTTTTTGAACTGCTTCAGAGAAAACATTTCCGGTTGCGGCGGCTCCCTCATCCACATTGCAAACATACAATACTGGTTTAGCTGTCAACAAAAACATTTGATCAAAAAACTTCATTTTTTCAACATCTGATGGTCTTGCCAAGCGCGCAGGTTTTCCCTCTTTTAATATTTCCAAAGTCGGTTGCATAACCTCTAACATCGCCTTAGCTTCTTTATCACCTGTTTTGGCTTTTTTTTCAATTGATACGATTCGTTTTTCTAAACTTTCTAAATCGGCTAACATTAATTCTGTTTCGACTGTCATTGCATCGCGAACTGGATCGACTGAGCCCTCCACATGGACAATGTCATCATTTTCGAAACAACGCAACACATGGATAATGGCATCTACTTCACGAATATTAGCCAAAAATTGGTTGCCTAAACCTTCACCACGAGAAGCTCCCTTTACAAGCCCCGCAATATCCACAAATTCCAATTGTGTCGGCACCAACTTTTGTGAATTATCAATTTTACGCAATACTTCCATTCTATCATCCGGTACAGCAACACGACCGACATTTGGTTCAATCGTACAAAATGGATAGTTGGCAGCTTGCGCATTTGCTGTTTGAGTTAAAGCGTTAAATAAAGTTGATTTCCCGACATTCGGCAATCCCACAATTCCACAATTAAATCCCATATTTTTCCCTTTCGTTTGTTTTCGAGTAGTCTAACCTATCCCACAAAAAAAAGCAACCCCAAAAAGATTGCTTTTTTATTTATTGAATCAAAATTTTACCATCTGCCTGAAGATCCTCCACCTCCGGAGCGACCGCCACCGCCTGAGAAACCTCCTCCACTACTACGTCCGCCAGAGAAACCACCGCTACTGCGTCCACCGAAAAAACCGCCACCAGAGCGTCCTCCATGCCCTTTTCCCGATGTCATTTTTCCCATAGCCGTTATCGGAAAATACTTATTTTTATACCATGCCGAAACAGCACGAGCATATATCATCAACAAAAAGTGGACTGAAGAAAATACCAACCAAAAAATACCAAAAAGAATTTGCTGCGTAATTAAAAATAATCCCGATATAAAAAATATCCCATAAAAAGCACCGAACCCAAACAAAATACAGCTAAATTGCGCTCTTTCTTTACGAGACTTTTTAATATCTTCTTCTAATACAGGAAGAACAGCTTCACTTGTTGTTGCAGCTTTAATTTTCTTTGTTGCAAATCCTAAAATACCAAAAATAATTGCCAATCCCAATCCAATACGCAACAAGGTATCTGCTGGAAACTCTATATCTTCAGCCGATGTTCCATTTATTTTGAAACTTGCTTTTTTATTTTTAGGTACATGATGTGATGCTAATGGCAAAAGATTTCCATCCAAAACATTCCGCACCATTAATGACCCATCAACAAGTGCCGATCCATAATTGCTTTGACGTGCATGTGGCAACATATGTTGATTTACAATAAGTGAGGCTATCGCATCTGTTAAAATATGCTCCAAACCATAACCAACTTCAATTCTAAGTTGCCGTTGATTAGGAGCAATAATAATTAAAACACCATCATTACGTTCCTTATCCCCCAGCCCCCAATGATTAAACAAACGATTGGCATACTCTTCGATTTCCATACCATCCATAGAACGCACAGAAACAACCACAACCTGACTTGTTAATCCGGATAAATTGAGCAAAATCTGTTTTTTTTGTACATCCGATAAAATATTCGCGTCATCAACAACCTGACCAGTTAAAGACGGGAAAGAAACCGCCTGAACCAAAACGGAACACAACATTAAAACACAGAAAACAACGATTAATTTTATTTTATTCATCAGAAAATCCTCTACCTTCTTCCCTAAAAAAACACGTCGCCATGAAAATAACCACAGCGACCACGATATGTACTTAAGTACCCAGTCTTACATCCATATAGCCTAAATTATATCCAAACAACGATGTAACACCAAAAAGCATAAGCAATCAAACCTAAATTCTAATAATCCCCTAACACACTGATATAGTATGACAAATTCACAACAGCATTTTACTTATATCCACCATCGTAAAATTACTTTACTTTGTTCATAAAGGAATTACCATCTTTTGTCAATAAGGTTGAAATATTATCTGTAATTTTTATAATCAAATCGTCTAATGTTTGCTTATCATTTGACGCAAATTTCGACAATACCCAAGAAACAACTTGCTCACGCATGGCTGGTTTGTCTACACCAATACGTATCCGATGATAATTTTGACCTAAATGAGCATCAATACTTTTAAGTCCATTATGACCACCACTACCACCGCCTTGTTTTACTTTAAGACGACCGAGCGGCAAGTCCATATCATCATGGAAGACATATATTTTATCCAATGATATTTTATAAAAAGATGATATTGCCAGAACGGATTCTCCAGATAAATTCATATAAGTATGCGGTTTTAAAACCAGTACCTTTTGCCCATCAATTGTTCCGGCACATACTTCGCCTTTAAATTTTTTCGTCCACCCATCAAATGAATAGCGGCGGACAATTTCGTCCACCGCCATAAATCCAACATTGTGGCGAGTTAAGGCGTATTCCGAACCCGGATTACCTAATCCCACCAATAATATCATTATTGAGCTTCCCCAGTTGTAGCTTCACCAGATGCAGAGTAAATTGTAGCAACTGTAAAATCTTCAGCAGCTGTCAATTTAACACCTTTTGGCATTTCAACAGAGAATGCTGTAATAGAAGTACCCATTCCAACTTTTGCTAAGTCAACAACAAAAGCTTCTGGAATGTTATCAGCTGTACATTTAACTTCTAAAGTACGGTGAACAACGTTCAAAACACCACCCAATTTAATACCTGGGCATGTATCTTCGTTTTCAAAACGTACAGGAACATCCAATGTTAATTCTGCTGTTTTAGAAATACGCAAGAAGTCAGCATGAACTGGACGATTAGAAACTGGATGTTTTTGAATATCTTGGCACAATACATGGTGTTTTTCACCGTCAACTGTAATTTCATATTGACGTGTCCAGATACCAGCTTTATGCATTTCGGCAACTAAAACTTTTTCTTCCAAAGCAATTGCCAAAGGTTCTTGTTTATCACCATAAATAACGGCAGGAATCAAACCTTCACGACGAATTGCGCGAGAGGCCCCCTTACCAGCTTTTTCACGTTTTGTTGCATTTAATTGTGTTGCTTTCATAATAAATCTCTTTCAATTAAAAAATTAATAAAAATCAAAGAAGTATCCTCCAGGGGTGAATAAACCTTTGTATATGCACATGCATATTGGGCGTTATCATACTCTTTTTTTTACAAAAATGCAAGCACTTTTTTTAATCATTTTCATTTATAAAAGAATAAAATAAATTATCGCGTATATTCACACCCTAAACCTTTAAAATTTTGGGTATTTTTATATATAGCGCATGGTTCTATCTGATTGTTTTCTGGAGACACTTTTTCATACCGACCATGACGCATCAAAAAATCCTCAAATGTGTGATTTTTACAGGCATCATTAAGGGCATCTCTCCAACTTCTACTCTCAAATTGCTTTGCACGCTTTAAACGATGTTGTGAACGCACTTTATATTCAACACCAGATAAAATACCCTTCTCACAGTCACTATAATCTTTTTCATACAATCTAAAAAAAGCATTATGAACAGATGCATCACCTTCATATCCTTGAGCATCAGCCTCACAAATCATACACACCAAATCAAAATCACATTGATTTTCGATTGATACTTTTTCATTTTCAGATAAAACAACCTTTGAGCCATTTTCATGACTGGTATCATAAGCAACAGAAATAACAAAAGGACAACCTACCAAAATAGTTATACTAGCACCAGCCAAAAGAATTTTTTTCATTTTTGTCATACTACACCTCTTATCTTTTTATAACATTATCAAATTTTAAATCATCAAAGTAATTATCTTGATACACAGGAATCCGTTGAGATGAATATTTAACTAACTCCAAATACAACATTTCCAGAAACGGATTGCAATCCCCCACAACATTTGACAAAAGCATGCGATTAGCTTGTTTTCCTCGCTTCGTAATATGCATCAAACATATTCTTGCCTTTTCAGATGAATTATTTTTGTAATCATTCTCAATATATTTCCACATCTCATATAGCGCATTATCAACTGCTCGCCTAGGAGACATACCTTCATAATTTTGATACCTTTCAATATACCCAAACAATTCAGCATCAAGTGAATGAATTATTTTATTTATATCGCATTGAGACAAAGATGCTGTTTGTTCTGATTTTAATGTTAAAAGATTTTGTTCTTTTTTATATCCCATCCCCCACACTAACGCTCCTCCACCAATTAGTGTTGCCAAATAAGATAGCGAAACGCCCATTTTTAAAATATAAGAACGCTTACCTTGACACATCTTTTCCAACCAACCATTTACACTTCAAACAAAGCACCCCAACATCCACTTTCTATCGCTTCATAACATTATCTAATTTTAAACCCTCAAAAAAATTACCATGACGCACACTTACACGGCGCACAGGAGCCTCAACTAAGTCTGAACGCAACATATCTGCATATGGATTTTTCAATTCTTTAGTCGAATTAGATAATTCTACTTCACGATATTGGTAATAACGATAACATATATGATCCAACAACACCCAATCTTCCACCGTTTTGTTGTTGTCTCTTACATTTGGATTATAAGCACCATATTCATATAACAAATGGGAATGTGCTGAAAAAACAGCATTACGTGGTGACATTTTATAGCCATTTGTTCTTTCTCCGGCCTGAAATGCATTTATTAACGATAATAATTTCCTATCATAATCTTGACAAATTTTCTTTTTTGCTTCAGGATCAACTCGTTTAATCATTTCATGTACACGAGCTTGTTCAGACAAAATCATATTTTGATTAATTTTTTCACAGATATACGAAACACCATAAACTCCCCCCAATAAGGCTCCTGAAGCAACTAACCCCATTAAGATACCAGACTTAAACTTACGCCAATCTTTCGATCTTGTTACAAACATCTTGTTCTGATTTTTAATATCTGATATTTCAGACATACGCTTCACTCTTTTTTCTTCGATATCCTTTAATAAATCATCCATTTGATTATTATTCATATGATTACTCATGTTATTCTCCTAAAATTCATTAATCGCCATTATATCATTGACAAAAAAATTTGTCAATATTTTTTCTTTTCAAAGAAATAAAATTATCTTGAAAAATATTTTAAAATTATGTATAGTTTATTTCATCGGAATATAGCGCAGCCTGGTAGCGCACTCGTCTGGGGGGCGAGGGGCCGCGGGTTCAAATCCCGCCATTCCGACCATTAAAAAATGATAACCCATTGTAATATATGGGTTATTTTTTTGCTTTTTTCCAGGTAAAAATGAAAAAAGAGGCAAAAATTCATAATGGTGAGACGAAATACCCCCAAACAATATCAAACAAGATTGCATCTTAGAGACCACACATACTACATAAGAGTTGCAGTCCCCAAAGCATTAAAAACACTTGAAAAAAGGAATGAAATCAGGTATAGTCTAGGAACCAAAGATTACTTTACAGCAATTGAAAGGTTAAGAAGAGAAAACTACAAGATTAATCTCTATTTTGAGTGGTTAAAAGGATTTCAAATGGAATTAAAGGATAAAAAAATCATTTTCACTGATATAGAATTACAGCAATTACTCACATATAAGATGAGAATGATAGATGATACTTGTGATAACCACTACTACCAAATTAAGAATGGAACCTACCCTGCTGATAACATCAAAACATTTGGAAATAAACAGTTAGCAGATTATAACAAAGAAACCTTTGATGAAAATGCCCCTGATGAACAAGCAGATAGTCCTAATGACATTCAGTTTATCAAGCATCAATTCAATAAACTTGTCTATGACTATATGGAATGGTTGAACAAAAGACCTGAAACAAAAGTATCTACCAAAGAATTGATAACAAAAATTAAAGAAGGTGGATACCAGCTGTTTCAATTAAAAGAACAGGATAAAGATTCTGAACTCCCCAATCAGATGCTAAGCATTTTTAGACATTTGCTTGATATAGACCAATACACAGAAGAAAAGTTTGCTAAATTGCAAGGAAAGACAACCAGTATTCCTAAATCATCCATGATTAGAACACTGGAAAGTGCTGTTGAATATCAAAAATCACAAGAACTCAGT
>JAFYRI010000007.1 GCA_017559525.1 Alphaproteobacteria bacterium | reverse complement strand
TTACGCTATCAATAATACCGATTAGAACGTAAATTTTGAATATAAATACGTATTGCTTCAGTTGGCATATTTTTTGCAATACATTGTCTTTCTTCTTTTATTATTTTTTCTTCCCACAAAGCTGCTAAATGATTTTTCACCCTATCATTTTGAGATAAACATCTTTCAACCTCTTGACAAGCAACATCTATATGTCGACGTCGCATACTTTCTGGTCGATTTTCACATAATGAGGTTTCAAAAATCGGTATCCAACAATCAGTCGTACCATCATACAACAAAACACCATTAGCCAATGGTTGATGTCCACGCTTCATCAACTCACGCATACAATGCGTATGTGTATATCCCATATCCGGCGCATCCAGCCAAGCACGTGCCTTTAACTCATTTGTTTCTTTTTCTTGATAAACCGTGTATGAAATACCGTAAAAATCCATCATTTCTCTTTTCCCATTAATTGAATTTGTATATCACAATTACAAGAAAAAATCAACTGTTATTTTTGTTTAACATTCATCATCAATTGCAATAAAAGCAAGGCTGGCAGCATCATAATACCTGTTAAAACAAAGAACATCGACCATCCTAATCCCTCAGCCATAAAACCACTGGTTGATGCAACAAAAGAGGAAGCTACAGCCATCAAACTGGTCAATAAAGCATATTGGGTTGCTGAATAAGATTTATGACATAAGCTGGATAGATAGGCAACAAAAACGGCTCCACCCATACCTCCAACAATATTATCAAATACAATAGTCAAGAAAAATACTGGAAGATTTGCCCCCAATACAGCCAATCCCGCAAAAGCAAATGAGGTTAAAATTTCCACGCCCCCCAAATATAATAAGCTTTTTAAAATACCAAAACGCATAACAAGCAACCCACCAATTGGAATACCCGCCATCGTAATCCATGGTCCTATAGCACCAGATACAAGAGCTATTTGTTCTTTTGTAAATCCGATATCGGCATAAAATGGCAATGCCATACGCCCCAACACAGCGTTACACAATTTATATAAAACAATAAAAATTAAAATCATATGCCATGTTTTATGACGTTTAACAAAATCGGAAAATGGCTCAACAACCAGTTGTTTAAAAGATGTTCGTGTTGGCTCTTGTGGTTTTTCATGCACCCAAAATACACTGATAAAACCAGTCAAAACAAAACATCCAACTAAAAAGTAAGCCAAAGACCATGATACATAAGCAGACAGAGCAACCACCCCTGCCCCAGACAGCAACAATCCCATACGATAGCCGAATTGATAAGTGCCGGCACCTTCACCGAGTTCATCTTCAGTAAGCGTATCAATACGCAGTGCATCCACGACAATATCTTGAGAACTGGCAAAAAATGCTGTCAATAAAGCCAATATATACGTTTGCAACGGAATAAAAGCCGTTTGTAAGGCGCCTGTATCATCTGTATAATGCCATGACCAAACCCAAGTATTTTTATCCGGTGTAAAATATGCCAAACCAAAGATACTCAAAACTAAACCAATTTGAAACACCAAAGCCCACGATTTTTTACGCCCCAGCTTTTGAGACAAATACGGCACATTCAGTCTATCCACAAAGGGGGCCCATAAAAATTTAAAACTGTATGGTAAAAACACCAAACTGAACAATCCAACAACAGATAAAGCTACCCCCACATCTTTCAGCCACAACGATAAACTATAGCCGAGTAAATTATATGGCAACCCACACGAAAATCCCAAAAACAAAAAAATTAAGATTTGCCGTTTTGTATAACCTTTAAGTGCCGTTGTCCAATTTGTCATTTATTTTTCCTTTTGTATATTAAATATGACCTATCATATTTTGAAGTCAGGCGCAAGAAATAAATATTTTTAACGCAATTTTTTGTATTGCAATTTAATAATGGATTTGATATTGTGTTTTTAAGGCAAGCATTTTGCCCCGAGGTGTGAAGACCTCTTTACAACCGTCTCTGATATAGAGATGAACAACCTTCCAACAGCGGTTGGAAGATAATAAAATAGCCCAATCGGCTGAATATATTATACTATTTGTTGTAAGTAGTCTTCAACTTCCAGCCACTTTTTTTAGGTAAAAGGTGGTTTTTCTATATACAATAAAACGGAACCGCTTTAACGATTCCGTTTTTTATTTTATTCACTTTTTACACATCTTTTCTGCGTTCAAATTTACGGCGATCGTTGGAATCCAGTAATTTTTTACGCAAGCGAATGTTTTTCGGTGTTACTTCAACCAATTCATCATCTTCGATATAAGCCAAAGCCGTTTCCAAAGACATTTGAATTGGTGGTACCAATGCAACGGCATCATCTTTACCGGCGGCACGCATATTCGTCAATTTTTTACCCTTAATTGGGTTCACTTCAATATCGCCCGGTTTCGCATTCGCACCAATAATCATACCGGCATAAACAGATACACCAGATGGAATAAATAACGGACCACGTTCTTGGATATTCCACAAAGCGTAAGCCACAGATTTACCTGCCTCAGTAGAAATAAGAACACCATTTCTGCGACCTGTAATAACACCTTTATATGGTGCATAGCTGTGGAAAATACGGTTTAAAACACCTGTACCACATGTATCTGTTAAAAATTCGCTTTGATAACCGATTAAACCACGGGATGGAGCCAAGAACATCAAACGTGTTTTTCCGCCACCGGACGGAACCATTTCTGTCATTTCTGCTTTACGAAGACTGAGCTTCTCAACCACAACACCTGTGTATTCATCATCTACGTCAACAGTTACTTCTTCAATCGGTTCCATTTTTTGACCGTTTTCGTCTGTGTGGAATACCACACGTGGACGAGATACGGATAATTCATACCCTTCACGGCGCATTGTTTCAATCAAAATACCTAATTGCAATTCACCACGACCAGCTACTTCAAAAGCATCCGTTGTATCTGTTCTGGAAATTTTTAAAGCAATATTACCTTCAGCTTCTTTTTCCAAACGATCCCAAATCATACGAGATGTCACCTTATCCCCTTCTGTACCGGCCAAAGGAGAAGTATTAATAGAGAATGTCATAGCAAGTGTTGGTGGATCAATCGGTAATGCGGGCAACGCTTCGGTTACAGATTGGTCACACAATGTATCGGCCACAGTTGCTTTTGTAAAACCTGCGATACTGACGATATCACCGGCAAAACCTTCATCAATCGGCTGACGTTTCAAACCACGGAATGCTAAAATTTTTGAAGCACGAGCCGTTTCAACAGTTTGACCGTCACGGCTTAAAGCTTTAATCATTTGGTTTGTTTTAATACTGCCGGACAAAATACGACCCGTTAAAATACGACCAACAAATGGATCTGCCTCTAATGTTGTTACCAGCATACTGAATGGTGCATTGGCATCACATTTGGGAGCCGGCACATGTTCAATGATTTTATTAACAAGTGGGGAAATATCTTTACGTTCATCAGCCAAATCATGGACTGCCCAACCTTCACGGCCACTAGCAAACAATGTTGGGAAATCAAGTTGTTCATCTGTGGCACCCAAATTAGCAAACAAATCAAAAATTTCATTATGTACTTCAACTGGACGAGCATCAGAACGATCAATTTTATTAATAACAACAATCGGACGCAAACCAAGTTTTAATGCTTTACCAACCACAAATTTTGTTTGAGGAAGAGGACCTTCGGCAGCATCAACCAATACGATAACACCATCCACCATAGACAAAATACGTTCAACTTCACCACCAAAATCGGCGTGTCCCGGTGTATCAACAATATTAATACGTGTTCCATTCCATTCTACTGATGTACATTTTGCAAAAATAGTAATACCACGTTCACGTTCCAAATCACCGGAATCCATTGCGCATGTTGTAACGGCTTGGTTATCACGATACACACCACTTTGTTTTAAAAATGCATCCACAAATGTGGTTTTACCATGGTCAACGTGAGCAATAATGGCAATATTACGAATATTTTCTTGCATAAGATTTTCCTCTAGTTTGTTGTTAATATTTTAAAATTTGGCGTATTTTACACTTTTTTTAAAAAAAAGTCCAGTAAAATTTTAAAATAAAAGATATTACTTATAAAAATTCAGCGCATGACATTGCAACCTTTTTTCTACGCTTAATTAAACGTACAACATGAGCAGACGCAGCAACCTTATCTACAATTGCGCGCATAAAAACATCCATTTGAGATAATTCAGAATAATCTGCTGGCACACCGACATCAGCACGTTTTTCTTTCACTAATCGTTTTGCTTTTTGTGATGCCCCCTTTTTCTTTGGTTGATATACAGCCACCGTATGACCACCTAAAATTTTAACCATTTTCATACATGGCACATCTGTATCACCATCTCCAACATATACAAAATGAGAAAAAGGAACTGGCTTATCCTCTTCGGGCATAGACATATTAATTGTTTCATTATCATTAATATCATAACACCCTTTGTTAATCCGAAACAAAAATTGTGTTTTAGCTGTATAATTGAGTGCTACTGCTGGCCAAACGGCCTCTCCTTTTTCATCATACATGAATGTAGAAGCATAAATCTGTTTAAAATAAGGAGCAATTTTAGTTCCTTCAATCATTTCTTTTAAACCAGAAGAAATGATGTAATGTTCTAATTTAACTCCCTTAGATGCAGCATAAGTATTAATACGCTTAAACCATGTATCTACACCTGGAAATAATGGTACAGTAGCCCCATACTCTTGAAACTCTTTACGCGTAAAAGGCAATCCCTTTTCAAATGCACAATCACGCATCATTTTCATATATGCTAAAATCTGATCTGCATTTTGTTCACGCGCATAATCATTTGATAATTGCCAAAATTCTTTAGGCGTCATTTGTAATTTATTAACAAAACCATGTTCTTGCATATTACCAAATGCTAAAGTTCCATCAAAATCATAACAAATAGCCATAGGGATTAATTTTTTCATTCTATTTTCCTTTTACTTTAAAAACACATACTCCATCTTCAGTTTTCAAACGATCAGGACATATTTCAGTACACTGCCTATCATCGTCAACATATATTCTTTCTGCATCATCACATGAATAACAATTTCCATCTATATCCATTAACGGTTTATCAGACGAACATGGTAATGCACACTCCCCCCCAGAGGTCTTTATACGATCAGGACATATTTCAGTACACTGCCCATCTCCGTCGACATATATTCTTTCTGTATCATCACATGAATAACAATTTCCATCCCCATCCATTAACGGTTTATCAGACGAACATGGTAATGCACACTCCCCCCCAGAGGTCTTTATACGATTAGGACAAACCCCCGTACACTGCCCATTATATCCAACATATATCATGTCTGTATCATCACATGAATAACAATCTCCAACTATATCCATTAACGGCTTATCGGAGGAACATAAAACACATTCACCAAAAACTGTTTCAATACGATTGGAACAAATTTCGGTACACGGTTCTGCTTCCGTATTTACTTTCTTGGGTTCATCACAAGAATAACAATTTCCATATTCACTCATTAAAGGCTTATCTTTAGTACAGGGTAACACACAATAACCTGTATTATTCTGCACTCTATTTGGACAAACTTCGGTGCATGAGGGCATCACAATAATTCCGAATTCATCATCGCAAGCATAGCAATTACCACCCCAATCCATTAATGGCTTATCTTCTGGACAAATTGTTAATGTAGATTTATATTCAAAACCAGCTGGTCCACAGTCATCATCAGGATAGAGACATTCATAAAAACCACCACACCCCCTACCAGTATAACGTCCATACAACGTTCTATTAGGGCACAAAGAAGAATGATAAGCCAATTCCGACTCTTCTTTTACACAACCCTCTCCACAACAGTTAAAAATGATTGTTTCCTCAATGTCGCATGAATGCAACTGCCCCTTCTGATCCCTAAATGCACCGTATGGAATATCAAGAAAAAAGTTCAATATTGGTCTTCTCTGAAAAAAGAATATTACCAACACACCACAAAGCAACAGGTTAACGACTCTGATTTTACACAATGATAAAGCAATAACGCCAATTCTATAAAACCATTTTTTAATCTTCTGAATTTTCATATTCTCTCCTTTTTTTTATCTTAGCATACCAATCTATTCATAGCAAGCGAGAAAAATACTTTAATAAAAACAAAATGTGATATTATTTTTTTAGCGCTTTGGACCAGTTTCGAGCATATATTGTATTACATTACCTTTTACTTTCTCCTCAGAACGCTCTAACGCATTATAGTCTCCTTTACGTCCTTTAGCATATCCATTCATAACATTTAAGTAAATATTGCGAGGCGCGCCCATATCTTCGTAAGCCTTTGCCAAAGCCATTAAATCACGTCCAACAACATGACGTATAGGTACAGCAACATCAATATTAGAACGAGCTAATTGTTCAACAACTTCTCCCGTTGCTTCAACAATTCCTTTATTAGGATGTCGCTTCATTACTTCACTAATAGATGAAGCGTATATACAATGTGCAACGGCTGTTTCCTGAGTGGGCATTACTTGAACGGCTTGTTGCAACATCGCTTCATATTTATCCGAATCAACACTTTTTTCATAAACAGCATAACCAGCCATTCCTGTTGCAGCAACTGCCAAAGCAGACAATGAAAAAGCCATTTTTTTCATTTGATTATATTGTTTTTTTATCTCCGCACCACGAACCAATGCATCAGCACCAGCTAATCGCGCATCATCTGCCAATAAATCACGCATAAATTTTTTAGCTTCTTGTTCGCTTTCAACTAATGGTAAATATCCTTCGTACTTCCCTTTTTTATTTACTATACTTATAGCTTCTTCTGCAGTACTTACGGTATCTTCTATATCTTCAAGATCTATTGTCTGAGATATAATTTTTTTATTTGTTTTTTTTGACATAATACCCTCCTCAAAAAAAATAACATATACTTTATTGTATCATAAATTACGATTTCTGTCAATTTAAGGCTATTTTAACTATCTAAATAATTCACCTTGACAAGTTCTAAAAGTATGATACAATTAATCTTATAAGGAAAAGGAAGGAGTAGAATATGTTTTACAAAAAAACATCCGAAAGTGGCCGTTCCATGATAGAAATGTTGGGCGTATTAGCCATCATTGGTTTTTTATCCATTATCATATTGTATGGTTTTAAATATGCTATTTTTAGATACCGCGTAAACCAAACTTTAACTCAAATTTCAACGATGGTTGCCGGTGCAAGAACACTTAATTTGGATCAATTAAATTTAAGTGACGACGAAATTTTTGAAGTTGGTGATAATTGGTATATTCCAGCCAAATACGTTATCTCCAATGTTCATTTTAAAGAAAATGATCCTTATCATATTGTAACACCTTTAAACGCTGAAATTGCTGTATATCAAGATGGAAATGGCGTTTGGAAAACAGAAATTAACTACACAGATCGAATGGATTTTGGGGATTGTCGTGCATTAATTCTTTCTCCTGTCGCCGAAAATGGTGTCGCATGGAATGGCAAAGTATATACACAACAAGACTTAAAAGAGGATGAAAAATCCCCAAAAGCAGCAGACGGAATACCTGATATCAAAAAAATTTGTGATGATTTAACCCAAAAAAATTCATAATTTTTAATAATGTGTCTAAATAATTTTATAAGAGGGATTTTTCCCTCTTTTTTTTACAAAAAAAATACCATTTTGACTTGACAAATTAAGCAATACATACTATGTGATGGTATATACTGATTACATTGAAATCAGATGTGTTTTTTATAAACTGAAAATTTTGAAAGAGGATACTATGAAATTCAGACCGTTATTGGATAGAGTTGTTATTAAGCGTACAATTGAAGAAAACAGAACAGCCGGAGGCATCATCATTCCAGATACAGCAAAAGAAAAACCATCACAAGGTGTCGTGGTAGCTGTTGGTACAGGTGCTCGTGATGAAAAAGGCAATATCATTCCGATGATGTTAAAAGAAGGTGATACCGTTTTATTTGGTAAATGGAGCGGTACCGAAATTAAAGTAGCCGGTGAAGATTTACTGATTTTAAAAGAAACAGATGTTTTAGGCGTTTTAGAATAAGGAGAGTTTAATATGACAGCTAAAGAAATTAAATATGGAACAGAAGCCCGTGAAAAAATGTTGCGCGGTGTTGATATGTTAGCCAATACAGTTAAAGTGACCTTGGGTCCAAAAGGCCGCAATGTTGTTTTGGGTAAAACATATGGTGCTCCTCGCATTACAAAGGATGGCGTATCCGTTGCAAAAGAAATTGAATTAGCCGATAAATTTGAAAATATGGGTGCTCAAATGGTTAAGGAGGTTGCTTCCAAATCCGCCGATATCGCCGGTGACGGTACAACAACTGCAACTGTTTTGGCTCAAAGCATTATTCGTGAAGGTTGCAAAGCTGTTGCAGCTGGCATGAACCCGATGGATTTAAAACGTGGTATTGATATGGCTGTTAGTGCCGTTGTTGAAGATTTAAAATCTCGTTCTAAAAAAGTATCAACTTCTGAAGAAATTGCTCAAATCGGTACAATTTCAGCTAATGGTGATACAACAATTGGTGACTATATCGCCAAAGCCATGGATAAAGTTGGCAACGAAGGCGTTATCACTGTTGAAGATGCCAAGGGTATGGATACAGAGTTAGAAGTTGTGGAAGGTATGCAATTTGACCGTGGATATTTATCTCCATACTTCATTACAAATGCTGAAAAAATGACAGTAGAATTGGATAATCCATATATCTTAATTAATGATTCTAAACTCAGCAACTTGCAATCTTTGGTTCCAGTTTTGGAAGCTGTTATTCAAACGGGTCGTCCATTATTAATCATCGCTGAAGATATTGAAGGCGAAGCTTTGGCTACTTTAGTTGTAAACAAATTGCGTGGTGGTTTGAAAATTGCAGCTGTTAAAGCTCCGGGATTTGGCGATCGTCGTAAAGCCATTTTGGAAGACATTGCCATTTTGACAAACGGTCAAGTTGTTTCCGCCGATTTAGGTATGAAATTGGAAGACGTAACATTGGCTACTTTAGGTACAGCTAAATCCGTTACAATTACAAAAGATGATACGACAATTGTTGACGGCGCTGGTGCAAAAGAAAATATTTCCGCTCGTGTTGCTCAAATTAAAATGCAAATTGAAGAAACTTCCAGTGAATACGATCGTGAAAAATTGCAAGAACGTTTGGCTAAATTAGCTGGCGGGGTTGCCGTTATCAAAGTTGGTGGTTCAACAGAAGTTGAAGTAAAAGAGAAAAAAGATCGCGTTGATGATGCTTTACACGCCACTCGTGCTGCTGTTAAAGAAGGTATCATTGCCGGTGGTGGCGTTGCTTTACTTTATGCCACAAAAGCTTTAGATAATGTACATCCGGCTAATGATGATCAACGTGTTGGTGTTGATATCATTCGTAAAGCTTTACAAGCTCCAATTCGCCAAATCACAGCTAACGCCGCTGTTGACGGTTCCGTTGTTGTTGGAAAATTGTTGGAAAAGTACGAAGTATCCGAAGGATATGATGCTCGTAAAGGCGAATACACAAATATGTTCGCTGCCGGTATTATTGACCCGACTAAAGTGGTTCGTACAGCTTTGGAAAATGCCGCTTCCGTTGGCAGTTTGTTAATCACAACAGAAGCTATGGTTGCCGATAAACCAGAAGAAAAATGCGGTTGCCATGGCCATGGTGATATGCCTGGTGGTATGGGTGGCATGGGTGGTATGGGATACTAATTTTACCAACCATTATCAAATTAGAAAACCTCCCAAAATTTTGGGAGGTTTTTTTATTATCAAAAATAAACGATAAAAACTTCTTATTTAGGTTGTTCAATACCTGATAAATCAATGGGCATTTTCAACACTTGATCAACGTGAACTGGATAAAAATAAACCATTCTTTTATTATCATAATCAATTTCTGCAATATACGCTTCAGAAATAGATTGCATTGCTTCTTTAGCTGTCGGATGCAAAAAATCCAATACAATTATCTCATTTTCAGAACGACACAAAACAGCATGCTCACCACCATCATATAATATTTTAGGTAATGATGGCTCTGAGGATTTTACAGAAATTGCAAAAACCAAACGACCGTTTGTAGTAGGCAAAATTTGATATTTTTTTTCTTGATACATTATCTGCCTCCTTTTTTATCAGACATCATTTTTGTTGTCCAATTAATGACTTTATCAAGCCCGTTTGACAAAGAAGATTCCAATCCACGTCCAACACCTAACTCTGGAGCATTTACAAAAGCACCTGCAAGTTTGACACCAGAATCTAATACGGCTCCAGTTAATTGAACACCCGCTTTAGCCACTTCAGCAGAGGCACGGAGAAGAGCGAGTGGCAGATTTTCAATTACATTTCCAGCTGCTCTATCCACACGCTGTCCGTACTCGGCCAACCGATCGCTAAGAGATTTTTTAGGGGGTTCTTGCTTCGGTTTCATATCATCAATCTTTTGATAGCGTTTGTCAAAAGCAGTTAGTGGCCGTGCTTTCTGCCCACTCCTCAAATCTCGCATTTGCCCTGCTTTTTCACTATAATGCTCTTGTCTTAAAGGAGAGATATTATCATTATCTGCTAATCTATTATAATGTCTTTGAGCAGCAGCATATTCACCTCGTTTTTCTAATCGTTCTGCCATAAATTTTTGAGCATCGGGATATCCTTTAACAGATAAACTAGCTAAAACTTGTTCAGCTTTTTGCATATTTTTTTCATCATAGGCATCTAAATTTTCGGTTAAACAACTTATTGTTTCTTTTAGAGCCTTTCTATCAGCGTAATCCAAATTATCGACGTCCGGAACTTTACCCAAATTATCCAAAGATTGAGAAATTTCTTCCGCATCAAGTCGTTCAAAAACATCAGGATTATAATACTGAGAATTTTGAACTTGTTCACCTATTTCAGATATCTTACACCCTTTATCATGACAATATTGACATTGTTCCATAAAATCCAGCTGTCCATCCTCCTGACCGGCATCAGATAAACCAGTATCAATTGCTTTTTGCCAATACAATGCCGCCGCATCATACTTACCTGCATTCATTAATTCGGTTGCAATTATTTCCGTTACCAAAGGTTCTAAAACACTATCTTGTTCTTTATGATTACGAATATCATCATCTCGTTTATCAAAAACCGTTATTGGACGAGGTTCTTTTCCATTATTCAAATCAGACATTTGACCAGATTTTTCAGAAAAGAATTCTTGCCGTAACGGAGAAACATTGTCATTATCTGACAACATATCATAATATCTTTTTGCCTTTAAATAATCTCCTTTTTCCTCAAAATGCTGAGCTAATTGCCCTTGAGCATCTGCATAACCTTTTTGAGCTAAATTTCCCAAAGTTTGTTCAATCTTTTCTGTATAATATGTCTCATCAGAACTCATATTATTCAATTCTGATGATAATACAGATATTGTATCCTTAACAGCCAATTGATCAGCATAATTTAATTCACTACAGGCAGGTGTTTTAGATATTTTGTTCAATGTATTATCAAAATCATCATTTTCATATTTACTGATAGCATTTTGTTCCAATTCATCTTGCACATAATACTGAGAATCATGAGAATCCATATATGGATTACGTTCAGGGTTATCTATTTTATACTGACATTCATTTAAGCATCTTAAAACACTATCTTCGTCTTTTGACAAACCAGTATCAATAGCTTTTTGCCAATACATTGCCGCCGCATCATACTTACCTGCATTCATTAATTCGGTTGCAACCGATTCAATATTATCTATTTCTGTCATATTTCCACTCCTTTTGCCCATTTTCAATGGCAATAAAAAATGCCACCTTTTTGAGGCGGCTGGAAGTTCGAAACTATTGCTACAAATAGTGCGACATATTGACCTAAAGACTATCGTCTTATCAGCTATTCTGACGCCTTCCAACCTTAGGTTAAAAGGCGCTTTGTTTTAGCGTCCCGCACTTAAATTAAGGACGTGTAGCACAGAGGTTTCGACACCCCAAAGCAAGAATTGCTTGCCTCAATTGTAATTATAGCATGAAATAAAACATCGCGCAAGATATTTTTTAAATACCCGAATATTGTCCCGACCAAACTCGTAACATGCCAGATAAAATGGAAGGGGTCAAATATGAATAAGATGCCATTTCAATAAAAAATCTCCCAAAATTAGGGAGTTTTTTTATATTTTACGATATTTTAATTGTTACTCTTTTGTGTGTACTGAATGTGGTCCAGCAATATGTTTACAATTATCCATAGCTTGAATAATTGCAACTGGATCAAATTCTTTTTCTTTACGTTTTGCAATATAAGAACGCAACAAATCAATTACTTTTGCATCAGCCTTTCTTGACTTTGCGATATCTAATGCTGTTTCGCCATAAACATTTGTCATTGTTACATCAGCTCCAGCAGCTAATAAAAATGATATTTTTTCATATGTTGGATGTGATGCTGCAGCAATAATTAAAGGAGTCACTCTTTGCTTTACATCTTGGTCATTAATATTAGCACCCTGCCCCAAGCATAAACAACACATATCAATTGTTTTAAATTGAGTTGATAAAATAATTGGGGAATACCCCTCAACATCCTTAACATTAATATCTGCACCGGCACGAATTAACTTAACAGCAACATCAGTATGACCATTTAATGAGGCATACCATAATGCTGTACGACCATATTCATCTTTTTCGTCAACCCTAGCCCCTTTTGCCAATAATTTATCAGTCCACTCTGGCAATCCAAAATAAGCTGTTTGCATCAATGCAGTCCCATTACGACCATGTTCATCATGTGCATTTATATCAACTTGCATATTATTTAATATCCAATTGGCCTCAGATAATGCTTCATCAGTACCTGATTTTAAACATTCAATCAACTTTTGAGAAAAATTCAAATTCTCCATAATATCCTCTTAAAATTATCGTTCCAATTGTTTCGATCGATAAATACACTTACCACTCATAGACGACGTTCTACAAATAATACGTCCACCATGTTTATGTAAAATACTCTTCATTTCTTTCCACCCCCAACGATGAGCCAAATGGCACAAAGAACGTCCAGCTTGATCCAACATATTGGCATTAGCTCCTCGCACACCATTTTCGGGTTTTAATAATCTTTTCACCTCTTCAATATCTTCTTTCAAAAAAGCCGCCAATAACGCTTCATCACGAGCTAAAGCTTCAGATGTATTTTCTATTAAAACATCGGCTGTTTTTTTTATTGCAGCTTTTTCACCATTTTTCATAAGATTGATTTGATGTCGATATCGCATAGTACCTCCCAATATAATGATAAGGAAAATATAACATAGTATACTTTATTTGTCAACAATTATTTATTTTTCAAAAAAACGCCTTACAAACGGCGTTTTTCATGAAACTAAATATAATTTAAGCACTACGACATTCTATATATTGACGTGCAATATAATGTGGAGGCACATACTGAGGAGTAACCGGCAAATCTTTATTCAAATATTCAGATTCGGCATTACTGAGCATTTGAGATTCTTGCATTTTTTGACGTCTGAATGCTAACTGTAAGGGTGTTAAACCTTCATAATTTCGTATCATAGGGCTTGCACCATGAGCCAATAACATTTTAACGTTTTGTGGTGATGTAGTATTGCTTAAAACAGCATCATGTAATGGCGTATTACCATTAGAATCTTGAATATTTAAATCCGGTTTAGATTTCAAAATTTCTTTTAATAATTCGGTATTCCATTTTGCTGATGCAATATGAAGGGGCGTTTTACCAACCGCATTCTTAGCATTAATATCAGCACCTTTTTTCAATAAAAATTTAGTTGTCTCTTTCCAACATTCACGAACGGCCATATGTAAACTTGTCCAGTTATAAGAATTTGACATAACTTCTTTTTTTGTTTCTTTCGTTTGTAACATCATATCCATAGCGGCTACATTACCTTTTTGGGCCGCAATATAAAACGCTGTAATGCGAGTGCGATTACGAATACTTGGATTAGCCCCCCTTTTCAATAAAAATTGTACCATATCTTCATTATTCGTCATTAATGCCCAATGTAATAATGTGTTACCGTAATAACCTTGGATATCAATACCAAAACCTTTATCCAACATATGAGAAATTAATTTTTTATCCAAAAATACTTTGTATTGTCCACGTATAAATGCACGCAAAAATGTTAACTCTTTTCTTTCATCTTTTGTCTTAATCAAACCAAATAACATAATCTATTTTTCACCTTTCATTTTTCAAAGAAGCAGCCGTTTTATCAAATCCCAAATCAGAAGTCAATAGCTATTTATGAAAATAATGCAAAAAGTGAATGTCTGTTAAGAAACTGTTAATTTTTAACATATATGGATACGTTTTTTACCATATTTATTTTATATCAAAACACAAAAAAACGCCGGCAAACACCGACGTTTTCTAAAAAGATTTTCGCTTTGAAAATTATAAAGCAGCTTTAGCTTTGGCAACCAAATCAGCAAAAGTTTTTGCATCATTAACTGCGATATCAGCCAAAATTTTACGATCCAAAGCAATACCGGCTTTGGCTAAACCGTTCATGAAACGGGAATAAACCATACCGTTTGCGCGTACTGCCGCATTAATACGAACAATCCACAATTGACGGATGTCTGTTTTTTTCTTGCGACGATCACGGTAAGCGTATTGAAGACCTTTTTCTACTTTTTCTTTAGCAACAGTTACAACTTTGGAGTTACGTCCACGGTAACCTTTAGCCATTTTCAAAATTTTATTGTGTTTTGCACGAACTGTCGTACCACGTTTTACTCTAGCCATTGTCTACCTCCTTATCCGTGCATATGTCTTTTAACTAAGTCAAAATTGGAGTCATCCAAAATGGCACCTCCACGAGCTTGACGTTTCATTTTTGAAGTCTTGCACAACAAGCAGTGACGTTTGTAGGCTGTTGTTCTTTTAATTTTACCGGTTCCGGTTAAAGAAAAGCGTTTTTTAACTGCGCTTTTTGTTTTTAATTTAGGCATTTTCTTATCCTTTTTTCAATAAGTTAAACAAAAACCTTAAGGCAGCCTGTATTTAGCCTTTTCGGTTTACGGCATTTTTATACCATTTTTTTCACCCTCTGTCAAGTACTTTTTGATTGAAACATTTGAAATATTAAGATATAATCGTTTTGTATCCACCCAAAACAAAGGAAAATCACAATGAACAACATCAAATTTAAAGAACAACTAACAAGCAAGCGAATTACATTAAAAATACCAACTGCCAATTTTGAAACAGCTCATATGTTGTTTGATGTCGTCAACCGCAATCGTGAACACTTGAGCAAATGGCTACCCTGGGTAGCAAAAAATACACAACCAGAAGACAGCTATCATTTTTTACAAAGCGTTGTGAAAGGTTTTAATGAAAATACAAAAGCCGAATACTTCATTTACGAAAAGTCAACCGGTGATTTTTGCGGCATTTGTAGTGCTCATACGCACTTTTCTCCCACACATAAATATATTTCCTTGGGATACTGGTTAGATAAAGAAAAATGTGGCAAAGGATATATGACCGAAGCTGTTAAATTAATAGAAGATGATTTGTTTGCACAAAACACAACCAGATTAATTATCCAAAATGATATTGAAAATATGGGATCTGTTAACGTTCCAAAACGATTAGGATATCATTTAGAAGGTATTGCACGAGCCGATTTTTATTCGGAATATCTCGGAAGCTATCGTGATATTTATACATGGTCTAAGCTTCATCCAAATATAGAAAAACAACGTGGATAATTTTATATCGCCTTTTATGATCAAAAAGGCGATATTTTTTATTTTAGGGGTTTACTTTTTCTTTTTTGCAGTTTAAGTTATTGGGATAATAAAAATGAAAAGGAGTAAAAATGGGAAAAGTTCTAAAATCACCTGAAGCATTATTAGGTCCCCTACCCGCAATATTAGTATCTTGTGGCACCGTAGACAAACCAAATGTTATGACAGCTTCTTGGACAGGCATTATGAACTCCCAACCACCAATGACTTACGTTTCCATTCGACCAGGTCGTCGTTCTCATCAACTTATCAAAGAAACGGGTGAATTTGTATTGAATATAGTAGATGAAGCACATTTAAACGCATTAGACTTATGTGGTCAAATCAGCGGAAATGATGTTGAAAAATTTAAAATAGCAAAATTAACACCAAAAGCATGCGAACATGTTGTTGCGCCTCAAATCGCTGAATGCCCAATTTCTATTGAATGCAAAGTGCATTCCATTAATTGTTTAGGCTCTCATGATAAATTTTTAGCAGAAATTGTCGGAATTTATATAAAAAAATCTTACTTGGATAAAAAAGGACAAATAGATCCCTCAAAAGCTGATTTTATTACTTATATGAACGGTCATTATTTTGCAATGGGTGATTGTTTGGGACGATTTGGCCTTTCACTGACAAACAATAACGACAACAAATCATCCCCAAACACATCTAAAAAAGAAACAGATTCACACTAAGGGTTTCATATGAAAGATATTGAAGAACGATTAAATGAATTAGAATGTTTTTTAGCAAATCAAGATAAAATGTTAGAAGAGTTAAATGCAGAAGTTTTAAGACAATCAAAGATTATCAATGCTTTAGTGGATCAAAACAAGCAATTGATGAATGCAATGAAAGATGGCCTTGTCAAACCTTTATCAGAAGAAACAAAACCACCTCACTATTAAAAAAGGAAAAACAAATGAACATAAAAAAAATTCTCCCACTCTGTATCGCAGCCACCATCTGTGGTTATGTTTTAACTTGGGGCGTTGATACAATATGGCAAAAAATGCATGAAAAACGCATTTTAGTGATGATCTCCAGTTGGAAAAGACCTTTGTTATTATCGGGTCAAATTATTCGATTTGCCAATCAAACATATGATAACTTTGACATCAGCGTTTCTGTAAAAGGTGCCAATGAACTTTGGGTGCGCAATACTTTTATGCAAGAATGGCAAGATTTAATGGATTCAGGAAAATTACGCGTACGCTTTGATGAAAACAAAGATCAATTAGCTAATCTCTTAGATACAACACGTGATATTGACATAAATGATTACGATTATTTTTGCAAAGTTGATGATGATGATTGGTATGCTCCTACTTATTTAGAAGAAGTTAATGAATGGTTGAATAAAGATGAAAATATTTCACTGTCTCACACACGGAAAGCTTCTTTATTACGTAATGGAGATCATGAGGTATGGATGGGTTTCAACAATTCCGTTTTATCTGGACCAACCATGTGTTTTTCAAGAAAGGTAATTGAAGCTGCATTAAAAATAGAAAAAGATCCAGCAGCCTTAGAACCATTATATAGCAGACACAATGTCTTATCCAAACAAGGCATCAGAGAAGATGCTATGTTGCATGAAATTGGTAATCTACTTGGAAATCCACAACATAGATTAACTTCTCCCTATAATATTATCTATGGTCAACAATATCCATCCGTTATACGAGGTAATTATTTAAAATAATCACAAAAACCCCTTGACGAAAGAGATGAAAAAATTTAAACTATCAATTAAGTAAAGGGGTTTTATATGAAAATAACACCGTTAACACCAAATATTTTTACTGGCAATATTTTAAAAGCTCTGCGAGAATTGATGGGCAAACAAATGCCTCATCAAAAACGATTGGATAAAATTGTTAATTTGGTTGCAGAATATTTACATGTTAATGTATGTTCATTGTACGTATTACGCCCCGGTGATTTATTAGAATTATTTGCCACAAAAGGATTAGATGAAAAGGCTCTGCACGAAACATTCTTACGTGTTGGCGAGGGGTTAATTGGTGAAGTTGCTCTACAACGAAAAACTTTAATTTTTGAAAATGCTTGGGAACATCCTAGCTTTGTTTATAAACCGGAAACAAAGGAAAAATCATTCAAATCATTATTGGGAGTTCCGATTATCCGTGGAGATAACTTATTGGGTGTTGTCGCTATCCAAACAACACACACTGAAAAATTTTCAGATGAAACATCCCAATTAATGCAAACTATTGCTATGGTATTAGCTGAAATTTTAGCCAGTTATCAATTAGAGGCCAAAGAAAACCTTATAAAAGTAGAGTCTCGCTCTAAAGTAGAAGGTGTTCGTCTAATCGCAGGTGTTGCAGTTGGGCAAGCAGTTTTACATCAACGTTCTGAACGTATTACCGATATCTTAGCAAAAAACACAAATAATGAATTAAAAAAACTAAATAGTGCTTTACAAGCTGTAGAAAACAATATTCGAACTTTACTAGATGCTCCAGATATTCAATCCGATCAACAAGATATGTTGAGTTCTTATCTATTATTTATTCAAGATAAAGGGTGGATTGCAAAAATTACAAAAGCAATTGAAACTGGACTAACTGCACAGGCGGCGGTTCAAAAAGTTGGCGATGAAACATCTGAGCGCATGGGAAAAATTCAAGATACTTACATCAAAGAACGTATCCATGATTTAAAAGATGTTTCAAATCGTTTAATCCGTTATTTGAATGGCAAAACAAACAATATAAAAAATATAAAATTACCTAAAAATACTATTTTGGTTGCACATAGTATGGGGCCAGCCGAATTATTAGATTATGATACAGAAAAAATAAAAGCTATCGTCTTAGAAGAAGGCTCTCAAACAATGCATGTTGTTATTGTTGCTCGTTCTTTGAATATTCCTGTATTAGGTGGCATTAAAAATATTTTTTCATTAATCAACTCTGATGATGAATTAGCTGTTGATGCAACAAAAGGATTATTATATATTAATCCAATCAATGAAGTCTTAGATGAATTTGATAATAAACTACAAACACAAAAAAGATTAACGGCTCAATATCAAAAACTTAAAAAATTACCAGGCGTTACATTAGACGGCGTCCCAATTTCTTTAGGTGTAAATGCTGGTCTTTCCACAGATTTATTAATGGCAGAAGGAACATATTTTGATGGTGTTGGATTATACCGAACAGAGCTTCCATTTATGACCAGCGAACAATTACCGGATGTTGAAACACAAACAGAAATATACAAACGCGCTATTTTAGGTTTAAGTGGCAAACCAATTGTATTTAGAACATTAGATATTGGTTCAGATAAAATCCTACCATATTTTGAGAATACTGGTGAAAAAAATCCAGCAATGGGATGGCGTTCTATTCGAATTACATTAGATAGGCGTGCATTACTTCGGGGACAACTTCGTGCCTTTATTAGAGCTGCAGAAGGTAAAGAATTACGTATTATGTTCCCAATGATTTCATCTATCAATGAATTTTTAGATGCAAAAAAGACATTACAAATTGAATTAGAACGTGAACGTCAGAAAGGAGGCATTCTTCCATCTTCAGTAAAAGTTGGCACTATGTTAGAGGTACCTTCTTTAATTTTTCAATTAAATGAATTGGTAAAATTGGTAGATTTTGTCTCCATAGGAACAAATGATTTAGCTCAATTTTTATTTGCTACAGATCGGGGAAACCCCATGATCTGGGATAGGTATGATACGTTATCTCCAGCCATGTTAAAAGCATTAAAATATATTAACGATATATGTAAAGAGGCTGCAGTCCCCTGTTCAATTTGTGGTGAAATGGCAAGTAAACCATTAGAAGCTATGGCATTGGTTGGACTTGGTTTCACTTCTTTATCTATGACACCTGCTGCATTAGGAGCCATTAAAGCTGTTGTTCGCTCTATGAATCAAAAAGAAGTATCTGATTACTTAAAAACACAACTAAGTTCATCATCTGCAACCATTCGAGATAAATTAAAGTCATATGCAATGGACCATGATATTTTTATTTAAAGGAATACAATGCAAGTAAAAGCCATTATTTTAGGAGCAGATAAAGGAATCACAACGACCGATGAAACACCTAAGATTTTCAAGGCCATCTGTGGTATTCCCATAATTAATGTATTAATTAAAACAATTGAAAACTCTGGTATATCTGATATTTATCTTGTTGTAAATCCACAACACAAAAAAAAGGTAACCGAATTAATTTCTCACACTGTTTTTTCACAACCCGCTCCTTTAGGAACTGCTCACGCAGCATTAATGGCACGTCAAGCACTCACTCCTTTTAATGGATGTGTTATGATATTATTTGGTGATACTCCGCTTATCACAGACACAACAATTAAGCGTATGATTGATAAACAAGCTTCTGGTTCAGATGTTGTGGCATTAGGTTTTATTCCAGCAGATTCTAGGCGTTATGGTCGTCTCATTATGGGAGATAATGGATTAGAAAAAATTGTCGAATATAAAGATGCAAATGATATGGAACGCACAATACGTTTATGTAATTCAGGTGTTATGTGCATTAATGGTCAATATGTTTTACAATTATTAGAAAAAGTTAAAAATGATAACGCATCTGGCAAATATTACATAACAGATATCGTTAAGATCGCAAAAGATATGGGATTAAAAACCGATTTTGTTATGGGAAGTGCCGAAGAACTACATGGAATTAATTCTCCAGAAGAACTAGAGGCCGCTGAAGAATTATTTATACAATATCAAACAAGGAATAAAAATGATTATTAAAACATTTTTCTGGACTTTAGGCGGAGTTTTATTGGCATTAATTTGCGCTTTTTTCTTAACTGAAGACTTAACAAACGTTTGTTCAGATAATTTGTCAGTATGTTTAATGCATCATGTTAACTTGCCACTGTGGGATAAAGTAAGTGGCGGAATTATGTGTGTATTAAATAATGTATGGTGTGTTATCAGTCGTCCATTTATATAAAAGAAGGTTATATGAAAATTTTAGTCGCAGATATCGGTGGAACAAATATACGCTTTGCCATTGTCAACAATGGCAAAATGGGAACAGTTACAAAGTATAAAAATAATCTGTTTCAAGATCCAAAAGAGGCTTTTGATTTATATCTATCCACCTTATCCGAAGCCCCTACCCATATGATTTTGGGGGTTGCGGGTCCTATATCAAATGGATGCGTTACATTAACTAATCGAAATTGGACTTTTAAAGAAAAAGAATATGAAAAAAAATATAATCTTGCACAGTGCCAATTAGTTAATGATTTTGTATTAAAAGGATATGGTATCTTAACACTTGCTAAAAAAGATTTTATTGCATTAGATGATAATCAAATTATAAAAAATGAACCAAAATGCGTTATTGGACCAGGAACAGGTCTTGGAATTTGTTTTTTAACCTATCACAATGGCAAATGGATACCCCATTCTTCCGAAGGTGGACATACAGATATTGCACCATCTAATACAACAGAGCAAAAAATTATTAAATATTTGTGTCCCAAAGGAAATAATATATCGGCAGAAGAATTACTATCTGGTCGTGGTTTAGTATCATTATATAATGCTGTCTGCGCTCTAAAACATCATACGCCTATTGTCTCAACTCCAGAAGGCGTTTTAGAGTTGGCACAAGAAAACAACAAAGCCGCCTTAGAAACATACAAACACTTTTTCAACTTTTTGGGTACATTTGCCGGTAATATGGCTATCACAATGAAATGCTCTGGCGGCACTTATATTGTCAGCAGTATATTCAGACATGAAAAAATTGAAAAGATGTTTTTGAAATCTTCATTCAAAAATGCATTCGGCAATCGTGGAAAAATGCAAAATTTAGCTAATTCTCTTCCTGTTTTTTATATTACGCACTCAAAATTAGCTTTTTTAGGCCTAAAAAAGCTTGCGCAAGATATTGAAAAATCATAAAAAAATAAAAAAAATCAAAAAAAATGCATTTTTTTTAAAAAAAGTATTGCAATTTAAAAAAAAATCTGTTAAAAGTATGTTCATCCTGAATGGGGGTGTAGCTCAGTTGGTTAGAGCGCCTGCCTGTCACGCAGGAGGTCGAGGGTTCGAGCCCCTTCACTCCCGCCATTCATTCCACAAGACATTGTTTTTGTGGAATTTTTTTTGCCCATTTTTTAGGCATTTTTTCCTTCCCGTCACAGTTGCACGTCACCAATTCCAACATCTGCTCATCTATGGCTACCGCCTTGTTTCGCAGTGTTTCATTGCTTTACGCAGAAAAACAGTTCCCCAAACTGTTTTTCCTTGCGCAGTGATAAAGACATTTAGACACACCTATATTTTAAGATTTTAGTACCATTCTTCCCGAACGGATTTTGAGGATTTTTATGACTTCTGCCTTCATTACAGTACTTATAAATATTTTATGCGTTTTTTTTGTAAAAACACTTTAAAGTTAAACCATACCATGCTATAATATTAGAATAAGGGAATATGTTGTTATACAATCTATGGAGGAAAATATGCAAACGTTAAACTTAATAAACGAAAAAGAATTTATGAAAAGTATATCGGATTTACTCTATAGTGACATTCCTTCATTTACACCACAAAATTTAAGAGACATTAAATTTGTAGAAAAGAATAAAGAAAACGTCATTCAATCTTTAATTTTGCAATGTTTAAAAAAGAAAAGCCGTACATATTTCGCAGATATATTCAATGAAGATAGACGTTCCTTACCTTTTATGGCGGTTACTGATCCCACTAATTTACCAGAATGGGCGCAAAATAATTTAAGAGATGGCATTAAAATTTTTAGATATACTGGAGAAAAATTTCCACGAAGTGTCATTGATAATTTAACAAAGGCGCGTGACTTTTTATATGAAAAAGCGACAGCAATCGCGGATAGACAAATTCAAAACGCCAAACAAAAGCCTAATGCAAAAAAAGATGTTATTAACTTATCCGCCTTACAAAGTGAATATAAAACTTTCGATGCAATTTTAGCCGGTGCCAATAAATGGCATAAAGAAATAGAAGAAAGAGCCCAAAAAGAAGCCGACAAAAAAAAATCATTGAAGGGGACTGAATTCTTAATGGATTTGCCAAATGGTTTAAAAGCTTATCGATTATTAACTCCTGAGGCCTTAGATTATGAATCTGATCAAATGGGGCACTGTGTCGGCAGCGGTGGATATGATAAAGGGGTCAAATCCGGAAAAACGAAAATTTATTCTTTACGAGATGGACAAGGAAAACCTCATGTAACTTTTGAAGTTCGCATGAAGAGGAAAGTTGAAGAAATGTATCAATGCAAGGGAAAAGGTAATCAAGCACCTGTATCCCGATACTTGCTCGATGCCCAAACCTTTATCAAAGAAAAAAAATTCAAAATTAAAGAAGATTTACAAAATACAGGCTTAATTTATCAAGATGGTGAATATTATTCTCCTAATGATTTACCAGAAGGATTGGTCATCAAAGGTGACTTGCATGTATCGGGATATGAGTGGGAAGAATTTCCAGCATCTTTTTCCAAAATTATTGTAGAGGGAAACTTTATTTGTTACAATTGTAAAAATTTAAAATCTTTAAAAAATGCGCCTCAATCTGTTGGGGGTGACTTTGATTGTTGGTACTGTGAAAACCTTAAATCTTTAGAGGGAGCTCCTCAATCTGTTGGAGGTAACTTTGATTGTCATTATTGTCGTAGTCTTATCTCTTTAGAGGGAGCTCCTCAATCTGTTGGAGGTGACTTTGTTTGTTCACACTGTGAAAACATTAGTTCTTTAGAGGGATCTCCTCAATCTGTTGGAGGTGACTTTGTTTGTTCATGCTGTGATAACCTTATCACTTTAAAGGGGGCTCCTCAATCTGTTGGGGGAAACTTTGATTGCTCAGCGTGTGAACATCTTACCTTTTTAGAGGGTGCTCCTCAATCTGTTGGGGGAAACTTTAGTTGTTGGCGCTGTAAAAAACTTAAATCTTTAGAGGGAGCAACCCAATCTGTTGGGGGTAACTTTGATTGTTCGAGCACTAATATCACCTCTTTAGAGGGAGCAGCCCAATCTGTTGGGGGAAACTTTGATTGTTCATTCTGTGCTAGCCTTACCACTTTAAAGGGATCTCCTCAATCTGTTGGGGAAAACTTTGATTGTCATTATTGTCGTAGTCTTATCTCTTTAGAGGGAGCGACCCAATCTGTTGGGGGAAACTTTGATTGTTCATTCTGTGCTAGCCTTACCACTTTAAAGGGATCTCCTCAATCTATTGGGGGAAACTTTGATTGTTCAGCGTGTGAACATCTTACCTCTTTAGAGGACGCTCCTCAATCTGTTAAGGGTGATTTTAATTGTTCAGACTGTAATAACATTAGCTCTTTAAAGAGAGGTCCTCAATCGTTTGGAGGCAAATTTTTAACTAAAAACGCAGCAATAATACGATTAAATAATCAATATTATGATTTGAAGAATTTACCAGAAGGATTAGTCGTAAAAGGAGACATGGATGTATCGGAATATACTTGGGAAGAACTGCCAGAATGTTTTTCTAAAATCATTGTAGAGGGATCCTTTAATTGTTCTAAATCTAGAAATTTAAAATCTTTAAAAAATGCACCTCAATCTGTTGGGGGTGACTTTATTTGTTCACACTGTGAAAACCTTAGTTCTTTAGAGGGAGTCCCTCAATCTGTTGGGAGAAATTTTGATTGTTCACATAGTGATAAAATCTCCTCTTTAGTGGGAGCTCCTCAATCTGTTGGGGGAAACTTTGATTGTTCGAACTCTTTGCGTCTTACCTCTTTAAAAGGAGCACCACAATCAATTAGAGGTCATTTTGATTGTTCAGACTGTTGGAATCTTAGAACTTTAGAGGGAGCACCTCAATCAATTAGAGGCAATTTTGATTGTTCGAACTGTCACTGGCTTCCCTCTTTAGGGGGATCTCCACAATCTGTGGGAGGCAACTTTGATTGTTCAAAGTGTGAAAAACTTACCTCTTTAGAGGGAGCACTTCAATCTGTAGGAGGTAACTTTGATTGTTCAAAGTGTGAGAAACTTACCTCTTTAGAGGGAGCACTCCAATCTGTAGGAGGCAACTTTGATTGTTCAAAGTGTGACAAACTTACCTCTTTAGAGGGGGCGCCTCAATCTGTTGGGGGTGACTTCGTTTGTTGGTACTGTAAAAACCTTAGATCTTTAGAGGGATTTCCACAATCTGTGGGAGGCGACTTTGATTGTTCGTACTCTTGGTGTCTTACCTCTTTAAAAAATGTTCCTATATTTAAAGGAAAAATAAAATATAAAAGTACTAATATAAGTATCTTTTCTAAACTTTTCTATTTCATACGTAAAGAAATTAATGTATTAAAAGAAAAACGTTCTAAAATGAAATCTGAAAATAGTACAAAAAGAAAAACAAATGAGGCAAAAAAAGTCTTACAGAAATTATCCTCAAAAAATATAAGTCATCAAGAAAAAGCACCTCTACCCTTAAAAAATGAAACGATAAAAAAAGAGACTATTCATACAGATATACCTAAGGAAACTATAATTCAAAAGCCATTATTAAATACTAACCAAAATAGAACAGATACTTCCACAAAAACAACAACTTTGATTTCATCGTTGAATAATAGAAGAAACGTTCGGTAGAGTATACAATAATAGTCAATGACTACAATCCGTTAATTTACTTTAGCGGAAGGTGTAATTTTGGATAATTTTACAACGCGAAAAACAATAAATATTTTTTTCGAACGGATTTTTGGGACATTTTTACCTTTTACCCGATTGGATTTATCACTTAATAAAAAAATACAAATACCCTATCTAATTTATTTTGATTTTTTCAAAATAATAATAAGAAAATTACTTTTTTTTAAATTTTATGGTATAATAATAAAATAAGGCACTAAAAAGGGGTAAGAGTTATGACAAAATTAAATTTAATAAATGAAAAAGATCTCACCAAAGCTATTTCATCGCTATTGTACAATGATACGTTCTCATACACACCAGAAAATTTAAGAGATATTAATTTTGTAAAAGAAAATAAAGAAGAAATCGCTAAAGCCTTAATTTTACAATCCTTAAAAAAGCAATGCCGCGAGTGGTTGGCATCTATTTATGAGAAAAACCCTCACTCTCTGCCCTTTGAAGAAGTTACTGAGTCTGACATAAAAGATATAAAATGGGCCCAAGATGCCATAAACAATGGTGGTTCAGTGCACAAATACATCACCGATAAGAATTTTCCAGATGATGTTGTTGATAATTTAACAAAGGCTCGTGACTTCTTGTATCAAAGAGCAATCGAAACTGTTGACAAGCAGATTCAAGATGCAGAACAACGCCCTAAAAACAAAAAGAACATTATTAATTTGTCTGCTTTACTTAGTCAATATAAATCCCTTGATTTAATCTTAGAAGGTGCTGATAAATGGCATCAGGAAATAGCAGAACGTGCCGCTCAAGAAGCTCAAAAAGAAGCTGACTTAAAAAAAGCATTGGAAGGCACTGAATTTTTAATGGATTTACCAGATGGATTAAAAGCATACAGATTATTAACGCCTGAGGCTTTGGATTATGAATCCTCTAAAATGGGGCACTGTGTCGGCAGTGGTGGATATGACTCGGACGTTAAAGCTGGAACAACAAAAATTTATTCCTTGCGGGATAAAAAAGGAGAACCACATGTTACCTTTGAAGTTCGTATGAATAATGACACCGAAGAAATGCATCAATGTAAGGGAAAAGAAAATAAAGCTCCTGTTGTTAAGTATTTACAAGCGGTACAAACCTTTATCAGAGAAAAAAAATTCAAAATAAAAGCTGATTTAAAAAATACGGGATTACTATATCTAGATGGGGAATACTACGACTTATTCAATCTGCCCGAAGGATTAGTCATCAAAGGTGACTTGGATGTATCAGGATATAATTTTGAAGAATTGCCAGCATGTTTTTCCAAAATCAAAGTTAAAGGATCCTTTAACTGTTCCGGATGTTACAATTTAAAATCTTTAAAAAATGCACCTCAATCTGTTGGGGGAAAAATTATAACTACAAACACACCCTTAATACACTTAAATAATCAGTATTATGATATTAATAATTTACCCGAAGGATTAGTCATCAAAGGTGACTTGGATGTATCAGGATATAATTTTGAAGAATTGCCAGCATGTTTTTCCAAAATCAAAGTTGAAGGATCCTTTAAGTGTTCCGGATGTTCCAATTTAAAATCTTTAAAAAATGCACCTCAATCTGTTGGGGGCGACTTTGATTGTTCGAGATGTAGTAACCTTTCCTCTTTAAAGGGAGCTCCTCAATCTGTTGGGGGCGACTTTGATTGTTCAAACTGTTATTTCCTTTCCTCTTTAGAGGGAGCTCCTCAATCTGTTGGGGGCGACTTTGATTGTTCGAACTGTAGTAACCTTTCCTCTTTAAAGGGAGCTCCTCAATCTGTTGGGGGCGACTTTGATTGTTCAAACTGTTATTTCCTTTCCTCTTTAGAGGGAGCTCCTCAATATGTTGGGGGCGACTTTGATTGTTCGGACTGTGATAACCTTACCTCTTTAGAGGGAGCTCCTCAATCTGTTGGGGGCGACTTTGATTGTTCAAACTGTTATCGCCTTTCCTCGTTAAAGAACATTCCTATACTCAAAGGAAAAATAAAATATAAAAATACTAATATAACTGTCTTTTCCAAACTTTTCTATTCTATACGTAATAAAATTAATGTATTAAAAGAAAAAAATTCTAAAAGAAAAACAGGTAAGATTAAAGAAGTCTTACAGAAATTATCCTCAAAAAATGAAACGATAAAAAAAGAGACTATTCATACAGATATGCCTAAGGAAACAATGATTCAGAAGCCAGTATTGAATACAAAACAAAATAGAACAGCGACCTCTACAAAAACAACAACCTTGCTTTCATTATTGCATAATAGAAGAAATATTCGGTAGAGTATACAATAATAGTCAATGATTACAATCCGTTAATTTACTTTAGCGGAAGGTGTAATTTTGGATAATTTTACAACACGAAAAACAATAAATATTTTTTCCGAACGGATTTTGGGGGTTTTTATGACATTTGCCCGATTGGATTTATCGAACTTTTAAAGATTTTAAGACATTTAACTAATTTTCAAAATTATTGTATAAATCTCTTAAATGAATATTATTCCTAAATTAAATTTTATTTCAACTAATATCTTGATAATTAACTTTACTTTTCTATCATATTTTGATATATGCCTTATAGAAAAAGGAGTATAATATGTCTGAAAGAGTCAAATTTAATGCCAGCGTTAGTTTTATTATAAAACAAGACAACAAATTCTTATTATTTTATAGGACTGATGGTTATTTCAAAGATGGTTGGTGGGTACTTCCTGCAGGACACATAGAATCCGATGAAACGGCAACACAAGCAGTTGTTCGTGAAGCTAAAGAAGAGCTTGGAATTGATGTAGATATCGAAGACGTTGAGTTTGCACATATTGTTCATAATTTGGTCGGTGAAAACAAGCGAATGGATTTTTACTTTATTGTAAAAAAATTCAATGGTACAGTTCAAAATTTAGAGCCCTCTAAGTGTTCTAAAATGCTATTTTTTGATAAAGATAATTTACCTTCAATTGAAAAAATTGCCCCAACCACATACCAAGCTCTACAAAACATTTGGAATAAAAAAACTTATTCTGAAAGACAATAACACTTTCACGAATAATTTATTCCACTCACATACCATTCAATCTTTCTATTTTGAACGATTTTTAGCAAAAAAAGCTTGCATCATTTTCTCAATATCATTTGTTGATGTACCGGCCGTATTTGTTTGAGGAATCCTTGGTGCCTCAACTGTATCTGTTTGAGAATGCGTTGCTGTCTCAACTGTATTTGTTAGACGCTTTGATGCATCACCTATATTCGTTGGACGAACGGATCTCAGTATATTCTCAATATCATTCGTTGATGCATCTGCCATATTTATTTGAGGACGCTTTGGTGCCTCAACTGTATTTGTTGGACGCTTTGATGCATCACCTATATTCGTTGGACGAACGGATCTCAGCATTTTCTCAATATCATTCGTTGATGTACCGGCCGTATTTGTTTGAGGAATCCTTGGTGCCTCAACTGTATTTGTTTGAGGACGCTTTGATGCCTCACCTATATTCGTTGGACGAACGGATCTCAGTATATTCTCAATATCATTCGTTGATGCATCTGCCATATTTATTTGAGGAGGCTCTGGTGCCTCAACTGTATTTGTTTGAGGACGCTTTGAACGATTTTTAGCAAAAAAAGCTTGCATCATTTTCTCAATATCATTCGTTGATGTACCGGCCGTATTTGTTTGAGGAATCCTTGGTGCCTCAACTATATCTGTTTGAGAATGCATTGTTGTCTCAACCGTATTTGTCTGGCGCACTGGCTCCTCTGTATCTCTAACATAATCTTTCATAAGATGCATTAATGTTTGAGCTTCAGGTGACCTTTTTGTTTCAGATGCATTAAAAAATCCCATCTTATCACATATCTCTTTTACATCAGCCTTTGAAACTAGAGGAATACCCTTTTCATCCTTTCTTGAAATTAAAAAATTAAAACATTTATTGATATTTTCTTTAGGTATATTTTCCATTTCACCTTGATCAGCATCATTTCTTGCTTCCAAATCAACTATCATATGGGACATACCATTCAATATAGATTTTTTATTCAAACGTTCTGATGTTTGCAATACATCCAATAATGGTGTTTTTTTCAAACAATCTAGTATCAAAAGATCATATTGATTATCCGAAATTACATATTGACCTGTTTTATCTTTTTGATCTATCAAAGAAGCTGCTTTATTAAAATCATCATTCTTAATTGCTTGCAACATTTGAGCTTCTGGTGTTCGCCCCTCCCTAGGTACCAGATAATTTAAACATTGAATAATCTCTTTTTCCCCTTCTTCTGAAAAACCATAGCTTTTCGGAAGAGATTTTAATCCTTCATCGCTATTACCTATTGGATAATGAAAATCATAATCATCTTTATATGTTTCATAAAGATATTTTAATTTAGGTGAAAAAAATTCTTTCATCTTTTTTAATGTTGATATTCTTTCAGCTTCTTCAGTTGTTTTACAAGCTTGATACTCATCTGCTAAAAGTGAATAAAAAAACTGGTTCACCTTATTTTTCATTTTTTCTTTTAATAAAGGATGAGACTTTCCTAACGAATAATAAACTCTATCTTCAAAACCATACGCTTGTACCTCATCTAAAAATCCTAACTGATGCTGTTGATAGGAATTCAGATTATTTTTTGATACCCCCTGAGATTGTTCAGCATGTTTCATTTCATGAGCTAAGATAAGGAACAATTTCAATTCATCTACATTGTGAATATCATTAAAACGAATTTCATTGGTGTTTGGAGTAAACGTCCCACAAGTATCTTCTCCTCCCGTAGGCATATCAACACAATTAATAAGCACAGGCTTATTACCTTTCGAAAATTCGCCAAAAATAGGAGGATCTTTCGAATTTAATTCATATAAATAACCAAATACTTTTTGTATTTTTTGATCTTTTTCTGATAATTCACTTGATTGCAACTTTAAAAACTCACTCATGGGTAATGTTATTTCATTTTTTCTATCTTCGACGGTTTCCAATAGTCGTGCTGTTAGCTCGTTGAAATCTGTCAAATTCCATCGACTTCCTCCAATCTTCTTACCTTGGGGATTGTACTTAACAAGAATATCATCCATTGTATTACTCATATCTCACTCCTACAATAATTTCTCTTATTATTATATCACACAAACAGAATTTTGACAACAATACAAAATAAAACATTTTGTTATCAATATGTTAATTAAATGCTTTTACATGAGATATTTTCAATTTTATAACGTTCTAACATCTATTTTTTCAAAATAATACTATCTTTACACCAATCATATGCACTAACAAAAGATTAGCAGATTTTATAATATTTTTAATAAAAATAATTAATGACACAATTCAATAAAATTGACTTTTTTCCCAAAACGGTGTATAATATAAGGAGACAGAACCTTTTAGAGGAGCAATTCATATGAATTCATCTGATAAAAAATCTAATCAAGAATTTGTATCCGAATACCGTCCTATATTAGCATTTGTGGATACAGAAACATATTTTTCGGATGTTTACAGCTCATACGATGCCATTAACTTTTTTCAAAGTGATGTAGGTAACGTCCGAGGGACTGGCACATCTTGGCGTGCTCCTTTAGTCGATGTTCCAGATGATGTTAAAAACAATCTGCCATTTTATTGTGATCATGGTGGATTGGTTATGGGGTGTGCATTAAATAGTACAAAAAACATTCCTATTGATATGCACATGGTGATGGGGAAGTGTTTAAAATCTTCAGAGGAACGTTCCAACTATGAACAACGTTATTTAACAGAAAAAAAACGAGTTGTTTCTGATGATAACGCTCAGTGGATTGGAGATTCCGGCTGGAATGCTGGAGAAAACAATAACTTTCAAACATTTAACGTTTTAAGAGAATATTTGAAACATGAACGACCGGATTGTATTTCTGCCAGCTTGTGCTTTGTTAATTTGGGATATGCAGGAGCTGACGATATAAACACACAAAATGATTCACTGTCTCGTGATGAGGTGGAAATGAACGCTCGATTTTATATGTTGAAAAAAGATTCAAAATTGAAATCTGAATATGAAAAGGTTTTAGCTGGTTTTCAACAAAAAAAGGATAGTGGAACCTTAACTAATGAAGAAAATATTGTTTTTCAAGGGATAAAAAACTTAGAACAATTATTGACTGAGTATGTGTTAACGTCTAGAGCTGTTTCTCAAAATATGTCAAATAAAAATGAACCATTTAAGGTTGAAGATGTTATAAAAGATAATCGGACACAATCTGTTTTAAAACGGCTTGAACAATCTTTTTCTGCTTTAATAAAGGTAGATTCTAATATGTTAAAACAATATGCAGATAGTTCATTAGATTGTATCAAAAATTTGGAGAGAGTCAATATTAACGGTTGCGACACCATTCGTTGTCTTTATAATACGTCTGAATATCGCAAACATCGTATAGAATCAATCAACCAAGTTTCCAAAGAATTCAAAACACTTTTACAAGAGTGTGATGATAAAAATATAGCTGTTTTTTCTGTAGATGCTTTATATCATCATTATGGATTTTTTGTTCATGGATTAGAGGGAGAGACCACAACGGATAATCAACCGAAAGAGCACTGTATAGATGACAGATTAACCGTTCTGTCCCCTAAAGATACGGCTTTGTTCTTTGGCAGTTTTAATAAATTGGATCGCGTACCATCATCTTATGAAGGGCGTAATGCTGTTTTTGATACAAAAGGGCGCACGGGAATCAGTGGTATTGTTCCTCAATTATCTGGTACCTTTATTCGAGCACGCATGATTGATTCCGATGTACGCCCTCAAGAATTTTTGGATATTTTAAGACGCAGCGGTTCAATTTCACTTATTCAACGAGATAATGGATCTGTGTTTGGGGGTGTTATTCCAAATCTTGAGATGCTAGAACAAAATGTTCAAAAATGGAAAGAAATGCGTTCTACGCCAGTACCTTATGCTCAAGCGTCCCAAAGCCAACGACAAGAACGAGCTGAACAATTCAAACAATATTTGGATGTTTTGGATAAACAACACGTGACAATTTCATATTTTGGTAAACAACAATCTCAATCTACACAAGAAAGTAAAATTGATTTGCAAAAAACAGAAAATACAACGTATGGTGAATTTTTAAGTCGCGATAATATTATGGAAAATACACAAAAAACAAAAAATACAACATATCGTGATTATTTTAAGCGCTGTAGTAATACTGTGGGAAATGAACAAAATACAGAAAACAAATTAAATTTCCTGAGAAAACGCCATTTGTCACGATAATTATTCAATTAAAGCAAGATATACTTGTTATCACTTATTATAGGTATTTTAGAAGCCCTATTTTATAATTATTTTTTCCAAACAAATTTATTGGACTTTTAACCTAGTAGATTTTTAGTGCCTCCTATCGTTTTGACCCCTTATAACTATCAACTACCACTTGAAGAACATCATTACTGAATTTCTCTATTCGTTCTCCAGTTTTGAAATTATATTGCCCCCTCTCTGGAAGCCGTGGTTTTGGAGCGAGCATTTTCACATCTGCAGATAAAATATTTCGCATTTGTTCAACAGCATTGAAAGCCTGATTGGTTACATTTTTAATTTTACCATTTATTACAGAAGCCGCTCGGCCCGAAAAGAGATTTAATTTTCCACCGACAAAGCATCCACGTATCAGCATATTTTTTATAGATTTTTTTGGTATAAGAGCATCCAACATCGGTTGAGATAATCCTTTCTTACAAAGATATTGAACAATGTCATTCGCAATATTTTCGCTCGTTTTGTTTTTTTGTACCTCATGCAAAAAAGACTTCATAACACGTTGAATATTATTATTAATTTTTTGTTTAACAGTTGGTGATTTAATATTATCAAAACACGTATTTAAATGTGTCATTATATCAACATCATCATCTTTAGCACAAATTTGACCAATTGTTTTTTCGTATTCTTTTTGTTCCTCTTGACTTTCAAATTTTGTATTTAATAATGTATCCACTGCATCAATCAGAGATACATTTTTTTCACCAAAAGAAATCTGGACTCCATCTTGCTGAGGTACTGATAAATTTTCAAGTGTTTTATTCATATTTTCAGAATGTGACGACACTATTGGCGAAGTAACTACTGTATCCCCTTCCATTGTTCCCGTTGAAATTGATCGTTTTGTCCAAACTCCTAAATCTTCAATGGGGCGAATATGAATAGTATTTTCTTGAACTGTTTCAGATTTTAAAACTAAATCTGAATTAAATCTTCCTTGTGGCAAAACAAAATCTAGCATTGACTTTTCTACTGAGGAAGCGCTTTCTTCAATTCCCTTCTTAATTTCGGGGTGTATCTGGCTTGTTTTATCAAAAAGTTTATAAAACAATGGTAAAACTTCGTCACTTGGAATATCTTTTGAAAAGTGTGTTAAGTTTGCCAACGCACGTTCTACCTTTGAAATATACAATGGTGCACTATTTTCTGTTCTCAACGTATCGATTGCCATATTAAAACTATCAAACAGTAAATTATTCGGCTCGTTCGAATTTCCATCTTTAAATAATCTATCCACAGATGGTGTATTTGGAAAAAGTGTTTTCAATGCTTTTTGTTTTTCTTTAACACTTTTATTTGATTGTAATTCACTTAATGCCCGATATGTCAGGTAAATTGTTTTCCCGAATGAATTTAATTCTTCAGCAGTTGGCGGTTCCGTTGACATAGAACCTGTATCAAAAAGGTTTATTCTGGTCTGAGCATCCCCCATTCGTTCCACCTTTAATTGACCAACGTGACGATCATCATCAAATACACTTCCTGCAACAATAGTTCTTAAATTCAACAGGAAATTAGCCTTGGCAACCGCTGTTTTATATGCCGGATCTTGAATTTCATCATAATTAATACCCTCTGCTTTTTCCATAATTTTAAAGCTTTGAGAGTATTCGTACTCTCCATCTTTTACTCGGACATGATAAGGGCCTGTTTCTTCATTGGGCTCTTTCCATGGCATTGTTTTAAAGACAAAATGATGACCGTCAACTTCCATTTCAACATCATCATACAAACGTGTTGCTAAAACAGCTTGTTCATATCCAATATTAGCATTTAATTCAACATCATTCATGCTATATGCTTGTACAACTGCATCACGGATAATATGCAACATATGAGCATGTTCTGGTTTTTCTTCTAATGTTCTTCCAACCCCTTTAATTAAGCGTTGATAAACCTCTTCTGCTTTAGCCCCGGATTCAGGACGTGAAACAGACAATACTTCATGTTCACCCATCTCGTATGTTAAATAGTGACTAGCTGCTCCCAAACATTTTCCAAGGCCACCTTTTTTCATAATTAAGTCCATCAACTCTGGATGGTTAGTTTCAATAATTTTAAAGACATCGTTACGAGATGGAGGTGTAGCATTATTCGTTAATTGCTTTAATTCTTCTCTGATTTCAGATGGAACTGCAGAATGGGCACATAAGAACTGACCAACTTTGATACCTGCTGCACCTTGTGATTCAAGAAATTTACGAATAGACTCTCCCATATTCATCTCACCGTCTTCTTTTCTAGGAGCGGCTGCTAAACATCCAAGCAATAATATCTCTGCTCGATACATTTCTCCTTGATGAACAGCCGTGGCATAATTTTTTAATCCCGTATAGAAAATATCACGATTTTCCATATCATTTGGCAAAATCCGAGACATCATATTTTCAAAGCGCTCTTTATTATTGTAAGCACGTTTAAATGCATCGGCTAAAAATACAATACGAAATTCAATGCTTTTTGACCAAAACTCATCATACATATTCTGTATAACATCTTGGCTAACAGATATTTCTTTTACTCCTTTCTTTCTATTTTCATAGTCATTAATATCATTATAATTATAATTTTGATGTGAAAAAATATGCTCTATATCCTTACTCAAATTTTTATTCAGTTCTTGTACGCGTTCAGGTGTCACACCATTTAATAAACACTCTATTAACGATTTGATACCAGATGGTCCGGAAAAATTCAATATTTTGGTCAAAGATCCACCAATTTTTGATTTTTTAGAATCTGCAAATTTACCTTGATATTGTTTCGGCTCTAATAAATGTGATAATTGTGGTTGTGTTACAAGATGATCTTGTAATTTTCGGCTTAATTCTGATTGAATATCCATAGGTATCACCGAATAAGATTCTTCTATCGCTGATGTTTCATCTTGTTCATTAAATAGTTTTCTTTTGTATGGGAGTACCTTTTCTATGTACCCACTAGTCATATCATCCTTTCCACCAACCAATTGCCCCACTGATTGAATCCACATATTCATCAAAACATCCCTTTGTGCTGGAGATGGCACCCTTGATTTTATTTCCAGTAACATGAAAGAATATTCCTCTTTCTTTTCAACAGGCGTTTTTTCTAACTGAGTAATAAGATGTTGTACAATTTCCGTTCTTAATGTAATATTTTCCAATGCCATATGTTTTGACAACCATTGGTACAAACGCAGATTATCATCAATAGAGCCATTCCAGATACTATCTCCCTTTACAGACAAAATTTGTTCTGTTGTATTTTTTGATAATCCCCAGATTTCGAATTTTTGACCATATTGTTCATATTGTCTTATACTGTTCGATAAAATATTTACTTTTTCATCATAACTTGTAGCTTCTAAAAGCTTTTGATGATATGCCTGAAACAATACAGGGGGTGCAACATCCGCTAAAATAGAAGAATTAGAATGGTTGTCTAAAGTCGCATATCCACCATGCTGAGCGATTAATTTAATACAATCAGTACAAGAAGCGGGCCAATTTTCTAAATTATTCAAATTTCGCATATAGGCGTCATAAAGTTCTTTATCCTTAGTTATATCAGAACCACCCACTAACGGGTTATAAGCCTTATTAGAAGATATAGATAATATTTCATTGTCAAACAATGGCAATGAAAAATCCATTGAAACATCCGAATGTCCTTCTTTCAAATACTGATTATGAGCAATTCTAAGAATATTTAGTCGGTCTTCTTGTCTCCAATCAGAAAAAGGGTTCCCCTCTATAATTCTTTTCATTTTTTTTAGTTCTTCGAAAGATTGAACTGGAAGATCTACATAAGTTCGATTACCTTTTTCATCTTCTTCATACAAACCATATATACGGGCACACAAATTTGGTGCAGAAACATAGATATTTTGTAGTCCCTTCATAGAGATGGAATCCGAATAAAAAGATATTTTTGCATGTTCATCAAATGCCGATAAATATGGCTCATTATTTATCAGAGAAAGAACTTCTGGAGCACATTCCCAAAAATTTGACTTCACATTTAGATAACCACCACATCTATGGGGTTCATTCGCACCAAGGATTAATAATCCACCTTGGTATCCCTTTGAATCTTTGAAATAATCAACAAATACTTGAGCAATTTCAGGATTTTTAAGGCCCTCTCTTAATAATTTGATATATTTAAGGGACATATTCTCATATATATCCAAATATGCATCTCGATTGTCAAAATAGTCAAATAAATATTCATCAGAACGCCCCTTATACATTGCGGCAATCTTCGATGATATTGGACGCTCTCTGTTAGATCCAATGTGATATGTCCAATGCATACCATCTATACCTAATGGAATTTTTTCATCAAGAGTGATTATTTTGTCCCTTTCTAATGCTGGTTTCATGTAATGTTGATAAAACTGTATCAAATTTTTTGCTTCTTGAGCATCTACTTTATCGGTTTTAAAAGATTGAAATATATCTTTAAGCTTATAATGCATCTGAGCATTTAAATAAGATGTTTTTAAATCATATAATTCTGATAATCCCCACTCCGTAGTAGAACGATGTTCATAATGGGTAGCTAAATAAGAAATATGAGATATTATTTTATACTCTTGACACGGCTCAGAAATCTTATTACTTGGATAGCGATAAAAGCTATGATTTTCTTTTATCACATTTTTAGTTTTAACATCATATAACCCTGTTCTGCAAGAAATAGGACTTCGAAAAGAGAAAAAAGCCTGAGATATTTCACTTACATCTTTACTACTTAATCCTTCAAATTCATATACTTCTTCTCTTCCATCCAAAAGATTCAAAATAGGTTCATTAACTTTATGGATGCTTGTATCATAATACCCAATAGTATAAATTAAATTTTTAAGATATTCAAAGCGACGAGCGGTATCAGAATCTTTTGTTGATTGCGTTTCATATTTTTCCATTTCACTAACAAATTTAGAAAAAGGATTTTCTTTTCCATTCGTCATATCAATAACGGGGCATAACAAATATTCAGCATTTTGAACAGATAAATATCCTATTTTTTTATCAAATGGTATCATGCATTGTAATATTCTGATAGTGTTATTTATCGCGTTTTCATTTTCTGTACTTTTGCCAGATAAAAATTTCGGAATAGCAGTACTAGGATTTTCAATTATATCCTTTATTATTTTTCTAGTTTCAACAATTTCTCTTGGCAACATTTTTTCACGTTCTGTTTCATACGCATAATACTCTGGGGAATGCAATGGTATATGAGATTTCGATAAAAAATAATTCATCACGGAACAAGACACAGAACCCAATTCATCAACAACTGGATTATGTTTAGTTAATGTATGGGCGATTTCCGTCCATAATGTGTTAATTATAGGAGTAGTTTGTACCGCATTATTCAATATTTTTAATTTTGTCCAATACACATCATTTAAAACATTGCTGGTAAAAGTATAATTTTGCGCTGTTTCTGGAGTCACTAATTCTACATTCCACTCATTTCCTTTACCATATATATAATTATGCAAAATTAAAGTCCAAATATTATTATCAAATCTATATTTATCGCTTCCTAAAAGAACTTGCTCTGATCTCAATATATCTAAAATACGTTTCATTTCTGCAACTGATTGAGTAGCATTATCATTTCCAGATTGAAATAAAGGTCCATCCGTTTCAATCGTCAAAACCCCTTTTAACGATGATAAATCCGACAAATTTATAATTTCTCGATTTAATGGAATATCTCCTATATTTTGGTATTTGTGACTTTTTGCCTCGGTTACTAATTCTCCCATCGTTTCGCGTTCCACATATTCTGGATGAGGATCATAAATATCTTGAATAATCTGTTCTATATCTGACAATTTATATTTTGGAGTAGGAATATGCTTTCTTGACCAGTCACATATTTTATTTAATATATTAACCATATATCTGGGATGGTAATTCGCATTTGACATATGTGCCATAGATATAATATCACACCAAGCTTCTTCGGGCACATTATTCTCTTTATATGGTTTAAATATTTTATGCAGTTGATGTCCCACTTCATGACCAACAACAGACATTAACTCATCTTCATTTTCACACAAGTCAATCAATCCTTGCGTTATAACAACTGTCGCCTTACCATCTAAAAATTCAGGAAATGTACAAGCATTTGGTACATTGGTACTATCATAACAAAATTCAAATTTATCAAAAAAATCTTCAGGTAAATTTCTGATAACACCCTCATCTGTCATCGGAGTAAACATCTTTTTTACACGCTCTTTAATATAATTGTGAAATTTCATCAGTCGTTCTTTGTCCCCTTCCTCTAAATTTTCTGAGAAAGGAGATTGAATACCTTTTGACAAAAAAAACTCTTTTTTGGCGCGTTTCAATAATTCCAATGAAAATTCTTTTTTATCCTGAGACATGCCATACTCCTAAAAAAAAACTCAATACTAATATTATATCATAAAAATCAAAATATGTAAAATTTTAATAAAATATTTAACATAATACACCAATATTAATTTAAACAACTAATTTCTTCGTCATATATAAAAACAATTATAGCAGGATATCAAAGGCTTCAAAACAAATATAACATATTGAATTCTTATATATTTTTTAAAAAGATATCTTTTTGTTTGCAAAAATTTTAGTAACTCTATACTTTGTTTTGTAATTATTCTTCACAAATAAATTTGCCGGATATTCTTATATTTTATCCGGCAATATATTCTTTATACATAATTATATTAAAATTTTATTATATTTTAACACTTACAATTTTCAAATTCTGGTTCAAATGTTTTCATCTCTTGTGTGATTATTTTTTTTTTGCTTGTCAATATGACATTGGTTTGATTTTCTTTGTTTAAAACTTCTACAGCATCATAATCACCCGTAGATTGTTTTATCTTTGTTCTTAATTCTTCATATTTTTGAGCCGAATATGTTGATGTATATTGGCAAGTATTTCTTAAAACAGCAAAACAGCGCTCTAAACGCTCATACGCTTTATCCGTTAATGGATGAGAGGCATCAATAACTTCACGCATTCCAGTTTCTGTTCCTCGACAAAAACAAACTGCATCGCATCCAGCTTCTAATGCATATTTTGTATTTTCATACAATGAACCATTCAAGGCTCGCATCTCAATACCATCACTAATTAAAAAGCCATCGTATCCAATCTTATCACGTATTAATTGTTGAATTCCCTTTTTAGATTGTGTTACAGGCCACTTTTCATCAACATTTGGTATCAAAATATGGGCTGTCATCCCCATAGGACAAATTGTTGCATTTTGTTGAAAAGGATAAAAATCATCCGCCAATTCATCAACTGTTTCATTCAATGCAGGTAATAAGAAATGAGGATCAACCACAACACGACCATGACCTGGTAAATGCTTCATACAAGGAATGATTCCATTACCTTTATAGGTTTCAATCATAATTTTACCGCATTCGGCAACAATATGTTTATCTTCGGAAAAACATCTATTACGTAAAACAGGAGCTGTAATATCATAACGAATATCTAAACAAGGAGAATAATTTAAATTAACCCCAGCACGCAATAAATCTTGTGATATTAATTGCGCTTGCAATTCTGCCATTCGTTTACATTCATCTAAAGATAAAGAACCAATACTATATTGAGAAACGAATATTCTATCTGTTAATGGTGGTTCAAATCTGGAAGTGCATCCTCCTTCTTGATCAACCGCAATTAAGACATTATCGCGTCCAATAACAGTTTTAATTGACTGTGTTAAGGCTGCGACTTGATCCCAATTGGAAATATTACGTTTAAAAATTGTTACACCAATGGGATTTGATTCTTCTAACATATATTTTTCATTATCGGTCAATGTCAAACCAGAAACAGAAAGCATAGCTGATAATATTGGCTTCATTATATTCTCCTAGAAAAAATACTTCATTGAGTTGTCGTTAATAATCTAATTAATCTCTAAAGTCAAGAGTGTTAGCAATAATATAATCCTCGAACATCTTTAAAACGAATTTTTTTCACCTGAGAAGATGTAATCTTTCTAGTTTTTATAGGATTTAAACGAAGTATACGTCTTTTCTTTTGTTTTAATAAATCCTTTTTAATTCGTTCAATTAAATTAGATGTTAAGTTTTTTAATTTTTCATCTTCTTTAGGAGAAATTGCTCCTTCTCTACGCATCTCTGAAATCATTTGATATAACGGAAAAATCATTTTACGTTTTTCCTTTAAAGACATATCCATTACACGTTTTACTGAAGTTTGACACACCGGTTCAACTAATGTTTTAATTAAAAAATCCAATTTTCTACGATATGGTGCATGAGAATATTGTTTTCTTAAATCGCTTAATAATGTATGATAACTTTTTAAATGTTTTTCCGTAAATTTTTGATTTGTAGTTGATGTTGCATTCATCCGATACTTATAAAATGGTATTGGCAACAATGTTGACATAACATTATCTTTTAAAATTGTTAATAGCAATTGAGTGTCTTCATAATACATACCTGGTTTAAAACGTAAATTTTTAAAAATATTACGATGAAACAACATTGTTGTTACCACACGAGAAACACGTGGCTTTGCATTTTTATCTGTATAAGCCATTAAATTACATCTAACTAAATTAGGTAATCGTTTAATATCATATGTTTCGAACTGCATATCCTTAAAATCACCAGCTTTTTCTTCTTTTTCATATAAAAATGCTGTCAATTCAGTTTTATTCTTTTGTGCATGATAATGAGTGGCTTCTAATGTTTGAGGATGAATAAAATCATCTGAATCTAAAAAGAAAATATATCGCCCTTTTGCAACATCTAATCCTTTATTACGTGCTGAGGATTGACCTTGATTTTCTTGGGTATAAACCTTAATACGTTTATCCATTTTTGCATACGCATTTAAAACAGACAATGAATTATCAGTTGATCCATCATTTACACAAATAATTTCAAAATTTTTATGTGTTTGATCTAACACACTATCTAAACACTCAGGTAAAAATTCTTCTGCATTGTATACAGGTATAATTACCGAAATTTTTGCCATACTCCACTCCTTTTCTGATTTTTTCAAAGCATTCTATCATAAAATATTTTATTTGTCAATATTTTTCTTATTTAAAATATATAAAATAATAATTAAGTATATATCCCAACTTATACAACCCTAAAAAGCAGTAAATTTAAATTATCAATTATTATAACAAAAAGGATAACAATGAAGTCTTTTTTCATATATTTAAATATAATGTATAAAAAAACAATAATATTTATGAATATTTTCCTTGACATTTGAAAAATTTTGTGTTATATTCCTATTTAAGTAAGAAGCACAAGTATATCTTGTGCCTTTTTGCTTAAATAGACTAATCATAAGAGCTCAGTAAATACTGAGCTCTTTTTTTATAAAGGAAACAATAATGTCACATATCAAACTTCATGGAGTCAAACCCCGTATTCAATATATAGCAAACGGAACACTCACAACATATGAGTTTCCATTTGTTATCTTTTCAAATACGGATATTCAAGTATATTTAAATAACGTATTACAAAATAAAGATACTTATGCTGTTTCAGGTGTAAAAAACACAAACGGAGGGTGTATTACATTTATAACACCACCAATGGTCAACACCGTAATCACAATCACACGAGACCTTTCCATTGAACGTACAAGCGATTTTCAAGAAGGAGGGGCTTTACGTGCCAATGTGTTAAATGATGAGTTTGATTACCAAACGGCATGTTTGCAACAAGTCGCTGACAGTATCAACCGATCTATGATTTTACCTCCTTATGCTACCGATACGGATGTGGATTTGACGCTTCCGACACCATCGGCTGGTCGAGCCATTGTCTGGAATAGTGATGGGACAAATCTGGAAAATTCGGCAGTGAAAGTCAATGAATTGGAAAGCACTTTGCGTGGTTATAAAGAAACAGCAGAATCTGCTTGTGCAACGGCTGTTGAAAAGTCGCAGATTGCTTTTGATTCGGCACAAATAGCCTCGGAACAAGCCCAAATTGCTACGCAAAAAGCCGATGAAGCCAAAGAAACACTGAACAGTAAAGCCTCTCAAGATTTAGATAATTTGTCTGAAATGGGGAAAGAACAGATTGCTTATTTTGCAATGCCAAGCAAAGAATATATTGATTTAACGTTGGGGGCGTCCAACAGCACTTATACAGCACCGGCAAATGGATATATGATTTTAACAAAAATGACAACAGGCGCACAAGGGATACAATTTTTTGTAAATGGAACAGATAAATATACTTGTGATTACATGGCATGTATGAATGTCTATACAAATGGAACATCGGCCAGCACATGGATACCAGTCAAAAAAAATGACATCATCACATATAACTATACTGCGGGTGGAGCATTAACTCATTTCAGATTTATTTATGCACAAGGAGAAATATAATGACATATTATGAATTACTACCAGACGGAACTATTGGATGTTCAACACCTAGTGAAAAAGTTGCAAAATCATTGGGGTTAACATTAAAAACAGACAGAGAAATTGTTTATGGTTATGATAATAAGAGATACTTTAAAGGCGAAGAACCTGCTGCACCGGAACCAACGTATGTGGATAAACGTATTGCGGAATATCCAAGTATTCCCGATCAATTGGATATGATTTATTGGGATAAAGTCAATGGCACAAATTTGTGGCAAGAAAAAATTACCGAGATTAAAAATAAATATCCCAAAGAGTAAATCAAAGGGGCGGGAAACCGCCCCTGTTATACGTTATAATTTAAGCATGCTTCTTTTTTAATGATAATTTTAATCCTAAAAATCTCACAATTATTTTATTTTTCTTTGATGTTTTGTCAATGGAAAATAGACGTTTTTTAAAAGAAGAATATTTTTGTTTGTTTTTTATTTGTTCATAAGAAAGATCTAAATCTATTTTTAATCTACGAGACATATCAAAATTCAATGGATCTTTCACAAAAGGTTTATTACCCTTTTCAATGATATGATAAATCCATTGAGCAAATTTTTTATCTTGATCAAAATCAAAATCTTCCCGCATTGGACTTTCTTGTAACATGGCAAGATATTTTTCATCATTTGAGTCAAGTTCTTTTACATACTCAACAATAGCATCAAAATCATTATTAAAATCATTCGCATTAATAAAAGCTTTTGGATTAAAATCTCGCAATACATCTGGATTCCCCCAATATATAGGAACCGAGCCGGCAAGAATAGGATGGTATAATTTTTCCGTTGTATAACCATTAGATGATGAATTTTCAAATGCGATTGTAAACTTATATTTATTCAAAAATTTTATTTTGCTATTTATCCAATCACCATTTCTAGGCTCCAAATCATCTGCAGACATATTATTGAGTATTTTGCCTGGGCAATCAACATGTTTATATTCCATTAGCTTTTTACAAAATTCCTGTCGAAGAATACTTCCTTCACCATTATTGCTATTTGAATAGATAAAATTACAGAATTTACGATTTGCCATATCTGGTGTTATAAAACTTCTGTCTTGGATAGCTTTTTCTGGGAAATAATATCTTTTACGGAAATATCTATCCCCAAACGATATATCATCAAAAGCGCAAGCATAATCACAAAGATTAAAATTAGGAAGAACATTCTCTCCAGTAATGAATATTTTTACACAATCATAATACTTGAGATTTTCAGCACCAAAACATGAAAAAAATAGAAAATCAGGCTTGTCAGAAATTTCAATATCATAGCGATTTTTTAGTATTTTAAGTATTTTTGAATATAAGTTTTCTTCATTTTTTAATTCAGTAGACATATCGGCAAAATTAATTTTTATTTTTTCATTTTCGGCCTCTTTTTCTCTCTAAGTCAATACAAATACACCTATTTAATATTCTTTAATTTTTTCTTGTATTTTTTTCTTATTTTACCTAAAGTAATTTTTGATAAGAATTTATATTTATAATATTTAAAAGGTTTCTTATTGTAATCCTTTTCAATTTGTCTCATTTCCTTTTCAGAAAGATGAGGATTATTTTCATCCAATCTTTGGTTGAAGATATCTAAAAATTCTGGTTTTAACCAATGACTGCCATCACTACAGACTCGATCTCGAATTTGGGCAAAAGTTGGAGCTTTAAAACCAATAATATCCCCAAAACACAAGAATGCATGGTTATTCCAACAATGCGGATTTGGACAATGACATCCCACTGGACATGATTTTATTGGACTACTTACATCTTCAAAAATATTTTGTATTTTAGAACATCCATAACAGGGACTTAGATCTCCGTTTTCAAAATTAACAAGATAAGACCAACACCCTGCATAACAAAATTCATGTCGCTTTTTTTCAAATAATGGTAACTTAAAGCGAAACATTTCTGAATCAAAGTCATTCCAAATTTTTGCAAATTCGTCTTCTGAATAATCAGATAATCTGGGAATGGTTGGTTTTGTTTCATCTCTGGCAATTGTTAAATGGCATAAAGCACCCAATTCCTTCATACAAGTATCTTTGATATCTTGAATATGGGGAACCAATTCATCTACAACAGTTAATTCCACCGTAAATGAGGCTGGACTGGATTTTATTTTACGAATATTATCAAAGAAACGATCCATCAATTTTGTTCGTTTTAATTCAAGATATTGAAAAGAACATTTGAAAAATAATCTTTTTAATAGTTCTTTATCCAAAGATAAAATTTCATCGATACGTTTTGTTACAGTACAGTTAGTTACAATCATAACATAATGACCTTCCTGCAATAAACAACGCACGATGTCTGTCATTTCCGGAGGTAAGAGTGTTTCTCCGCCACCACATAAATTAACCAAACAAATACCACCCATTCGTTCCTTAGACAATGCCTTTGAAATATACTCCGGTGAATATTTGAATTCCGGTAATTTTTCACCCCACCATTTATTTTGAGTAATATAACAATAATGACATTTAAAATTACACGTTTTAACAGGAATATAACAATCCAAAAATTTTACAATTCTATTGTTAATATATTTCACATTGGTATGCTCTTGAATAAATTGTGAATCCAAAGAAAAACAACCAAATTTTTGATGTGCGAAGCCATTACCACTTCTGGCGTAGGTATATCCCATTTTTTTTGCTATTTTTACAACTTTTTCATTGCTTTTCCAATATGGATATGCCAAATATTTAAACCCATAAGGATTTTGCAATTCTTGTCTAATTTTTCGACTGTTTAAAGTTGTCAGATCTGGATGTGATTTTGTATGCCATCCTAAAATACCCCCTGCTTTAGTAATTTTTTCAAAATCTGCTTCTGATAAAAATTCATCAGAAGAACCGAGTAAATCTCCAACTAAAAATACATAAAAAGGCCATTTATTTTTCTGTAAAATTGGCAAAATATCCAAAATATTCTTTCGACCATCATCAAAAGTCAATATAACATGTTTTGCATTATGGAGATTATAGTCTTCAAATTTTACGACTTCAAAATTAGCGTCTTTTAAATCTTGTATTTGTCTTTGAAAACTTTCCAAAGTAATATAGGTTTTATTATTTCCTTTTCCGATATTATGATATGTTAAAATCATTTTTATTTCCTTTATTTTTTAAGCTGAACATTTGGTATAACATGAAGTGTTTGATTAAAAACACCGCTTACTTTTCCATACGAATTATCATGCAAATAGACCTCTTTCCCTAATAAAGCTGATGCAATCCCTACATGTAATCTATCCGTTTCTACTTTTTCAAACTTTGAAATAACTTTTAACATTGTATTTGATGCAAAGTCAATATTTTTTTTGTCTTCATATGGGCTGAACCATCCCAACGTATCAGATAAATCTAAATCCGTTTGTTTATTTCCAACAGCCTCTGAATCTTTTCTAAAAAAACGAACATTTTGAGGTAAAGTAGCAACCTTTTCGTCCAAAACTTTACTCATCTTTTTTAAGTTTTTAGTTGGTGGTGTTAAATTTTTCTTGAATTTACCACTCAATCGAAAAGCCATGTCATGATTCAATATGATTTTTGCTTTTGTGTTTTGGCTCATTAAATAATCATATGATTTTTTTTCCCGGCAAAAAACAACAAAACGTTCATCTAATATACTGATTAATTCGGGAACTTCATTGAATGAAGACGGCAAAATAACCACTTTCTTGGCACGTTTCATTTTATCCATAACATGGTTTAAATATCCAATCCATTCTTTTAGCCATGCACCACCGCCACCGTAAACAAAATTTTCCGGAAATTCATCTTCTGTTGTACGATGCCATTTCAGGTTATTTTTATCAAACCAATCCATTGTTGCTGTTGCGATTAACATATCACCAATATTTCCGCTGTTTGGCATATATGAAAAATTTTGCATAGGAAGTAATTCTTGTAAAATCAAATCATCTTCTAATAAAGCACTTGAAAACGGGGATACATTATCGGCATTAATTTTTAACAAGGGTATCTTTCCAAACAGATAAATTTTTGTTTGAGACGCTGTGCTCTTTATTTTCGCAACAGGAATACCTAAAAATTTAACTTTTCTTTTACAAGGGCTTCCCAAGTTTAACAGTTTTTGTTGTTCAAAAATATCAGATGTTAAAAAATTTAATAATTTTTGTTGAATCTTATTGTTACTTGATGCAATCCGACAAGCTTTACTTGCTGTTACTTGTTTTTCGGAAACCCGATATTTTAACAGAACTTCTTGTATATTATCAACTTTTAAAACACTAATAACCCGTGTCCATAACTCATAGTCTTCAGCAGGATATTCAGGATTATATTTAAAATCATATTTTTTAAAATCATCATGTCGGAACATAACAGTAGGATGTGCCAATTGTGTTCCCTTTAAAAAGTCAAACAATTTTGGTTGTTTCATTGTCTTCCATACTTTTTTGTCTGGGAAAAATTCAATCCATGATCCCACAAGAGAAATATCCGGATGACAGTCTAAAAATGAGGCTTGTTTTTCAAACCGTTCCGGCAAAGAAATATCATCCGCATCCATTCGGGCAATATATTCTCCGCTTGCTTTTGATAAACCAAAATTAAGTGTATCAGCAACACCAGAATTGTCTTTATAAAAATATTTAATTCTATCATCATTGTACGATAAAATCGTTTCTTTGACATGTGGTTCCGTGGAACCGTCGTCAATAATCAAAAATTCAAAGTCTTGAAAGGTTTGATTTAAAATTGATTCGATTGCTTCGGTCAGATATCCTTTTTCTGTATTGTAAACCGGCATTATAACTGAAATTTTAACCATTTTTCTTTCTCCATTTATAAAAAGGAATTCCCATTATTTTTAATGTCCCACGTTGCTTTTTCACGCTAAATTTTAATCTGAAAATCGGAATTAAAAAGACTGTTAAATATTTTTCATTCTTAGACCATCTGAAAGACAACCAGTGCCGTCTTCCTTTGCTATGGATTTCTTGATAAATAAAATCGGATAATTCCATATGTTTTCTTTTTTTAACAAAGGTTAAAGCATCTTCTAAAGATAGTTTTAAATTTTTTTCATGAGCTTTTTTATCTGATTCCATTTTATCAGAGGTAGAACCATTTCTGACACGATAAAAATAGGTTTTTTCATCAATTCCTGAAATAATTGGATTACAAGCAAGTATCTTGAACCAAAAACCATTATCTTCATGAAAACATTTTTGATGGATAAAATAAATATCATTATTTAATAAAAAACTTTTTTTATATAAATTATTAACTGGACAACAGTGTAATTTATGATAACATTCTAAAACATTTTCTGGTGTGATTTTTTTCTTTGCAAAAGATGGGAAAAATAACCAATCGTTTAAATGGTTACTATGATTTACACAAAATAAATCTTGTGAATTTTGGGGATAGGCCTGTATAGCCCCCATCACCATATCTGAATTATCTTCCAACATTTTACTGTATAAAATTTCCAAACAGTTCTCGCTGATTGTATCATCTGAATCCAAAAAGTAGATAAAATCCCCTTTAGCTTGATTAATACCAATATTTCGCGATTCTGCTTGACCTTTATTTTCTGGATTATGAATCACTTGAATGTTATGAACATATTGTTCCAAGATTTCTTTCGTTTTATCCGAGGAACAATCATCAATGCAAATAACTTCAAAATCTTGAAAGGTTTGTTTAAAAACGCTGTCTAAACATTCTTTTAAAAAGTTTTCAACGTTATAACATGGAATAATAACGGAAATTTTAGGCGTCATTTTTGTTTTCCTTTCTTTGTTTCAAATATGCATTATTTCTATTTATTCTGTGCATATAAAAAGAATATTGTTGCTTTCCTTTTGGTGTTTTTGAAAAATGCCAAAACCAAATACACAGTCTATACCATATCCATTCATAAATCAACACAATCAATGATTTATCCTTTAAAATAAAACGTTTTTTATCTGTTTCAAAACAAACAACTGTTTCGGATATACCCAATTCTTTTTTTATGGTTTTATTGGTATTTTGGCACAATTCTTTCAGTTCATCAAAATTAAAAAAAGGACAAACACATCTTAATTGATTTTTAAAAATTCCAGCCATCAAATGCGCTTTTGTCTTTTTTAAATTATTTTTGATTAAAAAATTCAAAACATATTCTGAAATAATAACTCTATCCATTCTGTTTTTAGGCTGTTTATTTGCTTGTGTACTCATGATAGAACCTGAACGCAAAAAATAATGATAAAAAGGCTTTGGCAGATAGAAAATTTTTTTACTTATCATTGCATACATATACCAAAATGCATCATCATCATGTTCATGACCTTGTGGAAAGCGAATATGAAATTCTTCCACCAAATCTCGACGCCAAATTTTATTCCAAAGCAAAACATTGGTAGAAAGTATTATTTTATCTGAAAGAACATATTTACCAGATTTTTTAGGATTATAATATTTTTCAACCAAACGTTCTTCTTTTTCTTGATTATCTAAATTTTCTTCCCAATCAAAAAAATTATGGCAGCAAACAACATCAACTTTTTGCTTTTCAATAGTGTCATACATTTCTTGACACATATTCGGCTCATACCAATCATCCGAATCACAAAACATTAAGTATTTTCCAGTGGCATTTTCTAAACCTTGATTTCTGGCTTTAGCTGGTCCAGAATTTTGTTGTTGTATTAATTTTACACGAGAATCTTGTTGTACATATTTTTTAATAATATCAACAGATTTATCTTTTGACCCATCATCTATAACGATGATTTCAATATCATTGAAAGTTTGGCCGATTAAACTATCCAAACAGCGTTTCAGATATTTTTCTGTATTATAATTTGGAATAATAATAGATATTTCGGACATTTATTTTCCCTTCAAAAACACCCAAGATTTAATACGATTTTTTAATGTCAAGTATTGTGGCTGATAGATACCTTGTTGTTTTAAATCCTTTAACAACTGGCGAGTATGGATATACCATTTATCCACATTAGCTTTATCTTTACGTTTAGGCTCCAATACACAGAATTTAAACAATCGTTTACTCAAGCGACTGTACAATCGATTGTATGTTTTTTCTTTCATTAGCTTATCAACAAAATAATTATGTAATGTTTTAACCACAAAAATATTATCATCCACAACTTTTTTAGTAAATGAGCTATGCACAATAGAGTTTTCTCTTTCCCGATAAAAATAAAGCGATTGAGAAACATGAGCTATCTTTTTCGTATCATATAGCATTTGATGTAAAAAAACAACATCTTCACCATGAACTAATCCCCCAACAAATGGATGAGATAAAACCAGCTCTCGACGCCATAATTTATTCCAAATAACCATTTCCATATCTGCTTCTTGCAAAATAAACTTATCAAACGGGCAAAAATATGCTTCAACTTCACTCTTTGTCATACACCATTGCGGTACTTTTTCCCCATGGAAATAATCACACCATACAACGTCAGCATTGCTTTTAATAATAGCGTTATACATCTTTTCTAAAAACAATGGTGCCAATTCATCGTCACTATCCAAAAAGGCAACATAATCTCCTATAGCCGATTGAATGCCAGTATTACGTGCCACAGATACTCCCTGATTTTTCTGGGTAATGATTTTTATCCGATTATCCTTTTTAGCATATTCATCCAAAATATCACCACAACTATCCGTACTACCATCATTCACACAAATAGCTTCAAACTCATTGAATGTTTGATTTAAAACTGAATCCAAACAACGAGACAAATATTTTTCTACATTATAAACTGGAATAATGATTGATACTTTAGGCATTCAAAATCCCCTTATTCTGTAACAAAAGAGATAACTTTTCTTTATTTAAAAATAATATATTCTTATCAGACAATAATTCAATAAGTTCTATATACAATATAGCAGCGATATCAAACAAATTAGATTTTCTTGATAACTGAGCTTGAGTACATTCATTTTGACACTTATATTTTATCATCTTCAAACCAACAGCCTTTAAAAAAAAGAAAAAGAAATTTATTATTTATTTCCATAAGATTGCTATCTTTCAATATACAAAAACAAATGCTTACACGACAGAAACAATATGCAAATAAATACATATCACGATGTACATTATACATATTTAAATTAGTTGCGCAAGTTCTTTTTAATCTTATTAAGCAATATCTCAACAACCTATATTTTACAAAACGAAAAGCAAGCTATATTACTTCTCATCTTTTTGGTTGCAATATGGTTGCAGATTAAAAAAAGACTTACTGAGAAAACTCATAAGTCTTTGATTTTATTGGTCGGAATGAGAGGATTTGAACCTCCGGCCCCTACGTCCCGAACGTAGTGCTCTACCAGGCTGAGCTACATTCCGAAAATGTTCTTACTTTTTACGCTTTTTTTATATTATTGTCAAGCATTATTTTTAAAAAGCTTTTTTATTAATATTTAAACTCCATTGGTTGAAACTTGTCTCCAGAAGCATCATAAAATTGAATATCATCTGTAATTTCACTGTATTTAGTAGCATACTGTTGCATCAAGGATGCACGTTCACATATCATCATATCTGGTGTATGGCGACCTGTCAATTTTTCACGTTTTTTAGCGCGCTCAATTGCAATATCCGTATCACACATCAAAAACGTTACCTTTGTTTGATATCCATATTTTTTAACATTTTTATGTAATTGCAAATGTGATGAATTTACGCCAGAATGTTCCAATAAAACATTTGCACCTTGATCCAATAACCGTTTCAATAATTCATATCCAATAACTCTAGCTGGTTTTTCCCAAAGTGCAAACGCTAAGGCAGATCCTTTTTTATGAACATCTTGTTGATATTCTGGCATTGATTCCATAATTTTATCAAAACTGACATAAGTAAAATCCGGATTCTTTTTTAAAAAGTGTTTACAAAAAGCACTCTTACCTGACCCAGGCACACCACTGACTTGATACAAAACAGGTGTTTTATTTTTAGAGGCTGATGATACTTCATCTGCCAATATTTTATCATACGAATCATTTTGAAGAACTTCATAGCCACAAGGAATTAACTGATAGATATCTGGCATTAAGTCTGTTAATTTCATGGTAACCTCCGTATAACAAAAAGGTGTACTTTAACTGCTCTACACGACTAAAATACACCTTTTTTATTTAAAAGTCAAAAACTTTACTTAATTTTATACATATTTTTATATGTTAAAGCCACACCGAGTTGCAAATTACTGCCTCGAACCGATGTTCCACGCGCTTTACCTGTACGATATGAAATATACGGACCAAAGGCTAAATTATCAACCAAAGTTACATCCATTCGCGCATTTGCATTAAAATCATACTCTAAATCTGTGCCAATATATTTGCTGAATGAAAAATAATCACGGTAATAACCATCTGTGGATAATTGCACACCGTCACGCAAATCATATTGAATTCGCCAACCGATTTCACCAGCCGTTTTGCTGACTTTTTCCGAATATGTCATATCATATTCCGTTACACCCACAATGTACAAATCTTTGACAATATTCCCTTCAAATAAGGCGATACCCGCTTTACCACGAGCGACCTTTGTTCTGGGAGCATCGGCATTTTTGGTAAATTCAGTTTGATATTCCACTGTAGCAGTCGGTCCAACATTGTAAGTACCATATTTCCATAATTTATGGGCATAGTTGGATGACAATAAAATTTTATCGGAATTTTCTGTGCTTTCTGCGGGTTCATCCACGGGTTTTAATTTCGTTTTACCATATTCCATAAACAAACCATTATTCCAACGCATTGAATCTTGGTTATATTCCAAAGCAAAATCCAAAACGCCTTTGATTAAGGATTGGCTGTCGGCATTAAATTGGGAAACCGGTGAATTTTCATATTCTTTAGCGTGAGATACATCCGTTTTTGAATATTCAAAACCCAAACGACGCAAATTAGCTTTTAATTCCGATGTCTGAGCAGTTGTTTCTTGGGCCAAAGCTGGAATAGATAAAAACACTACTACAGTAGCAGATAATAATATTTTTGATAATTTCATATGAGGGACTCCTTTCGTAAACCATATTTTCACTATATAAAATGAACAAAAGTGTGTCAATAAAATAATTCTTTAATATATTTTTTGATAATAAACCGCACTTTTTTCATTTCATACACCATAAAAAAAACAAACAAATCATAAATTAATTCTATCACCAAAAGGATGTTTCTGTGATAGATAAAATCACCAAAATTCAGCAAATTTTATATCTTTTATTGAGTTGTTATCAAAAAATTAACTTTTTTTATGCGATATTAAAATTATAAAAATAAAAAATAGAAGCCATCACAAAAATATCTTATTCTATGATAGATAAGATTTAAAAAGGAGAAAGTAAATGACTTTTAAAATAGAAACTGGACGTTCTATGACAGAAATGCTAGGCACTTTAGCAATTATCGGCGTTTTATCTGTTACTGCTATTACGGGATATAGTTATGGTATGGATAAATATCGTGCCAATAAAACCGTTAATGATATAATGTTAATGGGGATAGATATGATTACACAAATCAGTCGATTTGATCGGATACCAAATTTATCTGAATGGGGCGAGAAAACAAGTGTTGGATACGATTTTAAGGTAGAACCTAGTCCAAGTGATACAACAAAATATGGTATTGTTATTGAAGGAGTTCCATCTCGTGTGTGTTCTATGGTCGGCGATGCATTAAAAACACAAGCAAGTGTGTATGTTGGTAATGTCGATTATGGTTCAGCTAACACCGATCCTTGTGAAGCATCTAATGATAATACGATGGAATTTTATTTTGAAACTTCATCTAATGCAAATGATACACCGGAATGTCAAACAGATACCGATTGTGGCGAAGGACGTTATTGCGATATAGATACAAGAATATGTTTTAGAGGTGATAAACCTATTGGAACATATTCACCAGCTCTATGTTCAATAGATAATGATTGTGGCATCTGTGGTGGTAGTTGTTATTATGGAATGTGTGATGTTTCTAGTAAAAATGGAATAAATTGTTCTACTGATACAATCACTAATGGTATATGTCATTATGGCGAATGCATCCCCAAAGAAGGGTGTACCTATGATAAAAATAAATGTAAAGAAACGGAATACTGCGCTAGTCCAAATTCAAGTTGTACTGAAGCTTTTCCAGATAATGAAACAGGGACTTGCCAAACACCAGATTACGTAAAATATGATATAGATGGCAAAACATATTATATATCCTACTATAGAATAAGTTGGTGGGATGCAGATGCTTCATGTAAAGCATTAGGAAAAAAATTGGGAAAGACAATGGGGCTAATAAGTGTTGACGAACTTCTAACTGGATGGAGCGGAGGTAATGGCTACTATGCTCGTACTGAGCTTGCTAAGAAATTATATGAAAAGGGTTGGAATAATTCAGGATATCCACGTATTTGGACATCAGATAGTTACAATTCTTGCCAGGCACATTTCGTTTCCTTAGATGCTTCTTTTAGTGAGAAAAGCCAGCTTGATGTGTATATTCGTTATGCTAGTGCTCGTGTATACGGCGATAGTCCTTACTCTATTTGTCGCTAGATTGCTCCACTTAATCTACCAAAACGCCCTGAATAATCAGGGCGTTTGATGTTATTATCCAAAATAACCTTTGGTATTTCTTATGATTTTTGATTTTCTTTTGTTTTCATTGGTGTATTAACATCATCATGTGAACAAATAAAAACGGGTTCTGGCGGAAGAGATTGAGAAGCTTCTTGTTGTTTCGCTAATTTTAATTTTGCAATACGTTCTATTGCTCCCAAAACCTGAGCCATTTTAGGCTGATTAGCTAACAATGCTGCCTCACGCGCTGTTAAATTACCATGCCCTCCTGCAGCATAAGATGTTGCAAAAATATCTGCTCCCTTATCAACCAACGTCGAAGCCATCGTAATATGACCATAAATTGCGGCCATATGTAACGGTCTCAAACCAACTTTATCTGTTGCATTAACATCTCCACCTGCGGCAGACAACGTCTTTACAATAGCAACGCGATGCTGGGTTGCAGCCATATGCATAGCTGTTTGACCATCATGATCTTGAATATTTGGATGAATTTTAACAGTATTAACTAAATAATCAACCAATGGAAGATGCCCTTGTTCTGCGGCATAATGTAATAATGTTCGCCCTTTATCATCCGTTTCGTGTGGGTTTACACCCAATTCAATCAAAGCCGGAACTGTTTTTAATGCTTTCGCCCGTTTAACACAATGAAATAATCTGTTGTTTGCCATTTTCCCTCCTATGTGATACATTTATTATTGTACACTATATTATAACATTTGTCAATGTTTTCGGGATAACCGTATGAAAAATATAACCTTTTTAAATGTTGTCACAAAAAAATACCCCATTATATTTTAAACATAAAAAAAGAACCATCTTTCGATGGTTTTTTTTCTATTAAAACAAAATATTAATACACTTTTCTACCATATCTTTTTGCTACAGTTGCAGCAAAATGGGCTTGTCTTGACTTCATATAACTTTCCAATGTTTTTCCATCCTTATCAGTTGCATTCATATCAACCTTATCTCCAGCCATATTGAGAAAACCTTTTAATCCACGTTCAGAAATCCCACGCTCAATAGCAGAAATAACAGATGAATACCCTTTATGACCATTAAATTCATTGACATCTAATCCCTTATCAACAGCAGCATCAAAAACAACTTTTGGATCAAATCCTTCTTTTGGACTTTCAATAGTTCTAGCCAATTGTTCAACTAATGTTCCATTAACAATAGAAAAAACATTAGGGTTAGCACCTTCATTTAACATTTTTAATGCTCCGGCTTGATCTCCACGCATAACGGCATGCAACATTTTCCAAGATTTAACCATAGAACTGATTTCATCTAAACCTTCGGCAAAAAACGCATCATCCCTTTTTTTATCACCCAACTGTTCCATTGCACGCCAATTGTTTGGACCAAAACGCATCCGATAAAGATGACTTTCCATATATTCTCCGGTCGTTTTACAATCTTGAACCGGAATATCATAGTCAATACGACCATGTCCTAATTGCATCATTTTTTCAACAGCTGCAAACCCTAATCCATCACCTGCAATACGTGCAATAGCTGTTAAACCATCACGATCCTTTTTATTCAAATCCAAACCGGCTTTAATGGCAGCTTTAAATACAGCTTGTGCATCAAATTTGTCATTAGGATGAGCGAACTCATATGCAAAACGAGATACAGCACTGCCAGTATCACGTCGTTCATAATTTGGATTAGCACCAGCGGCCAACATTTCTAGAGCCTTTTTTTGATCTAAATCACAAAGTGCCCACAAGAAAGCATTATCTTTTTCTTCCTGCGTTAATTCTTTTTTTACCTCAACAACCGGTTCTTGTATCGTATTTTGAACAACGTTTTCTTCCGATGTTTTCGTAAGTTTATTAAATAAATTTGACCATACACCCATAAAACCATTTCCTTTTTCAGATCATATTATATCTTACATTCTATCTCATATTTAACTTTACGTCAATATTATATAAAATTATACTCCTTTACACCCCAAAAAAAAGACCCGCCACCTGGCGAGTCTTTTCTCAAATCTATTGCAAGAAAAATTATTCAGCAGAAGTTTCTTGAACTTCAACAACTTTTTCTTGTTTAGCCAATTTTGCTTCAGATTTTTTGGCTTCATCAGCTGTTCTGGCAATATTGACGCGAATTGTTTGAGCTACATCAGGATGTAAGGACAAACGAACATCAAAAATACCCATGTTTTTGAACGGTTGATTTAAATCAATTTGACGACGTTCAACTTTGAAACCAGCATCATGAATAGCTTCAGCAATATCACGAACTGTTACAGAACCATACAATTGACCTGTTTCAGCGGCTTGACGAATAATAACAACAGACAAACCTTTGATTTTTTCGGCCATAGCTTCGGCTTCTGATTTCATTTTTAAGTTGTGAGCTTCGTATTCTTTGCGTTTTGATTCAAAGAAAGCCATATTATCTTTTGTTTTACGCAAAGCTTTTTTCTGAGGCAACAAATAGTTTCTGGCATAACCATTTTTTACGTTTACAACATCACCCATTTGTCCGAGGCGTTCAATACGTTCTAATAAAATTACTTCCATTTTAAACTCCTCTAAAATTAATCATTGCTAACAAATGGCAATAAGGCCAAAATACGAGCACGTTTAATTGCTTTTGACAATTCACGTTGGTGTTTGGCACAAGTTGCAGATACGCGAGATGGAACCATTTTACCACGTTCAGTAATGAAACGGGACATTTGTTTCACATCTTTATAGTCAATTTTAAAACCTTTGTCCGAACAGAACGGGCAAGTTTTACGATGACGGGAAAAAGATTTTACTTCAGCCATTATTATTCTCCTTCCGTAATTTCTACATCATATTTATCTTCTGTTTTTGCTTTTCTGGATTTTGGTTCCATCATTACAGATGGTCCTTCTTCCAATTCTTCAACTTTAACAGTTAAAAAGCGCAACAAGTTTTCATCAATACGCATTAAACGTTCCATTTCAACAACAGCAGCTGCTGGAGCATCAATGTTGAATAATGTGTAATAACCTTTACGGTTTTTTTGAATTTTATAGGCAAGTGTACGAAGACCCCAGTCTTCACGTTTTGTCACTTTACCACCGTTTTGTTCGATAACAGCTGCAAATTTATCAGCTAATTCCGTTACTTTATTGGGTGTCAAATCTTGACGAGCAATAAATACGTTTTCATAAAAAGACATATAATATCCTCTCCTTATGGATTTTCTCGTTTCGGTTTATGCGGTTCGTTCCCCATGAACTGCCGCCTGAAACATAGCCCAAGTCCGATAGCATTGGGCAAGGTAGTCGGAAACGGGTTTGACTATATACCATTTTTCAGAAAAAATCAAGCATTTTTTATTAAAAGCTTTACTTTTTATTTTCTCCAGAAGAAACATTGCCTACTGTAAAACGAATTTGTTTTTTCGGTACCCCCCTTGTCCGCTCTTTTGTAGGCGCAGCCCCCTTTGAAGTCCCACCCACTGTTTGTTCCTTATTGGATTTTTTCTGTGTTGCAACAGGAATCCCTATTTGACCACTTACACCTCGTTGAATAGGACGCATTGACTGAACTGGAAGACGAGCGGGCTGCGGCAACTTTGCAACATTATCATCTTGCAGCATTTTTAACAAAATATCATCTGAACCACTACCAGAATTAGCACATTCTTTTTTTCCAATAAATGGTTTATTCATATCCACCAATGCTGGCGCATAATACAACAAATCTTTACACTCTTGAGACGTAAATGATAATCTATACGGCTTAATTTTTATATCCTCAATAGTACCATCAGATAAAGTCACTTTTTTACAATAATCCAAACATTCCATATTTGACACTAAATTCAATACAACTCGCTGCCCTTCTTTTTCTAAGATAGCAGCTGTTTTATGAATTTCAGTCACAAAAAAACCATCTGACAACTTATCATCTAAATGAGCAGTTATTACTTTATTATTTTCATCACGTAACTGGATAGTATTCACACCAATATCCACCAGATAGTATGGTTTGTTTTTATGGCGTGATACAATCTCTTTAGCTGCTTCACATGCACATCCAGCGGGCTTAATCAAAACATTTTCACCACTTTCCGACGTTCCATCACATGAAAACGCCAAAGAACGCATATATTTTTGAGCTGTTTCACGTTTAATAGCTCCCGAACGAGCCAAATGGAAAATACCTAAATTTTCCTCTGCAGATGGACAACCCAATAAAATTGAACGCCATAAATACTCAAATGCTTTTGTATCTTTTTGCGGTTGACCATAATCTCCTGTATAAAACAAATACCCAATTAAATTATTTGCTAATGCAGATCGCTTTTTTGATGCTTCGGCCAAAAATGCAACAGCCTTTGACGGTTCAAAAGCACCAGCATTTTCATTTAAATAGTATACCCCCAGTTGTTCTGCCACCTTTCCTTGTTGCTCATCTGACAAGCCCCCAATTTTAAGAGCCCGTGTATAATACTCGACCGCGGACTGTGGCACCCCTTTTTTCATAAGGCGATGACCTTGTTCGGCAATTGCTGGCGCATACCCTAAATTAGCAGACTTCTCACAATATAAATCACTGTACGGATGTTCAGGCCAACGCGCACAAAGTTGATATAATGCTTTTTTATATTCTTTTTGAGATACCCATCCAGCCCATTCATTCCAAGCTGTTGCAATATCACCAAAACCACATTCATCATAAACAGCCGTTTCATCTGTTTTTTCTGCTTGTTCCAACTTTACTTCACACTCTGGCGTTATTTGTGTTTGAGCCATTGCAGAAACTGAAAATAAAATTCCAAGCAAAAACAATCCATAAAATTGCATATCTATTCTCCTCTTTTAAAACATATTTTTTCCTAACATAGCAAAAATATAAATGTCAGACAAGAGAAAAAAAACAACACTTGACAAGAAAAAGAAAATCAGCTATATCTAAGCTGTTTTAATTAGTTTTATGGAGGACAAAATGAGCTTGATTACATTAGAACCAAATTATAAACCATCCCCCAAAGAAGAATATATGTGTGACAAGCACTTAGAATATTTTCGCCAAAAATTGTTAGATTGGCGCACTGAATTAGTTAAAGAATCCTCCTTCACATTACAAGATTTAAAAGAAAACAATTTAAATGAACCAGATTTAAATGATCGTGCCAGCAATGAAGCCGACCAATCATTGGAACTCAGAACACGCGACCGCATGCGCAAATTAATTAAAAAAATCAACCAAGCATTAGACCGTATTGAAAATGGAACTTATGGATATTGTGAAGAAACAGGCGAACCAATCGGTCTTGGTCGTTTAGAAGCACGCCCTGTCGCAACATTGTGTATCGAAGCACAAGAACGTCATGAACGCAAGGAAAAAACGCAAGCCGATGAATAACACGAACACTTCCCCATGGAGATTAAAATCTCCATTTATTTTAGCTTCGGGTTCTAAAGCTAGATTGCGTTTATTGCAAGATGCAGGACTATGTCCAAGCGAGATTATACCTGCAGATATTGATGAAACCCCTAAAAAAAAGGAATTACCAGCTAGGTACGTTTATCGAATCGCAAAAGAAAAAGCATTGGCCATTGCCAAACAACATCCAAATAAATGTATTTTATCAGCAGATACAGTTATTGCTGTTGGTGTACGCATGATACGAAAAGCTTCAACAAGAGAAGAAGCTTTAGAGAATTTAAAATTATTATCTGGACGTAGACATAGAGTTATTACAGGGTTTTGTGTTGTCAAACCTGATGGTTCAACAATTACAAAAACCGTCACAACCTTTGTTATTATCAAAAAATTGGATAATATAGATATAGATACTATTTTAAATTCCAATCAATGGCAAAATGTCGCGGGTTACCAAATTGAAGGCATGTTATCAGCTGTTGTTCGAAAAACAATAGGTTCTTTTCCAAATGTTGTTGGTCTTCCTATATTTGAAGTAACTCAAGTTTTGCGTGGGATTTTATGAAATTAATTGTCAAAACTAATTGTGGAGAAGAAATTGTAGCTGTTAAAAATACAGCGGGAAAAGTTGATTGCTTTTTTGTTTACAGACCAGAACGATTAAATTTAAATGATACACTATCTGGAATTATCCGAAAATACGATAAAACACTAAATGGATACTTTGTTGAAACTGAAAAAAAATGGTCAGTTTTCATACCATCTAAAGAAAAACACAACGAAGGAGATCGTGTATTTATTAAGATCACAAAAGAAGCACGACAAGGAAAAGATGCTAACGGTATTTTTATTGAAGACACAAATACAACGCCACCTACTTTAAGTCAAACAATATCCCAACAATTTAATATATCTGATATAAAAGAATGGGATAATGAAACTGAAGAAGCATTAGAAGAAACACTTTCTTCATCAATTACATTCAATCATGGTGCTCAAATTCATATCGAACGCACAAAAACATGTTGGACAATAGATGTTGACTCAGGAAATTGTACAGAAAAACCACATATACTAAACTATGTTGCAGCCAAAATCATTGCTTCAGAGATAATAAAACGACATTTAGGTGGTTTAATTTTAATCGACTTTATCGGGACAAAACAGACACAAGAACGAATCGCATTGGAAAAATATCTTATTGATTTATTGAAAGAAGATAAACTTTCAAAAATCATGGGATGGACCAAAGGACGATTATTTGAAATAAAACGCACACGGACCTTTGCACCATTAAATGATGTTTTCTTAACAGCTGATGGACAATTAAATACATTATCAACCATTTATAAAATTTGCGATATCATAAAAAAAAGTCCTTCCTTAAAAACGGTTGTTGCTCATCCACAAGTAATTGAGTTATTAAGAGAAAAATTAAAAAATTATGCTATATTAAAAGCAGATATTCATTATACAACAAACCAATTTGAAATAAAGGATTAATTATGACAAACACTCCCATTTTAAATAAAAAATGCCCAATCTGCGGAAAACAAACTATTTTAGAATATCAACCATTTTGCAGTAAAAAATGTGCAGATATTGATTTGGGACGCTGGTTAAAAGGTGACTATGTTATGCACACAAATGAGGCTCCGACTAAAGAAGAATGGGTCAAAGAAGCTTTTGAATTCAAAAAAAATGAATAATTTTTCATTTTTTTAAAAAAAACACTAGACAAGTAAAAAAAAATAATGTATAAGTACATTACTTTCATTAAGAAAGATACCTTGCCTGGGTAGCTCAGTTGGTAGAGCAAGGGACTGAAAATCCCTGTGTCGGCGGTTCGATCCCGTCCCCAGGCACCATTTAAAAAACCACCACAAGGTGGTTTTTTCATGACACTCCTCCTTATAAAAAAGACCGTTCATACGGTCTTTTTCCAAATAAGAATTTTTTAACCACCTCTTGAGCGACGTTTTTGTGTAATATTCACACCATTTAAATGAGAATGAATACAGCGACTATAATTTCCTTTAGCAATTTGAGCTTCTTCTAAATAAGCCGATAATTCACACGGCCATTCTTTTACACAAAGACATCCCAGTGCACTTTTTTGATGACCTTGAGGTAAACGCAATATACTATCAATCATCACTCGAGCCATTTCAGTTGTTGTCTTATTCATTGGCTTATTGCCTTCAACCAAACGATTAATCAAAGTAGCAATAAATAAACCTTGATTTTCATACAAAGGTTGATTTCTTTCATCATACAACATATCCATTAAAAAAGCTGCTTTTTTAACACTTTTTTCATCATGAGAACGAACTCCATAACGAATCATCGGCACCCGAAAAGGTGTTTCAACAGCAACCTTAAGGGATATAGGCAAAGAATCATCAATATTTTTATCCCCTCGCATAATAACACAAGACCGAAGCAACCCATACATAACATCTTGTTCATTTAACAATTGAGACGAATTTTTAGCCCAACGATGACACTGTTTAAGAATATATGATTGTGTCGCTTTAACAATCATTTGATTTTGTGTATCTTCTACAGATAAAATATGTTTTAAAGCTTCATCAATTAAAAAAGGTATCTTTTCCATTTCTTTTTTTTGTTCTAAATTCATCATATTATTTCTCTACATTACACTTCATAAATAAGTCACAGATTATTTTAATATACCCCACTTTTACATTTTTGTCAATATTTTTATTTGGTTTTTATTATTTTTTTAATTGCTTTTTCTTTTAAATTATGAAATAATTAAATATACAGTGTAAGAGGTGATACCATGGTACAACATTTAATTGAAGAAGAAACAAAGTATAATATTTTGAAAAACATCTCTGGGGATGTTATGATTTTAATTCGTGCACGTATAGATGATGCAGTAAATCCACAAATTGTTTATAATGGAAAAGAGCATGCTTTATTATACCGTTCACAAAACAACACTATTGTGCTTGGTTATATCCATCCTGATATTCGCACAGATTTAGCTCTTGCATCCTCAGTTTTGATTGTGGAAGCACAAGGTAGTTCAATTGTTCGAGAATATTATGCATCAATTAAAGTGATGTCCGATATTCCTTTGCCAGAAAAATATCAAACGGCTATTTAATACGAAAACTTTAATATTTACATATTTAAGAACTTTCATAAATGAAAGTTCTTTTTGTTAAGATAAGAACACTTTTTTACTTGCTTCGAATAAAGGAAAATACCTCTCCATCAAATCCCTTACCCAATTGCAACAATCCAGAAGCTTGTCCGCCACATATTCTAACGGCAAAAGGAATTAAACTAAAAAAAGGTAAAAAACTAAAAATTGCGCCCAAGACACATAACTTATGCAAATTTTGATTATTCATTGTATCACCTTCAATTATTAAACTGTTTGAGAAGAAGTAAATGTATCTAACATCTGGGGCATCGGCGCATCAGGATGAGATACAACTTCGATTTTATCAACACGAGAAAATGTTGGACCAGAATAACAACGTTCCAATAACATATTTAAAGATTTTTCATCTCCTTCTGCAAATATTTCCACACTTCTATCACGTCTATTTCGAACAAATCCAGTTAATTGCAAGTCGAGAGCTTGGTATACTGTCCAAGCCCTATATCCAACTCCTTGCACTCGCCCATAAACTCGAATATGAAGCGACATAATACACCTATTTTTTCAAAGCCTTTGTTAATGAATCAAATAACTGTTGTTTAATCATATCCTTGGTATCAACAACCTCTTCTTTTTCTTGTGAAACCTCTTCAGACACTTTTGAAGGCTCTTCTAGTACAACATCTCCAGTTAATGAGCGTCCTAATACCTTTTCACATAAATGCATTTTTTTACTATTCACTGCTTCAGAGGATTTAATACCTTTATTTTCAGCTAATTTATTCACCAAAACATTTAAACCATCTTTCACAGCCGTTTGAACGGCAGCTTTTGCATCAACAGAAAAAGAAGGGTGCATTAATGGACCAGACACTTTAACAATTTTTGTTAAAGCTAAAGCATCTTGAACAGAAGATTTTACATTAGACAATGACGGCACCATCGTCAATGATAATTCTTCCCTAGATAAATCAACTTGTCCACTAACAGAAAAATCAACAACTGATGTTTCAAGAGCAATTTGGTTATCAGATGAAATCACTCCATTTTTAATGGCTAAATTAACTGCTCCACATACTAGCTCACTATTTTGTTCTGTAACAGCAAAATTCATAGCTTTGTCTTTATTTTGCAATATTCCCATAGCAACTGGTAAAGAGTTAAACCATTTATTGAGAATTTCACCTTTTGTCATTTCCAATACAATACGACCATTTAAATTAGAAACAAAAGATTTTATAGTATCTCCTTGAGTTGTTAATTGCAAATCTGTTAATACATTAACACCTTCAACTTGTTCTGCAATTACCTTAACCGTATCCAATTTTAATTCATCAGATTGCATATTCAAGTTAACTTTTGCAGGAATTTGAGCTGTATCTAAGAATACATCCCCCTTAATCGTCCCTGCAGGGATTCTAACCGTCAAAGAAGGAATAGATAACAAACCATTTTTTAAATCACCTGATACGGCAACACCAATATTATCAAGGTGTGGAATTTTCACATATTGAGCTGTTGCCGCAAATTCAGCATTTACTTTTTTTAATGCAAACAAATCTATTTTTTCATCAGAAAACAATGAAGTTTGTTTTTTTTCTACATTTTTATCTGTTTGTACGCTCTTTTCTATTTCGGTATCAAAAATAAAATCTGACAAATCAAAATAACGCGAAACAATTTGTGTTTTAATAGTTGGAATAGCTTCTGTTAAAGACAACAAACCATTCATAATAACATCCGATTTTCCACCCGAAAGAGTTAATTTATTTAATGTTATATTTTTAGCATCTCCAGTAACATCAATATTCGCTGAAAATGGTTTAATGCCATATTTTGCTGCTAATTTCGCATCTAAAAGCTGTATTTCTGTTACCATTGAAACACGTTTATCCTGTTTAACATTAAGCAATGTTATATCTGCAGATAAGGCAGCACTACCATCCCCTAAATAAGCCGTTAATGGTTGAAATTTCATTTGTCCATTTAAATCACCTTTTGCAATTAACTTAGCACCAAAATTCATTTGAGGAATACCATCAATTTTCACAAAGTTATCTACAACTTTTTTCAAATTTCTACCTTCAACAGATAAATTAAACAACATGTTACTAAAATTAAGCGTATTTCCAATTGTACCACTTAATTCTACACGAGTATCAAATGCATCTAAAGTAGCTGAAAAAGAATAATTAGGACGTCTTGAAACAAAAGATAAAAAATCCCCCAAATTAAGCATAATCTTAACAGTCTTACCATTATAAATGATTGTCATTTTAACTAACTTTAATTGATCTATGGAAACATCCATCAATGCTAAAGTTTGTTTTTTTGTATCTTGCGTATATGTAACAACTAACGTCTTAACTGAAATTGTATCAATGCTTAATCGACTTAAAACATCTTTTATTGATTTAAAGATATCTTTTTGAGGTTGAGCCACCTGAGATCCTTTAATTTCCACAGCGTTTTCATTTGACGTTCCAAATGTGTAATTATTTACTCCCTCTTTTTCAATTAAATTGACTTTCGCTGTACTCATATTAAAAGCTTTAATTTCTACCTTACTTTGTAATAATGGTAACAAAGCCAATGTTGCATCAACCGAATCGATTTCAAGTAAAGGAGCTTCATCTTTGAACGCATCATTATTAACAATTTTGACACCTTTAATTTCAATAGTTGGAATTAAAGACAATTTCATAGACATACTATTAATCATCACAGGACGCCCCAAAGCTTCACTAGCTTTTGATGTAATAATCCCTTTATATGAATTTAAATCAAATGTCATAAAGAAAATAGTAATTGTAATAAACAAAACCAGCAAAAGAATCATAATTGCTTTAAAGATGCGTTTTAAGATATTCATTTTATCTTTCCCCTCTTACAAAATATTCGAATGGATCTTGGGCAGATTTTTCATCAAAACCCAAAAATTCAAAACTGTCTTTTATATGTTGCGGTATTTTTGCATAAATTTCAAGTACTCCTTTACGTGGATGAGGAATTTTTATTGCACGTGCATGCAAATGCAACTTATTTTCATCCTTTAACCCCATAGTTTCCCTTGTTTTATCCATATATTTACCATCTCCGACAATTGGTGTATTTAATGTCAAACAATGCACACGCAATTGGTGCGTACGACCGGACAAAGGCATCATTTCCAACCAACTGGCCTTTCTAGCAAGCGAATCGATAACATGGTACAAAGTTTGCGCCTTTTGACCGTTTTCAAAATCCACACGCATTTGCTCACCACCCTTTTCACCGGACATTTTTGACAAAGGCGCATCAATTTTACCAGACAACAATTTCGGTTTACCATACACCAAAGCCCAATAAACTTTTTTAGCCTCACGAGAGGCAAAAGATTCCGCCAACTTCGCCGCTGCATTCGCACTGCGTCCCAACAATAAAATACCGGATGTATCTTTATCCAAACGGTGGACAAGACGTGGCTTTTCATCTTTTTCAAAACGAAGCGCATCCAACATACCATCAATGTGACGCACTGTGCCACTGCCCCCTTGCACGGCAATACCTGATGGTTTATTGAGTACAATGACATCATCATCTTTATGAATAACCAAAGATTGCATAAATTCGATATCGGCCTTAGACAATTTCCGAGGTAAATTAGACTTTTCAGATACATCCATTGGTGGCACACGCAAAATATCACCGGTATGCAAACGTGTATCGGCTGAGGTTTTTGCACCATTTACACGAATATTCTTACCACGGATTAAGCGTTGCAACTGACCGTTTTTAAGTTCAGGATAATGCCGAGCGAACCACCGATCCACACGGATATTATCATCTTTTTCATCAACTGTTATCATTTTTACGGGCATTTTTTTTCTTCCTTAAATCATTCCAATAGTCAATACGTTTTTTAATTTCTCGTTCAAATCCACGTTCCACGGGCGTATAAAAAGTTCTGCGCCCCATCGCTTCAGGGAAATAATTCTGCCCGGAAAAACCTTCTTTGGTATCATGATCATATTGATATCCGGCATTATATCCCAAATCACGCATCAGCCGTGTTGGGGCATTTAAAATATGTTTTGGCGGGCTGTATGAAGCCGTTTCCCGTGCCACCTTAGACACGTTAATCCAAGCGGCCTCAATACTGTTGGATTTCGGAGCCGTAGCCAAATACACCACTAAACCGGCGACAGCCAAATCCCCCTCGGGCGAACCCAACCGTTCATAAGAATTCCAAGCGTTAATCGCTTGCACTAAAGCATTTGGATCGGCCAATCCCACATCTTCGGTTGCAAAACGGGTTAGACGGCGCAAAATGTATTTCATGTCTTCGCCGGCTTGGACCATTCTGGCCAACCAATATAAACCAGCATCGGGATCAGAACCACGCAAGGATTTATGTAATGCTGAAATTAAATTATAATGCCCCTCGCCCGATTTATCATAATTAGGCAAGCGTTTTTGCAGCAAACCGGACAAAGCCTCAGCATCCAAAATTTCATTTGGTTCTGCGCCGTTATAAACAGCCTCGATTAAATTAATAAAATATCGTCCGTCACCATCAGCCAAATTCTTTAAGAAATCACGACCGACTTCATCAATTGGTAACGGTCTGTCCATCAATGTTTCGGCACGAGCCATAATCACATTCAACGATTCGTTTTCCAATCGTTTTAACACAAATACTTTTGCCCGAGACAACAAAGCGGAGTTAATTTCAAATGATGGGTTTTCGGTTGTGGCCCCCACTAAAATGACGGTACCGTCTTCAACATACGGTAAAAATCCGTCTTGTTGCGCCCGATTGAAACGATGAATTTCGTCCACGAATAACAAAGTCCCCTTACCCATACGACGACGATTTTGAGCCTCAGCAAACACTTTGCGTAAATCGGCTACACCGGAAAAGACGGCGGATACTTGTTCAAAATGTAAATTGGTGGCATCGGCGAGTAATCTGGCGATAGTGGTTTTACCACATCCCGGGGGCCCCCACAAAATAAAAGACGAAATTTTACCCGATGCAATCATACGCGCCAGAGGTGCTTTTTCACCCAGCAAATGCGATTGACCAACCACCTCATCCAAAGAAGATGGTCGCATTTTATCGGCGAGTGGTGCCTCGGTTAATTGTTGAAATAGAGTACTCATACGGCGGATTATACACAATCTCAAAAAAAATTACAATTGAAAAAGTGGAAAAACCGAGGGAATTTTTAAGATAAAAAAAAGCCCCCTAAAAACATCAGGGGACTATAAATGCATCTACAAAAATTTACTTACAAAGAGCATTTGGAGCAACCCAGACTGGCATAAATCCATACGATCCTATATTCGCATCTTTTATACTGATATAGTATGCCGCACTAGAAGATGCCGCTGTACGAGTCCAAAATTCTGTTGCTTTCCCCCCTGTATACGTCGAAATATTATTTTTTTCTTCATCTGTGAGGGCTAATTCAGAACACTTACCACTAAGCTGACCACAAACCTCTTTTACATCAATCAATTCCATACCTTGATCTTTACACCATGCATAAGCACTATACCAATGAAGTTTATGTTTACTGAGACAATAGGTAGCTCCCGACTTTCCCTTAAGTGTAATACCACCACACGCATTTGCCACATTGGATATCATCAAAATTGCCAGTGTTAATAAAATTATTTTTTTCATTTTTTCTCCTTCTATTTAAATGGACAGGTTGTATCACCTTTGCCATCATAAGACAAACATACCCCATATAAATCCGTTTGAGTATTAACACCATAGGTACGAACCTCCTCACACATACTATTCCCCCAAAGAATAGAACAATACGTATTTTCTTGATGACAGGTCCGATTAACAGTCATAGAAAATTCACCATTTTCAACACTTTTACAAATATTATAATATTCCTCAAATGACGCACACCGCCCATAAATACGGGTCGTTGTATTCACCCCATATGTGCTAACATTACCTGTACATGTATCATTCGTCCAATTTAAAATACAATATTCACCACTACCACATATTTGGCCTGAAACAGGAATTAAAGATAGCTCAACTTCTCCTGTATCGACCATTTCCGTCGCGATAAAATCATAAGCGCAATCGGCTGCTACCACTTGCACCTTTTCCGGAACTGTAAAATCATAAGCGCATTCAGATTTAACAGTTTGAACCATTTCTGGAACCGTAATCAGCCAGAGGTGCCTCGGTTAATTGTTGAAATAGAGAAAAATTAATAGTAAATAACAAAATAAAACCCGTCGGATTATTTTCGGCGGGTTTTTAAAGAGGAAACAAACATAAATTATTTTCTATCTAATAGTAACACTTGACACTATACATTCTCCATCTCCAGAACAATAACCGCTAACCCCATTACTTGCTTTACATGGCGTCCCATTTGCTTGAAATATCTTCCAACCATTATCACATTTAACACATTCTTCATTTGAAACACATTCATTTCCATATTCTTGGGTTTCTTCTGGAATATGGCATAATATACTTCTATCAGGCAGATGTTTTTCTTCCATAGAATAATTACCATATCCTACCATAAAATAATAAGCTGAATTATCAAATGTTGTGCTACTCCAAAAATCTATATAGCTAACATTCTGATAAAGTGCTAACATTAAAGATTGAGAATTATTTTGAAAGTCTTCATAACTTACCAAGGACATATTTACACCATTTTTTTTGCCAAATGCTGAACAAATATTAACAGCATCCCACCATGAATGAATATCTCTTATTATCAAATATGATTTACCTAAAATTTTATAAGTATCACTAGAAGGTAAGCTTTTACACATAGAAGGCGTTGCGTGTACTGACGTTTCATTTGTATCTGCGCAATACTGATTAGCATTACATTGATCATTCGAGGTACAAGGACAATTATCGCCTTCACATGGTGGTTCTGTTGTTGTCGTTGTTTCTTCTGTTTTGATGCTGGCTGTATCATCCACATAAAACACCATCGTATTTGTATCACCACACACATCATCGGATCGCGTATCATATTCTGTAGCACCAACTTTAATGGTTGCATTGTTAATCATACTATCAAACACTATTTGACATAATCGTTTAGGCAATCCATCTACCTGAATACCTGTAGTACCATTTTCCAATCCAATTGTATATCCCCCAGCAGTCGTTGTTTGCCATTCAGCCAGATTGGGGCTACCACCTCGCATTTTCTGAGCGATAAGGTCAACACTTCTTAACATCACATCATTTATAATCGTATTTGCACGGTATTTATCCATGCCATAAGAGTACCCTAAAATCCCGCCAATGGATAATACACCGACAATAGCTAAAGTACCAAGCATTTCAACCATACTACGACCAGATTGTTGCATTTTATTCTGTTTCATTTTTTCTCCTATAAAATTAAATGCATAAAATTAATCAACCCCAAAATTAGCTTAGCAGAAACTAAGTGCGTGTACAATTTCAATTACTTATTTGAAATCTTACTATTTGAGACAAAAATATTACCATAACTTTTTATTTTCATAGTATTTTTTTATACTATTTATGCATACTTTGCAACCCCTTTTTTACACAACAAAAAAAGGTCATCCCTGTGGATGACCTTGCTATGTAATGTAATCATTCTTACTTTTTGGGTAAATCCGATGTACAATGCGGACATTTTGTTGCCTTAATCGCAATTTGAGACATACAATATGGGCATTCTTTTGTTGTTGGAGCTGCCGGTGCGGCTTCGGCTTCTTTTTTATCCAATTTGGCTTGCAACGTGTTCATAGCTTTAATCAACATAAACACGGCAAAGGCAACGATAATAAAGCTGATTATCGTATTCAAAAAAGCACCCGCGTTAATTGTAATAGCACCTGCGTTTTTGGCAACCTCTAAACTTTCATAAGGGGCCGGCACTTTTGGACCGTCTTTTAAAACAAAGAACAAGTTCGCAAAATCAACTTTACCCAATAAAATACCAAGTGGTGGCATAATAATGTCTTTTACCAATGAATCGACAATCTTACCAAAGGCAGCCCCGATAATAATACCGACCGCCATATCCATCACATTGCCACGCATGGCAAATTTTTTAAATTCTGAAAAAATACCTTTCATTTTTATTTCCTTTCTTTTTATTAATATGACAATGTTTCGTCATGAATGTATTCAACCGTCACACCGGCTTGTTTCAACATGGCTTCCGAATCGGAACCAGCATGATATTTATATTCGGCAACGACTCGTTTAATGCCCGCTGAAATCAATAACATTGCACAAGTACGGCATGGTGCCAATTTACAATAAATCGTTGCACCTTCAATGGAAACACCTCGTTTTGCAGCCTGACAAATCGCATTTTGTTCGGCGTGTATCGTACGCATACAATGTGTTGTCGTAGTACCGTCTTCGTGCGTTAAGTTTTTCAGCAAATGGCCTACTTCGTCACAATGCGGCAATCCCGGAGGAGATCCCACATAACCCGAAACAATAATTTGATTATCCTTTACAATAACACAAGCCGTGCGTCCTCTGTCGCATGTAGCTCGCTTTGCCAAAGAGTGCATAACCTCTAAGAAATATTCATCCCAACTGGGGCGAATATAGGGAGTTTGTTCCATCATTTTTGCCTCCTGTCATTAATGCATAACAAAGGTAGCACATTTTATGTCAAGAGGCAAATTATTTTTTCAAGATTATCGGCAGAGCGTTACCATAGTTGTACCATTTTCTGCACGTGGATGAGGACAAGTCCAACCATGTATTAACTTTGTATAAAAAGCCTTATAAGTAACTGTTGGGCTTATCAATGTTGTCCATATACATTTTTGACTATCATTCGGAGATGTCACTTTGGAATATAACTTTATTGCAGTTGCAGTTCTTGTCAATCCATGACAATGTCCATCTTCAATCGGCGTCCATTCTGTACCATCTGCATTTGTTGCTAAATCTGTCATCTGTGGGAGACTTTTACCCAATTTAGCACATACTGCCATCGCATCATGATGACTTGGATTATAAGAATTATTTATCTTAACTTGTACCCACTCACGTCCATCTGGAGATTCATTTGCCGGTAAAATAACTTCATATGAATATGATTTACATGTATTATATGCTGGTGATGTATGATTTGTGCTGCTATTCAAGCAAAATTCTCCCTCTTCACAATCAGCATCCAACAAACATTCAACGCATTTACCACTCTCATTATCCCACACAGGCTTTTCGGATGGACAAGTATCACATACATTATTGGCACAATAATTCGGAGCACCACCACAATCTTCAGCTGTTAAACATTCCACACATGTATTTGTTGAATTATCACATATAGGCAAAGAACCTGAACAATACTTTTCCCCACATTCTACCGCTTCTCCCATATAAAACGTCATCGTATTTTCATCAATACAACCAGTATCATTTTTATCATTAACAAAATAAGAATTAACCGTTACAACCATTTTTGAAGACATCTGTTCAACAAGCATATTACATACCGCTCGAGGCACCTGAGATACTCGTATCAATGGAATATTCAATTGAGTATCCGCAACAACTTCTATTGGATAAACTGTTTTTTCATCTTTCCATATATCTGATAAATTCTTTGTATCATTACTTTGTTGCGCAATCAAATCCACAAGACGTAAATTAATATCCTGAACGGTTACACTTGTATAATACTTATTCATCCCATAAGAATAACCTGCTATACCACCAATAGACAATACTCCAATGATTGCTAAGGTTCCCAACATTTCCACCATAGAACGTCCGGACTGATTTTTGTAATTTATCTGTATACCCATAAAAAAAACACTCCCTTAACTGACTACCTGAAAGCTAACTCAAACATATAAAACACTAAAATGTCTCTTTTTTTTGACTTTAACATAATGCGTTAATAGTGTCAACATCTATTTATAATAAAAAAATCATATAGTAATAAATATCACCACGTTTTATTACAATTAATTCATCATAATTCTAAATATAATATTTACAGATAGATTATCTTATCGCCCACCAAACGTCCATTTTTTACCAATCATAGCCGAAAATCCAGTTTGTTTATCCCCTGGTGATTTTTCTACACGTTCTGCTCCAGCAGCTGCATACCATCCAGATTCTTTATGTTCAACCGTGCCATATAAAGCTTGTTCCCGTTTACTGGCTGCCGCCAATGCGCCAAACACAAAGTTCGGGGTATTCTGTTGAAAAGAAGCTACGCATCTGGGATCGTTCGTGCCAATTCCTTGCACCTCAAACATCGCTTGAGCATTATCAGTTGGATTATATTTGACGGAACAAAATCCTTCAAAACCATCTAGTGCCGTAGTTGCACGAGCGCCATAAGCAAATTGTAATTTATCCTCTAATGCATTTTTAGAACCAACATAAAATACTTCTCCATCTTTTCCATCATAGCTAAAGATGGTACCATGCTTATTGTTTTCAGCATAACCCAAGCGATGCACCTCTCCGTCTTTTGCCACATAATCAAAGCAAATGGCATTTTTAACGCGTTGATCAACATTAAAACGGTCTCGTAATGTATGCCCTTGAACAGGGGCCGCCATACCACGAGAGGAAAATTCTTCCATAATCGGCACTGTGCCTAATGCAATATTTAATTTTGTGCCATCATCAAAATCATAACCTCCAACCAAACGGGTTGAACTGTGTTTACTGTCCATAACAGATTGAGCTGTATTTAATGTATCGTAAAGAAATTCTGCATTTGGTGGCAAAAAAGCACCTAATGCTTTATCTTTCAACTCATCCAGATAACTTCGTTGTTGCATATCCGTACCTGAATGCTTTGTGCCAATACGAATTTTTGAAACACTTTCAGGCAAATTTTGCATTGGTAAAACACTAAGTGGCAACTCAATACCACTGTTACGATAATGTCGCATCGTCAAAGCCTCTCCAGCTTTTAACTCTGTTTGTCGCGCATAATCACCGATATAATCCCGAACCGGAAATTTATCTTTTTCAACATCATTACTTTGAATATTTTGAGTTTGATTTTGAATTTGATGAGGGGAAGCTTGCAAAAATTCATGAACTAAGTTATCCATTCCCTCCTTAAAATTAGGCGTCCATAACTCTTTATCCGTCAACACACGCATTGTTGCGCTAATTGGTTGTGTCGGCGTTTTCAATACTTCCTCCAACAAAGCCTCCGATGTTGTCCGTTTAACCCGAGGTTCACTGATTTTTTTAACAATAGCCTCTGCCACCTGTTGAATTTGCTCCACGTCCATATTTGAAGCAGCATCAGCACTCATTGTCCCCATCGCTAAAGTACCAGCAATTTTACCTTGTCTTGACAAAGATTTTAAAGTATCTTTTAACCCCATAGACACCTCCAAGTACGAATCATCTTATTTATATTATATCACAAAATGACTTTTTTAACAATTTTAAACATATTTTTTTTAGAAAGACAAAAAAGAATATAAAAAAATAAAACATTTTTTGCATTATATTTCAATTTGTTATAAAATAATTTATATTTTTTAAAAAAAACGCTTGCATTTTGTTTTTTTTTATGTCATAAATACGTTCATCGAAACGATGCGGGCGTAGCTCAGGGGTAGAGCGCAACCTTGCCAAGGTTGATGTCGAGGGTTCGAATCCCTTCACCCGCTCCAATATTTTAACCGACCATCTGGTCGGTTTTTTTATTAGCCATAATAAAAAACATTTTCCAATATATATCCAATACAATAAAATGATTAGGTGCTTTTTCTTTTACCTACTTGTTTCAATTTCATTAATAATCAATAGAGTTTTTGACAAATAGAGAAAATATAAATTACTATTAATACAATATTAACCTTTCTTACGATATAGTTACTATAGAAAAAAGAACATAGGGTTCTTTTAACAATCAGGAGTACAAATATGGAATTTCCCGTTTTTGTTTTTATATTGGTTATTTTTACCATTTTGCTGATAAAATGGTGCTTAACCATTGTTCCTCAAGGGTATGAATATACTGTTGAAAATTTGGGACGCTTTACTAAAATCTTAAAACCAGGTTTACACTTTTTAGTTCCAATCATTGAACGCATCGGACAAAAAGTTAACATGATGGAACAAGTTTTAGATATTCCTTCACAAGATGTGATTACAAAAGATAACGCTATGGTTCGTGTAGATGGCGTTGTTTTCTTTGAAATTCAAGATCCATATGCCGCATCGTATCAAATTCACAACCTATACAGCGGTATTTTAAACTTAGTTATGACAAATGTCAGAACAGTTATTGGTAGCATGGAAATTGATGAATTATTATCTCAACGTGATGTTATTAACCAAAGATTGCTCAGTGTAGTTGATGAAGCAACCATTCCTTGGGGAACTAAAATCACACGTGTGGAAATTAAAGATATTTCTCCTCCACGTGATTTAATTGACTCCATGGCCAGACAAATGAAAGCCGAACGTGAAAAACGTGCCAACATTTTGGATGCCGAAGGGTTAAAACAAGCTGCCGTTTTAAAAGCCGAAGGTGAAAAACAAGCCGCTGTTTTGGCTGCAGAAGGTGAAAAAGAAGTTGCCTATCGTCAAGCTGAAGCCAGAGAACGTGCTGCCGAGGCTGAAGCAAAAGCAACTCAAATGGTTTCCGATGCCATTGCAAAAGGACAACCTCAAGCTTTGAACTATTTCTTAGGTCAAGCATACGTGGAAGCTTTAAAAGGCATTGTCAACTCACCGAACCAAAAATTGTTAATGTTGCCATTTGAAACGCAACAAATTGCAAGCTCAATTGCCGGTATTGCAGAATTAACAAAATCAGTTTTAGGTGACAACAATACAAAAATAACAAAAAAATAAATTATTGGGGATACAACACTCGTATCCCCTCTTAAAAAAAAGGAAAAAATATGCAAACACTTTTTGAGACTTGGGGCGTATGGTCATGGATGAGCTTAGGCGTCATTTTAATGATTTTAGAATTACTCATCCCGGGCACATTTTTAATTTGGTTTGGATTGGGAAGTATTTTAACCGGCCTAACCGTTTTAATGTTCAGCGGGATAACATTATCTATCCAACTTTTAATTTTTGTTATTATGTCATTAATTTGTGTGACTTTTGGTATTTTAGTGTACACAAAAATCTTTGGCAAAAACAAAGAAAATGAACACAACAAAAAAACCGGTGCACACCGTTATGTCGGTGCTCGCTTTATCGTTGTTGAACCAATCAAAAACGGACGCGGTAAAATTGCCGTTGGGGACAGCGTATGGATCGCCCTATCCGATAATGATTTCAAAAAAGGCGACGAAGTAACGGTTATTGATGTCAAAGGCACTCAATTAATCGTAAAATAATATTTTATCCCTCTTTCCATAACGAAAGAGGGATATTTATATCTACTATCTAACATTAAAACTTAATTTCTAGAACGTTCCAAAGCCGTTTTTAATGCATTGTTTTTCAAATAAGCCTCAGGATCATTCTTTGAAACAGGCTTTTTTATAGGCGATATTTCGCCCCAAATATTTAAAGCAGCGACTGCCACAATTAAAGCACTAATTCCCCAAATTAATTTTGAATTATTCTTCGTTTTTGTTGACTTATCTTTCATTTGTACCTCCAATTCAATTTGTTTTATTGTAACACACCAATTTATTTTTGTCAATAACATCAAAATAACGCATTGAAATACAATGTATTTTTATTTATTTTCTAAAAATTCGCCATTTTTTAATTGAAAGACCATAATGCCGGCATGATACAGTATACCATTGCGGATTTAGATGAATAATAAATAAATCAAATACAGATTACTTCACAAATGCCACCACTGCACAACTGCACAAATAAAAAGAGATTGGATTATTTTAAATTTTATAATAATTCACCTTCAGCTTAATATTTTTATTTTTTCAATAAAAAAAATCCACACCAATCGGTGAGGATTTTTTGAACCAAATTCCAAATTAACGTTTGGAGAATTGGAAGCGTTTACGAGCTTTTGGACGACCCGGTTTTTTACGTTCAACAACACGAGAATCGCGAGTTAAGAAACCAGCTTTTTTGAGTGTTGTGTGTAATTCAGGTTCAAACATATCCAAACAACGGCTGATACCATGACGTAAAGCATAAGCTTGACCAGCTAAACCACCACCGCAAACATTACATTGAACATCGAATTGACCTTCACGATCTGTCAAAGCAAATGGTTGGTTGATAATCATACGTAATGCTGGACGTGGGAAGTAGTCTTCCAAAGTACGACCGTTTACAACGATGTTACCTTTACCCATTTTAATGATAACACGAGCAATAGCATTTTTCTTTTTACCGACGGATTGGCTGCGACCCAATTTGTCTTTTTTCGGTTGACGAGGAGCCGGAGTTTCGGCTGTAGCCACTTCAGTTTGAGCAGCCATTTCTGCTTTTACGTCAGCCAAACCTTTTTTAACTTTAGTTTCTGTCATTATGCACCTCTTTTATTTTTTGGGTTCATAGCACCAATGTCCAAAGTAATCGGAGATTGAGCTTGGTGTGTGTGTTCAGGACCGGCAAATACGCGTAATTTTGTCATTTGTTGACGACCTAATTTACCGCGAGAAACCATGCGTTGAACGGCTTTGATTAAAACGCGTTCTGGATGTTCTTCCAATTGTTTTGCAACGGAAACACCTTTAATACCGCCAACATAACCTGTATGATGGTAGTACATTTTTTGTTCCATTTTACGACCTGTTAATTTTACTTTGTCGGCATTTACAACAACCACATAGTCACCACAATCTTGAGAAGGTGTGTAACATGGTTTGTTTTTACCACGAATAATGTTAGCCAATTGACTGGCCAAACGACCTAAAACCAAACCTTCAGCATCAACCAAATACCATTTGATATCGCTGTTAGCCGGATTAATTGTCTTAGTTGTTTTCATTGTCATAGTTTTAATCCTTAGGTTATTTTTTTCTAAACGATGTTTTTATATATTAATTTTTTGCACATGTCAAGCATTTTTTATATGATTTTATTAAAAAAATTTACAAGGTACTATAGTACCACAATTATTTTTCCTACAAAACATTAGCATACAAGGCTTTTTCATTCTTTAATTCGTAATTTCAATAAATGCATCATCGCTACAAATGTTGGAATAACCAACAATCCACACAAAATAAATGTCATTTGAATACCAAATACATCAATTAACGGTTTAATTAAAATCATTAATGTACCGGAGGCGAACATTGATATCATAGATTTGACCGATAAAATTGTTGAACGTTCATCAGATTTAATACGATGGTGTACAAAATTTGATGTAATAATCTCTACTGCCATTTGTGAAGCATTTGCGATTGCAATCAAAGCCAATAATGCATAAACTAAGACCATATTATGAGCTGACATAATCACACAAGCGCTGATTGCACCGATACATAATGTGTAAAATAAAACACGAGCTGTTTTTCTGAGTTTAATTTTATCTAGTAATACACCGGACAAATAAGCCCACCCCGTACGACAAAACATATTAAACCCGGCAATAAACCCAAATAAATAGACCGGCACCTCTTTATCAACCATCATAGGTTGCATTCCCCATAACAGCACAAAAGTTAAAGCACCATAGCAAGCCGGAAACAAAATCAACCATTTAATTTCTGGATGTTTCATTGTAAATTTAGAAATATTCATCAAATCTTTAAACTTACTGATATTATCGGCAACAACACGCTTAGACTCTTTAATATTTGGCAAGAAACATACTATTCCAAAAGCAACTAGCGATAAAATACCCGTCAAATAAGCACAGGCATTAGCACCTAACCAACTGTATACAAAACCAGCCAATACTGTTGCAACCGCTAAACCAGTCATAGAAAACGTTTCCAGTTTTGCTAATTTTTTATGCAATTTTCCTTCTTTAGAACGTTTTTTCAGCAAATCATGATAATAGGCTTCAGCCGTACCAGAGTATAAAGCATGGGAAAATCCCAACAATAATTCACCACACAACAATACCCAAAAACCATAACCAAATCCCATTAAAAAGTTGGCACCGGCACATACCAAAAAGGACAATGTAACCATTGTTTTTCTGGAACATAAATCACCCAAATAACCACTTGGGATTTCCAAAAAGAAAACACTGATGGCCCAGGCCCCTTGGATTAAGAAAACATCGCCAATTGTTGCACCTTTATCCTGATAAAACAACACCATAATCGGCAATAAAAAGTTCATCATCCGTAAAACACGGGCTATGATTAAACATCTGGGAGCAAAATTCAAGGGGATCATAATATATTCCTCTAATTATAAATAACAATAAAACCGTTTAAATAAAGAGCAAACAGACTCCATAAAAATGTTGGAGCCATTAAATATGCAGCAATATGCGATTTGACATAAAAATCACACATACATCTGTATAAAAAATAAAGCATTGCCACAATGACAAGGCAAGCAGCAAAGATCTCACGCATACCAAAAAATAAAAATGTCCATAACAAGTTCATACTAAGTTGTGCGACAAACCAGCGAGGACTGACTTTATTCCAAACTAAAAAGGCTGCAACAGACATCATTAAAAATAATATAAACCATACTATGGAAAAAACAAAATCCGGTGGCGTCAAAGAAGACATAACAAGCGTATCATACCAATTCATAGCATCTTGATTCATAAAGGAACCACCGACATAGCCTATACCATTTGTTAAAGCCAATAAAAATAATAATCTGAATGTATTTTGTGTAAGATGTGTCATTGTGTTCCCCTTTTTTACACGCCTTATATAGCACAAAAAAGTCAAAATAACAAGATTACTTAAGTATTTTTCATTCTTTCCTTGTCTTTTGATGATATTTATCATATAATTGTATGACTTTTTTGAGGATATAATGTCATTTTTCAACACCCTATTTCGAACTATTTTAGATTTTATCATTCCACCAATATGCCCCATATGCAAAAAGCATATTTTATCTCCTCATGGATTATGCGCTGAATGTTTTAGTAAAATCCATTTTATTTCTAGACCATTTTGCGATATTTGTGGCAGACCTTTTGAATTTGATATTCCAGAAGAAACTAGATGTGGCAGTTGTTGTAAGAAAAATCCTCTTTACACTAAAGCACGTAGCGCATTTATTTACGATTCGTTTTCATCAAAACTAATTTTACCATTCAAGCATGCCGATCATTTAGAATTAACGCCACTCCTTACCAATTTATTATATCAAGCAGGCTTTGATTTATTCAAAGAGACCGATTTAATTATCTGCGTTCCACTTCATCGTTTCAGATACATCAAACGTAAATATAATCAAGCCGATATTTTAGCAAAGGCTTTGGCTCAGAAAACAGATATTCCATATCATCCACATATATTAACCAGACAACGAGCAACCGTTTCACAAGGGCATATGAAGGCAACTGAGAGAAAACGTAATGTTGCCGGCGCATTTGCCATTAAAAATAAAGCCACTATTCAAGGCAAAACCATTTTACTTATCGATGATGTATTCACAACGGGTGCCACAATAAATGAATGCGCTAAAATACTACTTAAAAATGGAGCGACCAAGGTCTTTGTATTAACCTTGGCACGCGTTATTAAGGTATCTTAAAAAATAACTTTATCGTTTATTAAAAATACGACGCACTTCCTCTGCAACAATCCGCTCAACTAAATCCGGTAAATTTTTATCCAACCACTCCTGCACCAACGGTTTTACATCTTGCTCTTGAATATCTAAAGCAACTTTTTGAACTGGTTCTTGCAAGTATTGCTCTGTTGTTATGCTAGAAGCTTCTTGTTGTATTGAAGAATTTACAGAAGGAACAAAATAATTTTTAGAATTATCTCGAATAACTCTAGTTTCCTCTTTTTTCTGTTCATCTTGAACCTGCATTGTAGGTGTTAACAAGAAAACATCTGTCGCCTGCATCAAAGCTTTCTCTTGCTCATTAGAAATCTCAACATTATCAACCATACTATCCGACACAACAGAAGTTTCATCTGTTCCTTCAATTTTATTGGATAAAATTTGACGGATAGAGCTTAAAATATCATTAACAGATGGTTCTTGTTCATACATAGCCATTTTTAATTAATCCCCCAACCAATCCATTTGCTTTGAACTTCATCATAATATTTTTGTGGATCATATGTTTGCACATCCAATTTCAAACCATCTGGATTCATTTGACCAATTGCAGATAACAACGAAAATGCAGACACAATTTCTTCACGATGAGCTCTTGTTAAGTTAACTTGGTTATCTAAATGCTCTTGTTCGGCATCTAAAACATCTAAAACTGTACGAGAACCAACATTTGCTTCACGAATCACACCCTCCAATGCAATTTTAGAAGCTTTAATTTGATCCTTGATAGATTGAATTTGTGCCTTTGTTGCTTGATATCTTTCCCAAGCGGCTGTAGTTTCAGAACGTACATCTTGACGTGTTTTTGCAAGCAATATACGGTACTGATTAGCCAATTGTTTTGCTTCACGTACAACAGCATACTCTGCACCGGCTTGATAAATTGGTACATTTAAATTTGCGGTTACTTTCCAATAATCCGTCTCTTTAACCGTCGTCATATTCTTTTGTTTACCCGCAGCCCCGCGTACATCAACTGAAGGAGAAAGTTTCCCTTTTTTTGCACTTACCAAATCAAGCGCAGCTTGTTCAGCATAATGCGCTGTTCGAATTTTTGGATTATGCTTTAACGCCAAATCAATCGCTTGTTCTATCGTTTGAGGCAAAGAAACACTTAAATCATCAACATCTTGTAAATCCTTAGGTTCAATACCAACAACACTAAAGAAATTTGCCTTAGAAACTTCTAACTGACCTTCGGCAGCGATCCGATTCGCAACAGCCCCAGAAACACGAGCCTCCGATTGAGCCACATCCGTACGAGTAAGTTCACCAGCTTTAAAGCGTTTTCGGTAGGATTCCAAATGTTTTTTAAGAACCTTTTCATTACTAATTTGTAAATCCAATACAGCTTTATCACGAATCACATCCATGTAAACAGCTGTAGCCTCTAATAATGTAACTTGTTCTGTATTTTTTAAATTAAAACGACCAGAACGCACTTGGTTTTTAGTAGCTTGCACCGTATTATAAGTTGTTAAACCAGAAAAAATCGGCTGAACAAAAGAAATAGATACATCCTTTGGAGTTTGATCATAATCTGTTTCCCCTAGCACGTTATCATATGTATATTCATTATGAGATTTACCAATGCTGGCATCTGCTTGAATGGTAGGACGATAACCTGATTTTGCTTGAACAACTGTTTCGTCTTTTGCCTTTAAACCGGCTCTTTCAGCAGTTACCATCAAAGAATTTTCATAAGTATAAGCTAAAACATCCTTTAAAGTGTCAGCCATCGCCACATTTGAAACACCGCACAAAAGAATTGTTAAATATGTGATTTTTTTAAACATTTTCACCCTTTCATTGCTTGTTATAGGTTAAGGTTATTATAATTTTTAATTTTTTTCAAGCAATTTTTATTTTTTTTCTTGACTAATAAAAAAAAAGGCTGTAAAAGGATATTCACCTGAGGGCCGATTGGCAGAATGGCTTATGCAGAGGACTGCAAATCCTTTTATGCTGGTTCGATTCCGGCATCGGCCTCCAAAACATGGTCCAGCGTAGCTCAGTGGTAGAGCAATCGGCTGTTAACCGATCGGTCGTAGGTTCGAGCCCTACCGCTGGAGCCATAAAAAAAGATCCCATTCGGGGTCTTTTTTTTATATTTTTGCCTCCTTTATCTTACAGAAAACATCTTTATAGCTCCCATCGTTTCAAACGATGTTTTATGTACAAAAAAACGGCATCTACAAAGGATACCGCTTTTTATTTTAGAAAGTTAATTATTTACATACTGCAGTATGTTCCCCAAAGTGATTTCGTTCTCCGATAGATAGTACACCGATAATGGCTAATACACCCAACATCTCTGTCATAGAGCGGCCAGATTGCAGTATTTTATTTTGTTTCATTGTTTACTCCTGTTTACAAAAAGCAGCTAGACAGAACATCTACTTAAGTGCATAAAATTAATTAACCCCCAAATTGGCTCGACACAAATCAATGTGCGCATATAATTTCAATAACTTATTTGAAATTATATTTTTCATAAATAATAAATAAATATCATTCAGTATACACATACTATCTTGACACACAATTTTTATGAAAACTTCAAGGGCAAAAATAATTTCCCTATTGTTCCTTTGCCCAACGACGTAAGTATTGGTAAAACTTTTGACGATCTTTAGCATGCTTCAGTTTTTGATCAATAAAACCATTATACATTTGTCTGGTCGCCACGCGATCAAAATCTGGTACCTCTACCGTTACAGTTTCTCCAATTTTAATGCCCCTTAATGCTGGTTCAAAGCACTTTTTATTGATAAACTTATGCAATGATTGTTCAATCAAACAAAAATTAGAAACGTGATTTGTTCCGCCACCGGACAATGGTATAATATGGTGCACATCAAATCCTTTTGGAATTTTACCACGTTTAGCTCGTTCTAAATTAATTTTATCCGCAAATGGTTCCAAATATCCTTTACGATATAACCATTTAACAAACTTATGGTTCATATCACGTCTGTCAAATTCTTTACGTAAAGCTTTTGTTGTTTCCGGAGATTGTACTGTAAATGTAATTGCCATAATATCACCCTGATTTTAACGTATTAATTTCCATATCTTTTTTAAATAAATAAAGCAGTATTTTCAATGCACGACCACGTTCAGTATTTAAATCCGGATCGGCATTCAAAATCATTTTTGCATCTTTTGTTGCGGTCCACAACAAATCACTGTGTTCTGATAAATCAGCCATTTGAAAAGTCATAAATCCACTTTGACGCGTACCCAAAACTTCCCCTGCTCCACGCAACTTTAAATCCTCCTCAGCAATTATAAAACCATCTGAAGAATCACGCATAACTTGTAGCCTTTTACGTGCTGTTTCACTAAGATTTTGACCATACACCAACAAACAAACAGAATCGGCGCTACCTCGACCAATACGACCTCTTAACTGATGCAATTGCGACAAACCAAAACGTTCGGCGTGCTCAATCACCATAACTGTTGCATTTGGTACATCTACACCAACTTCAATCACGGTTGTAGAAACTAAAACAGATAACTCACCTGAAGCAAAACGCATCATAACATCATCTTTTTCAATTGCCTTCATCTTACCATGAACGAGACCGACTTTATCCCCAAATGTTTGGCACAAAATATCATAACGTTCTATGGCCGCTGTCAAGTCAGTTTTTTCAGATTCTTCTACCAATGGACAAACCCAATAAACTTGCCGTTTTTCAACTGCTGTTAACTGATAAATTTTTCGAATCAATTCATCCATTTTTTTTGCAGATAAAACCTTTGTTTCAATTGGCTTACGCCCTGCTGGTTTTTCATCCAATTTGGACATATCCATATCACCGTAATTAGTTAAGGCTAACGTTCTTGGAATAGGTGTTGCCGTCATCACAAGCAAATCAACGCCAGGTCTTTTTTGCGTTAAAGCTAAACGTTGTCCTACCCCAAATTTATGTTGTTCATCTATTACCACTAGCCCCAATTTTTGATAATTAACATCATCGGTAAAAACAGCATGGGTTCCCACTAAAACATGAATCTTGCCATTTTGTAAATCATTTAGTATTTCAGTACGCTTTTTACCCTTTTCACGACCACTTAAAATTTCCACACGAACACCCAATGTGGCGCAATATTTTGATAACGAAGCATAATGTTGACGCGCTAAAATATCTGTCGGCGCCATAAAAACAGCTTGATAGCCCGCCTCTACAGCATTCAACATAACCATCAAAGCCACTATTGTTTTCCCAGCCCCTACATCGCCCTGAACCAAACGCAACATTTTATAATCGCTTTGAGCATCTAAAATAATTTCATCAACAACTCGTTTTTGAGCGCCAGTCAATTCAAAAGGTAAAATACCCGTTAACTTTTGTCGAAGAGAACCATTTCCTTGAATAGCAAATCCTCGTTTTTTCTTCATTTTAGAACGCACAAGCAATAAAGCCAACTGATTTGCCAGTAATTCATCATAAGCCAATCTGCTTCGAACAAAAGCTATTGGCAAAACATCATCAGATACCTTTGGATGATGCACCTTTATCATAGCATTTTTCCAAGATAGCCATCCTTGTTTTTTTAGGTAAGCTTCATCCAACCATTCTGGTAAATCAGGTAAAGGTCTTAATGCTGTATCTATAGCTTTTGATACTGTTTTTGAAGTCAAACCAGCTGTTAGTGGATAAATTGTTTCATATTCTGGAATAGATTGAATAGAAATACCAACATAATCTGGGTGCAGTATTTTGATTTTACCATATTGTTTATCTAATCGACCAGATACCCAACGGACTTGTCCAACTGGTAAAGAGGATTTTAAATAATCTTTATGATAATTAAAATAAACAAGTTCAATATCTTGTGTTCCAATATGACCCAATATACGATATGGACTACGCCGAGATGATGGCAAAATATGTTCATCTATTTCAACACACAGAGTTCCCAATTGTCCTGACACTATTGTATTTAAATCTTTAATAATTGGCCGATGATTAACTCCACTTGGTAAATGTTGTAATAAATCCACAATATATGGACCACACAACGCTTGTAATCTTTTACCTAATTTTGGTCCGACACCATTTAATGCCTCTGTATGACAAAACAAAAAATTTAAGATATCGGGACGCATAAGAGATTACTTTTTCTTAGTTTGTTTTTTGGGTGTTTTAGATTTAACCTGCTGACGCGCTTGTTTTTCTTCTGGTCTTGTTTTCAACATTTTACCATCTGGCGTTTTTACAGAACCATCTGCATATACAACCGAACGAAAAATTGGTAAATTAGAAAAAGACTCTAAAATTTCACCACATCCTGCCTTCGGAGAAGCTTTATGCTCTTTATATGCTTTAAACTTAGCTTCAGCATATTGACGTTCTGCTTTTTTTTGTTCCAAATTTGTCTGAGATGTATTTGCAATAATGCGACTAGCAATCAATTCATAATCATCTAATTTTCCGCCAGCATTACATGCTAAAGCCAAACCGGCCATCATTCCCAATTGTTCATTTTCATTAATACCTTTTAGGGTACGACTATCTGCAAAAACAGAAGAACTTAAAAATAAAACACCAAGTGTGAAACAGATTATTTTTTGCATTGCATTTTTTCCTTCTACTAAGTATATAGTATATAGTTATACACTCTTTTTAGTTTTTTTCAAGGAGAATTTTATGTTAAATGGTCCCTCTTTTGTTCCAAGTAAAATACAAAATGCAGTTATTTTATGTCATGGCTATGGTTCCAATGGTGATGATTTAATGGGATTAGTCCCATATTTAAAACAATCCCTACCTCAAACTGGTTTTTTTTGTCCAAATGGTCCAACACCCATGATGTACAATGGCTTTGAATGGTTTTCTCTATCTGATTATAATATGGCTCCAGAGTTCGTTTCCAATGATTATTTAGACATACTTGTTCAACGATGTGAAGAACCATCAAAATTACTAATATCCTATATTGAACATATCAAAAAGAACTTTAATTTAGAAGACAAAAATATTATTTTAATGGGATTTTCACAAGGAGGGTTATTAGCCTTATACACTGGATTAACAACACAAAATACATTAAGTGGACTTATTGGATGTTCTGCAATACCCATTATTTTTGAAAAAAATTTAAACGCCAGCAACATTACAAAACAACCTTCTATTTTACTAACTCATGGCACCTCAGATGAGGTTGTACCCTCCAACGGTGTAAATCTATCTGCACATCAACTTTCAAAAGTGGGAATAAAACCTAAAATATTCCTATCAGAAGGGTTGGGTCATGGCATTGATACACCATGTTTAAATGAAATAATCTCTTTTATTCAAAAGTGTTGTAATAACTAAACGTAATAAGCTTGCATTTTTAAATAAATTTTGTTATTGTTACATTTATAATTCAACAAAAGGATACTTATGTCTAAAAACACATCTAAACTCCCTAAATCTCAATTTGTGAAAAACTATAAACGTATGTGGCCATTTATCAAACCTTTTTGGTTTCGTGCTCTATTGGCAACATTGATTACGATTCCCATTGGTTCATTAGATGCTGTTATCGCATTAGCTCTAAAACCATTTATGGATACTGTTATCATGGAACAAGGTGGAGCGACCCCCTTTAATTTACCATTATACATTATTCCTATATTTGTTGTATTCTTCACAATTATTCAAGCTATTTTAGAATATACATCTGCATACTTAAATGCTTGGACAGGGGGCAAAATCACTCAAGAATTACAAAAAAAATTATATCGTAAGTTATTAATTATCGATCAAAGCTATTTGGATATGACAACTTCTGGTATGGTTCTAACACGTTTTTCAGGAGATGCTGCAACAGCATGTTCGGGATTACTGTCAAATGTTAAGGTTTTTACAACACGTTTATTTTCATCTATTGCTTTAGTTGGTGTTTTACTTTATACATCTTGGCAACTTGCCATCATTGCCATCCTTGTTTTGGGTTTTGCTTTATATCCTCTGACAAAGATTCGGAAAAAAATTAAAGATATCGTAAAAAAATCCGTTGAAATTGGCGGTTCATCTTTAACAACTTATACCGAAACCTATGCAGGCGCAAAAACAATTGCTTCTTATAATTTACAAGAATATCAAAAAAAGAAATTCTTTAATTTACTAACACAGGGATTCAAACTGAGCATCAAAAATACACAGCGAACCGCTTGGTTATCGCCAATGATGCACATTATTATTTCTATTGGAATGGCTGCTGCTATTTGGTATGGCAGTTATTTAATTACAAATAAAATTATTACAACTGGTGATTTTGTGTCCTTTATGGTTGCTATGCTTATGTTGTATACGCCAATTAAAAATATTGGTAAAAACTTCAATCAAGTTCAATTATCCTTCATGGCAATTGATCGTGTTTTTGAAATTCTAGATATGCCATTAACAATAAAAGACAAAAAAAATCCAATTACCTTAGAAGCATTAAAAAAAGATATCGTTTTCGAAAACGTTAACTTTGCTTATAAAGAAGATACTCCCGTTTTAAAAAATATCAACTTAACAGTAAAAAAGGGCCAAAAGATTGCTTTTGTTGGAAATTCCGGAGGTGGAAAATCAACAATCATCAGTCTTATTCCTCGTTTTTATGAAGTTGGATCGGGACATATTAAAATAGATGGCCATGATATTCGGGATTTATCTTTGCAATCATTACGTCAGCATATTGGTGTTGTTTTTCAAGACAACTTCCTTTTCTCTGGTACAATTCGAGACAACTTAATGCTTGGAAAATTTGATGCGACTGAAGATGAAATAAAAACAGCCATAAAATCAGCCTGCTTAGAAGACTTTATTGCTGAATTAGAAGACGGATTAGATACAAATATTGGAGAACGAGGAACTTTATTATCTGGCGGTCAAAAACAACGTATCGCTATCGCAAGAGCTTTTTTAAAGAATGCCCCTATTTTAATTTTGGATGAGGCAACCTCTGCATTAGATAATAAATCAGAAGCAGTTGTTCAACAAGCCATTGATAATTTAATGGAATCCAGAACTGTTTTTGTAATCGCTCATCGCCTTAGCACAATTCAAAATGTGGATAAGATTGTTGTTATTAATGAAGGTGAAATCGTTGAAACTGGTTCACATGACGAATTAATGTCTAAGAATGGGGCATATCACGCCCTTTATACAGCACAGTTCAAAGGAAAATAAAACAATATTTGTTGACAAAAAATAACAATTGTGATACGATAGGCATATACTCTTACAAAAAAGGGTGAAAGGAGCGTATCATGAATGTTATAAAGAAATATGCAAAATTGATAACTCTTGAAATAGTTGGCATACTACTTACGGGCGCTATAGCAGGTATTGCAACAGAGTTAGTATGTGGTGCTGGTATTGAAAATGCGTTAACTGGTGGTTTAGTTGCAATTGCAACAACTCAAGGTATTAAGAAACTTATCGCATCCAATCTTGCTGAACGATTAGTAAAATATCTTGTCCCTTCTCAAACCATGGAAAGAACAATATAGACAAAGGAGATAGCTTATGATGAATGTTGTAAAATATGGAACCCTCGCAACTTTAGCTGCTTTAGGATCACTTGCCGCTCCTGCTCTTGGTCTTGGTGTAGTTGGAAATGCCTTAATCTCTGGTGGTTTAGTTCTTGCTGAAAAGGGCATTGAAAAAATGTATGAAACGCCTTCAGAAAAAACAGCTCCTTCAAATACTGTTGCATCTGTTTTAAAAAAGTCTCAACGCCCCGATTCTATAAATGAAATCAGAGAACGGTCTAAAAAAGGACGCACTCCTGCATATCCTAGAGATAAACGAATTGCTGGAAGATAATAAGAAATAATCCAAAAAAACTCCCATCTTTATAGGGAGTTTTTTTTATTCTCTAACTCCCAAATAGTACCACTCTGCCCCTATATCGGCATCAGCATTTGGCAACAAAATATATCCATCCTTAGGCGCGTATAGTATCTCACCATCATCATATTTAGCTAATTTTTGCCCTTTTTGTACAACATCCAAATGTTTATAATTTTGACATAAATACCCAGATTTCTTTTTAACAATATATTCTGTTAAACGAATAGTTGTTTTGGGAGGCAGAGATGCCAATACACCATCAATTATTCCAAAATGTAACAATACATTGACAATAGCTTCATACGCAATATTCATTGCTTTTGGTTCTTTATGGTATCCACACTCTAATGTAACACCAATCTTTTGGTAATCGTGCGCACATTTTTCTGTTGAATAATCAGCAATATCTGTACATCCCGAATAAATTTGAGGCCACCCTAATAAAACATAATCCACGGATAAAGAATTAACCATTTTTAAATTATCTGTGGTTGGATAATCACAAAAAACAAATGGCACATCCCCCTCGCAGTGTGTTGAATGTAAATCTAACAAAACATCACTTTGTTTTATTAACTGACAAATTTCATTAGCCAACTTTTGTTCATACGTTATTGGTTTTTCGCAATATTTTATCATGCGATTTAAATTTTCATCAATCTGTCGCACATCCCGTTTATAAGCGTTAAAATTACAAATTGGGACAAAAGTAACTTTTCCTTGTTTTAAATTAATTTTATATGTTTGAATATCATCAATAACTTTAAAAATAGCATTGGGACCAACTATTTCATTACCATGTATCGCACCCAATACCAATAAATGTTTACCTTGAATACCTGTATCAAATGTTATTTTTTTAATCATTTTTTCTATCTTTCGGCAAATAACTTAAATCCGTTTTTAAAACACTGCAGGCTACATTATGCCCCAATAAGATACAATCTGATATTTTTTTATTTTGATGATATGCAGTTAAAAATCCAGCTGCAAATCCATCCCCTGCTCCATTAGTATTAACAAAATCATCTAATGCGGATAAAGGATAAAAAGTTTTCATATTTTGTGAAAAAACCTCTACGCCTTTTTCGGCACACGTTTTTACACAAAGCGTATCTTGAAGAATAGAAGAATCTATATTCAATGCGTCAAACTCAAATTCGTTTCCAAACACAATATCTATTTGAGACAACAGTCGTAAAATCAAATCTCGTTTATTTTGAACACAATGAACATCTGATAATGTAAAATAATTTTTAGCACCATGCTTTTTAGCACGAAAAATAATATTTTCTACTAAATCAGGACGACGATTAAGCATATAACCCTCTGTTAAAACAGCATGGGTATTTTTTAAATAATCATCATTAATATCACTTATTTGCAATAAATTTGCTGCACACCCTTTTGCACACTGCGTTCTATCTTTATCTGCATGCACCATAACCACACTACAGCCTGTCTTATCTTGAGATGTTTGAATAAGATAAGAATAAACTCCATACTCAGTCAAACTCTCTTTAAAAAAATCACCATCTTCATCAGTACCTGTCATACCAATAAAACCCGTTTTTTGTCCAAGCAAAGACATGTCTCTTATCGTATTAGCCGCTGATCCGCCCGCATAATATGCCAAAGCTGGTTTACTTCGCAAATAAGAATGCTCATAATCTGTTGCCACAAAAAATAAACCTTTAACCGGCAATATTTGCTTCATCACCTTATCAGTTTCATCAAAGGCTATTATCTTATCTACAATAGCATCTCCTATAGCTAATATATCCAACATCTTGTATCCTTTTTAATATTATGTTATTTCATTATGCACAAGATAAAAAAAATGTCCAATTAAATTTTACAATCCTAAAAAGCATGTAATTTTTCAATTGAATTATTTATCAAAAATCATATAATAGCATCACAATGTATTTTTAATTAGGAGAAACATATGGGTATTATCGGTATTATATTTATTTTAGGACTATGTTTTTTATTATCTAACAACAAAAAAAATATTAATTATCGAACTGTCTCTATTGGTTTACTTTTACAATTTTCAATTGCATTCTTTGTATTAAAAACAAACCTTGGACAAGCTATTTTTAAATCCATTGGGAATGGCATTCAAAAGATTTTAAGCTTTGCAACAGAAGGGGGGAATTTTGTTTTTGGTTTTTTAACAGATCGCCCCGAAAAATTGACAGAGGTATTAGGCTCTGGTGCGGATTTCATTTTCGCTTTAAGCTTATTACCCGTTTTAATTTTTGTAATGGTTTTAGTTAATATCCTTTATTATTGGGGCATCATGCAACGAGTTATTTTATTTCTTGGTAAAGGCATGTATAAATTAATGAATATTACTGGAGCAGAAGCTATGTCAAATATTGCTAGCGCCTTCATTGGACAAGTTGAAGCCCAAATGTTAATAAAACCACACCTAAAAAAAATGACTTTATCTCAACTATTGGCCTCCATGACCGGCTCTCTTGCCTGTATTTCTGGAGGAATTATGGCTGTTTATATTGGCATGGGTGTACCAGCAGAATATTTATTGGCTGCTAGTTTTATGGCCGCTCCCGGAGCCTTGGTTGTATCAAAAATTGTATTTCCAGAAGAAAAAAAAGACATTTCACAAGAAGAATTTAAACTTTCGCACGAAACAACCGCGGTTAATTTAATTGACTCTATTGCTCAAGGTGCCACCACTGGATTAAAAGTTGCTTTAAATATTATCGCTATGTTAATCGGCTTAATTGCCTTAATTGCTTTAGTCAATTATTGTCTAGGCTTAATAGGAACCTTTTTAGTTGATACACTACATATGCCGAAACAAATTGGAGTATTGAGCATAGAAAAATTGTCATTAAGTGGATTACTGGGTGTTTTATTTTCAGGATTTGCTTTTTTACTTGGTGTACCAACACATGAAATTTTTACAGTAGGTTCCCTAATAGGTGAAAAGTTGGTTTTCAATGAGTTCATTGCCTATTTACACATGACTGGTTTGGAAACACCCTTATCACAAAAAGCATTGATTATTACCTCATTTGCCTTGTGTGGTTTTGCTAATTTCGGTTCTATCGCTATGCAAATCGGGGGGATTGGTGAATTAGAGCCATCTAGACGTACTGATTTAGCTAAATTAGGATATAAAGCCCTTATTTGCGGAACATTAACATCATATATTTCTGCAGCAATTGCCGGCTTATTACTGTAAAAAATTAATTTTATAAATATCTTTATTTAAGAGGTAGCAAATTAATATATCATACTTATAACAATAAAATAAAAATATTCCCAAAAGTAAAAACTGAATATCTTGTCATTAGCTATTTATTCTGGCTATACTTTGTAAAAGTATCCGTGTTTTTTATTGACAAATTCATTTTTGTTTTATACATTAAATAAAGAAATTTGAGGAAAAAATGACATTATTATTTGATATACAAAATAACATCCTATCACTTTGTTTAAAGGGTGATTATGTTGGTTATGAAAATGAAAGAGAAAAATCTTCATTAATGCAAATAATTACCTCAAAAAAAATATCTACAATTAACATTGATGCTAAGCATCTCAAAAAATGGGATTCTACTTTAGTTGTTATTTTATTTACATTAAGTAATTTGGCGCAATCTAAAAAAATTAAAATTACCTTACATCATTTTCCAAAAGAATTAGAAAGACTATTAAAGCTAGCTTTAACTGTCGATCAAAAGAAACCTTCCCCAACAAAAAACAACCTATCATTTATAGACATGATAGGTTTATGGGGAATTAATGTTTATCATTCAGCAAGGATGGGGGTTAATTTTATCAAAAAAACTTTTGGAGCCATAGGTCGTTTAATCACGGGAAGAGCCATCATGCGCAAGGTGGATTTTTTATTTGCCCTGCAAGATTGCGGATGGAAAGCCATTCCAATTGTATCACTTATCAGCTTTATGGTGGGTCTTATTTTAGCATTTGTTGGAGCCGTTCAATTAAAGCTATTTGGTGCTCAGATTTATGTTGCCAGTTTAGTAACTATTGGTATGACACGAATTATGGGGGCAATTATGATTGGGATTATTATAGCGGGACGAACAGGCGCCTCCTATGCTGCCACAATCGGTACTATGCAAGTTAACGAAGAAATTGATGCCTTAAAAACCATGGGCATTCCAACAACGGACTTTTTAGTGCTTCCCAGATTTTTAGCATTAGTCTTAACAATGCCATTTTTAACAATGTGGGCTGATTTTATGGGTATGATTGGTGGTGGCACAGTCAGTATCTTAATGTTAGATATCGTACCACAAGAATATGTCAGATACTCAATTAATGCCTTTAATTTAGATAACTTTTTAGTCGGAATTTTCCACGGTCTTGTATTTGGTTGTGTAATTGCTTTATGTGGATGCTACTATGGTATTAACTGTGGCCGTGATGCAGACAGTGTCGGTATAGCCACAACAAAATCCGTTGTCAGCGCTATTGTATGGATGATTGTCATGACTGGCATTATTACACTAGCTTGTGAGGTAATTGGCGTATGACAAAAAAAAACATAATTCAAGCCAAAAATTTAACCATTGGTTATGATGAAAACATTTTAATGAAAAATATCTCATTTGATATACATAAAGGGGATGTATTCATTATCATGGGTGGCAGTGGCTGTGGTAAATCTTCTTTGCTACGTGTATTAACTGGATTAATGCCTCCACAAAGTGGGCATGTATGGATAGATAGCAAAAATTTCACAAATGCCTCTCAACAAGAACGCGATGAGATTATGAAAAAATGCGGCATTTTGTATCAAAGTGGTGCATTATTCAGTTCGATGACGCTGGCAGAAAATATTGCTCTCCCTTTACAACAATATACCGATTTTTCTAAAAGTACCATTGATGATTTGGTATCATTAAAATTGGCATTAGTTGGATTAAAAGGATTTGAAGATTTTTATCCATCTGAAATCAGTGGTGGGATGAAAAAGCGAGCTGGTTTGGCACGGGCTTTAGCTTTGGATCCCGAAATTGTTTATTTTGATGAACCCTCTGCCGGATTAGATCCAGTCAGTTCTAAATTATTAGATGACTTAATCATAGATATCAATCAAAGTTTAGACACAACAATTGTCGTTGTCACACACGAATTAAATTCCATATTTAGTATTGGAACAAACTCTATTTTCTTAGACAAAAACAATAAAGGTATTTCAGGATATGGAAATCCAAAAGAATTATTAAAAAATCCACCTAATGAAACGATTAAGCAATTTTTAACACGAGGAGAAGGCAAATGAGCAAAAAACCAAATACAAAACTCATCGGCTTATTTTTAATTACCAGTATTTTGGTCTTTGTGGGTATTATCACTCACTTTATAACCAACAAATTCACAACAAATAACGATAATTTGGTAGTTATGTATTTTGACGAATCTGTAGCGGGTTTAAACATTGGCTCACCCGTTGTATTCATGGGGGTTGAAATTGGTAAAGTTGCCCGCATTGATTTAATTACAAATCCGGATAATATGGATTTTCGCATTCCTGTTTATGCCAAATTTTCACCCAGAAAAAATGTCCAAATGAATGGTTTTCGCGGACGCCACGAAGTGTTAAATGAATTGATAGAAAAAGGATTAAGAGCTAGATTAACAACACAAAACTATTTAACGGGGCAATTGATGATTGAACTGGAAATGATGCCAGATACAAAAGCCGTTTTAAAACAAGAAGGCGATGATTTATTTGAAATTCCGACTGTTTTATCTCAAATGGGGAAATTATCACAAGGCATTCAAGATTTACCAGTTCGTGATAGCATATTAAAATTCAATACCGTTATGGAACGATTAGATAAAGAAGTCATTCCGAATTTAAATAAGTTAATGGATAATTTAAATACTGTTATATCTGGCAACAAAAAAGAAATCACAAAAACACTTTATAATGCCAATCAAACGCTGACGGATGTATCTATGGCGGCAAAGTCTTTGCGTAATTTTGCCGATTATGTTGAACGTCATCCGGAATCATTATTAAAAGGGAAAAAGGACAAATAAAATGAAAAAAGTACTCATTTGTTTATTGGGATTAATGTTAGCTGGATGTTTTGCCGGTACAACAAAAGAATCCAGATTTTATGCTTTAAAATCTGAAATGATTGCTCAAACAACATATAAGACAAAGAACATTTCCATCAATATAGATAATGTTCGAATTCCTGCAGCTATTGATAAACCACAAATTATTACAATAGATAAAAATGGTGTAGAACTGAAAATTCATGAGCTACATCGTTGGAGCGAACCATTAAATTTAATGATCGCTGGAACTATGGCTGATGATATGGCATTATATTTACCAAACGCAACAGTTAAAAATGGTGGCGCTGTATTTGAAACATTTACTTATAATATATCGGTTGATGTTGTTAAATTTATCGGCAACGGACAAAAAGCAACCTTAGATGCATGGTGGACCTTACGTGATGAAGATGAAAAACAAATTGCAGCCGGCCGTTTTGTTTTTTCTGAACCCACGACACAAAATTATGTGGATTTAGTTACGGCCCAAAGCAATCTTATCAGCCGTTTAGCACAAGATATTTCACAAAAAATCGCAAATCATTAAGGAAAAAACTCATAAAATGGCAATAGATAATTCTCCCCCTATTTACACACTTAAAGATGCTCATTTGAGTTTTGGGTTACATCCGTTATTTACCGGCCTTGATTTAGTTATTGGCCGGTCTGACAAAACATGTTTAATTGGTCGTAATGGTTCGGGGAAATCCACACTGCTAAAAGTTATTGCCGGTGTTATTGAACCAGATAAAGGGGAAATTTTTATTCAACCTGGGACTAAAATTGCCTATATGCCACAAGAATCCGATTTTAAAGGATTTAAAACATTAAAGGATGTCATTTTATCGGGATTAGATGAACACCATGCCGATGACGAATACCGTGCCGATATTTTAATTGCTCAGTTAGATATTGCGGGGAATCAAAATCCTGAAACAGCTTCGGGTGGAGAACGAAAAAAGGCTGCATTGGGCAAGGCGTTAATTGGTGAACCGGATATTTTATTATTAGATGAACCCACCAACCACTTAGATATTACCACTATTGAAAAATTGGAAGAAATTATTAACGCTTTTAAAGGGGCTGTGATTGTCATCAGCCACGACCGCGCTTTTTTAAACCATATTTCCACCTCAACTATTTGGCTAGACCGTGGTATTTTAAGGGCTAATGATAAGGGATTTGCTCATTTTGAAGATTGGCAAGAACAAATCATTAATCAAGAAATTATTGAGCAAAAAAATCTGCTAAAAAAAATTGAAGAAGAAACCGAATGGTTGCATAAAGGTGTAACGGCCAGACGCAAACGCAATATGGGCAGATTACGCAGATTGCAGCAATTACGCTTAGAACGCAAAGAGCAAATTAAGCAAACCGGTTCAGTCAATTTAACAATTGATAAAGGTGAAATCTTGTCAAAAATGATTGTGGAAACAAAACATATTTATAAATCATTTGGCGACAGAGAACTGGTCAAAGATTTTACCATTCGTATTTTACGAGGTAATAAAATCGGTATTGTCGGACCTAATGGTGCTGGTAAAACGACATTGATTAAACTGATGACGAAACGGTTAGAACCTGATCAAGGATTTGTACGTATTGCCAAAAATTTAGAAGAAGCTTACTTTGATCAGAATCGTATCACATTAGATCCGACAAAAACACTGTGGAAAACATTGTGTCCAGAGGGTGACCATATTTTTGTACGAGGACATTACCGCCATGTAGTGGCCTATTTAAAGGACTTTTTATTCACATCAGCCCAAGCAAAAACACCTGTGGGGGCACTATCTGGTGGCGAAAAAAATCGGTTAATGTTGGCCTTAGCCCTTGCAAAACCCTCAAACTTCTTAGTTTTAGATGAGCCAACCAATGATTTGGATATGGATACATTGGATTTATTACAAGAAGCTTTGGATGAATACACCGGCACCATTTTAATTGTTAGCCATGACCGTGATTTCTTAGATAAAGTATGCACATCATTATTGTATATGAAAGGTAATGGCACTATTACCGAGTATGTTGGTACTTATTCGGATTTATTGGCAGCTGAAAAGGAAAAAGCCCGTCAAATAGCCGTAAAGAAAAATCCAGTTAAAAAAATGGTAAAAACACCAGATACAATAAAAAACATACAAGCCCCTACCCTCAAAAAGAAACTGAGTTTTAAAGAACAACACTTACTAAAAACTTTACCAGGGGAAATTGAAAAATTGCAAAATAAAGTCACCATATTAGAGTCTAAATTACACAATCCAGATTTTTATGCCCAAAATCCAGATGAATTCAACAAAACAAGCATAGAATTGACAACAACAAAAGAACAACTGGAAATCGCCGAAATAACATGGCTAGAACTGGAAATTTTGCAAGAAGAAATTTTAGGGCAAAAATAATTCATATTTTTCAATTTTATCCTTGATTTTTTTGTTATTTTATACTAAACAAAAAAATAATAAAAACAAAAGGATATAATCATGCATCACTTACCGACCCTTATTACTGATTTAGCTCTTATAACCATTTATGCTGGTCTTGTAACTTTACTGTTTAAATGGTTAAAGCAACCGGTAGTACTCGGGTATGTATTGGCTGGTATTTTTGCTGGTCCTTTTATCCATGGTTTACCATCTGTGACAGATAAAGAAAATATCCAAATTTGGGCAGATATTGGTGTGATATTCTTGCTGTTTAGTTTAGGGTTGGAGTTCAGTTTTAAAAAGATTGTGAATGTAGGTAAAGCCGCCATCATTACCGCCAGTGCCAATATTATATTCATGTTGTTTATCGGTTATTTAACTGGACAAATGCTGGGATGGACAACAATGGATAGTTTGTTCTTGGGTGGTATGATTTCAATGTCTTCAACCACCATTATCATTAAGGCCTTTGATGAGCTCAATATGAAAAAGATGCGCTTTACTGACCTGGTATTTGGCGTATTAGTCGTAGAAGATTTGGTCGGAATTTTATTACTTGTGTTATTACCAACGGTTGCTATCAGCCAAAGTGTTGATGGAACTCAATTATTAATTAGTACATCAAAGCTTATTTTCTTTTTGGTATTTTGTTTTATGATTGGTATCTTCACAGTTCCTACTCTTATCAAAAAAGCCATAAACTATATGAATGATGAAATGTTATTGCTGACATCAATAGCCTTATGTTTAGGTATGGTTGTTTTATCAACATCCGCGGGTTTTTCATCAGCATTAGGCGCCTTTATTATGGGATCTATTTTGGCAGAATCCAGCACGGTTCATCGCATTGAAAATGTATTAAAACCAGTTAAAGATTTTTTTGGAGCCGTATTCTTTGTATCTGTCGGTATGATGGTTAACCCTGCCATGTTCTTACAGTATGCTTGGCCAATCACAGTTATTACCATAATTGTAATGGCTGGAAAAATCTTTTTCTCATGCGTTGGTTTTACATTATCTGGACAACCACTTCGCACATCCATTTTATGCGGTTTTTCATTAGCACAAGTTGGTGAATTTGCCTTTATTATTGCGGCTCTTGGTATGAGTTTAGGTGTTTTAAGTGATTATGTATATCCTATTATCGTAGCTGTTTCAGTTGTCACAACCTTTACAACACCACTTATGATTAAATCTGCTGATAAATTTTACCATAAGTTCAATAAAAAACTACCAGAACGATGGAAAATATTTTTAAATAATATTACCACATCCAAACCAGATACAAAAGCCGAACAAAATATGTGGAAACAATTGTTTAAAGCTTACTTCTTACGTTTATTCATCTGTTCCATTATTTTGATTGGTATTATTAATATTTCCACATTTTTATGTAAACCTTGGCTAACAAATGCAATGGCTGGTTGGGATAATCGTATTATTCGTATAATATCAACAGCATTAACTTTAATTGTTATGGCTCCATTTTTACATTCACTTTTAGTATCTAAAGAGAAAATATTACACTTATACTTTAACTTATGGATGGAAAAAAAGTCCAATCGTGTACCATTAATTGTATTAACTGCCATTCGAATTTTATTGGTTATCTTCTTTATCATGATGACAACACACCAATTATTAACAACCAATCCATATATTACAGGTTTGTTAGTGTGCGGTACAATTTTTGCCTTAACAAAATCAAAGTGGGTTTTAAACCAATATATGCGTATTGAAACTCAATTCTTAGTTAATTTAAATCGTGAACAATTAGAAACTTTTAAAAATACACAAGAGGATGAACACTTTTCTGATGAAGACAAATGGCTAGATAGTTCCTTATTTATTTCCCAATTTATTATTGATGAAAATTCTGATTTAAATGATAAATTAATGCGCGAAACGTTATTTCAAGAAGTATATGCAGTTAACGTTATTAAAATCATTCGCGATAAAGGTGTTATCAATGTTCCCCGAGGGTGTGACAAATTACAATCGGGTGATCAATTATTAATTGTTGGAACAAAAAAACAATTGCGTTCTGTTGCTTATGAAATGAAAAACAATGGATTACTACCAACAAATATTGGCGATAGCGAAAATAAACTTATCAGTTTGCACGATTATATTCTAACCCAAGAAAAATATAATTTTAAAAATGATAAAACATTATTGTGTTGTGCTATTCCTGTCACGAAAGATTCAACATTAAATGATAATACGTTAAGAGGATCTTCAATTCGTAATAAAACAGGAAATTGCTTAGTCGTCGGTGTAGAGAGAAGATCTTCATTAACCCTGAATCCAAAAGTAACCTTTATTTTTAACGAGGGTGATGTGTTATGGTTAGTCGGAGAACAAAAGAAAATCTCTCAAGAGGTTTTCCGCCAAACACCAATTGCTACCCCATTACAAGAAGAAACAATTTAATATTGTTTAAGTAATGTTTTTACATGCTAATTCATATAAAACATACAAATATGTTATTTATAAAAAATAGCACAAATTACAGAAAAGGGGTGATTGTTATCACCCCTTACAACAATTCATATTCATTATTTTATGTAACAACGTCCAACATGGCTCATTGGTTCAAAAGAACGATTAGCACAATCCACGCAATTTTCAGACGTTGTATAAACATCTTGGATTTCATCACAAGCATAACATCCACCTAACGGATCAATTAATGGATGAGAAGAAGGACATTGCTTTAATACTAATGCAGAATCATTTAAAATACGATTGGGGCACTTATTTGCTCCAATATCTCCATTTTCAGGAAAAAAGTCAATCGCTCTTGTTTCATCACAGGAAAAACAATTGCCTTGTTCGGCATAAATGGGATGTGTATCTGGACATGTCAATAATGCACAAGCCCAAGCTTCAATTTCTTGTCCTCCTGTATATATAGCTTTGCGATTAGGACATTTTGCACATTCTGCCGCAGAATCAACTGCAAAAGCCTCTGGTGAAGCACAAGTATAACATGTTTCATTTACTTGAAATGGACAATCTCCTAGATCCAAAACGGGCATAGTCTTTCCTTCATCTAAAGTTTTTATTTTTTCCAATGGCGCTGCAGATACCTCAGACACAACAACTGTAGGAACATCGTTTGCCCAATTAGAAAGCATATATACTCCAATACTTGTCATTCCTAGTAACATCATCGCTATAAAAATTCTAAATCGTTTCATTATATCCTCCTGATAAATCTTATTTTGATATAACACACATATTTTAGCAATTCAAGAGATATTATCATATTTTTCGACTATAACTCTTGAAAAAACACAAACACATACCTATGTATTTTATATATTTTTTTCAGGAGACGAAAATGCATCAAGACAAATTAACAGATAGAAGCCAAGGTTTTATTCAAGCAGCTCAAAATTTAGCTGTACGTGAATCCAATCAATTTTTAACACCAGAACACTTACTAAAAGTATTGTTGGGTGATAAAGAAGGTATGGCGGCATCATTATTGGCTCAAGCAGGGGCAGATGTCACATCCGTCCGTCAGCAAGTAAATGAAGATGTTGCAAAATTACCAAAAGTACATGGTTCATCCGTTCAGGTATCAGCCAATCAAGCCTTTATGAAAATGCTCGATAGCGCTGAACAATGGGCACAAAAAGCCGGTGATTCTTATGTGACTGTCGAACGATTATTACAAGCATTAATTGCACAAAAATCATACGGTGTTGATTCAAAAAAACTCAATGACGTTATTAATGAAATGCGTGGTGGCAGAACGGCTCAATCAGCAACGGCAGAAGACAATTTTGATGCCTTAAAAAAATATGCCACCGATTATACGGAACGCGCGAAACAAGGAAAATTAGACCCTGTTATTGGCCGAGATGAAGAAATTCGTCATGCCATTCAGGTATTGTCTCGCCGCACTAAAAACAACCCTATTTTAATTGGAGAACCTGGGGTTGGTAAAACAGCTATTGTTGAAGGATTGGCTCTGCGTATTGTAAACGGTGATGTACCAGAAAGTTTGTCAAGAAAACGTTTAATGGCGTTGGATATGGGGGCATTAATTGCTGGTGCCAAATATCGCGGTGAATTTGAAGAACGATTAAAAGCTGTTTTGCAAGAGGTTGAAGCGGCTGGTGGTCAAATTATTCTGTTTATTGATGAAATGCACACAGTTGTTGGTGCAGGTGCCACCAGTGGCTCAATGGATGCATCCAATTTATTAAAGCCGGCATTGGCGCGTGGGGAACTGAGATGTATTGGAGCCACAACATTAAAAGAATATCAAAAATACATTGAAAAAGACCAAGCGTTTGCTCGCCGTTTCCAACCGGTTTATGTGGGAGAGCCAACAGTCGAAGAAACAGTTTCCATTTTACGTGGTATTAAGGAAAAATACGAATTACATCACGGTGTACGTATTGCTGATGCCGCATTAGTATCGGCGGCTGTTATGTCTAACCGTTATATTACAGACAGATTTTTACCAGATAAAGCCATTGATTTAGTGGATGAAGCTGCCAGTAAATTACGCATGGCAATTGATTCCAAGCCAGAACATTTGGATGAGATTGATCGTCGCCTTATTCAGATGAAAATTGAAAGAGAAGCCCTAAAAAAAGAACATGACCAAGCATCTAAAGAACGTTTGGCAAAATTAGAAGATCAAATTAAGTCATTAGAAAAACAATCGGCTGAAGAAAATGCTATTTGGAGTGCTGGCAAAAGCGCCATTGGTGAAGCAGGCCGTTTGCGTGAAGCTTTGGATAGAGCTAAAACAGCTGTGGAGCTAGCATTGCGTGAAGGTCAATATGAAAAAGCAGGTGAATTACAATATAAAGAAATTCCCGATTTGGAAAAACGTCTTGCCGAAATTAACGAACACAACCAAAATGCCACCGTTGAAACAGTGACACCTGATGTAATTGCTGGTGTGGTATCTAAATGGACGGGAATTCCAGTTGATAAATTGATGGGTAGCGAACGTGAAAAATTATTAGAAATGGAAAAAAACATTGCTCGCCGAGTGGTTGGACAAGACGAAGCCATTATTGCCGTTTCCAATGCCGTTCGTCGTTCTCGTTCAGGATTACATGACCCCAATCGCCCTATCGGTTCATTCTTATTTTTGGGCCCTACCGGTGTCGGTAAAACGGAACTCGCCAAAGCTCTTGCCGAATTTTTATTTGATGAAGAAAGTGCTTATCTCAGAATTGATATGTCCGAATATATGGAAAAACATGCTGTGGCCAGATTGATTGGCGCCCCTCCGGGATATGTAGGATATGATGAAGGCGGTGTTTTGACTGAAGCCGTTCGCCGTCGTCCATATCAAGTCATTTTATTTGATGAAGTGGAAAAGGCTCATCCAGATGTCTTTAATGTGTTATTGCAAGTATTAGACGATGGTCGTTTAACCGACGGACAAGGTCGCACCGTTGATTTTAAAAATACATTCTTAATTATGACATCCAATCTTGGAACAGGCGAAAAGTATAAAGATGTGCGAGACATGTTAAAAGGTTTCTTCCGTCCTGAATTTATTAACCGTCTTGATGAAATCATCGTGTTTAATTCATTAAAAAAGGAAAATATCCGTGGCATTGTAGATATTCAACTTAGACATTTACAAAAACGCCTAGATGACAGACATATTACCTTAAAATTGGATGATAAAGCAAAAGATTGGCTTGCCGAAAATGGATATGACAGCGCTTATGGTGCAAGACCACTGAAACGGCTTATCCGTCAAGAAGTGGAAAATCCATTAGCTATTAAGTTGTTAAATGGCGAAATTCGAGATAATACGACTGTCACGATATCGGCGAATAAAAACGGATTAGTGATATAGTATAAAGAGGGATTTTTATCCCTCTTTATTTTTTGCAGCGAAGATAATCTAAAGACATTTATTGCCTTTTCTTGTTTTTTATGATATAATAAAAGAATAAGGGTAAAAAGTAATACATCATAAGAGAATACTTCTTACAATAAGTAAATTTAAAAAAAGGAGTAGGAATATGAAATATAAACAATTTGAATCCGGCCGTTCTATGGTTGAAATACTTGGCGTTCTTACCATTATCGGCGTATTATCTGTTGGTGGCGTTGCGGGATACAAGTACGGTATAGAAAAATACCGTTCGAATGATTTGGTACATGAAATTAATTTAAGAACCATCACATTATTATCACAATTTTCCCAGAGTCAACAATTAAACCTTTCCGAATTTGAAACAACAACACCTAGTGGGTATGAATTTACACCTCCAGAACAGTTTGAAGACAGTGTTGCTCTCACAGCTTTGAATGTTCCACAAAATATATGTGAACTTACTTTAGATACGTTATTTCCTCAAACAATACAAATCGATATTAATGGAACGCCAATTAGTGCGTCCTCTCCTTGTGAAAAAGATAATGATATAACCTTTTATTTTCCCACATCAAGCAATACAGAAGACATAGAACAAGGGCAAAATGGTTGTCCAATTCATTTACCTGTTTACAATGAAACATCAAAAAAATGTGAAACCTGTCCTTCAAATACACCCAAATTTAATAGCGAAACACAAACATGTGAAGCTTGTCCATTAAGCGAACAAATCTATAATGAAGAAACTAGAAAATGCGACTGTCCTTCTTCTGCCCCATATTATAGCAGTGCTGATAATGCATGTGTAGAATGCACTCAAAATTCACACTGTCTAGATGGAAAAATGTGTGCAGCTATGAATTATGAAGCACAAAATGAAACAGATCCTAAACATAAAAGACCAATTTGGGGAAGATGCTGTGATATAACAACTGTAAAATCAGAAGTCATTAACGGAACCACTTATTATCGGGTTAATGTATGTGGAGAAAGTTATGTCAATTATTGGAATACACAAATGGCCTGTCAATTTAGTGGTGGTGAAATGCTTTCTTTAGATGATCTTGTTTACGATAATAATGGTTCCAATGCTTATACTACTTTAGGTAATACCCTTAAAGATTGGCGAGTTTGGAATGAATCTTGGATGTGGACAGATTATTATTACAGTGATACACTACATGCTGGTGTTTACATGAGAGGACCTAAGGCAGCACTCTATTTTAATAGTGCCCATGGTTCTGTTATGCAAACCATCTGCAAAAAATAACTCTTTACATCCCCCATCCTAACGATGGGGGATTTTTTTATATAAAATAATACAGGCTTTACATATAGTTACCTATTTCATTTCAGAAAAAAACAAAACATCGTTGTATTTTGAACGGTTGTATGCTATAACAACAACGACAAAATAAGGAGTTTTTATGTCTTTTAAAAAAAATATAACGCATTTAAGTATTTTAGGTGCAACTATTAGTGCTTTGTCAGCTTGCAATATCTGTGAATACAAAGATAGCCTAACATTATATCCACACGATGCCAGCGCAGACATTCGCTTTCCCTTAACAAAAGGTGAAGCAAGTGTCAATATGACAATATCATATTCTTTATCAGAAAAAACAGATTGTGAATTTCAAAATCAATTTGGTAAAAATTATGCTAATGAATTAATTGTCGGACATGCGTGTCAAGCCGTTGGCGAACAATTACAACACAAACGTTTCAACGATCTTGTCAGATCTCAAGAATGGCAAGAAAAACAAATAACTAAGCATTTAAAACATTATTTTTCATGCTTTAATATAGATATTTTTTCAGTAGAATTAACACGTCTACGCCGTGAACCAGAGTGTATTTTAAAATCATCACAAATATTAGCTCCAGGATGTTATGATTATACAATTGCTTGCCAAGAAAGAGAATAACAAAAAGAGTCACCGTTTTGGGTGACTCTTTTTTGTAAGTAGGACCAGCAATTATGATTTATTTTCTACCATTTTATAGTACATTACGCGAGTTATTTTTTACTATTCTTTCCATTTTTAATTATTGTATTACCCTTATTTTTTAAATCATTGACTGGTGTTTTTGTGCGTCGATTAACCTTTGTGTTTGTTGATTGTTCTTTATAAATTGTATCATTAATATTTTGTGACACAATATTATTTAAATCTTTATTAGAGAGTAATATATCTGAAACAATATCAACTAACTGTTTTATTTTTTGAAATAAATTTGTAAACTCTATCGCTACTGTTTTTGCGTTTTCTACATTTATCCCATCAACTGAAGCAAAATTTTTTACTTCATGACTAATAATATTTTTAATCTTCTTAATTTCTGAAAATGTTTTTAATACAGTTATTATAATGGGCATTATTAAATGATATCGACTTATTTCATCGATATCATCTATTTTTTTATATATTCCATTAAATAAATTGTCTTTAGGAATTTCTCTTTTTCCATAAAAATAATAAAATGCAAAATACATTAACATTAGTGTTGAAAATGTTTCTTGAACAATAACAAACTTACGTTTTAATGCTAATACTTTCATATATTGAAGATAGCCCATTATAATAAATAAAGCCAATAATACGGTTACTATGGTTAATGAGAACCAATATGGTTCATATAAAATGCTCCATCCTAACACAAATAATGTCAAGAAAATACTAGTCCATAATAATACATAAGCCCAATCATAAGATTTATTAAACATATCCCCCCCACCTTTTTTTATAATAAGACATAACTATATTTAGATGTCATAAAAGGGATTGTAAATAAAATAATTTACGGAAAAAAGAATATAAAAAAAAGGCGACATAGCGCCTTTTTAATTGCTACATACGTATCTTTTGAAAATCACATATTACAATAGGATATCTTAAAATTTGATCTTGTTCTTTAGGTGACTTATGCAGATTATTTAACTGTACATCACAAACATTAATATCAAATAATTGATAGTGTTTTTTCAAGTGACGTTTAAAATTTTGTTCATGAATATCTTTATAATCATCGATCGCCTCTAAATCTTGGTAATTAAAAGCATCTAATACCATATTTGAAACGACAAAACCAAATAAATCATTTGAATAATTCCGCCCATAATCGCTGACTAAATCACGATAAACTTCATTTTTTAAAGAATAAGATAAATCCACATTGATTTTACCAACACCTTCATCCAGTAAAAATTCAACTGGGACACGAGCTGTTTCATAACGCATTTCATCAGGATTTTCAACAATCTGCATTATTGAATTACAAGCCGTTAAAGACGCCATACATCCAATAAGACATAGTTTTTTTATCGTTTTTTTCATAACAATCCTTTCTGTTTATATAAAAATAGATTACACCGTTTTTTGTTTTTTGTCAACATTTATTTTTCATAATATTTTATTAAATAAATTTTAATTAAAAATACTCATTGTATAAAAAATATTTACATTTGATTTTTTTACTCTCTTTATTTATACTATCATTATGACAGAGAATATGACTTCTAATATCAAAATTACGAATTTTCCACGTTTAGATAGAAAATCATTTACGGGAGACGCTTTTGAGGTTGCTCAAAAAATATTGTTGGGTTCTTATTTATGCACATATATAGAGAATCATTTTTGTGCCGGTAAAATAACTGAAATTGAAGTATATACAGGAGGAGAAGACAAAGCATCTCATACCTATCAAAATAAAAGAACTAACCGAACTGAACCTATATTCAAAATCGGCGGACATACGTATATTTTTTTAGTATATGGAATGCATCATCAATTTTGTGTTGTTGTTAGTGAAGAAAACAATCCTTGCTGTATCTTAATACGTTCTATAGAACCTATAATTGGATTAGATACTATGAAAAAAAGACGGAAAACAAACAACATTAAACAACTAACAAATGGACCAGCAAAAGTATGTCAGGCTTTAGGGATAAGTCGTTCCCTATCCGGTTCAGATTTATTGACTGGCCCAATTTGGATTTCTCCTAAAACAGATGATATTTCAATAAAAAATATAGAAGCAACACAACGAATTGGAGTTGATTATGCTGGAGAATATGCCTTAAAACCATGGCGTTTTTTATTAAAAGACACTGAATTTATAAGTAAAAAATAATCTTACTCTTAAAATTCAGAAAATTAGGGTTGATTTTTTCTGATATTTAGACTTATACTGAAGCAAAAGGAGAAAATATATGTTTAAGAAAAAACAACGTACTCACCAAAGCTCATCTCAATCTATTCCAACCGAAAGTAAAAAAGAAAATCCTAAACGTCAAAAACGTAGATCTCGACACATATTTCGTTTAGTTGTTTTATTGCTTGTATGTGCTACTCTATGGGCGGCATATGATAACTTAAAAAAGAACGTTGCCAAAACAAATATTAAAACAAATGCTGTAAGTATTCAATCTGCAAAAGAAATACCTGTAAACCCAACTGACGTGGATACATCTGGAGTTAAGGTCCAATCCACTCCATCAAAACCAGATACAAAAAAAATACAAAAAAAAGAAAGTAAAGATGAAACTCCGTCAACCCAATCAGAACCACAAACAACAAAACATGAAAAACCTGAAACAACTGTTATAAAAAAACAAGACATTACAGCAAGCATAGTTCCAGAAACAACTAATGTTATACAGGATATTGAAAATATACCAGTAACAAAACAAGAGACTGAGAATATTCCTATCGCAGAATTAGAACAACAAATTGAAAGCTCCTTTTCAGATACAGATACATATTCTTTACGTGATGCATTAATATTCAGAGATCATTTTTTATCTGAGCAACCTTGCGGTGACGATTTTAGAAAGTTAATTTTATCCAACAAAAAACAAGCTGTTATTCAAGATGTTATCAAGACTACTTCTTATTTTTGTTTAACAACAAACAACATTTATTTAGAATTAAATAATTTATTCAAAAAATCCAAGCAAAACGCCTTGATTAAATACTATTATACGCAAGACAGCGAATGGGTAGCTGAATTAAAATCTATTGCTATTCGTTTTATTCAAATCCGCAATTTAAATCCTATATCAGATGATATTCCATCAATTTTAGACCGTGCACAAAATACACTTATCGAAAAAAATATTGCACAAACGGTTGAACTCATCGCCTCATTACCAGATTATTTACAACCGGAATTTGAAACATTCTTAGAAAAAGCACAAAACTATGCCGATGCCTCAGCTGCATTGGAAAACTTGATTTTATCTTACGCAAAAGGAGAATAATATGTTAAAAGCATTTTTAATTGTTGCCGGTATTGTCTTAATCGGTTTTTTAATTATGGATGAAGCATATAATTTTTCCTTTGAGGCATTTGACTATGAATTCACATCTTCCATTGCATTATTAATTGTCGGCATTGTTGTATTATGCTACTTATTACACTTAATAAAAAAACCATTTGGATGGATTAAAAATTATCGTTCTTATCGTTTTCAAAAAAATCTGTTAAAAAAAGAAAATTTTTTAACATTAGTTTTAACAACTGTTTTGGATAAAAATAATACAGCAGAAAAAATGATTATGAATAAAGAAAAGTCATTATTTTCAAAAGGATCAACAGAACAGTTATTATTTGAAGCATTATTTCATCCATCTGAACATGTTTTTGAAAAATTAAAAAACAACAAGGCAACAGAATTAGCCGGCATTCGTGGATTATTTTTACAAGCAAAAGAAAAAGGGGACATTGATACCCAAACACAACTATTAGAAAAAGTAAGTAGTTTATACCCTACTGTTTTATGGATTAATCAAGAACAACTAAATTTACAATTATTGCAAAATGATTGGCAAAATGCATTAATAACTCTAGAAAAACTAAGCAAAAATAAAGCCATTGAAAAAACAGAATACACAAAAATAAAGGCATGTATTTTATATGGATTGAAACGATATAAAGATGCATTCGAATTAACCCCTGATAATCCACCTTTGGCATGGGCATATGCTGAACAAAATCCAAATAAAGCTGAAGATATTTTAAAAAAATCATGGACATTAACTCCAACTTGGGAAACATTTGAACGTTATTATGCTCTTATCAAAAATGAAACAACTGTAAAGCAAATGAAATCTATTGAACATTTTGTATCATCAAACAGCGCCACAAAATTATCTTTATTAGCAACTACAGATGTTGCCATGAAAAATCATTTGTGGGGCGTGGCAAAAGAAACATTACAAAATGCAATTAACTCTTATGAATTAACACGACAGATGGCATCAATGATGGCCGAATTAGAACGTGAAGGATGGCATCATGAAGAAGCAGCAAAAGAATGGGAAAATAAAGCTGCAAACTTAGAAGAAACACCATCTTGGGTTTGTACATATTGTCACCATAACACGGGATTATGGGATAATGTCTGCCCTATTTGTAATACATGTGGCGGCATTGTTTATAAAGGATAAAATGCAAAATATTTTTGAAAATCGTGGTGATTATACACTGATAAAAATTCGGGTATCACCAAATGCAAAACGAAATGGTTTTGAAGGTGTATGGAATGATACGCATTTAAAATTAGCACTTAGAGCTCCTGCTGTTGATGGCAAAGCGAATGAAGCCGTTATTGATTTTTTATCTGACTTTTTCCACATAAAAAAATCACAAATTGAAATTGTTTCAGGACAAACAAATCGATGCAAAACATTAAGATTAGATGTTATATATTCTCAACTTACAGACCAAATTACAAAGTTGACAAAATAATTTGACATAATTTTCCTTGATTTTAGACATAAAATATGCTATGGTGGAGCGAAAAAGAAAAAAACGCCCCAAAAATCATGGAGGATTTATGGCTTATTTTACAGAAACAGATGAAGCAATTATTTTAAAACATCATAATACAATATACACATTCAAAAAAACATCCGAAGAAGAAATTCAAAAGGGTATAGGTGCAAAATTTGAATGGTCAACAGAAAATATTGAAGTCAATAAAAATTTCAAATTAAGCCAAAGAAAATTAACAATTACGACACCAGGTAATTTAGCCCGCTTTGTTATCAGCGCATTTAATCATGGCTTTTCCATTGAAAAATATCTATTTGATCAAAAAGACGGCAAGCAAATTTCAGTCAACAATTTAACAGCCTCTTTTTGTGTACAAACATACAAAAATAATATATTACAAGAAGAATATAGTAAAACAGATACCATATATACTCACAAAAAATTTGATATTAATCGCGGGACATACCGTGTATTTGAAAAAGAAAAATTGTCAGATGGTACCATTATGCGTAAAACATATTATACGTATAATGATTTACAATCTCAAACGACTTATAGCATCAAAACACCATCCGGTCGTTTATTAGAAGAAGGCTCTTTAGATGCCAACAATCAAAAACACGGCACAATTATGACATATGATAAAAATGGACGCCGTAAAAACAGTTATTATGAAAACGGCAAAAAATTATCATTTGGCAAACGTTTATTTAGTTTTAGACGTAAAATAACTTCATCAGCTGTTCATCTCACTTCAAATTACAATGAATTAACAAGGTAAAAAATTATGACAACATTAATGAGCACATCTCATATTGATAAACGAAAACATGGTATAACTGTCAAAACAACAGAATATTTTGATGAAGCCAGGGTATTGGTCAAAAAACAATTAGATTTTTTCAATGCTCAAAAACAATTAACACTAATGAGTATTGAAGACTTTTCAAATGGTACAACAATAGAATTAAAACCAAAACCCGCCGAAATTCAACCAAAAAATGATGAAATTTGTTTTGTAAAAACAATTTATAATCGTAAATGTCACATGTTATCCCAAGGTACTGCGGATAAAAATGGCGAATATCATGGTATGGTATCTATCTTTAAAACACACAAAACTAGATATGAAGAATACTCACATGGCAAAAAAATTGCCGACCATACACACGCCATTCGCAATAAATTAATTAAATTGGGCATTATTGCAACTATGTGTGGTGCCAGTGCATTAATATTGCCCAAATGTAATCCGATAAAAAATTTATATGATAACCCGGATAATGTTCGTATACGTGAGTAAGGAATAATACTATGAAACGGTCATATTCAAATGGGAAATTAAAATTTTCAACTCTCTTTCAAAAAAAAGAAATATGCCTATTTGAAATAGATATTAAGGAACCATTTGAATATGAAACCGAAGAAGTAGATGATCAAATTATCGACACCATTATAAAAAATGATAAGCTTGATACAGCATTACATCTTATTTCAAACGACAATCATTTTATTGCTTTACAGAGTATTGTCGTTAATGATGAAGAAGCAACTTTTCCCGTTATTATATTTGATAAAAAAAAATGTACCCCTGCTATCCAAAACGATCATTTAATTTTAATTACGAAAAGTAGCAACTTATTATCAGATTATCCATTGGTTAAAGAATGTACAAATGAAATTGAATGGCAATTTTTAAATCGTTTAAATACGTGCGAAATTCATGTAAATCCTGATTTTCATAGAATAGAATATCATAATAGCCGTCCATCTCATATTGATGGATTGCCAAATTATTTTCATTTTAACAAAAATTTTGATGAAATATACGCTAATTACCGTGAAGAAGAATGTCGTGTATCCAGATGGACATATAATATTGGGCAAAAAAATGAATGTATTATCTGTCAATATGATGATACCGAAGAAAGTTTCATTTATTATACCAATCCTATAGAACGTTTTAAACATAATGTAACGCGGCCAAAAACTTTAGCTATTTTGGGTGCTTTAGCTCTGGTAACAACAGCTATTGTCAAATGTTCCAGTTCGCATGATACCCCTGAACCAAAAATGATTATACCAGCTGAAATACCAACACAAGATATTTCTTCATTACCTCGTACACGTTAGGAAAAAAATATGAAATATATAAATCAAAACGACATATTTTCCATTCATACAACAAATACCAATAATCAAGATATAACATTATGGGAAATTCAAACACCCCTACGCATTATGCATGAAAAAAAAGGAGAAGCCTCGCATGTTATCATACAAACACAAGAAGGATATATCCCTTTGATTTTAGCCAATGATTGGTTTATTATTTTCGCTCCAACAGAACAAATTTTAAAATTACATATAACGGAACCTCTGGTCTTTTTTGATGAAAAACAACATATCGCATTTAAAAAAGATGATATTTTTCAAATTGAAACAAATGTAAAAAGTTTAAGTAAGTATATGCCCGAATATTCACCATTGGCAATTTTAACACTGGAAAATATGACCTCTACAATTTGTCTAAATGATAAATATAAAGCAATATCTTACACAAAAGACTTACATATGCCAGATCTGGCAAATTCATCACATGTCAGCGAATATTACAATACAGATTTAGATACAACAGACCAAATTTTTCACCATAAAAAATTAGGACGTGTTCGCATTCAGTGTTTTAATGTTAATAAGTGGAATGAATATAGATATATTGAATATTTAGATAAAGATATTTCCCAAATACAATATGAAAAACCTTTGCCAAGATTAATATACGAAACACCGAGATGGGCAAAAGGAGTCGGAATTGTATTGCTAACAGGATTAGCGGCGCTTACCATAAATAAATGCCAAAATAATGAACAAACAAAACCAAAAACACCTCAAGCTGTTCAGATTATTTCAAACTCCCCCCAAGCTCATCCAATATATCCCAAAACACGATAATTTTAAGGGAGGCCAAACCTCCCCTTTTTTATATTTTCAAGCTAAACAATGTTTTTACACACTTTGCTCACGTGTTTTTAAGAATTCTAAGTTCGGATAATCTTCGGCGGCTTTATTCAAATGCCATGCATTTCTGGCCAAAAATACTGGTTCACCGTCATGGTCCGTTGCTGTACAAGACATATTCATATCCATGAACTTTTTCACATTGGCTGTTTCACCTTTTACCCAACGAGCCGTATAATAAATTGTTGGTTCAAAAATCACTGGAATATCATATTCAGTACGAATACGGTCGGCTAAAACTTCAAATTGCAAGACTCCGACAACACCAACAATAAAGTCAGCACCTTGAACAGGCTTAAAGACGCTTGCTCCACCCTCTTCGGCAATTTGTTCTAGGGCTTTTGCAAGGTGTTTAGCCTTCAGCGGGTCTTTAGCTCGCACTTTTCTGAGCAATTCTGGAGCAAAACATGGAATGCCACGGAAACGAATATTTTCTCCCTCAGTAAATACATCACCAATACGAATACCGCCATGGTTGGGTAATCCAACAATATCGCCGGCATATGCATCTTCGGCGAGTTCTCGATCTTGAGCTAAGAACATAACCGGATTATGCAAAATCATTTGTTTGTTGGAACGAGAGTGCAACAATTTCATTCCACGTTTAAAGTGACCGGAACACAAACGCATAAAGGCAATACGATCGCGATGTTTCGGGTCCATATTAGCTTGGATTTTAAATACAAAACCAGAAACTTTTTCTTCATCCGGTTCCACAGTTCTATCCGGCGTTGTTTGCGGGCGTGGACTTGGTGCAAAGGCCACTAAAGCCTCTAATAACTCTCGCACACCAAAGTTATTAACCGCAGAACCAAAGAAAACAGGCGTCATAGTTCCTTCTAAGTAAGCTTTCTTATCAAATTCAGGACATAAAGCACGAGCCATTTCCACATTTTCACGTAAAGTGGCAACTAAATCTGCTGGAATGACTTCATCAATACGTGTGTCATCAATACCGTTAATTGTTTCACCCAATTCGGGCAAAGCACCTTTATTTTCCGTTTTTTGCATTAAGTTTAAACGGTCATTCATCAAATCAAAGCAGCCTTTAAAATCACGGCCCATACCAATTGGCCAAACGGCAGGTGTCACATCCAAAGCCAAAGTTTTTTCAATTTCTTCCAATAATTGGAATGGATCTTGACCATCACGGTCCAATTTGTTGATAAAGGTAATAATCGGAATATCGCGCAAACGACATACCTCAAAAAGTTTTTTGGTTTGTTCCTCAATCCCCTTAGCACAGTCAATTACCATCACGGCAGAATCAACAGCTGTCAACACACGATATGTATCTTCTGAGAAGTCTTCGTGACCCGGTGTATCCAACAGGTTAAATGTACATCCCCCATAATCAAAAGTCATTACGGATGAAGCCACGGAAATACCACGTTCTTGCTCCACCTTCATCCAGTCAGAAGTCGCACGACGACGTTCCCCTTTGGCCTTAACAGCACCGGCTTGATTAATGGCACCCCCAAATAATAATAATTTTTCGGTTAATGTCGTTTTACCAGCATCTGGGTGAGAAATAATCGCAAAAGTACGTCTTTTTGAAACGGTTTCAGTTAATTGTGTTGGCATAATTCATCCTCTATTTTAAAAATTTTGCGTAGTATATCAGATTTTTATAATTTTTTCAAGCATGAATTATATACGTAACATTAATATCTAGAGGGCTATATTTTAAAAATTAATCTCTGGTATAATTGCGACATTCCTTTGAAGAGGCACTTGATTTATCCATATCAATACGTTGCCGTTCATTGATATATCCTTTAATAGCTCCCATGACAACAGACACGGCTAACAATCCAATTATTACTTTACGCTTTAAAGATAATTTTTCATCTATAAACATTATTCATCCTTTCTAAAAATATAAAATATACTAACACACCCATAAAAATTTGTCAAATATTTTTTATTCTATCTTTATTATATATAATATAATTGTATTTATTTTTAATTATGACAACTTAAAAATCCGTTTTTTTACTTGCATTTTATTTGAAAGATGGTATAAATATGAATATATTTTCAATAAAAAAAGGAGGCTTTTAATGTTTTTTTCTTCTTTTGTTTCTGCATCTTTAGGATATATCTTTGGCTCTATTCCTTTCGGACTAGTATTCACAAGACTGGGTGGGTTGGGTGATATTCGTAAAATTGGCTCAGGCAATATTGGCGCCACAAATGTGTTGCGCACAGGACGTAAAGATTTGGCATTTTTAACACTTTGTTTCGATGTTGGTAAAGCTGGTATTATAGCTGTACTATGCACATGTTTATATAGCTCTGAAACAATCGGATTTATCGCTGGAACTGCCGCTGTTATTGGTCATAATTACCCAATTTGGTTAAAATTTAAAGGCGGAAAAGGAGTTGCCTCTACGCTCGGATTAATGTTAACTATGACACCTTTTACAGGTATCTTAACTGCATTAACATGGCTTGCAATGGCTGTCTCTTTCAGATATTCATCATTATCTGCATTAACAGCATTGGCGTTATCTCCATTATACGCATTTATTTTTTCTGGTCCGATTTCAGCTGTGTTTTATGCAGGACTAGCGGTGTTATCTTTTTGGCGACACAAAGATAATATCAAACGTTTAATAAAAGGTGAAGAATCCAAAATTAATTTGAAAAAGAAAGCTAAATAATGTTATCTGAACAACAAAAAAAGGAATGGATGCAATTAGCATTCAGTGAAAATGTGGGGCCGATTACGTTCCATAATTTACTGAGTTTTTTTTGCACTCCAAAAGAGGCTTTAGCTCATATAAATGAATTTGCTCGTCGTGGTGGCCGGACAAGGGAAATTAAAATTGCTGATGAACGTTTAGTTGATGAACAATTAAAAATGGCGCTAGAGTTTAATACGCAAATTGTTGTATCAGGTGATAAAAACTATCCAAAATTACTAAAAAAAACAACAGATATGCCACCAGTTTTATTTGTGCGAGGCCATTTTGTTTTAACTCAAAAAAGTGCTATTGCTTTGGTCGGAACACGCAATGCATCACTAAATGGTCGTTCGTTTGCTAGACATTTAGCTCTTGATTTGGCACAACATGATTATGTTATTGTATCTGGCATGGCTAAAGGAATTGATACTGCAGCTCATGAAGGAGCTTTAGGAGCCGATATCGGGATGGGTGGAACGATTGCCATTGTCGGAACCCCCTTAAATGAAGTTTATCCAGCCGAAAACGAAGGGTTGTTTAAAGAAATTTGTAATCGTGGATGTGTAATTTCTGAATTACCATTTGGGTCGCCAACATCGCCTCAAAATTTCCCCAGACGTAACCGTATTATTTCTGGTTTATCAAAAGGAGTTTGCGTGATTGAGGCTCAAGCAAAATCTGGCTCACTCATTACAGCCAGATTAGCAAAAGAGCAAGACCGTTTGTTATTCGCAGTCCCCGGCTTTCCATTAGATGCGCGCAGTGAAGGACCAAATCGTTTGATTAAACAAGGGGCATATTTGATTGAAAACGCAAACGATGTGTTGCATGAATTAGAGGATTTAACAAATCAACATCGCTTTAGCGAACCGGATATATTGGATAATATAATTATTCCATCTTATCCATCGGTCACAGATAACGAATTGGACAAAGCCAGAACAATCATCGTAGATAGCTTATCCTCACAACCCACTGGCATTGATGAACTTATTCGGGGAACGGAGTTGACCTCACAAATTGTAAATATTATTTTAGTGGAATTAGAGCTGGCCGGACGTATTGAACGTCATCCGGGCGGACGTGTATCTTTGTTATTTAGTTAAGGGAAATAAATCATGAAACTGGTTATTGTGGAATCTCCTGCAAAAGCAAAAACAATTAACAAATATTTAGGTAAAGATTATTTAGTTATGGCCAGCTTTGGTCATATTCGTGATGTACCAGCTAAAAATGGCTCCGTACGTCCGGATGAAGATTTTGCGATGGATTGGGAAGTACAAGCTCGTGGAGAACGCACTGTTCGTGATATTATTAAATCCTTGGCTAAGGCCGATGAATTATATTTGGCTTCCGACCCTGACCGTGAAGGAGAAGCAATTGCATGGCACGTACTGCAAGAACTCAAAAAACGTAAAAAAATTACGGACGAATTTCCCGTCAAACGAGTCGTATTCCATGAAATTACTAAAAAGGCCATATTAGAGGCCATCCAAAATCCACGTGATATTGATATGCAACTGGTGGATGCATATTTGGCCAGACGTGCCTTGGATTACCTGGTGGGTTTTTATATTTCTCCGTTATTGTGGCGTAAATTGCCAGGGGCTAAGTCTGCAGGTCGTGTGCAATCAGTTGCACTGCGTTTGGTATGTGAACGTGAAGAAGAAATTGCCGGTTTTATTTCCCAAGAATATTGGGGGGTAGAAGCTGATTTAAATACACTCCGAAAAGAAAAATTTACAGCAAAGTTGACGCATGTTGATGGTCAAAAATTGGATAAATTCAGTTTGAATAATTCCACAATTGCGGGTGATGTTAAAACACGCGTAGAACAAGCTTCATTTAACGTCGGTGCCATTGAACGCAAACAAACTAAACGCAACCCAGCACCAGCCTTTACAACATCTACCTTACAACAAGAAGCATCTCGTAAGCTTGGATTTGGTGCCAAAAAGACGATGCAATTAGCACAAAACCTTTACGAAGGTGTCGATATCGGCGGTGAAACAGTCGGTTTGATTACATATATGAGAACGGACTCAGTTGCCTTGTCTAACGAAGCCATTGATACGATTCGTGCCTTGATTGAAAAAGAGTATGGAAAAGAATATTTACCAGAAAAACCACGTATTTATAAAAACAACTCAAAAAATGCGCAAGAAGCTCACGAAGCTATTCGTCCAACAAATGCAAATAGAACACCGGCATTGATTGGAGCTAAATTAACGCCAGATTTGCGTAAACTTTATGAATTGATTTGGAAACGTACGGTCGCTTGTCAAATGGAAAGTGCCGTGATGGATAAGGTTGGTATTGATATCCCGTCTAGCGATGGCAAATTGCAATTACGTGCAACAGGTCAAACTATTGCTTTCCCCGGTTTTATTAAGGTTTACAAAGAAGATATTGATGATGACAAAGGGGACGATGATACTAAATTGTTACCAATGATGACCGAAGCCGAAGCATTGGAAACATTAGGCGTTCGTGCTGATCAACACTTTACTGAGCCACCACCTCGTTTTTCTGAAGCCAGTCTTGTAAAGCGTTTGGAAGAACTTGGCATTGGTCGTCCATCAACTTATGCAACAATTTTATCTGTATTGCAAGAACGTGAATATGTCCAGTTAACAAATAAACGCTTTGTTCCACAAGACAGAGGTCGTATTGTAACGGCATTTATGGAAAATTATTTCAATCAATACATTCAATATGATTATACAGCTAATTTAGAAAATAAATTGGATGATATTACCAATGATAAAGCCAAGTGGAAAGATGTTTTGAATGAATTTTGGGGGCCATTTAATGGAACAGTTCAACAAGTAGACCCCGTCAAAATGGGTGATGTATTGGAAACGGTGGCCAAAACGTTGGAAAAACATTTATTCCCAACCGAAGAATCAAAAGTATGTCCAGAATGTAAACAAGGCAAATTATCTTTACGAGTTGGTCGTTTTGGTGCTTTTGTTGGATGTTCTAACTACCCGACATGTAAATATACAAAACAATTTACACAAATTGAAGCACCTCAATATGACGAAAACGGTCAAGCAATTGAACCAATCGTTGATGATGGCAAAAATATTGCATTAGGTCGTGATGAAGGCGGTGTAGAAATTTCCGTTCGAAAAGGACCGTATGGATGGTATGTTCAACGAGGTGACGGAAAAGACGCTAAACGGACCAGTATTCCAAAAGGGACCGACCCCGAATCTATTGATTTCAAAAAGGCATTGGATTTATTGTCTTTACCACGTGTTCTAGGCGTTGATCCTGACACGAAAGAAGGCATTGATGCGGGACTTGGTAAGTTTGGACCTTATGTTCGCCGTGGTAAAACATATCAATCTTTAACACCAAATGATGATATATTAATGATCACATTAGAACGTGCCTTGGAATTGTTATCCGGAGCCAAAGTAAAAGCCGAAGTAAAAATACTCGGTAAATGGAATGATCAAGAAATTACCTATCAAGTTGGTCGCTATGGTCCGTACGTCAAATGTGGTAAAATGATGGCATCTGCAAAAAAAGATGGCACAATTCCGACACTTGATGAGGCAATAACGCTGTTACAAGATAAAATGCGTCAAAAATAAAAATCAAGGGGAAGGATCTTCCCCTTTTATTTATCATTTTTTCAATTAAAAATATTATTTATCTATAAAAAAATAAGTTGCAAAGAATATACATTTATTGTACACTCGGAGCATTAAAAATTTCAACAAAAGGAAAAAAATTATGACTTCTTCATTCGGTAAATCAGCAAAAAATATTGGTACAAAAATTATTTTATCGTTATTGGGTATCAGTATGATTGTATTTTGGGGATTAGGTGGCTTAACAAACTTAACATTATCTCAAAATCAAGCAGCAATTGAAATTGGATCGGATAACATATCTATGCAACAATTAGCATCTGCTTTTGACAAAGAACGTGAGCGCATGGGTATTATGATGGGCGGCAAATACTTATCTCCAGTTCAAGGTATTCAAGCAGGACTTTTAGATGCCGCGGTACAAGGCCAAATTATTAACAGTGTTTCAAATCAAATTCGTAAGGAATTAGAATTAACTGCATCAGATGATGCAGTTAGAAAATATGTGGAACGTAACCCTGCTTTCGCGGATGTATTAGGAAATTTTGATCAAAATATTTTTTATGCATATTTATCTCAAATGCGTATGACCGAAACACAATTGGCTCATAAATTACGTGATGAGTTGGCAATGAATCATTTAAACAATACAATCATCGAATTGGGATACAATCCAACTATTTTAGCAGATACAATTTATAAATATAAGAAAGAAAAACGTTCTGTTATTACAGGAATAATTAAGCCTGAAGATATAAAAATTGACACTAAACCAACTGAAAATGAATTAAAAGAATATTATGAAGCCTATGGCGATCAATTCATTTTACCAGAATATAGAACGGTACAAATCATTCATATTTCCCCAGAAAAAATAGTTGAGAAAGTAACTATAAGTCCAAATGAGTTAAATGAATTGTATGAACAAAGAAAAGCTGATTTCGAAACACCAGAAACTCGTGAATTAGATCAAATGTTGTTTGATACAAAAGAAAATGCAGAAGTTGTTTTAAATGAATTAACAGCAGACAATTTCCGTGAAATCGCAAAAAGTAAAGCCGGACAAAATGATGAACAAACTCGTTTTGGATGGGTTAAAAAAGACGATATTATGGCCGAATTAGCGGAAACTGCTTTTTCTGGGACAAAGGGACAAATTGTAGGACCAATTGAAACCTCTTCTGGATGGCATATTGTCTTAGTCCGAGATATTAAATCCGGTGAAAAACTAAGTGAAGAAAAAATTAAAGAAGAATTAAAAAAACAACTAGCATTAGAAGGTGCTTATACAAAAACTGAAGAAATCGTAAAAAATTTAGAAGATGCTTTAGGACAAGGAGAAACACTTTCTAATGCAGCAAAATCTGTCGGCTTAGATATCCAATCAATGGGAACATTTGATATGACAGGCAAAAAACAAGATGGAACAGAAATTAATGCAGATATGAAATCCGATGATCTATTACAAACTATTTTCTTATCTGAAATCAATGAACCATCTTCTGTTATTGAACACGGAAACGGATATATTATTGCAGAAGTTACAGATATTATTCCATCTACACCACAAGAGTTTGATGCGGCAAAACCAACTTTGGAAAAAATGTGGGTAAGTCAAATGCAAAAAGATAAATTAGACAGCGTTGTAGATAATATCTTAACACAAATCAAAAAAGATAGTACATTAGAGAAACAAGGAAATATCTTTGGTTTTAAAACAAACAAAGAAAATGATATCACTCGTGAAAAACCAGGAACATTATTCCCTCAAGTAGTTGAAACTGTCTTTACTCAAAAAACAGGAAATGAAAATACGACAATAACTAAAACTCCTATGGGAATTGCCTTATCAACAGTTTTCAGTGTTACACCTGCTGATCCCAAAAATGATGAGTTCGGAGTTGGTATTGTTAAGCAAGAATTAAAAACACAAACCGGAGAAAGTTTAGTAAATGAATTGATGAATGATTATACTGAAACAATCGGTGTTCGTGTTAATGAAAAAGCTATTAATAACGCTTTCGCCGCTTATCAAAATCAAGAATAAAGAGTTTGTATACCTTTTATCCCTGCTTTTTTAGCAGGGATTTTTAAAATAATATATCCTCCAATCAAAAAATTAGAGGATATATTATTAATAAAACATCAATTTCATTAAGAAATTATATTTTGATGTGCATGCATTTTACATTTTGCGGAATGAATAATTGTCTTTGGTTGAATATCTGCTACCATTTGTAAATAGGCCTTAATCAAGTCATTAGACGACATATCGGCAGGCGTTTTACCATCGGCATTCTTTGCCAAGACATTAGCGCCCTTACGCACCAAAGCAACTACTTCATTATTCAAACCTTCTTGGGCCGCATAATGGAGGGCTGTTTGACCGGATTTATTCGCCAAATTTACACCATCCTCATCCATTTTATCCAACAACAACTTGGCAAACTCTTGGCGTGTTGTTGTATAATCATGTGGTTCACCATGACACATATAGTATGATGTATACTCACCCATTTTTAAAGCCGACATCAAAGGGGTATTACCATCATTATTTTGAGCATTTACACTAATTTTTGTGGCCAAAGCATAAAATAACTTTTCTGTTAATTCCGAATCTCGGTCTTTCGTTTTATCAAATTCGGTTGCCCAAGTGTGCAATAAGGTATTACCTTCATTATCACGCCGTGTTAAATCAGATTTAGATAAGATATTTAACAAACTTTCAACACGTTCATCAGAATATGCATTTGTCATCATTTCAAACAAAAGCGGAACTTGTACCGTTTTTTCACTATACCAGTATTCTTTGTGTTCTACTGTCATGTCCGAAATATCGTGTCCATTTTTAAATGCACAAACAACATAATCAAAATAATCGGATTTTTTAGCCACAATATCTAATGGCATTTGACCATCACCATTTGGCATTCTTAAATCGGCACCAAGACATAACAATACGTCAAAGCCTTGCACATCAGAAAGGCAAGATTTTAAATACTCTGTCATAATCGTGGTTCCATTCGGCCATACGACGTTTAAATATTCTTTTGGTGTCGCCTCAAGCAACATCGAATTAGCAGGACGACGTGCATTCATGGCAAGCGGAATATAACCTGCGTTATTTTTTACGCCCGCATTAGACAAAGAAACACCGTGATAAACCAATTCACCAGTCCATTCCGGAAAACGATGTAAGAATGTATTGCCATTTTCATCTATGACATTTGGATTACCTCCTCTGACAATAAAATCAATAGCATCGGTCCAAAATTGAATTTTTTTGGACTTAACACAATCTTCTAAATTAACTCCATCACCGATGTGAGCTTCTTTTGTTTTACCAGACTTAAAAAATTTAAACATATTTTACCTTTATTTTATTTAGTATTTTGGTTATCCGGTGTTTGTCCAACAACTGGTTGAGAGGCAATTTTTTGAGGTGCTGGATTATATGTAAAGCCAGAATGGAATTTATAATCCGTAGCACAAGAAAGCGCTTGCATTTTTAAATATTCGTGTGCAATACCCTTTGCAAAACTATGGGGTAATTCACCAGCTTTATTCGGAACCCAAGGTTGAGACCCTGCTTTAACTAACACAACAACCATTTCCGTCATACCTGCACGAGCAGCATAATGAAGTGGCGTATTACCATCTTTATCACCCACTTTAACATGTGCGCCATTTTCTAATAAAACTTTTGCCAATTTTTCATCTTTTTGTTCAAGAGCATCCATCAACAACGTTTTTCCTATTTCATTTTGAGCATTCACATTTAATCCATACGGAATCATCATAGAAACAACTTCACCTTTATTAGATGCACGACAACAATCAAGCGGTGTTTGACCTTTGGCATTTGGCGTATTCGGATTAGCACCTTGTTTTAACAAAATCGGCAAAATTTCACCATCTTCATATTCATCTAAAACCATAGATATTTTAGATAAGTATGATGTCAAAACCGTTTCACCATTTGGATAAACGCGATTTAAATTTTCTTTTGATGTGGCTTCAATCAAATCCCCCAAAACAATAGAGGATACATCATTAAAAACCAAATCTGAGCGAGCAGACATAATAGCCGTCATCAATGGAGAATATCCAGCATTATTTAAACGATTAACATCACACCCACATTCCACCAAATCACTTGCCAAATTCGGATGAATATGAGCCAATGTATTTCCATTAAAATCCATAATTGTTGCATCGCCACCGTTTTCCAAATATTCAACGATATCTTCTTGTGGCAATTTGAATATTGATTGATTAACAAATAATTGGGCTTTATCTTCACTTAAATTCCCATGAGTTGCAACTGAAAATGTTCCATTTTTACGATTTGATAATTCCATTTTGTATCCTTTCATATTCAATATTAGGGCATTATATCAATGTTCCACATTTTTGTCAAAAGTTTTTTATTCAATAGTTCGTTCCCAATCGTTTGTCATGGGAAGCTTATCATTATGACAAGCAAGCAATGTTGGATTTAAATGATTTAATGCAACAACTTTATTAACAAAAACATCAAATTCTTTTGCACGTTCGGGATAACGTGTATGATAAAAAATATCATATTCTGCTGCTAAATTTGCCGGAGATATCCGTTTCGTATCCAAACACAATGTAATCCCTCTTAAAAAACAATCATGTTCAGACAAACAGGCGTGTTCGCCTTCGCGATCGCGATACGATGTTCCAAAAACAAACCTTACCTCAGGACAACTTGCCCATGATACTGTTGCAAATTTAGAACTGCGTGGTAAAAAAGCAGGTAATTTTTCCATAAAAATTTCACGCATAACCGCCCCACCCATGGCAGATTCAAGGGCCATTTTAATACTACGAAACAAAATGCCACGACGAACTGACAACTTTTTTTTCTTTAACTCTTTCAACAAACGTATCGGAATAAAACCAGTCAACCAATCATATTTTTCTTCAATCAAATCATCAGATAACAGATATATAAAACAACATTTTTTATAAAGATTTTGTTGATCCAACCGAAACACTTTACAACATTTATCTATCGAAAATTTATTTTCATCATTCATTTTACCCTCGCTGATGATCATTTTCATTAAAATTATCATCTTGATCACGTACAATTGGACGCGGAAGTAATCCATTCACATAACGAATTTCATTAACAAAATGATCGAAATCTTTTTGACGTTCTGCCATTGACATCTTTTTATAATCTAAATATTCTTTTTCAATTTTATTCGCAATATCTCCATCATTTTCTGCCATTTCTAAATTTATATCAATACCGCGTCGAAAACTACTTGCAGCACTAATTGAAATACGATCCAAATCCATTAATTCGCATTCAAATTCAAACTGACGTCGATTATCCACTATATTTTTATGAAAAATACCCATAACTTCAAAACAATTATTTTTACCTTTTTCAAAAGCTTCAAGTGTTTCTTTTTGTTCATTTTTTGTCAACGTCACAGGAATTACAAAAGAATAATCACCATCTGGACAAGCAGCCCAACAAATATATCCAGAAACCCCCTTTTTAAAACCCACAGAAGACATTATTTTATCATAATGTTCGTTTTCTTGTTTAATAGCTCCCCCCAAATCAGATTCCATTGCCATTTTTAATGAACGCAACAAAATTCCTCGCCACACATCTCGTTCAACATTTTCAGCTTTTTCAAAAGACTTTTCAAACATACATGACGTTATATAGGGACGCTCAGAATTAATTAAAGTATCTAAATTACAATACAAATCTCGCATTCTATCCATCCGATTGTTAGATTGAATATTTAATCGTCTCATACATTCTTGTATTGTAAATTCTGTCATATTATCCTCTATTATTTAAAATAAAAAAACATCATATCAATCTATTAAAACTAAATACGACCATTATCATGATTAGACATATATATCTTTTCAAAAGATGGAACCTTTCTCTGCCCCCCATTTGTTATTTCAAACAGGTTACGTTTTTGAGTCTTAAGACCTTGTTCAGAAACCTTTACACATTCAACATATAATGCGGGACAAGCTTCTCTAAGAGCTTCAACTACAATCATACGCGTATTATAATAATTAATATGCCAATCTGGACTTTTTTTCGGATTTGGTCTATCTCGACTAACAATAAAATTTTGTAATTTTTCAGCTAACAAAACCGTTTGAACCTGTTGATTTTGCTTAGAAGCCCACATTGCTATTTCATGCCAATCCTTTGTATCTGGTTCTGTAGACAAGGCTTTTATGTTATCTGCAATAGAATTACCAAAATCTTCTACTAAAGCTTCATAAGAAGTACGAGACTGTGGATTATTTTTTGTTATTTCATTCTGACGAGATGCTTCCCAAGCTTTGCTAAGTAATGCGGTAATCAAAATATCTTTCTTATCGCTCCCAGTATAAAATTGATCAATAGCATTAGCCGTTCCATTCAATTGATTTGTCATAGATAACCCACAACCATATTCAACACCCTTATGCCATGAAAAAGCACGTTCTATTGCTAAAGATAACTTTGATAAATCCGTCATTACGACCCCCTTACTCTTTACTATGTGAAAAAACAACACAACAACCTGTTTTATCCTGGTCAATACAACCACTCCAAGAAATAACTTTCTGTGACTTCAACTCATTAATTTGCTGTGTTAATTTATTATTACACCGTTGAATTTTGCGCAATTGTTTTATAATTTCATCTTGTCCTTGAGCATACACCTCACGTTGTATTGCAAAAGCTAAAGGCATATTCGACATCAAATTTAATGCAATATCAATCGGCGTTTGACCTTTAGAGTTTTTTACTTTAGACATAGATGCAATATCTAATCCTAACTTACGCAATACAGGTAAGAAATGGCTCCCTTCATAAACAGCAATCATATGTAAAATTGTATTACCATATGAATCAAACACCATTCCTCGTTCACCTTTTTTTCCATAAGGTAACTCATCAATTGTTTTAATTCTATACAATGGTTCAGAGGCAACCTTTTTACCCATAGCATTCAAAATAACCTCTAATGTATCCGCTTGCATTTGTGCAGTTGGACGTTTCATTCCATTTGCCATACCCAACGAACCTTCTGAATAATTCACCAGAGGAAATTCCGCCAACAAACACCCCTCATCCGTCAAATTCAAAGAATCTGGATTTAAATACAGCATATTCTTCAACAAACTCGCTTCACAAAAATAAGCGGCCCGAATAACACTTTCATCCCATTCTGTTTGAGGTTTGCGCATCACTATTCTTTCCATCCTTTTCGAAAAGCTTCATATCCCGAACGATACACTACAGTCATCGGAGCAAAACAATCTGATAAATCACGTTTTGGTGCTTTTTTAAAATATTTTCTAACACCTGAAATTATCGCTTTTAATAGAAACATGAATCACCTTTTCCCTTTTGATTTTTAAGCAGTATAGCAATATTATATTTTTTTGTCAAGTTATTTTTTGCGCATTTTTTTTATTTTCCCTTCACAAATAACTTTTCTTTTCAAAAAAAATGTGCTATATAGGTGTGTCCAAAGAGTTCTGACCGTTTGCGAATGTGGTGGAATGGCAGACACGGCGGTCTTAGAAGCCGCTGCCGAAAGGCGTGGGGGTTCAAGTCCCTTCATTCGCACCAGTTAGAAAAATGCTTTTTTAGGCGACGATTTTTAAAGGGGAAGAGCATATTGCCTTTAAAAAACGACGTCCGAGTGGCGTAAGTATATATCATTTTAACAAAAGGATAAAATATGACGAATACAAACAAATTGGCTCATTCTTTTACAATTACTATTTCAGCAAAAGATTTTACAGCCAAAATTGATGAAAAATTAAAGCAAATTGCAAAAGAAGCAAAAATCCAAGGCTTCCGTCCGGGTCAAGCTCCAATGACTCTCATCAAATCAAAATATGAAAATGCTGTTAAAGGCGAAGTTTTAGATACATTAATCCAAGAACAAGTTGAAAAAACTTTTAAAGATAAAGATATCAGACCAGCTTTACGTCCAAAAGTCGAACTCAAAAAATTTGAAGATGGTCAAGATATCGAAATTTCCGTTGATGTTGAAGCTTTACCAACTGTTGATACTGTTGACTTCAAAACAATTTCCATTGAACGCATGAATGCTACTGCTTCTGATGAAGAAGTTAGCAAAGCCTTAGAAAGATTACAAATGGGCAAACGCAAAACAGAAGTTGTTGATGAAAAACGCGCCACACAAACCGGCGATATTATCGTTATTGATTTTGTTGGTTCAATTGATGGGGAAGAATTCAAAGGTGGAAACGGAAAAGATTACTATTTAGACTTAGGTTCCAATACATTTATTCCAGGTTTTGAAGATCAGTTAACAGGTAAAGAAATCGGCTCTCAAGTTGATGTTAACGTTTCTTTCCCAGAAAATTATCATGCCAAAGAGTTAGCAGGTAAGAAAGCTTTATTCAAAGTTGACATCAAAGAGTTACGTAAAGTTGTAAAACCTGAATTGAATGATGAATTCGCAAAATCTTTGGGTATGGAATCCATGGACAAGCTCAAAGAAATGGTTAAAGAAGAATTAGATAAAGAATACAAAAATGTTTCCCGTATGCACACGAAACGTGCTTTACTTGACAAATTAGCAGAAACCCATTCTTTTGATGTACCTCAAGGTATGGTTGATATGGAATTTGATTCAATTTGGAAACAATTCGAGCAAGCTAAAAAAGATGGTCAATTGGATGAAGAAGAAAAAAATAAATCCGAAGATGACTTAAAAGCAGAATATCGCTCTATTGCAGAACGTCGCGTTCGCTTAGGTTTGTTATTAGCTGAAGTTGCCAACCAAAATAAAATTACATTATCTCAAGAAGATGTAACAGCTGCAGTTATGCGCGAAGCTCGTCGTTATCCAGGACAAGAAAAAATGGTATTCGAATACTATCAAAAAAATCCTCAAGCATTGGATGCTATTCGCGCCCCATTGTTTGAAGAAAAAGTTGTAGATTATATTTTAGGTCAAATCAACATTACAGAAAAAAATGTATCTGTTGATGAATTGTATGCCTACAATCCAGATGCAAAATAAGACATTTTAGTCTTATCCAACAAAAAAAAGCGGTTAATGCTTAAAAAAAATGTGCATTTTGCCAGTTTTAAGCAAAAACCGCTTTTCTTTTATAAAAAATATCAGTATGATGAAAAGATAAAAAAATGAAAGGATATAGATGATGATGGATTTATACACAAAAACAACAAATGCCTTAGTACCCACAGTTATTGAACAAACTGGTCGTGGAGAACGCGCTTTTGATATTTATTCTCGCTTATTAAAAGAACGCATTGTTTTTTTAACAGGCGAAGTCAATGACGATGTTGCTAGCTTAATTTGTGCTCAATTATTATTCTTAGAAGCAGAAGATCCAGATAAAGAAATCTCATTCTATATTAACTCTCCAGGTGGCGTTGTCACCTCTGGTTTAGCCATTTTAGATACAATGAACTTCATTAAATGCCCTGTTTCAACGGTTGTTATGGGACAAGCTGCTAGCATGGGGTCTTTATTATTAACATGTGGTGAAAAAGGACGTCGTTTTGCTCTGCCAAATGCCAGAGTCATGATACATCAACCATCCGGAGGATTCCGTGGTCAAGCTACAGATATTGAAATTCATGCCAGAGAAATCTTATCCATTAAAGCACGACTAAATCAAATTTATGTTGAGCAAACGGGACAAAAATTATCCGTTATTGAACAAGCCATGGAACGAGATAACTTTATGACAGCAGAAGAAGCCAAAAAATTTGGTTTAATTGATGCTATTATCACAAAGAAACCTGTATCAAAATAAGGGGGAAAAATGACAGACAAAAAAGAAACCGAACAACAATTAGTTTGTTCATTTTGTAATAAAACGCAAAATGAAGTACATAAATTAATTGCTGGAAAATCTTTACCTGGTCCAGATGGTAAACAAGAAACAGTGTTCATTTGTGATGAATGTATCGAATTATGCTCTAATATTATCAAAGGTGAAGATAAACCAAACACTGTTGGAAATTCAGAAAAAACAGCGGCTAATGATATTGAATTAAAAACACCAGCTGAATTAAATAGAGTTTTAGACGATTATGTCATTGGTCAAGAAAAAGCAAAAAAAGTTTTATCTGTTGCAGTTTATAATCACTATAAACGTATTATGAGCAAAGACCAAAATCAAGATGTAGAAATTGACAAGTCTAACATTTTATTAATTGGACCAACCGGATGTGGTAAAACATTATTAGCTAGAACTTTAGCAAAAGTATTAGATGTACCATTTGCTATTGCCGATGCAACAACATTAACAGAGGCTGGTTATGTTGGTGAAGATGTTGAAAATGTAGTTTTAAAATTATTACAAGCCGCTAACTATGATGTCAAAAAAGCCGAACGTGGTATTATCTACATTGATGAAATTGATAAAATTTCCAGAAAATCTGATGGTCCATCTATTACACGAGATGTATCCGGAGAAGGTGTACAACAAGCTTTATTAAAATTAATGGAAGGTTCTGTTGCTTCCCTACCCCCACAAGGCGGACGTAAACACCCTAATCAAGAATATATCCAAGTCAACACTGGACATATTTTATTTATATGTAGTGGAGCCTTTGCTGGATTAGAAAAAGTTATTGAACGTAGAACAGCAGAGTATGCAGTAGGATTTGGTGCTGATATTAAACCTAAGAACAAGAAGAAAACAGGTGAAATTTTGGAAAAATTAGAACCAGATGATTTATTAAAATATGGTTTGATTCCAGAATTCATTGGGCGTTTACCTGTTATTGCCACATTGGAAGATTTAGATGAGAAAGCATTGATTAACATTTTAACAGAACCTAAAAATGCTCTTGTCAGACAATATCAGTCTTTATTTAAAATGGATGGTGCAGAATTAGAATTTACAAAAGAGGCATACAAAGCTATTGCCGCAAAAGCTATGAAGCGCAAAACAGGCGCTAGAGGATTGCGCTCAATCACTGAAAACATTTTGTTGGAAACAATGTATGAACTGCCAGAATTAAAAGGGGTAAAGAAAGTTATCATTAATGAAAAAACAGTCAATGATGGCACAAAACCCGTTTTAATGTATGAAAAGGATGAAAAAAAAGCCAGTTAAAACATACCAAAATATGTTATTAATTTAAAATTCCCCCCTTGAAAACAAATAATAACATACCCATATATGTTTTATCCGTTCAATTTTAACATTAAGGAAACAAAAAATTTATGAGTGAAAACAAAGTCCAAGACAGTATTTATCCTGTATTACCACTGCGTGATATTGTTGTATTTCCACACGTTGTTGTACCTTTATTTGTCGGTCGAGATAAATCTATTGCTGCCTTAGATGACGCTGTATCCAATAACAAACAAGTATTGTTGGTGGCTCAAACTGATTCATTAATTGATGTACCATACACAGGTGATTTATACAAAGTTGGTACGATTGCCAACATCTTACAATTATTAAAATTACCAGATGGTACTGTTAAAATTTTAGTAGAAGGTGTTGCCCGAGCTAAGGTTCTTAGCTGGACTCAATCTGATAAATTTTTTGAAGCTCAAGCAGAGCCAATTACAGACAAAAAAGATCGAGAGAATGAAGTTGATGCATTATCACGCTCAGTAAATACTCAATTTGAAAACTTTGTACGTTTAAATAAACGTATTGGACCAGAGGTTTTAGTCGCTGTTTCTCAGATTAAAGATCCTCAAAAACAAGCCGATATTATTGCGACTCATTTGCCATTAAAATTAGAACAAAAACAAGCTATTTTAGAAATCAATTCTTTAGCTGGTCGTTTAGAAACTCTATTTGCCGAAATGGAAAAAGAAATTGGCGTATTACAAGTAGAACGCAAAATTCGAAAACGCGTTAAAAATCAAATGGAAAAAAGTCAACGAGAATATTATTTGAATGAGCAAATGAAAGCCATTCAAAAAGAATTGGGTGACAGCGAAGATGGAGGAGAAATTGCCGAATTAGAAAGTAAAATCAAAAAAGTAGGCATGCCAAAAGAAGCAAAAGAAAAAGCTTTAGCTGAACTTAAAAAATTAAAAATGATGGGACCAATGTCTGCCGAAGCTGGTGTTATCCGTACCTATTTAGATTGGTTAATTAATGTCCCATGGAAAACAAAACAAACTCTGAAAAATGATTTAGAAAATGCCAAACGTATTTTAGATGAAGATCATTATGGTTTAGAAAAAGTAAAAGAACGTATTTTAGAATTTTTAGCAGTTCAAAAAAGAACAAATTGCTTAAAAGGATCTATTTTATGTTTAGTTGGTTCTCCAGGAGTAGGAAAAACATCTTTAGGCCAATCCATTGCTCGAGCAACTGGTCGTACATTTGTACGAGCTTCATTAGGGGGAATGCGTGATGAAGCCGAAATCCGTGGTCACAGACGCACGTATATCGGTGCTTTACCTGGTAAAATTGTACAAGGTATGAAAAAAGCAAAATCCATCAATCCATTATTTTTATTGGACGAAATTGATAAACTTGGCAATGATTATCGAGGAGATCCCTCCTCTGCTTTATTAGAAGTTTTGGATCCAGAACAAAACACAACATTTAACGATCATTATCTAGAAGTTGACTATGATTTATCCAATGTGATGTTTATCACAACAGCAAATACTTTAAAAATGCCGAAACCGCTATTGGATCGCATGGAAATCATTCAATTGTCTGGTTATACAGAAGATGAAAAAGTTCAAATTTGCCAAAAACATTTGATCGATAAACAACTAAAATTAGCTGGATTAGAAACAAATGAATTAAGTATTTCTGAAGAAGCAATTCGTCATTTAATTCGCCATTATACACGTGAATCAGGTGTTCGTAATTTAGAACGAGAAATTGCTCAAATCGCCAGAAAAGTTGTAAAAGAAATTCAAACAGAAAACGTCAAAAAAGTTTCTGTAACAGCTAAAAATTTAAAAAAATATGCTGGAATTCAAAAATATCATTATGATATGGCAGAATGTGAAGACCAAATCGGTACAACAACAGGATTAGCTTGGACCGAAGTCGGCGGAGATATTTTATCTATTGAAGCCGTCACAATGCCAGGTAAAGGTAAAATTACTTTAACAGGTCAATTAGGGGATGTCATGAAAGAATCGGTTGAAGCCGCCCATTCTTATATTCGTTCTCGCCATTGTCAGTTTGGAATTCCTGCCTCAATTTTTGAAAAATGTGATATTCACGTTCACGTACCAGAGGGAGCCACACCTAAAGATGGACCATCTGCTGGTATTGCTATGATGACCTCTTTGGTATCTGCATTGACGGGAAATGCCGTTCATAAAGATATTGCTATGACGGGTGAAATCACATTACGTGGTCGTGTCCTGCCTATAGGAGGATTAAAGGAAAAATTACTGGCTGCTTTACGTAGTGGTATAAAAACGGTTTTAATTCCAAATCAAAATGAAAAAGATTTAGAAGAAATTCCGCAAAATGTGAAAGAGGGATTAAAAATTATTCCAGTCACATCAGCGGAAGAAGTATTAAAGTATGCTTTGGTAAAACCGTTAAAACCTTTACCATTAGATGAAGTTTTATCAGTTGATACACCCGTGCAAAAAACGCACATTTCACGAGTACAAGCAAACTAATATTTATTACAGCCATATAAAATATCCCCGCCCTTACCGGCGAGGTATTTTATAAAAAATCAATAATTTTTAGTTTCTATTTTTTAATAACATAAGGCGGGAGCCGTCTTATAATCAAGCGGATTTGTATCCCTATAATCTCCTGTAAAAATATTTATCCGATAAGCAGCTCCCTTCCAAGGATTATTATTCATCCAAAATCTATCATAGGCCGAACTAGAACCAATAGTACTGACACCAACTAATTCCGGACACATTCTGTTATGACAATCCGCCGTTACATTACCACAAGCACAATCACTTATATCAAATAATCTCCGACCCATTGCATCGCACCAGGCATACGCATTCCACCAATCCATTTTTGCCTTACCATGACAATATTTATGTCCTGTAACTGCTCCTACAACAACTGTACCTGCCCCATTAGCACATGTTTCCACAGCATCTTCAGCAAATACCCCCGAAGATATCATTACTACACCACACATTAAAATTAAAATTTGACGCATTTTTCTAACTCCATTTTTTTGTTAAACAAAACCCGCCAATAACAGCGGGTGGATGTTAGAAAACCGTACACTTAAATAAACGGCTCGGCTGATTCAGCCTTATAAGCCTTATTCGCCGACATCCACCCACTTGGTGAATGCCAACTTTTTTTCTGGTTAGTGTTGCCTAACCTTTAAGTGTTCGGGTTTTCTAAGCCCGCGTTCCAAGATCGGAACGCTTTCATTATAAAAGAAAGGATTACCTTTTGCAAGGATAAAACACATTCTAAACACATAAAAACGAATCGTAAAAATCGGCTTTTTTTATATAAAATATGGCAATAATCCTTTTAAACAGAATGTTTTCATGTGTTTTTTTTAGTCATTTCTCTAAAAAAAAGCTTTCAAAATTAATTTTTCATAAAAAAAATCAAAAAAAGTGTGGTTTTCGGCCATTTTCATCAAAAATGTTGTTGACAAATAGATAAAAATTAGTCTTAGATAGTTATGTGAGGTTAAAAACCTTAGTTTTTTAATATATTATAAGGAGTATTACTTATGAACAAACAAGAATTAATCGATACTTTAGCCAAAAAAATTGGTTCCACAAAATCAGTTGCTGAAGATTTCTTAAATGCTTTTACAGAAGTTGTTCCAGCTACTTTGAAAAAAGGTGATTCCATTCGTATCATGAACTTTGGTACATGGGAAGCAAAAAAACGCCCAGCTTCTAAAGGTCGCAATCCTCGCACAGGCGAAACAATTAAAATTCCAGCTTGCAAACAAATCAAATTCACAGCTGGTAAAGGTTTAAAAGACGCCGTGAACTAAGGTTTTAAGTTTAATATTGGGGTGGTTTTTAAACTACCCCTTTTTTTTATACTTATTTATAGTAAAATTTAACATGAAATATATTTTAACATTTTTAATTTGTTTTATTATAGCATTTTGCACGATTCGCACAACATCACCTACTCGTCCAAAATTTGCGGCCTTTGTTCGTGTTAAAGATGAAATTAATACTGTTATTCCATGCTTAAACAGCATTGATGGATTATTCGATAAAATTGTAATCATTCATTCTAATGAACCAGATGATGGTTCTGTAAAAGAAATGCATAAGTGGTGTAAATGGCGTTTTTATTGTCATATTTACGAATATCCACATGCAGTATATCCATCCCATACAACCAATCAAAAAACTATACCATACGAAAACTCATTAGCCGCTTACTATAACTTTGGATTAGAAAAATTTAAACCTGAAGAATATGTTATAAAAATAGATGCGGATCAAATTTATATCCATCAGCATCTTAAATCAACATTAGATTTTATTCGTGAACAAGATTTAATTGATGATTTTGTTTCTTATGGAATAAAAGGATATAATACCTTTTCATATCATAACAAGATTGTAAAATATAAAAAAACGCCATTTAATGGTGGTATCGATTCGTTTATAATTAAACGTAAATATATAAAACAATTCAGCAATTCCAGAAATTTTGAAGAATTTAAAGCTGACAATAAAATCAAAAAAACATGTTATTGGAAGTCCCTCACATTGGTTTCACTTTATGAAAACATTGAGAGACAATGGAAAAGTTCGTGAAAGAAATGAGGCTGGCATTGATGAAATTGAAATTTTATCAGAGAACGAAAAAGAAGAATTTGATAAATATATCAGACCGTTATTAAAAAAAGAAAATTCCACATATAAAAATTTATCATTTTAGTGATTTTTTTTATTGACAAGGTTATTTTATTGTGTTATAAGGATTCCATCTTTCGTCAGCGAAAGTTAAAACAACCTCTTGGAGGTGAAATTCCTCCAAGGTTTGTTTTCCGAAGGGCGACTAGCTCAGTTGGCTAGAGCATCTCGTTTACACCGAGAGGGTCTGCGGTTCGAGTCCGTAGTCGCCTACCAATTTAAAAAGAGGTATCTTCGTGGTACCTCTTTTTAAATTGTTTGGTAAGATAGAGTTTAAACCGAAAATGATATAACAATAAGAGACATATCAATAATAATCCCTCTGATATAATAAAAACAGTTCCAAATATCACATTGTATCGCACCATACATAAGCATTCATCATCTCATAGATACATTTTCAATATTTTTTATTTACCCCAACCACCTATGGATTTATAATACTGTACTATGCCTTGATACAAAGCACTATTAGAATTTACCATATTGGTTTGAGCCAATAATCTACGTTGTTCAGCATCCAAGACATCAGCATATGGAATCAAGCCCTGTTTGTATTTTTTCCAATTTAACTCTGATACTTTCGTCATTTTATCATATGCCTTTTGAGCAAATTGATTTCGTTTTGATTCGTTTTTCAATTTATTAATTGCATTATGAATTTCTTCCGCTGCAACCAACAAACTATTTTCATACGCTATTAAATATTCCTCTTTTATAGCTTTTTTAAGTTCTACATTGTTTTTTAAAGCTCCAAAATGTAACAAAGGAATACTGATTTGTGGCATAATACCAGTTTCAAAACTAGCATTATTAAATAAGCTTGAAAATTGTGTTGTTCCAAACCCTAATAATCCAGACAAACTCACTTTTGGAAACATATCGGCAATAGCCGCCCCTACTAAAGCATTTCCTGAAATCAATTGTTCTTCTGCAACACGTACATCAGGACGTAAGCGAATTACATCAGCAGACAAATAATATAATTTATTTAAATCGTATGAAAATGTTTTTTGAACCAAATTACTTTCTTGTTTTGATAATATATCGTTTAATGAGGTTGGTAAATCACCAACTAATAAAGCTAATGTATTTTGGGCCTCAATGCGTTGAAAATCAAGCTGAGGAATACTCATACGTGTTGTTTCAAGCAAATATTTTGATTGATTTAAAGTAACTTCATCCACTAATCCTGCATCAAATTGTTCTTGTACTGTTTGATAAATATTCTTTTGTAACATTACATTTTCTTTGGCATTTTTTAACAACCATTCTGTTGTTCTCAACTTAATATAAGCCATTGTCATGTCCGATATCAAAGAAACATGTACATTTTTTAAATTTTCAATCATACCTTTTAAATTAGCTTTGGCTGCTTCTAAACGTTTAGCATTTGCACCAAAAATATCTATTTCCCATGTCATATCTAAAGCAGTTTGGTAATAATCTTCATTAGAAAATACCCCCATATTTTTACCAGCATTTAAATAATTATATTTAGCATTTAAATCAAACGAAGGCATTAAATCCGATTCTGAGATTTTAAATAATGACCTGGCTTGACGTACTTTAACCAGAGCGCTTCTTAACGAAGGACTATTTTGCATTGCTAAAATCAAAATATGTGTCAAGGTTTCATCTTCAAAATCAAAAAAAGAAGTATCAAGAGGCATTTTTTCTGGTTTTAAATTAAGGACTTGTTCTATTTCCTGATTATCAAAAAATTGAGGCTGTTCGTAATCTGAACCAAGATGGCACCCAATCAAAACGGATAGCAACAATAATGCACTAAGTATCCATAAATAAAACATCAAATCTTTTCGATATTTTGTATGTACTTTTAAAGAACAAATATCTTTCATAATATCAATTTTCATATTTTTTTCAAAAGGCGATGTTTTTAAAAATTTACGTTTAATTTTCATGAAGTTATCCTATTTAACCTTTTTATTTATAGAGTATTCTTTTTTATGTCCAATATCGAAAAAAATCACAAATAATGCAGGTATAAATAAAATACCTACTATTGTTGCAAAAATCATACCGAAAAAGACTGCCGTCCCCATTGAATTTTGACTTGCAGCACCTGCTCCAGTATCAAACACCATCGGCATAACCCCTAATATAAAAGTCAATGCTGTCATCAAAACGGCACGAAAACGTTCTGTTGCTCCACTAATTGCAGCTTGTAATACATTTTTTCCTTTTTTTTGCGCATCTAAAATAAATTCAACAATTAAAATAGCATTCTTACTAGCAAGACCAATCAATAAAACTATTCCCAATTGTGCATAAATACTTAAAGGTAAATCTAATATCATTAATCCAATTAGAGCACCCATAACAGCAAAAATATTAGAAAAAATTACGCTAAAAGCAATCAACCAACTTTCATACAATGCGACCAAAAATAAATATCCAAAAATGAAAGATAATCCCATTAAAATAAAAGCTAAACCAGATGTTTCTACCTCTTGTAAACTTAATCCCGTCCAACTAAGACTAAAATCATTCCCCAAAGTTTTAACCATTCCCTGTAATGTTTTTATAGCTTGACCAGTACTAATATCTTGTGCTGTCTGTGCTGTAATACCTGCACTTAAATAGGTATTAAATCGATAAATAATCTTAGGCAGCATCTGAATACTTAAATCAGCAAAATTTTGAACTTGAACCATTTGACTAGCGGTTGAAAAAACGTGTAAATCTTCAACATTTTGGCGAGACTTTCGGTAATCAAAATCAGCTTGAACAATTACTTTATTAACTTGACCATCTAATGTAATATCATTCACATATCGAGATCCCAAATTATTTTGCAATGCCGAAAAAAATGAAGACACAGGAACATTTAATGATTCTAATTTAGTTCTATTAACCTCTAAAAATAAATGCGGAGCTAAACTCCCTAAAGTGCTAAAAGCACCTAAAAAATCTGGCATTTTATTCATTTTGATTAAAAAATCAACAATTGTTCGCTCTAACTGTTCTGAATCTATCTTTGGATTAATAGCATTTAACTGAAAAGTTAGCCCATTACTATTTCCAACACCAGGGATAGAAGGCAATGCAAAAAAATTAACATCTGCTATAGGATTTTGACCTAATTTTTGCTGTAAATCTCGCAAAATATAATCTAATGATAAATTTTTATTTTGACGTTTATCCCAATTATCTAAACCAACAACCCCCATACCAATATTTTCACCACCAGATCCAAGTAAACTAGCTCCAGTAATCCCAATAAAATACTTAACACCATCCATTGACAAAACTGTTTTTCCCATATCATATAAAGTATTTGTCGTTTGATTAATACCTGATGTTTCCTTTAATGATACATTAGCAAAAATAACACCTTCATCTTCTTGAGGAATAAAAGAAGTTGGGATTTTAAAAAATAAAAATCCAATACACCCTATAACAAAAGAAATAAGCAATAAAGTTGTTTTTAAATGGACAATAAAATAATGAACTATATTGCCATATACTTCTTTAGATTTTTCTAAAAAAACATTAAACGGTTTAAATAATTTTGGAAAAATTTGTTTTGTTTGCTTTTTTTCAAAAAAAATCGCGCATAATGCAGGACTAAGCGTCAAAGCATTTATAGCCGAAAAAAAGACAGCCGTTGCAATAGTGACAGCAAATTGTTGATAAATTTTACCTGTAATACCAGCCATTAATCCTACCGGCACAAAAATTGCCAACAATACTAATGTTGTCGCAATAATAGCGCTACCAATATCTTTCATCGCTTGAATAGATGCCGATATAGCAGACATATGATAATATTGCATCAAATATTGAACGCGTTCGACAACTATAATGGCATCATCTACAACCAATCCTATTGCTAAAATCATTGCAAATAAAGTCAAAATATTAATATCAAATCCAAAAATATAAATAACAGCAAAAGTTGCAACCAATGAAACTGGAATTGTTATCATTGGAATTAAAGTAGCCCTTGCATTTTGTAAAAATAAAAACACAACTCCAACAACCAATAAAAAAGTAATGACTAGCGTCATTAAAATACCATTAATAGATGCACGCACAAAATCTGTAGAATCATAAGCAACGTCAAACTTCATACCCTGAGGAAATGTTTTTTGCATATCATTCATTAATGCTTGTACTCGTTTCATCACTTGTAATGAATTAGCGTGTGGCGTTTGACTAAGACCTATAATAACAGCTGGTTGATTATTGAAAAAAGATTGAATATCATATGTATCTGCCCCCATTTCAATACGAGCAATATCTCTTAAACGAATTATACCTCCACTATTATCTGTAGAAATAATAATATTTTCAAAATCATCAGTTGTTTTTAGCAATCCTTTGGCAGATAAAGTTAATACAACACCATCTTTTTCATCGCTTGGCGCAGAACCAATTGATCCAACTGCCGCTTGCGTATTTTGAGATTGTATTGATTTTATAACATCATCTGCAGTTAAATTAAGTGAAGCTATCTTCACTGGATTCATCCAAATACGTACACTCGCTTGAGCACCATATACTGTCGCCGTTGAAATACCATCCACGCGCTTTAAAGGATTTAAAATATGAGTATAAGCATAATTACTGAGTTCTAAATTATCATAGCTATGATCTGGCGAATAAAGAACTAACATTCCCAAAATATTAGCAGTTTGTGTTTCAACTGTAATCCCCTCTTGTATCACAATATCAGGTAAAAAAGCTGTAATCTGTTGCAATCTATTTTGTACTTTAACTTGAGCAATATCTGCATTTGTCCCAGTATCAAATGTAATTGTTAATTTATATGTCCCGTTATCATTTGATGTTGAAGACATATACATCATTCCTTCTACACCATTTAATTGGTTTTCTATAGGAACAGCAACAGTATCTTGAACAACATTTGCACTGGCTCCTGGATAAGTTGCAGATACCACAATTTGAGGAGGAACAATATCTGGATATTGAGAAACAGGTAAAACAACTATTGCCATTAGTCCTAATAAAACTAAAACACATGAAATAACACCCGCAAAACGAGGACGACGAATAAAAAATTCAGAAGATATCATTTACTATCTCCTTGCACGGGCGTTGCTGTTTGACCAATTTGATAGTTGGAAACTTTATTAGTAATAATACGCATGCCTGATTTTAAGCCTCCAGAAATATAAAATAATCCATCACTTAACGAGCTAACTTGGACTGGTATTTTCATGATTTTACTATCATCAGAAAGAATATAGACAACAGCACCATTAGATGTAAAATCAACAACAGATTGAGGTAAAAATATCCCATCTTCAATTTGTTTTTCCAATATCACATCAACATAAGCATTCGGAATTAAAAGATTATCTGGATTATTAAAATCACTATATACTGTTAAAGCACTTGTTTGAGGATTAATCTGATTATTTAAATATTTTATTACTCCCGTTTGATTATATATTTTTCCATTTGCCAATTTCAAATACATTTTCCAATCAGAAAATAATTCCTGGCCTAAATCTGTTTCATTTAAATAAGTTTTATCTGAAATAGAAAATTGCACACGAATCGGATTATATTGGATAATAGTAATCAATGGCGTTGATTGTGGAAATACATAATCTCCTACTGTTATACTTACATCTCCAACCAATCCAGATATTGGTGCATATATCATTGTATAATTATAATTTACACGAGCGACTTCTTCATCAGCTTGAGCTTGTAATAACTCTGCCTTAGCTGTTAAAACTGCTGTTTTTGCATTATCTAGATCTGTTTTAGATATAGCTTTTTGACCAGCTGTTTTCATACGTTCATAATAAATATTAGCATTTTCCAATATTGCTTGCGCCTGAGCCACCTTTGCTATAGCTAAATTCAGTTGTGCTTTATATTCATCTTGTTTAATAACAAATAACAACTCTCCAGCCTTCACTTCTTCTCCACCTCGTACAGCAACCTTATCTATAAATCCGGAAATATAGGTGTGAATAGCCACTTGGTGAATAGGTTTTACATATCCAATGTATGTTTGATGAATAGTTTTATTTTGAGGCATCGCTTCCATCACATAAACAGACAATTGTTTTGTTTTCTTAGAGCTTGCCATTACCGCCTTACCCCTCATTCCATTAAAATAAAAATAAGACAATATACCCAATAAAAATAATATAAACCAAATAATTATCCTGATATTTTTATGCACAACATTCCCCCTTATTACACATTTATACAAGTAAGAGTTTAAATGGTATCTCTCAAGAGGGAAAAATACCGACATAAGTCAACAAAAAAAGAGGGCAAAAGCCCTCTGATACATAATTTAATAAATATAACTTATATCATAAATAATGCAATTAATCCAGCCAATGCCGAACCAACAATCACTGTTGTTGTCATTTTCGAATTATTCATTGTTTGTGGATATTGCTTTTGTGGTGGATTGTGTTCTGGTTCATAGCGAATCAATACATTTCCATCCTTTGTTCGCATACAATTAGCCCCTTGATTAGCCCCATATGATTGCAAGTTTCGAATCGCCGTTTCATTATTTTGCTTATAGGCATAACAAAGTGGTGTTATGTTATCACTATTTAAAGCATTTAAACTTTCACCTTGATCCAAAATTTCTACCAATGCCTCTGTATCATTATTGGCTGCAGCTTCATAGATATCTTCAAAAGCACTACCACGTGAATAAGTACACCCACCGAGAGATATGCCCACAATTGCTGTTACAAAATATTTAAAACCTAATTTCATTTTTTCTCCTTTATTGTTTCAAATTATCTGGGATTGGATTCTCAGTTCTATTGTCAGTTAACTGAGACGGATCATAATCCTGTGCCACATATACACAATACCCTTGTAATAATACCCGAATTTCACCAGCTTTATAATCACTTGGCTTAGTCCAGTCTTTAGCTGTTACATCTTCTTTATATCCAACAGAAATTATTGGCTTTTCTGGAACAACTACTAACCCGTTAGCGCTTGTTTCAGTCTTGTCAATTTCGATCATGAAATGACGACGATTTTGTGTAATATTTTCTTCAGATGAAATTGTTTGTTCTGGTACTTCAATATCACCTGTCACAGAAGTTCCGCTAACTGATAAAGAATGTGTCGCTGATGTTTTGGGTATCTTTATGCTTTCAATTTGTGACATTCCCCATTTAAGTGGTGTCACTGTAATAGCTCTAGCATATCCTTCCGGACACTCCCATGAAGGAATAGGAAATTGGAATGGATGTGCATCAGAAGAAGTAAGTTCCAAAAAAACTTTATTGATATAGGTTGGTAAAATATCGCTGAGACGAGCACCACCACGAGAGGCCAAACGAATATCATTCAACACAGATGTATTTGCCACATCAAGACCATAGTTATATGTTTTTTCTTCCACCGTACCTGTTGCTTTATTTTTTATAGGAATATTGACTGTTTTATCAGATACGATTTTACCAGTTGCATCAATAGTTAATGTGTCATTTCCATCAATATTGTAAACAACAATACGAGAATTATCGACCATATTACCATCATAACCTTTCGCCCCTTTTGCTTCCAATGCGAAAGCCTGTTTATTCTGGCTATTATCCCGTCCGATATACAAATTATTTTTCACATAAACTTGACCACTTTCAGAGTTATCACCAGATGATCCCCTCGTACCAACCCAAAAGAGTGGATCACAACCGTCAGTTCCAACATGCTTGATAGTATCGGCAGCAACAACTACATCACCCGTACCATCTTCACCATTCAATCTACGATTTAAATGAAAACACTTTTTCCTGTCAATATTTTGCCCCACAGAAAAATAATCCCATGCATGTAAATTACTAAAAGCCAAGCTACCAGGAATAGCTACAGCATTTGGCTCTGTCGTCCCTAAATCTGGATCAAAGGTATCTAGCGCTGTTGTAGCGACAACACTATTCACAGGAAAATCATCTTCCAAAGACAAACTCCAACTGCCACCTGTACCAGTTAATTGATAGTCTCCATCCTCTCCACCATCAAAAATACCACCATCAGTTCCAATGAGGTTTGCAATACGAGCAGCCCGTTTAAATGACCAATCACTTGCTAAATTTTCTCCAACAACAACCCCCACAAGTGATGGATACTCTTCTCCATTTAATAGTGTAACTGAAGTTACATACAATCGAATGTCATAAAAATCTATTATTCCATCCATACCTATCGGCAAAAACTCATTAACTGCATCGTAAAGCATACCTTCCCCAGCTTCACAACGTCTTAAACCTGCATTCTCAACCATCTCATTTCTACATGCCTCAGCTAATATAGACGCATCTGCAGAAATTGCAGCACTCATTGCTTCTTTAATTGCACGCATTTCTGAGGCAATATTTACATTTGTGATTTCTTGGTTACGGGATAAAACTTGACGATATATCATCGGTCCCATCACCCCGATCAGAGCGAGAACAGCCAATACCTCTAGCATAATCGCTCCACGTTCTTGTTTCCTTGTCATAACTTATCCCTCCTTTATTCGTTTGCGTTCATCCTGGCACGAAGTATCTCCATCTATTGTGTACCGACCATAGCCTTTTTTACATTTAAATTGAAATGATGCACGTATGTCATCAATCGGTGTAATACAAAACAATAAATAACCATCATTCATATCTGCTAGAAAATTATGATCGTCTTGATACTGCTGCTTCAATGCTGTTGTAATCATATTAGGTATAGACACTGTAAAACGTCTAGAATTATCCAAAACATATTCAGCATCTATATCATACTTTTGACGCGTACGATTTTCCCGATTATCAGATATCAAAGACAAAACGCCACATTCATGAGAACCTTTTGTACGACGTAAAATACCACTGCGCCACAATTCAGTATCAACCACATCCTCATCACTTCCTGGAGCTCGCATATAAGTGACAACATAATCACCGATACCATTACTTTTTCCACCATTACAATCAAAGGTTAAATAAGGTTCTATTTGATCTTCTGTTGTCCCTTTGTTTGAAATACAAGCCACAACCGACGAGATATCTTTACCACTACTAACAGGCAACATTTGTCTAATTTTATTAGAATCAATCGCCACTAATTGCCCCAAAGAATCCTTTGGAGTTTCACTGATACTAACTCTATTACAATCTGTTTGAAAATAACCATTTGTAGCACTCGGTGCATGCATACATCGTTCATCTAATTGCTTGATAGATTGTTTATATGCAAAAGTAATAATGTGTTGTGATGTATCTGGAACAACTAAATTTTGGTCATCAATTATATTTCCAGAAGCATCCTTTATACAATCGACATCATGAGTATTACCATCTTCATCCGTTTCGACACACTTTTTGCCTGGTTCATCTCTATACATTAGACGTTTAGCTGCTTGATGTGCCGTTACAAATTCAGATACCAATGAATCGGCCAATGGCTTACCTTCCACCTGAACAACATTATATATAGGCGTCATATAATACAGTATAGATAAAATAAATGCCAAAACAAATGACCAAAACAGCATTTCATATCCTCCTTACACAAAAAAGTGTTATCTATTTATTATACACCTTTTTGAGGATTTTGTCAAAAAACTAATATCCCTCTAGCTTTTCTTCCAATGTTGAACCGGCCATATAATCTGTCAACGGACGTTCAATAAAGGTATAAGCACCATATTCTTCTTTATTTTTTGCTACCATACATGCGCGCACACAAGATACCATAATATTAGCTGTAAATTCTGGATTAATGCCCGCAACATCATATCTTTGGTTCACTTGCATACCAGTACGTTCCACAGAACCAGCATGATGCAATGTATTATATTTATCAATGCTTTTGACCACTTCAATTTCTACAGGATCATTTGTAAAATACGGATCATTTTTAATTGTGCTTTCAATTGTGGCTAAATCAGCATCTGGCAACAACTCCATATAAATTTTACGTTTTTGCTTGCCACGACCATTTGCAATCGTTAAAGCAACTGCATTTTTAACACCTGCAATGTTTTTCACAAATACAGTGTGCCCCATACTACGACCACCTTTTGTTCCTCCAAAAGTTGTTGTTGTATGACCGGTAATTGATACCAATTTCATAATAGCACGAATGGCGGAATCTGTACCAGGATCCCAACCAGCACCGATAATGCTAACTACTTTTTTGATTTTAGCCTCAATATCACTTTCGCGACGAACTGTTAAAATTTTATCGTGTTCATCATAACTGTCAACTGTACAAATTCCCAACTCTTGATATTGACGAACATATTCAGGAACTTCTCGAGACGGCACACAAAGTAATGCCACATCAACGTCTTTCAGTTTTCTAACATCAGATACAACACGTGTATTTTGAAGAGCTTCATCTTCATTTTTTACAGTAGATGGACGACGGACAACACCCGCCAAAACCATATCTGAACATTCTTCAATCGCACGTTTACACCCACGACCAACATTACCCCAACCAACAATAGCTACTGAAATTTTTTGCATAATTATACTCCTGACATTTTCTTATATAAACTTTTATAATCCTGACTAGATTTTGACCATGAATAATTTTGACGCATAGCCAATTTTCTCATTGAATCGATATGATGAGGTCTATCAAAATAAGTAGCATTCGCCCACCCTATTGTATTATAAAATGCCTCGGGCGATGCCTCCCAAAACTTAAATCCCGTACCAACACCATAATATTCATTATAGTTAAATACTGTATCTTCTAATCCCCCCGTTGAACGCGCAATCGGCAAAGCACCATATGTTTGACTAACCATTTGTTTCAAACCACACGGTTCATACAACGATGGCACCAATGAAAAATCACTTCCAGCATCAATCCAATGCTCCATTTCTGGGTTAAAACCAACCTTAACAGCAATTTGCCCAGGATATTTTTTCGGCAATGATGAAAAGTAATCCTGCGCCCAACTATCACCATCTCCCATCAAAACAAACTGTGCTTGCATTGTTTTTAAAATTGGCTCGATGGCTGCAGCCACCATTTTAATTCCCTTTTGTTCTGCCCAACGCACAGACATACCAAAAATTGGCTTATCTACACTACCAAGTCCCATTTTATCAACTAAGGCTTGTTTATTTTTTATTTTACCTTCACGGAATGTTTCAAACGAATACTGTTTGGAAATAATTTCATCATTTTGTGGATTCCAAAATTGCGTATCAATACCATTTAAAATACCAGATAAATCTTTTTGACGTTCTCTAAGCAAGAAATCCAAACCTGCACCATATTCTGTCGTCAAAATTTCTTTTGCATACCCTGGAGAAACGGTATTAAGCTTATCCGCAAAGCGAATCCCTCCTTTTAAGAAATTCACAAAGCCATAATCTTCAAAGGCGCCAGGATGAAAATCTTTCCAATCAATTTTGCCATACCCCATAATATCTTGAGAAAAACGTCCTTGATACGGTAAGTTATGAAGCGTTAACAAACTTTTTGTATGCGCAAAAAACGGATCGTTATCATTTTTTAAATAATATGGGATAAGAGCCGTTTGCCAATCATGTACATGAACAACATCTGGACGAAAATTCAAATCTTTAGCTATTTGAAGCGCCGCCCGACTAAAGAAGGCATAACGATATGGATTATCCTCATAAGCTTGGCCACTCCAACGATCTCCATACACCCAAGGACGATTAAAGTATTTATTAAATTCAACAAAATAAACATCAATTCCCGGAATAAAGCCAGAGTGATGAACTGAAAAAAATTCTTGGCAATTGCCCATTTGAACACAATTGCCATCCATAATTTTTTTCAACCCAAACTTTTCATAATTAATTTCACTATACAGAGGAATAACCACCTTCACAACCACACCATTTTTAGCCAAAGACTTTGGCAACGCCCCCACAACATCTCCCAAACCGCCGGTTTTAATAAAGGGTGTCATTTCACTGGCTACAAACAAAACATTGGGTGTATACATGATTTTTCCTTTCAGTTTTTTCCAGTATAAAAGACAAATAATATCTTTGCAAGCACTTTTCCATGGAAAATGTAAGTTTTTTTGCTTGATTTTTTTTTAAATGCAAGATATCCTGAAATTGAATAAGAAAAAAAGGATTAAATATGTCGGTTTTAGGAGTAAATCAATCCGTCAGCGGATTGACGTGGGAGTTTAAGGAATCAAATGAACGTTTGGGGTTAGCACTTAGCCAAAAATTTGGTTTGTCCGAAGTCGTTGCAAAAGCGTTATCTGCTAGAGGAATTAATTTAGATACAGCCGAAGGCTATTTAAGGCCAACATTAAAAAATCACTTACCTAACCCCTTTAGTTTAAAAGACATGGAGCGAGCAGCTCGTCGCATGGCGCAATCCGTTATAGCAGGCGAACCTATTGGTTTAATGGGAGATTATGATGTAGACGGCGCAACTTCCACTGCTTTGCTTAGAATGTTTTTAATTGGGTGTGGAATAAAACCTTTGTGTTTTATTCCAGATCGTGAAGACGGATATGGTCCCAATATTGGTAAAATGAAAGAATTTGCAAAAGCGGGATGTAAATTAATTGCAACATTAGATTGCGGCATGACCGCATTTGATCCATTAGAATACGGTACCAGAATTTGTGGGTTAGATATTATCGTATTAGACCATCATGATCCCGAAAAAACATTACCAAATGCCTATGCTGTCGTCAATCCCAAAAGATTAGACGAACCCCTTGATCATCCTTGCCGGTATATGGCTGCTGTTGGTGTTGTCTTTTTATTTGTAGTAGCATTAAATAATATTTTACGCAGTCTTGGCTTTTATAAAGATAAAACAGAACCAAACTTAATGCGCTATTTAGATTTGGTTGCCTTTGGAACAGTTTGCGACGTTGTTAAACTTAGCGGTGTTAATCGGTTGTTTGTAAAATCTGGTCTTAACCAAATGCGCTTAGGACAAAACAAAGGCATTACTGCCCTTGCACAATTAGTTGGCTTAGAAGAAGCACCTTCGGCATATCACTTAGGATACGTTTTTGGCCCCCGAATTAATGCATGTGGACGCGTAGGCAAATCCGATATTGGTATGAGATTATTGTCCACAGATGACGAAGTTGAAGCAGCTGCATTAGCTCAAATCTTAGAAGATTTAAACATGACGCGTCGTGATATTGAGGCAGCTGTTTTGCATGCAGCAACAGAACAAGTAGAACATCGCATGTCCGATGATCCTTTCATTGTTGTACAGGGAGAAGATTGGCATCAAGGTGTGGTTGGTATTGTTGCAGGTCGATTAAAAGACAAATATAATTTACCGGTATTTGCTTTAAGCATTGAAGGTGATGAAGTTAAAGGATCCAGTCGTTCTGTTCAAGGTGTTGATTTAGGAACACTAGTTATGAATGCTATTGAAAAGAAAATTTTAAGCCGCGGTGGAGGACATCCAATGGCCGCAGGTTTTTCTCTGCATCGCGAAAAATTAGCAGACTTTTATAATTATCTAAAAGAAAACATCACTCGAGAACAAATTGGGACAGACAACCAAATTTTAGAAATAGATGGTGTTGTTGATATTGGTGGCGTTACGCCTGATTTAACAGAGCAAATTTCATTACTTGCTCCATTTGGTGAAGCCAATCCCGAACCTAGATTCGTGGTTAAAAACGTTATGATTTCTAGACCTATTTTACTCAAAAATGGTCATATTGCCTGTACATTAAGTGGACGAGGAGGCAAATATTTATCTGGAATAGCCTTTCGATCAGAAGGTTCTAGTTTAGGAGATACATTGTTAAATACAAAACATAAATACTATCATGTCGCTGGCTATTTAAAACAAGAAACATGGCGTGGTAAAACTAAAATGCAAATCCAAATTCATGATATTTCACCGGTTTAAATGGCCGGTGTTTTTTATAAAAATATTATTTACATTCAAAAATAGGTATGATATATAATCTTTATGTTTTATATAAAAAAGGATTATCATGTATAAGTATTTAGATAAAAAGACACAACAAGGTCGAACTATGACAGAAATGATTGGGATTTTGATCCTAATTGGCATTTTATCCTTTGGCGGACTATCAGGATATAACTATACAATGGATAGACATCGATCTAACACTCTGTCTACCGAAATACTAATGCGTGGTGCAGAGCTTAAAAAACAAATAGACAATCGATCTAATGGTTTTCATTTAACACGTTTTGACGATCAAGCTTTGGGATACGATATCACCTTACCTAATGAAGCAGAGCCAGTCATTTTAGTTTCTAAGCTTAATGAACGTCTGTGTAATTTAGTAAAAGATAGAATCCAAAATTTAGCAACAATTACGGGAAATTGTGATGTTGAACAAAATACATTAGCGTTTGATTTTAGTGGAGAAGATTTTGATATATTGTTGGAACAACGATGCCAACGTTTGTGTAATGCCTGCGAAATTTGCGAAGCAGGCAAATGCATTCCCCTTCCCGAAAACACATCTTGCATGACAAAAGATGGATATAAGGGTATTTGTATTAATGATATATGTGAAGTTGGTCACTGTAACTCTAACAATGACTGTTCAGAGGGACAATATTGTGGCGATACAAATGAAAGTGACATTAATGCGACCCCCTACCAATGCCAAGATTTACCAAGCATGACTGAATATCAAGCTCGGGGACAAAACTATTATTTGTCAGATACAGAGGTATCATGGTGGGATGCCAATAATATCTGTTTAGCATATAGCAAAATAAAAAACACAAATATGACATTATTAAGTTTACATGATTTTACAAAAAATAACTCTGCCATTGCTCAAGAGCTAAAAAATATTGGTGGCAGTGGTACAATTGTATGGACATTAACTGAACATGATAAAAACAGTGTTTATTACATGTGGCTAGAACACAATAATATGGGAACACATGTAAAAAATACCTCAAATCAAATATTATGTGGCACTTCAGAAAATACTCATACCCAAGGAACAGAATGCATACAAAATACAGACTGTTATCTATGTAATAACGGGTGGATTGATACCACCTCTCCTATCGGGACAGAATGCTTAACAGAAACCGGAACCTCAGGTCGCTGTGATGGAAACGGCCAATGTGTCTTACATTGTACAACCAGTGAAGATTGCGAAACAGGATCCTATTGTTATGACACCAATGAAAGCAGATATACACCCCATCCGGAAAATTGTGCCCCCTTGCCAAATATCACGTCATATACCGTTCGTGGTAAAACTTATTATTTTGCCGACGATGCGAATTGGTGGGATGCCAATAATATCTGTATTGCAGTTGGAAAACAAATTGGAAATCACGTTTCTTTAATCCCAAATGATGATTTTAACGCTAACAATGCTACGTTATCTAAAGCGTTAAGAAATGCCATTGGTTTTGACACTGTTTGGGCAAAAACTGAAATGTATCCAGGTTATGCATACACACCTACACTAGGTAATTCAAGCACAGGAGGCATTCAACGCACGGCTAATAGGGGAGTTCTGTGTCATATCCCAAATGAAACACCACAAGCAGGAACTGAATGTACAGAAGATACAGCCTGCTCCATATGCGAAAATGGTTGGATTAAAGTAGCTCTCCCAGAAACAGAATGTATTACACAATCTGGAACAAAAGGCGTATGTGGAAAAACAGGAACCTGTGATACAATATGCACAACTAGCGATGATTGTGAAAAGGGATTATATTGTTATGATAAAAATGAAAGTAATTATCAAGCAACCCCTGTTTCATGTGCTCCTATGCTTGCCATCCATAGAACTGCAAATGTACGAGGAAGAACATACTATTTAATGGGCAATTCTGTTGTATCTTGGTGGGATGCAAAAAATATTTGTATCGGATTAGGCAATCAAAAAGATACGACTATGTCTTTAGTTCCCAAAGAAGTCTTTGAAGCTAATAATTCGGCATTACATACAGCTTTAAAATCTGCTTGGACACAATCATATGGTTTTTGGACAGGAACAGAAATCGGTAGCTCAGCATATTCTTCATCATACGGAAATTTATATAAAAACGGTAAAGCAGTTGCTAGTAATTGGGCATTATGTTATGATCCAACACAGTCCGTTTCACAGGGATATGAATGTATATCAAGTACAGAATGTTACATTTGCGAAAATGGTTGGATAGCTTCTAATGTAACAGACGGAACGCCATGTTCTGATGGAAAAGGATATTGCTCAAATGGTTCATGTTATTTGCCAACACCCTCGTTAGTAACCACAAATCTACCCTCAACCGAATCTTATTCATATGAACAAGAACAAACTCAATCAAATTCAGAGGTAACCGAGCCACCCATAACAGAAACACATTCTTTTGAAAAATGAGAAATTATAATGTATTTTCGTGCTTTGGCATAAGAGGAAAAGTATTATATTCCAAAACCTTTTGAGGAATAGCAACCATTCGCATCATACACTTATCCCCCCATTTTTTGGCATAATCATATGCTGTATGCATAAATTTATCTTGAATCAAACGATTAGCTCCATGTGATACCAAAAAGGCCACCGAATCGTACTCCAACAAATTAACCGCATGAATTAATGGCGTACGACCATGTTTATCAGTTCCATTAATATCCACTCCAGATTTTAACAAAACATTCATAACATCTATATGACCTTTTCTAGTAGCATAAATAAAAGGAGTTTGACCCGATTTATCTCGTTTTTCTTTATCCAATCCCCAATCCAACAAAACCTTTACCACATCTGCATGACCAAAACGTGCGGCCTGCGTCAAAAGTGTTCGACCATGCTTATTTTTAGTATGTTTATTCGCTCCTGCATTCAATAGCAATTTTACAATTTGTGGATTTCCAATAAAAATAGCATGCATCAAAGGAGACCAACCTCGTTCATCAAATTGATTAACATCCTCCCCTAAAGACAAAAGCTCTTTCACTTTAAGCAAATCGCCCTTTCGAATTGTATGAACTAAAGATTTTTCCATATTTTTTTTAACCTTTTTAAAAACAATATATAAAGAGCATATCACAACATCTTGTTTTTGTCAAGATATTTTACAAAAACGCAAACAGAGATAGAAATATATAAAAAAAATAATTTATTACTATTTTTTAAATACAAAAAAAAGCCTCTCTATAGTGAGAGGCTAAAGAAAACTATAAAAAAATAAAACATTAAGCTGCTGGCTTTTTAAATGCTGCAAATTTCTTATTAAATTTAGCCAACTGACCACCAGTATCCAACAAACGTTGAACGCCTGTCCAAGCTGGGTGAGATAAAGAATCAATGTCTAAACGTACTGTATCTCCAGCTTTTCCATATGTGGATCTTGTTTTATATTCCGTACCATCTGTCATAACAACAGTGATTTCATGATAATCTGGATGAATGCCTTTTTTCATTTTTCAGTTCCTTTTCTTCTAAATTTTTAAACTTGTTCGCCTTTTATACACTAAAAAAAATAAAATTGCAAGTACTTTTTATCTAGTAACTACAATTTTAACAGTATTGTCAACACTGGGTACTACATGCCGAGGAGGAATAAAACGAACAGTACATGCAAATGAATTCCCTCTATAAGCATTAAAAAAACCCTCCACTCGAGCAGCACGCTTAGATGCCACACCCACTTCTGAAGCGGCTGCAGTTATTACTATATGCCCATCATTCCCAGGTTTAAATAATTGGACAATTCCCATCAACATTTCTTTTTGAATATCCGACAATTCTATTTGCCCCGGTTCAAAACGCAAAATGGTTGTACGAGCACGCAAAGGTATTTTCTTTGGCTGAGTAGTTCCTGCCGCAGTTCCTCCCCCTGCAAGCAATGCAGGCGCCCAAACAGCTGCCTTACGTGATTGCACCAACTCTTGAGACATAGCTGATGTCGTAAAAAATATACTCAATCCAGCACACAACAAGGACAACGCTATTTTTTTCATTTTACCCCCTTATCAATTTTAAAACTTGATCTTTCAATTTATAGTTACCCGCAACAATTGTTTGGTTAACCATAATTTCATCCATTTCCTTATGGTCATTAAAATCACTAATATAACCACCAGCTTCTTTAACCAACAAAAAGCCGACCGCTAAATCCCATGGTTTAAACTGAGTTGCAATATATAAATCTAACTGTCCAGCAGCCACTGCAGCCATAGACAATGTCGTACAACCATTGTAACGAGTAGAAGCCACTTTTTCAACAACACGCTCCATAACCTGACGATTTTTTGGGGTACTAAAACCATTACTACCAACCAAAGCATATGCCAAATGAACACGCCCCGATACACGCAAACGAACATTACCAGTTGGTGTCATCAAGAAAGCACCCTGTCCTTTTTCAGCATAGAACAATTCATTTGTCACCGGATTAAATGTCACACCGGCAATAACTTCATCTTTATATTTTAATGCAACGGAAATTGCAAAGCATGGAATAGCATGTAAAAAGTTTATTGTACCATCAATTGGGTCAATAATCCATGTATATTCACAACCATTTTTAGGAGAAATTTCTGAACGTTCTTCTGTAATAAAACCATAATCAGGACGATCTTCAGACAATTTTTCAATCAAGATCTTTTCTGCCAAGGTATCTGCGTTTGATACGAAATCACCTGGCCCCTTCAAAGAAACTTGCAAAGATGAAATTTCACCAAAATCGCGCACCATACGACGACCAGCAGCACGTACAGCCTTAACCATTACATTCAAGTTTGGGGACAAAGCAGCAATCATTTGCTCCTCACGCGTTTCAGGACGTTTCCGAACTGTTTGAGCGCGAGGCGTAATACGCCGATGTTCCGTTTTAACCTCAGCCATTATTTTGCCCTTTCAACATAAGTTGTATCCGCTGTTGCCACCACAATTTTTTCACCCGTTGTTACAAATGGTGGAATCATCACACGCATGCCATTATCCATCATAGCTGGCTTATAAGAAGTTGTAACAGTTTGACCTTTGATATATGGCTCTGTTTCAACAACAGTCAAAATAACATGTTGTGGCAAAGAAACACCAACCGGACGACCTTCGATCAAGTTCATTGTCACTTCCATATTGTCTTGCAAGAAACCAACGGATTCACCCATCATATCGGATGAAATTTCCATTTGATCATATGTTTCTTTATTCATAAAAAACAATTTATCGCCTTCACTGTATAAATATTGGCAATCAATTGTTTCACTCATTAATTTTTCAACTGTATCAGCTGTACGGAATCGTTCATTTGTTTTATTACCAGAGTTAATATCACGCATTTCCACTTGAATATAAGCCCCACCTTTACCAGGTTTTGTAATAGCTGTATTTAAAACTGTCCATTGTCTGCCATTGTGTTCAATAATCCATCCGGCACGAATTAAGTTAGCTTGTTGTTTCATATTTACGATCCTTACTTTAGTTGATTGTTGAAAAAATATGTCTTCAATATAACAAATTTTTCTTCAAATATCAAGCATAAAATATTTTTTTTTATTTTTTAATCATTTTTTATCTTTACCTTGATTTAGCAACACGTCGTTTTTAAATATAAAACAACCAAGGAGAATATAAAAATGACATCTTCAAACAATTGGATGATCAAAGCTGTTTTACTGGATAAAACAGGAGGAGCCACCCCCCTAAATGAAAAGCAAATACACAAATGGAAACCTGAAGATGGAACAATATGGATACATATTAATTTATCCCATCCCAAAGCAAAGCTTTTCCTAAAAAATAACACCTATCTAGATGAATGGACAAAACATGCATTAATCAACCCATCTCAACTTAAACCATGTAGTTTTATACATAATAACGGCCTATTACTGATTATTAGGACAACCAATCTAACCCCACGTTCAAAACCGGATGACATGGTGTTTTTAAGTGTATTTGCAACAAAAGACCACATCATCAGCACACGCATTCATCCAGCAATTTCATTTAAAGAAATCATGGAGACATTTGATGAGCAAACCGGCCCAAAAAACACCAATGAATTAATCGAAATGATTTTAGAAAACACACTCAATTCCATTGCGAATAGCGTTTCTGATATGGAAGAGTATCTGGATGATATTGAGGAAAAAATTATTTCACATCAACCATCCTCAACACTAACAGATGAACTGACCGAATTAATGAGACGCTTAGTCATCATGCATCGCTTTTTAACACCGCAAAGAGATGCTTTAGAAACATTACCCTACCATCGAATGCCATGGTTCAACAAGAAAACAGAGCATCTATCAAGAAATAATTTTTATCGTATGCAGCGCATTATTGAAGATATTACATTACTAAAGGAACGATGCCGTATTAATCAGGAAGCTCTTAATCAACATGATGTTAAACAAAGCCAAAAAAACATGTATATGTTATCCGTGATTGCAACAATCTTTCTACCATTATCGTTTTTAGCTAGTCTGTTTGGAATGAATGTTGGTGGCATTCCATTTTCTGAAGATCCATATGGCCTAGCCCTTACAGCCTGTTTTATTGCATCTATTGGCATTTTACTTATTTACTTATTTAAACGAGCTCATTGGTTATAATGCCTTGACAATCTTTTTGTAACGCCTTATACTGCCGTCGCAAGAATAGGCGAATAAATCATCAGGATACACCAATGTCAAAAACACCTTTAAGAAAATCTCTGAACAATGTCTTTTACGGAGGCGTTGCTACCAGTGCTATGGATACTTTAGCCACTGGCCCTTTTTTAATTGCTTATGCCTTAATGTTTGGTGCCGGTAACATTGCTATTGGTTTTTTAGGAGCCATTGGTTTCATTGGCAATTTAATGCATTTATTATCAGCCTATTTAATTGAAAAAGGCAAAACACCGAAACAAATTTCTGTTCTTTTTTCAATTATATCCAGACCATTTTATTTAATTGCTGCACTATTAGCCTTTTGGGCTGGTTCGTCTTGGACATTAGTTTTATTAATCGGATGTTTTTCTGCTACCTATATGATTGGCTCGGTTGCCGGAGGGGCATGGTTACCTTGGATGAAAGCTTTAGTACCAACCAATTTGATGGGACGTTTTTTCTCACATCGTTTTAAATGGATGATGATTACGAAAATTGTATGCTATGGAGGCGGAGCCACTTTAATTTGGTATTTTGAAGAATACAAAGCTGATAAAACTATTTTTGCCTATTCTATTTTATTAGGTATTGCCTTTATCATTGGTCTATATGGTGTTTTCACATTAACGCAAGTTGAAAATAAATGTATTTCCTATCAAAAAACAGATTCTTTTTTCAAAAAAACAATACAAACACTCAAAAATAAACCATTTAAAAAACTGTTAATATTTTTAGGTTCACTTAACTTTTCTATTAATTTTATCACCCCTTTTATAACAGTTCTTATGCTTAAAGTACTTGGTTTTTCAACCCCTGTCGTTGTTGCGTTAACTGTTATTTCACAATTCACACACGCATTTAGCGTTAAAACTTGGGGAAAATTGGCAGACCAGAAAAATTGCTTCAAAATTTTACAAAAATCCATTCCGTTATTTATGGTATGTATTATGTTGTTTATAGGGTGTTTATTCATTCAAAATCGACATATTATTTTTGGATTATTAGTTGACATTCATATTTTATTAGGCATCAGCCAATCCGCCATTACACTTGGAATGAATAATATTTCATTGTTACATATTCCAACGCAAGATGCTTCTATTTATTTATCTGTCAACAGCGTTTTTAAATCCTTTATGGCAGCCATAGCATCCGTTATTGCTGGCATTATTTTAGATGGACTTTTATGGGGAACAAATACTTTTTGCACATTTGAACAAAATGCAACAACCATCGGATGGAGTATATTTTTCCTTTTATCTTTAATCTCTTGTTTAATAACATTTCTTTTACTTAAGAGGGTTCAAGTATGTTCAAAAAAATAGCCGTATTTACTTTTTTCTTTTGTTTTGGGTTCGGATATACCATTACCCCTTTAAAATCTAAAGTGCACATCTATATTGATTATGCGACCACCCCCACATTATTACAAATGATAGATTTAATTAAACAACCCAAAGAAGATTTAAAATTCATTTTTTGGCGTCGTTTTCCCAACTTAAACAAAAATGTTAATCTCGCAGATTATAACACCACTCAAATTGAACTTCCTCCTTTTGAAGGCGCCAATAGACAATCGCAAAATATAATAAAAACCTGTATTCAACATATTTATGATAACACCCCTGATGCTGATTACACTATTCATGTTAACTTGTGGTGGGCAACACAATTAATTCCTATTTTACAAATTATTGACCCCACAAAAATAGAACATATACATATATATGAAGACGGCATTTCAAATGTTATTCACTCTAGAAAAGATCTTACTTTATCTGTTACCCCTCATAAAAAAAATTACGCAAATTTACTAAAAAAAATAATCGTTGAAGATGGTGATTATACACATGAATATGATTTTGTCTTTCATACATTATATCCAACGACATATCATTTATCGTTTGTAGATATGATAAAAAAAGATCCCTCATTAAATGATTTTATCAATTTTTTAGATTTAAAAAATATAAAAGAAATTAATTGGTATAAATTAAAAAACAGCTTAACCGACAGAGAAAAACAACAATTATTTTCCTTTATCAATTTTGATATCCATAGTTATAAGGAAAAAATCTCCAACAAAAAAGTTGATTTTTTCTTACTAAGAGGCAGTTATAGCACAACAGAAGAACAAATAAAAACTGTTAGTACATTATTTAAACATCAAAATCTCAATAGAGTATTAGTTTTAAAAGAGCATCCAAATTTAACACCTCGCATTATTGCCAGCAAAATACAAAAAAATATACCTGAAGCTATTATTTTCCCAAAACATATTCCATTTGAGATATTAATCTTAGCAGATTTAATACCAGATACTATTTCTGGATATTCAACTTCTGTATTTTTTCTATTTCCATCCGAAAAAATAAAATATTATATTTCATCTGATAGAGATTCATACTTGCATTTTTTAAAAGAATTAAATATTATCACTGATGAAAAAATTATAGAATCAATGAAAGATACAAAATGACAAATATTGCGTTTATCCCCGTACGTGGTGATTCAAAATCCATTCCTCTTAAAAATATAAAACCATTAATGATGAAGCCGTTAGTATATTGGACTGCAAAAGCAGCCAATGATAGTGCCATTATTGATAAGGTCATTATTGCTACTGATAGCGAGAAAATTAAGCAAACCGTTTTATCATTTAATTTACCCAAAGTTGAAGTTTATGATCGTGATCCACAAAATGCACAAGATACCTCTCCAACTGCAGCTGTTGTATTGGAATATTTAAATAAAGTACATTATGAAAATGATGATCTATTCTTTTTGTTACAAGCTACCTCTCCTCTAACAGAAACAGAGCATATAACAGGCATTTATGAAAAAATGATGGCCGAAAATGCCCAGAGCGCCTTAACTTGTGTACGAGAAAAACGTTTTTATTGGACAGAAGATGGCCATCCTATCAACTATGACTATATGAATAGACCTCGACGTCAAAATTTTGCTGGAACACTTGTTGAAAATGGTGCCATTTATTTGACTACAGTTAAAAATATAAAAGAACATGAGGGCATCATATTGTGTGAAAAAGTATCTGTTTATGAAATGCCGCCTTATACAGCTGTTGAAATTGATGAACCAGATGATTGGTTAATCTTAGAGGCATTAATGTTTAAATATAAAACACCAACTCCACCGACAAATTAAAAATACAAAAAAAGCGACCTAAACAGGTCGCTTTTATTTTACCTTACACCTTTTTAGGCTTCATAAGTGGTCTACCAACACCTTTGTATTCAAAGCCATTTGCCACCGCTGCTACATGATCAATTTGGTTGCGCAAATCAATAATTTTATTACCTCGCATTAAAGATTTTGCACGAGCTAAATCTAATCCTTTAAACTGACGCCATTCAGTTAACACTAACATCACATCAGCATCTTCTAAAGCTTCATATTCATTTGCCACATACTTAACTTTGCGTCCCAAGATCTTTTTGGCATTTTCCATTGCTTCCGGATCATAAACAATTAATTTTGGTTGTGTATGTGTAATTCGTGCAATCGTATTATGTTTTTTCTTTAAAAGTGCTTCAATAACTTGCATAGCTGGAGATTCACGACAATCATCCGTCCCCCCCTTAAAAGCCAATCCCAAGATACCAACGCGTGGTTTACGAATGCCCTTAATAACCTTTAACACTTCATCAGCAATTCGTTCTTTACGCAAAGCATTTTTTTCAATTGTGTTTTCAATCAAAGACAAATTGACATTATTTTGGCGTCCCATATAAGCCATTGCCATTGTATCTTTTGGGAAACAAGATCCGCCATAACCTGGCCCAGGGTTTAAAAATTTATTTCCAATTCGGCTATCGGTTCCCATCCCTTGAGCCACTTCAGCAATATCAGCCCCTGTTTTTTCACAAAAATCTGCCATTTCATTAATGTAATGAATTTTCATAGCTAAAAAAGCATTTGAGGCATATTTGATGGTTTCGGCAGAACGTCTGCCTACATATAAGATATGGGATTTATCGGAAAAATCTTTATACAATTCTTTCATTACGGCTCTAGCACGTTCACTGTCTGTCCCGATAACAATACGATCCGGATTAAAGAAATCATGAACAGCAAAACCTTCGCGCAAAAATTCTGGCAGTGAAATGATGTCACAATCGGCTGTTGGGTTTGTTTCACGGATAATGGCTTCAACAGCTTCACCCGTTCCAACTGGCACCGTAGATTTCGTTGCCACCACAGTATAACCAGACAAGTGAGGCGCCAATTCTCTGGCTGCCGCATGAATAAATTTCATATCGGCCTCTTTTGTTACCGGATGAGGGGGCGTTCCCACGGCAATTAAGACAACATCCGCAAACGGAATAGCTTCAGCTTTTGACGTTGTAAAATGCAAACGCCCTTCACGAATGTTTTTGGAAAGCAAAGCCTCTAACCCCTCTTCAAACAAAGTAATTTTTCCGTCATTTAATGCTGAAATTTTATTCTTATCCGTATCAATACAGGTGACAGAATGTCCTAGTTCTGCAAGACCTACACCCGTTGGTAACCCGACATAACCGGTTCCGATAATGGCAATTTTCATTTTAAAATCCTTTCGTAAAATAACAATAGCCTCACTTTAAAATACTTTTACATATATTGCAAGGATTATTCTCTTGATTTTTGATACGGTCTTTATTATGATATCAAAAAAAGGAGAAAAATAAATGCCAAAATTTTTAACTGCTATTTTAATGTGCTTGACAGTTTTAGGATGTAAAGAAGAAGTCGTTGTTCAAAAATCAACCCCTACCATCAAAGGAGTGGAATATATTTTAACGGATACACCAAATGATACCACTATCACATTGACATTCTCGGGGGAAGACAATCGTTATTTTGGAAAAGTGTTAAATAATTATTTTGGCAGTTATGAAATGCAAGATAATGGTCATTTAACTTTATCCGGTGCAGCCTCAACTATGATGGCCGGCCCTAGAGATTTAATGCAATTGGAACAAGAATACCTAATTAAATTAAACAAAGTGAGAGAATATAAAATTAATGAAGAAATATTAACTTTATACCTAACCGATGGACAAACACTTATTTATAAAAAGAGAAAACAATAGGATATATCCACCCCTTTTTAAGAGGATGCTTTTTATAATTTATCTATCATAAAAGTCAAAAAAGGAGAAAAAAATGAGCTTAAAAACACAATCCGGTCGTTCTATGGTCGAAATGCTTGGAACATTAGCAATTATCGGTGTATTATCCATTGGAGGCATCGCTGGATATACTTATGCCATGAATAAATACCGTGCTAATGAAACTATTAATGATATTAATATGCGTGGTATTGATTTAGTCCGTCAAGTAGCAATGGGACGACAAACTTTATCATTATCTGAATGGCCAACAACATCTAAAGCTGGATACACAATCAATAATCCTACTCTTATTGAAGGAGATGCCTATTTCAGTATTTCAAATGTACCACAAAGCGTATGTGAAATGGTTTATGAAGGTATTCAAAACAACCAAACAACCAAAGTAGAAGTAAATGGAACATCAGCTGAAGATGCTTCAGCTTGTAATAAAGA
>JAFYRI010000006.1 GCA_017559525.1 Alphaproteobacteria bacterium | reverse complement strand
ATCTAATATTACAAAAGATAACACTCGCGCTATTTTGTGCCGTAAAGACTGTAAAAAAGATGCCGATTGTGGTGGTGATACCCCTGTTTGTGAAATCAAAACAGGTGCGTGTGAACCTTGTCCAACTGAAAAACCTTATTGGAATACAACAACTAAAAGATGTGAAGTATGTCCAGCCACGACACCTATTTGGAATGCAACGACCAAAAAATGTGAACCTTGCCCGACAGCAACACCTATTTGGAATGCGACGACTAAAAAATGTGAGGCATGTCCGATGTCAAAGCCTATTTGGAATGCGACAAAAAAAGTATGTGAGCCATGCCCTTCAAGTGCTCCTATTTGGAATGCTTACCAAAAACAATGTTTACCCGTGACATGTAAAAATTTAGGTTTCGAGTATGAAGGATTGGTTATTACCTCTCGTAATGCTGGCTGTGGTTCAGAACGTTCTAAACCTGTAGGCCTTCACACATCGGGCTTTAGTATTTATTGTGATCGCGATCATCCAGGCCCATCATCTATTACTGCTGCTGGATATATGTATGTACCAAACGATGGTTCTTATAAATTCTGGGCACATGGTGGACAAAACAAATATGGGGATGCGCGTTCTGTCCTGATTAAATTGAATGGAGAAACGTGGTATTCTGCAAAAAATGGTAAACCTAAAGGAAATTTTTTGGCTGATTTAAAGAAAGGACTGTATAAAGTAAATTATGATGGTACTGTCTATAAACGAACTAGTGTTGGTTTTAAACAAGAAACTGGAAACGCTCTATTCTGCAATCACGGTTTAAGTAATCCATTCTGTTCAGATAGTAATTCTTATATCGATGAAAAGGATGGTTCTTGTAAATGTAAAAACAATACATATAAATCATCAACAAGAGCATGTATCAGCTGCACCGGACCAAATTATTTCTTGTCGAAAGATAATATTTGTTATGAGTGTTCAGAAAAACAAAATACAACTGCAAAAAATGAAGCAGAGTGTCATAAATGTGGTGCTTTTACATGGATGGACAATAAATGTCAAGCATGTCCTGTAGGATATTATTGCCCTGTAAACAAAACAAAAATAGCTTGTGCTGCAGGAACATATAATAAAGAAACACAACAAACTAAAAAAGAATCATGTAAAACATGTTCAAAAGGATATTACTGTCCCACAGGTTCATCAAGTCAAACAGCTTGTCCAAAAGGATATTATTGTCCAACACCAGCAGAAAAAAACATATGCCCGGCTGGAACATATAACAACGCAACGAAACAAACACAAAAAACAGATTGTAAAACCTGTCCCGCTGGATCATATTGCCCAACTACTGGATTAGAAAAACAAATAGCTTGCCCAGCAGGTTCATACTGTCCAGAAGGAGCAAAAACACCTATTAAGTGTCCAGCTGGTTCATACTGCCCCGCTAGCTCAAAAGAACCCAAATCATGTAAATCAGGATACTATTGTCCTGCAGGTTCATCAAGTCAAACAGCTTGTCCAAAAGGGTATTATTGTCCTAAACCAACAGAAAAAAAAGCATGTCCAGTAGGGTCATATTGTTCAGAAAAAGCAACATCTCCAACCACATGTAAAACTGGATATTACTGTCCTGCAGGTTCGTCAAGTCAAACAGCTTGTCCAAAAGGGTATTATTGTCCAACACCAGCAGAAAAAAACATATGCCCGGCTGGAACATATAACAACGCAACGAAACAAACACAAAAAACAGATTGTAAAACCTGTCCCGCTGGATCATATTGCCCAACTACTGGATTAGAAAAACAAACAGCTTGCCCAGCAGGTTCATACTGTCCAGAAGGAGCAAAAACGCCTATTAAGTGTCCAGCTGGTTCATACTGCCCCGCTAGCTCAAAAGAACCCAAATCATGTAAATCAGGATACTATTGTCCTGCAGGTTCATCAAGTCAAACAGCTTGTCCAAAAGGGCATTATTGTCCTAAACCAACAGAAAAAAAAGCATGTCCAGCAGGAACATACAATGATAAAACTAAAAAAACAAAACAATCAGATTGTAAAACCTGTCCAACAACTTCATCTTGTCCAGCAGGATCGGTAAAAAAATAATATCAAAAAGGAATTGATATTATCTTTACCCTCAAAATTTGATTATATAGTTTAAGTAAAATAATTGTTCCCTCTTTTAAAAGAGGGAATCTTTTTTATTATTATAAACATGTTATTCCTTAGTATATACAAAATTATTCTTGACTTTTTATATCCATTTTGATATGATGCAAGGGATTAATCACAAAGTATGGGTTAATCTGAATCTTGTCTTGAATAGAAAGATTCCCCCGTCAAGATATTGCTTTATGAAAAGGATATGAAAATGACAACTAATGCGTTATCACTACTTTACTCAAAAAATTCACTGACCTTATATTTAACGGAAATTAACAAATTTCCAATGTTGCAACCTGAACAAGAATACATGCTTGCAAAACGATATAAAGAACATGGGGATGTTGATGCAGCCCATAAATTAACGACATCTCATTTAAGATTGGCCGCCAAAGTAGCCATTTCTTTCCGTCATTATGGTTTAGCTTTATCAGATTTAATTTCTGAAGCTAACATCGGCTTAATGCAAGCCATCAAAAAATTTGATCCAGACAAAGGGTTTCGTTTGGCAACATATGCCATTTGGTGGATAAAAGCGGCTGTATCCGAATTCATTTTAAAATCTTGGTCATTAGTCAAAATTGGCACCGTTGCCACACAAAAAAGATTATTTTATAACTTACACAAAATTAAATCTCGTTTAGGATTATATGGTGACACAGCATTAAACGAAGAAACAGCAACACATATCTCCAAAATGCTTGGCGTTTCCAAACGTGATGTGATGGAAATGGAACAACGTTTAAGTGGGGATTCTTCATTAAACTCTACTTTATCCGGAGATTCTGCCATAAATCATCAAGATATGTTGGCTGATGAAAGCGAAACAGCCGAAGAAGCACTTGCCTATGCCCAAGATTTTAACTTAAAGAAAAAATTATTAGATGAAACGGTCAATACCTTGCCTGAGCGCGAACAATTTATTATCCGCAATCGTTATCTATCCGAAAATCCAATGACTTTAGAAGATTTAGGAACGCATTTTGGCATTTCCCGCGAACGCGTTCGACAAATTGAGGCAAAAGCCTTTGAAAAAGTACGCAACTTAATGCACATAGCAGCCAAAAAATTGATTTTAGATTAAAATAATAGCCTCGCCAAATGACGAGGCTTTTTAAAACGCCAACTTACGAAGCATCTACACATCTGCGTCCATCCCCTTCGGCGGAAGTATCCTTAACTTGACCGGTTGGACACATAATACAATTACCATTTCTATCATTTCCACCTTTAGCAACATTGTAATAATGGGTGGAACATTTATCACACTCTATTTTCGATGTATACGCACTAGTTCTTTCAGAGCAACATTTATAACAACTGTCATCATTTAATTTAGTATATCCATGTGCACATTTAGAACATGTATCATTATAACAATATTCCCCCTCTGGACAATTTAAATCATCATCGAAACAATGTTTACCCGTACAAACAGAACAGATGCTATATTCCAAATTATCTGAAGTAATTTCGAAAATATAACTCAGTTCATTTTCATCTTGTGTACAATTCCATGTTGTTTCACCATTTACTTTTAACATCAATGCATATAGTGGTTTAGTCTTCAACAAGATATCACAGGCAGCTTTCGATACCCCAGATACTTTGACCGAAATTAAATTCGGTTCTGCTTCGGATGCGGAATCATAATTAAAATCTTCTAAATTTGGAAAATCCAAATCGTATTCATATGGGCTTGTTGTATCCAGCTCCATATCCGGAAAAGTCCCATTTTGTAAAATTTGTTGTACTGTATTAGGATATTTTGTTTCTTGATAAAGTAAACGAATGTCTTGCAATACTTGGTTGGCACGGTGTTTGTTAATGGCATAATTATATCCAGCAACACCACCGATAGATAGTACGCCTGTTACAGCCAATACACCAATTATTTCCACCATAGAACGACCAGATTCTTTTTGCATTTCAAGTTCATATTGTTCTCCTGTTCTTATCTATCACAAAAAGGAACGTTTTTGTGATAGACGCTGTTTTTCAATTTTGGAACGTTTTTATCCATCATAAAAACATTTCTTTTTATGATAGACTTTTCTACAATAAAAGGAGCCTCTAGCGCCCCTTTTTATTTTAATTATTCGTCAGTGGTGAATTTTGCAGCCAATAGTATAAAATCGCTATTAAAATAACCGCAACAATCAAAAAATGGTGAAATTTATTCATCATGGCAAAAACCCTCCTATCCACTTACTATACCATATTTTATACAAATGTCAAAAAAAGAACTGGCTTTTTTTCTGTTTTTCATATAAAATAGCGCTTATGAAAAAAAATATCAGTTTATACTCATTAGATGAATTTGACGGAATGCGTCATGCTGGACGTTTGGCCGCCGAAACATTAGATTACATTACACCATTTGTTGTACCAGGGATTTCTACCGGTAAATTGGACGAAATGATGGAAGAATTTATCATTTCAAAAGGCGGTATATCTGCTTGTCGTGGATATCATGGTTATCCCAAGGCAACGTGTATTTCACCCAACCACATTATTTGCCATGGTATTCCATCCGAAAAGAAAATTTTAAATGCCGGCGATATTATTAATATTGATGTCACCGTTATTTTGGATGGTTGGTATGGGGATACATCTCGTATGTTTTTTGTCGGAAAACCATCCGTTAAAGCAAAACGATTGGTTGATACCACATACGAAACAATGATGGCGGGTATTATGGCTTGTAAACCTGGCGCTACGACGGGTGACATCGGTCACGCAATGGAACAAGTGGCTCGTAAAAACGGCTATAGCGTTGTGATGGATTATTGTGGTCATGGTGTTGGTCGTGTATTCCATGATGGCCCAAATATTTTAAACTATGGCGTTCCAGGAACGGGGGTTGAGTTGGTTCCAGGCATGATTTTCACCGTTGAACCTATGGTCAATATCGGCACACACGAAACCTTAACCCTATCCGATGGATGGACCGTCATTACAAAGGATAGACAATTGTCTGCTCAATTTGAACATTCTATTGGTATTACCGAAACGGGTTTTGAAATCTTTACAAAATCTCCAAAGGGTTGGGATTTTCCTCCATATAATGAGTAAACTATGACAGCCACCGAAAAACCACATTATTTAGGTCACCGCGAAAGATTAAGAAACAAGCTGTTGACTTATGGTGGCGAAACATTGGCCGATTATGAATTATTGGAATTAATCTTAATGATGGCATTGCCTAGATGCGATGTTAAACCACTGGCAAAAACATTACTCGCCCATTTTGGTTCATTTACCGGCATTATGAACGCCTCATCCGAAGAATTAATGAAGATCAAAGGCATTAAAGAAACAACAGCCGCTGCAATCAAAACTATACCGGCAGCTTGTGAGCGTATGTTAAAACAAGAAATCATTAATACACCTGCCTTAACCAGTTTTGATAAAATAAAAGATTATTGCTTCTTAAAATTAGCCCACAAACACAATGAACGGTTTCATATTTTATTTTTAAATTTGAAATACCATTTGATTGCCAGCGAAGAACATCAACACGGAACCATTAATCACACGCCCGTTTATCCTAGAGAGATTTTATCCCGTGCTTTGGCGTTAAATGCTTCGGCCATTATATTAGTTCATAATCATCCATCCGGCGATCCAAAACCATCCGAAGCGGATATAAAATTAACCGATGAATTGCGCAAAATTTTAAAAGTATCTGACATCATCGTCTATGATCATATTATCATTGGCAGGCAAGGCATTTATTCATTCCGTAAAAACGGGTTAATGTAAAATTTTACTTGATTTTTTTGCATTTTTTATGTATACTTTTGCCCATTAAAAAAATACGCATTATATGAATTGAGGGATAAAATGAAAGTAAAAAAAATCAAGGTTTCCAGCATATTGTTTAAAGTTACTTATTCTGTTGCATGTTGTGCGCTCGGATGGTATTTACATGGTCGTTTCGCACCACAATCCAATGCCGGATATGCTCAACAAACACCACATGTTTTAATCTCTGAATTAAGTAAAAGTGATACATCGGCCAAGAAAAAATACATCGCCGAAGTTGAAGCCATCAACAGTGTTGATATCGTCCCTCAAGTTTCTGGTTATTTAGAAGAAATTTTGTTCAAGGATGGGGCTTACGTTGAAAAAGATCAAGACATTTTTGTCATTGAACAACGTAAATATTTGGCCGATGTTCAAGCTGCCGAAGCTGCAGTTAAACAATTAGAGGCCGAATTTAAACGTAAAAAAACACTTCACAGGGGCGGATATGTTTCCGACAAAGAAAAAGATATTGCCGAAAGCAATTTAGAACAAGCTAAAGCCGCATTAGATATGGCTCGTTTAAATTTAGAACACACGCAAATTAAATCACCTATTTCTGGTTATATTGGCAAGGCTTTGGTCACAACGGGCAACTTAGTCAGTCCAAACTCTCAAAAACTGGCTCGTGTAGTTCAATCCAGTCCTATTCGCGTTGTTTTTTCCGTATCGGACAAAGAACGCTCTGATTTTATCCAAAATATTCAATCAACTGAAAATGTCACAATTGATATTGTCTTACCAAACGGAAAAACAGAAAGTATGCCAGCAAAAAATATGTTCTTTGGCAACGAAGTTGATCCGATGACAGCTACTATTCCGGTTTATGTAGAATCTGCTAATACCGATAATTTATTGGTCCCTGGAAACTATGTAGATATTTTTGTTGGTTTTAATAATAAAACAGAATCGTTATTAGTACCACAAGTGGCCATCAGTGCTGATGTCAATGGCAGTTATGTCATGGTTGTGGATAATGAAGGAATCGTATCTCAAAAATATATTACACTTGGTGATATCATCGAAGACAAACAAATCGTCTTAGGCGGATTAAATGGTGACGAACAAGTTGTTATTCAAGGTTTACAAAAAATCAGACCAGGTATTCAAGTAAACACGACAAAAGTTGGAGGCAATAAATAATGTTTTCAGCAACCTTTATTCGCCGCCCTCGATTTTCGTTTGTTATTTCAATCGTTATTGTTTTAGTGGGTATCATTTCATTATTTAAATTGCCGATTGCCTTATATCCTGAGGTAACGCCACCGCAAATTTCTGTGCGCACTTCTTACCCAGGCGCCAGTGCAGAAGTAATCGCCAAAACGATCGGTATTCCGTTAGAAGATGAATTAAACGGTGTAGAAGATATGTTGTATATGAGCTCTACATCCGAAGATTCCACCTACACATTAAACATCACTTTTAAAACAGGTGTTGATCCAGATATTGCTCAGGTAAAAGTACAAAACCGCATTCAACAGGCCACTCCGAAATTGCCTCAAGAAGTGACACGTCAAGGGTTAGCCGTAAAACGTGAATCTTCCAATATTTTGGGCTTCTTGGTTTTCTCATCGCCGAATAACACATATTCTGAACAACAAATCAGTGATTACATTTATAACAATGTGCAACGCACACTTTCTCGTATCGGGGGTGTTGGAAACGTTCAGGTATATGGTTCAAAACTCAGCATGCGTATCTGGATGAATGCCGATAAAATGGCAGCATTGCATATTGATGTTAATACGGTTTACAATGCTATTTCCAGCCAAAACTATCAACCAACATTGGGTAAAGTCGGTGCATCACCAACTGAATCTAATACCCCAATGGTTTATACTTTGCAAACAACCGGTCGTATGAATGAAGTTTCCGATTTTGAAAATATTATCGTCAGAACGGCCGAACAAGGTGGGTTAGTTCGCTTAAAAGACATTGCTCGCATTGAAATCGGTCAAGAAAATTACAGCGTCACCAGTTTGTTTAACGGCAAACCATCCATTGCTTTGGCTGTATCCTTATCATCCGGTGCAAATGCATTAGAAACCATGCAAAACATTAAAAAGTCATTGGTTGAAATGCAAAAATACTTCCCTGAGGATTTAACTTACACTATCGGATATGATTCCACAAAGTATATTGATGCATCGGTGGAAGAAGTTGTACTGACATTAATTTTCACATTATTGTTGGTGGTATTTGTATGTTATTTCTTCTTACAAGATTTCTATGCCACACTTATTCCATCTTTGACTATTCCAGTCTCTATTTTAGGTACATTTGCCGTTATGTTGGCTCTTGGATATTCCATCAATATGTTTACGCTATTTGCATTATTGCTGGCTATCGGATTGGTGGTGGATGATGCCATCGTGGTTGTAGAACGTGTTATCCACTTAATGCAACACGAACATATGAATGCCAAAGATGCTACCTATAAAGCTATGTCTGAAATTACAGGTGCCTTAGTAGCAACATCATTGGTATTATTAGCTATCTTTGTGCCGGTTGGTTTCTTAGACGGTATTACCGGTCAAATTTATCAACAATTCTCCGTCACAATCGGTGTGGCCATTTTATTCTCATTGTTAAACGCTTTGACATTGTCACCCGCATTGTGTTCGTTGTTGATTAAAAAGATTAAGCCTCGTAAAAAAGGATTTTGGCATAGTGTTAACAGAACACTGACAAAAATTATGCATTCCTATGCGGTGTCTGTTTCTGTTATCGCAAAAAAAATTCCGGTTATTTTACTCATTTTTACCTTGTTAGGTATTTTGGGTGGCATTTTATTTAAAACGGCTCAAACATCCTTCATTCCAGAAGAAGATCAAGGTGTGGTTGTTATGAGTTTACAATTACCGGAAGGTGCCTCTCAAAAACGAACATTAGAGTTAATGAAAAAGGCAACAGAAATCATCCAAACTGAACCGGGTGTGGATAATATTTCCGAAGTTGTTGGTTTCAGTTTTATGGGGGGGCGTGGTGAAAATGTTGCGATGTCCTTTATCGTGTTAAAACCATGGAATGAACGCAAAAGCAAAGCAGATTACTCAACAGCTATTTTAAATCGCTTGCGTGATAAATTATCCGTATTCCCAGAGGCCAACTTCCAATTGTTTGAAATGCCCGCCATTCCGGGGCTTGGTAATGCTAGTGGTTTAGATATTCGTTTGCAATCTCATGATAGTACAGATTATGCGAAATTAGATGCCGTTTTACAAGGTTTCATTGGACACTTATTCCAAGTGCCAGAAATCGCTTACGCTTTTACGACATTTAACGCCAAAACACCAAATGTTTTCTTAGACATTGACCGTACAAAGGCAGAAAGTATGAAGGTACCAATGACCAATATTTTCCGAACAATGGAAAGTTATTTGGGATCATCTTATGTCAACGATATCAACCTTGGAACTCAAGTGAACAAAGTAATGGTTCAATCCGATTGGCAATATCGTAAAGACATTGACAGTATTAACCAACTTTATGTACCAAATGTTGAAGGAAAAATGGTTCCAATGCGTTCTTTGGTAGAACTGAAAAAAGTATTGGCACCACGTGTTGTAGAACGATATAATCAATATCCGGCTGCTTCGGTAATGGCTATCCAAAAACCAAATTTCAGTACGGGTGAAGCCATGGCAGCTGTTGAAAAGTTGGTTGATAAATTACCAAAAGGATACGGCATTGAATGGTCAACATTAAGTTTCCAAGAAAAAAATGCCAGTGGACAAATCGGCTATTTAATTGCTTTAGCTATTATCTTTGCTTACTTATTCTTAGTGGCACAATACGAAAGCTTTATCGTTCCAGTTCCTGTGTTATTATCCTTAATTGTTGCCATTAACGGTGCGATGTTAGGATTATTCTTTGCTGGTATGCCACTCAGCATTTATGCTCAATTAGGTCTGATTTTATTAATTGGGTTAGCCAGTAAAAACGCCATTTTAATTGTGGAATTTGCAAAAGAAGAACGAGCCAAAGGTGCCACAATTGTTGCTGCAGCTATTAAGGGATTAAAGGAACGTTTCCGTGCGGTATTAATGACAGCCTTTTCCTTTATTTTAGGCGTGTTACCTTTAGCTATTGCAACCGGTGCCGCTGCACAAAGTCGCCGAGCCTTAGGCGTTCCCGTTTTTTGGGGTATGATTATCGGTACAATTGCTGGATTATTCATTATTCCATTGATGTATGTATTGGTTCAAACAACTTATGAAAAATTTGCAAATCGTAAGCGCAAGAAAAAAGAAAAACATATCCATCAATAAAACAAAAAATGCCCATTTAAATGGGCATTTTTATTACATCTTTGGGAATTTTTTCATTAATTCTTGTATTTCGGGACTGTTCATATCGGGCATAGAGCCGCCGAATGGGTTACCTCCGCCAAGACCTCCCATGCCGCCTAGGCCACCCAAATCCGGCATATTACCACCCATCATACCCTTCATTTGTTTCATCATTTTAAACATGCCCATTGGCCCCATTTTTTTGAATTGCTTCATCACTGTAGCCATTTGTTCGTATTGTTTCAACAAACGGTTGACTTCCATCACAGATACACCAGCACCCGTTGCAATGCGTTGTTTACGAGCAGCCTTTAATACATCTGGATGTTTGCGTTCATAAGGTGTCATAGATAAAATAATTGCCTCTTGATGTTTTATCATTTTATTATCAACATTGGCAGCATCAATTTTATCACGGAATTTGCTTAAACCTGGGATCATTTTCATAATACCCTTAACATCGCCCATATTATTGATTTGACGAATTTGAGAGAGTAAATCATTCAAGTCAAATTTGCCCTCCATCATGCGCATCGCACTTTTTTGAGCTTCTTCCTGATTGATTTTTTCCATGGCTGTTTCAACCAATCCTACAACATCGCCCATACCCAAAATACGATCGGCAATACGTTTGGCGTCAAATACTTCTAAAGCATCGGTTTTTTCACCAACGCCTAAAAATTTAATTGGTTGGCCCGTAATGTGACGCATAGATAAGGCTGCACCCCCGCGGGAATCACCATCAATACGTGTTAATACAACACCAGTAATGCCGACTTTTTCAGTAAATTCTTTAGCAACGTGAACAGCGTCTTGACCCATCATGGCATCAACGGTCAACAATGTTTCTTTTGGATTCGCGATATCTCGGATTTGTTGCACTTCACACATCATATCTTCGTCAATATGCAAACGACCGGCAGTATCCAAAATCAATACATCATATAAACCTGATTTAGCCTCTTTAATCGCACGTTTAGCAATATCAGTTGGTTGTTGATCTTTGATGATTTCCAATACATCCAACCCATTTTTTTGACCCAGTTCAGCCAATTGTTCCATAGCGGCAGGACGATAAACGTCCAAACTGGCAAGTAAGACTTTTTTCCCATTTTTCTTTAAACGAACGGCCAATTTTGCCGAAGATGTTGTTTTACCAGCACCTTGTAAACCAACCATTAAGATTACATCGCTGGCACCAGTGTGAGTGGCTAAATTTAATTCTTTGCCATCGCCTAGTAAGGCAATTAATTCATCAGATACAATTTTTGTTACCATTTGAGCTGGTGATACAGATTTAACAATTTGTTCCCCAACGGCTTTTTCTTTTACCTTGGCAATAAATTCTTTAACGACAGGCAGAGCAACATCGGCCTCCAACAATGCAATCTTAATTTCGCGCATTGTTTCATCAACGGCCGTTTCGGTTAAAATGCCACGACGTGTGAGTTTATCAAAAATTCCCGTTAATCTATCCCCAAGTGCAGCAAACATAAAATTCTCCTTTTTTTATTGATAATAACATATAAAAATTTTCACAAAAAGTCAATCAATGGTTTTCACACAAATACGTTCTTGAGCCAAAATAGAACTAGGAGCTCTAGCTGAAATAATCTTTGAAACCAATATCGGATTTTGTCTTAATAATTCAAATGTTTCCAACACTTTATCTGTCGTCATTTGAGAAGAAACAGATAAGTTTTTAATTTTATATCCGAATGAAATGCCCTGTCTAAATCCAGTACAAATAATTTCTTCCAATGAACGCTTATCTTTACACGTAATACGTTTTGTCCCTTTGTATACATAATCAGCTGCACTATGTAAAGAAAACAATTGTTCCTTGGCCCTCAATTCATCTCCCAAGATTAAGTCTTTGTTTTGTTCTGCCCAATCTGATGCAAAACACATCCCAATTAATACAGATTCTTCAAATGCACCAACTTTAGAAGGCATAAAACGAGGCGCTTTCTTCAACAACATTTCCTCGATACGAACAACACCCTCTTCTTCCAATGTACAATAAGAGCGCATAATAATATCTTTTAAAATTATCAATGCAAAAGAATCAAAACTTAACATTTTTCACATTTTCCCCTATAAAAAAGTGGCGCGATATTATCACATTTTTAACAAAAAATCAAGTAAAAATAACACACTATAAAAAAGATAAAAAAAGTGTTGCACTTTAAAAAAAAGGAGACTATACTAAAAGAACAAAACAAGAACAAACAAAGGAGTAAACAATGGAAAAAGACAAAGCATTAGAAGCTGCCCTAGCGCAAATTGAGCGCTCATTTGGTAAAGGATCAATCATGCGCTTAGGACAAACAACAAACGCTGTAGAAATTCCGGCTATCTCAACAGGCTCTTTGGGATTAGACTTAGCTCTTGGTATCGGCGGCCTACCAAAGGGACGTATTGTTGAAGTATATGGCCCAGAAAGCTCCGGCAAAACAACACTCGCTTTACATGTTGTGGCAGAATCTCAAAAAAAGGGAGGCACATGCGCCTATATTGATGCCGAACACGCTATGGATCCATCATACGCATCAAAATTAGGCGTCAACATTGATAATTTGTTAGTATCACAACCAGACACGGGTGAACAAGCTTTGGAAATTGCAGACACATTGGTGCGTTCCGGGACAATTGATGTTTTGGTTGTTGACTCAGTTGCCGCACTCGTTCCAAAAGCAGAAATTGAAGGCGAGATGGGCGATTCCCACATGGGATTACAAGCCAGATTAATGTCTCAAGCCTTACGCAAATTAACAGCATCAGTTGCTAAGGCAAATACATTGGTTATTTTTATTAACCAAATCCGCATGAAAATCGGCGTTATGTTTGGCAATCCAGAAACAACAACTGGTGGTAACGCTTTAAAATTCTATGCCTCCGTACGTTTAGATATACGCCGTATTGGTGCCGTAAAAGATCGCGAGGATGTAGTAGGCAGTCAAACACGCGTAAAAGTGGTTAAAAACAAAGTATCACCACCATTCAAAACAGTTGATTTCGATATCATCTATGGCGAAGGCATTTCTAAAATGGGTGAATTACTAGATTTAGGCGTTAAAGCTGGATTAGTAGAAAAGGCTGGAGCTTGGTTTTCCTACAAAGGTGAACGTATTGGTCAAGGTCGCGAAAATGCAAAATCATGGTTAAAAAACAATCCCGCAAAAGCAGAAGAAATTGAAAAACTCATTCGTGCTGATGGGAAAGAAATTTCTCAATCATTGATGACTGGCCCATCTGATACAGATATAGAATAAAAAAATACGGGCGATATACCCGTTCTCCGTATCGCCTTTAAAAAAATTATTGTACACAAAACCTCTCTGCTGAGAGGTTTTTATATTCTAATTTGACAAAAATATTCTTGCTTTCCACTATAAAATATGCCAAAATACATTAAAACCAATACAAAGAAAGGGATAATGATGTTTTTTTCGCGTAAACCTCAAAACTTAAATGATCAACAAACAGGTAGTATTTCTTTAGAAACGACCTCTAACTCTAATCGACCAACTCCTATTGAAACACAACATAATACAGCTCAACTCTCTGTACCACCTGTTATTTCGGCACCTCAACCACAGCCAATATCTCCCTCTCCAAATGCTCATGTGGATAGCCCAATTAAAACTGTTCCAACACCCCCACCTGCTAGCATTTATGCAAGACCCACACAACAAACAGAAACAACACCACACGACCAAGAAACAAAAGCTGCACCAACAACAAAATTAACACAAGCTAATGTTGCAGCAACAGCATCATCTGATGTACAACGAATTTTAGAAAAAATGAAAGCGCCAACAGCAACCGGCAAGAATATCTCTCCACATGTTATTAAAGTGCCTTCGTTAAATTCTATTTTCTTCCCAGATTTATGGTTAACTCCGGAAGGCGTTATGTTCATTCGCGATGAAAGAACAAAATTTGCTTTAGTTCCTTTACAAACTGACGATCAATTAGATTTTGAAAAAGCCTTAGAACAAGGATATACAGGCTCTTCCAGTTATGCTTTAAAGTTTGCTGGAGAATCATACCGTGTTGAACGCGTTGTTACAACTACAGGTATTCAATACAACTGTCGTAAAATGCCACGCAACACGCCAGATATTTATGATTTGGGATTACCTGAACCTGTTATTAACTATTTGGTTGGTCTCGCCACTGAATCTGGTTTGATTTTAATGGGTGGTCCGACAGGTATGGGTAAAACAACAACATGTTCTGCCTTAATTAAAAAATATCTAGAAAATGAAGGTGGCTTCTTATACACAGTTGAAGATCCACCAGAAATGCCCTTAGATGGCTTGTATGCCGCCAAAAATGGGGGTTTAGGTTTGTGTAAACAAACACCAATCGAAAACGAACGATGGGGGGATGGTTTAAAATCTGCATTGCGTTCGAAACCTCGTTATATTTTAGTAGGTGAGATTCGAACACCAGAAACAGCATCTCAAGCTTTACGTGCAGCGACGTCCGGACACTTGGTTATCTCAACCATTCACGCCAACTCTGTAGAAGACGCTCTTAACTCAGTTATTAAATATGCAACTGCCGCTGGGTTGCAAGAATCTTTGGCAGCTGACTTATTAGGTCGAGGCATTTTGGGGGTTGTCCATCAAAAATTAGAGGGAATTCGCGTTCTAAAACCTGTTATCAGATGTGCTTTTGCCAATCCAAATCCCGCAGCAGCAGACCAAATGCGTATGATTATTCGCGATGGAAAAATTAACTTATCCACATTGATGGAGATGCAAGAAACAAAGTTACATCAAGGAAAACCTTTATTTAAGGAAATTGAGTAATACTTTTTTTACATTATCACAAAAAAGCTCCTTATAAAAAGGAGTTTTTTATGTTGCCACTATAGTTTAATAAAGCTATCTCTTAACAACCTTTTTGTATAAATATTTTTTGGTTTTCTAAATAATTTGCCCGCGAAATCATATTCAATAATGCGGCCATCTTTCATAACCAAAATATCATCAGATAATGAACGAATTACTTTCATATCGTGAGAAATAAAAATATATGCTAAGTTTAATTCTTTTTGCAACGATGTTAACAGTTTGACCAATTGACGTTGTGTTCGCACATCCAAAGATGATGTTACTTCATCCAACACCAAAACAGATGGTTTTAAAATTAATGCGCGTGCTAATGCAACCCGGGTCCTTTGCCCACCAGATAATTCATGTGGATATCTGTGTATAATATCTGATGATAAATCAACCAACTTCAATATTTCAAAAACTTTTTTATCAATATCTTTTTCTTTTCTGACTTTTAACCCCTCACCAATAATATCACCTACCATCATACGTGGATTTAATGAAGAAGCAGGATCCTGTAATACCATTTGGATATAACTACGCGCTTCCCTTAATTTTTTACCAGACAATGCAAAAAAATCACTTCCGTTGATTAACACCCGACCTTGCGCTTCAATTAAGCGCATTAACCCTTGGGCTAATGACGATTTGCCTGAGCCACTTTCACCAACTATTCCTATTGTACGTCCAGGTTGAACACAAAAAGATACATCTTGAACAGCATGAAAACGATGATAATAAACATTTAAATTTTCCACTTCAATTGCTAGATCTCGCTTTAATTGTTTGGGTGTATGACGTATCCAAGGCTGCGCAACCGATGGTAAAGTCATTGAAACAATTTTACCATGTTGCATAACATAAACTCTATCTGCAATTCGGCGAACAACATCTAAATCATGTGTAATAAATAAAATCGCCAAATTTAATTTTTGTTGTAATCGTTTTAGCAAATCTAAAATTTGAGCTTGAACTGTTACATCTAAAGCTGTGGTTGGTTCATCTGCAATTAATAATTCGGGATTACCCGCTAATGCCATTGCAATCATTACACGCTGACGTTGACCACCAGATAATTCATGAGGATAAGATTTATAAATACGTTCTGTATCTATCAATTCAACTTGTTCTAACAAAGATAATACTATTTTCTTTGAAGTAGATTGACCAGTCATTTTTAATACTTCAGAAATTTGCTGAGCAACTGTATGAAGTGGATTTAAAGATGTCATTGGCTCTTGAAAAATCATGGCAATCTTTTTTCCACGAATTTGACGTAATTTGTCCTCTGTTAAATAAACAAGATTTTTCCCACCAAACATAACTTTACCTTGAACGGTAGATTCATCTATCAATCGCAAAATACTCATTGCTAAAGTAGATTTGCCCGAACCACTAGAACCAACCAAAGCAACTAACTCTCCTGCATTAATATGCATAGAAGCATTTTTTACTGGTAAAAAACTGCCAAATCGCACGCGCAAATTTTTGATATCTAATAAACTCATGCTTTCTCCTTTTTATGGGGATCAAAAGCATCCCGAACACCTTCTCCAACAAAAACCAGCAAAGACAACAATAGTGTCAATGTAAAAAAGGCCGTCAACCCCAACCATGGAGCATTTAAATTTTCTTTTCCTTGCCGAATTAATTCCCCTAAACTAGGTGTACCAACTGGCAATCCTAATCCCAAAAAATCAAGAGCAGATAACGACACAATCGCCCCAGCTAGCATAAATGGAACATATGTAATTGTAGCCACTAAAGCATTTGGCAAAATATGTTTTAACATCACTTGAAAATCGGTTAGCCCTAAACCACGAGCTGCTTTAACATAATCAAGTCCCCTTGTTCGTAAAAATTCAGCGCGCACAACTCCAGTTAACGATGTCCAACTAAACAATAATAAAATCAATAAAATCGACCAAAAACCTGGCGTAATTAAACTAGATACAATAATTAAAATAAATAATTGTGGCAAAGACCCCCAAATTTCTAAAAAACGCCCAATTAACAAATCGGTATAACCACCAAAGTACCCTTGCAATGCCCCAATTAAAACACCAATAATTACCGAACAAACCGTTAATAAAATACCAAAAATCAATCCCAACCGAACAGCATAAATTAAACGAGCAAGAACATCACGCCCTTGATCATCCGTTCCCAACCAATGTCTTTTTGAAGGAGCGCTTGGTACTGGCTCTGCCGAAAAATAATCAACAGTATCGTAATACCATTCAATTGGAGGCAAAATCATCCATCCATTTTGTTCAATTTGATGTATCGTATAAGTATCTTTAAAATCGGCTTCGGTTGGTAAATTACCATCAAAAACGGTATCCGACACAAATTGAAACATAGGTAAATATAATTGCCCTTTATACGATACAACCAATGGTTTATCATGAGCTAATAACGGCGCGAACAAACTAAATACCAACAGACATATTAACAACATTAATGCCCAATAAGCTCTTTTATTGGATTTAAAAATGCGCATTCTTTTTTGTGTCAACTTAGAAATCATTTCAACCTCTTATCAAAATGAATTCTAGGATCCACTAGCGTGTATATAAAGTCACTAATTAAGTTAAGAACCAATCCCAACAATGCAAATAAATATAATGTCCCAAATACAATAGGATAATCTCTATTTTGAACTGCTTCAAATCCTAACAATCCCAACCCATTTAAAGAAAAAATCACCTCAATTAAAACAGAGCCGGTAAACAACATACTCACCAGCATTGCGGGAAAACCAGCAATTACTATTAACATCGCATTACGAAATACATGACCATATAAAATTTGGCGATTGTTCAACCCTTTTGCTTTGGCTGTACGCACATAGTTTTTTCCCAACTCATCTAAAAATGCATTTTTAGTTAAAAAACACAATCCTGCCAATCCCCCAACTGTCATTGCAATAACCGGCAATGTCAAATGCCATAAATAATCTAAAATTTGTCGTCCCCAAGACAATTGTTCCCAATCATCTGATGTTAATCCCTTTAATGGGAACCAAGAAAAATACCTGCCTCCAGCAAAAACAATAATTAAAAAAATTGCCAATAAAAATGCCGGAACAGCATAACTGATTGTTAAAATCCAGCTTGTCGTAATATCAAATTTAGATCCATGCTTAATTGCTTTTTTTATTCCCAACGGAATGGCTATCAAATAAATTAATAACGTTGAAAAAACACCCAATGAAATTGATACAGGCATTCGCTCTAAAATTAAATCAATAACAGATTTATCCTGATAAAAGCTCTTTCCAAAATCAAAAACAACATAGCTCTTTATCATAATCCAGAATCGTTCTAAAGGTGGTTTATCAAATCCAAATTGTTTTGTTAATTCTATTTTTAACTGTTCATTTAATCCCTGACTCCCTCGATATTTAGAGTCATTCTTTACAGATGGTACGACACTTTCCAATGCGCCTGCTGTACCACTAACACGAGACAGTGCATCTGTTGGAGCTCCCGTTGTAATTTTAGTCATCATCTGTTCAACTGGCCCTCCTGGTGCCAATTGTACAAATAAAAAATTTACCGCCATAATACCGAACAAAGTAATTGGGATAAATAATAATCGCTTTAAAAAATAAGTCTTACTCATACTATATAATATGACAAAAATTCCCTCGCAATGCAAGGGAATAATTTACTTACTCTACTCAACATCCAATCTATAACTAATATTACAAAACAATGTGTACAAACATTATAACAATCCATATACACCTATAAATTATCCCCCTTTCTAAAAAAGAGAGGGGGATAATATCCAAATACTTTATATTAACAACGTGTTCTTGCTTTGTCGTATTCTGGAACAGGCGGTAAAGAATTTGCAATTCTGTCACCAGGGAAACAATAATCCCAAGTTGGTGGCAATGTGTTAGCCATTCTTTTAGTCGGAGCCTCAATACATGGAGGCAATGAATTTGCCATAGGCATGTCTGGTGTTGGAGTTAAAGAATTTGCCATAGGCATATCTGATGTTGGTGGCAATGTATTTTGTTCACGTATATCTCTTACAATTTCCATACCATTAGAAACAATAATACTACCAAAAACAAAAAAACCCACCAATGTTTTACTTAAAACATTCTTCATTTATTTTTCCCTTATGTTATAATAATGTTATTTTCTTTACTAATTCATTGTAATTATTACAAATTTTAATCTTTTGAAATGTAATTCCTTTTTAAAAACGAAAAATCGCGCATAGTATAAACTTTTTCAAAACAAAAGTCAAGCACTTTTTTTGATAAAAAATATTTTTTTATACAAAAATGAAATAACATTTTGTTTTTTTAACAAAAAATTAAAAAATTATTTTTCTTGCACTCTTTCTGTTTTATGATAAATTAAAGTAAAGGAGAATTTAAGTGGATCGTTTTTCAGAAGAAGAATACACCGCCATTTTAAAAACATTTTATACACACGACTGTCGGCTATCTGCTCTCGGTTCACACCTATTAAAAAATGCCTTATTAAAATCCGAACAAACCCTCTCTACAAAACCCATTGAAAAATGGGCAAGAGCTTGGAAAAAATGTCGATTAAACATCAAAAAGTCATACCACAAATATAATCTTTCACGTTCCAGTGATAAAAGAGATATTGAATTACTATTTAATTTGTACCTAAACGATAAAAGTGTCGCAAAACTGCTAAGAGAAACTCCCCAAAATGTATTAGACATGATGACCCAAATTATGGGTACCCGTTCCGTTAAGTTAATTGTCAAACACCCAAACAAAGGATTCGCAGAACGAATCGCATCGCGACTAGCAAACGGATTCGAAAAAAATACCAAGAAACAATTTTGGATTCGCGCAAGAGACTAAGCCATTACATAGTCTCCCCTTGGAGAACACTTTCAACCAAGGGGATATTAATGAAATACTTCATTTACAGAATTATTTCTTTTTTGTTCCACATCCACATCCTGGCATGATAATCCCCCTCCTTTCTTGCCTGACACAATTCAAGTGGGCATTAAAAATTACCTTGTCAACTATCCTTAATTATGCTAATCTGAATGCATGAAAAAAATACTAATTACCTTATTAGTTATGTGCCTTGGCGGTTGTTCGGCCAAAAACGTTTTAACCGACTATCGCTTTCAAACACAAACTGTACCACCTTTTGTCGTAGCCAGTTGGTTTAAAGTAGATGCTCCTGGCAATCCGATTCGTATTTATATTGAAGGCGATGGCAACGCCTTTGATGGACGAGGCTATCCAACCGATAATCCGACCCCAAAAGGCACCTTTTTACGGGAACTAGCTGCCAAAGATCCGAATCCAAACGTGGTATATTTAGGACGTCCTTGTCAATATTTACAAGCCGGTGCTTGTGATGAAAGCGTATGGACAAACGGGCGTTTTTCTGAAGAGGTAATTGGATCGATGGAAAAAGCTGTATCAAATTTAATGAAAAAGGCACGCGCTAATCAAGCCATTTTAATCGGATATTCAGGAGGAGCTCAAATTGCGGGACAAATAGCCATCCGTCATCCGGAAAAAGTCGCCTATCTTATTACTATTGCCGGTGTGTTGGATCATAAAGCATGGAGTGATTATCATTCAGATGAACCATTAGATAAATCTTTAAATTTGGCAGACAAGAAGGTAGATTTTTATAAAATACCTCAACATCATTTTGTAGGCGAAGAAGATGATGTTGTGCCAGCGGAATTAACACAGGAATTTATTGCATCTGATGATAAAATAACAATTGTGCCAAATGCATCCCACCACAAAGGATTCAATAAAGTTACTGATAAAATTTATCAAATGGGGATGACAAAATGACAACTGTTTGGGTGTTAGCTGATGATCGCGCCGGTAATGTCAATCAATTATTGGGTGTTGCTGAAGCTTTAAACACACCTTATGAGCGAAAAGACATTCGATATAATAAATGGGTACATCTACCAAATTTTTTGCGTGGTGCGTCTTTAATTGGCTTAACAAACGACTCCAAAGAGGTATTAACATTTCCATGGCCAAATATCGTATTAAGCGCTGGACGACGTTCTTTTCCCGTTGCCAGATGGATTAAACGCCAATCTAAAGGTCATACTAAAATCATTCAACTAATGAATGTCGGATGGGCCGGCTTTAATGAGGCGGATTTAATGGTTATTCCCGCTCATGATTCATATTCGGGACACGCCAAAAATGTTTTGCGAGTTTCTGGAGCGCCTCATCGTATTACACTGGAAAAATTACAAGTCGAATATAATAAATGGCAATCGAAATTTGGAAAATTTGACCACCCTGCCCTCAGTTTAATTGTTGGTGGAGCAACCAAAGATAAACCCTTTACAACAGATATGGCACATCAATTAATGGACGGTGTATTGGCCTTAAATCCCGCTTCAATTTTAGTAACAACATCCAGACGCACACCAAAAGATGTGATAGAAGTTATTCGTTCTCGTTTGCCAAAACACTCTTATCTGTATCAATTTGGTGATACTGACGAGAATCCGTATTTTGGATTATTAGCTCATGCCGATACAATTGTGGTAACAGGGGATTCCATTTCAATGTGTTCAGAATGTTGTGCTACCTCAGCCGATGTGTATATTTTTGCGCCAGATAGCATGATGAGTGAAAAACACAAACGCTTTCATCAAGATTTGTATTCGAGTGGTCATGCCGCCCCATTAGGGCAAAAAAAACAAGTAAAAAGACCCGACACTCCCTTTAATCCTGCTTACGAAATTGCCAATACAATAAAGCAAAGATAATATATTGACTTTTATGCAAAATATTCACTCAAATTGATTTTTTTACTCATTTGTGATATAATATTAGTATGTTACAAATGAGGTTTGCTATGGATACAAACTATTTACCAAATGAAATAAAAAAAGAAATTAATACATACAATCAAACACATCATACATGGTTGGCCATGAAAATTTTTCAAATGGGAACGTGTGCAGCCGCTTTATTGGGAACATTGGCTGTTGATAAAGACAACCAAGATGTTACATTAGGAATATCTCTAGCTAGTGGATTAAGTGCCTATGCCATTCATAAACGCGAAGAAAATAAAAAACGTTCTATTGAAAACAATATCAAACATTTTAATCATTTCCAACAAATGACGTGGCAAGAAAAAGAAAATTATTTTTATGCTGGCAAATCCATCCAAAAAAAAGAAAAAGAAAGTGTAAAAATGATGGGAGCTGGATTGGCTTGTTTTATGGTTGGCCAACCTGTTTTAGGCAGTATTTTAGCAGTCGGAGGATTATTACATTCAACAACAGCTCGAGATTTTATCCAAGAACAAGAACGCATCCTAAATAAATATACTCCTCGTCCTTGGGAAATACAAAAAGAACGTTAAAAATATACCCACCAACTGGTGGGTATTTTCTTAAGTAATTTCTGTAATGGCACGAATATTTCCATTGCGGTTAATTTGAACAACACGCAGTTTATCTCGCATTTCCTTCAATGTTTTTTCCCGATCCGTTGTTGGATATGAGTGTAAAATACGCCCTAAAAAAGCTTTGTATGCAGCTTCAGGATTTTCAGCGTGAATAGTAGCAAAACAGTTTTTATGACCTGACCCCATCAATTCCCATAATGCACCAGCATTTGATGTAGAAATTTCACCCCCAATAATAGCATCTGGTGTAAAGCGTACAGCCAAGTCAATCACTTGTCTATAATCAAATGTATTTGTTAATTGTGTACGTGGTAAAACAATATGCACACGATTTTTATGCGGCACAATTAATTCCCGCGTATCTTCAATTGTTAAAATACGCTCATGCTCATCCAATAAAGTAATTAAGTTATTTAAAAATGTTGTTTTACCTGTTGCAGTTGCACCACTAACCAAAATATGATCACCCCGCTTAATAGATAACAACAACCGCTCATATGGATCATCTGGATCTTCAACATTTTGTAACTTATTTAAACGTTTTAAACGACCACCTTTTTCAAGACCAAAATCTCCCATATTAATGGATAAATTTTCACTGTATACACGAATAGCTAAAGCAACACCACCCAAAATTTCATCAGTTGTATCATATTGAATGTTTTTACCCGCAATCCCAGAAAAACGATGTCCTCCTGGTAAAGTTGCATATACTGTTGGCGTTCCTGCTGCTGGATTAAACATAAAGTCATTACTGTTTGCAATAATGTACATAATGTTATTTAAGTATTCACGTGTTAACTTAGGATCTTCACGGTAATGCCAAGGATAAGCATACTTCCCACGCAAACGCAACCAAATCCCCCCTGGAGAATCAACTGCAACTTCTTCTACATTATCTTGATTATACCAAAAAGATAATGGTCTTAGGGCAGATTCTAACACCCGATATGTTTCAACTGTAGATTCTGCCATAATACTTTTCTCCTTTAGAACATTTTACCAGAACTTTGAGAAGACTTCGGTAAAATAGGTTGTGACACACGATTTTTTAAATCCGAAGCGCGTGACGGTTGAACAGAGGATTGAGCAGCAACTGAATCTGGCTGAGCGGTTTCTGTTTCAACATAGTCATTTTGATCAACAACAACATCATCTTGACCATATAAAACACCTCTTCCTTCCATTTGCTGTTCATACACAGCTTGATCCATATAACCTCCATCAGCATAATAAGCATCATCTGGATTATAATATACATCTGAAGCTGCATTACCTTGCGTAGCGCCAGCGGCTATTTGTTCTGTTGGCGTACCCCTTTTGTCAACCCAACTGCCACTTCCAATGCCTCGAGCATCTTTACTTTCTGGACCAAATTGTTCTTCATAATCACGAACATCTTCTTCCTCAGAACGCAACCACAAATCTTCATTAGAGAATATTGTCAAACGTGTTCCAGCGGGGACAAATACAACCGGAGGAATTTCTGTTGCAGCATCGATAAGTTGTTGGAAGATTTGATCCATATTATCACGGAATGTTTCACGTGCATCTTCAGCTGCTTTAGAAGCATCACTTTGCGTTGTTGTATCAGATTGATTGTTCGTTGTTACCGGATCATAACGAGCGGCCATATAAGTAATTGCAGATGTAACTGTTGAACTCAAAATTGGTTTACCATATTTTGCCAACAATTGTTCATCTAAGTAAGCAGCAACACCTCCACGACCTTGAGCATCCCCTGAAGTAGCAGAGAATTCAAAAGCACCACCATCTGGACGAATCAAACGTTCCCAAGTAATTTCTAACTTAGCAACATGATTAGCGCCCGCATCACCTGAGAATTTACCAATAACTCGAGAGCCTGCCGGAATAATAATATTACGTCCTTCCTCTGAATAAATATGACGTTCTACAATAGCTGTAGCAGGAACATCAGCATAACGAGAATCGATAGAACGAACCAATACTGCTGGAATAGCTTTATCCTTTAAAATCATATTGGTCATCTTTACAGGCCATGAAGAAACAATACGTCCCCATTTCCAATGTTCATCTTGTTTTTTCTTAGCTCGAGCCAACAATCTACCAGCAGGTCTAATAGCATTTTTTATACCACCACGCATACCTTGACGTTTTTGAGCTAAAACTTGTTGCATTTGTTCAACTTGAGTTGGATCTACAACCATTTTTTGAGATAAATTTGGTCTTGTACGGCCACTACCATCCGAACCAGCACCGGCTGTTAACAACTTATTAGCCAATGAGTATGGACGACCATCTTGCCCCATATAACCAACAATAGTTCCATCTTCAGCAACCAATGAACCATTAGGATCAATTGTATAGGCGTTTTGACCAATGAATATTCTACGACCAGAAGCGCCACCACTTAATCCAGAACGAGATCCTTGACCCAATGTAGCTAAATTAATACCACATCGAGCTAAGTTCACACCCGTGCCAGAAATATCACCCGCATGAACTCCATTTTTATCTCGCAATGAACCATCGCTAGCTATTGTTGCAAATAACTCCCCATTTAAATCAACAATAGAACCATCCGGCATCACAGACGCAATTTTCTTAAAGGTGGTCTTATCAATAACATCGCAACCAACCAAGAAACCTAAGTTACCTAAAGATTCTAATTTACCAATAACTTCACCATTAGGACCAATTAACGTTCCATCAGGCAACAATCTATACCCAGCATCTGTTTTACCAAACAATGTAACTGTACCATCTGGATTTAAAAATCCAATAATATTACCGTCTTTATCACGAATGAAACCATCTTCACCAACTGTACCAATCAACTCTCCATCTGGACCGTACAATTTGTTACCAATTAACTTCATACCCGTTTTGTTACCTTTTTCATCTAATAACTCACCGTCTGGACCAACTGTATATGTTGTTGCTGTTTTAAATGTACCCGTTTCAGGATCATAATGCGCAATAATTCTACCCGTTTCAGGATCAATTAAATTATTATATCGATCGAGCAAGTATTTAACCTTTCCATCCTCTCCAACAATAGCTTTTGGACGAGACAGAATATTCAAATCCTCTATCGGATTACCATCCAAACCACGAATAACCCCATCATCACCTAATCTAGCAATTACCTCACCCGTAACTGGATCAACAATATCTCCGTTTGGTTTGACTTTAAATAATGCCTCACCTTTTGGATTGTAATATGTGCCACCACGATCAAATGTACCAGCAATTGTTCCATCTCCATTAAATTTGATTTCTTCATCAGCAGACACAAGACGACCCATAAGTTTACCATCATTGTCCACAGCTGATTTACAATCGCCAATAATTTTACCGATCCCAACACCAGATATATTTACAATCGTTCCATCAAATTTAGCACGACCTAACATCTTACCATTTGGTGAAATAACAGGACCACGCTGAATAACACATCCTAAACGAGCGCCCGTGTTATCCAAAACATCCCCTTTCATATCAACGCATCCTAAATTATCACCACGGGAATCAACCACTGTCCCATTTGGCAAAGAACGTCCCATGAAATCACCATTTGCAGACAAAACAGATCCCGTAATCGTAATACGTCCAATTTGTTCACCACTCTTGTTAACTGCAAATTTATCATTCTTTATATGACCAATAATTGTTCCCTTTCCGTTAACAATTTGACCATCTGGTGTTGTTTGACCCAATACATTGCATCCATTTGTAACCAAACCATCTGGAACCAAACTACCATGTATTTTTAAGAAATGGTTTCCTTTGACACTTCCATTGCTAGCAATAGTTCCTTTAACCGTACCACCAACAGAAACAACGGTTCCATCACCAATTAATGCCCCCAACTCATCACCATTATGATCTGTTGCCATACCAAATGGTACAACACGACCATCAATTGGATAATCTGTCCCCAAAATGAAACCATCATCTAACATCTTATATGTAATTTTGTTGGAAACATCCACAATACTACCATCCATTGTTGTGCGACCTAATACGCGTCCTTTATCTAAATGAACAGGCAGCCCTTGTATTGCAACTGAACCAATATACGGCATTGTTGTATAAGTCATGCGTTCTACGATACCACTGGCTGTACCATCTGGCAAAACACGTCCCATAACAACATCTTTATCTGCAATTACAGCACCGTCCGCAGCAACAACACCCACAGAAAATCCATCATCTGTCAAAACAACACCCGTTGGCATTTTGCCACCAGCCCAAACTGTTTCTGTTGTTAAAGCAGAACCGAATGTTTGATTAGCAACAGAAGAACCGGACACGCTAACAACATCTATGCCGCCTTCAGAAACACCTATTACACTTCCGTCACGACCAATATATGCTTGTGGTTGCATAAGAGCACCAACAATATCATTGTTTGTATCAAAAATAGCTTTTGTAGCAGTTGTTTTTCCCGTTACACGACCTTCGGAAACGATCTGACCATTAGATAAGGCTTGTCCTAATAAATTTAATGAATTTGATACAGGAGCACCACCGTTGATTATTCCACCAGCAAATTGTTTGGCCAAGTTCACAGCAAATCCATTCATCATTAAATGTCCAAATGGTTTTGCGTCTTGAACATCTGCAACCATTCCATTTGGAGCAACCTGTCCAACAACTGTACCAGATGTAAAGTCATTTACAAAACTTGAATTTAATAAACGAGCAACCCACTTACCATTTTGAATAACAGCATCAGGAGAAACAGCTCGACCTAATACATCACCCTTTGTATTGATAACAGCACCATCAGTTGAAACAAAACCAAATGTCTTGCCTGAATCGTTAATTGCAGATATCCCCAAAGGTACATAGAACCCAATAATTGTACCATTTTCAGCATAAATACGCCCATCTAAAGAAACGCGACCAACAGCTTGGTTTGCATTTTCAATCAAACCATCATAACGAGTCCAACCAATAAACTTACCATTTACATCTAATCCAATACCTGGAATTAAACGTTGACCCACAACTTTTTGTTCTACACTATAAAAATATTGAGAATCTTTAACAGAACCAACAACGGTATTATTTTCACCCAATACTCGAGCATTCGGAGAAATTGAACCGATGAAGCCACCTTTAGCATTCACTGTAATACCACGTGGGACCAATGCACCAATAATGCGATTATTTTGATCGATGGCAACACCACTCATCAAAACTTGTCCATTAATGTTTTCTTTCCCTGTTAATTCACCTTTAAATGATAACCATCCAATTGTGTTTCCAGCAGCATCAACAAACGGACCAACGCGCATTGTTTTACCCAAGATTTCGCCATTAGCTCCCAAAATTAAACCAAAGGCATTAGCTTGTCCCAAACGACGGCCATTTTTATCAGTTACATTTCCTTTAGGTGAAACATTTCCAATAAAGCCATCCGTTCCCATAGCCAACATAATATCAGATAAAACACCACCAATAACAGCCCCATTATTCGAAACAGCCAATCCATTTCCTAAAACACGACCAATAGCGGTTTTAGCCTCAGATAAAACCTCACCTTTTCCTGAAACAGTTCCAATAACAGAACCTGTTGCAGAAACAACTGTTCCTTGTGGAATTTTAACACCGATAATACGACCAGATTTATCTACAACTGAACCATCGGCTCGAATTGCACCTGCTAAGGTACCAGAGGCATCATTTAACACACCATCAACTTGCATAATGCCGATTAAATGACCATCCATCCCCATAAATGCTGTTTTATCAGCAATTAAAGTACCAATAATCTCATTTTTATCCCCACTAACAGCTGTCATATCTGGTAAAATTTTTGCAAATTTATCACCAGCCATATTAATACCTGCGCCGACTTGTCTGGAATAACGTCCCAAGACCAAACCTTCTGGCGAGAAAATCACACCTTCTGGTGGAATAAAGGCAACAATGTTTCCCTTATCATCAACCACACGACCATCAGCTAAAATAGTACCAACTTTATTGCCAGAAGCATCAAAAACCTCATTTCCAACAATAGTCCAACCTGTCGGATTACCATCTCCATCTAAAACTACTCCACCATTTGATGAGGTATCCAACAAAGTTCCCAATGGTCGACCTTCTAAATCTACAGCTGTTCCATCTGGATTTAAACAACCAATAACCTTTCCATTTTTATCAACAACTTTACCATCAATACGGGCACGACCAACAACTTGACCTTCATCGTTAACAATAACACCTCGGCCATTAATACCGCCAATAACAACATTTTGTTCATTTACAACCGTTTTCTCAGGTGTTACACAACCAATGTCTGTTCCAGTTGTATCTAATACACGACCACTTGGAGAAATCAAACCAAGTAAACGACACCCTTCCGCAATCGCTGTACCTCTAGGAATAACGACACCCATTACACGATTAGAAGAGCCAATAGCATATTTATCGGCACGAACCTTACCCAATACATCTCCTGTCGTTGACATCACGGTAGCATTTGGATAAACAGAGCCCAATACACGACAACCACTTCCAATTACACGACCTTTTGCCATGACGGCACCAATTGGTTTTTTGCCAGCACTTACCGTTCCATCTGCACTAACACATCCAATAACCTTGCCTTGAGCATTTACCGCTTTGCCTTCAGAGTTTACAAAACCAAGAATTATTCCTTTTTCATTAATTACAAGTCCTTGTTCAACAACAGCTCCTAAATCATTTCCATCTTTATCTAAGACAGAACCATCAACCGTCACATGACCAACAATTTGTTCAAAAGAATCTTTAACAGTTCCATTTTGTAAAACAGTACCAATTGTATTGCATCCTGCCCCTGCGGCAATTCCTTGAGGAACAACACCACCAATTAATTCTCCTGTAGCATCAACAGCTAATCCTGTTGGAGAAATACGTGCAATATTGCCACCACCATTTCCTAAAACATTACCATCAGGTAAAACGCCCCCAATAACAGTTGAATTAAAATCAATAACCAATCCCCAAGGACGTAATGTGCCAAGAATATTACCTTGCTTATCTGCAACTGTTCCATCCACTAAAGGATAACCAATAACCGTATTTTGTGCATCAACAACAGTTCCATTCTTTAATAACTTACCAATAACGATACCTTGTTCATCCATCACAGATAAAACAGGAATTGCAGCACCCAAAACCGTTAAATCAGAGGAAGAAACAATGGTTCCATCTCCAAGTAAACGACCAACTGTTTCACCATTTGCATCAATAACATCTTGTGTTTTTGAAATAGTACCAATTATTTTATGATTTAAATCAAGTGGAATGCGTTCTGGCTCATTAACACCTACAATTTTTCCATTTTCATCAAGAATAAGCCCATTTTCTGTTTCATGATATTTTTTACCATTTAAAACAAAAGTTCCATCATCATCGATTTCGGCCAATTCACCATTCAACATCATAGCCATACGAGCTTTTTTGTTAGCTTCAGATGCTGCTGTTTCACAAATAACACAGTCTTTTGAATCCGTGGATTGTGCAGATAAGGAAATCTTTGTTGTTTCTTCATGGAAAATTGCAGCACTATCAATTCGCCATCTAATCGTCAACATATTAGTGATATGACGCAACTCAACTGGGTTCCACAATACTTTAAGATTACACGATGCATCTTTAGGTAACGGTTTATCAAGAACACATGTTGTTTCAATTTTAAAACCATCTTGTTGAGTTTCAGCTAAATCCCATCCTCTAATTAAAATAGGCGCATTTTGAGCTGTCAAAACAATTAATGCCTCGGCTTTAGATCCCAAAACAACGTTATTCATTTCAACCTTATCTGGATTAGGCACTAATTTGGCCCCGCCTTCACCAGGTAATGCATCTGTATTTGAAGCATTTGGATCTCTAACAAATTCAGGATCTACAATAAAACTATGTTCTTTTTCTGGTTTTACCTCTTTTGTTTCCGATGGAATTAACGCATACGAAATCAAAAAGGCCAAAAACAATCCCAAACCAATGAGGAACATTTTTAGATTTGATTTTTTGATATATTGTTCTGACGAGCTTAAATTGCGATTTTCTGCCATAACACTCTCACTTTTTTTTATAATATTTTATTGAACCCGAATGACTGAACAAGAATGCCCACGACGTCCTAATTTACGGCACAAACTATCACCAGCTTGCACATTTTTCATTGGACCAATACGCAAACGGAACAATTCTTTAACATCACCATCGGCTGTTGTATCCACAGAATAGTATGGTTCATATCCTTTTAAAACATCCTCGTTTTGGGATGCAATAGATTCCCACATCGTTTCCAATGTTGCAATATCTGCATGAGAACCAAGTTCTACTGAAATACTTTCTGTTGCTCCCATCAATCCTTGACCAACAACCCCATACATATCGTTTGCAGAATATATGCTGGAAGAAGCTGTTTCCTCGCTTGATTGGCGAACACCACTGGCATTTTGAGCCCCAGCTTGAACTTGTTGCATAACACCAACAATTCCAGATGAAGCAGCAGCAGAATTTCTAACATTAGCTGGAATACCTTGCATAACAGACTGTGTTTGTTCAGCTACAGAATCATACGCCGTATTAACAGTTGATGTTTGATTGATAGAAACATTGTTTTGACCTGCGGCAGCCAAAATTTGATCTAAATCAGATTGGCGCAATACTGTTTTACCATCCATAGATAAAGCTGCTTGTTTTGAGTTACTAGATAAATTCATGCCCGCAGCAGTTGTTGGACGACCATCTGGACCAGGTACAGCAGGCGCATACCATGTGCGAGCTTGATCACCACTATAATCTGTGTATTCTAAACCAGAAGCAGGATCACGGCGCAATTTCAAACAAATAATTTTCTTTCCATTACGCAACACCAAATCACCAACAGCTTCCACAACAATTAAACGACTGTTTGGTCCACGGGTACGGAAACCAACAGGCACTTCAGAATCTTGAACAATCAAGCTCACAACTGGACGTTGTGTCATTGTCAAAGCTTTTGGACCCAAATCGATGTAAGTAAAAATATCATCGCGCCATACTTTATCTGGAGCAATATCAATATCAGATGGATTTGGCAAAAAGATTTCCATATCAAAACGGAATTTTTCTGGATCAACTGGAATATTTTGCAACCAATCTTTTGGAGCTGTCGAAGCTGTATTCAATCCAATTTGTGGATTTTGAGCACCACCAGGTGTTAAAGAACTGCCACGACCGGACCATGTCGGCGCAAAAGCACTACGTTGCGTATAGCTAGTAGCAGCCATGGTCGTGGCACCATTAAAATTTCCGAGTTGTCCTCCATCAGCAACAGGCGTATATTTTGGTCCAACTAATACATCTACAACAGAGTGAGTGATTTTATCTGTATTATATGTTTCGCTACGCAAATAAAATACATAACGATTACCTGAACGACCAAAAATAATCATATTTGAATCAACACCAATATAAGACGGGTCAGCATATACTAGTAAAGAATTCGGTGCAGCAATTTCACCACCAAAAGATTCAGGAGAACCAATATGCACTTTTTCAATTAACTCCCATGGTGGCAAATTAATTAAGGTCATCATACCTTCACGCAATCGAATAGGTAATACAACCTCAGGTGTCCATGTATAACGAGAATATCCCGGTTTTGTTTGACCTTCACCTAAATGCATTAACGGATCATTCCAAGCTTTTTGTTGCATACCTAAGGAATGAATATACCCCAAATTCATTGCATCAAACTCACCACTTGTTTGAGCCATTGCATCACTAAGTTGTTGCGCTTCAACATCCGTTGGCAACATTTGTTGCGCCTGAGCACTAATTGCCGTCAAAATGACTAAACTAGCTGCTCCCAACCAACTAATTTTTTTCTTTTTTAAATTTAACATACCCGTTTTCTCCTTTGTTAACAAAATTTTGTTATTTATAACATAAAACATTTTTTATTCTAAAGTCCACCAAAAAATAAAAAATATTCAAAATTCCCTCTATTTTATTCCTCAATTCGCACAAAACCAAAGCGTCGCACTTTAAATCCCAAGGGATTTTTCAAACGATCTGCCCAAATTAACCCCTCTTGTGTTGGATCAAAAGAAATATCCAGTGTTGCCCGCCACTTACTATACTCAGGTTCAGACTTTTCTCGAGACATCTCACTAAGCTCTACCTCTACCTTCCAAATTTCATTACCTTCCGCTTCAATTTTTTCTCGAACAACCGTTAAAATATGAACACCTCGCGTAAAACCATCATTCCTTGCTCGCTTAATATCTTCCTTTGCTTTATAGGAAAACTCTTCAAACACTTTTTGCTCGCTTTCCCAATATACAACCCCATGAATACCCCATGTATTTTCCAAAGAATCCACATTCGTTCCAACCGTAAATCGCGCCAATATATATTGACGAACAAAAGATTCACCCAAGACTTCACTAGTTAAATCCAAAGTCCGAGGACGCACAACATGAATAATTTGTTGATCCTTATCCTGCGTACTCAAATAAAACGGCTGAACACGCATCAATGGTACCAACGAAAAAGTAGCAACTAACAACAAAACATTAACCAAAAAAGACACAACAGCAACCAACGCAAAAGTTCGTGCCATCCACAAATAACGTCTTTCTTTAACAGCCTCTTCAGAAATATCACTTTCCAAAGCCCTATCGTCAGACTGCCCTTGCATATTATACGTTTTTTCTTGAGTATTCATAACTCACCAAAAGCTAATATTTTATTAAGAAAACCATTCTGGCAATTCTGGAGCTTGCTCTATTTGCAAACAAGCACAGGGTGATTTTTTAAGTTCAGAGTAATCTGGACCAATACCAACCGTTTCTTTTTCATAAATTGTTTCACATGCAGCAACTGACAAAATTGCAACAATACCAAATAAAAACAGATATTTATTCATGCTTTTCCTTTCTCTGATAGTAAAACCTACTTTTAATCTAGCAGAAAAAAAGAAAATAGCCAATAGAAAAATTAAGAAACAGACTGTTTTTTTTGTGTATCTGTATAATTAATAATAATAAACCCATATGGATTAGAAAATTTAGTACCAAAAAAACGACGGGATGGAACCTCTCTACTTTCTAAAACCGCCACTCTTGTTTCTTTATGAGAAATACCACTTCCGAGTCTATATAAATCAAATTCTACGGTCCATGTATCATTATGTCGAGAAATCTTTCTTATATCAATTCCTTGAGTATAAGGCAAGCGATCAATGTTTTCGATTATTTCTCCCAACCCAGCATAAAATTCACGATAAACTTTAGGCGAGGATAAATAAGAAATAGCCCCAGATGCTCCCCATCTATTTAACATTTCACGTGCATCTGCAAAACGCGTATGTCGTTCAGTCAAATAAAAGCGAATAATCATTTGTTCAATCAAGTCCTTATCCACCATTTTATTTTCAAAAGGTTCAGTTTGAATTAACTGAAGAGAATACATTGAGTCTGTTGTTAAAATCTGAGGCACCACCCTTAACCGAGGCGTCATTTGCATTAAAGTCAATACAAAAAACATATTCAATCCAATGAAAATTGAAGCAATAACCATCCAAAATTTAGCAACGGCCTCTGCATAAGCTGGGTTACTCTTTTTTAGTGACTTAGGAACCTGAAGTGATACTTTTTTAATCATTACCTTTAATTACTTTCCAAGCAAACATCTTTTATTGATTGGCTTCTCCGTAGCTGCCATTTGCTCATCCGCATATTTTTCTTGTTTTGCTTGCAATGCCTCAACCGCAGCAACTTCTAATAAATCTTGCTCTATACCAATCGCATTGTATTTAGAAATAAAGACCTTACCTTTTTTATCTTTCTTCAACGCATTAATTTCTTCTCTAATTGTATCAGAAAAAGGTTCAGAATCTAACCGTTCTTCAACTTGCTTAATATAATCGTACTTGCGTTTATTAATCTCATCTTCTAACTTTGCTAATTCTTTTATATTTGTTATATCAACAGAAATATCAAGTTGAGCAAGATTTAAAGCTTCTTGTAAATTTTGTTGCTTTGATTTAACCAGCACTTGTGCTGTTTCCACCATTTTTTTTGCTCCATCAAGACCTTTCTTTTCCAATTGATATACATTCAAACGATTGTTTCGTTCAGTTCCATCAATTCCTCCAACATCGTTTTTTAAACGAAATGTTCTTGGAACAAAATCTTTTGCTAATTCACCTTTAACATTAAAATCTGCAAAATTATTTTCAATTTGCTTACGCCATGGCTCTGGCCAAGCTGGAAAAACTTGATGTGTTTTTTCAATATCTCCTAAATACATTGTATTTTCTATTGCAGGAGGCAATGGACGAGGAGCAATTGCGGGGCCTTGTTTTAAATCATCTGGCAAAATCAATGCTTTTTTAGGATTTTTTGCCGTTAATTTTTTCATATACGCTTGATGAGCAGCCAATGTTTCATCGGCACGATTATAATCATATTTTCGATCATCAATTATTGGTCTCCCTTGAGGAGGCACCCCAAAAAATGCATTTAGCTTTGTATAATATTCGTTCCAATCTTTATCAAAAAAGTACTTTTGATCATTCCACAATGGGAATGATGGAGCCTTAGGGCTTATACGCTCACCCCATTGATCTTGATTAGCATAAACATCGGTTAAAATTTCATTCCCCAAAGACCACTGTGCCATTAACTCTGCAATTTCTTGATCTGTATAAGTTGATACACCATCAGCCTTTAAAATGCCAGAATCTTTTGATGCTTCAGCAGAATTAATATAAATAGCTAACTCTTTTTCTTTCGCATCATATGTATCTGTCATTTTTTTCCAAACTTGCTCTGGATTTTTAAAATGAGAAGATAACAGTTTCACATTGCAATCATTTAATTCCTTAAATCTTTCTTGAGCTTTTTTATAAGCCTTTTCTTTTTTTGCTAATTTTTCATTTTCTTTTCTTAAAAAATCTATTTGTTTCAATAACGCATGAGCTTCTGTTGCTTTCAAAGTCAACAAGTCTAAAGAAAGTAATCTTTTAGGAGATTGTTTTTCAACAAGTGCAGATGTGTTTTTTTCACCTAATGTCTGAGCATGAACCGTCATTGGCAATGCTAACGATAAAGCAACTAATACAATGTAAGAAACTGTTGTTTTATTCATTCTATTTACTCTCCTTCATTTGAATCATATTTAGCTGGTTTTACCTCATCATCAGGATTATACTCTGCAGCTTTTGGCAATTCATAATCCTCCACTTTGTACTCTTTAATTTCGGTTAAATTACTAACAGGTTGCACACCTTGGAAAACCCCCAAAGTTCTAGATTTTAAGCGCATTGCCAACAACTGTTGTTGTAACGTCAACAAATTATCATAAAACAACCGAACATCTAAGTTATCTCGTAACGCTGTTTCAATATCTCTTGTTTTAACTGTACCAGCTTCTTTTTCACCAGACATAACATGTGGCGTTGTATTGGGCACAATGGACTCTTGTAAATCATCCAATTGTTCGCCAGCCTTTTTTAATTCTTCCAATATTTTTTTCACAACTAAAGCACGCGCCATTGTATCAATAGCATCTCGTTGAGAAATATAAGCCTTTCTTTTTGCTTCTTTTTGTTGCCCAACAAATGTTCCGCTAACAGCCAACTTTTCATTGATTTTTGCGGTAGCATCTTGTTCAACATTACCCGTTGTTTTACCTGCATCTGTTGTTGAACCATCTGGCATTGTTACTGTATAACTATAACTTTCATGGTTTGTAAGCCCCATATCAGATGAAGCCAAATTAGAAACAGAAGCTATTTTTCCTGCACTCCTACCAGAAGAACTTGTAGCCCCTCCAGTTGAACCACTACCAGAAGATCCCCCCGTTGAACCACTACCAGAAGTCCCAGAACTACCAGATATTCCACCAGTAGAACCACCTGAAGAACCACCTCCTGCAGATCCTGTGGCAGAATTTCTACCTGCCCCCATTGCATCATACAAATAATCACGCAATCCGGAATTTGCCTCAGACAACCATTCTTGAATTGTTTCTTCAATACCGCTTGCAATGCGTTCTATTTGGTTAGATAAATCGGTAATAATTTGCCCCCCCATTTGTAATAAACAAGGAATTCCACATATAAAAGCATTCGCTTTTTTTACTGGAGCAATTGCGACACAAAAAGTTAAAGCAACCGCTGTTGTGAATAATAACATTTTCTTCATGGCCGTTTTCCTTTCTTGTCTTTATTTTTTCTTTTCTTCAGGTTTAGCCAACAATTCAATTGGCGTATGTTTAATCCGTTGAACACCATCAAACTCCAACAATTGAATTTGTGATGCAATATCTGCCATTGTTTGTTTTGCCATAGAAATCATAATCATTGTACTGACATTCAAATCATCAATCAAATTACACCCACTTGTTGGAGCCAATGGAATACTCATTGCATCTTCAACCAAGTTTTGTTGAATACCGATATTTAAGGTCAACACATTTGCAACCATGTCAGCCATATATGCATCACGTTTTTTTTGAAGCTCATCTTGTTTTTCTGATGTTAACTGATCATTCTTAGCAAAAAATTGATTTTCTACATATAATACCGCACTTGCCATATCTGCTTGTGGAGCATATTTATCAGTTGCAAGTTTATCTAGATAATTAATTTGTAAAAAGTCATATGCCTTGTTTGATTGTCTAGGATAAGACGCCATTAATGCTGGACAAGAATCCAACGCTGGATTACTATCCCCCGTCGCATCGTTTTGCGCAGCTTCAACAACAGCATCACTAGCTGGTGTAGAAGGACGAGCCCCAACGGCATCAACTTGTTTTGCTTTTTCATCGGTTACTTTGTTGTTTACTTCACCTGTTTCGGCTTTAGCGGCTTTATCCGCAGCATTTGAAGCTGTAAAAGCGCCTTCCATAACAGGAATACCCACTGTTGGCGCACTCAAAAAATCCGTTACAACATCTGAAGCTGCCCCTAATGATAAATTTGTAATTTGATCCCAACTAATAGCTCCCATTCCCATTGACAACAAAGATTGCGGATTATTCATTAACTCCACAGCACCCGTCAATTGCGAACCAATTACACTACTAAAGCTTGTTGAACCATCAAAAGCACCCGTTATATTTTTAACTGTATCTAATGCATCTTGCTCTAAGCCACTTAAGTAAGCCTTCGCCGCCTCTGGAGAAATCTCAGACGAACTAAAATCAAGCGCATTTCCTAATTGAGAAACTTGGGATATTTCTTTTAAAAATGCTTCTCTGCTTTCACCACTTAAAGAGTTGGAAATAGTATCCAATATATCTTTTTGGCTCATTGTTCCATTAAGCATATCTTGTCGTTGTTGCTCGGTAAAATATTTTCCAATAGTGGCCTCCCATTCTTCATAAGAGGAAACGCCTGCATCTACAATTTCGTTGGCATCATTAACAACATTTTCAACAACATTTCCCGCAGCATTAGCGGCAACAGAAAATGCAGCTACTGCACAATTCGTTAATAAGAAAAATAAGTATTTATTCATGGGAAATCCTCCTTATTGAGTTGGCGCATCTGATGATGAAGCTTCGGATGCTACGTTAATATCAGATACTTCTACTTCCTTTAAAGCTTCATGCCCCACCAAAGCTTGAGCAGAAATACTTTCTAACATTCGCGTTCTTAAATGCATAATTTCACCTTGCTTGTGCATCATAACCAACTGCAACTTAGCCATTTTATTCCACAAACCAATATGATCAGAAGCATTTGCAACTTCCTCGGCCATTTTGGCATTTTCTTCTACTGCATTTTCAGATATTGCAAAGGAACGAGTTGCTGCCGCATAACCATATGAGGCAACCTTCAACAACAATACATTTTGTTGGTTTTTCGTTAATTTTTCTAACTCTGGTCTATCTGTTTTAATAAAGGCAATCTTTTCTATTTCCCCTCGAACTTCTGTTACATCAGGTTCAGCGCCATCATCTCCTACTTTTAATGTGGGTTGAACATTTTGCGGAATAATTGATGGCCAAGCGTTCATATCATTTCCGCTTAACGGCATAACAGAACTAACATTTGCAGCCTCTAACCCCTCTGTCAAACTAGCATCACTACCAATTTCTTTTAATGTACTAGCTGCTGATTGAACTTGATCAATCAACTCTTCTGCAGCTGCCTCAGCCCTTACCAAATCCTTTACCAATGTTATTGTACCACCTGTATCAAAGTTAATCGCTGCCATAACAGGTTTTACAACAAAAACTGTTCCTAACAAAGCTAGAGAAAAGACTTTTAAAAATTTATGTTTATTCATCATTTCACTACCTCCTTACTGTGCCGTTTGTCCTGCTGGTGAAGCTGGTGTTTCCCCTGTTGCACCTTCTGTAGCAGTATTATTTGTTCCAGATGATGCACCATTTGTATCTCCCACTTCTTCATCAGACAAAAGCGGCGTTGTTGTTGAACCTGTTCGTGTATTTGCCTGTGAAGCATAAGCAGTTAAATCAACTGCATAAACAGTCGATGCATAGTTTTGTGCTTCAGCTGTCATAATAGACAAAGCTGAAACCAGTTGAATAACACCACGTTCATCAGATGCTTTTTCATTAAATAACTTAACAATCGCCTCTTCTTGTTTTGGCAATTTTTGTTTTGTTACCTCTTGACGAATCCATGCCATAGCCAAACCTTGAATTCCTAATTCCTTTTGAGCCTCTTGTTGTAACAATCGAATCTCAGCAAGCTTTTTCGGAGTAACTGATTTCATCGCCTCTCTTGTTTTGGGCAATTGCATTTTGTCTTCAATACGACCACGCATTTCCTTAAAGACTTCTTGAGCCTCTGCAAATTGAGTAGAAGAAGCATTTCCCGTTCCATTAAAAGCATCAGAACGATTACCATCTGGCCCCAAAGACGTTGTTTGAACGGAGGTTGTATTCACACCATTACTTCCTTTTATTCCCAATCCTTCCAAACCATTGGTTGGCTTAGAGGAACCTCCCGTTTGTGTCCGCTTTGCGGTTGATAAGCCATTTAGCAAAGATACAACTTTTTTCGGATCATCTGCAATATTTTTCACTTGATCAGCAGATAACTTTCCACTTAATTGATCCCCTAATAATTTTTTCAACTCTTCTTCTGTTAAATTCTTTAAAGCATCCTCTCCCATATTTGTAATTTTATCCAAATCAAGACCCATTAAATCTTGAGCAGACCAATTACCAACAATATCCTGACCCAAAACATTTTTCATTGTTTGGTCAACTAAACCATTAGCTTCGCCTTCTAAAGAGTTTAAATATGTTTGAGGCAATCCTTCTACATTTGAAATAAGATTTTTAGCATCATTATATTCATTTTTAATCTTGTTTTCAAAAGAGGTCAAATACGCTTGGGGTAATTCATCTAAATTTGAAACAATGTTTTTAGCACCAGCATATCCATTCATTACTGTTGTTTTTAAGGTTTCTAATTTTCCAAGCTCAGTTTGCGCAACGGATATAATATTTTTTCCCTGAATCAATGCTTGTTGAATATTTTGATTAATATCCTCAAACACTGGCACAAAAGCATGCGCAGCTGTATTCATAACCACTAAAGGCAGAGCCATAAGTAATAATTTTTTCTTCATGATACGCCCTCCTCTTACTGTCCTTCGTTTTTCCGAGTATTTACTGCTGTTGCTCCCGATTGATAAAAGACATCGGATAATTGCATGATTGCAAACGTTGCATTTAATCCCAACGTTTTATTTGCTTCACCTAATTGCCCCAACATAATACCATTTAAGACTTGAACATCTTCACGTAAATTTTGCGCTGTGTTCACAAATTTTAACGCATTATCACGTCGTTTATTAAAGTTTTCAATACCATTTTCAACCAACTTACCTAAACCCATTGCATATGATATGGTTTGATCCATAACCACTTTGCGATAAGCTAACATTTTTCCCTTATCTCCAACCTTTGTTTTTGCCACATTCTCATCACTCTCTGGAGGAAACAAAACTGTTTTTAACGTAGTGGCAGCTTTTTCTGGATCTTTAAATAATTCTGGGGTTATGCCAGCTCCTGGAATATTTAACGGCGCCAACCCAAGCGGTGCCAATGTATCCATCCCCGTATCCAAGATATCCCCCGAAGGTGAAATCATACGAGAATGCGAAACACCATCTAACTCGCCCCATGAATATTCTAACTCAACAGGGTCTGCTGCTCGAACAGGAGATACCCCTAAAATCGGCACCAACAAAAATGCACACAATAAAGAACGAAACATCATACCAATCCCTCCTGTCTTTTTACCATATATCGGGGAAAAATACATTGCTGCATTTTTCCCATTCTTTTTTTGCTTAAGAACCACTACATCCTTGGTTAATCATCGACCGACGTTGACGACATCTTTCGGAAAATTCCGTACACAAACGCTGAGATGCAAATGATGAAGATGCAGAAGAACAATTACGTTTTGCTAGATTACCCCAAACTGCTGTTCTGTTAGGCAAATAGGCATCATTTTTCCCTTTAACAGCTCCACCACCAGCTTGGTAAGACACATCAATTACAAACACTTGATGCAACAATGGTAATTTGGTATAACTGATACCCAATTGTTTCCAGTAATTGGCCCACACCTTAACATGTTTATCACAAATTTCATCAAATGATGCGGAATACATTGCTTTATCCGAAATGCGACGACCATTAAACATATTTTTCCAGTGATTACCACTACACAAATAATTGTAAATCTTCTTAGCCCCTGCCGGATCACTTTTTAACTTTCCACGACACTCGGCATGTAAGTTATAAATTGTCCTTAAGTCATTTTGTTGAACATCTTTAGACAAAACATTCCCCGATGCATCAACATACTCCATTGGCATAAAAGTTTGAGCCATTGTTTTATAATCCTTCCCTAACAAACTTCCAACGCCAATTGTTGGCCAACAATATGTGTCAAGATATAACCAAGGACATGTTCCTTCTAACTTTGGCCCAACAGCTGTCAACCACTGAGTAATCGGCTGAGAATAATCTTCCCCGTTAATAACACATTGCCCCATACGACCATCCATATTGCCTTCAGGACCAAAAGAAGCTGTCAAATCAACCTCAGCATCCAACAACGCTTCAGTTTCCTGCGTCAGCGTTTCAGATGTTGCTGTATTAGCAACACTTTGAGCTGTGTTTCCAGGCATCAAAACGGGATAGCCCCCACCGCCGAGACCACCCAACAAATCACCCAATCCTAATTCACCAAAACTCATACTCATTAGTTGTTTAATTTCTGGAGACATATCCTTTAAGAAACTAACCCCTAAATCTCCCAAATTATTCAAGTTGGTTAACCCAGATGGAGAAAAATCTTTCACCGTACTACTAATATCAGAAAAAAAACTGGTATTTTTCATAATACTTGTATTATCCAATACATCACCTACATCAGAGACATCAACATTAGCACCATCTAAAATTTTATCCCAATCGATGTCATTTGTTCCAGTCCCCGAAGCCGACACAGATACGCTGAAGCCCAACGCTGCAGCACAAACGCTTGCACCAATTATTAATTTTAATTTCAACATGACAACCTCCTTAAAAAAACAGGCTTTTTCTATTCCTTAAGTATTATTATACCACTGAAACCCGATCGTGCAAGCACTTTTTTATAAGTTAATTGTTTTTTTGACGTTTTTTTGAAATTTGAATGGTATTATGCAACAACATTGTAACTGTCATAGGGCCAACACCTCCAGGAACAGGAGTAATAGCGGCAGCATGACCCAACATCTTTTTAAAATCAACATCACCAACAATTTTTTTATTCTTTAATCGATTAATCCCAACATCAATAATAATAGCCCCCTTTTTCACAAAAGACTTTGTAATCAAATTTGGCTTACCGACAGCAACTATTAAAATATCTGCCTCATGACATACCTTTTTTAAATTTACTGTCTTAGAGTGCGCCTGTGTTACAGTACAATTTTCATCCAACAACAATTGAGACAATGGCTTTCCAACCAATTTAGAGCGTCCAACAATGACAACATTCTTCCCTTGCAATACTGGACAAACCGTTTTCAATAAATCTAAACAAGCCATTGGTGTACATGGCACCAAATTTGGTTTTCCAACAAATAAATGCCCCAAATTAGCACTTGTCAATCCATCCGCATCTTTATTCGGATCAATGGCTTCAATAACAGCATCTGCATCAATATGTTTCGGTAATGGTAACTGAACTAAAATACCATCAACTTTATCATTTGCATTTAATTCTTGAATAAAAGCAATTAAAGCCTCTTGCGTCATAACAGGAGACAACTGAAATAATTCAGAAACAATACCAACACGCTCAGCCACTTGACGTTTATGACGCACATAAATTTCACTAGCAGGATCATTACCAACCAAAATAACCGCTAATGTCGGTATGCGTGACATACGTTCAACTTGTGTTTTCATCTTTTCTTGATATTCAGCTACCAAAGACTTTCCATCAATAATTTGTGTTTCCATTACAAATCTCCTTACTTATACTCAACAACGATATATCGTTTTATTTGACGTAATAATTTTTCAGACAAACTCTCCATTTGTTCCATTTCTAATGCAGACTTTATTGCTTCATCTGAAGGCAAAATAGATTGTAGTCTTTCCCCACATTTCATAAAAAACAAATCACCATCTTCTGTTTGGATTGGACCAACTGGAGTACCAATTTTTTGTGTGCTCAACGCTTGTTTTAGCTGAGGTGGCATTTGATCTGGATCCGTCATTCCTCGACGAGAAGAGCCCTTTATAGCATTTATTTCAGCAAATTTCATAAAGTCATCACAGGTTGTCATTTTAAATAATATTGGAATATTTTTTACTGTTTTATTTTTGGATATAGCTAACTGAGCCAAATCCCAAATTTTTATTTTACCGTCCTCAGCTCCCAGACGTTTATCTAATAACAAAACAATAAGCCACCCATCAGGAATAGATAGTGGTCGCGTCATTTCATTAGGCATCATTTCAGAAATAATATCCATAACTTCTGGACTATAAATATCTGGTTTAACCCATCCCAACAACCCATTTGTCGAAGCTGATAATGCTTTTGATTTTTGAGAAGCCATTTCCGAAAATGATTTTCCCCTTTGAATTTCCACAATAATATCATTAGCCTCTTTCTCTGTAGGAACAATAATTTCAGCTAATAAATAAGAAGGGGCTGACAATTCTTTTTTTAATGTTTGCTTTTTACTATCAATATCTTTATTTGTAATGGATTTCAATAATGCTTTATTTTTACTTAAAACCTGCATCCACAATAAATCGGCCTCAATTTGATTATACAGAGCTTCACTTCTAATATTAGATTGTTTTAACATCTCTAACATATAACCTGAAGCCATATTGTTTTGCTCTTCTAATCTACGAACAGCGTCTTTCACCTCACTATCTGAAACTGAAAAACCTTGTTTTTGAGCCTCTTGACGCTTAATTTGTTCGTTTACTAAAATATCAAGAGCCTTTTTATTTAGTTCGTCTTCCTCAATGCCTTGTATTAAAGTTGGCTGTTGCAATCGCATTAAACGAACACGTTCTGTTGTATCATAACCAGAAATTGGAACATCACCCACAATGGCTTTAATCTCTCCAGCACTAACAGATAAAGCGCTCCCCACAATCATTAATGCCACCCACACTTGCTTCATTTGACTAAATCCCCCCCAATGTTTTTAATTCAAACTTTACCATAAATGAGGTTTCACCGGTATAATCACGATCTTCTGTAAATTCTTTACTTAAATCAAAAATAACAGCTAAACACTCATTATCATATCTCAAAATAGCACTTGCCTCCACTGGTCCACCCTCTTTTGCCAAATCATATCTATACAATCCAGACAAGGACCATTGACGTGATAATCTAGACGAACCAAACAACAAAATTTCTTCACGAGATGGATAAAAGTTATTCCCAATCCATGTGTCTTTTAAGTATACATAATCAACGCCCAATCGCAATGGTTCTCCACCTCCAACCAAAGTGATTTCATTTTTCTTAGGGGTAAATTTATTTTCATCCAAACGAAAACGATAAGCTAACGAAATATTATCATAATCGATACTCATACGACCAACATAATCTGAAAAGTTTTTATCTTCACCCATCAACTTACCCATGATTTCATCTCGTTTAAATCGATAAGATTGACCAAACATCATAGCAAAAGCAGCATTTCTATTTGTATAAACCGTCCATTCTGCACCATAATTTAATCTGGCACCTGTTTCAACTCTGTCATAACCAGTATAGCGATTTCTTGAAAATAAATTTGTATCATCAAAATCGAAAACCAAACTATCCATATCTGGAATTTTACTAGCATTTGCATCCCGATTGGGAGAAACGACCCCCATAACGATGGGCTTAAAAACTTGTGTCGTGTTTTTTGTCACCATGCTCATTGGATAACTCGCCTCAACCGATAAATTTGGATATACGCGCCCTGTCGTATACGTATCATCTGGAGTATGCACACCAAAAGCATATTTACCAGTATCAACACTATATCCATCGAACCGCACAGTTCCAATGACGTCATATACTGCACCATAAGAACTAATATATGGCATTCTAAAGCCTTGTGTTAAAGATAACCTATCAGACTTAAACCGTTCACGATTATGGATAATAGCACTATTAACTTCTGTAAATGCATATATACCATTTTTCATCAATGGGGTTGTTTGATAATTCATTTGTAACCGTGGTATCACTATAGGTTGATTACGAGAATTAACTCCCGCACGCAAACTTTGAAATGACAATCCCGATAAATTAATATAGTTACGCGTACCAAACCGTTCTGCAGCTATATGAGATGTTAAAAAAGATTGATTATCATCCGTATTTGGAATTTTATATTTCCTAAAGTATGTATCACTAGATGTTCTGAATAAATTACCACTTAAGCGCCATTTATCATCCACATCGTATTCAAAAGAAGCGCGAACATGACCTTGGTAATCCCTTTTATCATCATCATCTTTTGTTCCACTGAGCTGCAAATTAACTGTACCACGCTTAAAAAAACCTTGATAATCGGCAATAATTAATGGCATATGCGAAACAGAAATTGTCGGTGAAACCAATAAATTCTGATTATCCGCAACATTAATGAAAAAAGGCAATTCAATACCATTTCCCATCGTAGACGAATGTCTTAGCGATGGAGAAAGTAATCCTGTTTTCCGCTTAACTGTAAAATCAGGCGTTTGTAAATAAGGAAAATAAAAAATAGGAATATCTTTTACTTCTAAAAATGAATGAATAAAACTTAGCGTTTTATTGGGAACATCATGTTTCATACGATTAGCACGCAATTGCCACAAAGGTGCTTTTCCTTGACATCGTTCACATGGTGTGTATGTTAATTGACGCAAATATAAAAGGGTTCCATTTTGTGTTCGCTTCATAGAATCTGCTGCTACATATGTGCCATCAATAATTTGGATAGAAATTTGTTGGGAAACAGCATTTTTTAATCCATCACTCAACTCCACATTTTTGGCCGTTGTTATCGTTCCATCTGGTGATGTCATGACAATATCACCCGGAATATAAGATCTTCCCTTTGCTCGATTAAAGACAACTTTATCTGTCTTCAAAACAGTACCATTTTGTTCAATAACAACATTTCCAATGGCTGTCATTTCGTTTTTATTTTTATTATACTCAATAGCATCAGCTTCAAAATTAACCGGAGCATCTTTATCAACATTAAACTCCACTGGCGTGGCCATAACACCACTACTTATCAACAAAGCGCCAATAAACGAACCTATTTTCAAAAAGCCCACTCTAAGCTTTTTATCCTTTAATAAAATCAAATAGATAACAACGATTGGAACAACAACATTCAAAACCATTAATGGCATTAACCATAAATTTTTTGCAGCCATATTTTCAAACGCTAAAGCCAACGACTGTACAATTAAGGTTGAAAAAACAACCATATTTATCTGCCCAACTTGACCACGTCGATTATAATAACCCGCCAACACCCCAAACATAGCCAAAAACACAAAAGATATATTATAAATAGGTTGCAACAAACGCTTCATCGCCTCCACTTTAAATTTGCGATATCTAGAGTCCGATCCAGCCTCATTTTTATTTGCTTTCAGTAAATGTGTTAAAGAATATTCACGCACATCATTTGTTCGCGTAGATTTTGAAGATGAATCCCCTAAACTCATAGTGTAAGTATCAAATTTTAAAACCGAAAACTGTTGTGTTTTTCTATCCAATTCCTGACGCATTCCCTTTTCAAATCTAACCTGAGTTTCATTTTCGCCTTGGAAAACAACACCTTGTTCTGCAATTAAAGAGGCTGGTCGTTGATTGTTTTTTATATCATAAACGATAATACCTTTTAATACACCATCTGCTAAACGTTCACGAATATAAACCGTCAAATTTTTAAAGGAATTAAATTGCCCCTCTTGTAACATCACATGAGACAAATTGTTTTTAATTTGCCATTTCATTTCTCGCATTTGTGTATTTGCATACGGCACAACAAATAAAGAAAAAATATACCCTAATATTGTTAAAATCCCCGCAAAAATCAATGGTGCGCACATAATTTGAGCATTGCTCATACCTACTGCCTTCATAACCATCAACTCTTTGTCTGCTTGCATACGCGTATAAACGAATAATGTAACAGCAAATAATGCTAATGGAGATAAAATTTGAATAAAGTTCGGCAAAACCAGCAGTGTCATTTTCAAAAAAACACCAACAGAAACGCCTTTTGTCACTATCATATCAATCATTTTTAATGACTGCGTCAACCACACCAACGTTGTCATACTGACAAGCACCAGTGTAAAACCAACAAATAGTTGCTTTAATATGTATTTATTTAAAATCTTCATGTTTTTTGGGTATATCAATCCTTTTTTATTTACTACTATACGCTAAAGGATGAGATTTTTCAACTGTCTTTTTCAATCTATCCTCTAAAATATGCGTATAAATCTCGGTTGTTGCGATATCAGCATGCCCCAACATTTTTTGAACAGAACGTAAATCAGCATCATGAGCCACCAAATGAGAAGCAAAAGAATGTCTAAAAACATGGGGAGATACCTTTACCGCCTCAACACCAACAGATACCGCAACTTTCTTTAATTGATTAAAAAAAGCAACTCGCGTTAAATGCCCTGTGCGACCAATAGAAGGAAACAACCATTTCGAAGGACGCCCCTTTGGCAACATGCATTCACGATACATCATCCATTCTTCTAATGCTTCGGCAGCCATTTCACCCAAAGGAATAATCCGCTCCTTTTTCCCTTTTCCGATAACCGTAATCGTTTTCTTGTCTTCAGGGATTGCAGTCAATGGCAACTCAACCAATTCACTAACACGCATACCTGTTGCATATAAAATTTCCAACAAAGTATGCAATCGCACATCTGATTTAGATCCATCAATAATATCACTAACTTCTTTTTCTGATAAATATTTGGGCAGAGACTTACCAATTTTGGGAGAAGATAAATAATCCGCAGGATTTTTCTTTAAAATATCTTCAGAAAACAAATAACGATAAAACTCTCTAACTGCCGCCAAACGCCGCGCCTGCGTTTTTTCAGACAATTTATTTTTGTCTGCCACCGTATGCATATAAGCTTTTAAATCATCATACGAAGCCTTTATCAAAGATACTTTCTTCGCCTTTAAAAAATCTTCTAAATCCATTAAATCGCTTTCATATGCAGACACCGTACGAGGACTAACCCCTCGTTCCGCAACCATAATTTCCAAAAAAGCAACTATATGTTTACTTGGCTGTTTCATAGATAAATATACCGCTCCAAAATTATTTGATGTACAAGAGATTTTGGCGTTAATTCTGAAAAACACTCAAATATATCACGATCAAACGTTAAGCCCAGTTGACGCAATCTAATCATGTACAATATTGCCTCTCCCAGTTTACCTTTTGCAACAAATTCTCGTATTAATGATGAAGCAAACGGCATGTACTGCTTTGAAATCATTTTTTGTGAAAGCACAAGTTTAGAATCTGATATGGGCAAATACATATTTGACCGTTCAAAAAAAACATCACAATATCTATTGTTGTTTTTTTGACAAAACAACAATGCCTTATCAAAATTTTGAGACACCCCCCTCCCTAATTTCTGCATTATCGGCACAACTAAAAGTGCATAAAATTGAGACGTTTCATCTGATGATTTTTCCAACAATTGTACCCAAGGATATGCCAAATCTGTATTACCGGACAATGCATACACTTGAACCGCATAAAACGCCAATAATTTAGTATTATCTGAAGGCGTTATTGTATCTAAAAAAGGACGCATAATTGGCGCTAAATTTAAAAATAAATTGTCAGAAAGAGCCTTTTCTAAATACTCATTAATCAAAGAAGATTTTACTATTTCATCTTTTTCCTTAAGTATTTTTTGATAAATTTTTGCTCGCAATACTGCCTTATTTTCTGGAGTATTATCTTTAACTATTCGATATAAATTATCCAAGGCCGGCACGTTAGTTTGTTCAGCAAATTTTAACCGTTCAGACAACGAAACTGTCGGCAAATCAGATATCATTTTTTGATACATAAATGGCAATTTTATCTCTTGCCAACTATCCCCTTTTTTTACAGCACCTAGCATATGCAGATGAAGCATTTGATAATCTTCTGACTTAATTTGAATATCATCATTTAAAAACAAATTTTTTCCCAATAAAACAGACAATTCATCTAATTCGTTATTTTCCAATCGTGTTGCAAAAATCAACTCGGCCCCCGTTTTATCTCCCTGAGCTACAGCACACGCCAAACGCATCTTGTCTGCCATTTGATTAAGTTCAAAAGTTTTATCTAATAAATCACAAGCACTCTTTATTTGACCAGATAAAAACAACGCTCTCACTTTTAGGTCAAGTAATTGAGCTGTTTGTCGAACTGGGGGAACAAGATTAATCAATTCTAATGCTTGATGAAAAGCCCCTAATTGTATTAAAACATCCGCACGAAAAGATAATGACAAAACAGATGTTTTGCTCATCATCATATTGATTAGGAGCTGGCGTTCTGATGGTGTTAATGTCTCTTGAACTAATTGCATCAACAATTGTTGAACTGACAACACATCAGATTGTTTCCAGATATCTCTGGGTATATCATTTTCTACCCCTAAATCATCAATTGCTAATTCTGGTAGAGATTGAATTTGAACAGATGAAAATAACTGAGCTGACCAAGCCGAATACGACATCATCACCCCAGTTATGAAAGTAAAAAATATCCGTTTACTTATTAACGGCATTTGGCACGGTCTTTTCAACATGTATCACTGTTGGCTTAACATCTACAACAGCAACATAAATTAAAAAAACAGCTAAAATAGCTAAAACAACCTTAAACAAAATGGGTTTTCTTTCATTTGTTCTACGATATCTCATTTTTTAAATCCTTTTTCCACTAGACAGAACAATAAAAAACTGTTATAATCAGATATATTACAATGAATAACATACAGTGTCAAGAAAAACGAAAAATGAATGGAAATTTAACTGAACCAAAAATAATATTATTGGTTGGCATGATGGGGGTAGGAAAAACAAGTTTGGGACGTATTTTAGCCAAACATTTAAAATTACCCTTTATGGATAGCGACAAAGAAATTGAAAAAATCACCGGTTTCACCATTTCTGATTTATTTGCCAGATATGGAGAAGAAGAATTTCGAAAGGGTGAAGAACGTATTATGGAACGCCTACTAAAAGGTAAACCATGCGTTTTATCTTCAGGGGGCGGCGCTTTTTTATCAGAAAAAACTCGCGAAGTTTCAAAAAAATATGCAGTTTCAGTATGGATAAAAGCCGGTTCTGACGTCATCTCTAAACGCACTCAAGGACGCACTCATCGTCCACTGGTGCCTGCAGCTGACAACAAAAAGGCAATTGAACGATTGGTCAGTGAGTGCTATCCGCTATATGAAAAAGCTGATATTATGGTAGAATCTTTTCAAGAGCACCCCTATAAAACCGTCAACAGGCTATTAACATTATTAGAGGAAAGAGGCATTATAGAAAATGCGCGCCCCATTTTTCGTCTTAGAAAAAAACACTATAAAAAGGAAACAACAAAAAAATGACATCATACATTTTATTATTTTCGCTTTTATGTTTATCATTCTTTTTTTCTGGGACGGAAACAGCAGTAACCGCTGCCTCTATGCCATTGCTCCATGAAAAAGAAAAACAAGGGAATAAACGCGCCAAAAAACTCAATAAAATGAAAAAAGATTCGGCTCGTTTAATCAGCACATTATTGTTTGGCAACAACATTGTAAATATTGCCATTACAGCAATCTCAACAGCTCTTTGTATTGAAGTGTTTGGCGAATCCATCGGTGTGCTAGTTGCTACATTTGGGGTCAGTATCATTGTTTTAGTTTTTTCCGAAATCTTACCAAAAACATATGCAATGAATAATGCAACAGGTTTTGCATTAACAGTAACCCCAATTCTATTCTTTTTTGTTGTCATTCTTTCTCCATTTGTAACAGCTCTCAATTGGTTTTCTAAAATCATTATGAAAATTTTACATATGAAACCAGCAAAAGAAGCTACTGAAGCAGAAATCAAGGCTGAAATTCGTGGTGCTATTACAATGCAAGATGACAATGTTATGGATCAAGAGCGCTACATGATGAAATCTGTACTAGATTTGGGAGAAGTAACTGTTGGTGATATCATGGAACATCGCAGCCAAATGGTATCATTAAATGCCAATTTACCATTCGAAGAAATTGCTGATTTTGTCAGCCGTTCTCCATTCAGCCGTATTCCATTATGGTCAGGAAAACGCGATAATATTATTGGCATTTTATATTCAAAAGCGCTCTTAAAAATGATGCGCACATATTATGTTAATGGAAAAAAAATAAATATAAAAAACTATCTTACAAAACCTTGGTTTGTATTGAATACAACAACGCTATTAGATCAATTACACGCCTTCAAACGCCGTCGCGAACATTTTGCCATTGTGGTAGATGAATACGGCGCAGTTCAAGGATTAGTTACATTAGAAGATTTATTAGAAGAAATTGTGGGGGATATTTCGGACGAAACCGATACACTGGCCCAATCCACATTACAAGTCAACAAAACCGAATCCGGTTCCTATCGTGTAGATGGCAATGTCAACATTCGAGATATCAATCGCCACTTCAAATGGGAAATTCCGGATGATAATGCTACAACAATTGCTGGATACATTATGTATGAAATCGAACGCATTCCCAATGTTGGTCAATCCTTTGTCATTGATGGCTTCACTTTCACTATTGTCGGCAAAGAACGCAATCACATTACATGCATTGATATCATCCCTCCAGCAATTTAAAAAAATTCCTTGCAAAATCATATAAAAAAGAGTATGGTAACGAACATATATTTTTATGATTTATGTTGAAAGGCACTTCCCCCGTGTTTAAAAAATTTTTCGGTTTAGTTATCGGCATTGTTGTGTTTCCTATATCTGTTTTTGCTCAATCTGCTCAAGATTGGGACATGCGTATTCGTATCATAGAAACAACCCCCAATATTTATGAACGTCCTTATTCTTTGGATGATAATTATTTAAACACAAAAATGTTGGGTCGAAATACGGCTGTTTTATTCGGAACGGGCATTGCTACGATGGGATTTTTATATATGATGCCAACCAGCTTTACAAACTGGGAAGATGATGGGGAAAGTCCTTTTAAAAAATGGTGGGAAAATGTCTCTCATGCTCCAGTTTGGGACAGCGATGATTTATTCTTAAATTACGTTACACATCCATATGCTGGCGCTATTTACTATATGGGTGCCCGCTCTGCTGGCGCTGATGCCTATACATCCTTTTGGTATTCATTTGCTTTATCTACCTTCTTTTGGGAATACGGGATAGAATCCTTTGCTGAACGCCCATCCATCCAAGACTTAATTGTCACACCTGTTGCAGGCGCTTTATTAGGGGAAGCATTTTACAAAGCTAAACGCAATATTTTGGAAAACGGCGGTTATCTTGGCGAATCCAAAACATGGGGGACTATTGCATTGTGGGCAATGGATCCAATTACAGAAGTCGGAAATCTCATTTGGGGTGAAGAAAAGCCAATGAATAATACCTTATCATTTTCATCTCACCCAACCGTTACACCAACAGGTCAAATTGGGTATGGCATGCGCATGAATTTCGCATTTTAAAAACAACAAAACATTTACTTATATCAATTTATATGATCTCAAAATATACGAAGATCATCTATTTAAATATTTTTATCATTAGATACTATTACAATATCAAAACACCTTACCGAAAAATAAACTTTTTCTGCAATGCTGGTTTCCAAAAATCATCCGTAAAAATGCCATCTAATGCGTCAAAAAACTGTTTTCGATATTTTGTATGAGATATTTGTTTTGGGGATAACAATAATTCAGACAATTCTTTTGATAAATCAGCTAAATCATCTAAATGTTTAAATGATGGCAAATTTAAATGCTCATAACGATTTTGTTGGCGAACTCCAATATCAATAACACTTGTTCCCAAATATGGCGCTTCTTTCACACCGCACGAACTATTCCCAATTAACACATCTGCACCACTTAACAATCGTTGAAAGACAGAAAACGGCATAGATTTAAAAAACACAAATTTGGGATTATCTTGATATGCATTATACACATCCATAATAACTTCATGATTTAAATCATTGTTGGGCATAATCACAACATAAGACCGGCTATCTTTTTCCAAAGCTTTCATAATAGCATTAATTTCATTATGAATAACATCTGGTTTTAACGTTGTCGTCGGATGATAAATTAGAATTCCATATGCCTCTGATAAAGAAGGAGACATATTTGTTTTTTTCTTCGTTGGAATATTAGCCAAGCTGGAATTACCTACAATAAAAATACTGTTTTCATCCTCACCCATTTGCATTAACAATAATTTGGCTCGTTCATCTGCAACAAAGAAACGATGACTGAGTTTTGATATTGCATGCCGCAACGAATCATCGATACTACCACTTAAATCACCCGCTTCAATTTGACAAACCGGAATATTATTCAGAACAGCCGACAAAGCCCCTGCCATAGCTTCGGATCTGTCTCCATGAATAAAAACAAAATCAATCTCATCAGATTGTAAATGATCGCTATATGATTTGACAATATGAGCTGTTTCCGTTGCTGTATCGGCTTCTTTCATATCCATATCATATACAATGTGGCAAGAAGAACCAAATTGTTGTTCAATTTCTTTATGCGTACTACCATATTTACTTTGAACTTGCATACCTGTTAAAAACAAATGAATACGAACATCTGTTTTTTCCAACAAGTATTCAATATACGGTTTTATTTTGCCATAATCAGCACGTGTACCAGATAAAAACGAAACATTTATCATGCAATATCCGTCCATTGCAAATGAAAGCCCGCCTTAATTTCTTGAGTAGTTGTTTTGCCAATAACCTCATCAATTTGAGAAGCCAAAATACCACTTAAATAAGGGCGTTTTGTTGTTAAATCATCACGTGTAATAATGTGCCCTACTGGAATATCTCGCACTGCAATTAATGTAGAAAAAGCAAACTCAATTGTTACTTGTTCTTCGGGTAAAGCCTCTTTCTTACCACCACGCATTTGGGCGATTTCAGCAGAATCAGAAATCAACTCTTGACATTCTTTTATATCCATAGAACATATAATATCTTCGCCATATCTATCTTTAGTATCTGTAAAATGACGTTCTAAAACGCTAGCCCCTACAGCTGTAGCAGCCAAACAAGCTAAATTATTGAGAGAATGATCTGACAATCCAATAATTTCATTTGGGAATACGGCTTTTAACTCTTCTAAAGCACCCAAACGAATTTGTCTAGCCGCTGTTGGATATAAATTTGTTGTGTGCATAATCACAAAATTATCATGAAACTTGCGAATACAAGCCACCGCTTTTTTAACAGCTTCTATATCATTCATACCTGTAGATAAAATAACCGGTTTGTTTTTTGAGGCAACATATTTTACAAATTCATAATTGTTCATTTCTCCAGAACCAATTTTATATGCAGGCACATTCATCTTTTCTAACCGATCAATGGCCGCAAAAGAAAATGGCGTCGAAATAAAAATCATTCCCAAACTTTCCACATAACGTTGGAATTCAATTTCTTCTTCTTCCGTCAAGGCGCATCTAGCCATAATATCCCAGATAGAATATGGCGAATTTCCTGGAATAGCCTTTTTCGCCATTATACTCATTTCCGCATCAACAATATGTGTTTGGTGTTTGATAATTTCGGCACCAGCCGCCTTAGCAGCATCAGCTAATTTTTTCGCTTCAACCAAAGAACCATTATGATTAATACCGATTTCTGCAATAACCAATGGCGGATAATCTGCACCAATTTTGCGTCCCGCAATTTCAATAAATTTAGCCATTTATTATCTCCATAAAAGTTTATGGATTGATTATAGGCATACCCCAACACAAAATGCAATTATTTAATCACAAATATGTTGTTTTTTTATTTTTACTTGCTGATACCCAGCATATTCTTCATATGGCATACAGATGGGATTAAATATATTTTGTTTATCCTCAAAAAAATTCGAGTCATTTTTCAACATTATCCTTTATTAATTTCACAACCATCTAACAATGTTGTTATCAATAAATCATATCTTGGATATAAATTTTTCAATATATTCAAACAATGGAGAGCAATATTCTAATTATTTTTATCCGCCGACAATTCAATCGGCGAATAATATTTTAAAAATTTTCTAGACGGTTTAACATTCGGGTGTATTTATTAATCCCGAGTATGTTCCATTCTTTCTTGTAACATTCGTTTTTTTCGTTCATCGAAACATTCTTTAACGCCACCCGTAACACCAGATATCATGACACCAAGCATACACAGCCCCATAACTCCAAGACAACCTAATGCAACTTTTTCATTTGCTGGGATATAAGAAGGACTAGCAACAGCTATGGCTGCCAAAACACCTGATAACATTGCTGCTGCACTGCAATTAATCATTAATTCTTCACATTTATGTGCAAATGTAACTGGTTTAGAAAAAAAATATTCTGTAAATGTTTTCGCCTCATCACGATTAACTATTTTTATCCCACAAGGTAAATATTCCTCAACCTCTTTTCGTTCTAAAGGAACATCCTTTTGTGACACATCAATATTTTCACCAATCACTTTATCCGATGGTTTTAACATATTAAAAACAACCCCTTCTTCTTTATGCCCAACAATATCTTTATAAGAGTGTTTATCTTGATTTACTAAGACATTAAACACTGCAAAACCTCCTCTTACTTAAATGATGTTATATATTATAACACATCAAATTTAATTTGTCAATGTTTTTTATTTTGCACATTTTATTAACGGGAAATTAAAAAAAATCCCTCGTTTACATTCAAGGGATTTTTATTTTGCAATACATATCTTAACGTATATTTTCAAACATGTGAATTTGACTAATTTCCTTCCACTGTGCAATAGAATGTGTTTGCCCTTCACATCCATATAAATAACCGACCTGATGTCTTAACAGAGTATCCGACACAACCTCTGCTGTTTGTTTGTTGCCATCCGTATCAAACAAAGCCACACCGTTTGAAATCCCCAAATAGGTCATCTGTGTCTTTTGTTCATATTCAGCTTGTTTTTCGCAACATCCGTGTATTTGCGAAACACCCAAATAAGCGACCACAAGAGCACCACATATTGCCAATCCTCGTAATCCTTGCTTTATTTTATATTCCGGAAATATGTATGTTTTTTTTTCACCCAACCCAACAACATAACATTTTTTATTCCAGTAGATATGCTTTACGTTTTGAGCCCCCTTTACCGGCTGACCATTTCTATCATATAACGTCCACAATCCTTCTTCATTTTCAACAGCAAAATATCTTGGATTATTATCGCCGGAACAATAAGTACTTCCCCTTGCAAATTCCTTACCTTGCTTTGTTTTAAAAGCATAACCTTTGCCATCATTATTTTCATTACATTCAATAATAAAATATTTTTCTTTGTACCGTATGGTCATTTTTCATTCTCCTAAACTCATTAATGCCTCAACCATAGCACAAAAACGGCCGTTTATCAATTCTTTTATATTTTCCCCTTTGCAAAGATGCCGGCTTTTGATATACTGTTTTTACAGTTTGAAATAACATATGAGGTTTATCATGTATCACAGTTTATTTGATGTCTTTTCTATCGGTATTGGACCATCTAGTTCTCACACCGTTGGCCCAATGCGTGCCGCTGGCCGTTTTATTGAAACACTTCGCAAAAAACGTCTGATTAAAAAAGTGGCTCAAGTCAAAACAACACTTTATGGCTCTTTGGCACTCACCGGCGTAGGGCACGGCACCCCCACTGCTATTGTTTATGGGTTAATGGGATTGCATGCCGACACAATGGATTTATCACAAGATTACATCGGTTCAGTTCAATCCTCTGGACAACTGAAATTAGGTGAAACAAAAGATATTCCCTTTTCCATCACACGAGATATCATTTTGGACAAAGAAACGTTTTTGCCTCAACATTCAAATGGTATGACATTTATTGCCACCGATGAAACCGGAAAAGAATTAGCAACAGAAACCTATTTTTCCATTGGCGGAGGAACCGTTTGTCGTTCAGATGAAATGGGTAAACCTCCTGTACACGTTCAAACAGACGTTCCTTATCCATTCAGCACATGCGCCGAATTAATTGAGCAATGCAAAACACACAATTTATCTATCGCCGATGTGGTGTTCAAAAACGAAGAAGCAACAAAGACATTTAATGAAATCAAAGATTATTTGATTTTAATTGATAAAATTATGCAAACCGGCATTGAACGTGGGTGCGTAACAGAAGGAACACTTCCAGGTGGATTAAATATTCAACGCCGTGCACCAATTATCTATCGCAGATTAGAGGAAAAATTCCACGCTAACGACGAAGACCCATTGATGATTATTGATTGGATTAATTTATGGGCTTTTGCTGTTGCAGAAGAAAATGCCGTCGGCGGACAAGTTGTCACTGCACCAACAATGGGGTCCGCAGGTATTTTACCAGCTGTTTTACGTTATTTTGAACGCTTTGCCTCCAAAAAATCTCCGTTTGATTTAATGCTTGGTAAGGGTATTTTCTTATTAACCGCATCTGCTATTTGCAGTTTATATCGTACAAACGCCTCAATTTCTGGTGCTGAAGTTGGTTGCCAAGGTGAAGTCGGTGTTGCTTGTTCCATGGCGGCAGCAGGGTTAACAGCGGCCTTAGGTGGTACAATAGATCAAATTGAAAACGCTGCTGAAATTGCAATGGAACACAATTTGGGATTAACATGCGACCCTGTTTGCGGATTAGTTCAGGTTCCATGCATCGAACGCAATGCAATCGCCGCCGTTAAAGCGGTTAATGCCGCTCGTATGGCGCTCAGAGGGAATGGCAACCATTTAGTCAGTTTGGATAGCGTTATCAAAACCATGTATGAAACGGGTAAAAATCTACCAGAAAAATATAAAGAAACATCACTGGCAGGATTAGCCGTTCACGCATTGACATGTTAATATAACGTTAAGCTCGCAAATACTGATCGTGATAATAACCGTTATTTTGTAATGCCTTTGAAACAAACACAGGACGTTCTTTTAGTGTTTGTTGTCCCTTCATTTCAACTTGATTGATTTTTTCCGGATCCCACAACAATGAAACGGATCTGGAAAAATCTTGAAAGATATCACAAGATTTAACTTTGCCCATCAATTGATTATCGGCAACTAATGATACACATCTTTTAACCGGATCTTTAACCTCTAAATGAATGCGCGTATGGTCCGGCAAAATATCACTGACCCCTCGACTGGCAGCAATTGCTGTACTGGCCAATAAATTTTCACGAAAATGTAATTTATGACCACCAGCAGCTAAATTATAAGCAAGACTCCCCAATGGAGTAGCTAATAAATACCCATCACCACAAACACAAAAAGGTAACTTCCATCCATCCACATAGCCCACCAATCGTGCTTGCTGAGGATTATCGCCACTGCGCACATAAATTTCATTCCATGCATCTGCTTGAATAATGCTATCATCCAACTTTATTGCCTGAGCCGTTAAGGGATGTAATTTTAATTCGGAAGCGCGTTCAATACGTTCCATTAGGTTTTGAACTTCAAATTTATTTTGATATGCCCCGACATGCCCCAAATTCATACCATATACCTTTTTGCCATGCTTTAAACCTAACCGCAAAGCATCTAATGTTGTGCCATCTCCGCCCAAGGCAATAATTACATCTGCATCCTCCAACGAGACCGCTTTATTTGTATACTTGTCACGCAATAATTGAACAGCCTTTAACGCCTTTTGATTTGTTGAATCCGCATGTAAATAAAATTGTAATGACATGTTCCACCTTTGTTTGTTGAAGATATTTTAACACCTATTATATTTTTTGTCAAGTAATTTTTAATTTTATAAATTTTACACAAAAAACTTTTTTCGATAACTTATGTATTGACAAGGATTTTTTACTCTGATAAATTAGAACAAAACAAGAACATAAGGAGGCGACATGCTGACACAAAAACAACATGATTTACTAATTTTTTTAGATACAACTTTTAAAGAAACTGGCGTTTGCCCTTCTTTCGATGAAATGAAAGATCATCTGGGATTAAAATCAAAATCTGGCGTCCATCGTTTACTTGGAGAACTTGAAAATCGTCGTTTTATCAAAAGATTACACAACAAAGCACGAGCTTTAGAGGTTCTAACTTTGCCAACAAAAAAAGAACGTGTCAACACATTAAAACCTATTGCAAACGATGATATCATGCCAATCCCTTTGTGTGGCCGAATCGCCGCCGGCTTACCAATTGAGGCGATTCGCTATCCATCTGAAACCGTATCCGTTCCATCTCATATGATGGGACTTGGCGATCATTATGCCTTAACTGTTGATGGTGATTCTATGAGAGATGCCGGTATTATGGATGGTGATACAGTTATTATTCGCAAAACAGATCGTGTTCCAAACGGCACCATTGTTGTTGCTCTGATTGATGGATATGAAGTAACATTAAAACGCATTCGCGCCAACGGATCATCGGTTGCCTTAGAACCAGCCAACCCCAATTATGAAACACGTATTTTCTCCGCAGATCGCGTTGAAATTCAAGGGGAACTAGTGGGTTTGATGCGATCCTATCGATAAAAAAAGGACTCTTAAAAAGAGTCCGTTAAGGAGGAGGGGTGAACAGAAGGCATAAAAGGGGGGACCCTCTGTTCACAAGATGTTTGTCATATAGGGAGACTAAAAAAATACAAACATCTATTATCTAATGATAACGCGTGTACCATACCATATTATGCCCCATTCGTCAAGCAAAAAAATCATATCCTTTGACATATTTATATAAACTAGCGTACATTTTGTGGCATTAAAGACCTGTGCCAAACATTATCTTTACCACAAATCGGATATGTTTGTTCAAATTCGGATTTTAATACATATAATACCGTTTTATCCTTTTTGGGCTGAACAATTTTAATATCGGCACCCCAAGCATTTGCAAATGCCGTATCATTTTGGGGATTATCTCCAACATAGAGAACATCTGCCGTTTTATCAGCGATACTTAATCCTTGAACGGCTCTGTCAAAAGCACCTTTATTCGGCTTATCCGTTATCGGATTACCCGTATTTCCCAAAACAGCATCAAATAATCCCTCAAAACCGGCTTCCTGCACTTCTTTTTCCAATAATTCTTGTGTTTTGGCTCCCAATAAAACAATCCGAGTCTTAGGCATTTGCCGTTTAAGAGAGAGTACAACCTCTTTAGCGCCCTCAAAAACAGTTAACGGGTTTAATGTTGTACCACTGATACATTCAAAACGACCGACCAATTGTTTATCGCCTTGTTGTAAACGTGGATAAATGTGATAAAAAATCTCTTGAGCCTTTCCCCCTTTTTCGCCCCAAATATCCGCATTCTCAAAAATCTCCGCACGTGTTTTGCCATTTTGGGCATGTGTTTGTTCCGGTGTCCAAGAGGAGGCTTTTTTATCCTCCAGTTTATCCAATGTCAACACGTATGCCGCATGCACCAATTGTTCACACCCAACTAATGTGCCATCCCAATCAAAAATAATACATTTCGGAACTTGCTTCATAAAACCTCCTTATATTGTTTTCAAAATATCAGCCGCCTCAGCCAAAGTCGCCACGGCATAATTGGGCTTAATTTCAGCAAATTCGGTACCGTTTGGATTTGTCCACACCAAAATACCAATACCCCCATCATAATTGTGGGCCATTTGAATGTCGGCTTTTCCATCACCGATACTGATAATTTTTTGAACATCAAATCCTTTCAAAGCCGTATCCGTAAATACCTTTGATGGTTTATCCTCATCAGCCTCCTCTGCTCCGATTAATTTATCAAAATACTTATCAACACCCATTGCAACGACTTCATTACGCAAAATCGGACCGGCTTTGTTGCTGGCCAAAATGTTGATGAAGCCAAGTTCTTTAGCCGTTTTTAAAATTTCTTTAGCGCCTGCCTTTAATTCCAAAGCATCGGCATGTTCGGCATAACGGCTTAAAAAATAAGCTCGCACCTCGGCGGCTTTATCTGCCCCGAACACATCCTTAATCAAATTGCGACCGGACATATTCATAGCGGCCTTACTTTCTTCTTTTGTCCAAGGCGTCAACCCGTATTGCACACGCGCATCATTTTGAGCCGCAAAAATAGCGCCAAACGTATCGGCCAAAGTATTATCCCAATCCCACAAAATCACTTTATTTGACATTTTTAACTCCATCACAATTAATCAGATATGCTCAGCATACCATTTTTTTTTTTGCGTGTCAAATAATTACAAAAAATAAGTTATCCCTATCCATAAAAAGACAACAAAAAAGACCCCCAAACGGAGGTCTTTTCGGCACAAAATAAAATTTATTTTTCCAAAATGGCAACACCTGGTAAAGATTTACCTTCCATCCATTCTAAGAAAGCGCCACCGGCGGCTGACACATATGTCAAATCTGGTTCTACGCCTGCTTTTTTAAGGGCAGATACCGTATCACCACCGCCAGCAACGGAAGTTAATTTACCTTCACTTGTCAAACGGGAAACGGCACGAGCAATTGCATTTGTTTGCGTATCAAATGGTTTGATCTCAAAAGCACCAACAGGGCCATTCCAAATCATTGTATTGCATTTTTCAATAACGGCAATAAATTCTTCGGCAGATTTTGGACCAATATCCATCAATACTTTACCAGCAGGTACTTTATCGGCATCAGATACATGAGCTTCTTGGCCTTCACCGAATTGATCTGCCCATGTCAAATCCACTGGCAATACAATTTTGCAAGAACCAGCATTTTCCATAATGGATTTAGCTGTATCAATCATACCTTCTTCAACCAAAGAACCCTCTCCCATTGGGATACCTGTGGCAGCCAAGAATGTATGAGCCATACCACCACCGATGCACAAATAATCAACTTTTTTAACTAAGTTACTCAAAAGTTCTAATTTTGTAGATACTTTGGAACCACCAACCAAAGCAACAGCTGGACGCTGTGGATTACCCAAAGCTTTATCCAAAGCTTCCAATTCTTCTTGCATCAAGCGACCAGCACCTCTTGGCAACAAGTGAGCCATACCTTCTGTAGAGGCGTGTGCACGGTGAGCTGTTGAGAAAGCATCATTAATATAGATATCAATACCACTAGCTAAACTTTCAGCAAATTCTTTATCATTTTTTTCTTCACCGGCATAAAAACGCAAGTTTTCTAACAAAACAACATCACCGTTTTCCATAGCATTGATGGCTTCATCACGGGCTTCACCAATACAATCATCAACAAATACCACATGTAACCCACTAGCGCTTTCCAAAGCCGGTTTTAAAAATGCCATAGAAAATTCGGCCTTTTTCTCACCTTTTGGGCGACCAAAGTGAGAAGCCACAACAACACGACCACCTTTTTCAGCAATTTCTTTTAATGTTGGAACAAAACGATCAATACGTGTCATGTCTGTGATAACGCCATCTTTAGCCGGTACGTTCAAGTCAGCGCGAACAAAAACGGTTTTACCTTGAAAATCAAAATCAGATAATGTTTTATAGCTCATTTTTTTCTCCTTATTGTTAAATGATAGAATTGTTTTACCAAATTCACACCCAAAGTGCAAGAAAAAACGCATCCGATTACCAAATATTAAAACAAGCAAAAAATTCTTTCACTTGACTTAAAAAACAATTCGCCTTACACTGACAAGCATGTTTGAAATGTTTCTACTTTCTTTTATCCAAAGCATGACGGAGTTTTTACCCGTCAGTTCATCTGGTCATTTAATTTTGGCCGATAGTTTTGGCTTTTCAAATCAAACATTGGCCACGGATGTTGCCTTACATGCTGGAACATTAATGGCTGTTATTGCCTATTTTCACAAAGACATTTATCGCCTGTTAACTGATATCTGGCACAAAGGACCAACCCGCACATTATTTACACATTTATGTGTTGCAACCATTCCCGTTGTCGTTGCCGGTTTTTTTGGTAAAACTATTATCGAAACAACTTTGCGCAATCCCTTTGTCATAGCTTTTACAGCCATTTTCTTTGGGACATTATTATGGTGGGTAGACAAAGTTTACCCAAAAAACAAAACTCTTGGCAAATTAACGACTAAAGGGGCTTTTTATATTGGACTAGCCCAAATACTTGCTCTTATTCCTGGCACAAGCCGATCGGGCATTACAATAACATGTGCCCGAGCTTTACATATTAATCGCACTGAAGCTGCTCGCTTTTCGATGTTATTATCTATTCCAACCATTGGACTTGGAGCTATTTATATATTGGGACAAAGCATATTAAATCATACCACAGACCAATTACTCAACGTTGATTTACTACTAGGTATGGGGCTGTCCGCCATCTTTGGTTTGTTTGCCGTTTGGTTTTTAATGAAATGGGTCAAAACAGCCAGCTTTGCCATCTTTGCTATTTACCGTGTTGCCTTAGGATTGTTTTTGATTTATTATTTCTTGTAACGTTTTCAAAACAAATACCCGTATTGCACAAGACAAATTGGTCTTGCGATTATCATCAATTTCAGTAATCAAGCTACCTATAGATTGACCACGCTTATCAGCAATTTCTTGAAAAGCAATCCAAAATTCATCTTCCAAAGTAAAACTGGTACGATGCGAATGAATTAATACAGAATGTTTTTGTGGCTTGCTCATTTTTTACGTAATGCCTCCAAATCAATCACTTCAGCTGTCGTCACTGTTTCTATTTTATGGGCTGTTTGCACTGTCTCTAAACGTTCTGGTTCCAACACCAAACCAAATTCACAAGATGGGTCTGCAAATTGAATAATTGCCGTATAAGGAACATAAATTGTTGCTGGAACTCCACCAAAAGCCAATTCAACACTAAAACCGTCTAATCCAACATTTAAATTTTCATATTGATGTTGTAAAATAATACTCATTTGTTGAGGATATTTTGCACACACATAAGGTGGCAATTTAACATCTTCTCGATCCGTTTGAAATGTGATAAAAAAATGTGATTCACCTTGCAACCCATTTTCCATTGCATCAGATAAAATATCACGAATAATGGTCCGCATTGCACGTTGTACATACATATTGTAATTGATTGTCATTTGTATCCTCATAAAAAAAGTGGAGGATTTCTGTTGCTAGGACCCCCCTGCCCCCACCTAGCCGCTCATATTGGCTAGGGATTGATGGTCATAGGACGCCTAAAATTAAGCGGCCATAGCGACCGGAGCAAAATTATCATTTGCGTTTATATTTTTCAGCCCGATAACGGTGGTACCATACCGAATGCAAGAAGAAACCTTTACTATGCGTGTCGATCCTAGTTCACCCCCATAAACAATACCATTGAAATGGTGGAGGTGTCGGGTACCGCCCCCGAGTCCACAACATCTATGCCGTTTTTCGTTTAGCATTATAGTCGGCCAAAACCAACAGTTTCATTATAACACAAGAATGTATGAAAGGCAAGACCTTCTTTTGATATTAAAAAAGAGACCCTTTAGAATCTCTTTTAAAATTTAAGACAAATCATTTATTTTCACACGGCGACACTTTGGATCATATGAAAATGACAATTTTCCCTCTTTTAAAGCCTCCACATAACGACCAAAAATATCATATCGCCACCCTCTCATTGTTTTTGAACCAGATCGCCCTACAACAACATCAACGATATCATCTGTTCCCGCAATAATCTTAGGCGCAACCCCCAAATTATCACTAACAACAGCCAATAGCAATCGCACCAATTCTCCAATATTTTTTTGAGAATTGGTTAATCCCTTGCGCTTTTCTGGCGCCTCATATTTCTGAACCTCTTCCGTCATCGCTGTGGAAATAACATCTATCAATTCCATACCATAAGCACTCTTAGAAAAACCATTCGGCAAAGAACGCAATAACTCCATTTGTTCAGATGAAATAGGATGTGCTACAGCCAACTCTTGTATTGTATCATCTTTCATAATATGACGACGTGGTCGATTTTTAAGCTTTGCTGTTTTTTCTCGCCACTCACAAATTCTAGCAAACACATGAATTTGTCGAGCATTCGTTAAGTGACATTTGATGCGCATCCAAGCTTTATCATTGCTAACCTCATATGTTTCAGGATTACTCAAAACAGCCATTTCTTCAACAAGCCATTCTTCTCTCCCATTATTTGATAAGCGTTCTAATATTTTTTCATAAACATTAACTAAATGTGTTACATCATGCAGTGCATATGCCGTTTGTTTGTCTGTCAATGGACGCTTTGACCAATCCGTATAGCGCATACTTTTATCAATAGCTGTATTTGTTAATTCTTGAACCAACTGTTGATAGCTGACACTTTCACCAAAACCACACACCATAGCCGCCACTTGCGTATCAAATAAAGGTGTTGGAATTTTACCCATTAAATGATAAAAAATTTCCAAATCTTGACGAGCAGCATGAAAAACTTTTACCACATTTTCATTTTGTAGCAATCCAAACAAAGGGGTTAAATCAATCCCCTCTGATAGTGGATCAATACAATAAGCCTCCTCTTTTGAGGCAATTTGTATCAAACACAAAACAGGCCAATATGTTTTTTCTCTAATAAATTCTGTATCTAACGTTATAAAGGGTAACTGTGCAAAACGGTTACATACTTCGGTTAATTTTTCTGTTGTTGTTATCATCATGGCACGCATTATACTCTTTTTTATCTTGAATCGCAAGTATTTATTGCATATACTAATATCATGAAATGTATTTTAACTAAGGATGTTTTATTTTTAATTGATTTATTGGACAACAAAGCCCGTGTTGTTGGCGGCGCAGTACGAGATGCCCTTCAAGGCTCTGCAATTAACGACATCGATATTGCAACAGAATTAACACCAGCAGATGTTTTATCACGCTTAACAACCGCAAAAATACGCACTATGACTACTGGTATTGAACACGGCACCATTATGGCAATTGTTAATCATAAACCCTATGAAATCACCACACTCAGAACCGACATCGAAACTGATGGACGCCACGCAAAAGTATCTTTTACAAATTCATATGAACAAGACGCAAAACGCCGTGATTTTACGATCAACTCATTATATATGGACAAGAATGGCGTTATTTACGATTACACCAACGGGCAAAATGATTTAAAACACCATTACGTTCGTTTTATTGGATCCGCCTCAGAACGCGTGCAAGAAGATTATCTGCGTATTTTACGCTATTTCCGTTTTTGGTCAAAATTGGGGCACGGTCCAATTAATGAAGAGGCCATTACAGCTTGCACAACATACGCCAACAAATTAAACACCATTTCATCTGAACGCAAACGATATGAATTTTTTGCCATTTTATTATTACCAAACTGCGATAAAACATTATCATTAATGCAACAAACAAATGTTTTGCGCTACATATTACCCACAGCAAATATTTCGAATTTATCCCATCTATTAAAGGTCTACCCCCATGCAGATATTGAAGAAAAATTAGCCGTTTTAACACAAGGCGACCCTATTCATCTCACTCTATCAAAAACACAAAAAAAACTACTTTCTTGTTTTAACCAAAACGTTTATATATCCGATGATTTAACAACTGAAAAGTTAAATTTATTTCACTTAGGAAAACGCGTTTACCATTTTCATGTATATCAAGCCTTAATAAGAAAAAATATATCAAAAAAAACAGCAAAAACGTTATTGTCTCTGGAGACCCCAATATTTCCCATAAGAGGACAAGACTTTATTGATTTGGGCTATCCACACGGTCCTCAAATACAAGAATGTTTAAAAATTGCTGAAACAATATGGGCAAACAATGGCTTTTCACAAAACAAAAACCTTGTCCTGAAACAATTTTTGATGTATAATGGTAAGAAAGGATAAAGGAGTTTTATTATGACAATCAAAGATATTTCTTACTTTTCACGAACGATGCCTCAACCTAACAATGAAAGTGGACGCAGTTTAATTGAGATGTTGGGAACAATTGGCATCATCACAATGATTACTGTAGGTGCTATCGCCGGCATTAATACAGCCACCAATATGTGGAAAGCCAGTCAAACACAAGAACAAGTTATGGAAATAATCCAGGGCATTATTGATATAAACTCTTGGAGACGAGATGGGTGGAGCAATGCAAAGACTGACCATGCTGATTTATGCACAAAGGGTGATTTTTCTTCTTGTAATGATGGGGTGATTCAACTGGCACTAGGAGATCCGGTCGATATCAAAATAGAAAATACATACACCGATGAAGGTGAAATTGCGGATTCAACACTAATCTTTACGCTTTACAACGTAAATTTTCGAGCTGTAAACTATCTCTTAACAAAAGCTGATGGTAAATTAATCTCTGAAGTAGTGTGTGACAACTGCATAAGAGGAAAAAGAGGGAACGATAAAATTGTTAGATTTATACACCGTTCTGAAGTTATTGAAGAATAAATTAAAATCATATTCAAACACCACATCAGATACCTGTTGTGGTGTTTTTATTTAACCCAAAATCCAGCAAAACATATGTTCTAGAAAAAACACTAGACTGATTTTTTTTTTTATGCTATAAAACATGCATTATAAACATTAACAGAAAGGATAAAAAAATGGCTTTAGTTTCTTTAAGACAACTTTTGGATGATGCCGCAGAACACGGTTATGGTATTCCGGCATTTAACGTTAACAACATGGAACAAGTGTTGGCGATTTTAGCTGCCGCTAAAAAAACAGATGCTCCTGTCATTATCCAAGCATCCAAAGGCGCTCGTGCTTATGCTCATGACTCCATGTTAAAACACTTAATGATGGCTGCCACAGAAATGTATCCAGATTTACCAATCTGTGTTCACCAAGACCACGGCCCAACACCATCTGTTTGTTATTCCGCTATGATGAATGGCTTCACATCTGTGATGATGGATGGCTCTTTGACAGAAGACGGTCAACCAGCAAGTCACGAATACAATGCTGAAGTAACAAAGAAAGTTGTAACAGTAGCTCACGATATTGGTGTATCTGTTGAAGGTGAACTCGGCGTTATCGGTTCTTTGGAAACAGGAAAAGGCGAAAAAGAAGATGGTCACGGCTTTGATGGCGCTATTGATAAATCCAAATTATTAACAGATCCAGAAGATGCCGTTAAATTTGTTGCTGAAACACATGTAGATGCTTTAGCTGTTGCTATTGGTACAAGCCATGGTGCGTATAAATTCACTCGCAAACCAGACGGCGCTATCTTGTCCATTGATACAATCAAGAAAATCCACGAAAAATTACCGCATACACACTTGGTAATGCATGGTTCTTCTTCCGTTCCACAAGATTTACAAGATATTATCAATGCTTATGGTGGTCAAATGCCTCAAACATACGGTGTACCCGTTGAAGAAATTCAAGAAGCCATCAAGCACGGTGTTCGCAAAGTTAACGTTGATACCGACTTGCGTATGGCTATGACGGGTGCTATCCGTAAAATGTTTACAGAAAAACCAGCAGAATTTGATCCACGCAAATACTTGAAACCAGCTTTAGAAGCTCAACAAAAAGTATGTGAAGCACGTTATGTAGAATTCGGTGCTGCTGGTCAAGCCAGTCACATCAAACCTATCGCTCTTGCTGATATGGCAAAACGCTATAAAAGCGGTGAATTGAAATAGTTTTTCTATCTTGAAAAATAACAGCCGCCGATTCATCATCGGCGGTTTTCTTTTATTTCCAAAAAAAGGGGCATTCTCTCACCCCCCTCTTTAAACGATAACAAATTTTTCTAGTTTTCTAAATGAACGCGTTCAATTTTTGCACCTAAGGCAGCCAACCGTTCTTCTAATTTATAATACCCTCGCTCAATATGGTAAATACGTTTAACAATTGTCTCACCCTTTGCCACCAATGCTGCCAACACCAATGCCATACCACCACGCAAATCCGAAGACATAACTGTGGCGCCAGATAATTTATTTACTCCATGAATGCGAATAGTATCATTTGGCAGGACTAAAATACGAGAACCCATTCGGTTGAGTTCAGGCACATGCATAAAACGATTTTCATAAATGCGTTCTTCAATATAGGAAGTGCCGTCTGCCAAAGCTAATAAGGTTGTCATAGGTGATTGTACATCTGTTGGAAAACCGGGGTATTCTGATGTTGTAATCGTTGTTGGACGTAAAACAGCATTTTGACCATCTACCCATAATCCTTCAGATGTTTGTGTCAAATTAACATCACACATTTGCAAAATATTGGCAATCGGTTCAATTAAATCTTGACGGCCACCTTTGATGAATATATTGCCTTTTGTTAAAGCTGCAGCAATGGCAAAACTAGCCGTTTCAATGCGATCTGTCACAACAGAATGTGTGGCGCCATGCAATTTTTCAACGCCCGTAACCGTAATTTTGTTTGTGCCAGCCCCTTCAATTTTCGCCCCCATTTTATTCAGCAAATTAATTAAGTCAACAACTTCTGGCTCTCTAGCTGCATTATAAATTGTTGTCACCCCCGGTGTTAACACAGCAGCCATAATCGTGTTATGAGTTGCACCAACAGAAATCCGACGAAAGGATACATCGGCCCCATGCAATGGCCCTTTAGCAATTACATATCCATTTTCAATATCAACCATTGCCCCCATACTTTCCAGCGCAGCAAAATAGATATCGCTAGGTCTAGCACCAATAGCACATCCTCCCGGCAACGAAACAGCGGCCTCTCCAAAACGACCGACTAATGGACCTAACACCCAAAAAGAAGCACGCATTTTTGATACAAATTCATAATCGGCACGAAAGTTTGTAATAGTGTCGGCTTGCAAGGTAATACTGTCTTCATTATGAGTAATTTTAACCCCTAACGACTCCAACAATTGAGATTGAATTTTAACATCTGACAAATATGAAATATTAGTTAATGTTACAGGCTCATCTGTTAATAAAGCCGCAGCCATCATTGGCAAAACGGCATTTTTAGCACCTTTAACTTCAATCATACCCTTTAATGATGTACCACCAGTTATTTTGAATGCATACATTTTTCATCTCTTTCACGTTGTTGTTTTTTTCGCAAGGCTAAATTCCGGCGTAAATTAGCCGCCTCTGCCAAAAAGCGTTCTAATCTAGCCCCTTTTAAATCAGGGCGATTTTCGGCTGTTTGACGTTTTAATACTTCATCAACTTGAGTTATTTCATAATTTGTCTTTATCATTTTTTAGGACTTTCCAATATAAAAGTGGCTGGGCCATTGTTTTCAATTTGAACCGTCATATCAGCACCAAAAACACCAGTTTGAACATAAACATTTAATTGTTTAACCTTTTGCACCAAAGCATCAAAAATTTCCTTAGCTTTCTCTGGGTTACCAGCACCGATAAACGAAGGTCTTCTGCCAGCCGAACAATCAGCCAACAATGTAAATTGAGATACTAATAAAATACCACCATTAATATCCAATAACGATTGATTCATTTTGCCGTTTTCATCTTCAAAAATACGTAAATTCACTAATTTATTAGTCATCCAATCTACATCTTTTTGGGTATCTTCAGGCTCGGCGCCAACCAAAACACACAATCCCGTATTAATTTGACCAACAATTTGTCCATCAACAGACACTGAAGAATGATTAACGCGTTGAATAACTGTTTTCACGAAGTGGCTTTCCTTTATTTGTTTTTGCACACTTTAACACAAGAATAACACCATGTCAATAATTTTACCAAAAACACAGCAAAAGGACTTGAATTTTTCATTAAAAACGAGTATGATATAGAAAATTGTATTTACACATAAAATTGATAAAAAAATCACATCAAAACAACAAAAAGCAGGACATAAAATGCGTATACTATCAATATTGGTAAGTTTATTTTTCTTTGGATGTTTAATAGCTTTTACCGCTATTTTCGCCGTTATCTTAACTTTTTCCGCTGGTCTTCCAGATTATCAACAACTTGAAGTATACAAACCCCAAATAACCAGTCGTTTATATGCTAACGATGGTTCATTATTAGCTGAATATGCTAATGAAAAACGCGTTTTTGTACCTGTTGAAAATATCCCACCTTTATTACGTCAAGCCTTTATTTCGGCTGAAGATAAAAACTTCTATACACATGGCGGCATCGACATGACCGGATTGGTCCGTGCTGTTATTGTCAATATAAAAAACTGGGGAACAGGTCGCAGACCTGTTGGTGCCTCCACTATTACTCAACAAGTTGCAAAAAACTTTTTGTTAACATCCGAACAAAAAATTAGCAGAAAAATAAAAGAGGCCCTTCTTGCCAGACGCATAGAACAAGCCTTCACAAAAGACCACATTTTAGAGTTATATTTAAATGAAATTTATTTAGGGGTTGGCTCTTATGGTGTAGCGGCTGCCGCGCTTAATTATTTTAATAAATCCATGGAGGAATTAACACTTGGAGAAATGGCATTTTTAGCAGCCCTGCCCAAAGGCCCAAATAACTATCACCCCATTAAACGCAAACCCCAAGCAACAGAAAGACGCAATTGGGTTTTGAAACGCATGCTTGAAGATGGTGTTATCACAAAAGAAGACTATTTAACAGCTTGCGAAGAAAACATTCAAATGGTTAATCGAGATGAACGACTTTTGAAAAACGCAGGTTTTTATTCAGAAGAAGTACGTCGTTTTGTGTCATCTCAATATGGAGATGAAGCTATGTATAATGGCGGACTATCAATTAGAACCTCATTAGATCCCAAATTACAAAATGCCGCAACAGAAGCTTTACAAAGTGGTTTATTAGCCTATGATAAACGTCATGGTTGGAGGGGGGCAATTACAACATTAGATATGACAAAAGATTGGCATGAAGCTTTCAAAAAAATGGACTTACCTCCCTACACACCAGATGATTGGGAATATGGTGTTGTTTTAAGTGTATCTGATGATGTTGCTAAAATTCAATTACAAAACGATACAATTGGAAATATTTATGCCGACGATATGAAATGGGCTAAGCAACCACTACCCGAAGGGAAAATTTCAAAAGAACCGATGCATTTACTGTCAACATTACATGTCGGTGATGTTATATTTGTTCAACCTAAAAAGAAAGAAAAAGGAACATATTTATTGCAACAAATGCCAAAAGTTGAAGGCGCATTAGTTGCTATCAATCCCCATACTGGCCGAGTTCTAGCGATGGTTGGAGGATTTTCATTTAAGAAGAATCAATTTAACAGAGCTGTTCAAGCCAAGCGTCAACCTGGTTCATCCTTTAAACCTTTTGTTTATTTGGCAGCACTTGATTCTGGATATACTCCATCCAGCTTAATTTTAGATGCACCAATTGTAATGGAATTACCCGATGGCAGCAAATGGAAACCGAAAAACTATAGCAAAGTTTTTTATGGTCCAACTACATTGCGCGTTGGTTTGGAAAAATCTCGTAACCTAATGACCATTCGATTGGCTCAAGCTATTGGTATTGAAAAGGCAATTTCGTATGGTAAAAAATTTGGCATTTCAGATAATTTAAAGCCAGAACTATCAACTGCCTTAGGTTCTGGTGAAACAACCCCCATGAAATTAACCGCAGCTTATGCTATGCTGGTTAATGGTGGACGAAAAATCACACCAAACTTAATTGACCGCATTCAAGACAGAGATGGAAAAACAATTTACAAACACGATAACCGTATGTGTGAAAATTGTTCAGGGGAAAATGCCTCACCTGATACTCTACCAACAATTTTAGATAATGCAGAACAAATTCAAGATCCCATTTCGGCTTATCAAATGGTTAACATCCTAACGGGTGTTGTGCAACGAGGAACTGGCTCTGCTGCTCGCTCTTTAAAACGAACTCTTGGCGCAAAATCTGGAACATCAAATGACAGTCTAGACGCATGGTTTGTTGGTTTTTCACCTGACTTAGTTGTTGGTGTTTGGGTTGGTTTCGATGTGCCGACAACCTTGGGACCAAATGATACCGGCGGTGCTGTTTCTGGACCAATTTTTAGAGACTTTATGCGTGAAGCTTTAAAAAATGAACCCGATATTCCATTCCGTGTACCAGAAGGTGTTCAGTTGGTCAGAGTTAATGCGCAAACAGGAAAACCCGCCAAACCTGGCGACAACAATATTATTGTTGAAGCATTCAGAGTTGGTACTCAACTAGATATAGAACAAAAAATTATCGGGGAAGACATTACAATTCACGATGATGAAAATACACCCGATATTGGTGGATTATATTAAATAAGGAGAAAAAAAATGAAAGCCGAAATTATCGCTTTAAACAACAAATATAGACAAGCAATTTTATTGCTGAAGGAGCGTCTTTGACTGGGATAATGCCCTGCTTAGACGTGAAGAATTAGATGCATTAACTGCTAATCCGGATTTATGGAATAGTCCGGAAAACGCTCAAAAGTTAGTCAGTGAACGCAATGTATTGGTTAATGCATTAGATGGAGTAATGGCATTAGAAAATCAAATCACAGATGCCTATGATATGATTGAATTGGCCGAAATGGAAAATGATGCCGATTTGATAAGTGAAACAGAACAAGCTTTTATCGCTTTACAAGAAATCGTTTCTGAAGCAGAATTAGAAAGCTTATTAAATGGGGAAGCCGACAAAAATGATACATTCTTAGAAATTCATGCCGGTGCTGGTGGAACGGAAGCACAAGATTGGGCTCAAATGTTATTAAGAATGTTTACCCGCTGGGCTGAAAAAAAAGGATATAAAGTATCTCTTAATGAAGAAAGTATCGGTGATGAAGCGGGTATTAAATCAGCAACAATTAAAGTGTCTGGATACAACGCCTATGGATGGTTAAAAAATGAATCCGGCGTTCATCGATTGGTGCGCATTTCTCCGTTTGATTCTAACGCCAGACGACATACCAGCTTTGCTTCGGTTTGGGTTTATCCAGTTATTGATGATTCCATTCAAATTGACATTAATCCAGCCGATTGTCGCATTGATTTATATCGTGCCAGTGGCGCTGGTGGACAACACGTTAACAGAACGGAAAGTGCTGTTCGTATTACACACATACCAACAGGTATTGTAGTACAAAGTCAAACTGGACGCTCTCAATTTCAAAACAAAGATGAAGCTTGGGCAATGTTGCGTTCCAGATTATATGAATTGGAATTAAAAAAACGTCAAGAAGCACAAGGCGCTATTGAAGCATCCAAAGGTGACAATGGATGGGGGAATCAAATTCGCTCGTATGTTTTACAACCTTATCAAATGGTTAAAGATTTACGTACCGGTTATGAAACATCAGATACATCTGGTGTATTGGATGGAGACCTAGACGGTTTTATGCGCTCTTGTTTGGCAGGCTTAAAAAAGGAGGATTAAAATGGCAGAACACCAATTTGTTTTGTTTAAACGCACAAAAGAGGTAGAAACAAAAATATCCGAATTTTTATCCAATATTGTACACAGCGGTTTTTTATTTGCTTTGGGCTTTGAAATATATCTGAGTAAAGGTGCGACTGCAGAATTTAACAGTGTTTGCGAACAAGTCAGTAGCCACGAAGCCAAAAATGATGAACTACGACGGAATGTGGAAATCGGTTTATATACACAAATGATTTTACCCGATGTTCGTTCAGATATTTTACGCTTACTAGAAGGGTGTGATCGTGTTATTAACGCCTATGAAGACAATATGCTGAAATTATCTGCCGAACAAATTCAAATACCAGAAAAATACCGTGAAAACATTCGCTCTTTATTAAAACCAACTGCCGATTGTGCCGATGCGTTAATTGAAGCTGCCAGATGTTTTTTCTCGGGCGAAGTATTAACTCAACATGCTATCTTAGTATCCGATTTGGAACACAAAATTGACTTAAAAGTATTAGAGTTAAAACGTCAAATTTTTACTGATAAAAAAATTGAACTAGCACACAAATTGCAATTACGTGATATGATAGATTGCATTGAAAGTATATCTGATCGTGCTGAAGATATCACAGACAGATTACAAGTTATGTCAGCAAAACACGCACTGTAAAGGAAACAAATGAGCGCATTCTTTTTTATTGGCGGATTATTTTTGGCATTAATATTCGGACGAAACAACATCAGTAATTTGTTCGGAGCAGCTCTTTTTACCCGTATGGTCAGCATGCGCACAGCAACCTTTATTGCCATCTTATTTGTGGTTTTGGGCGCCATTATCAGTGGTTCTGGTACTTCATCCAGTATGTTACAATTAGGTAGCCCCAAAACCATGGCTGACGCCTTTTTGATTACTTTATCTGCCGGCTTTGTTTTATGGGGTATGACACACAAGGGTATTCCCGTTTCAATTGCCCAAGCCATGGTTGGTGCCACCGTTGCATTTAGTATTTTTCAAAACAATTTAAAACATACAGACGTTTTGCAAAAAACAATATATGCATGGATATACAGCCCATTTTTAGCTATTGGCGTTGCTTTTATCGTATTTAAAATTATGCGTTGGACATTAAAACATTGTCCAATTTCCTTATTATACCGCGATGTATTTACCAGAGCTGGTTTAATTATTGTTGGTGCTTTTTCGGCATATGCCTTAGGTGCCAATAATGTTGCCACCATCAGTTCACCATTTGTATCTGCCAGCGGATGGGATAGTTTAGGCGTTAATTTATTAATTTGTATTGCTATCGGTATTGGATTTTTTACAGCAGATAAAAAAGTTATTCGCACAATGGGGTCGGGTTTATTTCCTCTTACACCTTTAGAAGCATTAATCGTTGTTTTTTCGGGTGCCCTAACACTATTTTTATTTTCTTGGGGTGGATTAAAAATGTTATTGGAATATTATGGTCTACCTTCTTTCCCATTGGTACCCGTTCCAATGACCAGTGCGATTATTGGCTCTATCATTGGTGTTTCATTTGCAAAAGGTGGATATGGGTTGAAATATAAAATGTTAGGGCGTATTTTATTGTCGTGGATAATAACCCCGATTATCGCTGGCTTATCTTGCATCATATTACTGACATTATGGTCATATATGGAGAAACTATAAAATGGCAAAATTTTTGTGGAAAATATCAAAAAAAACTATCCGTTTGATTTTACGAGGCGTTGAAATTACAGTCGCTTTGATTATTGTCTTAATAGGATTATTATTTTGGCGTTTAAGCGTATCTCCTATGAATGTAGACTTTTTGGTTCCAAAATTAAAAGAACATTTTGTTCCCGCTGATTTACCTGTTAATATTGATATTAATTCTATCGTATTAAGCGCGGCCGTTCGTGACGAAGGAATCTTGCACCTACAAATTAAAGATTTATCTGTTTTAAGACAAGACGGCACCGTTATTACAGATTTACCCGATATTGAAATGTCATATGGTTTATGGCGTATTCTCAGTTTAAATTATATGCCAGATGCATTGGTATTGAAAAATGCATTATTACAAGCTGTTTTAGATGAAGATGGTAATTTTTACTTACAAAATAAAGACACTGACAGAAACCGTAATGAAGAAACACCTCCCATTAAAGTATCCGACTTTAATGGTTTTATTGGCTATCTAATGCAATTTCATCGCTTAGCTTTGGATAATGCTCAGGTATTAATTGACGACAAACGCCAACAAAAACAATTTTCAATCCCACAATTGGATTTATTGCTGGAAAATGACGGATCAAACGAGCATGCCTTAAGTATCTCTGCCGAAGTGATGGCTCAAAATCAAACATTTAATTTGACATCTCATGCATTACTTAACAGCGCTACACGCCAAATGCCGTTTGAGATAGAATTTAACACTTTAAATGTTTCATCCCTCCAACGCCTTATCCCCGTGGTCAAAGAGGCTAACATCAATATTCAAGGCGGTATTTATGGAACTCTTGATTTAAAAAGTACAGATAAAAATATTCGAAACATTATATCTGAACTATCGTTTCAAATCACCAATGAGCAAGCTGGAACAGTTAATTTACCAGAACCATTAACAAATGAATATAAAGTAGATAAACTTCTTGTACAAGGGGCATTTACACCACATTTAGATGCTTTAAAAATTGATAAATCCTCATTAAAAACAGGACATGTTGACGCTTCCTTAGAAGTAGATATCACAGGCGTTGGTGCTTTTTTAGATACAAAAGATTTAAATAAAATCAAAACTGTTTTAAAATCTACAGTCACCAATGTCAAAACTGAGCAAGTACCTAACTTATGGCCCTCTGCATTAGGACCGGATGCGCATGCATGGGTAAAAGAAAATTTATCTGATGGTGGATTAAAAACAGCAGACTTTACACTCTATTTTAACGGTGCTGAATTAGTCGATTTATTCGGTGATATAAAAGCATCTGGCGTATCTGTTGACTATTTATCTCCAATGCCCGCAGTACATAACGTATCAGCGACAGTTCATTTATATCCAGATAAAGTAGATATCTTCGCTACATCCGGTAATTTAGGAAAAATTAAATTACAAAAAGCCGATTTGCATTTTACAGATTTGAAAGATGAGATTTCAAATGCACATATGATTATTACAGCATCGGGTCCAGTTGATGAAGTTATGCAATTAATTGATTCAAAACCATTGGAATTTGCAAAAGCGTTTGGAATTAATCCATCACAAACTGGAGGCATAGGAACAGCACAAACAACGCTAAAATTTCCATTAATCAGCTCATTAGACATTGATCAAGTACGGGTTGATGTATTCGCTGATATTCAAGATGGTATTTTCCCAACACCAATAGAGGGGGAAAGTATTTCAAATGGACAATTCCATCTCACTGTAAATAACAAACAATTGGTGTTAGATGGTTCCGCCACATTAAAACAAATCCCTATGACATTAAAATGGACAGAAAATTTCCAACAAAGCAAACAAACGCCACACCGTTCCATTTACGATATTTCCGCCATAATATCCGATGAGCAAATCAAGCCATTCTATGAAGATATTACATCATATTTTACCGGAACCATTCCTGTATCGGCAAACATTTCCAAAGATTTTAACAATAAAACAACTATAACAACACAATTGGATTTAACAAAAGCCTCAGTACCCTTATACCCAATTGCTGTCACAAAGGATATAGATAAAGCCACGACGGCTACACTCAACACATATATGACAGGTAATAATGCACCAACCTCTGTATCATTTGAACTAAATGGAAAAGAACCAAAAATAGATATCAAAGGTTCCGCCAATTGGAAAAATGGTATCAAATTGCAATTAGACAAAATTATTGCCCCTAAAAACAATTTTGCGGGTTATATTGTTGTTGATAATGATTTGAACAGCAATATCCAATTAAAGGGTACCTCTTGGAATATGTCCGAATTATTTGATATGCCCATTTTCAAACAAACCCCACCTGAAACAGATGAAAACGGCGAAGAAAAAGAAAAAATTGCTAACGTACAAATTGCCCCTCCAAATGTTAATTTAGACATTGATTTAAAATCATTGATTTTGAATGTCCAAAAGCCATTAAAATTTGTTCAAGTTAGTGGCAAACGTACCGGATACAAATGGCAACACCTCAATATTTCGGCTTTAGGTTCAAAACCACTAGAAATTCACTATATTCCACAAACTGGTGAATTAAAGGGCGAAAGTGACGATTTAGGGGATCTGTTGGCTCGCTTAGATGCCTCCAATCGTTTCTTTGGCGGTAAATTACGTATTAATGCCAAACAAAACAATGCCGGTAGCTTTGTTGGAGATATTTCCGTTCGTCAATTTAATTTAAAAGACCCGGGCTTCATTATCCAAGCTGTAACAATTTTAGGAATTGTTGACGGCATTCGCGGTAAAGAACTGAACTTTAAAAAAGCCATTATCCCATTTGAATTAACACCATACCAAAACGTGTACATCAATGATGGATATGCTGCTGGCACAACATTGGGTTTAACTTTCCGTGGACGTGCATCGCTCGGCAAACTGGCGTTAAGTGGTCAAGTCATCCCGGCTTATGCCATTAATTCTTTACCAGGAAAAATCCCATTAGTCGGCAATTTATTTAAAGATGGACAAGGCGGTGGCTTAATTGGTGTTCGATATGAATTAAAAGGTTCGGCCTTTAATCCAAAAGTTGAATTTAATACATTAAGTTCAATTGCACCAGGAATCCTCAGTGTCTTTTTTGAATAATAAACATTTAATTAATTCATTATTAAAAAATTAACCTTTTTGTTGTATTTTTATAATATAAAAGTCAAAAAAGGAGAAAAAAATGAGCTTAAAAACACAATCCGGTCGTTCTATGGTCGAAATGCTTGGAACATTAGCAATTATCGGTGTATTATCCATTGGAGGCATCGCTGGATATACTTATGCTATGAATAAATACCGTGCTAATGAAACTATTAATGATATTAATATGCGTGGTATTGATTTAGTCCGTCAAGTAGCAATGGGACGACAAACTTTAT
>JAFYRI010000005.1 GCA_017559525.1 Alphaproteobacteria bacterium | reverse complement strand
TTGCCTATACACTTATTGATACTTTTATCAATCCGTCTCATAGTTCCAATGCACTAAACAGCCTCGTCTATCTTAACAATAGTAAACAACTGCCCGTGCATCCGTCTCTTCCAAACATATTCACTTTCTTCTAACAACTTCCCGTCTTTGCGACGGTGAATGGGATATTATACCAATTCAAAACAAATGTCAACAACTTTTTTAAACTTTTTTATATAAAAATACACTTTTTTGACATTTGACTGATTTTCATATAGTTTTTGGTGTGGTATTTTCGAATTGTTTTAATGTATACCTTAATTTCACATCAAAATCCACAATATTTTGCGCATAAAAAACACAAAAAATGATTAAATTGCTCCTTTTATCCACAAAACACACAAAATAAGATTCGAACAAAACAAAAAATGGTTCCAGAAAACCATTTGATTTTTAATATATATTTCCCCAAAAAAACTATCTGATTTTACTTTTTTCCCACTTTATGATATAATATAAATATGCAATAAAACATGGAGAAAACTCATGAGTTTAAAACATACCTTACTTACTCTTTCCTTAGGGGGTGCTGCTTTAACCTCGTGTTCAACCATGCAAAATCAATCTTTGAATGATATATCTCCCTCTCAGCCAACACCGATAACACAACCCGTTCAGCAACAAGAGGCTGCGCCACAAGAAGAAAAGATAGAATACCCCACTATTAACATATCTCCAAACGTAAATGCCGAAAAATTTCAACAAAACTTTACCTCTTTAACAGAAAGCTTAGAACACGTTAACTTTGGCAAAAATCCACAGTGGCAAGAGGTGACCTTGTATGCCCTCCACGATTTAGCACAATACGAATTCGGCCAACAGATTATTGCCAATGCGCCAGCTGGCATTGCTTTCAACGCAAAAGTCGAAACAAATCAAGATTACCCGGCATCATACGTTGATAGCGAAAACCTTATATATTTAAACGATTATTTATATAAAGGAGAAAATTACAGCTATGTCCTAGATATTTTGGCTCATGAAATAACACATGGCGTACAATGGGCCCACGGTCGAACAAATTCCTATCTGTGTTCCCCAGTAGAATCAGTTATACTTAACAAATTATGCGAAGCCGAGGCTCTTTCCATAGGATCGATTGCGTCAACCATTTGCGAATGGCAATTAAACACACCCGAAAACATCGCAGAATTTGTAAATTACGATTTTATCGGATGGTACAAAAATAACTGGAAAGGTTTTAACGAAGAAGATTACAAAAAAACAGACCCAACATACCTGTTTCAACAAGCGTTAAAAACAACAGGCAATATTGAATTAGCAACAAGAATAACCACAGGGCAAATTGCAAAAACATATATTCAAAAAAATCCAACAGAAAGCGCCCTTGCTTGGCAAGAACAATATGATAAAAGCGCTATAGATTCTATTGCTTTTTATAAAGATAAACTATATTTTTCTGGAGGAAACCCCGAATTATTTCAGCACAATATTCAGTACTATAAAGACAATTATGGATTAACAAATGCTGATTTAAAAATGGGCTTAAGTCAAGACATGGAAATTCAATTAGTAAAAAGCATACTAGACATTCACAAGAAAAACGGCTTTACCGCAGGAAATGATGAGCTTAAATGGCAAAAAGAGGAAGCTGAATTGTTTTTACTCAGAATTCAAGCCGCAAAATCTGTTGATGAAATTCGTGATAGCATGTATTATTTTAAATATTCAAAACCAGAACACTCTGTTGAAGCACAAGCGCTGTTAATATCAGGAAATCCTGTGGCACAAGAAGCTTTAACTCAGCTAACAAAGGAGGGATTCTTAAAGTACGATATTTATGCATTGGTGCCACAAAATCAACAACAAATATCTACTCTTCGTAATGTGCAAAAAGATTATTGCCCGCTTATAATCCAGCCTCAAAAAAAATCTTTCTTGGATATTACAAGCCATCCATCAACATTAAAAAAAGAAAATATTTCTCAATATTTTAATGGCACAGTATTAAGGATGAATAATAATATTTTTCGACAACAAACAAAAACATTTTTTCACGCTCCTATACCTTCTATTTTGTCTGGATATATGCAAGAATTCCACGCAAAAAAATCATCTCGTTGATAATTTTTGTGTTAATTCAACACGCAACGTATCCGTCATATCTTCCTTTAAATTAAGCGCTTTGTTATATTGATATTTTGCCTCTCTCTTGCGGCCTAATGCAAAATAGATATCCCCAAGATGAGATTGAACCAATGCGCTGTACGGCATTTTATCCGCAGCGCGTTCTGCAAAAGACAAAGCCACATCATACTTTTCTTGCTTGTAATACCCCCAAGCTAACGAATCCCAAATATACGCTTCTTTTGGTGTTAATTGATGTGCCCTTTTTATATAATCTACCGCTTGTGAAACATTTTTACCTTCATCTATCCACACATACCCCAAATAATTCAATATTTTTGCATCGTTTGGTGTAATTTTCAATGCCTCAATTAAACTAAGATCGCGCTCTTCTGTACGTTTCATTTTATCCAAAACAACCGCTCGCATAAAATGCAAATTCGCAACTTCCTTATCTTCCATTTCATCAACAAACTTTAAAGCGCTATTGTATTGTTGCTCTGCTAATTCTGGTCGATTTGTATCACGATATAAATTTCCCAACATTGTTATCAACATTGAATTTTCAGGTAATTGTTGAGACAACCCCTTAAAAAGGTTTTCAGCACCTTCCATATCGTTCATTAACATCAAATTTAATGCTTTTTTGAACAAAATAGTACCTGAGGTTGGTCGAATTAGATTATATAACTTATTTGCTTCCTTATAATACTTAATCATTTCAAACTGTTCAGCCCCCCAAATTTTGTAAATATTTGAATCGGGAACTAAATATAAAGCCAGCTGATTAAACATCAACCCCGTTTCTGCAGATTTTTCTTGAATATCCCAAACTGTTGAAATCAAAAAGAATGCATCGCCAACCCCAAATCTAGGAGTAATTAACAGCGGCTCATCGGCGCGGTTAATTAATATTTCACCTAAAGCCTTATTATCCTCAACAGCTTTTTCATATTTTTGAAACAATACATTATTTTTGTCCCACTCATTTAAAGACAAATAAAATTGTCTAGCAGCAACTAAAGAAGCAATTGTTGGCAACTCCATTTGAGATAATCGCTCAAAAGCCTCTTTTGCAACCAAGTTTTTCTTTAGATAAATGGCAATTAAAGCTTTTTGATACCAATAAGTTCCTAAGGCTTCTTTTTTTTCTTTTAATGTATTCAATGCTTGAAATGCCCTTATTTCATTTCCAAGAGCTGCATGACTCCAAGCACGAATAACTGCATACAATAATCCTTGGGCATAATCTGCTGAATTAAAAAGGGGCGTGTTTTTCAAAACGTATTCATAATCCCCACGTTTTACTGCATCAGCTGCTAAAAACAAAGGAGCATAATATGATTTTTCCTCACCAATCAGCTGTTCCGCTGTTTGCATAAAAATATTAAAATGTCCAGCCAGTCCATTTAATAAATAGGTTTCCCGAACTAACTCTTTATTTTCGGTATCACCTAAATAAGCTTGCTCAAAATAATGAGCTGCTCGTTCAATATCTTGTGAATTACGCGCTAATATACCAGCTAAATAAGCCCCCAAATCCGCCGTTTCAGGAAGTTGTCTATTATGATGAATATTCGGCGATATTCTGATGGGCTTTATCCGATATCCGGCAAACCACAAACCACCCACAAAACCGCCAGCCGCCATTGCCAAACATACAAATGTATATAAAACTTTTTTCATGCGCTCATTAACTTTCTTATGTATAAAAAACTTTCATTTTAATGAAAAATATGTTATCATCTTTTTAAAACAAAAAGAAGATAAAAAATGACACTATATAGAAAATTACACTGGTTAACGCGTATGGGAGTGGAGGAAACAATTTCCGAAACCCCAATCAACAGATTAAAAAAACAAGAAAAAACACTTTCTATCCCTATACAACCCTCTGCTGAAATTAGCCCAATAAAAAAAACCTCTTCAACGGAGACTATTGTCCAAAATGCAATTGCAATCGCAAACTCAGCAACAGACATATCCTCTCTGTTTAACGCTCTACAAACATTCAATATCGCCCCCTTAAAAAAAACAGCTGCAAACAGCGTTTTTTCCAAGGGCAACCCCAAAGCATCTTTAATGATTGTTGGGGATGTACCCGAGGCCTCCGATGACTTATCTGGAAAACCGTTCACAGGAGAGGCCGGGGAAATGTTATCTAAAATGATGGCTGGAATAGGATTAGATATTGAAAAAGATTGCTATTTAACAACAATCTTGCCATGGCGTACTCCCGGGGGACGAAAACCAACATCCACAGAAATGGCTTATTGTTTACCTTTTATAAAACGACATATAGAAATAATAAACCCTCGTTTTATCTTATTGTTTGGCGCCTTAACATCTGGAGCTTTACTTGGAATTGATAGTTTGTCTCGTGCAAGAGGAATATTTCATCCATATCAATCCGAAAAACTATCATCCCCGATTCCAACAATAGCCACCTTTTCTCCATCATATTTGCTAAAAAATCAATTACATAAAAAGTATGCATGGGAAGATTTAAAGCGATTAAAAACAAAAATAACCGAATCTGAATGCGAATCTAGTTGATAAACTTTTTCTATTTCTGAGGTATTTTAAAATTTTTGAACAAAAAAAATGACACCCCCGCCCTATATTTTTTTTATTTTTAATCTCAAAAAAAATAAAAAAACAACCCTTTGATTTCTGTAATACTTTATATAATTTTTAGAGTCGTAAAAACCCTAAAAAAACGCTCTTTTATTTATTAACAAATAATTAATTTTTTTTGCTACATATAGACAAAAACACAATATATTGTTTCGCAAACACAACATATTGTGTCAAACATTTTATTTCCCTTTATGACCAAAAAGTTAATTGCTTTTTTGCAAAATCCTTTTTATGATGAACTTATCAGCACAGATTAAAGGATAAGAAATGACGGATACACTTTTTAAACAATGGGATACCGTTCGTGGTCAACTACAACAAGAGTTGAGTGGCAACCAACTTGCTCTTCGTTGGGTAACCAATTTGGTACCAACCGGTTTAGAAAATCATCAGTTGCATCTACTAGCTCCCTCTCCGTGTATCCAAGAAGTTGTTCGTAAAAACTATGCACATCATATTTTAACTTTATGGCAAGGGCAAAACCCCGCTATTACAGAATTAAAGTTTGGGGTAAAAAAACAACCTCCTCCAGCTAAACCCTCAAAACCAGCTATTAATGCTGCTGCCATTATTTCTAGAATACGAGGTCTACCAGTAGAACCAAAAGTAGTAGAGCCAGAGAGTGAACCATTATCTTCATTTTTAGATCCTGCCCATACTTTTGATTCTTTTGTGGTTGGAAAACCAAATGAATTTGCTTATGCTGCCGCAAAACGGTTTGCCGAGGAAATGCAAACATCGTTTAATCCTTTATATTTACATGGCTCAGTTGGTTTAGGCAAAACACACTTAATGCACGCAATCGCATGGCGAATCCAAGAATTACATCCTGGTAAATCTGTTTTATATTTATCAGCAGAACAATTTTTCCATCGTTTTGTAAAATCATTGCGATCAGGAACTTCGTCTGACTTTAGAGATTTATTTCGTTCGGTCGATATTTTAATGATTGATGATATTCAATTCATTTTTGGCAAAAAAGCAACTCAAGAAGAATTCTTACATACATTCAATGCTTTAGTTTCAAAAGGCAAAAAAATCATCTTGTCTGCAGATTCAGCTCCATCAAATTTACAAGGAATTGAAGAACGTCTAAAAACACGTATTTCACAAGGTCTGGTAGTAGATATTCATCCAACATCTTATGAACTAAGAATTGGCATTTTAGAAGAAAAAGTAGCTCAGAAAAAATTAAGCATTCCTTTTGAAGTTTTAGATTATTTAGCACGTAAAATTACCTCAAATGTTCGTGAATTAGAAGGAGCCCTTAATCGCATTGTGGCCCATTCTCAATTAATTGGCTCAACAATCAACATTGAAATGGTTAAACGATTACTAAAAGATGTTTTACATATCCGTGAACGCGCCGTTCACATTACAGATATTCAAAAAACAATTGCTGAATTTTATGGTTTAACCGTATCTGATTTAAAATCTACCCGTCGTGAACGCAGAATTGCACGCCCCAGACAGTTAGCTATGTATTTAGCAAAACGTTTAACAACACTGTCACTACCCGATATTGCATTACATTTTGGGAAAGATCATACAACGATTATGCATGCAATTAAACAAATCGATTGTTTGCTTCAATCTGATGATCAATTGGGAAAAGACACACAAACATTAATCACTCGATTAAAAGAGGAAACAAATGACTAATTCTCCACTTAACTCACACTTATTTTTAGGATTTGATGAGTTAGAAGACATGTTATGCAAAGTAACCCGCTCAGGCGATTCTTTTCCTCCATACAACATCGAATTGGTTGATGAAAACACATTGGAAATATCGTTAGCTGTAGCTGGTTACACAGAGCAAGATTTGGAGGTTGCTCTAGAGGACACGGAATTGGTTATTCGTGGACGACAAGAACATTCCCATCAAAAACGCTACACTCACAAAGGCATTGCCGCTAGATCATTTATAAAAACTTTTATTTTGGCTGACGGCATGATTGTTGAAAATGTTGCACTAAATTATGGATTATTGACAATAACAGTACACAAACCCATAAAAAAAACAAAAAGAACTGTTTTAAAAATAACAAATCAATCCAAATCAGCACATGTCATCGAAACAAAAGCAGGTAAAAAATGATTAAAGAGCAATACATTATTTCTGATACATTTTTTGATATCTCCATAAAAACAGCTGATGAAGCTTATATTCGTCCTGAAGTAACTGCTGACCAAAAAATGTGGGCGATCTATGATATAAACGGAGAAAGGGTTGGAGAGGCCAATTCTCGAGAAGTTGCAATGGCTGTCGCTTTTCAAAATGATTTAACACCGTTCAATGTTCATTAAATGTTGTAGCATTCACAAATAGAACATAAATTTGATTGATTTTTCTTATATTTTTTCATATAATCTCCACACATAAAGGAAAAAAGGTCAACAATGCAATTAGGTAAAGTAAAGTGGTATGATCCACGCAAAGGATTTGGATTTATCACCCCAAATGATGGTGGGGCTGATGTGTTTGTTCACATAGAATCAATTCACGAATCAAAGTTGTTCCGATTGCAAGAAAATCAACCTATTGGTTTTGATACAAAACAAGATGGCAACCGTATTTGTGCTATCAATTTAGTTTTACGTTCATTCTAAACAAATATATTAACGTGAACGTTCCAAAAACACCTTGTTTTTCAAGTCTGTTTTTTTTGTTATTTTCACCGGTTCAGACACAGACTTTTCATCTTGGTGTGTCAAATAATATGTTGTGCCAGTCGCAATAATAACAGCCTCCAGAGCCAAAACACCCATTATTAATAAACACCCCGATCGTTTTAAACGGGTTTCTTTTTCCTCTGCTAAAAATTCTTCTTCTTGTTGTTTGTTCATCCTATCCTCCACACAAAAAGATTTACACAAAAAAAACTACTTCTATTTTACTACTTCGTCAAGAAAATTCATATAAAAGTTTGTGCTTGCCTTTTGGATAAAAAAAACATACACTAAAATAATACCAACAGAAGGAAAAAATATGCTGTGTATCGGAATTATGACTGGAAACTCCTTGGATGCAGTTGACGCTGTTCTGACACACTTTGAACATGACAAAATTACAGATATTTGCACACATTCCACACCATATCCCCAACAACTCCGAGCTGATTTTCTAACACTAAAGGCCTATTTGTCAGCAGGCATGGATATGAAAACATTTTGTAAAACACAATTATTTCAACAAACACACGATACCTATATTCAATTGGTTGCCAATACCGTTTTGGAACTCATTCAACAAAATGGCATAGAAAAATCCACCATTCAAGCAATTGGATTTCATGGTCAAACAATTGATTATTGCGGGCCAAGTGTCGCAAAAAAATCAGGGATAAAACCATACAATACCCAAATGGGATCTGGTCAAATGCTATCTAATTTAACCGGATTACCCGTTATTTATGATTTTAGATCAGATGATGTTATGACCGGTGGAGAAGGAGCCCCTTTGGCGCCAACTCATAATTTAAACTTAGCACGCACCCTCAATATAGAATCCGCTATTTTTTTTAATGCTGGTAACACATCAAATTTATCAATTGTGGCCGACAATCAAGTATTGGGGTGGGATGCAGGACCTTTTAATGAATTGACCGACAAAATGATGCAACTACATAAAAACAAACCATTTGACGAAAATGGCACCTATGGGTTGAAGGGTCAATTAAATCCAGATTTACTAAATAAATTGTTTGAATACAGCGCAACAACAGGGGGGGGAGAAAATTACCTAACATTACCCCCACCCAAAGCCTCAGATCCCAGATGGTATCGCTTTTTGGACGAACTAAAAGATCCAACCAACTTTAATGATAAATTACATACGGTTCAATATTTTGCAGCTTATACAGCCGCATATACACTAAAATTCGTGCCTTCAACTATTCAAATGCCAACTAATTTTATTTTATTTGGTGGCGGTTGGAACAACCCTGTTTGTCGTATGACGTTTGAAAACATCTTAAACGGTACAAGCTTTATCCTACCGCACCATACAACTGATTTTAAGGAAATTTTATCGCGCTTTGAATCAACGCCTCAAATATGGATTTCTAATATGGGAAAATATATGGAGGCACGAATTTTTGCAGACTTAGCCCATTATTATTTAAAAAATCGTCCCTGGTTTGAAAATGTTGCGGGACACACACCGATCAGACTAGGACGCATGCGTTATCCAAATGAGTCTGTCATCAATGATATGATTAGCCGTTCTTCTAAAGGATGGCAAGAGGAACTTTTATTTAATACAACCACAAAAGTAGAATAAAATAACCATGAGAAAATCTGAACTTGGTAGCTCTATGACAGAAATATTGGGTGCGTGGGCGATTATGATATCGGATTGGAAACTGATATAACAACAAACACAACAGAGGGTGGCATTTTTGTTTCAAGTGTAAAAAAACATGTTTGTGATATTATTGTTGATGGTTTGCCAGAAAATATTGATTTAACAGTTAATGGTTCCGACGATCCAGTTTCTTGCACCAACACAAACAAAATGATTTTTTATTATAATGCAATAACCGATGCTTTAGAGAATAATGATCTAGAGTGCGCTGGTCCAGTTGTAAATGGAAAGTGCGAACCATGTCCCTCTAATGCAACTTATTCAGATGGAGAATGTATTTGCAACAATACTTCTGAAACTTAGTATCGTGAAAGAAGAAACACATGTAAATCAGGAAGAGTTCCAGAACTACCTACTTGTGGAACAAACCCAATGTAAAATTATCATAAAAATTAATCCCCCTTTTTATTGGGGGATTTTTTTATAACTTATTTTTTTTATTTCTTTTCCAACAAAAACTTTTCGGCACTTAAAGCGGCAACACAACCAGAACCTGCAGCAATAACAGCCTGACGATATGTATCTTCTTGTACATCACCACATGCGAAAACACCCTCTACTGAAGTGGCACAATTATTTTTTTGCGTAATGATATAACCGTCTTTTGATAAACTCAATTGTCCTTTAAAGATTTCGGTATTGGGGCGATTACCAATAGCAACAAAAGCCCCGTCTATTGGTAAAATGGATTCATCCCCTGTTTTTGTGTTTTTAATTTTCAAAGCATTTAACTGTTGTTCACCCAAGAACTCTGTTACCTCAGAATCCCATCGAATAGAAATCTTTGGATGAATCAACAATTGATTTTGTAAATGCTTTTCAGCCCGCAATTCATCTCGTCTATGAATAAGTGTAACTTTATCAGCAATTTGCGCCAAATAAAGCGCTTCATAAACCGCTGAACTCCCCCCGCCGATAACGGCAACAGATTTACCACGATAGAAGAATCCATCACAAGTCGCACAAATAGAAACTCCGTGCCCACGATATTTTTCTTCACCTTTTGCTTCCAACCATTTAGCAGAAGACCCAGTGGCAATAATAACAGTATCCGCAGTCCACGTTCTATTCATTTCTGTTTTTATTTTAAAAGGACGCTTTGAAAAATCAACAGATTTTACCATTTCATATTTTAATTGAACACCAACAGCTTCAGCTTGTTTTTGAAAGCTAGCCATTAAATCAATACCTGAGATACGCGTAAAACCAGGATAATTTTCCACTTCATGAGTCAACATTAATTGACCCCCGGCCATATGCCCCGTCATTAAAACCGTCTCCAAACCAGCTCTAGCAGTATAAATACCAGCTGTATATCCAGCTGGTCCAGATCCAATAATTAAAACACGTGTATGCATATAAACCTCCTAGTTTTTAAATGAATTGAACATCTAAAATCTCATAAGATTTTTCCCCTTTCGGCGTTCTGACATCCACTATATCACCTATTTGTTTTCCAATCAAGGCTTTTGCAATTGGTGACATTAAAGAAATCTTGCCATTTTCTAAATCGGCTTCATATTGACCAACGATCTGATATTTTTTTTCATCACCCGTATCATCATCGGACAAAGAAACAGTTGCTCCAAACAACACTTTGTTACCAGATAAAGATTTTGGATCAATCACTTGTGCGTGAGACAAGGCCCCTTCTAACTCTTGAATGCGCCCCTCATTAAAACTTTGCTGTTCACGAGCAGAATGATATTCCGCATTTTCAGATAAATCACCATGACCTCTCGCTTCTTCAATAGCCGCCACAATACGAGGACGTTCTGTGTATTTTAATCTTTTTAATTCAGTGTTTAATGCTTCATATCCTTGCACTGTCATAGGTACTGTTTCTGACATTATTATCTCCTTTTAAAATATTAAAAAAATAAGACCTCAGACATACCATCTGTGGACTTTATAACGTATCTATAAAAGACAATATACGTTATAAATTTTTAAAAATCAAGCTTTATTTAAAAAATGATACGTTTTATTCATCACAAGAATACGTTGTTAAAACGAATTCTGGATCAACACGAACACCAAACCATGTTAGTGTAAAATGTAAATGAGGCCCAGTTGAACGACCTGTTGTACCAACCTCTCCAATTAAATCACCTTGCTTTACAAACTGTCCCTTCTTTACAAAAATATCATTCAAATGAGAATAACTGGAAAACACACCATATCCATGATCAATCAAAATTGTTTGTCCTGAATAAAACATATCTGAATGAACAACTTTTACAACTCCATCTACTGGTGCCAAAACAGAACTTCCCTTTGGTAAAGCATAATCTGTTCCACTATGACCGGCTGTTTTAACGCCATTTAAAACGCGCCGTGAACCAAATTCACTAGAAATTCGCGCACCTTTATCAACCGGCCGTTTAAAACAAACCGGAAAAATCTGAGAAGAAGTGTTTTCCCTAGCTTGTTTTAAAATCAAATTTTCTGCGGCAATTCTTTTTAAATCATTTTCGGAAGGAGAAACCTTTTTAGGGGGTAGCCCATTAACAACCTCCTCTTTCCAAGAACGTATTTCAACATCATAAGTTTTTGTAACTTTGTAATTATCTTTTTTTACACTTATTGTGAACGTCTCTACTCCCTCCTTAGGTAAGGCAAAAACAAATTCTCCTTTTGGCCCAACCATTAACTTACTATCCATATAATAAACATCCGCATTTATATCCGTTTTACCATACACTAAAGCACCTTGAACAATTGGTTGAAAAACATCCAATGAAATCAAAGCATTATCCAATTCCTTAGCTAAAGCTGTAGAAAAACAAAATAAAATTGTAATTACAAAATATACACAAAACACAAATGATGTAATTACATTATGAATACTTTTTTTAGCGCCATCAACAACCTCATTGCATTGCATTGATTTTAAACAAAAAAAACGAAAAGTAATTACTTTGTAAACACCTCCTTTACTCCAACCCCAAATTTTCAACATTTTTTTTGCCAGCAAAGATGTAATTACTTTGTAAATATTTACCACTTTCACCCCTAAAAAGGACTTCAAAATCATAAAAAAAACCTCCTTACCTTCAAAAAAACCTTTTTTGTAATTACTATGTACACACATCGAACTGTTATATAATTACTAAGTTATTACAAAAACTAAAACAACTCCCCCTGCTCCTGCATTTTATGAGAAGACTTGCTTTTATCTTTTTTGTTATTTTTCATATTGTTAGCACAACACACCCTCTTTGTATTCTGAACACCTTCATTTGACAAAGCGGGAACAACAGCAACTTGACCATCTAAAAACGCAATAGACATAAAAGTTTCTTGTTTTGCAATCGATGCAGAGGTTATAATTTTCCCATCATTACCCATCACCAAAGAAAATCCTCGCTCTAAAACGGCATTATACGAGTAAGATTTAAGTAGATTTTTTAAATTAACAAATTGATTTTGATTATTTTTTAACACATATTCCATACTGATTTTTAAACGACTCGATTTATCATCCAAACGTTGGATATAGGCATTAATCACATCAGATAAATTTGGAATAGCGCGTGCTAACAACAAAACTTTTGTTTGTTTATCAGATAGATACTTAAAAACGCCTTCATTTTGACGTGTTTTTAGATTGTCTAAACGGGCAATTAATTCAAATTTGACTGGTACAGCCATCTCAGCTGCTGCTGTTGGTGTTGGAGCACGTCTATCAGATGCATAATCAATTAAGGTCGTATCTGTTTCGTGTCCGACAGCTGAAATAAGAGGAATATCTGATGCCGCAGCTGCACGAACAACCACCTCTTCATTAAAGGCCCATAAATCTTCTAATGAGCCCCCTCCCCGGGCCACAATTAATACATCAGGACGTGGAATAAAACCCAAGGATGTTTGCAACCCCTCTTTCGGAATATCATTAAATCCTTTAATAGCAGCTGCAATTTGTCCAGCAGCCTCAACACCTTGAACCAAAACTGGCCACAAAATAACGTGTCTACCAAATCTATCTTTAAGGCGATGCATAATATCGCGGATAACAGCACCAGTTGGGCTGGTAATCACTCCAATAACATCCGGTAAATATGGGAGAGGCTTTTTACGTGTTTCATCAAACACCCCCTCTTTTGCGAGTTTTTCTTTCCGCTCATTCAGCAATTTTAACAAAGCACCAATACCCGCCGGTTCTGCAGATTCCACAATCATTTGATAATTAGAACGCCCAGGATAAGTGGATAATTTACCTGTGCAAACGATTTCCAACCCCTCTTCGATGGCGGCTTGTGTTATTTTGTCCCTACCCCGCCAAGCAACAGCCGACAAAACAGAATCATTATCTTTTAACGAAAAATAAATATGGCCTGATGCCGCTTTTTTAACGCCAGACACTTCTCCGCGCACACGAATATCTGAAAAAACTTGTTCAACACAAGCCTTTAACGACAAAGAAATTTCTGTGACAGACAAAATGGGTTTTTCAGTCATTTTTTCCTCGCAACTCTTTTTTCTGTAAACGCTTAGCTTTAAAAAAATCTGTCATTAGATTACCACATTCTTTTTGTTGAATACCTTTAACTATTAACGGTTTATGATGTGTTTGAGAATGACCAAACACTTGAGTCCCCTGTTCTATCGCTCCAGTTTTAGGATCAGACGCCCCATAATAAACAACATCCAATCTGGCCCAACTGATAGCCCCAGCACACATAACACAAGGTTCCAACGTCGTAAAAATAGAATATCCAACCAATTGTTTTGTTTGCAATTTTTCACATGCCTGACGAATAGCTATAACTTCGGCATGCGCCAAAGGATCACATTTTTGAATTGTTTCATTGTGTGCACAAGAAATGACCTCAAATGTTTTTGAAGCAAACACAACCGCACCAACGGGTATTTCGTCAGCATTAAAAGCTTCTTTTGCCTTTTGCAAAGCCAAATCCACAATAAAATCCGGTAAAGCCGGTGGTGTTTTTTGCATTTTTACTTTCCTTTTTTTTATAAATGATATAATATCCTATTTATGATGAAAAAGAAAGAGAGAATTGCAAAAATAATGGCTGCGGCTGGATTATGTTCTCGTCGTGATGCCGAAAAGTGGATTTTGGATGGACGCGTTGTTGTTAATGGTCAAAAATTAACAACACCAGCCTTTACCGTATCTGATGAAGATAAGATTGTTGTGGATGGCAAACCTTTAGGGGAAAAAGAAATGCCACGTTTGTGGTGCTTTCACAAAAAAGCCGGCTTGGTCACAACACATCGTGATCCACAAGGACGTCCAACAGTATTTGAATCACTCCCATCTTATTTACCACGCGTTATTTCCGTCGGTCGTTTGGATTTTAATTCGGAAGGGTTATTATTGTTAACAAATAATGGTGAATTATCTCGTGCGATGGAGTTGCCACAAAATGGTTGGAAACGCAAATATCGTGTTCGTGTTCATGGCAAATTGACGCCTGAAATTATCGGTCGCCTTAAAAAAGGTGTTAAAATTAAAGGCATTTCCTATGCGCCTTGTGAAATTGAAGTTGAAAAAGAGCAGGGCACAAACACTTGGGTTTTAATGACATTAAAAGAGGGAAAAAACCGTGAAATCAGACGTTTAATGGAATTTTTTGGGATTCAGGTGACACGCCTCATCCGTGTATCATACGGACCATTCCAATTAGGAAATTTAGAAGTTGGCGGCGTTCGTGAAGTAACAACAAAAGCACTAAAGGGCGTTATGGCTGATTTAAAAATGGGCGAATAAATGCGTATTATTAGTGGAACTTGGCGTGGTAAAAAGTTGGCAGATTTGCAAGGAGAGCAAACACGTCCAACATCTGATAGAGCCAGGGAATCCCTATTTAATTTGTTAGATAATCATTTGCGCCGAACAGGAAAATCATGGCAAGATATTGTTTTTGCCGATATTTTCGCGGGGACTGGTGCTGTTGGCATGGAGGCTTTATCTCGTGGAGCCAATAAGGCATTCTTTTTTGAAAATAACCCGTTGGCATTAAAGTGTTTAAAAAGTAATACACAAGGAATCAAAAATAGCGTATTAATGAGTGATGCGTTAAAACCCACAAAATCTCACCCCATTGATATTATTTTTATGGATCCACCATATGCGAAAGGATTGTGGGAAAGGGCGTTGCCAATTTTTATGAAAAATGGCTGGATAGCTGAAAACACTTTGGTAATTGTTGAAACAGACAAAGCTGAAAAAGCCGATGTCCCACATGGTTTTATCGAAACAGATAGACGTTCATATGGACGCAACACATTTATGTTTTTAATGCTAGATACACAATAACATTTTGCAGTGCTATTTAGTGCTTGCCAGCTGTTGAAAAAAAGGCTATCCTCCAAATAATATACAATACAATCAATAAGGAGAGTTTATCATGCAACAAATGGCCAACGCTTTACGTTTTTTATCGGCAGATATGATTGAACGAGCAAAATCAGGACATCCTGGAATGCCATTGGGAATGGCAGATATTGCGACTGTTTTGTGGACTAAGTTTATGCGTTTTGATGCAGAAAATCCTAAATGGTTTGATAGAGATAGATTTATTTTATCAAATGGTCATGGTTCAGCTTTAATATATAGTTTATTATATGCATTAGGATACTCAGATATAACTAAAGAAGATTTAAAAAATTTCCGCCAACTGGGCAGTCCAACGGCCGGCCACCCCGAATATGATTTATTACAAGGTATTGATTATTCTACCGGTCCGCTTGGCCAAGGAATTGCTGCTGGCGTTGGTATGGCATTAGCCGAACGGATGATGAATGCACGTTTTGGAGATGATTTAATAAATCACAAAACATATGTATTTGTTGGTGATGGTTGTTTGATGGAAGGTATTTCAGAAGAAGCTATTTCATTGGCCGGTCATTTAAAGCTAAATAAATTAATAATATTGTGGGATAACAACAATATAACAATTGATGGTACAACCTCTGTCGCAACTTCAACTAATATGAAAATGCGTTTTGAAGCTAATGGATGGCGTGTTTTATCTTGTGATGGACATAACTTTGCTTCGATTGAACAAGCTTTATCTCTTGCTCAAGAAGCAGATAAACCTACTTTAATCAATTGTAAAACAATAATAGGGTGGGGAGCTGGAGAAAAAGCAGGAACTCCCAAATGTCATGGTGCACCTTTGGGGTTAGATATTATCAATCAAATGCGACAAGAATTAAAGTGGCCACACAAACCATTTGAGGTGCCAAACAATATCCTAGAGCAATGGAGATTAGTAGGTATAAAAGGTGAGGGCTCTCGTCAACAATGGGAAAACAGATTAAATAAACACCCACAAAAAGAAGTCTTTTTATCCTATATAAAAGGAAAATTACCAAATGAACTTAATAACATATTATCCCAATTAAAACAAAATCTTATATCCGAACAAAAAACAATGGCTGGGCGCAAAGCTTCACAAAAAGTTTTGACATGTTTAGCACAACATATTCCAAATTTAATTGGTGGTTCAGCAGACTTAACAGCAGCAAATTATACCAACACACCAACCTCTGTTGCTATATCTAGCAAAAATTACACTGGAAATTACATTAATTATGGAATTCGAGAACATGTCATGGGAGCTATTATGAACGGGATTGTAGCCCATGCTGGATTTATCCCATATGGCGGTACATTTTTATCTTTTGTGGACTACATGAAACCAGCTCTCCGTTTAGCAGCTCTAATGAAATTGCGTGTTCTATATATTCTAACACACGATTCTATCGGAGTGGGAGAAGATGGACCAACGCACCAACCAATTGAACAGCTTGCAATGCTTAGGTCTATACCAAATGTTTTAACATTCAGACCCGCCGACAGCATAGAAACAGCAGAATGCTACGAAATAGCTCTCAATTACCAAGGCCCATCAACATTTGCATTATCCAGACAAGATTTACCTGTTTTACGTACTTCAGCTGAAACAAATCAATCTTCAAAAGGAGCTTATGTATTATATGAACCGACTCAAAAACGCGATATTACATTAATTGCAACAGGATCCGAGGTTTGGGTTGCGATGGCTGCAAAAGACTTGCTAGAAAAACAAGGAATAGCAAGTGCTGTTGTTTCTATGCCATGTATGGAATTATTTGAACAACAAAGCAAAGAATACCAACAACTTGTTTTGGGTTTCGCTCCGAAACTAGCTATTGAGGCGGCCAGCCCATTTGGATGGCATAAATGGATAGGCGATAATGGAGAAATCATAGCGCTTCCCCACTTTGGAACATCGGCTCCAGGAAAATTATTATTTGAAAAATTTGGGTTTACACCAGATTGTGTTACTCAAAAAGCTATAGCTTTAGTGAAAGGACAATAAAATGTCGCACATAAAACCCATAACCATTGGTGTTTTTATAGCAACAGTTGGATGTTTTGTTGTGCTATTTTCGGAAATACAACAAAAAAACATTAAAACACTCGCAACCACACAAATAAAAATGCAAGCAACCTGCTCACTACATCAAAAACGTTATTTATCAATTTCTTGTCAACCAGATTTAACAACAGCAGTTTGCGATCATCTGCCATCTAAAAAGTGTCCTGAAAAAAAATTAAAAAAATTAAAAAACATGACTGTACATCAATCACAAGTTCAACATGTAAAACATGTATTAAATACACCAAAACAATGTCAAATTACAATAGCAATTCCCCCAAGGGGACGCCCCAAAATAACGCAAATTCAAATAGATAAAAAAATATTTAAATCACAATAAAAAAAGCACTATATGTTATGGTGCTTTTTAATTTTAATTATTTCACATCACACCCAACAGCATCTTCCAATTTTTCAAATCCCTTTTCACGCAAAATCTTCGCCAATTCTTTGTTTATTTTATTAACAACATTAGGTCCTTGAAAAACAATTGCAGAATAAATTTGAATTAAACTAGCACCCGCAGCAATTTTTTCAAAAGCATCCTTACCATTAAAAACACCACCGCAAGCAATAATAGGAATTTTACCTTGCGTATTATGATAAATATTAGCCACCAAAGATGTAGACAAATCTTTTATGGGTTTTCCTGCTAACATACCAATATGATGATACTTTTTATCTTTTAAAAACTTATCAGAATTTTTTGATAACGATTGAACGCCACCAACAATAACAGCATCAACTTGAGCTTCTAATAACGTATTACAAACCAATGGCACCTCTTGATTTGTTAAATCTAAAGGCAATTTTATCACAACCTTTGGCGGACGAATAGGGGCTGATTGTGAAATTGCTGTACGAACACTTTGAACAATGGGCAACAATGTCGCTCTATCTGATATTAAACGAGATAATTCAACTTCTGGATGAGAAAAATTCAAAACCAAATAATCACAGTATGGTGCCACTTTTGATGCCATAATAGCGAATTCATGCTCATAAGTCATATGTTGACCTTGTTTAATATTTTCAGCCTCTGTTGGTGTTGATGTTGCAATATTAACACCAATAAAGTTAGGCAAGTGCCTTCTGGATATTAAAGTAGGAATAATCGCTCTCAGTCCTGGGTTTCTATACCCTAAAGATTGAACTAAAATTGCTTTATCTTGACGTAAATACATAACTTTTTTCAAAGGCATTTCTTTCTCTAAGGTATAAGACCCAAATTCCCCAAAGCCATACCCCAGTGAAATCATTCCATCAATAACATTCCCCCGTTTATCCAAACCAGCGGCAACACCTATAGGATTCTTAAAATGATGCCCCATAACATCAATACCCAACACTTTATTAAACACACGTTTATCAGCAAATGCACCATCTCGTATACCATACACAATTAATTTCTTCGACAAAGAAGGACTAATCTTATGAGATAACCACCAAAATGTCGTAAACAACACATTTGATAGATTGGTTTTACTGTAGTGTGGGATTTTCATACTTACTCCGTTTCTTTATATTTTTGACGCAGCTCTTCCACGCGTTCTGGCATAATTTTTTGAAATAATGGTTCAGATTGATTAATTTTATTTCCACTATTCAACACTTGTAACTCTTCAGACATTGCTTTTGGAGTCCAAATACTATCATCTGAAAGATTTAATAAATCATTCATACGCTTTGCTGTTGTTGGCATAACAGGAACTAACAATTTAGCATACAAACGAATCAAATTTAATGCTGTATATAAAATTGTACCAGCACGTGCTAAATCTGTTTTGGCAGCTTTCCATGGTTCTGTCTTAGCTAAATAATTATTACCTGCCACCAAAATTTCACGCAAATCCGACATGGCTTTTCTGAATTCCAAACCATCCATATGCATATAATATGCCTTTAATGTTTCCTCTAACGTTGCATACAATTCAGTTTCAGCCTCAGTTACATTACCTCTTTCTGGTACAACTTCACCAAAATTGGCAACAGTCATTTTAAGAACTCGATTAATAAAATTACCCAATACATCATTTAAATCTTTGTTAATCGTTATAGCGAATTGTTCAAAGGAAAAAGATGTATCATCTGATTCTGGAGCATTAGCAATCAACCAATAACGCCAGTAATCAGCCGGAAATTCTTCTAATGCTTGATCTAAGAAAACACCTCTGTGAGCTGATTTTGAGAACTTGCCACCAGCAAAATTTAAATAATTCATCCCCTTCAAGAATGATACCTCTGTCCATTTTTCATTTGTCCCCCGTAATGTCGCAGGAAAAGAAATAGTATGATATGGAATGTTATCTTTACCCATAAATTCAGTATGACGAACATCAGATGCATTTAACCACCAATCTTCCCAATTGCGGTTAACAGGATCTTCATCTGCCCATTGTTTTGTAATACCAATATAACCAATCGGAGCATCAAACCATACATAAAACACCTTATTTTCAAAGCCTTCTCTTGGAACAGCAAAACCCCATTTCAAATCACGAGTAATACCACGTTCTTTTAAGCCTTCTTTCAACCATTTTTTAGCAACAGAGTAAGCAATATCTGGCCAAATTCCTTTTTTGGTTTCAATCCATTTTTCAAGTTCAGCCTCTAACTTAGGTAATTGTAAAAACAAATGTTTTGTCGGACGAATTTCAATGTTTGTACTACCTGAAATAGCAGAGCGTGGGTTAATTAAATCCACCGGATCCAACACTTTAGTGCAATTTTCACATTGATCACCTTTTGCTTTATCATAACCGCAATGTGGACAAGTTCCCATCACATAACTATCCGGCAAATAGCGATCATCATCCGGAGAATATACTTGATTTGTTGTACGTTCTTCAATTAAGCCATTTTTTTCTAACGCATGAAAAATGCGGTATGTCATTTCCTTATTTTGTTCGGAACTTGTGCGTCCAAAGTAGTCAAAAGACAAATTAAAGCCTCGATACATTTGAACATGCAAGTCATGATATTTTTTGCAATAAGAATCAACATCCACTCCCTCTTTGTTTGCCCCAACCTCGGATGGTGTCCCGTGTTCATCTGTTCCGCAAACATAAAGAACATCTTGCCCTTTTTGACGAAGATAGCGAGCATAAACATCCGACGGCAAAAGACAGCCAATTAAATGCCCCAAATGAGGCAACCCATTAACGTATGGAAGTGCGCTAGTAATTAATTGCTTAGTCATTGTTCTATTTCCTTTTCAAAATAATGTTATTTTTCTTCATATATACCACACAAAACACACATTCGCAATGTTTTTTTATCTATCTCTTGCTCTATTTTTGTTTGTTTTTAACTCCCACGGAAAAACAACCGCTGTATTTTTCGAAAGAAAAACAGGTTTCACAACAAAATAATCCGCATTTATTTTACTAAATAACGATATAAAAGATGAATTTGGATACATTTTCTTTAAGTATTCAGCTGTTTTTCCTCCCTCAACTAAGTCATCTACAAACAACGTATCTTCCTGATCTGGTACATCAGGGCGCACCACAACTGTAACTTCTCCTTGCGTTCCATCTGACAAATAAGAATACAAAGCCAACGAATGAATTTCTCGAATATTTAAATATTGAGCCAATAACCCAGTTGGAATTAAACCTCCTCGAGAAATCGCCACTAATCGCTTAACACTTTTTCCACTTTTTTCAATTAAATCGGCCACCTGTTTTGCTGCATCTTCCACTTCTTTGTATGACAAAATATAATTAACCATGTTCTTTTCCCTTCAAAATATAGATTAAATGACACAAAAAAATAATTTTTTCAAGAAAACTTGATTTTTGCGAAAAAATAATGTATAGTAAAGGAACTTAGTTTATTTTTTTATGAAAGGGTAAAGACTATGGCTCGCGTAACTGTTGAAGATTGTATTGAAAAAATTCCAAACCGTTTTGATTTAGTGTTAATTGCTGCCGGTCGGGCAAAGGCATTGGGAGCTGGTGCTCCTTTAACAGTTGATCGTGATAACGATAAAAATACTGTTGTTGCTTTACGCGAAATCGAAGAAAGCACCATTGATTTAAACCAAGTAAAAGACGGCATCATTATTGGCATGCAAAAATATGTTGGTGCTCAAGAAAATGAAATTGATACAGAAGAAATCAAGGAAGTTGAAGCTGAAATTCAAGGTGATAGCTTGTATGGAGATGCCGAATTTGTTGAATCCGACGCCTTCCAAGTTGTGGATGATTTAAACGCTTAATTTAACAAGCGAGGCTTTATATGCGGCAATACGAATTGGTAGAACGGGTTAAATCGTATGATCCTAATGCTGATGAAGTTGCTTTAAATCGCGCTTATACATTTGCCTTAAAAGTGCACGGTTCTCAAAAACGTGAATCGGGCGAAGCTTTTTTTACACATCCCGTCGCTGTTGCAGCTATTTTAACAGAATACAAACTTGATAGCGCAACCATTATGGCGGCACTATTACATGATACAGTTGAAGACACAGCTGCCTCTTATGAAGATATTGCGGCTTTATTTGGGGATGACGTTGCACTTTTAGTACAAGGCGTTACAAAATTAGATAAATTACAGGTAAAATCAGAAGCCTCAAAACAAGCAGAAAATTTCCAAAAATTTGTATTGGCTATTAGTGAAGATATTCGTGTCTTACTAATAAAATTAGCCGATAGATTGCACAATATGAGAACATTGGGCGTTCGCAAACCCGAAAAACGCGTAAAAGTAGCTCGTGAAACTATGGAAATTTATGTACCTTTAGCGGAACGAATTGGCATGCAAAACCTAAAAGATCAACTAGAAGATTGGTCTTTTAAATTTTTACATCCAGAAGCATATGAATCAATAGCAACACGGTTAAAATTTTTAAAAAAACAAGGGCAAGATCAAGTTTCCCAAATTATGGAACAATTAAAATTAGATGTTGGGGAACATAATGTTCAATGCAGTATTACTGGCAGAGAAAAACGCCCATATTCCATTTGGCGTAAAATGCAAAAGCAAAATATTGCATTTGAACAAGTATGTGATGTTATGGCTTTTCGAGTTGTTGTCAAATCTGTGGAAGATTGCTACAAAACATTAGGGATTATAAACACAAAATATCCAATGATTCCAGGTAGATACAAAGATTTTATTTCCACTCCAAAACCAAATGGATATCGCTCTTTGCATACCGGCGTTATTGGTCCACTTAATCAACGTATTGAAGTTCAAATTCGTACAGATGAAATGCATCAAGTTGCAGAGTATGGCTTGGCAGCGCACTGGGAATATAAACAAGGGCAACATCGAGATGGCAAACAATACAGATGGCTAAGAGAACTTCTAGATTTAATGAAGCATTGCGCTGACCCAAATGATTTTTTAGAACATAGTAAAATTGCTATGTATCAAGATCAAGTCTTTTGTTTTTCACCTAAAGGAGATTTAATTACCTTACCTAAAGGAGCCACTCCTATTGATTTTGCATATGCAGTGCACTCCCGGGTAGGTGATACATGTATTGGTGTAAAAATAAACGGGAAAATAAAACCTCTTCGAACTGTTTTACAAAATGGTGATCAGGTTGAAATTTTAACGGCAAAAAACCAAACCCCTTCACCAGAATGGGAGCGCATTGCAATAACTGCAAAAGCAAAGGCTAACATTCGTAGATTTTTACGCATTCAAAAACGTAATCAATATATTGAAACAGCTAAAAACCAATTCAATACAACGTGTAAAGAATATGGGTTAACTTGGTCTGAAAAGGATTTAATACCTCACCTAGCACAATATAAAGCTGAAACAACCGATGATTTATTAGCTGCAATAGGGGAGGGATTGGCTCCATTTACCGAAGTATTCCACTTAATTCATCCGCAACAAAAGTTATTGTTAAAAAGAGCAATCAACTTCTTTAAAAAAGCAAAAACAGAACAAACAACAGATAAAAATATGCCTGTTACCGGTTTAATTTCGGGAATTTCTTTATCTTTTGCAAAATGCTGCCATCCAGTTCCTGGTGATAAAATTGTCGGCATTGTTACAACAGGTAAGGGGGTTGCAATCCACACACAAGATTGTCCTGTTTTACAAAAATTTTCAGATGAACCAGAGCGTTGGTTGGATGTAGCGTGGAACACAGATGTTATTAAAGATAAAAAAATGACTGTTCGTATAAAGGTTGGATTAGAAGATACCCCAAATGCTCTAACAGAGCTACTGAACATCATGACAAAGCATAATGTATCTGTTTCTAATTTTAGTACATTAAATCGTTCAGAAGGATGGAGTGAGGTTTATTTTGATATCGAGGTAAAAGATAGCGATCATTTAGATGTATTACTACAAGCTGTTCGCGCATATAAAAAAGTATCATTTGCTCAACGAGTTAGAGGAATCTAAATGATTATCGGTATTGGAACAGACATTGTGCAAATCCGTCGGATTGAGTTGTCAATTCGGCGTTGGGGATATAAATTTTTAAATCGTATTTTTACCGAAAACGAACGTCAAGCCGCTGAAAAATTATCTCCGGAACCACGCATGGCATACTATGCAAAGCGATTCGCAGCCAAAGAGGCTTTTTCAAAAGCGCTTGGTACTGGCATCGGTTCACTTGCTGGTTGGACAGAAATTGAGGTTGTACGTGGAGAATCTGGTGCACCAATACTTAATATTACGGGACGTACCGCGGAAACCCTAAAACAACGAGCAGGGAGCAACGCAAAGGTACATATCTCTTTATCTGATGATGATGCAGCAACAGCCTTTGTTGTGATTGAGAAAGAATAAATTAAAATCCCCCGATTTTCTCACGGGAGATAATATTTTTTATGATTTCTAATTTTATATCAATTACCTACTTATTGTCTATGCATAACAAATAGGCAACAGCACCATGTCCGGAACCACCTTGATAACATTCACCACTAGATTCACACCTTCCTGCATCTATCGTGTGTATCTTAGCGGAAGAAGTAAAAACACTTTCTAATTTTGCCAAAATATCTATCGCTTGTTCTCTTGTTGGTGCTTGAAAACCAGCTAAATCACATAATTCTGTCATAGATGTTCCATGTTTTAAAAGATAAACATTATCAAGTGATGTTTTATAAAACTCTAATTTTGTACACTTATGTGATTGAAAATACTCTCCTATTTCACAAAAATATCCTTTCTCACATTCATCATGTGACATACAGCTATCATCATTAAAAATACATCTGCCATTATAGCAGGTCCCCTCAGAACATGCTGTTCCATCTGTTTTGCTTTTACAGCCTCCCCATTCAGAACAAAAAGAACATTCTGGACATTCACTATCTTTTTTACAAAGTAGTTCCCCTATACTCGCGCCATTAGAATGCAATTGTGGTAATTCTTCACTCATACAAATACCATGTGTGCAAGAATATCCTTCTGGACATGTCTTGTTTTTACATAAATCTTCTGGTGTCGTACCACCTTCACTAGCATTTGTGATAAAGAAAAATCCTATTGTATTATCTTCTTCTTTATTACAAGCTGAAGCATCTTCAGCTGATGTTCCATTTACTTCTACTTTGGTTGTTTGGTTGTTTTGAATACCTTCATAAACCATTTCACATACGCT
>JAFYRI010000015.1 GCA_017559525.1 Alphaproteobacteria bacterium | reverse complement strand
TTACGCTATCAATAATACCGATTAGAACGTAAATTTTGAATATAAATACGTATTGCTTCAGTTGGCATATTTTTTGCAATACATTGTCTTTCTTCTTTTATTATTTTTTCTTCCCACAAAGCTGCTAAATGATTTTTCACCTTATCATTTTGAGATAAACATCTTTCAACCTCTTGACAAGTAACATCTATATGTCGACGTCGCATACTTTCTGGTCGATTTTCACATAATGAGGTTTCAAAAATCGGTATCCAACAATCAGTCGTTTTGTCATATAAAATTTAGAATAAGTTTGAAAAATAAATGATAATTTTTTTTATATTGCAAATTCACCATAATTTTGATAATCTCGCATACAAGATATTTGTTCAAAGGAACGAAAAGATCTTATAGTCATCTCTATTTATAAAAAGAAAGGAAAATTAAATGGTTACAAAAAATCAATCTGGTCGTTCTATGGTTGAAATAATAGGTGTATTAAGTATTGCTGGCGTACTATCTATTGGTGGAATTACAGGGTATTCCTATGCTATGAATAAATATCGAGCAAATCAAGCAATACATGAGATTACACTGTGCACTATTGATTTAATGACCCAACTCTCACAAGGAATTGAGTTATCTTTAGGTGAATGGGAACAAGAAAATACAATATATGAATTTGGTGACCCCATTTATACAGATGATGATTTAATCAAACTAGATGTAGGAACCACAAACAATCCCATTCCGAAAGACGTCTGTGAAATGATTTATGAAGGAATGAAATCAAACTCTCTTTATATTGATATTAATGGGAAAGAAATGGATGTTAATCCAGTTTGTGATACAAACAATACAATGACATTTTATTTTGAGGGTAAAGGCTCACAAATGGATATATGTCGACCTGCCTGTGCTGAGGATGAATACTGCGATAACGGTTGGTGTTTTAAGGGAGATGGCTTAATTGATAATACTGTCATTGGCGATATGTGTTCTCTCGATACAGACTGTGGAAGATGTGGGGCTTGTATGGATGGAATATGTCAATTGGCAGTTCAAAATGGAGTAGCTTGCAATTTATCTAATGGGAATGTTGGATTGTGCTTTAATGGAGATTGTAGAGAACCTTCATGTACATATGATACCAATCCTTGCACAAAAAAAGATGAATATTGTTTTTTCAATACAGATTCTGCAAAAACGGGCATATGTATCCCTATAGATTTTATACTATATGAAATTGATGAAAAAAACTACTATATTTCCAGTCAAACATTATCATATAGAAATGCTCTAGAAGCTTGCAATACTATTAATAAATCACTACTTGCTCTTGATGAACTTGTCGTGGGGTTTGAAGATGACGCTAGTATAACTGGTGATACTACGGACCTTGATTACTCTGGAGAATATGGTCGTACAGATCTAGCCACAAAATTAAATGAAAAGATAAACTCACGCGCTATTTGGACTGCAGATACTACCTATTGGCATAGCGATCAAGTTTGGACTGTTAAGTTAAATAATGGTTATGTGAAAGATATTTTCAAAAGAGATCCGCGCATAGCAGTTTGTCATTGATTTTATAAAACAAAAAAATAGAACCAATCTATGGTTCTATTTTTTTGTTCATTATGTTATTCTTAGATATATTGAAGAATCTGCAATGCGCGTTCTGAATATGGGAAATCCCAAGGATATGATTATTTTACAATAAAAATTACGCTATCAATAATACCGATTAGAACGTAAATTTTGAATATAAATACGTATTGCTTCAGTTGGCATATTTTTTGCAATACATTGTCTTTCTTCTTTTATTATTTTTTCTTCCCACAAAGCTGCTA
>JAFYRI010000004.1 GCA_017559525.1 Alphaproteobacteria bacterium | reverse complement strand
ACTTATGCTATGAATAAATACCGTGCTAATGAAACTATTAATGATATTAATATGCGTGGTATTGATTTAGTCCGTCAAGTAGCAATGGGACGACAAACTTTATCATTGTCTGAATGGCCAACAACATCTAAAGCTGGATACACCTTCAGTGATCCCATTCTTGTCGATGGAGATGCCTATTTCAATATTTCAGGTATTCCACAAAGCGTATGTGAAATGGTTTATGAAGGTATTCAAAACAACCAAACAACAAAAGTAGAAGTAAATGGAACATCAGCTGAAGATGCTTCAGCCTGTAATAAAGAAGAAGATAATACAATAGGATTTTTCTTTATCACAAATGCTGGTGAAGGGGGTACAACTCCAGAAGATTTATGTAAAAACAAAACATGTCCAGAAGGATATTCTTGTACACATGGGATTTGTGTACGGAATGAAGCTCCTCCAATTGGGACAAGTGGAATGTATTGTGTCGGAGATAATAATGTTTGTAAAGAATGTCAAGAATGTGAAGTAAACGACTATTATCAATCAAATTGTATTAACAAAACAGATGGTATAGCCTGTGGTAATGGTTCACAGTATTGTAAAAATGGTCAATGTATTGCTAATGAAAGTACATGCACAAGTAATGCGAACTGTGATAAAAATCTTTATTGTGGTTATACATCGTTCTATAGTGGAAATAAAATATGTCAAAAAGCAGAATATGTTACTCTTCAAACAAAGGAAGGTAAAAAGATATATATATCAAAAGGTAATATTGGTCGCGATGAGGCTCTAGAGGTGGCAAATGATTTTTGTTCTTCTTTTGGAAAAAAAGTGATAGAGTCTGAGACCTCAGATCCTGATGTAATTGAATATTTATATCCTAATTTGGATACTGGTTATGCAGATTTTGTATCGCAAGCGGGGATATTGAAAATTTATAGAACAGGTGAGGCTGTTATAAGTAATGATACGCCTGGTTACGTGTATATTCTTTGTTTAGATTGATTATATAAAAAGAGATTGAAAAAAATAATTTTTTCTTTCTCTTTATCTAAGATTATTTCACCCCACCATATTTATTGGTTCACCCTTTAAAAACGCCATAATATTATCAAATGTTGTGGCGTTAATGCGATTGATGGCATCTATGGAATTAAAGGCAATATGAGGTGTGGCTATTATATTGTGAAATTGTAATAACTTTAAATTCATGGCGGAATCTAATAACATATCTCTGTCTGTTGCGCGAGGGCAGGTGAGGACATCATCATGAATTAAAAAGTCTTCATTTTCTAATACATCTAATCCTGCACCTCCGACAATACCAGAACGAATGGCACAATATAATGCTTGTGTGTCAATTAAATCACCACGAGCAGTATTGATGATAATAACGCCTCGTTTCATCATGCGAAAAGCAGTTTCATCTAACATGTGATGATTTTGAGGAGTCGATGGTACATGTAATGAAATGATGTCAGCTTGTTTAAATATATTCTTTATTGTGGGAACATAGAGGTCTTTTAACGAAGGTGTTGGATAGTGATCATAGGCAATAACCTTCATGCCAAAACCTTTGGCTAATTGTATCATGTGCTGTCCGATAGAGCCTGTACCAATAATGCCGATTGTTTTACCATATAAATCAAATCCCATATAATTTGAAATTTCTACATGGTTATGGGTCATACCATTACGACCTTGAATGATTTTACGTGCTAATGCTAATAATAATCCAAAAGCAAATTCGGCGACAGTTGTTTCGCCGTATTTGGGGACGTTACAAACAGTAATGTCTCGTTTTTTACAATATTCTAAATCAATGTGGTTATATCCAGTTGAACGTGTGGTGATTAATCGTAAATTTTTAAATTTATCTAATTGTTTGTTATCTATAACACTTGAATGTGTAAACACGGAAATAATTGGACTGTCTAAATAGGTATCAATTTCGGTATTTGATAGTGAGTTAATATCTTTATCAAAAAAAATGAATTGATAATTTGGTATCTTTTTATTTTGTAGGAAATCTTTTAGTAAATTATCAGTGTCAAAAAATAAAATGTGTTTCATTATATCCTCCCTTAATAGGGAGTATATAGAACCCTTTTTATTTTTTTCAAGCTAACGGGCAGGGTGCAATAATTTAAAGACTTTTATAATTTCTGACTTTAATTGTTTGCGTGGAACAACTTGGTCAATCATGCCGTGATCCAAGAGGTAATCTGCTTTTTGGAAGTTGGATGGTAATTTTGACATTGTGATTTGCTCAATAACACGCAATCCAGCAAAACCAATGGAAGCCCCAGGTTCTGCAAATGCAATATCACCCAGCATTGCAAACGAAGCTGTTACACCGCCCATGGTTGGGTTTGTGAAAACGTTGATAAATGGTAATTTGCGTTCTTTTAATTTTTTTACCGCAACAGTTGTTCGAGCCATTTGCATTAAGGATAAAATACCTTCTTGCATACGGGCACCACCACTGGCAGGTAATAAAATTAATCCGGCTTCTTGTAAAATAGCCAGTTGAGAGGCTTTAATAATTGCTTCGCCAACAGCTGTTCCCATGGAACCGCCCATAAACCCAAAGTCAAAAACCCCAACAACTGCATTAAAACCGCCAATTTTACCATGAGCTACCAAAATTGCGTCTTCGGATTTTGTTTTTTTTCGATAATCTTTTAGGCGGTCTACATATTTTTTGGTGTCCGCAAAGTTTAATGGATCTTCTTTGACTTTTGGTAACTGAATTAATGTATAATCACCATTATCAAATAGCATTTCCAATCTTTTTTTGACAGGTAATGCAAAATGATATCCACAATGCGGACACACAAAATTTTCTTTATTAATTTCCGAATGGAATAACATTTCGCCACAACCGGCACATTTATCCCAAAAGTAATCTGGGATATCTTTCTGTACGGCCAACTTTTTGACCGTCGGTCTGGTTAATCTGGTAATCCAATTCATTTTTAATCCTTATTTTTTCTTATTTAAAGCTGCATTAATGCATTTACCAGCTTTAAAGAATGGTACGCGTTTTTCTGCTACTTCCACTTTAGCACCTGTTTTTGGATTTCTTGCCAAACGAGGTTTACGTGTACGAACAGATAAAACACCAAAACCACGCAACTCAACACGATTGCCTTCGCTTAATGCTTTAGTTACTTCATTGAAGAATGTTGAAATAACGCGTTCAGCATCATTTTTGCTGAGTTTGTTTTGTTCTGCAATTTTTGAAATAAGTTCAGATTTAATCATAGTTTTTATCCTTTCGTTGTTATGATTTATACCTTTTTATATTTTTTTTTTGAATTTGTCAAGCCTATACTTCATTTGTCATAAAATTGTCTTGTTTTTTTTGGGGGTCATTGCTTCAGCACCCGACACAATATCAATTAATTCGTCTGTAATTTGTGTTTGTCGAGCTTGTTGATATATTAAATTCATTTCTTCCAATGATTTATCAATATTTTTTTCTGCTTGCTGCATGTTAATCATACGAGCATAATGCTCGGCAGCTAAAGATGATGTAATACTACTAGTTAATATAACCGTTAAATACTCGTGTGTTAGACCAGAAATCATTTCTGATGTATTTTCTGGTATAATTGGCAAAGATTTACCATCCCATTTATTGTGTTTTAATTTAATTAATTCATCGTAAGGCAAAGGCATTAATTGAGATACTTTTGTTTTGGGGGAAGCCGTTCCATTTTTTTGATTATAAAAAACTAAAACTTTAGATGTGGATTGTTTAGATATGATTTCATTGATTTTAATTAATAAGGTAGAAGCAATGCTGCCGATTTCTTTTAATGAGTTGGAAACAGCATAAGTACTATGTAATTTTGATCCAACGGTAGAATCTACAATTGCTCCTAAACGTTTTCCAACACACAAATACGTAATGTTATCTGAATTAATTTGGTGTTCTTCAAAGTAAGTCTTGGTAAAAGAAAGTACGTCACGATTAAATTTTCCAACTAAACCATTATCTGTTCCAATTAAAACAGCAAGTATATGCTCATTTTTTTCTTTTTTATTGTGTGGTAACATGAATTCTGAACTTAGCATAAATCCCCAAAAAGCATCATGAACTGTTTTTGCATATTCATTAAGAGATGCTAAAGCTTTTTCATATGGGCTAACACTAACGGATGATAAAATTTTCATTGTACTGACAATTTCTCTTAGGTCAGTTGTTGTTTTTATGCGTTTATTTAAAGCCTCTAACGTCATTATTCAGAAATAATCCCTTCTTGTTCTAAGGCGGTTTTAAATGTGCTTAGCATTTTATCTTGCATTGTTTTATCAATCTTTTCACGTTTATTGATAATGTTATCAACAACTTTTTCAAAATGTCTGTGCAATGTTATATCTATTACATTTTGAGCAGATAAAATTTTATCTTCACTTATATCATCAAATAAACCAGCATTGGTTGCCATAAAGACAGCAATTTGCGTTTCTGCTGGCATTAAATGGTATTGCATTTGTCCCATAACGGCACGAATAGCGCGACCTCGTTTTAGTTGTTTTTCGGTTTCTTTATCTAACTGAGTCCCAAATTTAGCAAAAGATTCTAATTCTTCAAATTGGGAATAAAACAATTTCAAGGGACCAACCAATGAGCGATAGGCTGGTAATTGAGCATCACCACCAACACGGGATACGGATCTGCCTGTATCAATCGCAGGCAAGATACCTTTTTGGAAGAGGGATGTTGATAGATAAATTTGACCGTCCGTAATGGAAATAATATTCGTTGGAATATAGGCAGAAATATTACCCGCTTCCGTTGATACAATGGGTAATGCTGTTAAAGAACCACCGCCATGTTCTTTACGCAAGTGTGTGGCACGTTCCAATAAACGAGAGTGGATATAGAAAATGTCTCCTGGAAAAGCTTCACGTCCCGGAGGAATTCTCAAGAGTAGTGACATTTGGCGATAAGCACGAGCATGGGCAGTTAAATCATCATAGACAACCAAGACATCTTGACCTTTTTCCATAAAATATTCACCAATGGAGGTTGCGGCATATGGAGCAATATATTGCATTCCGGCTTCATCTTCGCCTGAAGCGACAACAACAATTGTTTTGTCTAAGACACCATATTTTTCTAAATCAGAAATGACACGAGCTGTACCTGCGTTGCGTTGACCAATAGCACAGTAAATACAAATAACATTGGTATTTTTTTGATTGATAATGGTATCAATAGCAATTGCTGTTTTGCCAGTTTGTCTGTCTCCTAAAATAAGTTCACGTTGACCTCGACCAATTGGTGTAAAAGAGTCAATAGCTTTGATCCCAGTTTGTAATGGTGTATCAACACCAGCACGATGCATAATTGGTGCAGCATCTACCTCAATAGGGCGTGTTTTTTTTGTTGTAATAGGTCCTTTGCTATCAAGTGGCTCACCAAGTGGATTAATAACACGTCCCAATAAATTTTCACCGACTGGCACATCCAAAACTCGGTAAGTACGTTTGGCTTTATCTCCGGCTTTTAACCCATCAGGATTACTTAAAAAAACAACTCCAACACTATTTTCATGTAGTGTATGAACCATCCCCATAATATTGTTTTTAAAAGAGAGTAGTTCATTCATTTGAACATCTTTTAATCCCAAAACCTCGGCTGTTCCAGCTGTAATGGAATAAATTTCACTGACTTCAGATATTTTTAATGTCAATTCGGTAGAATCTGTAATGTCTTCGATAATTGTATCTACTTGCTTCAAACCTTTTTTTAACATATTTTATTCCTTTACAATCATATGGCTGAGTTTTGTATTAAGTTCATTTTGATATTCGTCTAAATATGCTTTCAAATGCCACTCAGCAGAGTGATTTCCAACCGCCATTTCTATTCCTAAAATTAAATTTTTATCTGTTTCAAAACGCATTTTTAGTGGGAGTTCCCAATCAAAGGTTTTTGATAGGAAAACAGCTAAATCTTCTTGCATTTTTTTTGATAAAGTTTCAGATGAAGATATGCAAATAATATTTTGTTTTTCATATGAAGTTTTTATCTTTTTTATATCTGATTTTGATAATGACTTTAATTGCTTTTGAAATAGAGATAAACTGCCTGAAAAAGCTGTTTCACCTGATAATTCCCCCATCATTTTTTGAGATAAAGCTACAAAATTATCAGCGAATAATTCTCTGATTTGAGTATGAAGAGATTGAACTTGTCTGTCTAAATCCGCTTGCATTTTTTGACGTAATTTATGTGCTTCATCTTTAATTAAAGACATTTGATGTGATTTAAATGCTTCAATTTCTTCTGCAGCTTTATCAAATTTTTTCTTTTTTGTTGCTTCAAAATTTTTCAGTTTTTTTGAAAGCTGTTTATGTTCTGCTTCGGCTAACGCATATTCTTCTTTTGCCTTATTCACTTTATTCATGATTTCAGCTTGACGTTTTTCAACGGCACAGACAATCGGGCGGTATAAGAATTTTTTTAGCAACCATACCAGCACAAATAAATTAACAATTTGGGCAAAAAAGACAACCCAGTTAACACCCATTGGATTTTCTCCTTATTACTTAGCGGCCATTTCTACAGCATAGTTCCAAAATGGATTGAAATATAACAATAACACAGTAATAACAAATGCGTAAATAGCAGTTGATTCCACCATAGCCATTGCAACGAATAATGTTCTGGTAATCGTTGGGGCTTCATCTGGTTGTTGTGCGATGGCTCTTAGAGCGCTGGCAGCAGCATTTCCTTCCCCAATAGCCGGTCCAACACCACCGATGGAAATACAAAGTCCTGCGGCTAAAGCACTCATAGCTCCGATTAATGTAACTGCATCCATAATTTTTTCTCCTTTCTTAAAGTTAATAGTCTTTTAAATTATCATAATATTGCTCTTCTGTGCCGACTGATGATACATAAACAATAGACAACAGAGCAAAGATATACGCTTGAATAGTTCCAGTCAATAACCCTAATATCTGCATAGGTAAAGGCAATAAAAATGGAACTAACATAATAAGGACTGAACCAATAATGGCTCCACTTAATACGTTTCCATATAAACGAAATGCCAGTGAAAATACGGATGTAAAATCACTTAAGATATTCATAGGTAACATAATAGGAGTCGGTTCAATGTATTTTTTTAGATACTTTTTTATTCCGACATTTTTAATACCATAATATGGAACAGCAAAAAAGACACATAAAGCGAAAGAACCCGTTGTTGAGAGAGAGGCAGTTGGTGCCTTAAACCAAGGGATAATTGTCATTAGGTTACTTAATGCAATAAATAAAAAGAACGTTCCCATAATTGGCATATACTTCATCGGATTGTCATTAGAAGCATCTTTAATTTGACCTCGAATAGCCATAACAATCATTTCCATTGCGGTTTGAAATTTACTGACCTCAATAGTTGTTTTTAAATTACGCGTTGCAAGCCAAGACAATAATACCAACACACCCATAACAACCCATGTGTAAAATAAAGTTGCACAAATTGGAATATTAAAAACGGAAAAAATAATCAGAGCATCTAAATCTTCTAACATATTGTTTTTTCCTTTTTACGATTAGTATATTCTTTATGAATGGCCTTTTTTACATATTTTAATGTAATAATGCGAGCCATGATAAAACCGATAATAATTAATAAAAATCTAGCGCCACTATCAAATGAAAAATAAATAGCGCAGAAAATCAATAATGTTAGTCGTATGATAGCCGATAAAAACAAAAAATTACCTTTACGTTTAACGGATGGTAACTTTAATAAAGTTTGCCACAGTAAAAATAAATAAATTAATCCGATAACAATACCGATACCTAAAGATATTAAAATTTGACATATACTCAAAGCATGAATATCAATCATTATTGTCTTCCTTTATTAAGTTTTTGTATTTGTTTTTGTCGTGCTTTAACAGTATCTTTGTGACCAGTTTGATTAGCCCATTTATTGGCATTATAAATACCTATGATGAAACCTAACAAAACACAATTAAATGTCCAAGACATTGGAGGAAAAGGAATGTATTTATCCATTATGTGTCCAATGATTAGTCCTAAAATAACAGGAGTACAAATATGCCAACCGTAAGTTCCTAAAACAGCGGCATTCATGAATAAGCTTTGTTTTGAACGGTTTTTACGAGCCTTAGCTTTTTTTATTAAAGTATTGGCTGTTTTTTGAACATCACTTGTGTATTTATAATCCATCACTGATGCCTCCCTCGGTCTTTAATGCTTTCATTCCTTTAATCAGACCGATTTCTAAACGAGCTATTGTCGTATTAACTTCTTTGCGCTCTTCTTCCATTTGTTTAAAATCAATTTCAATTGTGTGTGTTAGTTTTTCCAAGTTATCATCTAAAATAGCCAAAGGTGTTGAAATACGCACTTCTTTATCTTTTTTTACAACAACGCCACGATTACAGGCAATGTATAGTGTTTTATCATTTTCGGTTGTATATGATACGATACCAGCTACTAATGTATTGATAAAATCAGCATGTTTGGGTAATAAAGTCCAAAAACCATCTAACCCTTCCAAATCTATCTTTTTAACGGGTAAATCTAAAATAGTACCAATGGGTGTATGGACTTTTAGTTGCATCATGTTATGCTGCCTTTTTTGCCTTTTCTAATGCTTCATTAACTGTACCAATCATATAGAAGCTATTTTCATTTAATCCATTAAATTCTCCAGATAGGATACGTTCACATCCCGAAATAGTATCTTCTAAGCTGACAGATTTTCCTTCCATACCGGTAAATTGACCAGTTGTAAAGAATGGTTGGGTTAAAAAGCGTTCTAATTTTCTAGCTGTTAAAACGGTTTGTTGATCGTGTTCTGGTAATTCATCAAAGCCAAGCATAGCAATGATATCTTTTAATTCTTCATATTGTGCCAGTGTTTTGCGAACAGCCGTTGCAACCTTGTAATGTCGTTCCCCAACAATTAAAGGTGTTAACATATTTGAACTTGATGCCAACGGATCAAGGGCAGGGTACAGACCTTGAGCTGCACGTCCGCGGGATAATACAATTGTTGAAGACAAGTGTGCAAACGTGTGTGTTGCGGATGGATCAGTAAAATCATCTGCAGGCACATAGACAGCTTGAACCGAAGTAATTGCTGCATTTTTTGTGGATGAGATACGTTCTTGAATATCTGCAATATCGGTTCCTAAGGATGGTTGATAGCCTACACGAGATGGAATTTGTCCCAAAGATACGGATACTTCTGAGCCGGCTTGAATAAAGCGGAAAATATTATCAATTAATAATAATACATCTTGTTTTTTCTCATCACGGAAATATTCCGCCATTGTTAATGCCGATAATGCAACCCGAAAACGCACTCCTGGCGCTTCGTTCATTTGTCCAAAAATCATTATGGTTTTATTTAATACACCGGCTTCTTCCATTTCTCGGTAAAGTTGTTCCCCTTCACGTGAGCGTTCTCCAATACCGGCAAATAAGCTGACCCCATCATAGCGGCCAACCATGTTATTAATCATTTCGGTAATCAAAACGGTTTTTCCTACACCAGCTCCACCAAACAAACCAGCTTTACCACCACGTTCCATTGGTGCTAATAAATCAATGGCTTTGATACCTGTGATAAAAATTTCAGATGATATTTCCATCTCTGATAGTTCTACCGGTTTTGCATGAATAGGGCGGTGTTGTTTCGTTTTTATTTTTCCCTTACCGTCAATGGTATCGCCTAATACATTGAACATACGTCCAAGTGTTGCCTCTCCAACTGGCACTTCAATTTGATGTCCCGTGTCAATAACTGTCATACCACGAGCTAATCCCTGAGTAGCCCCCATTGCCAAAGCTCGCACAGTGTTTTCATTCATATAACCTTGGACTTCCAAAACTAAGTTATTGTTTTCTCCAGTTAATAATTTTGTAAACAGCGCTGGAAGTTTTTTAAATTTGACTTCTACAACACTGCCTGAAACCGCTGCAATAATACCATTGTTTTGTGTCATACACCCTCTCTTTTATCTTTATAAGATAAGTTATAAAAATTTTTTACGAATCGGTCAAGGGGTAAAATGATATTTTTATGAATTTATTATAAAAAGATAGGTGTTTTTTGTGGTTGGTTATTCACAGATAAAAAAAGCCCTCCGAAGAGGGCTATGATAAAAGCATTTTTTATTTAAAAATGACCTTTAAAAAGTTTTTCTTACCTTTTTGTAACAAAATACTGTCTTTATCTGAAGGTATAATCATTGTTACATCGCTGACTTTTTCTCCATCAATAGATAAGCCATTTCCGGCAATTAAACGACGAGCTTCACCTTTTGAGGGCAAGAAGCCTGTTTCAACAACAAAATCAACAATGTTCATGCCTGCTGTGATTTTTGATTTATCAAATTCAGCTGATGGAACATCATTTGAGTTGGCGCCACCAGCAAAAAGTGCTTGTGAAGCGGCAACTGCTTTATCTGCTTCTTCAGTTCCATGGACTAATTTTGTAATTTCATATGCCATACATTTTTTTGCGGCAATGATGTCATTTTGACACATTTGTTTGATTTCATCTGTTGGAATATCAGTAAACATTAACAATAATTTTTCAGTGTCTTCATCGGCTGTGTTATAGAAGTATTGATAAAATGTATAAGATGTTGTTTTGTCTCTGGCAACCCACAATGTACCACTTTCGGTTTTGCCCATTTTTTTACCTTCTTTTGTCATAAGTAATGGACAAGTTAAGCCAAATGTATCCGGCGCATCAGCTGTCGCTTTACCTTCTGCGTGGAAATTCATTTTGCGGCTGAGTTCTGTTCCGGCAACAATATTACCCCATTGGTCGGAACCACCAATTTGCAAGATACATTCTCTAGCTCGGTTTAAGTGAACAAAGTCATAAGCTTGCATTAACATGTATCCCATTTCTAAGAAGGTTAAACCACCGCTAGCCATACGAGATGAATAAGCTTCTGAAGCTAACATTTTATTAACATTGAAATGAACACCGACTAAGCGCATAAAGTCAACATAGTTGAATGAGTTAATCCATTCGGAGTTATCAAGGATAACGGCAGGATTGTCACCATCTGTTTTAATGAAACGAGCTGCTAAGTTTTTAACTTCTTGTACGTTGTGTGCTACTGTTTCCGGTGTAATCATTTTTCGCATATCAGATTTACCGGTTGGATCTCCAACCAAAGCAGTTGCTCCACCAACGACCAAAATACCATGGTGTCCCCGTTTTTGTAAGTGTCTAAACATCATTAAGGAGACAAAATGACCAATATGTAAACTATCAGCTGTTGGATCAATACCTAAATAGAATGTAATTTTTTTATCGCTGTTTAAAATATTACGAATTTCATTTTCATGTGTGGATTGGTATACATAACCACGTTCTTTTAGGTATTCAAAAAAGTTTTCCATATTTTTCTCCTTAAAATTAATTTAGGAAACTCTAACATATATTTTAATCGTTTTCAAGAATTTCTTTTACTTTTTTAATCAAATCAGCTAACTCAAAGGGTTTAGCCAAAAATTCGAAATCATCATGTTGTTCAGAACCGTGTCGAGCAAATTCTTCTGAGTACCCACTCATTAAAATTGTTTTTATTTTGGGATGAGCGCTTTTAATTTGCTTAATGAGTGTTTCTCCATCCATTCCAGGCATAACCATATCCGTAATTAGTAAATCAAAATTGTTGTTTTTTTGAAAGTGTTCAATCGCTTGTTCGGCATTCCCACATTCTATTACATTCCATCCCTTGGCTTTTAAAGCTCTAGCCGCTACCATGCGTACACCATCTTCATCATCAACTAATAAGATATTTAGATATTCTTTTGGAGTGATAACAGGTCGTAAAACTTCTGGAACATGCATTCTTTGTTCTGGTTTTTCTTCAAAACGAGGAAGATAAATAGTAAAGGTTGTGCCAACGTTTTTTTCGCTATCCACAGAAATAAATCCATCGGTTGCACGAATAACACCATAAACAGTTGATAATCCTAGTCCAGTTCCAGATACATTGGAACTTTCCTTTGTTGTAAAAAAGGGTTCAAAAATTCGAGGTAAATGTTCAGGAGCAATTCCCGTTCCGGTATCTGATACCATAATTTTAACATAATCACCAGCAGGAATAATGTCATTACCACAAGCGCGTTTCTTTTTAATTTTTTCTTTAATAGCAGAAATTTTAAAAATCCCGCCTCCAGGCATAGCATCTTTTGCATTAACTGCAAGATTTAAGAAAATCTGCATTAATTGATTAGGATCAATTTTAACGGATCCTAAGTTACGTTTGAAGTCTGTTTTTAATGTGACAAATGGTGATAAAGAACGTTGTAATAAGGCTGATAGATCTACGAATGCATCATGTAAAGAAATTGTTTTTATTTGACTGGGTTGTTTGCGTGAAAATGTTAATAGTTGTCCAACCAAACCAGAGGCTTTATTCGCATTCCCCTTGATTTGCATTAAATCCATAAAATCTTCATTATCTGGAGCACAACGTTGTAATAATAAATCACAAAAACCAACGATTGCTGTTAGTAAATTATTAAAGTCATGTGCTACACCACCCGCTAATTGACCCATAGCTTGCATTTTTTGAGCATGCGCAAATTGCATTTCTAAATTTTTTCGTTCGGAAGCGTCAATTAAGTATAAGGTAAAGGCATCTTTTTCTGGGCCAGTCCACCCAATAAAAGTATTAAAAATTTTTCCGCCATATTCAGGGGTTGTTGTTAATTCTAGACGTTCATTTTTGTGTGTTCCCGCAATCATTTTATTTAGTTTTGTAGTTAATAATTCTGCCGAATTTTCAACAAAAATATTTTGTATGGTTGCACCATCTAAACTGCCTTCTATTTGTTTTAAGCTATTAAGTAGGGCCGGATTCGCTCGTATTACATGATGTTCTAAAACATCAATAATAACGGTTGGAACGGGTGAATATTGAAATAAATTAATATCATTTGTTAATACGGCAGGAATATACTTTTGTAGTGTGCCGCAGAAAAATAAATCAATATCTGTTTCAAATGGGCGTTGCAAAATGTGAAAGCTGGCAAATTCTGATTTTGTTCGAACTAAACTGATGTTATCCCAATGACCAGAAAATTCCGGGGTGTTTTCTATGATAAAATCACTAAGTGGATGATCTAATATATCTTTTACTGTTAAACCAGTTAATTCGCAAAATGATTTGTTAACATAAATTAATATGCCGTTTTTGTCTGTTAAATATAGTGGATCCGAAAATGAACTCAGCACATCTGACATAAAAGATAGTTGTCTAGATAAACTTTTGTGAATGGCAAATTCAGATGTTTTATCTTTTGCAATTAATAAGATGTTATTGCCTATCTTTTTAAGTGAGATATCAAATACCGCTTCAGTTGTTTTAATTTCAATGTCTAATGGGGATGCATTACAATAGGCATCGATTAATTTTTGTAAAGCACTGGTTGGGGTTGCATTTTTTAAAAAGGCAAAAGGATTTTCCGTTGAACCAAAGAGATTGTTTGCAGCTATATTTGAAGCAATAACTTTATTTTTTGCGGAACGGATTTGACGAGCATCCGATTCGGCATTTAACAGTGTTTCATAAATTTTACGTTTATTGATTATCATAACGCCCATCATACTTAGTCTTTTTTTAAAAATCCAGCAAAAATTTAAGTACTTTTAACTTTTTTTGTATTTGATTTGTTTTGTGTTTTGAAATCAATAGGATATTTTATTTATTCGTTATTAGTTAAAGTGTCTGAAGATGGGGCTAGTGATTTAACTAAATCCAAAATATTTTTGGCTACTTTAGGATCGGAAATTTGTGAGTAATATCGTACTAATTCTAAGATATCTTTGCGCTCTAAGATGTTATCCTCTAGTATAGTCGGTTCTTCACAAAATCCCATTGGAGCGCCTGTTAAAGAGGGAGATTTTACTGTGTCTATGCCATCAAAAAAGAAGTTGACTGATACACCAAGTATTTGGGATAATTTCCATAATCGTCCAGCACTAACACGATTAAGTCCTCGTTCATACTTTTGTACTTGTTGAAAGGTTATTCCCATTTCTTCGGCCAATTTTTCTTGACTATATCCGACAATGCCACGACGTAAACGAATGCGAGATCCGACATAGGTATCAATAGATCCGAAAGAAGTATCAGATAATTTTTTCGTAGCGTCTTTGGGGGTAATAGACACGTTTTTCCTCCATTCTTCTTGGTGTTTTTTTTATTTTTACATATTTTTATATGGCTTGTCAAATAAAAATATATGTAAAAGACATAAGTAGGTATTAGGGTAATAAAAAGGAGTTATTTGGATAATACGCAAAATAATTCTATATGACCAGAATATGTAAATTGATCAACCAATGTGATAGGATCCAATGTCCAACCATTATCAATTAAGACCTTAATATCACGAGCAGCAGAAGAAGGATTGCATGAAATCATAATGATTTTACGTACATCAGATTGTGCTAACTGTTCGATTTGCGCTTTTGCTCCAGCTCTGGGGGGATCTATAATGATCACATCAATATTATTGAGTTCACTTGGTAATAATGGATTTCTGAATAGATCTCGGACTTGTCCATAAGTGCCTAAAGTTTTAACGCTATCAACTGATGAATCGTATCCTTTAACGATTAAGCCGGCATTAATGAGGGGGTTTGTAAAGGTGCCTGTTCCACAGAATAAATCAAGAGCTGTTTTTGCCTCTCCAATGTGGGATATCATTAAATTTACCAGAGTTGTTTCCCCGCCAAGGGAAGGTTGCAAAAAGACATCTGGTGGAAAAGGCAGACGTGTTTGTTCGGCAATAGGGTCATTGTTATATAACAACCGTGCGATATTATTTTGATTGGCAAAAAACGCTAATTTTTCTAATAAGGCCAAATTGGGGCGATTTTTATTTTTTGTTTTTATATGCATATCAATGCCATAGGGTGTATCTAATACAAAAACATCTCCTGTTTCGTTTAATGTTTTAATAAAATCTCGAAGAGGGAATAATATATTGCATAAATTTTCTGTTAATAGACGGCACTCCTTAATGTCTATAATGGTATGACTTTTCTTTTCATTAAATCCAAGGTGATCTTTATGAAAGGCAAAGCTTGCGCGTCTTCTGGAATGGATTGGAATGGAGATAATATCTTGAATATTTGGGGATAAATTATAGTCGGAAAAACACCGTATTACATGGCGTTTTTTCATGGCGAGATAATCATTTGTGGGCATGTCTTGGTAAAGACATCCACCACATTTTCCAAAGTATGGACATAGATCTGTACACATTTTTAAGCTTTCTTTTTTGTTGTTTTTTCTTTTTTTGCCATTGATTTTTTTTGCTTAATAGATTTTTTACTTTGTTTTATAGAACTTATTTCATTTGTATTTTGCATTGGTTGATGAAAAGGTGTTTGTTCTGAGATTATTTTTTTATTTTTGATGCCAATATACCCTTGAGCTATAATGTGTAAAATAACAAAAGGTGAGTATAGATAGACAAATGCACTTATAAAAACACCTGGAAATGCAAACCATGAATGTAGTTTGGATAAATAAGAAATGTATTCTTGAATTATTTTTATTGGGAGAGCCAAAATGAGAATGGTAATAATCATATATAACGTAATCTTAAAATAAGATGACCAATTTTCTCCTAAAAAGTTTGATATCCTCTTGATCTTTAATGCCTCGAACATATGTTGTTCGTCTATATGTCTTGTCCAAGAAGCTAATAAATATAAAAATAAAAATAATTGTGTAAAGATAAAAACAAATAACCCAACTCCGGTTGGCATATACTTTAAACTGGAGATTGCAAAGAATTCGCAGCAAAACAAAACAAGATAGAAAGATAGTGTAAATAAGAAAGTCTTGATGCTACTGTTAAACAAAAAGAGGGGTGTTGTTTTAAATAAAACACTTTGTTTTTTGATAACATTGTGTGAAAAGATGGTAAAGTATCCCATTAGAATTACAGAACTTATGAAACAAGCTAGCAATAAAATAATTTTTACAGATGAAACATTACTCATATGATAGTTGTTTGCAAGTATTGCCATTATGATAAAGATCAAACATGGAATAAAAAAGAGCTTTTCAAAAGGAGACTTTAATGCCTTGATTAATGATATTTTCATCTTTTTACCTTTCTTGCGGTTAAATATAATGGTTATGATAAACTTTATATACTTTTTTTAATGAATTGTCATCAAATTATTTGACTTATTTTGAAAAAAAAGATAAATTAAGTCAAAATATATTAACAAAAGGAGAAAAAATGACCGAAGAATTAACTGGAACAGAACAACGTCAAGTACGTCTTGGAAAATTAAAAACACTAGAGTCTCAAGGGATTAATGCATATCCTCAAATTTATCGTCCATCTATAACGGCAAAGGAATTAGAGGAAAAATATGCAGTCTTAGAAAATGATGTTCAAACGGAAGATGTTGTGAAAGTTGCCGGTCGTGTGAAGGCTATTCGTAATTCTGGTATGTTTATCGACTTATATGATCCAAGTGGTAAAGTTCAAATTTATACCTCTTTGGAACATATTACACCAGAACAACAAAATATGTTGGATTTATTGGATATTGGCGATATTATTGGTGTTGAAGGGTGCGTACGCCGAACAAAACGTGGTCAATTATCTGTAACGGCAAAAACATTTACAATGTTGGCTAAAGCTTTATTGCCGCTTCCAGATAAATTCCATGGTTTGACAGATACAGATACAAAATATCGTCAACGTTATTTGGATATGATTGTGAATGAAGATACAACCAGAACGCTTATTAATCGTAGTAAAATCATTACAGCTATTCGTAAATTGTTATTGGATAAGGGAATTTTAGAGGTTGAAACACCTTTGTTGCATACCATTAAAGGTGGTGCGAGTGCAAAACCATTTATTACACACCACAATGCATTGGATATGGATTTATTCTTACGTGTGGCACCGGAATTGCATTTGAAACGTTTGATTGTTGGTGGCTTAGAAGGTGTGTTTGAAATTGGTCGTAATTTCCGTAATGAAGGTATTGATACACGTCACAATCCAGAGTTCACAATGATGGAAGTTTATCGTCAATACAATGACTATACAGATATGATGACATTGTTTGAAGAAATTTGTGAAGCGGCAGCAATGGCTGTTCATGGAACAACAGAAATTGAAATTGATGGTAAAAAAATTAATTTGAAAGGTCCATTTCCACGCAGAACAATGGCCGACTTGGTTAAAGAATATGCTGGTGTCGACTTTATGGAAATTAAAACGGATGAAGAAGCTCGTGAAGCTTGCGATAAATTGGGTGTCTATGTTGCCGAAGATGCCGATTGGGGACATTGTATGGCTGCCGTATTTGAAGAAAAATGTGAAAAACATCTTATTCAACCCGTTCACGTTTTAGATCATCCGAAATCTTTGTCGCCACTTACAAAAACGCATCGTAACGATGACAGATTGGTGGAACGTTTTGAAAGCTATATTAATACCTGGGAAATGTGTAATGCCTACACAGAATTGACCAATCCGTTGGATCAACGTGAACGCTTTGAAGATCAAGTAAAAGCGCGTGAAGCAGGTGATGAAGAAGCCGACATGATGGATGATGATTATGTAACGGCTTTGGAATATGGTTTGGCTCCAACAGGTGGTTTAGGTGTTGGTATTGACCGCTTGATTATGGTTGTGACAAATCATACATCTATCCGTGATATTATTGCTTTCCCAACAATGCGTAAAAAATAGGGGGAATAATGAGTTGGCGTGTAGATAATCCTTCGCAAGCGTACAATCCCGATTTTATGAAACGGGCTGTTGAATTGTCTGCACTTAGTTTAGATGCTTCTTCAAAGCGTGGTCCATTTGGTACAGTTATAGCCTATAACGGAGAAATTGTGGCTGAAGCAACAAATGAAGTTATGAAGAATAATGATCCAACATGTCATGGTGAAATTAATTGTATTCGCAAGGCATGTGAAAAATTGGGAACTTATGATTTAACAGGGGCTGTTTTGTATACATCCAGTGAGCCATGTCCAATGTGTTTATCAGCTTGTGTATGGGCAAATATTTCTAAAGTATATTATGCTAATACAGCCGTTCAAGCTGGGGATATTGGTTTTAAGGACGACCATATTTATCAATGGTTAAAAGGTGATAAGTCAGTGTTGACTTTAAGTTTGGAACATCATCCAGATGAAAATGCAGAAGAGGTTTTTGAAAAATATAAAAAACAAGGAACAATTTATTAAAGGAGAAAATATTATGACTGAAGAAAAAAAACAATTATTTCATGATTTAATGACATTAGATAAGGTTGTGTTTGTACCTAAATATGCATCAAAATTAAAAAAATATGTTAAATCCATTTATTTAATTTTATTAGTTTTTTTGACTTTGTTTGCTTTGGTTGGGTTGGTGAATTTATTTTCTGCAAAAATTTCAGCCGCATTAGTTCAATTTATTTTTGTTTTTGTTGGTTTCATTGTGGTTAGAATGTTCTGTGAATTTTTAATGACCTATGAAAAATAGGTTATAAGAGGGTGTTCTCGTAGCTCAGCAGGATAGAGCACAGGATTCCTAATCCTGGGGCCGTGGGTTCGACTCCCGCCGAGAACGCCATTTTTTAAAAGAGGGAATATGACAACTTTAGGTATTTATGCAACAAGTCTTATTGTTAATCAAAAAGGAGTTTTAATTACGGGGCAATCTGGTTTTGGGAAATCTTCTTTAGCATTAGAATTAATTGACCAAGGCGCATCTTTGATTGCAGATGATGTGACGTTTTTAAGTGAAAAAGATGGGAAATTATATGCATCGTGTGATGAAAAGTGGCATGGATGTTTCGAAGTAAGAGGATTGGGTATTGTTAAAGGAATACCAGCTGAACCAATTGCAAAAATAGATTATCAAATTGAATTGATTGATGAAAAAGTTGAAAGAATGCCTTGCGAGATAGCTGAAAAAACATATTGTAATGTAAATATTCCAGTCTTTAAAATTAATAAAGATGAAAAATATTTGCCAACTTTAGTAAAAATTGCTGGAAAAATTGTTTCAAAAGAGGTATGTTTATTATCGCTTGAGTCAAAATAAAGAAAAATAGGTGAAAAAATGTTAGGAATAGTTTTGGTTTCACATGGTAATTTATCAAAGGAAATGTTAAAGGTTGCCGAACATGTTGTTGGCCCTCAAACAGGTATTGAATGTGTCAGTATTTTTACCGAAGATGATGTGGAACAAAAACGTCATGAAATATTGGAACGTACTTCGGCGGTGGATACAGGGGACGGTGTTGTAATTGTCACAGATATGTTTGGTGGAACACCTTCTAACTTGGCGTTATCTATTATGGAAGAACGTAATATTGAAATTATATCCGGTATGAATTTACCAATGCTCATCAAATTAATTCGTGAACGGTCTGAACCAATGAATGATGCCGCTACGGCAGCTCAAGAAGCCGGTCGTCGCTATATTAACATTGCTTCACATTTGTTGAAATTGGATTCGTAAAATGTCAGTTATCTCCCAAAGTGTCAAAATTCAAAATTTAAAAGGATTACATGCGCGTGCAACATCTGCTTTTGTGAAAGTTGCCGATTCGTTTGAATCCGAAATTAGTGTTAAAAAACAAGACTTAACAGTGAATGGAAAATCTATTATGGGATTGTTGATGTTGGGAGCACCATTGGGGGAAACAATTTTTATTACAGCAGAAGGTAGTGATGCTGAAGAAGCAATTGATGCTTTGACACAATTGGTGAATAATAAATTTGGAGAAGAATAAAAAAAATTAAAAAAATAAAAAAAGTACTTGCATTTTATTAAAAAATGGGATAAAAAGACTTTACATTATATTTAGGGTGTGTAGCTCAGGTGGTTAGAGCGTTACGTTGACATCGTAAAGGTCGCAAGTTCGAGTCTTGCCACTCCCACCATTTAAAATCCGGCTTTGTGCCGGTTTTTTTGTGTTTAAAAAGATATATGCAACTATATTGCAATCTAAAAAAATGAAGGTTGAATAATTTCTTGTCTTTTGAAACATATTGGTATAATCTTTTTGGCGTATGAGGTATATTATGAATGCTAAAACAAAGATGGAACAAATTGATTTTTTTGACGATAGTTTTAATTATGTTGGTCACACATCCATAGATGAAATACATCAGAAAGGTTTATGGCATCAAACATTTGCATGTTGGTTATATAATCCATGCAAAAAAGTCATTTATTTACAGTTAAGAGGGCCAAGAAATCGTATTGGTGCTAATACATTTGATGCAAGTAGTTCAGGTCATTTATCTGCGGGTGAAACAAAAGAAAATGGTTTTAGGGAATTGTATGAGGAGTTAGGGGTAAATATTGATATTGAACAAGCATGTTATCTTGGATATTTTAAAAATATAGCACATTTGTCCAATTATACAAATAATGAATTTTGCCATATTTATCTTGTCCCAACGAATAATGTTATATCTGATTTTGTTTTTCAAGATGGAGAGGTATCTAATGTCTTTGAACTAAAGATTGCAGATATTGATGATTTGTTCATGGGACAAGAAATTGAAATTTGTTCACAAAATGAAAAACGAAAAATAACCATTCAAAATATGTGTATTTATAAAGAACGTATAGAAAATGGATATTATAAATGGGTTTTTGATGCAATTAAGGAGCAATTATGAAAATTCATCGTATTTGTATTATTGGGCCATCATCCAGTGGAAAATCTACACTTGCTAAAAAATTGGGACAACAGTTAAATTATTCTGTATTGCATATGGATAAGATTGCTCATATTCCCAATACGGATTGGCAAAGATGTCCAATTGAAGAGACAGTCCGAAAACACGATGAGTTTGTTAAGCAATCTAATTGGATTATCGAGGGGAATTATACAAAAATGATACCTCAGCGTTTTGCAAGGGCTGATATGGTTATTTTTCATAAGTTTAATCGATTTGGATGTTTATGGCGATATATTTGTCGGACTTTGTGTAATGATAAAAATCGTGCAGGCCGTTTAGAAGGGGGGATTGAACGGTTAAAATGGTCAATGATAAAGTATATCTTGTTTGATGCGCCAAAGCGTAATAAAAAGTATGAAAAATTATTGTGTGAATATTCCCATTTGGTTGTTGTTTGTGTGCGTTCATTTAAGGATGTTGAAAAATTAGTTAATGAAATCAGTTAAAAACGCCCCCATTTTTTTGAGGGCGTTTCGTATTTTATCCCATCTGGCGTATTGTATCAATAAATAATCGTTTAAGGGTGTGATTGGGTAATCTACCTTTAACAACGATATCCGCTTCTTGTTTTGTTGGAATAATATATTTTTGTGCCATATCAGATATATATTTAAATTGATGGGCAGCTTGGGTTTCAGTTTGTCCACGCTCATGAGCTCTGGCTAAATAGCGTTTATATTGTAAATTTTTATCGGCTTGTAAATAAATTTTGAAATCAAATAAATCTACAACTGGTTTGTACAACGTACAAATACCACAAGTAAAGATAAATGGAGCAGGTGATACTTTTGTATTATGTGGAATACTACATCCACCGTTCATTTGATATTTGGGGATATAAACAGATCTATTGGAGCGTAATTTGGCTAAATCATCGTATAATGTATCAAGCATAAAACTGCTTGGAGCATCTGATTCAAAGCCACTTTTTAACAGATTACAAAATGAACCGTGTGTTTTGATTTGTTCGGATAAATCAATAAAATAATTATCGGCATCAATAAAAATACAAGATTTTAAAATGCGTTTGAGTGTATTTAAAAAAGTTGTTTTACCGCTGGCACTTTCACCTGATATAGCGATTAAAACAGGACGTTTTTGAGCTGTTTGTTTTAGATTTAAAAATGCTTTTTGAAGTAAAGACGAGTGTGCAGACAAAACAAATGTTTCATCAGAATGTGTATATAATGTCATAGATTTTTTTCCTTTTATAAAAATGAATAATAAACGATTTTTTTATAAAGGAAAACACTCAGGCGGGATCACGCCAACTTAAGTTTTTAGGTCTTTGATAAAAATGTGTTATGTTTTTTACCATCTCATATACTGTATATGGTATGTTGCAATTTGTGTCAAGTGCAAAATATAGTTTTTTTAATCTTTTTTCTTATTTTTGATTGTTCTCATTTTATCAATAAATTTTTGAACCAAGTTTTGTTTTTGTGCGCCATCTGTTGTTTCTTCTGGTATTGGTTGGCATTCACCGGCGCCAGAGCAATCTAAGTTATCGGCCATATCTTGAGATACATTGTGTTTATGTTGTTCTGTCATCTTCATTCCCCTTTATTGTATTATATAGAGAGGGGAGAATTAAAATCAACTGCCTAAAAGAATACCAAGGCCTGCACCGACTAAAATTACAACAAAAACAGGTAAGTTTTTAATGCGAGCAAGAGCCAATGAAATAGTAAATATTGTAATAACTTTTAAATTTTGCAAAGATATAATGCTATCGCTAACAAGAGGTAAAATCATTGTTAGAAAAATACCGAATAATAAACCGGCAACACTGGCTTTGACAGCATTAAAGGCAGAAATAACAGATTGATATTGATTGATTTTTTTCCAAATATGTGCTAACATACAAACGATAATTAATGCTGGTGTTACTAATCCTAATGTGGCACATAATGCTCCCAAAATACCACCAGCCAAGAAACCGCCATAGGTTGCCATATTAACGCCAATGGCGCCAGGTGTTAATTCGGATAGGGCAATAATGGTTGTTAAATCTTTGGTAGTAAACCATTGATATTTATCTATCATATCATTTAAAAATGGAATAATGGCAAAACCACCACCAAAGGCAAATGTTCCAGCAATAAAAAAGGCAACATATAATCCTAAAAATATCATGAGCCGAACACCTTTTTGCTGTATTTATAACATAGCCAACCGATGAGACCAGCGACAATCATTGGCCATATGGGAGATAAGTGGAATAGACAGAACGAACAAAATGTTCCGGCAGCGATTAATATTGTTCCCATTGTGTTAACGGATTTTTTTATTAAAGTTATGACAAATGATAATAACAGGGCGCATACAGCCAGTTGAATACCTTCTAAAGCATATTTTAGCCACGGATGATCAGAAAATCGGGTAAGTATTCCTGCTACACTTAAGATAATAATTAAGGGAGCACAAATGATTCCTAAAACTGAGGCAATTGCACCTAAGATACCTGCTCGATGAAATCCCGTAAACGCTGAAAAATTAATGGCAATAATGCCGGGCAGGGAAGTGCTCATCGCTAAATAATCCAGTACTTCTTTTTCACTTAGCCATTTTTTCTTTTCTACTAATGCTGATTTAACAATAAGTACAATTGTATATCCGCCACCAAATGCTATGGCGCCGATTTTTACAAAAGCCCAAAAAAGTTCTAATAATTTCATGATAATCAATGTAACACATAATTATTAAAAAGTTGTTAAAAATTTCTTGAAAAGAGGTATGTTTTATGATATTTTTACATATACGAACGGAGGGAAAATAATGATTGAAATTGCAATGGCTATTTTGGTTCACAATTCTAAAATTTTTGTGGCACAACGTAATATTACTAAAAATCAAGGTGGTTTGTGGGAATTTCCTGGTGGAAAATTAGAGGCCGGTGAAACTTTACAGGAGGCTTTGGCTCGCGAATTTATGGAAGAATTCGGGAAAGAAATTTCGGTTGGCGATAAGTTTGCCGAATACACATATACCTATGAAAATCTGGGTGAGTTCAGATTAAATGCTTTTTGGGCATTTGCCGAAAATGATACAATTCCAGAACTGAATGAGCATATGGCTTATAAGTGGATTAGCCCGGCAGAAATGGATGATTTAGAGTTCTGTCCAGCTGATTTGCCCTTTATTGAAAAGTTGAAGAGTTTGAAATAACGTATTAATGTAAAATAAAAAAAAGATGTGTCTTCGGAGTATCTCTTTTTTGTTGTATTTTTAATCGTAAAAAGAATAATATATAAAAAACCCGCCGGAAAATCCGACGGGCTTTATTTTTAGAAAAACTAAAAATTATTTAGCGTTTCTGACTGCTGCTTGAGCGGCGGCCAATCTTGCGATAGGCACACGGTATGGAGAGCAAGACACATATGTCAAGCCAACGCGGTGACAGAAGTCAATTGTTTCTGGATCACCACCGTGTTCACCACAGATACCGAGTTTGATGTTCGGACGTGTGGCTTTACCTTTTTGAACAGCGATTTCAACCAAAGCACCAACGCCTTCTTGATCCAAAGATGCAAATGGATCAGCGCCATAGATGCCTTTAGAAACGTATTCTGGTAAGAATGCACCAGCATCGTCACGGCTCATACCCAAAGTTGTTTGAGTTAAGTCGTTTGTACCAAAGCTGAAGAATTCGGCTGTTTCAGCAATTTTGTCAGCTGTGATAGCAGCGCGTGGTAATTCAATCATTGTACCAACATGATATTCAAATGTTGTACCGGATTGTTTCATTACCATGTCAGCCATTTTCACAACAGCGGCTTTCATCAAGTCTAATTCTTTTTTCGTTCCAACCAATGGAATCATAATTTCTGGAACGATAGCTTTACCTGTGGATTTAATCACGGAAACAGCAGCTTCAAATACGGCTTGAGCTTGCATTTCGTAGATTTCCGGATATGTAACGCCTAAACGGCAACCACGGTGACCTAACATTGGGTTGGCTTCGTGTAATTTAGCTGTACGAGCAGCAATTTCTTCAACCGGAACACCCAAAGCTTGAGCGATTTCAACTTGTTCTTCACGTTTGTTCGGTAAGAATTCATGTAATGGTGGATCCAAGAAACGGATTGTTACTGGTAAACCTTCCATGATTGTGAACAAATCAATGAAGTCTTGACGTTGATATGGCAATAATTTATCCAAAGCTGTACGACGGTCAGCTTCTGTGTTGGATAAAATCATTTGACGCATATGGTTAATACGTGCTGGGTCAAAGAACATGTGTTCTGTACGGCATAAACCGATACCTTCGGCACCGAAACCACGAGCTGTTTTAGCATCTAATGGAGTTTCAGCATTTGTACGAACGCCTAATGTTCTGATTTCGTCAACCCAAGTCATGAATTCGCCGAAATCACCTGTCATTTCTGGTAATACGAGTGGTAAGGCGCCAGCCATTACTTCACCTGTTGTACCATCGATGGAGATCATATCGCCTTCTTTCAAGATAACTTCGCCAGCTTTCAAGAATTTGCCTTCATAGTCAATGCGTAAATCGGCAACACCGGATACACATGGTTTACCCATACCACGAGCAACCACAGCAGCATGAGATGTCATACCACCACGAGCTGTTAAGATACCTTGAGATACGTGCATACCGGCGATGTCTTCTGGAGACGTTTCAACACGAACCAAAACAACTTTTTTACCTTCGTGAACTGCTTTTTCTGCATCTTCAGCAGAGAAAACGATTTGACCAACGGCAGCACCTGGAGAAGCAGGTAAACCGCGAGCAAAAGCTTCACGTTTGGCTTTTTTGTCGAACATTGGGTGCAATAATTGGTCTAATTGGCCAGCTTCTACACGCATAACGGCTGTTTTTTTGTCAATTAAGCCTTCACGTACCATATCTACAGCGATTTTTAAAGCAGCTGTACCTGTACGTTTACCGTTACGTGTTTGCAACATCCACAATTTTCCGTCTTGGATTGTGAATTCCATATCTTGCATATCTTTGTAGTGAGCTTCCAATTTAGCACGGATAGCAACCAATTCTTGATACAAAGATGGGAATTCTTCTTCCATAGCTGGTAAATCGATATCGCCTTTTTCTTTGGCGAAGATTGTCATTGGTTGTGGTGTACGAATACCGGCCACAACGTCTTCACCTTGAGCGTTTTTCAAATATTCACCATAGAAGTAGTTTTCACCTGTAGCAGGGTCACGAGAGAAGCAAACACCTGTTGCAGAGTTGTCACCAGAGTTACCGAAAACCATTGTTTGAACGTTAACAGCTGTACCCCAATCGCCTGGGATGTTGTTAAGTTTGCGGTAATAAATAGCGCGGTCAACCATCCAAGATTTAAACACAGCACCAATACCACCCCACAATTGTTCCATCGGATCTTGTGGTAATGGATGACCATCTTTAGCGCAGATGTCTTTGAATTTTTCAACAACTTCTTTTAATTGTTCAACTGTCATTTGGTTGTCGAATTTGTAACCGTTTGTTTCACGAACTTCGTCTAAAACAGCTTCAAATTTAGAACTGTGAACACCCATTACAACGTCACCGTACATTTGGATGAAACGACGGTAGCTGTCATAAGCAAATTGTTCATTACCGGAACGAGCAGCCAAACCTAAAACAGTTTTATCATTTAAACCGAGGTTTAAAACTGTATCCATCATACCTGGCATGGAAACACGGGCACCGGAACGGACGGAGAACAATAAAGGATTTGTTTCGTCACCGAATTTACGACCCATTTTTTCTTCAATACCATGTAAAGCAGCCATAACTTGGTCTTTTAATTCAACCGGGTAAGTATGGTTGTTTTCATAATAATATGTGCAAACTTCTGTTGTGATTGTGAACCCTGGAGGTACTGGCACACCAACACGGCTCATTTCAGCCAAGTTGGCACCTTTACCACCCAAAAGGTTTTTCATGCTGGCTTCGCCTTCTGCGATACCATCACCAAAAGTATAAACCCATTTTGTCATTTACTTTTCCTTTTGCTACTTAGTTTTTACAATATCCTGACTTATAATCAGAATTTTTTAGAAAAAAGACCGCCGCCCCAAAGGGTGGAGAGCTTTTTTAATTTTTACCCATACTCATTAGCATTTTTTTTGATTTATTGCAAGCAACTTTTTGTGTTTTTTTAAAAATATTTAAAAAGAATAGGGGGATAAAAAAAAGACCTTGAGGAAATCAAGGTCTTTTTGTGTTGGTTTTTATCTGTCGTGTTGTGATGTTGGTACATTATAAGGGTAAGCACTTGGTGTCATTAAACGTGTGCAAATCTTTTTATAAAAAGCTGGTGCATCCTTATTTTCACAACATACGCTCATTGGACTGACAAGCTTACTGTTTGGATCGTTTTTAATTTTTTCTATTTGGCTGCATTGAGCGTAAAAAGAGGGGAGTTGCTCTAATACACTTTCAATTTTTCCTTGACTATTAAGGTGTGTTTCAATGTTTTCAAAAACATCCATTAAATCATGTGGGGTTAAAAAAGATGATGTTGTTTCGGTTAAAATTTGACATCTTGGTTTTTGAGGGTGCATAACAAGATGTATAACCTTATTGTTAATTTTTAAATAAAAACATTTGTTGCCATTTTTATCATATTCGAAGACCGGCGGCAAAGTTTTGTGTTTTCTAAAAGTATTCATCATTAATGTAGCTATGCGTTCTTCTTCTTGTTTTTGTTGCATTTCAATTTCCTTTTTTTTGGATTCTATAGCAGCAATTCTTCTTTGTTCTTCTCTCGCTTTTCGTTCGGCAGAGGCTTTTGCTGCATCGGCATTAACACGTTTTCTGGTTTCTTCAATTTTTTTGCGTTTTAAACGTTCTGCTTCTCGGGCTGCCTTACGTTGACGTGTGCGTTCTTCGTTTTCTAATCGACGTTGTTTTGCTGCTTCTGCCTCGTTTAATTTTTTTTGTGCTTCATATCCTCTTTTATTTTCTTTTGTTTTACATTCTGTGTCATAACGTTCACGAATGGTGTGCATTTGTAATCTCATATAATATGAGTTGTCGACAGTTGCTAAGCGAGCATCAAGATCGTCTAAAAATTCGTGAACTCGTGAGAATGACATTGGTTGGTAGTTATGTGGATTTTTATCATTTAAATCGCGAGATTCTTTAAAAAATAATTTACCCATTGGTCTATAACATGAACAACCAAAGAATTTTCCGTTTAAATTTCCAACCAATATTCCTTTAGATAGAACAATTTCTTCTCCTGTTTCTGTGTTGTGATACATAAGTACATCAAATCCGCTATTGGCATTTGCCATGATTTCAGAACGAATGAGTTTCAAATCGGTATCTTTTGTTTGTTCATTTATTTCAAGCATGATAATCCCTTTCGTTGGTGTTGAACGAGTATATCATACTTTTATTTTTATGTCAACTATTTTTATTTATTCAAAGGTGTATCCGTTAAAAGTGATGCGAGTTAGCAATAATTGTTTGCATTTCCCAACATTTGAATGGCCACCGTATTTTTGATCTTTATGTGTTTCTCCTGCATAGATGGCAGATTTAAAATCCATAATTCGTCCACTTCTAACACGTGTTTCCCAATAAATAAGATATCCTTCTAATGTAGCAATATCTCCAGCCTTTAAGATATCTAAAGCTTTTTGGACATTAGTTGATGCCGCAATGGTGTGAATATTGGTTAAGTGGGTATCATATAAATGACGATATTTGTGATAAATGCCATATGTATATTTATCATCGTAATCGAAACCGCCGGCTCGATATTCGTGATATCCTTTTAAGTTTGGATACTTGGCATATTCACCTACAACAAATGTAATATCTTGGGGAACAATTTCATCATATGCTCTGGTTGCTCCATCATCTGTATCGCGATAAAATCTACCTAGTGGATTGGTATATTTGTCAACATAAATGACTTGTCCAGTGGCATAATATTGTTTTAATAATTTAAACTTGATGTCATATCCTTCAATAGTGGCAGTTCTAAAATTATCAGGAGGTAAATCAATATAGATTTCGTTTTCGGAAATTTTCATTTCTTCGGTAAATGGAGTGCCGAATAATTGCTGATATATGGGACGTTTTAATCCGTAATGCCATAATAATACGCAACCGATAATTGTATATAAAACATATTTTATGATGCGTGTTCTGCGTTTTTCTTTTTCTAGCATCTCTAAGGTTAATGGGGGAGGTGTTGTATTCATTTTTTTCTCCTGTTTTTTTTAACATATATTTTATTTTTATAAAAAACAACAAAAAATAAAATTAACCTCTTTCTTTTTGATAAAAAATAATGCTATAGTGAAAAAAATATGAAAGGTGAGGAGTCAAATGAAACATATTTTAGATACACATGTCGTTGAAAATTTGGTAAAAGGTCATTATTTGGGAGATGCATTTTCGGTATTGGGTATGCATGAATCAGTTAATGATGAAGGGGATAAATTTGTTTTTATTAGATCGCTTCAACCTCAGGCAAAATCTGTAGAGGTTGTTAATAAGGATACAAATGCATCTCTAGGGTATATGCGTCGTGTTCATAATGATGGATTATTTCAATTAGATTTGCCAGAAGTAAAAGAATTTTTTCCGTATTATTTTAAAATTACACTTTATAATGATGGTGTGTATCAAACGGAAGATGTGTACCGTTTTTGGCCGGTTTTAGGAGATATGGATTTATATTTGTTTGGTGAAGGGACACATTATAACTCTTATGAAAAATTGGGGGCGCATTTAATTACGCATCAAGGTGTGGAAGGTGTTTCTTTCGCTGTGTGGGCTCCAAATGCTAAACGTGTGAGTGTTGTTGGTTCCTTTAATGATTGGGATGGTCGTCGTCATTTAATGCGTCCACGTGGTTCTTCTGGTATTTGGGAATTGTTTATCCCAGGGCTGAAAGAATGGGATATGTATAAGTATGAAATTGTTGGCGCTAATGGTGATTTATTGCCACTTAAAATAGATCCTGTCGGTTTTGCTTATGAAATGCGTCCAAAAACGGGAACATTGGTGTTTAATAGAAATGCATATGAATGGCAAGACAGTGAGTGGATTAAAACGGGACGTGCTAAGGCGAATGATTTATCGTCTCCAATTTCAATTTATGAGGTTCACTTTGGTTCGTGGCGCCGTAATTCATTAGAGGGTAATCGTTGGCTTACTTATCGTGAAATGGCTGAGGAATTACCAACATATCTTAAATATATGGGGTATACACATGTGGAGTTTTTACCATTGGCCGAATATCCATTTGACGGGTCTTGGGGATATCAAAGTACAGGTCTTTATGCGCCGACCAGTCGTTATGGAACGCCAAATGACTTTAAATATTTGATTGATAAACTTCATGAAGCTGGTATTGGTGTGATTATGGATTGGGTTCCTGCTCATTTCCCAAAAGATGCTTTTGGTTTGTGTCAATTTGATGGGACGGCTTTATATGAACATGCCGATCCGAAGAAAGGTGAGCATAAAGATTGGGGAACAAAAATTTATAACTATTCTCGTGCGGAAGTTGCAAACTTCTTGTTATCAAACGCTTTGTTTTGGATTAGGGAATATCATATTGATGCATTGCGTGTAGATGCGGTGGCTAGTATGTTGTATTTAGATTATTCCAGAAAAGAAGGTGAATGGATTCCGAATGAATACGGTGGCCGTGAATGTATTGAGGCTATTCATTTCTTACGTCGTTTAAATGAGTTAGTTTTTGGTGAAAATAATGGAGCAACAACATTTGCTGAAGAATCTACTTCTTGGCCGATGGTGTCCAGACCAACCTATATTGGTGGTCTTGGGTTCGGATATAAATGGAATATGGGATGGATGCATGATACACTTAAATATATTTCAGAAGATCCAATCCATCGTAAATATCATCATAATCAATTAACATTCAGTATGATTTATGCTTGGACGGAAAACTTTGCGTTACCGATTTCACATGATGAAGTGGTGCATGGTAAAGGTTCTATGTTTAATAAAATGCCAGGTGATGAATGGCAAAAATTTGCAAACCTTAGAGCATACTATACATATATGTTTACACACCCTGGCAAAAAGTTGTTATTTATGGGTAATGAATTGGCCGAGCATAATGAATGGAAATTTGCAGATAGTTTAAATTGGGATTTGTTGTTTAATGATAAAAATAAAGGTATTCAAACACTGATTAAGGATTTGAATGAGCTTTATAAAACGCATTCAGCCTTGTATCAACATGATCATGATCCGCGGGGATTTGAATGGATTGACGGTGGCGATGCTGAAAATTCCTGTATATCCTTTATGCGTAAAAGTGATGATGAAACATTGGTTGTGGCTTGTAACTTTACGCCCGTACCTCGTCATGGATATCGTTTGGGTGTTAATGAAAAAGGCGTTTATAAACAAATTTTTAATTCAGATGATTTAAAATATGCCGGTTCTGGTGTAGGACGTTATGACGATATTCATGCTTCTGATGGATGGCATTTTAAACCATATGCTATAACGGTTGATTTACCGCCACTAGCCGTTGTTGTTTTTAAAAAGGTTGGAGAATAATAGTTTATCCCCGATTTGCAAGGAGAATGCCATATGGACTATGAAGTATTAAGTGGATTGCCTTATCCTTTGGGTGCAGTGTTTGATGGAAATGGTGTCAACTTTGCCATTTATTCGTCTAATGCGACACGAGTTCAATTGTGTTTGTTTAACAAAAATGGAACAGGGGAAAAGCGTATTGATTTACCGAAATACACAGATGAAGTCTTTCATGGTTATATTAAGGGATTAAAACCAGGGCAATTGTATGGATATCGAGTGCATGGTCCATATGAACCGGAAAAAGGGCATCGTTTTAATCCGAATAAGTTGTTAATTGATCCGTACGCTAGACAATTAACAGGTCCCATTATTGCCAATAATGCGATGTTGGGATATATACCCGAGTCAAAAAAAGAAGATTTGTCGTTTAATCGTCATAATTCAGCGCCATTTGTTCCAAAATGTATTGTTGTAGATGATGATGCTTTTAAATGGCAATATCCAAAGCCTAAGGTTAATTGGGATAATGTTATTATTTATGAAGCCCATTTGAAAGGATTTACAGCTGGTAATTCGCAAATTGATTCAAAAATTCGTGGAACGTGTGCTGGTATGTCTTCCAGACAGGCTGTTGATTATATCAAAAGTTTAGGAATTACATCTGTAGAGTTGATGCCGATAGCGTCATTTATGACTGCGGGCTTTTTATTAGATAAGGGATTAACTAATTATTGGGGATATGATCCAATAGGCTTTATGGCACCACATGCGCCGTATTTATCTAGTGGTAAAATTGATGAATTAAAACACATGGTTGAGGTGTTCCATGAAGCCGGTGTTGAAGTGATTTTAGATGTCGTTTATAACCATACGGGCGAGGGTAACCATATGGGGCAAACATTGTGTTATCGTGGGATTGATAATGCGGTTTATTATCGTTTGAATAAAGATAATCCACGTTTTTATGATGATACGACCGGTTGTGGTAATTCATTTAATTTAGGACATCCCAGAGCATTACAGTTAGTAATGGATAGTTTGCGTTATTGGGCCGAAAAAGTCAACATTGATGGTTTTAGATTTGATTTGGCAACGACTTTAGCACGAGATGATAATAATCAATATACTATTAACAGCGATTTTTTAGCTACAGTACAACAAGATCCAACTTTGCAACGATTAAAGTTAATTGCTGAACCGTGGGATTTAGGTTGGGGTGGTTATCAAGTTGGTTCATTTAGACCGGGATGGGCCGAATGGAATGATAAGTTCCGTGATACAGTGCGTCGTTTTTGGAAAGGCGATGAAAATATGGCTGCCGATTTTGCTTATCGGATGACGGCTTCTTCTGATGTGTATCAAAAAAAAGGACGCCGTCCTTGGGAGAGCGTGAATTTTATTACGGCTCATGATGGTTTCACGTTGTGGGATTTGGTATCATATAATCAAAAACATAACGAAGCAAACGGTGAAGATAATCGTGATGGAACGGATAATAATTATTCTTGGAATAGTGGTGCTGAGGGTAATACGACAGATAAATTGATTTTAAAAAATCGTGAACGTCGTGCTCGGGCAATGATGGCCTCATTATTGCTATCATTTGGTACGCCTATGCTTAGAGGTGGAGATGAAATGTTGCAAACACGAGGTGGAAATAACAACGTATACGCACAAGATAACATTTTATCATGGATTGATTGGACGCATATTTCCGATGCTGGAAAACGGATGACAGAGTTAGTTAAACGTCTTTTGCAAATACGAAAAATGTATCCTGTATTAGAGCAAGATGACTTTTTTAAACCCGAAAATTTCCTGTGGATTCGTCCGGATGGAAAGGAAATGCAAAAAGAAAATTGGCAATTTTATATTCGTGCATTGTCTTGCAAAATATTGAATAAAAATAAAGATATATTTATAGTATTTAATGCATTTAATGAAGTAATAAAATGGACTTTACCAGATGCAAAAACACATCAGTGGCGTTTGGTTTTGGATACATCTGATACATTTAAGCAAGGTGATGCCTTTATAGAGATAATGGCACCGGCTTGGAGTGTATTGTTTTTTGAGCAGGAGGTAAAATGAGTTATAATACCGATGCGTTGAATGATTTGTCTTATAAACTTGGAATTTGGTTGGAATTTACCGATTATGGTACCAATATAACATATGTTGCCGATGTTAAATCCAAAAAAGCATTGTGCAAGGCTCTTGGGTATCCAGCTGATACAAATGAGCAGGTACAAGCATCTCTGAATAAATACAAACAGGAAAGTTTTTCAAATTTTGCACCGTTTACACGTGTGATACAAGAATGGGAATTAAAACCTTTTAATTTGGAATTTATTGTTGAAGAAAGTATGCAAAATGCTGTTTTATCTTGGGTCTTAACACGAGAAGATGGAACAGGAGCTTCCGGTCAATTAAATGTATCGGAAACGGATTTATTGGATGCGATGTTAATTGGTAAAAAGACATATCAAAAACGGCGTTGTCAATTTGTATTAGAGGCTCCCATTGGATATCATAATTTGTCATTTTTATTGGATGGGCAAAAACCGGATACCAATTATCAAACAAAATTAATTGTGGTGCCTCAAACATGTTATATGCCGGAAAAATTACAAAGTGGCCATCGTGTATGGGGATTTCCAATACAGTTGTATGCAATGCCGTCTGAACGCAATTGGGGAATGGGAGATTTTTCGGATTTGAAAAATTTTGCACCGATTGCAAAAAACTTTGGTGCCTCTTTGGTTGGTATTAATCCTGTGAATGCATTATTTGCAGACAATCCAGAAGATGCCAGTCCATATTGTGCAACATCTCGTGTCTTTTTAAATCCATTGTATATTGATACAGATGCTATTCCAGAAGCACAAGATAATCCAGCCTATACGGAATATAAGAACTCTGTTGAATTTACTGAGTTATTTAAACAATCCAAAAACTCTGATACTGTTTTATACAAACAAGTAGCCGATATGAAATTTGGTGCTTTGAAGATTTTATATGAAACATTTAAGGCTTTACATCTTGATGAAAATGGTCATGCGCTGACGGCTAGAGGGGCGGCCTTTAAAGATTTTTGCCATAATTTTGGTAAGAAGTTAACGAACTATGCTATCTTTCAAGCTGTTCGTGAAGTGCGTACGGTGCAAGGAAAGGGAGCTGATTGTTGGTGGAATTGGGGTAAAGGATTTGAAACCCCGGATTCTAGTAAATCTTTAGAATTTAAGGAAGAATACGCCGACTTAATTTATGCAATTAAGTATCAACAATTTATTGCATTTGAACAATACCATGCCGCTGGTAATGCTTGCAAAGAATGCGGTATGTCCGTTGGATTGTATACCGATTTACCTGTAGGTGTTGGGGCGAATAGTTCTGAGGTGTGGGCAAATCAAACGCAGTTTTTAAAGGATGTATCTGTTGGTGCACCACCAGATTCTTTTAATAAAAAGGGGCAAGATTGGTCTTTATCTGGATTTAATCCTTTTGAACTTAAGAAAAATGGATATGATTTGTACATTCGTATTATCAGTGCTGCGATGAATAATGCCGGTGCTGTACGAATTGATCACGCCTTTGGGCTTAGCCGTTTGTTTTATCGTGTAAAAGGGGGCAGTGGAGCGTATTTAGCCTATCCATTTAAAGATTTTATGGGAATTGTGGCTTTGGAATCCGTTCGTCATAAATGTTTGGTGATTGCTGAAGATTTGGGAACGGCACCGGCTGGTTTCCATGAATTAATGCGTGGGGCTAATGTTTTATCTTTTGGTATTTTTCATTGGCAAAAAAATTGGGATGGATTTATTGCGCCACAAGATTATAACCACAACTGTTTGATTTCATCCGGTACGCATGATTTACCAACCTATTCAGCCTTATGGAAAGGATTGGATTTAGAGTTGGCCAAAAAGATGAAAACTATATCGGTCGAACAGTACAAAATGCATAAAGAAAACAGGGCTGTTGAACGCACACAATTCGTTAAGGCATTTTTATCTCAAGCTTTACCGATGGATGATATGGGACAAACTGATGATATTATGGCCGGACGTATTTTGCCTAAATGGTTTATTCCGAATTCTTATGCGTATTTAGCTCGTTCCAGCAGTATGTTGTTATTGGTGCGTATTGAGGATATTGTGGAACAAGATGCTCAAGTTAACTTGCCAGGAACCTATATGCAATATCCGAATTGGCGTTTTAAATTGCCTGTATTGTTGGAAGATTTATCTACAGATTCAAGAATGATACAAATTTGTGAAGTTATTAATAAAGAAAGACCCGAATAATATGGAAAAGTATTCAAAAGTATATGATATAAAAAGTTATGAATGTGATAAAAATGGTGTGTTACGTTTAAGAACATTGTTTAATCTGTTTCAAGATATGGCCGATGAGCATGCGGATAAAATGGGGCTGGGCTACCATTTTTGTATTCAAAAACAGATCGGTTGGATAGGTGCTGGATATCATGTTCAAATTAATCGTTTGCCAAAGTGGGAAGACAGGGTGACTTTGTATACATGGCCATCAAAGGCAACTCCCGTCATGGGCATTCGTGATTTTCAAATGATAAGTGATAATGGTGAGGTATTAGTTAGTGCCTCTAGTCAATGGGTATTGGTGGATTTAAATCGCATGCGCCCAGTTGCGATTGCAAAGTATATTGAAGGATATGAAATTGTTGATGAACGTGCGGTTGATACCTCATTTCCTCAAATTGAAATTGCAGATGACGTGAACTTAGGAAAAATTATTCTTGTGCGTCACGATGATATTGATATTAATAATCATGTCAATAATGCTGTTTACCCCACATTATGTTTGGATGGTATTGATGAAAGTTTCTTAGATACACATACTTTGGCCGAGGTACAAATTAGTTTTAAAAAGCCGGCTGTACTGGGCGACACCATTCTTTTAAAATCATCTTTGGCAGATAATCAAAGTATTCATCAGCTTTTAAATGAAGTGGGTGAGACGGAATTTGCACGTGTACGTTTGGGATGGAAGTAAAACTTGATTTTTTTTTGAATTTATGTTATACAGCCAACTACACAATACAAAAGGAATAAAAATAATGAAAACAAATGATTTTTTAGATAAAGTTTGTGAAGGAAAAGGAACTGTCACAGTTTTTTTAATGTGTGGTGTAAAATTACAAGGTGTCATAACGGCACATGATGAAACAGGTATTTTATTGCGCCGAGAATCCCACACACAATTAATTTATAAACATGCTATTTCAACCATTATGCCGGTTGAATCTATTGAAATTTAAGGATATACATTGACACAAGTTGCCGTTGTTTTATTACCATATTCTAAAAATACGCCGGATTTGCGTGATCCTGAAGCTCGTTTGAATGAGGCTGTTTCTCTGACAAAAGCGATTGAATTAAATGTCGTTCATAGTGAAAGTATTGCTGTTCGTGAAATTAAGGCTGGTACATACTTGGGACAGGGGACTATTGAACGCTTAGCTGATATTGTTGAGGAGAAAAAGGTAGATGTTGTGATTATGGCTTGTACATTGTCACCTCTGCAACAACGCAATTTAGAAAAAGCATGGAATACAAAAGTTATTGATAAAACGGCTTTAATTTTGGAAATTTTTGGTCAGCGTGCCAGAACAAAGGAAGGTGTTTTACAGGTTGAGCTGGCTCATTTGACTTATGCTCGTTCCAGATTGGTGCGTTCTTGGACACACCTAGAACGTCAACGTGGTGGTGCCGGTTTTTTAGGGGGACCTGGTGAAACACAAATTGAACTTGATCGTCGTTTGATTGATGAAGATATTGTCAAAATTAAAAAAGAGTTGGCCGAAGTTAAAAAAACACGAGAATTACATCGTAAGGCCAGAAAACGTGTCCCATATCCGATTGTGGCGTTAGTTGGATATACTAATGCTGGTAAATCCACATTGTTTAATCGTTTGACAAAGGCCGATGTCTTTGCAAAAGATTTGTTATTTGCGACATTAGATCCGACCATGCGTCAGGTACGTTTACCAGGAGGGCAAAATATTATTTTATCCGATACTGTGGGATTTATTTCTGATTTGCCAACAGAATTGGTCATGGCTTTCCGTGCGACGTTAGAGGAGGTTTTAGAGGCTGATATTATTGTACACGTGCGTGATTATTCTCATCCGGATACTGCAGCACAAAAAGAAGATGTTGAGGCCGTTTTGCGTGATTTGGGATTGTCCGAAACGATTGATAATGGTTTATTAGAAGCGCTTAATAAAATTGATATGTTGCCGGAAGATGAAAAAGAATGTGTACTTGAAAAATCTGCTCGTCATCCAAACGAATGGCCAATTTGTGCGCAAAATGGGGAAGGATTAGATGAGCTATTGTCTGTTATTCAAAATCGGTTAACTTCGGGATATAAGAAAATTAACATTAAGATACCTATTGTTGATGGGAAAGGCGTTTCTTTAGCTTATCGCAAAGGGCAGGTTTTGGAACGCATTGATCGAAAAACATTTATTAAAATGACGGTTCTTGTTAATCCGATGGATGTGGCTTTGTTTGATGCATATAGGGTAGAGTAATGGTTAAGAATTTTACGCGTACTAAGGAAGATTTTACTTGTGATGTTTGTGGTGCATTTGTAAAAGGAAATGGATACACAAATCATTGCCCGCATTGTTTATCCAGTAAGCATGTTGATATTAATCCGGGGGATAGAGCTGCAACATGTCATGGGACAATGTATGCAACATCTTTGGAATTTAAAGGGGCAGATAAATACATTGTGCATAAATGTTGTTTATGTGGGCATATTCGCCGCAATAAAGTTTCGTCCAATGATAATTTTAATGCCGTTCTGGCTGTTTCCAATGGAACAATAGATGTTTATATTGGTAAATTGAAAAAAGGCCTTAAATAAGGCCTTCTTTACAAAGTTTTGTATAAACTGGTGTGTTTAGCTTAAACATTTCAATTAAATCTTTGGGGGTATGTGTAACTGAAATACTTTTTGCAGTTATAACATCGTTTTTAATTGTTTTTACGACACTGCTTGGTAAGTCGGCACGTCCAATACAAGATGATAAATATACGAAGCATTCATCGTTATCTTCTAAATATTGTTTAGCTAAGTAACGGGCAAATAAATTTAAGGTTAAGTCGGCCTTCGTACCGTCTTTTGTCCATGGGCTACCACCACCAACGGGGCAGGCAGTAGAATAAAAATCACAAGCCAGTTTGCGTCCTGTAATACCAGCATCTGCAATAGATGAGTGCATTGTATAGGTTCCTGTTCCATTTACGATGATTTTTTCAGGTTTTTCACCCAATATTTCAATAATAAAATCTGTTAAATCATGTGGTTTTAACATTGGTACAGCGACAATGGCTGTTTGAATGTGTCCTAAACTGTCTAATGTAATTTGTGTTTTAATATCTAATCCTAAATGGTCAGAAGACTTTGCCAATTCATAAAGAGCTTTATTTAATTTTTTGGCTAAATATAACTCTTTTGGCATCATATCACTACCTTGACAAGCATAGCCAACAAAGACGCCTTGATCACCCCAACCATTTTGCATAACGCCTTGGTTGATTTCGGCCGATTGAATACCAATTAAATTAATAACATTAATTTTATTGATATTGATGGCATGTTCCCCCCAAATTTCTGCATAACGTTCATCATAACCAATCTCTCGTAAAGCTTGTTTAACGTGCATTTCAACATGTTGACTATCAATGTTGCCCATAACTTCACCACCAAGAACAATGGTATTATCCTTAACCATGACTTCAACACCATATTTGACTGAGGCATCTTGTTCAATAAAACGATCTAATAAATAACTGGTAATGTAATCTGCAATTTTATCTGGATGACCTAAAGAAACAAATTCAGCAGTTCTAATCATTTTTTTTCCTCTCTGATTAAATTGTTAATAACACTGTATAGTGTTCTGATTTCGGATGTTGTTAAATTATTGCGTGTGAAAATATTCCGTAGATTTCGTTGCATACGTTCTTTTTTATCCAAAAATCTGAAATATCCACGTTTATCAAGCTCCAACTCTAAACGGTTTAAAAATACATCAACTTCTGATTTTGTTGCCGCATCAGATCCACCCATTTCATGACGAACATTATTTTGAATGTTTGCAGATATTTTAAACCATTCATAACCGATCAATAAAACGGCTTGGGATAAATTAAGGGAGCAGTGTAGGGGATTTAATGGTATTTCAATTATGCCGTCAGCCATAACAAGTTCATGATTTTCTAATCCAGTTCGTTCCGCACCAAACAAAATGCCACATTTTTGATTTTGCATCAATTTTTCGGATATTGTTTGTATCGCGGGAACAGGTGTATATACATTTTTTGTCATACCGCGTTCTCTGGCTGTTGTTGCTAGTGTAAAATGCAAATCAGCAGTAGCATCTGTTAATGTATTAAAAATTATGGCTTTTTCTAAAATCTCAGCCGCTCCTGAACTTGCTGAAATGGCCTTTTGGGATAAGTGATCTTCACGAGGTGTGATAATGCGTAGCTCATATAACCCACAGTTCATCATCGCTCGTGCAACCATGCCAATGTTTTCGGCCATTTGAGGGCGCACTAAAATAATACAAGGTATTGGATGGTGAGTAAGAGATGGGGTCGTAATTTTTTTCATTGTTATTTAAATGCATCTGTATTAATAGAAAAAGATTTTCGCCCTAATTTTTGTGTTGCATCCATTTCTGGCTTAGAGGAGACTGTATTTGTTTTTACAGAATTTTTGTTGTCTTCCTTTTTATTTGATGTAGGTAAATTTGCTCCACTAAGGGTATCTTTTATTACTTGACGATATTCAGGGTGAGTAAGATGAAACAGAAGACGACGATGATTGCTGAATGTTGCAATATTCCACATTGTTACAGCATCTTGTTCAATAACTTGTCCTTGTTGTGATAAGGTTTGAGGATATGCTTTTTTAAATGTTTTTATCAAAGTCTCTGTTTGATGTAAATAATTTTTTTCCGAAATTTTGCCATCTTTTCTCATTGTATTTAAGTCATTTATACGTTGCTCATAAGCAGCTTTATCCTCTTCATACATTTGTCTATATAATTTTTTTGTATAAATAGGTGAAGCAATAATTTCATTGTTTAATAGATCTTGAGAGGCTTCAACAAAACTAACGCGTTCTGCCATAACACAAGTACTAGCTATTAATAATAGAAACGTTATAATGAAACGCATGTTTTTTCCTTATCTTCGGGTATCTATCAAACGTAGAGAGTTTCCAATTAAATTTTCGATTGAAAAACCTGTTCTGTTTTCAAAAATTTCAGCAAATCCAACAGATGTAATAGCAACAGGATGGGGTGAAGAGTGTAATTGTTTCATTGATGCCCAAATTTCTTTTTTTAACCAAGCAGGCGCCGTGTTAATGGCATTATCTAACCCTTCTGGAATTTGATATCCCATATTGCGAAGATGTTGCGACATTAATAGAATATTTGTGATATTAACGTCTGGAGCCGTTTCCTTTTGTCCTTTTGGCTGAGCCCAAGTTGTTTTATCACCAACATATTTGGGTTGTTCGATATTCCATGAATTTTCTGTGGCATTTTGATTAGCGCTTAAAACCGCGTTTGTTTCATTTCGAGGAGATTGATTTGCCCAAGGATTAGCAGCTAATTGTGCCATTGCAATACTTGGAAAAATTGTTAATGCACATAAAAAAATCACCGTCTGCTTCATATTCTATCCTTTCTTATAAAGAGTTTTTTGTTTTAAAAAATAGCGAATTCCTAAAGGAATGGAAACTAGATACAAAATCCCAATAATGCTAAGGGCAATCCATGGAAAAGCCAATAGAGAAGCTAACATAAATAATAAACCAATTCTTAAAGGAGTCATTAAATGTTCTGGAATTCTTAAGTGTTTAAGACATAGTGTTGGGATACGGCTAGCCATCATCGAACCACTAAATAATAAAAAGAAAGAAACAAACCACGGACTACGGAAAAAGTCGATTTGTCCACTGCTAGCTAACCATAAGACCAATGGAAAAATTGCCAATCCAGCTCCAGCTGGTGCTGGAACGCCCATAAAAAAGTGTTCCCAATATTTTGGTTGTTCATTTTTGCTTTCTAACATAGCATTAAAACGAGCTAAACGCATTGCTGCACACATAGCTAAAAATAAGGCAAATCCCCAATATATTCCAACCGCTTCTGAACGAAAGGCATTGCCAATTAATGCTTCATGGCGAGCGGCTTGATCCATTGTCCATTGATACATCAAAAAGCCAGGTGCAACACCAAAACTGACAAAATCGGATAAGGAATCCAATTGGGCACCAAATTTTGATTCAGCACCTAATAATCTTGCAACACCACCATCTAAAAAGTCGAAAAGGGCGGATAATGCAATAAATAAAACGGCCATTTTCCATTGTCCCCAGAATGCCATATTTAATGATGAAACACCAAAACCTAGTGCTGTCATCGTAATGGCATTTGGAAAGACCTGACGAATTTTAATTTCTGATTGTTTCATTGTACGCCTTTGTATTTTATTCATTATTTTTTCTTAACGATGTTGGACATGTCAGCCAAAACCGTTTCCCCTGCAATAGATATTTGTCCTAATTCAATATTTGGTTTGACGCCTTTTGGTAAAAATACGTCCAAACGACTACCAAATCTGATTAAACCAAACACCTCGCCAGCTTTTAATTTATCGCCAACTTTTAGAGGACAATAAATACGACGTGCAACTAATCCTGCAACCTGAATGAAACCAATGCGCGTACCATTATGCATACGTACACAAATTTCTTGTCGTTCATTTTCTTCATTATCTTTATCTGCAACCGATAATAATTTCCCAGGACGATAGTTTAAAGCATGGATTGTACCGCTAACTGGCATTCTATTAACGTGCACGTTAAAAACACTCATAAAAATACTGATACGAGTTAATGGTTCACGTCCGATATCTAATTCTTCTGGAGGCACCATTTCTTTAATATTTGTGACGATACCATCGGCTGGAGCATAAATAAAGTGAGAATTTCCAGGTGTAACACGCTCTGGATTTCGAAAGAAATAAAAAGCAAATATTACTGTTGGTAAGCCAATGTACCAAATCCATTGGAATAAAAATCCAAATGCAATAAATATACCCAAAATAACAACAACTATTTTGATGCCTTCTGGATGGATTGGCGGAAATAGATATCTTTTCCAAGATAAATCAATATGGCTTTCTCGAATTTTTTGTTTTTCTTTATTCATTTTTCTTCTCCTTTTTTTTGTATGCTAATACATTTTATAATATTTTAAAAGAGTTTTTTTTCATTTTTTGTAAAAAATATGCTTTTTTTAATTTACTGTTGACAAAAGTGATTTTTTTTTATATCTTCTGAGATTAAGCCCAGATGGCGAAATTGGTAGACGCGTCAGTTTCAGGTGCTGGTCCTGTCAAAGGGGTGGAGGTTCGAGTCCTCTTCTGGGCACCACACTAAAAAAGCCCCATGGAAAGGGGCTTTTTTGTATAATGTTAATATGTTAGTCATAACTACGGCCAGCAACGCGCATATATTCTTTAGGTAAATTACATACCTCATATCGGGTGTGATGTGTTACTTTGCAAGCTCGTCCAATAAATTCTTCTTGTAGTTTTTCCGGAATATGCAATTGTTGCAGATTATATTTCCAAAATTTTGGCATCTTATAAAGTGTATTTCCTAAATATCCGCCCAAATCATTATAATTGTTTCGTTCGGCACCGGAGATGATATGGTGAATGATTTCTGAACGTAAAGAAATTAATTCAGGATCTATAGAATGTGCTTTTGCATAACAATGAGCGCCGGGTAATAAACCATGTGTTAAATATAATGGTATATTAAATCCTTTTGTATGATCTGATGGAATGCCTGGATGTGTAACAATGAATGGTTGTAAATCGATAGGAAATACTCTGTTGTGATTGGCGGAATATAACATATTTCCAGTATTTTGGAAATATCCACCTGCACCAACATCTATGGAATAACGTCTGGAATTGAGAAAGTGTAAGTCATCGTATAGTTTATCCATTGCTTTTTCAGACATATGAGCGATGGTTTCGGATAAAACTCTTGTGCGTACCAAAGCGCTTTCTGGATCGGGTTTTTCGCGTCCTGCTTTGTGTACTTCTAATGAAAAACCTGGAGCATAATAGTTGATAGTGATTAAAGGTGTGTTTGGTATATATGGATTTTTTCCCCACCAAGCCAAAGATTGTGCAAAATTACGACCACTGAATATATCTGGTTGATAATGAAGGGAGTTTTCTGTTAATAATTGATGTAATTCAACTAGAGGAGGGGTACTGTGACTAACACGAACGGTATACATCGGTTTTGTATGGACTTTATACACTTTTGCTTCTTCACCTTCGCCAAGGGGGATTTCACTCATGGCAAATAAAATTTCTTCTGCGGTTGGCAAATTATCAGCTATTGGAAAGCTTCTTAAAGTTTCTAGTTCAGATAAAGAATTGTCCAATTTTGTGTTTTTATCTGTCATTGATAACCTCCTAAGTCACAAATTTTAAAGAGTATAGCATATATAAAAATATTCGTCAATCTTTTTTATTTATTAAAGTATAAAACTATAATATATATAAGCTGTTATATAGAGTGGTGAAAAATTAAATCCGCTTAAGTGAGGTAGATAAAAAGATGTAAAAATATAGAATGGTGTGAATATGTGGTAATCATCGTTTGATGTGTGATACATATCCTAAAAAAGCTTGTTTTCAGAAATATTGGAGATAGTAGGTTGAGGATATTAAAAATCAGAAATTTTTTGCTTGCAATTTAAAAAAACTGGTTGTATAACCAATTCTATATTATATAAGGAATGGTTATATGACAAAGATTGTATTACATAAAGGTGATTTGCCTCAAGATATTGAATTTCAAGGTTCTGTAGCGGTTGATACCGAAACAATGGGATTAAATTTGAAACGGGATAGATTGTGTTTGGTGCAATTGGGTGATGGAAAAGGAAATGCTCATTTAGTGCAAATTATTAAAGGACAAGATTGTCCAAATTTAAAAAGATTATTGATAGATAGTAATGTATTGAAAATATTTCATTTTGCACGTTTTGATGTGGCAAAAATTTACAATGATTTGGGTGTTATGGTTGCGCCAGTTTATTGTACAAAAATCGCTTCAAAGTTATGCCGTACATGTGTGCCACATCATGGGCTTAAAAATTTATGTTATGATTTGTTGGGTGTTTCAGTGTCTAAGGAGCAACAATGTTCTGATTGGGGTGCTGAAAATTTAACGAAAGATCAATGTCAATATGCTGCAAATGATGTATTGTATTTGCACCAATTAAAAGAAAAACTGGATGAGTTGTTGAAGCGTGAAGGTCGGTATGAAGTGGCCTTGGAATGTTTTAATTTCTTGAGTACTCGAGCCAAATTGGATTTGTTGGACTTTGAAGAGCCCGATATTTTTTCTCACCATTAATGAAAGGATAAACTCATGACCCCTAATGATATTATTCAAACTGCAAAACGTGTAATTGATACTGAAATTCAAGGTCTTAATCTGATGCGTGATGCAATGGGTGATGCTTTTGTGCAAGCTGTTGAAATGATGGAGCCCGTTAAGGAAAATAAAGGCCGTATCATTATTTCTGGTATGGGAAAAAGTGGTCATATTGGTCAAAAGATTGCTGCTACGTTGGCATCTACTGGTACACCGTCTTTCTTTGTGCATCCATCTGAAGCTAGTCACGGCGATTTGGGGATGTTAACAAAAGAAGATTTATTGATTACGATTTCAAATTCTGGTGAGAGTCGTGAAATGGGAGATATCATTTCCTATTCTCGTCGTCATAACATTCCGATGATTGCCATTACCAGTAAGGCAGAAAGTACGATGGCAAAGGCAGCCGATTTAGTATTGTTAATTCCGAATGCACAAACGGCACCAGAGGCTTGTCCATTAGGATTAGCTCCGACAACATCTACAACATTAACATTGGCCATGGGGGATGCTTTAGCCGTTGCGCTTATTGAGAAGCGTGGTTTTACAATGCAAGATTTTAAAGACCGTCATCCAGGTGGTAAACTTGGTAATGTTTTATTGAAAGTGGAAGATATTATGGCACAAGGTGCCGAATTACCATTGATTGGTCCAAAAGAAATGATGGCAGATGCTTTGGTTGTTATGACGGAAAAAAGTTTGGGTTGTTTAGGTGTTATTGGTGATAATGGAGAGTTGTTAGGCGTAATTACTGATGGTGACTTGCGTCGTCATATGGCAGCTGATTTGATTGTGCGCAGAACTAGTGATATTATGACGAAAAATCCAAAAACACTGATCGGTTCTATGTTGGGGGTTGAGGCTGTTGCCTATATGAATGATAATAAAATCACAAATATTTTTGTTGTTGATGGAGAAAATCGTCCGGTTGGTTTATTACATATTCACCACTTATTAAAGGCTGGAGTTGCTTAGAATTAATGTTTACCCGTCGATTATTAAAGATAAAAATCCATTCTCGTCGCGTTTTTATTTTTAAACGTAGTTTGCCGATTTTTGCTTTTTTGCTTATGGGTATTATGATTGTATGGCCGAATTTAAGTGAACAAAAAGATAAGTTTACAGCCAGACAGATACCTGAAGATATTATCAAAGGATCTCAGGTAGATATGAGCGAGGTGCGTTTTTTTTCTAAAGATGCAAAAAATAGACCTTTAGTGTTAGTTGCTTCATCTGTTCAAGAAACAGATCCTGAGCAAAAGGTAATTACATTGAATATGCCAAAAGCAACATATACTATGGAAAATGGTATAGTTTTGACGTCTACAACATCCCTTGGATTGGCTTATCAGAAAGAAGAGTATTTGTTTTTTAAAGATAAAGTTGATACAATTACAGATAATGGATGGAAAGCCATTTCTTCTCAGGTAATATATGATTATAAAAAAGGTTCTTTAGAAAGTAGTTCTCCGGTTAATGTGTCTGGACCAGATGGCGTTTTGGATGCAAGTAAAGGTTTTGTGATTTTAGAGAAGGGAAATGTAATTACTTTTAATGGACATATCGATACATACGTGACTTCACAAAAAAAAACGATATATTTAACTTGTGAAGGTAAAATGGTTGTTAATCAAACTCAGCAAACTATTAATGCAAGTAATGATGTTGTTGTTAAACAAGATGGTTCTGTTATAAACGCGGAGACAATGATTTTGTATTATCAGGATAAACAACAAAATCAAGAACGTATTAAGGAAATTGTTGCGATAGGGAATGTAATTGCCGATAATGGTACTCAAAAAATAACAGGAGAAAAAGGTATTTATAATCCAGCAACAGGTGTTATTGAAATGACTGGTAATGTTGTTTTAATTCAAGGACAAAATCAAGCTATTGGTACTAAAGCTACATTAAATTTAAGAACAGGAATAAGTTCATTAACGGCTACGGAAAAAAATAAACCGTCTCGTATAAAAGGACAATTAATTCCTATGGACTTACAATAAAAAGGGGAATTTATGATATCATCAAAAGAAGGTTTAGTTGTTGAAAATTTAAGTAAAAGTTATAAAAAAAGAGTTGTTTTACGAGATGTGTCTATGCACGTCAAAAAGGGAGAGGCCGTTGGTCTTTTGGGGCCAAATGGTGCTGGTAAAACAACATCTTTTTATTGTGTGACGGGATTAATTGCTCCTAATTCAGGGAAAATTTACCTAAATGGGATAGATATTACTTCTTTCCCTGTTTATCGTAGGGCTAGATTAGGGGTTGGATATTTACCTCAAGAGGCTTCTATTTTTAGAGGATTAAATGTGGAAGATAATATTCGAAGTGTCTTGGAAATTGTTGAAAAGAATGAAGAAAAACGTGAACAAGAACTTGATTCATTGTTGAAAGAGTTTTCAATTGAGCATTTGAGGTTTTCGCCTTCACGTGCTTTGTCTGGAGGAGAGCGTCGTCGTTTAGAAATTGCACGTGCTTTAGCTTCTCGTCCATCTTTTATCTTATTAGATGAACCACTTGCAGGTATTGATCCAATTGCAGTTGGTGAAATTAAAGATTTGGTAGGACAATTAAAAAATAGAGGATTAGGTGTTTTAATAACAGACCATAATGTTCGTGAAACTTTAAGTATTATTGATCGTGCCTATATTTTGCATGATGGTAAGGTTTTAAAACAAGGAACACCTGAAGAAATTATTTCTGATGAAAATGTGAAAAAAACGTATCTTGGAAAAAATTTCTCATTGTAAGCATTTTTTGCTAGCTAATTTTAAAAAAACAAGGTATAAGCTTTTTATTGTAAATTTTTTTTGGAGTATAAATATGACAAATGTAAAAAGAATTGGTGTTTTAACAAGTGGTGGAGATTGTTCTGGTTTGAATACTGCTATCCGTGGTGTTACATTCAGTGCTATCACAAAAGGATGGGAAGTTTATGGTATTCATAATGCAACAGATGGTTTGTTTGTTCGTCCAATGCGTTATCAAAAATTGACTATGGCCGATTTTACATGTCCGTATGCCACCATGGGTGGTACAATGCTTGGTACAAACAATTCCGGTAATGCTCATATCCAAGAACGTGCAGACGGTACTATTGAAGAATTAACGGATGAAGAACTCAATCAACGTTTTAAAGATGGGATTAAAGAGTTAGGGTTATCTGCGTTGGTTGTTATTGGTGGAGATGGTTCTATGGCAATCGTCAGCAAATATTGTAAAATGGCTGGTATTTCTATGATTGGTATTCCAAAAACGATTGATAATGATGCTCCAGGTACAGATATGGCTATTGGTTTTGCTACGGCAAAATCTATTGTTGCTGATGCATTGGATAAATTAGATACAACTGCAACTAGTCATAACCGTGTAATCGTATTGGAAGTTATGGGTCGTGGTGCGGGTCATTTGGCTTTAGAAGCTGGTATTGCCGGTTTTGCGGATGCGATTTTGATTCCTGAAGTATCTTACACTTATGAAGGTCTTCGTGAGTGTTTGAAAAAATCTCGTGCAGAAGGACGTAAGCATGCTTTGGTTGTTGTTGCCGAAGGTGTAAAAACACCAGATGGTAAACACTCTTTTGCTACAAATGGAAAAACGTTTGGTGGTATTTCAGAATATTTCGCAACTCGTTTACAAGCTGATGGTTTTAATGTACGAGCCAATATTTTAGGTCATATTCAACGTGCAGGATCTCCCGTTGTGGAAGATAGATTGTTAGCTTCTCAATTTGCTGTAAAAGCTATTGAATTATTAGCAGAAGGTAAAGATAACCGTGTAGTTGTGCATCAAAATGGACAAATTACCGATATGGATTTGAATGATGTGTTGAAAATCAGCAATACACCAGTTGATCCAAATGGTGAAATGGTTAAAACAGCAAGAAGTTTAGGTATCTATGTTGGTGAAAAATAACGCTTGCTTTTTATGCAGTAACTACATATAATAATTTTGTTAAAATAAGGAGAAAAATATGAGCGATAAAATTCAAAATCATTTAAACGCTTTGAAGGCAAAGCATGCAGAGTTGGATGTATTAATTGCTGAAGAAAATGCACATCCTCATCCGGATGATACAAAGATTCATGAGTATAAAAAACAAAAATTAAAAGTAAAAGAAGAAATTGAAGAAATTGAAAAAAATATGTAAGTTTTTCCCCCTCTGAAAAAGAGGGGATTTTTTTATTTTTACCTCTTGACTTTTATAATTGGGAAATTTAAAATCAATTCAGTTTTTCAAAAAAGGAGAAGGTATGCTCAAAAACCCCTTAAAATTATTGAATTGGTCTGTCTTTTTTCAAACACAAATTTTTATGTTGCCAATTATGCTTTTGTTTTATGAAAGCAATGGCTTAACAAAAGGTGATTATTTCTTATTTCAAGGGATTTTTTCTATCGCGGCTTTGTGTTTTGAAGTGCCTGCTGGTTATATCGCTGATTGGATTTCTCGTAAAAAGGTTTTAATATTATCTTATGCCTTATTTTTATTGCGATTAGTGTTATGGTACTTTTTGGGTGGGTATTGGATTATCCTTGTTGGTGAGTTATTGTATGCCGCCTCTAAAGCACTTTTTTCTGGTATTGCAGATGGTTATATTTATGATTTATTAAAATCAAAAGGGCAAACGACTAGAATGTTAAAACGTTATGGCCGTATGAACTTTTTTATGTCAGCTGGTACGGCAATAGCATCACTTTTGGGAGCTACATTATATCAAGAATTTGGTGTAATGACATTAATTGTTATTGAAATAGTTTTTAATTCAATAGCAATTACTATGTTGTTTTTCTTGCCAGATGTACCTTCAGAACGAACAGAAAGTCTGACAACAAAGGAAAAATATCAAGATTTATTCAAAATTGCAAAATCCGCTTTAACAAATGAAAAAATTAAATATTATATAGGTTATTCAGCTATGGCAGTGGCTGCTTCTATGATTTTTGTATGGAGTTTTCAACCACTTATGCAAACTGCTGGTATTCCAGTTGCATTGTTCGGTGTTGTTTACTTTATCAATCATGCATTTCGTGCTGGCGCAAGCTATCTACTTGATAAAACCATGAAAATCTTTACTTTAAAAAAATTGGGAGTCACTATTTACGGTTTATTTGTGATTGCTTTTTTTGCAGCCATTGCAATGTTACACATTAAAAACATTGGAATTAATATGGCAATTATGACGTTTATTTGCTTTGTGATAGCTTCTCAATTAACGTTTACTTTAGCAAGCGTTAGTCGTATTCATTCACTTGTTTCATCCAATATTCGTTCTACTGTAGCCTCATTAAATACAATGGTTAGTCGCTTATTAACAGGTTTTGTTTTGATTTTATTTAAATTTTTATTGGACGATGTAAATATGCAATCTGCATTTTATATTTACTTAGGATTGTTTTTATTAAGTGCGTATCCGCTTGTGCGATTGTTACGTCAACCGGATACTAAGACGAATTAAGTTGTAAGGATATAAAAAAAGAGTAGGTCATCTCCTCTTTTAAAATTTTATTTTTTATCTGTCTTTTAATGCTCGTATAAAATTAGTAATAATTGTGTACGTTTGAAATAGAATATTTAATATTGGAGCTAGTAACTTTTGTATTTACTAAGGATATTTATAAAATCTATCTCCATAATTATTTGATTTTATGCTTTATCGAGGACTGATGAAAAAATTATAATATTTATTAAATATATAGAAAAAAGAGGGAAAAATCCCTCTATTAATTTTCTTCTAAGAAACTACGTAATTTTCTGGAACGACTAGGATGTTTTAGTTTTCGTAATGCTTTCGCCTCAATTTGACGGATACGTTCACGTGTCACAGCAAATTGTAAACCAACTTCTTCCAATGTATGATCTGAGTTCATACCGATACCGAAACGCATACGTAAGACGCGTTCTTCACGTGGGGAGAGGGTAGATAATACAGCTGTACAAGATTGACGTAAGTTTGTTTGAATAGCTGCCTCTAATGGTTGCATTGTTTGCTTGTCTTCAATAAAATCACCTAAATGTGAATCTTCCTCATCACCAACTGGTGTTTCCAAAGAAATTGGTTCTTTGGCAATTTTGAGTACTTTTTTGATTTTTTCAACCGACATATTGATGCGTGGAGCTAATTCTTCTGGGGTTGGTTCATGACCCGTTTCTAGCATCATTTGACGACTTGTTCTAAGCATTTTATTAATGGTTTCAATCATATGTACTGGAATACGGATTGTTCTAGCTTGATCGGCAATGGCACGAGTAATGGATTGACGAATCCACCATGTTGCATAAGTTGAAAATTTATAACCACGTTGATATTCGAATTTATCAACTGCCTTCATAAGACCAATATTACCTTCTTGAATTAAATCTAAAAATTGTAAGCCACGATTGGTATATTTTTTGGAAATAGAAATTACTAAGCGCAAGTTTGCTTCAATCATTTCTTGTTTTGCTTTATTGGTTTCTTGGCGTCCTTTTTTGATTGTTGTTACCAATTTTCGATATTCTGAAATTGGCATTTTTGTTTCTTCAGCCACTCCTTGAATTGCCGAGCGTATCTCATTGATTTCATTAGAATGCTTATCGATAAATGTTTTCCATTGTTTTGATGTTTTCTTTTTTATTTTTGAAATCCATTTGGTGTCCATTTCACTGTTTTGATATGTTTGTAAAAAGTCTTCACGATCAATTTTACACATAGTTGCCAGACGTAATAATTTACCTTCTAACATCATTAAGCGTTGATTGACATCTGTGATTTTTTCAATTAATACTTCAATACAATTTTGATTTAAATGGATATTTTTTAATTTATCTGTTAACTCTTTTTTTAATGTAATGTATTTTGTTTCTGTTGCATTTGTAATACTTTTACCAGAAAGAATTACATTCATCCGTTCTTGTTGAATTTTTTGGAATTTTTGATATATTGTTTCAATATCTTTGAATGCTATTAAAATTTGGGGCATTAAATTCTCTTCCATTTGAGATACTGATAAGGCCGCTTCCTCATCATCTTCATCAAATTCATCTTCCCCATCATCATTGGAATGTTCTTCTTCGTCTTCTATCTGAATATCATCACTTTCTAATTCTTCATCATCATCATCGGAATCATCAGTGTCATTATACGTTTCAGATAATTCATCATTATCATCATCATCTTCTTCGTATTCTTCATTTTTATGAGAGTTCTTTTTTTCCTCTTCTTTGATTTTTTGCTCCTCTTTAGCCAAAGCCGCCGCTGCAGATTGACGAATTTTTTCGGCTTTTTCCATTTGTTCTTTGTTTGGTGAGGCTTCAAAGGTAGCTTCTAAATCAATAATTTCTCTCAAAAACATTGTGCCGGCTAATAGTTTTTTATTCCATTCAGCCAGAGCTTCCATTGCTAATGAGCTTTCTGATAGTCCACTCATCATTACATCAATGCCAGCAGCGATTCGTTTAGCAATAGCAATTTCGCCATCACGAGATAATAATTCAACTGCGCCCATTTCTCGTAAATAAAGACGAACAGGATCATTGACTCTGGCGCCAATATCGGCTTCTTCAGCCAAAGCATCTGCGTCTACAACCGTTAAAGAGTTGTTGTTATTTATGCTTTCAGTTAAATCAGCAATATCTTCATTGCTATCTACAATATTAATCCCCATATCAGTGAATGAAGATACGATAATTTCTAATGCTTCATCATTACGCGATTCGGAAGGAAGAGCTTTTTTTAACTCTACCATTGACAAGAAACCTCTTTCCTTGCCTTTTTCTATCAATCTTTTCATCAGTGTTTTTGAGTCAATGGCACTGATTTCAGAAGAATCAGTTGAAAAATCTTCATTTTGCGCAATAGAATTCATCAGAAAACCCTTCGTTTCAAGGAAAAAATTATAATTCAGGCAAAGTATATAGTTTTATGTTGAGCTTGTCAAGTGATTTATTCACTTTCTTGTAGGTTTTCTATTTCCTTTTTTAAGGTAACAATTTGTTCCCATAATTCAGAAGATGAATTTTCTGAAAATTCCTTTGTTTTTATTTGTATATCAGTCTCAAGAGCTTTAATTCTTGAATTTTGGATCCAAACTCTTAATTCTTCAGTTACTTGACGTTCAGAACGCTGTGATTTTTTTAACATTTCAATTTCACCTTTTAGTGATTGAGAAATATCTTCTGGAATATTTGCGAGCATCTCTGAGGTTGTAATATCTGGGTTTTCAAAAATTAAATCGCTGATTGTATGAATGGCATTATTGAGCTCATTTTCTTGAAATATTAAAGCTCCTAAATCTTCTAATATTTTTTGAGCTACATGTGGGTAACAAATTAAATAAGCTATCATCATACGTGCCTCAGAAATTCCAGGTGTTGGAGCAATCATAGGAGCTATATTTTGATAGGTGCGATGGTTTTCTTTTTTGTTTTTTTCCAATTGCCATAATTGTTTTTTTAATTCTTTAATATAATATCCGCGGACAATTTCATTTTGAATTTGATTTGCTGTATCTAAAGTATCTTGTTTTAATTTGGCCATTCGCTCAGGTGTATCATAGAGACGTCCTTCTAATAATGAATACCATAAAGCAAAAGTTAATGGCTTGGCTGTTTCTAGTAGTTTTTCAAATATTTCCGGTGATTTTTTACGTATTACATCGTCGGGATCCATTGTATCTGGTAGCCATACAAAACGCAAGGATTTGCCAGGCTGTAAAATGGGTAAAGCTCGATTAACCGCTCTAATAGCGGCACGTCGACCAGCATTATCGCCGTCAAAACAGATGATGGGTTCATCACAAAATTGCCATAATAATTTAATTTGATTGTCTGTTAATGCAGTTCCAAGTGGAGCTACAGCATTAGTAAAACCAGTACTATGCAAGGCAATGACATCCATGTAACCTTCGACTAAAATAGCGGAATTTTTCTTGCGAATAGTTTCAATAGCATTAGGTAGTGCATAGAGTTGTTCTCCTTTGTGAAATAATGTTGTTTCTGGAGAGTTTAGATATTTGGGTTCACCTTTTCCCATAATTCGTCCACCAAAGCCAATAACTCTTTTGCGTCTATCTAGAATAGGGAACATAACACGATCATAGAAATAGTCATAGAATGTGCCGTCTTGACGACGGCCAACCAAACCTAGTGATATACAATCAGTCATGCTGTATCCTTTGGTTCTTAGGTGTGCAGCTAGTTGTGAGCCGTGTGGTGCATACCCCAAGCGAAATTGTTTTGCGATATTGCCGGAAATGCCGCGGCCAATTAGATAATTGCGGGCATTTTTTCCTGAAAGTCCAAATAAATTTTCTTGAAAAAATCGACAAGCTTCTTCCATGATTGCGCTTAAACCAGCATATTTTTTTTCATACGCCTCTTGCCTTGGAGAATCTTTTGGCATGGGAATCCCAGCAAGGTTTGCTAGGTACTCTACTGCTTCACGAAATGGCATTTTTTCCGTATCCATAACAAATTTTATCATATCTCCATGAGCACCACATCCGAAGCAGTGATAAAAGCCTTTATCTTCATTAACTGTAAATGAAGGAGTTTTTTCGTTATGGAAAGGGCAAAGCCCCGAGTGTTCGCGTCCTTTAGATGTGAGTTTAACTCTCTTGCCTACAATATCGGCTAAGGATAAACGCATTCTTAATTCTTCAATAAAACGGGGCGTAATTGAACTCATTATCCCGCTAAAGCCTCTTTAATTAAATTAGATGCTGAACCAAAATCCATTTGTCCTGCGTATTTTCCGCGCAAAGCGCCCATAACTTTTCCCATATCTTTAATAGAGGACGCACCAGTTTGTTCAATAATTTCTTTAATTGCAGAACGAACTTCTTCTTCGCTCATTTGTTTTGGTAAAAATACTTGAATGATATCAATTTCAGTTTGTTCTGCGACTGCTAAATCTTCTCTTCCGCCTTTAGTATACATATCAATGCTTTCGCGACGTTGTTTAATCATGGATTGCATTAAGCTTAAAATAGAAGCATCATCTATCCCATCTGTTTTGCCGGAAGGACGAGCTTCAATATCTTTTTGTTTGATGGCGGCATTAATTAAACGAATTGTTGCTGTTTTTTTTTCGTCTTTGGATTTCATTGCCTCAACTAATTGTTTTTTTAATTCTTCACGTATCATTTTTAACTCCTTTATTAAACTTGCAATTGGTATTATAGTTTTTTTTGTTACAAAATGAAAGAAAAATCTTGCGTCAAGACATTTTTTTCTTTATAACAGTATCCATCAAAGGATAAGATAATGACATATACATCTTTTTTATACGTAATAATATGTGGTTTTTTGTCGGGTTTGTTTATACCTGCCGTTGCTAGTCGTTTCGGGAAAATTTTACCTGCCGATCCTGGACTAGTTCTTGCTCATTTGTGGCATAAACCAATATCTCCAAAAACACATGATGGAGTGCGCTATGCTTTATGGCAATACAAATGGAAAAAATTGAAGATTTTTTCATTGTGTTGGGGGATAATAATGGCTTCTTTATTTGCATGTGCTTATACTTATATTGGCTCTGCTTATATTGGATGGACAGCTGGTTTTATTTTAATAATTGGTTTTTTGATCGCTGTTGATCAACAATATTTTTTGTTGCCAGATTTTTTTACAATTCCGTTGTTGTTTTTAGGTTTTGGCTTTGCGACGTTTACAGGAATGTTGTCTCCAAGTGCTAGTTTTTTTGGGGCACTCTTTGGTTATTTTTTGTGTACGTTGTCAGTATGGGTTATGAATTTGATCTTTAAACGTGCTGAATTTGGTGCTGGAGACGTTAAGATGGTAACTGCTTTAGGGGCATGGTTAGGATATGAGAGTTTGAATATTACATTAATATTATCTTTTGTTTTTTTTGCAGCTTATGCATTTATTGTGCGTAAAAAAAGTGGTGCTTTTGGTCCTGCATTGGGTATGGCTGCAATTATTATGTTGTTTATTGCATATGCAAAATAATGCTGGACAAATGATAAAAAAACAAGTACGATGTTAAAAATAACTATTTTTACGAAAGAGGGAAATGATGCCACGTAAGAAAAAAGAAACATTGGTTCATTTGGATTTGGAAACATTGTCCAAGGAAACAAGTTCAAAAAAACAAAAAACTGAGGAAGAAGTTGATACATCTTTAGGGGGAGTGTTACGAAAAGCCAGAGAAAAGAAAAAACAAACAACTGCTCAGATTGCAAAAAAATTGTGTATTAAGGAAATGTACTTAGATGCTTTAGAGCAGGGGCATTATTATGTTTTTCCAGGGCTTACCTATGGTATTGGGTTCTTACGGACATATGCTCGTTTCCTAGGATTAGATGCCAATGAAATGGTGGAAAAGTTTCATATGGAAACGTCATCAATTAAGGTTGAACCAATGGAGATGCCGATTCAACAGAATGCCAATTTGATGCCTTCTGGTAGAACCGTATTTAAAGGTATAATTGTTTTGGTTATTTTATATTTGATTTGGTATATTTGCATTAACATTTCTCATCTTAATTCAAAAGAGGTCTCTGTTGATAGTAATGAATTCCCTATCGTAGTAGAGGAAACTTTAATTTTAGAAGAAACTGTTTTAGAAAATGATGATGTTGAACAAACTTCTGAAAAACAAATTGTTAAAGAAAATCAAGAACAAATTGTTACAGTAAAGGAAAATATTGTACAAGAAGCTCCGATTATTGCGGATACAGTTTCAAAAAATGTTAAAAAAATTGAAATGAAAAAGTCTGGATTAGCTGATAAGTTATGGAGTAAGATTACTCCATCAAAGGTATATGGTGTTCAAAAACAAGAGGGATTATCATTTGTTGCCACAGAAGAAGTGTGGGTTAAGATTATGCAAGATGATAAAGTGATTTTAGAAGAAATTTTATATAAAGGTGATCGTTATAATGTACCTGCTAATACAGATTATACATTAACTACGGCAAATGCTGGTGCTTTAATGGTTTATATAAATGATAAGAAAACAAAAACATTAGGAGCTAAAGGCGCATTAATTGAAAATGTTGCTTTGAGTGCTGATAATTTTAATTAGCAAGAGAGATACATGTAATCAGGCAGAGCATACTCTGTCTGATTTTATATATAAATAAGGAAAAACACAATGAAATTTAATCAAAAATTAGAAACATTAATTGCTAGATCAGAAGAAATTACGGCTTTACTTTCTGAAAGTCCAGATGGTGATACATTTGTAAAATTATCAAAAGAACTCAGTTCATTAGAGCCAATTGTTCAAGCAGGACATAAATATAAAAAGTTATTGTCAGATTTGCAAGAATCTGAAGTAATGATGAATGATCCAGATATAGATGGTGATATGAAAGAAATGGCATCTGAAGAGTATTATGCTTTAAAAGAACAGCTGCCGGCTTTAGAACGTGAAATTCAAATTTTATTATTGCCAAAAGATGAGGCTGATGAACGTAACGTTATTTTAGAGGTTCGAGCTGGTACAGGTGGTGAAGAAGCTGCTTTATTTGGTGCTGAATTATTCCGCATGTATGAACGTTATGCAGCAATGAAAGGGTGGAAATTTGAAACTTTATCCTTAAATGATACAGGCTTAGGTGGTTATAAAGAAGCCGTTGCTCAAATTTCTGGTAATGCCGTTTTTGCTAAATTAAAGTTTGAATCCGGTGCTCATCGTGTACAACGTGTTCCAGAAACAGAATCCGGTGGTCGTGTGCATACATCAGCAGCAACAGTGGCTGTTTTGCCTGAAGCGACAGAAGTTGATGTTCAAATTAATGAAGCAGATTTAGAAATTACGACATGTCGTGCTTCTGGTGCTGGTGGTCAGCACGTTAATAAAACGGACTCTGCTATTCGTATTGTACACAAACCAACAGGTATTGCAGTGGAATGTCAGGAAGAACGTTCACAATTTAAAAACAAAGAAAAGGCTATGGCTCGTTTAAGAACAGCTTTATATGATATGCAACGTCAAGCGTTAGATAAGGAACGTTCAGATAACCGTAAAAGCCAAGTTGGTAGTGGGGATCGTTCAGAACGCATTAGAACATATAACTTCCCGCAAGGTCGCGTGACGGATCACCGTATTAACAAAACGTCATATCAATTATCAGAAGTTATGGAAGGTTCTGGATTAGATGAGTTTGTTGAAGCTTTGGTGTTAGAAGATCAAATGGCCAGATTATTGGAAAACGAATAATGACAAATATTCGATGGCTTGTCGATTTGTTAAAGGATATTTCGGATGTGCCTGAATATGAAGCAAAAATAATCGCTGAAAAACAATTGGATAATGCCGAAATAGAACAAATTTTAAATCGCAGGAGACAAGGAGAGCCTCTTTCTAAGATATTGGAAGAAAAGGGATTTTATAAGTATATATTTAAAACTACATCTGATGTTTTGGATCCTCGTGCCGATTCGGAAATTTTGGTGGAAAGTGTGTCGGAATTTGTGCCAGATACAGGTGGATCAATCAAGATTTTAGATATTGGAACGGGATCAGGATGTTTGTTGATATCAACTATGATGGAATATCAAAATGCAGTCGGAGTAGGGATAGATAAATCCGAGATGGCCTTAAAAATTGCGCAAGAAAATGCGCAAGCTATTGCAAAAGATAAAAATATTTCTTTTATATATCAAGATATTATTTGTGATAATTGGGCTAAAGGTTTAGGTCAATTTGATATTATCATTTCCAATCCTCCCTATATTAAATCGATCGATATTGATGGGTTAGATGTTGCTGTTAAGCAATATGATCCGATGTTGGCTTTGGATGGTGGTGAGGATGGATTGATGTTCTATCGTCAACTTGCAGAAACATTAATGCCTATAACACATGAAAAAACAAAAATCTTTTTTGAAATTGGGCAAGGTCAAGAAGCCGATGTAACAGATTTAATGCAACAAAATGGTTTTTCTTTATTGGCAACTCGAAAAGATTATGGTAATATTATTCGTGTGTTGGTGTTTGAGCGAGGTTAAATGCTATTTTCAATTTTTGTTGCATTACTTTCTCCATTTATTTGGGCTGGATCTCAAATCTTAGATTCACATGTTTCCAATAACTTATTTAAAAAAAATAGTAGTGTAATTTTTTATTTGGGGCTTACGAACTTATTTGTCTTACCATTTATTGTTTGGTGGGGTGGGGTAGAAGTTTTACATTTTCCGACCAGTGTTTGGGCAATTATTATATTAGCTGCCGCTTTAGAGGTTGGTTATCAAATTCCATATTTTTTGGCTCTTAAACGGATGGATGTATCCATTATTGCTGCTATGTTTTCATTTGGGCGTATTTTTATGCCAGTGTTGGCATACCTTATTGTTGGTGAAGAATTAGGTCTTATTCAATATATTGGGTTCTTTGTAATTATTGCTGCAACAATGGTATTAAATTTGAAACGTACTGATAGATTGCGTTTGGATATCAGTTTCTATTTAATGTTAAGTGCATCATTTATGACTGTGCTGGGCAGTGTTATTTCCAAAAAAGCGCTTGATGATATGAATTGGCTCAGTTTTAGTTTTTATTATATTTTAGTATCTGATGCCTTTATGTTTGGCATGTTGTTAGTGCCAAAATTGAGACGAGAAATTGCGTCCGATTTTCATATTTTTAAACGTAAATTCAAATTATTAATCTTTATGGAGGTTTTAGATAGAAGCGCTTCACTAACCAGTATGTTAGCTCTATCTTTATTGCCTGTTGTGGTTAAATCAGCACTTGGATCAACACAACCTATTTTTGTTTTGATGTATGGATATATTTTATATTATTTCTTTGGTAGTCGTTTTAAAGAAAATCTGACACGTTCAGAATTGGTCAAAAAATTGATTTGTTTCGCGGTTATCATTGTCGGTGTTGTATTAACAGTTTGGTAAATTTTTTGCAATATAGGATTTTTTTTGACAAATACAAAAAAATGTGGTATGAGTGTAGATACATTCTGATAGAAAATATGGAGAGAATTGTGTGTCGAGAAGAAAGAGTTTATTCAATAAAGAGACTCTGGGAGATAAAACGAGCATTTCAAGATGTTGGTTTATCCAAAAGTGGTATTAAAATAGATGGAAGACTCTATTCTGTTCGTGTTGACTATTCAAATGCTTCAAAGGAAACAATACAACAATTTAAAAAAGCGCTTTTAAAATATTCTATTAAAAGAAAACTTGAAACAACAGGTAAAGATTTTTTGCAGATTTGTTGTGTTTTAGCCATTTTTGGAACTTTGTTAGGTGGATTGGATTATCTTCTTTCTAAACATGAAACAAAAATGGAAAATAAAAATAGTTTACCCAATGTTCAAAAAATCACAGATCAAAAGAAAACGCCAACACAAGATACCTCTCGTGGGGCAAGAACAGAATAAAAGGAATAATAAATGCGATTGTTTAAATACATAGAAGATACATTTTGTGCAATATTTAGACCTAAGGCTTATGAAGCTCGGCTTTTGGCCGAATTGGATAGTATTCGTATTGAAGCAGGTAAAAATCATGCCGAACAAAAATTAGGCAAAAAAATCCTCTTAAAAGATGATGCAGAAATGATGTGTTTTAGAGCGTCTCAAACTCTTTCCAAATTTTGTGATGATAAATCTTCATTTAAAGACATGCCAATTATCAAGCAAGCAAGAACAGTTTCTAATTTTCTTTTTAATGGTGAAGCTTATGAACAATCTTATGTGGCAGACAGATTAATCAGAGACGGCAAATCATCAGCGGCAAACACTTATGTAAATCGAAAAAGAAAAGAAACGCGTCAAAGAGGATAAATAAAGGATTGTATTTATGGAAAAAAGGGAAAATTTATTTAAGCGAGTTGTCAAAAGAATTGAAAATTTTGCAAGTTTTATTTTTAAACGACAAACGGATGAGTTGCCGGCTTATACGGAAGAAGAATTTGATAAAGACTTAGAGCAAGTTCTTGATACATCAAATGATCCAGATGAAACATTGGAATATATTGCCATTATGAAATATTGTAATTATACGTCTGAAATAACAGATGGCATTATTAAAGCGATTGAAAACGGCACCTGCCGAGTTCAAAAAGCCGATAGGGACGGTGATACTCTTTTGCATATGGCTGTTCAAAAAGAGGGATTGGAACCCTTGGTCGTCGTGTTGTTGAATAAAGGCGCCCCTGTATCAATGCCAAATAAAATGGGGTATACGCCGATTGCTTTGGCTCATTCTGATATTATGAGACAGGCTATGAGTGATTTTGAACAAAAAAAACGTGACACTTCTCAAGCCGTTAGGGCCTATATTCATCGAGCCATTGAAGAAAAAAGCATTATTCCAATCAGCGATCAGGATTTAGAACAAAAATTTCCAACACCGGTTATTCGTGTGCAAGATATAACCGTTCAAACCGTTGAAAATTATGGAAAAACACTTTTGGATAGCATTCAACCATACTTAGATGAAGATATACAAGGAGATGATGTGTATGTTCCAGGTATAACTGAACATATACACCTTGTGCAAACAGGTATAGATGAATGTAAAAAGTTGTTACATCCCACTGTTCCAGAAATTCAAAAAATCACAGACCAACAAAAAATACCTACGCCTGATACCTCTCGTGGAGCAAGAAGTGAGTGATGTGAACAGTAAATCACAAAATAAAAAGAAGATATCAATAAGGTGATATCTGATATATCAGATTGGAAAAGTTTGGCTGCCAGAATAAATTATTTAAATATCTATGCCTCGCAAGGATTTTTTGATAATCCACAGGTTAAGGAAAATGTATTGAGGGCGCTTGTTGAGAGAACACGAGGCTTGCCGGTGTCAGATGAAACATCACAAATTCAAAGGGCACTCTCATTTATTGAAGAAAAAGGGGCCGCTCTTTATGGTAAATCACCTATATTCGTGTGTGAACATGATGACTCAAAAATTCCTTCAGGTAAAATATTACAACGGTTATGAATCAAATATAATTATAAAAAAGAGCCCTCAGATGGCTCTTTTAATTTTAATGCAGGGTAGGGCTTAATTAACCCTTTCTAATCCATGAACAAACTGTTTCCATTGATATAATGTCATATTTTTACCGACTTTAATCCCCGCATTTTGTCCTTTGGCAACATTTTGAGGAGAGTTTTCAACTTTTCCAATATATTCAATTGTTTCGGGATTATTATCTGTATCAAAGTAAAAATAGAGATAAGGAACAGAGCTAGAGTGTCCACTGATCGCATGACCAACAACAACATTTCCTGATCCCATTGAAATACCGGTTACAGGTGTTACCCCACATGATGTGTGGTTTTCAACTCTTTCAGTTATCTTAACGCATGTTGCAGCAATCTTTTCATAATTCCTATCTTCTAATTTTTCGTTTGCATATACATGAGTAAAGAAACCAGCTAGCCCAATTGAACTGCTCACCAAAAAAGGAGTTATGCAGTCTTCACCCTCAAAGAATCCTTTATAAACGCATCCTAAAGCAATAAGGCCACCTACTGAGCCGGCACAAGTGCCGATTACTTTTAGGGTTTCAAGAGTTTGTATATCCATTTTGTTTTTCCATTTATTATATAATTTTGTTAATCAACTCTTTCTAATGTTGGAACAACTTGACGCCATTGTCCTAAATTCATTGATTTGCCTACAGATACACCGGCATTTTGCCATTTGGCAATATTTTGAGGAGTATTTTCAACTTTGCCGGCATATTCAACTGTTTTAGGATTGTTGTCGGCATCTAAGAATACGTGCTGATGCGTATTTGTTTCGTTATCGGATTTTATGTTAAGACATATTGCCATTTTATCTTCTACGCGTGCCCATTCAATTGCCTTGGTTGTTCCAGGAATTCCTATGAAACCAAATACTAACGCACCTGCATATGAAATAAGGGATGAGAATTTTGCAACTTCCATCTCTGTACGATCAAATTCATCTTTTTTATATATATTATATGCAATATGTGCGATACATCCCGCTGTAGCAACAGCACAGCCAGCTCTGAGTAATTCTATGGTTGCAATATCTGTCATTTTTTTATCTCCTTCCTTTTTGTTTGTGAAATATATTATATCACGCATTTATATTATTGTCAAGTTTTTTTGAAACGCGAAAAGATATGTTAAACGCCATTGATTTTTCAAGATAATATAATTTATAAAATATGATAAAAATATATTTATATTGGAAATTTAGATGCAAAAAAAAACGCCTAAAAGGCGATTTATTATTCTCTGACTTGGCTGGGATACTAGGACTCGAACCTAGATGTACGGAGTCAGAGTCCGTTGTTCTACCATTAAACTATATCCCATGAAAGGGTGGTGCGAAAAGCCGGAATCGAACCGGCACGGGAGTAAATCCCGACAGATTTTAAGTCTGTTGCGTCTACCAGTTCCGCCATATTCGCACACGTTTCTGATAGCTTATGGAATGCAACATAACCGATTTTTTTTCTCGCGTCAAGTACTTTTTTAAAAAAAATGCAAAAAAAGTTATTTTTTTTAAAATACCACTTGTCAAGTGCCTTTAAAATATGCTAATTTTTAGCTAATTTAATTCTAATAAGGAGTGAAAAAATGGATGAATTTGATAAAATCAGAGAGTTTTCTGAAGATATTACAAAACGTAAAGAGCCATCTTTATTGAATACTCAAGAGCAATCCAATGCTCCAATGCAAGAGAGTGATGATGCAAGTTTGTATAATTTTAAACCCGATTTTGTTGATAGATTAGGGGAGGCTCGTTTTGATGATTTAGAAGAAAAATCCTTTTCTTCTATGAAGTTACATTTTGTTGCTTTCGGTATTTTTGCCGGTGTTTTAACAATTGCATTAGCTGGGTTTTTTATGTTTGGCTCAGATACTGAGGGGACTAATGAAATTATTACAATCAATGCGACTGCTGAACCTGTTAAAGTTAAACCAGAAAATCATGGTGGTATGATTATTCCTGATCAAGATAAAGTGGTTTATAATCGAATTAGGACAAATGATGTAAATACAAAAGTTGAAAATTTGTTCCCGGAACCAGAGCAACCTATTATGCCAAATATTTTAGCCATTGAAAAAAATGCACCTTCTTCTGAGTTTATTGCAATGGATGAAGTGCAAAGTTTTGATCCATTAACTCAAGAAACAGTTGTCGAACCTGTTGCAAAAGCAGAGACAGTTGCGGTTCCTCAAAAAGTTGAGCAAGTTGTGTTAGCTGAAGCGCAGGTTGTTAAAGTCGAAGTTCCAAAAATAGTTGAAAAGAAAATAACAAAAACGGAAGCAACTGAAACAAAAAGTGTTTGGACTGCTCAATTGATGTCATCCTCTAATAAGCAAACAGTTGAAAAGGCTTGGCCAAAAATTTTAGCGAAACATAAAGCATTATTATCTAATATGTCATATAAAATTGTAAAAGCAGATATTGCAGGAAAGGGAACATTTTATCGTTTGCAAGTAGGTAATTTTAATACAAGAGATATGGCAAATGCTTTGTGTAAAAAGTTAAAAGCTCAAAAACAAGATTGTATTCCGGCAAAATAATGAAACAACAAAATAAAATTAAATCTGTTATTTTTGGATGTCAGGGATTTACTTTGACATCTGAAGAGCGTTCTTTTTTCAAAAAAGAAAATCCGTTAGGTTTAATTATTTTTGATAGAAATGTTCGAAATCCAGACCAATTAAAGGCTTTAATTGAGGATTTTCGACAAGTTGTTGGTCGTTCTGATGCGCCTGTGCTAGTTGATCAAGAAGGAGGGCGTGTCACACGATTATGGCCGCCATATTGGCATGGTCTTGGTTGGAACAGAACATATGGTGATTGGTATGAAGAAAATTCCTTGAAGGGATTGAAAGGTATCCAACAACATGCCAAAACATTAGCGGAAGATTTATTGTCTGTTGGTATTAATGTAGATTGTTGGCCTTGTTTGGATGTGGCTCAGGCTAATACACATGAAATTATGGCCAAACGTTGTTTTTCGGATAAACCAGACGTTGTTGCTGCTTTGGCGGAAGTTGGTATAAAAAAGGCCTTAAATAATGGATTGATGCCTATTATAAAACATATTCCTGGATATGGACGTACAACGGTTGATCCACATTTGGGATTGCCGGTCGTTAATATAGATTTGACGACACTTGATGAAACTGACTTTAGTCCATTTAAGCGTGTTAAGATGCCTGTATGGGGAATGACGGCTCACGTTATTTATACAGCATTAGATGAAAAGTTGCCGGCAACGTTATCTCCTCGCGTGTTGGAATTTATTCGTCATCAAATTGGTTTTGATGGATTTTTGATTTGTGACGATATTTCCATGGGGGCATTAAAACAATTTGGGACTCTTGGGCGATTGGCGTCAGATATGATTCATGCTGGATGTGATTGTGTTTTGCATTGTAATGGCAATATGGATGAGATGAAGCAAATTGCAGAGGCTGTTCCTTGTTTGTCTGAAGCCTCATTGGATAGATTAATTATTGCAGAAAGTTTAAAAAATGGAATCTAATATGATATACGAACTAACGACTTGGATTATCCCCTTACTATTATGTGTTATTTTACATGAAATGGCGCATGGATGGATGGCAATGAAATTAGGTGATTATACCGCTAAAGCAACAGGGCGGTTAACCTTGAATCCTAAAGATCATATTGATCCAATTGGTAGTTTTTTAGTTCCTGGGGTCTTATGGGCTATGAGTTCTCCATTTTTATTTGGATGGGCAAAGCCGGTGCCAGTTGATTATCGTAACTTAAGAACGCCAAAACGTGATATGGGAATTGTAGCAGCCGCTGGTCCAGTTATGAACATTATCTTAGCTGTTATATTTGTATTGATTGCTCATATTATTGACTTTTTACCTGCTAGCCAAATAAAATTATGGTTGTTTCAAAATTTATCTAATGGTATTCAGTTATCTTTAGTATTGGGTATTTTTAACTTATTGCCAATTTTACCTTTGGATGGCGGTCGTATAGTTTCTTCTTTACTTCCATTAAAATATAGTATAGAATACCAAAAAACAGAACAATATGGTTTTTATATCTTAATCGGATTGATGGTTGCACCTAGTTTATTGGGCATTAATATTATCGGTTGGTTTATAAATACTCTTTATCCGTTATTCGCAGGTTTTATTAGAATTTTTATGTAAAGGAGCAAAATATGTTAGATATTAAATTAGTCAGAGAAAATCCGGAATTGGTTAAGGCCAATATCAAAAAGAAATTTCAAGATAACAAATTAAACTTGGTTGATGAAGTTATTGATTTAGATAAGAAAAATCGTGCAGCCATTACAGAAGTTGAAGGGTTGCGTGCTCAAAGAACAAAAATTTCTAAACAAATCGGGGCTTTAATGGGGCAAGGTAAAAAAGAAGAAGCCGAAGTCGCTAAAGCCGAAAGTACAGCTATTGGTAATAAAATTGTTGAATTGGAACAAGTTCAAGAAGCATTACAAGCTCAAATTCGTGAACGCATGATGATTATTCCAAATATCATTGATGATAGTGTTCCAGTTGGTAAAGATGATTCTGAAAACGTTGAGTTAGAACGTTTTGGTGAACCAAAGGTTCCTGAATTTGATATCCCATATCATGTTGAAATTATGGAATCTTTATCTGGTATTGATTTGGATAGTGCTAGACGTGTCTCTGGTAATGGTTTCTATTATTTAACGGGTGATATTGCCAGATTGCATTCTGCCGTGTTGTCTTATGCACGTGATTTTATGATTGAACGTGGCTTTACTTATTGTTTGCCGCCATTTATGATTCGTGCTCAAGTGGTTGAAGGCGTGATGAGTTTCGCCGAAATGGATGCTATGATGTACAAAATTGAAGGTGAAGATTTATTCTTAATTGGTACATCCGAACACTCCATGATTGGTAAATTTATTGATCAAATTATTCCAGAAGAAAGTTTACCATATGCACTCACCAGTTATTCACCGTGTTTCAGAAAAGAAAAGGGCGCTCATGGTATTGAAGAACGCGGTGTCTACCGTATCCACCAATTTGAAAAACAAGAAATGATTGTGTTGTGTAAACCAGAAGAATCTATGGAATGGTATCATAAATTATGGCGTAATACAGTAGATTTATTCCGTTCAATGGATATTCCAGTTCGTACACTTGAATGTTGTTCCGGTGATTTGGCAGACTTAAAAGTAAAATCCGTGGATGTGGAAGCTTGGTCACCACGTCAACAAAAATACTTTGAAGTCGGTTCTTGTTCAACACTTGGTGATGCACAAGCTCGTCGTTTAAAAATCCGTGTAAATGGTAAAAACGGCAAGTACTTTGCTCATACACTCAATAATACGGTTGTGGCATCACCTCGTATGTTGATTGCCTTTTTGGAAAACAATTTGCAAGCAGATGGTTCCATTAAAATACCAGAGGTCTTGCGTCCTTATATGGGTGGAAAAGAAAATTTAATTCCGAACAAAAAATAAATTACTTTCCCTCTTTTTAGAGGGATTTTTTTTAACCAAAAATAAGGAGTTTTTTATGATACAACAATGTGATAGAAAAAGGAAGTATAGCACTTTATGGTGTTCCTGCAGATAGTTGTTTAGCGTGTCCTAATAATCGAACAATAGAGGTTGATGAAAGAGGAGTACAGTACTGTGTTTTGAAATAAAAATAACAAAACTTATTTATAGAATATAAACAGAGGAGGGTAAAGCCCTCCTTTTTTTATTTAATCAATTGATTTTAAAATGTATTTTCTATTTTTAAACTAAATAAGACGATTTTTAGCGAGCTCGTGCCTAAAAAACGTGTCATTATACGTTCAGGTGGCTAAAAATTGATGGTGGTTTTAGGTGTATGGGCGTCATAAACATGAATGGCATACAGAATGTTTGTTGAGGATGAGATGTGAAAGATTAGGATTGATCGCCATCAAGGAATGACTATCATACATTAGCCTAATTTAAGATGGTATAGCAGTATCTAACTAATTTATCTGCGGTGCTAAGCTAAAATTGGGTGCTTAATATTATTTTTTTTCATAATATTATTAGTATAACATTTAACATATTGAAAATAAAAAAGAATGTGCTATAACTTTGTGTTTAATTGTCGCATAATTTTTATTATGTTAATGCAGATATAATAAAAGGGGGTAGTTGTGAAATATTTTTTATTTTTTAATGTGTTATTTATAAAAATATATATAAAAAATACCAATATTTTGGCTTATTCTGATGAATAAAAATAAAGCCGGCAAGTAAAAGATTTACTAACCGACTTTTTAAGTAAAATGTACTAATTTATCATTATGTGCGTATGATTTCTTTATCCTTTAAAAATTCAAAATGTCGTTCTGAGGACGCTAAAATTTTACACGCATTTTGAAAGCAATCATTCTCATTCATATCAATCTGCAAACAGATATCTTTGAATGCTGATATCATTTTGGGCGTTTCTGCATGATAAATTTCCAGACGTTTTTTGACTTGCGTTAAGTCGTCGTCATTACGTCTGAATAACTGTTGCCCACATAAATCGCATATGCCCGAAATCTTGCTTGGTTTTAAAACCGGCATATAAGATGCACCGCACAAACAAACTTCACGCAAGCTGGTGCGATATAAAACGGTCTCATCATTGCACGATAAATGAATAAAACGTTTTAAATGAATATTGGATTGGTTTTTAATAAATTCGATTTGATCGACTGTTCTGGGATAACCGTCTAAAATCACAAACGGCAAATGTTGTTTTTCTTTCAGCTCTTCTAATAATAGTTTATTTACAACCTCTGATGAAACCATATTTGCCCCATCAACCAGTTGTTGTTGGCGCAATAAATTCCCCATTGAAACGATGTGGTTTGATGGAAAGAGTTTGCATATTGTTCCCTTCCCCGATGTTGGCGCTCCGTACAGCATATAGACTTGCATATTATACCTCAATTTCCATTCCGTCATAAACTGGACGAATATGAGGTGGTAATTCGCGGCACAAGGTGTCATAATCCATTCGTGTTCCCATATGCGTCAAAAATGCTTTTTTCGGTTTTACACGGTCAATCCATTGTAATGCTTCTTCTAAATTAATATGTTTTGGATTTTCACTAGGGGTTGTAACGCCTAAAATCCATGTTTTTATACCTTTTAAAGCCTCAAAACCTTCTTCATCCATTTTTTTTACGTCTGTCGAATAAGCAAAATCCCCAATCCGATAGCCAATAGAGATATTTTCATCATGATATTGTTTAATAGGTAAAACCTTTAATCCATTTATTTCAAACTCTTGATATGGTTTTATAATACGAATATCAAATAATGGTTTTTCGGCAATTGGACGGAAAGCAAAATAAACCAAATTTCTAAATTCTCTTTCATCGGCATGTGTTAAATAAACGGGTAATGGAGTATTGGAGTCAATATTCCATAAAGCTTTTCGTACATCCTCTGCACCTCCCATATGGTCGTAATGAGAGTGTGTATAAAATAAAGCATCAAGCTTTGGAGTACCTGCTTCGATTAATTGTTGACGAATTTCAGGACCTGTATCAAAAACGATATTCCCCTGCTCAGCTATTAATAACATTGCCGTTCTAGTTCGTTTATTTTTGGGATTATTTGGATCACAATCACCATAGCCTCTAGATAGAGATGGAACACCATAAGATGGGCCACAGCCTAATATTCTGACTTTCATTAAATTTTTCCTTTAAAAAACAAATTATAAAAATTCCCAGTTGTTATTTTTTCCATATCATCAACAGATATGGATTTCAATTCTGCTAACTTTGTCAAGGTATATGGTAAATATGCGGGTTCATTCTTTTTACCACGCTTTGGAACAGGAGCCAAATATGGACTATCTGTTTCAACCAGTAATCGTTCAGTTGGATAAGTGGCAAAAGTATCTAGCAAATCAGTTTGATATTTTTCATTTTTAGCATTGATTTTAAACGTAATAATGCCTGATGCAGATAAATAAAACCCTAATTCTTGAGCAGCTTTAGCTAGTTTTTTTGATCCCGTAAAACAATGTAAAACACCTTTAAGATTTCCATTTCTTGCCCCTGCTCGTAAACATTCAATGGTATCTTTTTCTGCATCCCGAGTATGTACAATCAATGGCAATCCTAGTTTGATGGCTACCTCGATATGTGTCATAAAGTTTTGAATCTGAATTTCTTTAGGTGTATCATTGTAGTAATAATCTAATCCCGTTTCCCCGATGGCAATAATTTTGGGGTGAGATTGAATGAATTGAGATAGTTTCTCTGCTGATATAACCTCCTCGGCCTCATTTGGATGTATACCAAATGAACCATATACATTATCAAAGCGATCTAACACATAACATAAATCAGATAGATTCTTTTCACCACATCCAACAGTTAACATTTTTTCAACACCGTTTTCCATTGCGCGTGCTACAATTACGTCAATATCATCTTTTAATTCATCAAATCCAATATGGCAATGGCTGTCTATCATTTTATATCTTCCGCTATTTGTAAAAAGAGTTTCATTATAAATTGTTTTTTATCTAAATATAAAGTATCGATTTGTCTGAAGATTTGAGTAGTCTCTTGATATAAATCAGTCCAATGCTCTGCAAGTATCGTACCCGCTTTTGCCTCTTTTTTTGCTTGTTCATTAATAAGATTTAAAACAAAAACTTTCATTAAGGCATATGCTTTCTCATCTTTTTGTATCATATCGGCAAATAAAATCAGTTTTTCAATATTTAACTGATTGGATGGTACACACAATGATAATACATTTTGATACAACTCTATCCCGTTGTTTTCAATGATATCTTTAGCTAACCCGATAGAGCCATCACACAATGTAGCAATTAACTCCACATCCTTACAATCTGGAAAGTTCTGTCGGATTTGATTACAGATAGTATCCAAAGGCAGCGGTCTTAACATAATTTTACGACAACGAGAACGAATTGTTGGTAATAAACGCCCCGTATTTTGACATAGTAATAAAATTAATGTGTTGGGATATGGTTCTTCCAACATTTTTAATAAAGCATTTGACGCGTTTTCGTTCATTTCATCAGCTAAATTAATAATCAGAATTCTGAGTCCAGAACCTGATGATTTTAATGATAAAAATTTGAGTGCGTCCCGAATATCGTCAACAGTAATTTCTTTTTTTCTGGCTCTCCCCTCATCAGATTGAGAAACCTCTTTACCGGCCAAAATAGCTTTTACTGTTTCTTTTTTTTCTTCTTCGGTTAAGGAACGCTCAACCCATTTAACATCTGGATGAAAGTCTAATTTATGTTCCCAATTACCTGTTAACAAAAAAGAACATAAATTTTCTGCAAACGCTTTTTTGCCAACACCATATGGACCGATAATCATCCATGAACCAGTCATTTTTCCCTGTTTTAAAATAGATTTTATTTGTTCTTTTGGATCTGTCATAATCGTTCTTCAAATTGTGTAATAATATCTTGATGTACTTGTTCAATACTAGCATTGGCATCAATAATAGCATATCGTTTTGGGTTTTGTTTGGCAATTTCTAAAAATCCATTGCGTAAATTATGATGAAAAGTCAAATCCATATGCTCAAAGCGTTGTTCATCATTTCCACTACGAGCTATTGATCTGGCAATACCAATTTCTGGATTAATATCTAAAATGAAAGTTAAATCTGGTTCAAAATTGCTTGCAATCATTTGATAAGTGTTCGAAACCATTTTGATGCTTTCTTCATCGATACCGTATCCATATCCTTGATAAGCCATTGTGCTATCAGCAAAACGATCTGAAATAACGGTTGTTCCATTTTCTAAGGTCGGCCATATTTTTTTGACTAAATGGTCACGTCTAGCAGCCGAAAAAAGCAATATTTCAGTCACCTTATCCCATTTGTTAGCTTCTCCTTTTAATAATAAAGCACGAATTTCTTCTGCACCTTGACTGCCCCCCGGTTCTCTGGTTAATAAACAAGAAATTCCTTTACCTCGTAGATAATCGGCAAATAATTTGATTTGCGTTGATTTACCACACCCTTCTCCGCCTTCAAATGTAATAAAGTATCCTTTTACCATTGTCTATTTCCCAAACCATGAAGCAATAATACGTTTCATCTTACCAAAGTATCCTACTTTTTCAATACTTTCTTGAGTTAATAAGTCCAACGTTCGCGTTTGATTATCGGCAGTTTGGATAACCAATTGTCCCACTTTTTGCCCTTTTGCAATTGGTGCCATTATTGGTGAATCATAAATCACCTTAGATACAATACCACTTGTTTTACCACGTTCAATGGTCATTAAGGCCTTTTGTGATGGGACAACTTTAACAGTTTCTGCTGTACCATACCAAACTGGAATTTCATCTACAATCATATCTTTATCAAAAATAACGACATTTTCGAAACCAGCCAAACCATATCCCATCAATTTTTGAGATTCTGTACTGCGCTCTTTCATAGATTTTAAACCATTTACAACCATAATTAATCGTCGTCCATCTGGTGTTTTAGCTGATCCCGTTAATCCATATCCAGATGCCTCTGTGTGCCCTGTTTTTAAACCATCAGCACCATCCATTGAATATAGCAAAGGATTGCGATTTCCTTGTTTAATTTTGTTATAAGTAAATTCTTTTTCAGAGTAAATGGAATAATGTTCCGGAAAATCACGGATAATGGCTTGAGCCAATAATGCCAAGTCCTTAGAACTCATTAAGTGATTGGGATGAGGTAAGCCAGTTGCGTTAGCAAATGAGGAATTTTTAAGACCAAGTTCTTTTGCCTTTTGTGTCATTAAGCTAGCAAAAACTTCTTCACTACCTGCTAATCCTTCTGCAACTACGATACAAGCATCATTGCCGGATTGAACAATAATACCTCGTAATAAGTCTTTAATTTTAACTTTTTGTCCTGGATTCAAGAACATAGTAGAGCTACCACTTTTAACACCGCCTTTGCGCCAAGCATTCTCAGAGACAGTAAATTCATCTTCTAGTGTAATTTTACCAGATTTTAATGCGTCAAAAACCATATAGGCTGTCATTAATTTACTCATAGAAGCCGGAGCCATTGCTACATCTGATGCTTTATCATACATAACATATCCTGTTTCTGCATCTATTAAATAAGCATATTTAGCATTGGTTTCAAAAGCTGCTGCAGATAATGAAAACAAACATCCACATGCTGAAATTAATAAATATTGACGCATTTTTTATCCTTTCTTAGGGTTCATAAATAATTTTGGCTTGATTATAGCCTGCTGTTTTTAATTTTTCAAGTAGTTCTTGAGCATTTTCTTGTGTTTCCAAAGGTCCCATACGAACACGCAACAAAGTTTTATCGTTTACAGTAGTTTCGTAGAGTTGAACCGGACCAAATTCTTCTAAAGATTGTTTTAATTTTTCAGCATTTTGTGCATTTGAAAAAGCACCGGCTTGTATATAATGACCACTGATTGGTGTAATGAGTTTTGGTTCTTCTGTGGGGGGCGTTAACTTTGCTTCTTGAACTTGCTCTGATATGACAACAGGTTTTACTGAAGCAATATTTTGTGTTTTGATCAATGCCTCAGATGTTATGTCGGATACCGGTTTTGTAATAGAAACAATCCCGGAAACATTATCTGGATCATCTGATATTGTCGGAATATTGGAATCAGCATATAAAATAGTATTTTCATCATCTGGTTGATATAATGTTTTTTGGGGATCAGATAGTGTATCGATTTGTACTTGTCCGCTTATCACATTTTCTTCATTTTGCACATCTTTAATAGACAGGCCATTTTCTTTAAAAATTTCTCGTTTCAAGTCACGACTTTCATCGGCTAAAACTTCAATTTTTACCATGGTTGTTCCTACCATATTAAATTCTAATGCTTCCGCTGTCTTTTGAGATACATCAATTAAGCGGTTATTAACATATGGTCCACGTTCATTTACCCGAACGATTGCTACATTACCGTTTTCTAAGTTTGTAACACGAACCAAACTTGGTAAAGGCAATGTTTTATGCATAGCACTCATAATATCATCGTCGTATTTTTCACCATTTGCGGTTAACTCACCGTTTTCTTCTTGATACCAACCGGCAATACCTGTTTCCGAATAAGAATAATCCTCTTTCGGTGTGTACCAAACATCTTTAATTTGATATGGTTCACCTATTTTATAAGTAATTGTATCTTTGTTTGTTTCATATGTACCAAAGGATCGAAATAATAATCCATTATCTGTACATCCTCCAAGTAATACAATACACGAAGCCAACAAAACTTTATTTAACACTTTAACCATTTATTATATCCCCCTCATTTTATTTAATAGTTCTTCTGTTGCGTATCCGTCTTGCGGTAATTTATTATCTTTTTGATAAGCCCGAATAGCTTTGCGAGCTTCTCGTCCTAAGATGCCGTCAACTTCGCCGGTATAATATCCTTTTTGTATTAATAATTCTTGCATTTCTTTGGCTTGTTCATAAGAAAATGGCATATTTTTTCGTGGCGTATAAATATGATAATCTCCTAAAATCAAGGCATCCGACAGTAATCCAACAGCCAATGCATATAAATTAGAACGATTCCAATTCATCGTGATATCATAGTTTTTATAAGCTAAGAAGGCTGGGCCCTCTATTCCCATCGGTAAAACAAGGCGAGCTGGTACAAATTCAAAACTAGATGGCCATTCCATACCATTTGCTGGAATAATACCACGTTTTTTCCATTCGCGAATAGGCCAAATAGTGTTTTCATTAAATTCATCCCAGTTCAGGGGACGAGTAATTTTAACCTCACGTCCCCATTTAACCGAATCGTCCCAACCAATTTGAGATAAATAATTTGCAGCAGATTCAATGGCATCCGGTAAACTGTTAATGACATCTCTTTTTCCATCGCCATCACCATCTACGGCATAAGCGGTAAATGTTGTTGGCATAAATTGGAAATGACCAAATGCTCCAGCCCAAGATCCTTTAACATCTGTTAATTTTTCTTGATGCATAATTTTTAAAAAGGCAACCAATTCTTTAGTGAAAAACGTACGGCGACGTTTATCATAAGCTAAAGTTGTTAACGCATTCAATGTATTAATATTTCCTTTATATGTACCATAAGAGGTTTCTAATCCCCAGAATGCTGTAATATATTTTGTTGGTACATGATACTTCTGTTCTGCTTTTTTAAGAAGGTCGGCATGTTCCTTCATCATTTTACGTCCTTCTTTTAGGCGTTTTTCTGAAAATACTTTATCCGTATAATCCCAAAATGTTAATCGTAGTTCGGGTTGTTTTTTATCCGATTCGATAACTTTAGGTAAGAGTTGCATTTGAGGTAATATTTTATCTAAAAACGATTCGTTCACCCCTTCTGATAAAGCATGTAAACGAAATTCTGCTTTCCATTCATCAAAAGATGTCGGCGTTTTTTGTGACATTTCGCTTTCTTGAGCATAAGATACTTGAGAATTGCATAAAAATGCACATCCAATAAAAAAAGATAATATACTGTTTTTAATGTATTTTTTCATTTTAACCTCATTTATTTGTATATCTTAGCTTATTTTTATAAAAAAATCACTTGATTTTTTATTTTTTTTCGTGCAATATATGAAAGTCTTAGAAATCACAGACACAAAATTAAAGGATGGGTGGTCGAGTGGTTTAAGGCTCCGGTCTTGAAAACCGGCGTGGGGGTGACTCCACCGTGAGTTCGAATCTCACCCCATCCGCCACTGAAAGCTTCCTTAACGGAAGCTTTTTTTTATGGAATTAATACAAAAAAACTCTGCTTTTGCAGAGTTTTTATTTTTTTATTCAGTTCTTGCACCACGAGAGGTATCTTGTGGTGACATTTTCTTTTGATCTGTTATTTTTTGGATTTGAGGGGCTAATTGTTGGCTACATTTATTTACTACTGTTGCAGTCAAAAGTATACCCCATCCTGCAACAACAGTGTATAGCACCGAATAACGTACTAACCTAAATCGTGCTAGATTTTTTTCAACCTTTTCAAAAGAATATGTTCGTTTTTCACCTTTATCTTCAACGGTATAAGTTGATTTATCCCACTCAACGGATTGAACATTTTTTGCCCCCGTCATTTCATCACCTTCGTTGTTATACAACGTCCAACCACCTACTATATTCTGAACGGCAATATATTGTGGTACTTTTTCATTATATTTATAATCAAAAGCACTAAAAAAATTTGGCCCAAAAAAATCGCGACCGCAAATGGTATAACTAGGGATATCATAATCTCTTTCGAATATAACCGTAAAATATCTATTATCAATATAAGGAGGCTTTTTTTCTGTCATAATAACACTTTCCTTTATTCTGTTCTTGCACCACGAGATGTGTCTTGTGCTGGCGACTTCTTTTGATCTGTTATTTTTTGGATTTGAGGAACTGGGCGAGCATCATTATCCTTTGACTTTCTGGTTGTGCTCATTAAAAAACCCACGGTGAACCATGCTAATCCTGATACAAAACAAAGTCCATATTTATTGGTTAAGAACGAATAAAGATAACCCTCTGTATTTCTTTGCAACAATTTTGAAAATTTTTTCTCTTCTTTTTCATTACGAAATTGAATAGTATAATGAGAAACACCGAATGAAGATGGAGATTGCACCCCTACTATCGCAGCATTTGTTTGTGCGCATGTTTTATAAAAACCTACTCTATCATCATGGCTTACACTAAAAGTTCTACGATTTGTACCTTTAGTGTTAAAACTTACCATCCCATTATTCTCTACAAATGGTATTTTCGTAGCAGTCATCTAATTATTCCTTTCTATTTCATTAAAATATATTCAATCCGTAGCACATTTGATGGTATTTTTCAAGGATTATTTGGTAGAGTATCTTTTTTAAGCCACCATAATAATGGCGATTAATAAAATCAGTAAAATAAAGGCATAAATTTTTAAGCGTTTTTTCCAACGGCGAGAGTGTCTTTTTCGGTAAATATCTCGTAAAATGGTTATTTTCATGTCGTCCCCACAAGCATTGTTTCCCTACATATAAATACAAGTGGGCTTAGTTCATAAACTTATCAAGTGAATAAAAGTCGATATAAAAAAGCCCGCCAAAGACGGGCAAAAATATGATAAAGTATAACTTTAAATTTTTGAATTAATCCATTCAATTATTTGAGATTTCATTTGTGGGCCCGTTTTTGTATCAATCACTTTTCCATCTTTAAACAAAATCAAAGTCGGTAATGTTTGAATATCATAATCTTCTGGTGTTTTTGGAGCTTCATCTACATCCATTTTAACGATTTTAATCTTACCAGCCATTTCATCAGCGATTTCATCAACCAATGGTAACATTTGACGGCAAGGTCCACACCATGTGGCAAAAAAATCAACCAAAACCGGTGTTGAGGCATTCAAAACTTCGGCTTCAAAATTATTATCATTAACGATTTGCATGTGTTTTCTCCTTTCTGTTTTTAAGAATATAGGGCGTTTCCTTTTTGCTGTCAAGCACTTTTTACAATGTATCTAAAGGCCATCTGGGGCGTGCTTTAAAATCAAAGGTATCATGTAATCCTTGTTTATGGCGTTCCATTCCCGCCCAAGCAATCATCACGCCGTTATCTGTACATAAATGGATAGGAGGGGCCGAAAAAATCAGTTTATTTTTATCGGCAATTTCTTGTAATTTTGTTCTTAAGGCTGTATTGGCTGCTACACCACCGGCAACGACTAAATCTTTCGTATCTGGATACATTTCTTTAAATGTTTGAATAGCATTTTTCAATCGGTCTTCTACTTGCTTAATAACAGCCAATTGAAAACTAGCGCAGATATCATTTTTATCTTGTTCAGTTAAATTTTCTTGACGTTCAATGCATACACGTACAGATGTTTTTAATCCTGAAAATGAAAAATCGCACCCTGCTCTCCCTCTCATTGGCACAGGAAATTGAAAACGTTTGGGATCTCCCAGTTTTGCTCGTTTTTCTAAATTCGGACCACCTGGATAGCCGATATCCAACATTTTTGCTACTTTATCAAAGGCTTCACCGGCCGAATCATCAATAGTGACCCCTAATTTTTTGTATTTTCCAACACCTTCAACAATTAGAACCTGACAATGCCCACCTGATGTTAACAATAACAAATACGGAAATTGTACTGGATGTGAAAGACGCGCTGTTAAGGCGTGTCCTTCTAAATGATTAACGGCAATAAAAGGTAAATTGTGGCAAAAAGCAATGGCTTTCGCCGTCATAACGCCGACTAATACGCCACCAATTAATCCTGGTCCGGCCGCAACGGCAACTGCAGATAAATCACCAAAGGTTTTACCGGCTTTATCCAATGCTTCTTTAATTAACACGTCGCATTTTTCCAAATGAGCGCGTGCCGCAATTTCCGGTACAACGCCACCAAAACGACGATGTTCATCATATTGCGACCATACGACAGATGACAAGATTTCACCTTTATCATTTACCAAAGCGCAAGCCGTTTCATCACAACTTGATTCAATTCCCATTACAATTTGTTCTGTCATTTTTTTATCCTTTTTAAGACAATATCCAATGCGCCCCCATCATTTTTCCAAGAATAAGACGCTATTTTATTCTTAAATACCGGTGTATCAAACCATAAAATGATTTCTTTTTTTATTGCCCCTACCTGTTTTAGCCCTTTACCAGTGATAACAGTCACTTTTTTAGACCCCAAATTTTGATGACGTATCAGAAAATTCTTAACGGCATCATAGCTTTCGGCAACAGTCATACCATGTAAATTCAATGTATATGATATTTCAGGTGATGGCACACGTCTGACACGCAACCGTGGAGGTAATTCTTTATGGGCAATCGCATTTATGCCACGTTTAGCCAATGGCACAATAGTCTTTTTTAACTCTTCCCATAAAGATAAATCGTTCATAGATCGCCTATTTTGGTAATAACAAATAATATTTTCCACGGCTATTCATTTTTCCAGCACTTTCAAATGCTTCATCACCATGTCCCCAGAAAAAGTCCGCCCGAATACCACCTGTAATCGCATTACCGACATCCTGAGCAATGACTAAACGATTGAGATTATTTCCATTAGGCGCTTTACTTTCCAACCATAATGGAGTGTGCATTGGCACATAGTTTTTATCAACAGCAACCGACCGTTTCGGAGTTAAAACAACACCAGCAGAACCATAAGGTGAATCACCTTGTACTTCTTTAAAAAAGATATATCTTGGATTTTTGGCCATTAATCGACGTGCTTTTTTCGGATTTTCTTGTAACCATTGTTTCATGGCAGGCATAGAATATCCACCCTGTGGTTTTATACCTTCATCTCGTAAAATTTGACTTAAGTGTTTGAATGTATGACCATTGTTTCCTGCATATCCTAGTTTAATTTCACCTTCAGGTGTTTGCATGCGTCCTGAACCTTGTACTTGTAAGATAAATAACTCAACCGGATCGTCAGCCCATGCGATAATTGGAGCATAATTTACAGTATCTTCAATATCTTCTCGTGTTTCTAATTTATCACCATTTTTATAACCTCTTGGTACTCCATAAACGGGCACCTGTGTATTATTTTTTCTTGAGCGGCTACCCGTTAATTCAGCTTCATAATATCCTGTGATTTTTCCTGTATCAGTTCCATAAGACGTAACTGCGTATGGTTGTAAATTATCTTCTAAATATTTTCTCACTTTTGAAGCTGATGAAAACCTATAAGCATATAATCCTCTACAAAAAGAATGCCATTCATTGCTAGCTTTTTTACAAGATTGCAATAATGCTGGCATTGCTTCTCTAAAATTATCATCTGTCCAGCCTTTCAGATCAGAAAAAGAGCTCTCTGATAGTGAAAAAGAACGTCCCTTTGATAGATTATGACTGCTACAGCCACTTAACAAAAATAAAATGCCAACACTTGCCATCAAAATTTTATGCATGTGCGGCCTCACTTTTAGTTGCACAAACAATCCAGGTATCATTTTTCTTTTTACGGAATGTCCAGGTATCACACATAACAGAAATATTTAAAGGATCTCCTTCTATGGCTTTACCGCTTTCGTCCTTCAGAATATTAACTTGTTCAGAAACAAATTGAACTGTAACTTCTCGCATTGCTTCTGTTTTTTTTAAAATTTTAGCAGAATTTATGCAAATAAGAGAGAAATCCAAAGATTGTTTTTTGTTTTCTCGTTCTTCGATTTCACTAACAAAAGTTTCATATACCTGAGGAGCCAACATAATTTTTAACTCTTTTTTCTTTCCTGTTGAAAAGGCTGAGGAAATCATATGAAAAGCGATTTTAGCCCCTTGTAAAAATTCTTCATCATTCCAAATAGTTTGAGTTTTTTTTGTATGAGGTACTGCATTTGATGATACCGTAGTTTCTTTGATATTACTTAATGCTATTTTTTTTGAAATTTCATCTTTTCCTATCGAACTAAATAATCTCCAACCAAAGTAACCAATAATTAATAATAATCCAATATATTCTGGGGACATATCTTTATTCCTTTTTTACTTTACATTTTTAAAAAATAACTTTATATATATAAGCCGATAATCAATTTTTTTTCAAGAGGAATTTTTAAAAATGACAAAAAATGAAAACAATCAACCACTTTCCGTTCAAATTATCAGTCAATATATCAAAGATTTATCTTTTGAAGCACCTGCTATGCCACAAATATTGGTAGATTTAAAAAATGCACCCGCTATTTCAGTTGATATTGATGTGCGAGTTAATAAAATGGATGATGCTAAATTATTTTCAGTTGATTTACATATTAAAGGAACAGCTAAACGCCCTGATGATAATCGTGAAATTTTTATTTGCGAATTGTTATATGGCGCTTTAGTAATGGCTGATGTTCCTGCAGAACATTTGGAACCTGTATTGATTGTTCAAATTCCCCATATGTTATTCCCATATGCTAGAGCCATTGTCGCTAATGTAACTCGTGAAGCTGGATTACCACCATTACAAATTAATCCTATAGATTTTGCGACACTTTATCGCGAAAAAGCTAAAAAACAACAAGATAAAGATATAAATTAAATCAAAACTTTAAAAAATTATAGCTCGCGAAAGCGAGCTTTTTTACAATCTTTTATTGGACGCATTATGTGTTTTATTTTTCGTGGTCGATTTTTTTTGGAGGCACCATCTTCTTCTAATTGACTTCTATAATCCATAAAAAACCATTTATTTTTTTGAATTTCTGATTTTTGTGGTATTACTATTAAGGAAGGTAATTCTTCATAAATTGCTAAATAAGCGGATCGTTCAGGTGTTTCAGACATGAAAGAAAGAATATGTTTTTTGTCATAAAAAACATCCAATGATACACCATTATTTTCATGGGAGTTGATATCTATTCGCATAGTTTCTTTTCCGCAAGCTAAAAACCATCCATTGCGTTGTTTAAAAGAAAGTAAAGGAAAACCACTTATTTTTAAAATTAGTTGTCTTTCAGCATTCATAATACTGATGCTATTTTTATCACGGTTATGAATGAATTCCATTGGCATCCCCTTCTCTATTCAAGCATAACGTTTACACCTTTAAAAATAAGCCTTTTTAAAATAAATGTCAACATTTTTTATCAAAAAGGATAAAAAAACCACATTTTGCATTAAAATAAAGATTGATTTTTGAAAGTATTTCATACTATGATAAAAAGAAAAACAGGAGGTATTATGCTGTTGCGAATTACTTTATGGGCAATGTTGCTGGGCTCTATTATTATCGGATATTTTGGATACCAAACTGGTTCTACTGTAACAACTATTGTAGGAATGCTAGCTATTATTTTTATTCTTTTTCTTTTGTTTTTTTTAGCAAAAATGACATTGGCCGCAGGTTTAACATTAGTAAAGGTAGTTGTCATTATTTTATTAATTGGTGGGCTTGTGCTCTTGTGTATTCGAGGGTGTACCATTTTATTAAATAAAGGTGAGACAGCTGTTTCAACAACAACAGAAGCATTTTCTAACGTAAAGGAACAAACTTTTGCTATTCCTGGTAAACTTCATGATACGCCTTCTTGGTGGAGTAAGGCTAAGAGTATGTTTGGTTTTTCTCAATCTGATCAGATGTTGGAACCATCAACGATAAAACCTGAAACGCTAGTTAATGAGCCTCAGTCCTCTCAACCTCAAGTTTTAACAGGAACAGTTTCAAAGATTTTGTCTGGTACAACGTTCATTATGAATGGTTTGAAATTGAAATTGTATGCAATTGATGCACCAGATATGCCTCAGAAATGTTTAAATAAACGTAGTGAAACATATGCTTGTGGTCGAACTTCAAAGAAAAAATTGGAAAAATTATTATTAAAAAAGAATATATCTTGTCAATTGGTTAAACCATATACTGATTTGGTATACTATACAATTTGTGAAATTCAAGGATATGACGTAGGTGCAACAATGGTTTCCGTTGGGTGGGCTGTTGCAGATAGAAAAGTATCTAATGTATATGTTCCATACGAACAGCAAGCTCGTCAAAAAAATGAGGGGCTTTGGAATGGGAAATTCATTGCTCCTTGGGAATACAGACAATCTAACCTCCCATTGAGTACTCCATCAAAAAGTGGCTTTTTTAAAGGATTATTAAAATGAGTGTGTTTATATCCCATAATGAACAAGAAACATTACAGTTTGCTTCAGAATTTGCAAAAACTTTAAAAATAGGTGATATTATCGCATTGCATGGAACATTAGGTGTTGGGAAAACTGCCTTTACTCGAGGCGTCATTCTATCATTAACAAATGCTATTGAAGTTCCTAGTCCAACATTTACATTATTACAATCGTATGAAACACCGAATTTTGATATTTACCATTTTGATATGTACCGTTTAAAATCACCAGATGAAGCGTATGAAATTGGTATTGAAGATGCTTTTGCAGAAGGTGTTTCCTTTATCGAGTGGCCAGATAAAATTAAAGGTGTTTTACCTAAGAAACATATAGATATCTTTTTTGAAGTAAAAGATAATTGTCGAATAATTACTATTAAGGAGAACGGATGACAAGAAGTGAAGTAATTGAAGTATTTTTAAAAAAAGCTGGCTGGGCCGATTCTACCCGCTCTTTTTTAGCTGGTGACGCTTCTTTGCGTAGTTATGATCGTATTGTAAAAGATGGAAAAACAGCTGTTTTAATGGATGCCCCTCCTCCAGAAAATCCAGAGAATTATTTACCTGCTCAATTGGTTTTATTAGATAGATTTATTTTGGTTGATACTATTTTAAATAATTTAGGTGTGCATTCTCCCAAAATTTATGCTGAAGATATTGATAATGGATTATTATTGTTGGAAGATTTAGGCGATAATAGTTTTACACGGTTATTAGATGCGGGGTATGATGCTCAAAAATTATATAAAATGGCAACGAAAAGCTTAATTAAAACGCATAGTGGATTTTCAATTCCAGAAGAACACGAACAAATTTATGATGATGAAAAAATGATGGCGGATATTCTTTTGATGCCCCAATGGGTTGTAAAATATGTCTCAAAAATTGATTTATCTGATGATGAAATGGCTGAATATGAAGCGATTTGGCGAGATTTAATTCGTCAAATGAATGAAATTCCAAGAGGGTATGCTCTGTATGATTATCATGTGGATAATTTGATTTTAGCTCCTGATGAAACATGTGGTGTTATTGATTTCCAAGATATTCGCAAAACTGCCTTTACATATGATATTATGACACTTTTAGAAGATGAACGTCGTTATGTTCCAGCGGATATTAAAAACGAAATGTTGGATTTATATTTCAGTGCATTTCCTGAGCTTAATACTCCACGTATTCGTGCTTTAAGTAATTTGGTTGCGTTGCAACGCCATATTAAAGTTGTTGGTCAGTTTACGCGCTATTGGTTCAAAGATGGCAAAGATAAGTATGTGCGTTATGTTCCTTTTGTTTGGACGCTGATTGAAAATTGTTTGCAGGCGCCAGAGTGTGAACGTCTAAAAGCATGGATTGATAAATATATACCATCACATTTTAGACAAATTGATTTGACTAAGGAAAAGTAATGTTAATCAAAACCGCTATGATATTAGCTGCTGGCCGTGGTGTCAGAATGCGTGAATTGACCGATGAAACTCCAAAACCTTTGTTAAAAGTTCAAGGGCGTGAAATGATTAATCATATTACTGATCATATTGTTTCATATGGTATTCATAATATTGTTGTAAATACGTGCTATAAAGGAGAACAAATAAAAGAAGTCTTATCTAAACGTAAAGATGCACTATTTTCTTTTTCAGATGAAAAAACAGCATTAGAAACAGGTGGTGGTGTAAAAAAAGCCCTTCCCTTATTATTGGATAAAGGAGGAGAAAATGGTTTCTTTGTTTTAAATGGTGATCCACTTTGGAGTGAACCAAATGAGGCATTAATGAAAACAATGGCAGATGCTTGGGATCCAAATACAATGGACATTTTGTTGGCGATTGCCCCAATGTCTGCCTCTAGAGGGGATACGCAAAAAGGAAATTATTTTATTGAAAATGGTAAGTTGCGTCGCATTCGTTCGGATGAGCAAACAGCACCATACTTTTTTATGTCAGTTCAAATTATGCATCCTCGTATTTTTGAAAATACACCTGCCGGCCCTTTTTCTTCTAGGGATTTATATGATATTGCCCAATCAAAAGGTAAATTAGCCCATATCATTCATGATGGTATTTGGTTTAATTTAAATACACCTGAAGCTTTGATTATAGCCGAGGAGCAATATCATTCATGATTTATAATATTGGATTAAATGAAGATTTTGCAGAACGGTTATCTTCTTTTGTTTTAGAAAAATACAAAAGTAATCCATTTGGTATGGCTTGTGTTGAGATTATTTTACCAACAAAAAGAGCTTGTTTAACAGTTAAAGAAGCTTTTTTACATGCCAGTCAAGATAAGTCTTTATTGTTACCTAAATTAACAGCTTTATACGAAATGGATAATTTGGATGAAGATTTGCCTCCTAAAATGCCAAAATTGAACAGAACATTGTTATTGACTAAATTGTGTTCCGCAAAACCGAATATAGCCAGTATTGATAAAGCTGTTATGATTGCAATAGGATTAGGTGAATTATTAGATGAATTTTATCAATACGAAGCAGATGTTAGTTTATTAAATACCTTGGTTCAAGAAAAACAATTTGCAGAACATTGGAATGAAACAGTTACTTTTTTAGACATTATTCATACAACTTGGCCTAAAATTTTAGCTGAATATGGTCAGATTGATGAAATGGATTATACCATTCGTATGATCAAATCATATGCAAAAAAGTGGGCTGATATTCCTCCTACACATCCTATTATCATGGCAGGATTTGACGGCGCTATTCCAGCTGTTATTGAATTGGCAAAAGTTGTTAACTCATTGGAAGATAGTGTTTTATTTTTAAATGGTGTTGATACACTTTTATCGCCAGATGAGTTTAAATCATTACCACCTATTCATGCACAATATCCATTAAAACGGTTATTAGATGCATTAAAAATTTATCCTAATGAAATATTAAATTATTCTTCAGAGAAATCTGAGTCTGAATTATTAATGCATGAAGTATTAAAACCAGCTGAAGAAACAGATAGTTGGCAATATGTTCAAGGTATCACATCTAATTCACTATCGCATATCAAACGGTTTGATTGTGAAAATACATCTCATGAAGCTTTAACAGTCGCTTTATTATTACGTGAAGTTTTGGAAACTCCGACAAAAACAGCCGCTTTTGTTACAACAGACAGAGCTTTAGCTAGACGTGTATCAGTTGAAATGAAACGGTGGGGGATTGAATTAGATGATTCTGCGGGAACACCATTATTGCAAACCCCCATTGGAATTTATTTATTATTGTTGTCAAATGTGGCATTAACACCACAAAATGGCAATAATTTATTGGCTTTGCTTAAACACCCTCTGAGTGCAGATACAATTAACCCAACCTTATTACGATTAAAAATCAAAAATGCTGAAAAAAAAGCAAGGCGAGATAATACTTTATTAGAATATCAAACAAATACTGATTTATCAATTTTATATCAATTATTTACAAAAAATATTTTATATCCTTTTGAGGTGCTATTAAAAACTCATATTGAAGTTGCCGAGGCATTAGCTACCAGTCATGATAGGGCTGGATATGAAAGATTATGGGAGAATGATGCTGGACAGGTAGCTTATACTTTTCTAACTGAATTGTTACAATATGCACATTTATTAGGAGATATTGATCCTGCCTACTATCCTAAGATTTTAGAATTACTTATGGCATCTTTAACTGTTCGACCTAAGTATGGAATGCATCCAAGATTAGATATTTTGGGGCCAATTGAGGCACGTTTTCATAAGCCAGATGTTATCATTGTTGGTGGTTTAAATGAAGGAACATTTCCTCAATTGCCAGATATGGGACCATGGTTAAATCGACCAATGAGAGTTTCTTTAGGATTACCAGCCCCAGAAAATAAAATAGCTGTATCTGCTATGGATTTTGCTAATTGTTTTTGTGCTAAAGAAGTTTATTTAACTCGTAGTTTAAAAAATGATGGAGCCCCAACAATTCCTTCTCGTTTCTTATCTCGTATGGAGGCTGTTTTAACAGCAGCAGATATTACATGGACATTGAATGAAACATTAGCAAGTCTTTTAGATAAACCACATAAGAACGATCCGATTATTCGCCCTGCTCCAAAACCACCTGTTAGTGCTAGACCACAAAAGTTGTCTGTTACAAAAATTGAATTATGGATGAGAGATCCTTATGCTATTTATGCTAGGTATATTTTAAAATTATATCCATTGAATTCATTAGAAACACCACAAAAACAAGTATTATTTGGTAATGCAATTCATAAATCCTTTGAATTTTTTATAGAACAAAATCCACACTCTTTAGATTTAGATGCATTATTAAAATTAGGTGAAAATAATTTAAAATCAGCTGGATTTAATGAAGGAGAATTAGCGTTTTATATGCCTAAATTTAAGGCTATTGCTTCATGGTTTATCGCACGTCAGGCAGAACGTATAGATCATGTAAAACTAAGCTTTGTAGAACAAACTGCAGAATGTATTATTGAAGATATGCTCGGCCATCCATTTACATTATATGGAACCGCGGATAGGATTGATTTAATGAAAGATGGCTCTGTTGAAATTATTGATTATAAAACAGGAACCCCTCCTTCTGCTAAAGAAGTTAGAGCTGGTTATGCTCCTCAATTACCATTAGAAGGATATTTATTATCTCAAGGCGGTTTTAATAAGGTTGGAGCTAAGCATATATCCGATTTATCATATTGGCGATTATCTTCAAAATTTGAAAATGCAAAAATTACATCTGTTTTAAATAAAAAAGAAACTGATTTTAATGTTGTTGAAAATTCCTATTTAGGATTAAAAAAATTGATTACAATATTTAATGATGAAAATGTTGCGTATGAATCTTGCCCTGCTCCAGAATTTGCACCAAGATATAATGATTATGAACATTTATCCCGTTCAAAAGAATGGTTAACTGTAGAAGATGAGGAGGAAGAAGCATGATTGATGTTAACAAAGAACAAAGACGTGCTAGTAATCCTACAACTTCCGTATGGGTATCCGCTTCTGCGGGTTCTGGAAAAACAAAGGTATTAACTGATCGTGTTCTCAATCTATTGTTATTAAGTGGTCGACCTGAAAAAATTTTGTGTTTGACTTTTACAAAAACTGCAGCGGCAGAAATGACTAATCGTATCAATAAGGTTTTAAAATCTTGGGTTATTATGTCTGAAGAGGATTTAAAAACAGAAATTTCAAAGTTGATTGGTGATAATCCAACCCAGGTTCAACTAGAACGGGCTCGCAGATTATTTGCCTTAACTTTGGAAACGCCAGGTGGAATGAAAATTATGACAATTCATAGTTTTTCACAATCTATTTTGAAACGATTTCCATTAGAAGCTGGTATTAATCCGCACTTTGAGGTTATGGATGATACAACAGCAAACGATATATTATCTTCTTTAATTAATGAAGCATTTAAAAATACTTCTTTAAAATCTTCAATTGAAGAGCTCTCATCATATTTGGATGAAAATGCGTTAATTGCATTGTTAAAAGAAACACTCTCTATGCGTCATCGATTATTACAATTAACCAATCAAAGCTCTTTAAATAGTGTTATAAATAATATAAAGAAATACTTTAATATAAACAATTATCATTCTGAAAAACAAATAATAAAAGATTTTTTTAAACAAGAAGAATGGGATATAAATTTAAAAAAATATTTAACGACAAAATTTGAGCTTAGAGCAAAATATATTGATGATAAAAATGCTATTAATATTTACGAAACTTATCAAAAGATAAAAGCGTTAAAAGTTGTTCAGGCTACTCAAGCTCTTTTAGAATTATCATTTTATATTATTGAGTTGTATGAAAATTACAAAAAAATATCTTCGTTATTGGATTATGATGATCTCATTAATTATACACAAAAATTGTTATCTGAATCTGGTAATGCCGCTTGGGTTTTATATAAATTAGATGGTGGAATTGATCATATTTTAGTGGATGAAGCACAAGATACTAATCCTTTACAATGGTCTATTATTCGGATGTTAGCTGAAGAATTTTTTTCTGGTATAGGAGCTAATGATTATCTAAGAACTATTTTTGCTGTAGGTGATAAAAAACAATCTATTTATAGTTTTCAAGGGGCCGATCCAGATGAATTTGAGCGTATGCGACAATATTTTGAAGAACGGGTAAAAGCTTCAAAAAATGAATTTGATACAGTTCCATTTAATTTTTCGTTCCGTTCAACAGAACCAATTTTAAGATTGGTTAATTTTGTCTTACGTAATCCTCAAGCACGTTATGGAATATTACCTTCTCAAGAAGATGGTACTCATTTAGCTTATCGTGCTGGACAAGCTGGTTTAGTTGAAATTTGGCCGCTAGAAGAGTCTAAGGAAAATGATACCTCTGAAGAATGGAAACCACCAGTTGAACGAACTGTTGTGCAGTCTCCTATTACCAGATTGGCTGAAAAAATAGCTATAAAAATCAAATATATGATAGATTCAAAAGAAATTTTAGAATCTAAAGGTCGACCAATCCAAGCAGGAGATTTTTTAATTTTAGTTCAACGACGTAAAAAATTTGTATCTGAATTGGTTCGTTTTTTAAAAGAATATCAAATTCCAGTTGCTGGTGTAGATCGATTAATCTTAACAAATTATATTGCTATTCAAGATTTAATTGGATTAGCTAAATTTACATTATTACCTGATGATGATTTAAATTTAGCTGAAATTTTAAAAAGTCCTTTATTACATCTAACTGAAGATGATTTATATAATATTTGCTATAACAGAGAAAACAAAAGCGTATATGAACGTGTTTGTGAATTATATCCTAAAACAGCAGAATTTTTGCAAGATATAATGGATAAGGCTGACAAAATGCCTCTTTTTGAATTCTTTTCATACATTTTAAGTGTTAAGAATGGTCGCAAAAATTTTCAAGCAAGATTAGGAAATGAAGTTAATGAAGCCTTAGATGAATTTTTAAATTTGATTTTAACATATGAACAAAATAATATACCTTCTTTACAATCATTTTTAAAATGGATTGGAGACAAAGAAATTGAAATAAAACGAGATTTAGATCAAGGTAATTTAAATGCTGTTCGTATTATGACAGTTCATGGTTCTAAAGGGTTACAAGGAAATATCGTCTTTTTGCCAGATACGCGTTTTATTCCTTCTCAAAAACCTAAAATCATATGGACAGAAAATAACTTACCCATTTGGACCCCCCAATCATCCCTAAAAACATCAGAAGTATCAGATTTGCAAGAACAATGGTGTGATTTACAAATGCAAGAATATCATCGTTTATTATATGTGGCAATTACGCGCCCTATGGATCGATTATATATCTGTGGTTGGAATAATAAATCCAAAGCAAAGGCTGGAAATTGGTATGATTTGATTAAAGAGTCTCTTCCCTATCAAGCCGATTCAGATGGTATTATCCGATTTTCATGTAATCAGGACCAAAAAGTGTTAACAGAAAATAATATTCAAAAAAATGATTCTTCTCAAATTTTACCTGATTGGGTATGGAAAAAACCAGCTGAAGAACCTATACCTTCTCAACCAATACGGCCATCAATCTCTTTAATTGAGGAATGTTCTGAACAACAGAGTCTTTCATCAGAAATGCGTTCGCATTCTTTAAAGCGCGGTACATTCATTCACAAATTATTACAATATTTACCTAATATTAATCCTGATAGACGTAAAGAGGTTGCTCTTAAAATGAAGCCAGATGATATTGATATTCCCGATAATTTATTTCAATTATTTGATGATGAACGATTTAAATTATTATTTGGTTCAACATCTTTAGCTGAAGTTCCTATTGTTGGTATTTTAAATGGTCAAGTTGTATCCGGTCAAATTGATAGATTAGTTGTCTTAGAAAAAGAAATTTTATTGGTTGATTACAAAAGTAATTATCATGTTCCACAAAATGAAAATGAGGTTTCTTTAACTTACAAAAAACAATTAAAAACATATGAAGCATTGCTAAAAAATATTTTTCCTGATAAAGTAATCAAATCTTATTTGTTATGGACACAAAATTTAACTTGGATGGAGATAAAATGAGTAAAAAAATACTGTTATTTACCAGTGTATTATTTTTAAATGGTTGTGCATCTTTACCAACTACACCGATTGGATTTAACGCTAAAACAATTGAAACAGAACATTTATCATTTTATACTTTAGAAAAAGAAAATATCCAAAAAGGTAAACCCATTCGCTTTTATATTGAAGGTGATGGAAATCCTAATCCAACTATTCCTGTGGCATTAAAATTAGCACAGAAAGATGAACATGAAAATATTATTTATTTAACACGAGCATGCCAATATATTGAAAACGATTTATGTAATAATAAAGATCTTTATACAACAGCAAGATTTCATCAAGAAATTGTTAATGAAATGCAAGAGTTATCTTTATATTTTATAAAAAAATATCAAGCTCCTCATATTGAATTTGTAGGTTATGATGGTGGTGCCGCCTTTGCGATAGTGCTAGGTAGTCGAATTCCAATTACTTCTCAGGTGATTACCATTGCAGGCACTTTAAATACAAGCAATCAAAAAAATTTACATGAAGAAACAGTAAATCCTTTTGATCATAAAGATTTAATTGCTCACATTCCTCAAGTCCATTATGTTGGTGGACAAGATACAATTTCTCCTCGTAGAACTGCTGAACGTTTTGTAGGACGATTAAAAAATCCACGGTCTGCGAAGGTTAAGGTTTTGCCAACTTTATCTCATAAAGGATGGGAAAACGTTTCTTTTACTTTTTTAAAAAATGAATAATATGTTATTCAATATCATCAAATTGTAATTGAGATACAACTGCTAAATTATCATTATGTTTAATAAACTCTTTTGGCATAGGTGGCGCAGCTTTTAAAGTCGCTTTTGCCTTATATTCTTCATTTTTATAAAATAAAGGCGTTTGTCCTACAATAGGTCGATGTAGATGTCCTGCATATAACACTATTTGTTTTGTTGGAGCCATTGATAATAATCCAGAACCACCAATAACACTATCTGCTTTTCTTTCAATTTTATGTGAATGTCCACCCCAAACACTCCAACCAACTCCCATTTCTTTCGTACCTATTAAACTGGAGCCCGTAAAATCAATCTTGCATCTATCACTACTGTATTTATGTATGACTTTAGTTAATGTTTCAATACCTTTTAATAAAACATTGCGTGTTACAGGATTGTTTTGTCGTTTAATAATTTTTGCTGCAACAGAACTGATAATAATATCTGTGGTTTCTTGATCATACTTGGAATTAATTTGATGCCAATCTTGAACAGAAACCAAAAATGAATTAGATTTAGAACGACCAAATACGATTCCATCAGCAATACTTTTTAATGATGGCATATGTTGAAATTCATCCAAAATAAAAGTCATTGGATATGGCCCTGCACTTCCTTCATTTGGACCATTTTCCATTAAATTTTCACTAGTCATATTGATAAATAAGGTACTGACAGCCATTGATGAACCAATATCTTCCATTGGAACTGATAAATAAATTGTAACGGGTTTATATTCTCCAGTTTCTTTATCTTTTATGCCTCGCATCATAGAGTAATCTAAATCACTTAAAGATGTTCTTGCTCGTACAGCAGAGTTTTTAAAAATATTAATGCCAGATAATGCCATAGAAATAACAGAACCACGTTGTTTATCTGGTAATGCTTCAACTTGAGCTAATTCTAATAATGTTCTACGACCATATCCATAATAAGCTGTTTCTAAAACAATATCTTCTAAAATCATTTTCCATGGATCTGTTGCCATACTGGTCACATCTCCAGCTTGTTTGCGTTGTCTGAGTTCTGTAGTATAACGCATTTGATTATTATTTAGAATATCCAATAACATAGCGAAGCTCGCATCTTGACCTCGCCAATTTTTCGGAATGATACCCCATTTACCAATTGGCAAATAATTATCTAATGTTATATTTTTATTTAGTGTATTTTCAATCGCCTCTTTAACTTCTGGAAAATCACGCATGGATTTATAATAGGATAACAAAACGGCATAATCTTCATCATCCAATTCACCATTTTTTAAGCGAGACAAGAAATAATCATTTGCACGCGCCTGATCTACTTTTCCACATAAATAACCAGTTAAACCAGTTAGACATCCTCTACCTGCTTTTACCCAATACGGATCTGTTCCAGTTGGTCCTTCTGGGATTAAATAATAAATTAATGTATCAATATATCCTTCTCTTCCTTTTTGAAGTGGAGGTAAATTTTTACCACCAATTGGATTCCATGAAGGCCATCGAATGCCATTTTCTAAATCATCACTAGCCCCCCAATTCAGTTTAAATACTGGTCCTAAAGTCGCTCGATATCCACTAGTAGCTTTAGCGATATCACCTTTTGGATCATGAATTATCATAGATGAATGATTATTTTCAAAAATTGCAGGAATAATAACGCCACTTGTTTTACCACAACCTGGGCAACCAATACAAAAAACCGAGCGCGTATCCGGTAAAAACATTTTGACGCCTTGAGAATACCCTAAAAATAAGCCTTTTCCATCAAGTAATCCAAAAGATTTTAGGTCTTTTTTATTAGCTTCTCTTCCATCACCAAAAGTTTGATAAGCCCAAAAATATGGATTTTTAATTGGTAACCACAATTGGTACCATATAAACAAACCAGTTGGAATCAATGGAACTTTCCATGCAAAAAAACTACCCCAAGTTTTGTGTCTAGGCTCATTTGTGATATATTCAAGCACCCATTGCCAATAAGATGAAAATGGCAACAAAATATTTTGTGTAAATGTCTTCTTCCAAAAAATAATTGATGTATTCCAAGCACTTTGAAAATCATTTATGCTAAGTAAATAAATCATTGCTGGGATTAAAATAAGCAACAATCCCCACACGCCAATAACTCCTAATGCGGCACGCCACCACCACCATTTAAGACAATTACGTCTAGATACTTTTTCTGGAGCAAAACGGAAAATTTTAAATCGCATCAGTTAATTCCTGTTTTTTAAATTTGTTTTTTTAGTTGTTTGTGTTTGACCTGTAATTTTTTGAGAGGTTATATCTGTCGTTTGTTGCTTTTGTTTCATTATATGAATCAATGTCTCAGTATCTTTGTTTCCTTTTGGCTTAGGACGCTTTAATTTTTTTGCAGAAACATCCATTTTTTTATTTTTGGCTTCACGTGCAGCATAAGCATCTAATTCTTTGGATTTAGCCTGTATCACTTTCAAGGTTTCCATTTTCAGTTTTGTTTCATTCATTTTTTTAACTGACCTGTGGTAATGTTGCAATCCTTTTAAACTCATTAATTGTTTAGGGTCAATATATGTACCACACAAATTTACACCCTCTAAAATTAATGCAGACAAATCAATACCTTCTAAATCAACTTTACTCAAGTCAATACGTCTTAAATCCAAATGCATTAGGTCTTGTTTTGTTAAACATCTAATATCTATTTGACCAGTCTCAATTAATCGTATTAATTGTTCGATTGCTGAAAATTTGGCTAATTCTTTTTCATCAATTTGTGCTTTATTTAAATTCAAATTTCTAACAAAAACGTGTTTAAAACTTGCCCCAGTAAAATTACTGCCACTACCATCAAAATATTCCATATAGGCCCCATCAAAGCAAGCGCCTTGGAAATCACACTTATTAGCCGTTGTTTTATAAAAGATAGCGCCAGATAAATTTGCACCTTGTAATTTAGCTCCAGAAATATCGGCACCTTTTAAATTTACGCCAGAGAAATCTTGGCCAGATAAATCTTTACCAGCTTTTATGGCCTCAACCAAGGCTACTGCTTTTGGATCAGTTTTATAATCCCCTCGTTCAGAGGGTAAAATAAATTCTTGTATATCAATACCTAATGAAAAATAAGACCACTCTTCTTCAGTAATCTTAGCACTTTGAGTTTTCATCTCGGGTCGTTGTAATTGTTCTGTCATATAATCATTATAGCAGAAAAAATTAAAAAAGGAATAAAAAAAGAATGACTTTTTAATATATTTGTATTAAAGTGTGAAAAACGAAAGGAAATAAAATGATTTTTTTAATCTCTTTAGCTGTTATTGCATTAGATCAACTCACTAAATTTATTATTTTAAATGAAATGGTTACCCCAAAAATTATCAAGGTTATGCCCTGCTTTAATTTGATATTGGCCTATAATACTGGTGTTAGTTTTTCTATGTTTTCAAATAATAATCCATATATTTTATCTATTATTGCTTTATTAGTTTGTGCTTTACTGACATGGTGGATGCAAAAAGAAAAGGATCGCTGGACACGTATCGGTTTTACAATGATTATTGGTGGAGCTGTATCTAATGTGATTGATCGTTTTGTTCATGGTGCCGTTGTTGACTTTTTAGATTTTTATATCGGTTCTTATCATTGGCCTGCCTTTAATGTAGCAGATATGGCTATTTGCATTGGTGCCGGTATCGTGATTTTACGTTCATTTTTAACAAATAAGGGGAAACAAAAATGAAAATAGTTTTTATGATTGTATTATGTGTCATTTTGAGTGCTTGTGCACCTAAGAAACCAGCGCTTAGCAGTACACAAATTGTTAACGGAAAATCCATTATTGTACCACCGGAATTTAATATTAAACCATAAAGGAAATAAATGATGACTATCTATACTCAATTACAAAAACATGCCGAAGAAATTAAAAACATCCATATGCGTGACTTATTTGCATCGGATAGTGACAGATTTAATAAATTCCATGCAACTTTTAATGATTTTTTATTGGATTATTCCAAAAATAATATTACTCAAGAAACGATGGATTTGTTAATACAAATGGCAAAAGAAGCCGATTTACAAGGTGCTACAAAAAAAATGTTTTCCGGCGAACGCATCAATACAACAGAAAATCGTCCGGTATTGCATGTGGCTTTAAGAAATCGAGATAATCACCCTATTTTTGTGGATGGTCAAGATGTTATGCCTCAAATTAATGCCGTTTTAGAAAAACTGCATGTTTTTTCCGATTTGGTACGCGATGGTAAATGGTTAGGTTTTACCGGCAAACGTATTACAGATATTGTGAATATTGGTATTGGTGGCTCTGATTTGGGACCGGCTATGGCAATTGATGCTTTAAAGCATTATAAAACAGATGCTTTAAAATTTCATTTTGTCTCCAATGTAGATGGTACAGATATTACCGAAACATTAAAAGAATGTCCGGTGGAAACAACTTTGTTCATTATTTCCAGCAAAACATTTACAACACAAGAAACATTAACAAATGCCAAAACAGCACGTGCTTGGTTAGTTGAAAAATTAGGTGAACAAGCCGTTGAAAAACACTTTGTTGCTGTATCAACAAATACGAAAGCTGTACAAGAATTTGGTATTAATCCAGATAATATGTTTGTTTTCTGGGATTTTGTCGGCGGTCGTTATTCTATGTGGTCTGCCATTGGCCTCAGCATCATGCTCAGCATTGGTTATAATGCTTTTATTGAAATGCTGACTGGTGCTTATGAAATGGATATGCACTTTTTAAATACACCGTTGGAACAAAATTTACCGGTTATTATGGGATTAATTGGTATTTGGTATACAACTTACATGGGCTCAGAAAGTTATGCTGTATTACCTTACAATCAATACCTGCACTATTTACCTTCTTACTTGCAACAATTGGATATGGAAAGTAATGGTAAAGGCATCAAAAAAAGCGGTCGTCCGGTAGATTATGCCACGGGCCCAATTTTATTTGGTGCTGCTGGTACAAATGGACAACATTCATTTTATCAACTTATCCATCAAGGCACTCATCTCATTCCATGTGATTTTATTGCCCCTATTCATTCATTAAATGAAACAGGAGATCAACATGATATTTTATTATCTAACTTCGTGGCACAACCAGAAGCATTAATGAAAGGTAAAACACCAGATGAATTACGTGCCGAGGGTGTAGCTGAAGAGTTAATTCCGTTTAAAACATTTACAGGCAATCGCCCAAGCAATAGTTTATTGTTTGACAAATTAACACCTAAGTCATTTGGTAGTTTAATCGCCTTATACGAACATAAAGTTTTTGTGCAAGGTGTGATTTGGGGCATAGATAGTTTTGACCAATGGGGGGTAGAACTTGGCAAACAATTGGCTAAAAATATTTTACCAGAAATTATGGATAAAAATAAAGAACTTAAACATGATAGTTCAACTAATGCTTTAATTGAAAAAATTCGCATTGCTCGATTAAAATAAAGGTAAAATTCTCTATGACCATTCGTTTATTACCTCAAAATCTTATCAATCAAATTGCCGCTGGCGAAGTAGTGGAACGTCCCGCTTCTGCTCTTAAAGAGCTGATGGAAAATGCCATTGATGCCGGTGCAACTAAGATTGATATTACAATGATTGATGGTGGAAAAACATATTTCTCTGTCAAAGATGATGGAAAGGGAATGAATGCGAATGAGTTAGAATTAGCTGTAGAACGTCATGCCACTAGCAAATTACCTGATGAAGATTTATTTAATATCAATTTCTTAGGTTTTCGTGGCGAGGCCTTACCTTCCATTGCCTCTGTGGCAAAGTTGAAAATCACATCAAGAACAGCTGATAGTTCCGAAGCATGGTGTATTTCAGTTAATGGTGGTCTTAAAGAACCCGTTAAACCGGCTGCATTTGGCAAAGGAACTTTGGTTGAGGTTAGTGATTTATTTTATGCAACCCCTGCCCGTTTGAAATTTTTAAAGGCGGCTCAAACCGAAATGGGATATGCAAAGGAAATTGTTAATCGTTTGGCGATGGCTTACCCCAAAATTTCTTTTTCACTATCGGATGGTAAACGAACCTCTTTAACTTATTCAAAAACAGATAATTTACTCACGCGTGTTGCACAAGTTATCGGCAAAGAATTTGATAAAAATGCTGTTGCAGTTGATGCAGACTATAATGGTATGAAACTATATGGTTTTGTTGGGTTGCCAACCTATTTGCGTGCAACATCAACTGAACAATACCTATTTGTTAACGGTCGTTTTGTAAAAGATAAAGTCTTAATGGGAGCCATTCGTGGTGCATTCCAAGGATTAATTGGTCATGGGAATGAAGGATATCCGGTTTTATCCTTATTTTTACAAGTTCCAAACGAAGAAGTGGATGTAAACGTACATCCGGCCAAAACAGAAGTGCGTTTTAAAGACAGTGCGAGTGTGCGTGGTTTATTAGTTGGCGCCATTCGTCGGGCTTTAACCGAAAATTCTGCTAAAACCTCTACAACAATTGGTGATATTGCTTTAAGCAAATCGGTACCTTCTATTTTACCCAAACGTCAACATTCTACGGAACCAAGTTATATTGCTCCCGCTGTGCAAATATCACAACCTATGATGGCAATGGACGTATATTCGGTCAAAAAAGATGCGCCAATATTTAATATTTCCGAAACACCAATGCAACCAGCCATTTCGACAATTGCCATTCAAGAAGAAAAATCTGTTGCCCCAATTTCAACGCAAACAGTTCAACAAACGGATTTTCCTCCGCTTGGTTTTGCCAAAGCGCAACTACATGCAACATACATTGTATCACAAACAATGGATAGTATTGTAATTACGGATCAACATGCTGCTCATGAACGCTTAACATATGAAAAAATGATGGCTACAGTTGGTACAAATCCCAAAACACAATTATTATTAATTCCTGAAATTATTGATTTAAATCAAAATGAAGTTGATACTCTTGTCGGATGGAAAGATGAACTAGCCCAAATGGGATTGGTCTTAGATGCCTTTGGATATGACAGCATTGCAGTTCGTGAAATTCCGGCTATTTTAGATAAGACAGATGTCAAAAGCCTTATTCAAGATTTGGCCGATACACTTAAAGAATTTGGTGATACTGTTGTTTTACAAGATAAAATTAAGGATATTTGCGCCAGAATGGCTTGCCATGGTTCCATTCGTTCGGGTAGAAAACTCACCATAGAAGAAATGAATGCCCTGCTCCGTCAAATGGAAGAATGTGGTACCTCTGGTCAATGTATTCATGGTCGCCCAACTTATATTGAGTTAAAACTAAACGATATAGAACGCTTATTTGGGCGCAAATAGTTAATTACTTATATAAAAGAAGTTGAAATACTAAATCGATAGAAAGTATATTTAATATTTATTTTTTTCATCTTTTTGCTTATAATATGGTTGCAAGCGTATGTTTTTAGATATAAAAAAAACCGACCTAAAAGGTCGTCTTATGGTGGGTGCGACAGGGATTGAACCTGTGACCCCTACCGTGTGAAGGTAATGCTCTCCCGCTGAGCTACGCACCCCTAAGTAGGACTTTCAAGTGGCTCCAGCGGTAGGGCTCGAACCTACGACCGATCGGTTAACAGCCGATTGCTCTACCACTGAGCTACGCTGGAACAACGAAATAACATTTATCACACAAAAAATAAAATTGCAAGTACTTTTTTATAAAAAAAATCATTTTTTTTCATTTTTTCATAAAATCAAAAAAGCCCCGATAAAAACCGGGGCTTTAACAAACTCCAACGAACTATCCACGACCACCAAATTTTTGTACCAATCGTTTCAAAATATTTGCAGATTTAGTAGGCGTTTCTGTCTTTACTTTAGAAAGAGGAGTTTTAGAAGATTTTTCTTTGAAAGCTTTATTTTGTTTCAGGTGTCACATGAATAACATCACGACCAATTTCATATCCATTTTAAGTTAAATATTCTCTAAATACATTAAACAAAACATTTTTTTATAAAAAAATACCAAGAAACATATTTTCTCAGCATTTTAATGATTTAATATCAAAAAATCTATTTACCCAACAATACATTAGGAACGATTAATTCTGCTTCCGTTGACGCTAATATATCCTCCAAGGTTGAATACGGACTAATTTCTTTCAACAACAAACCTTGTTTCGTCACTTCAATAACAGCTTTTTCCGTGATAATCAAATCAACCTCACCTGTTGCTGTCAGGGGCAAAGTACATTCCTTTAAAATTTTAGGAGCACCTTTAGCTGTATGTTCCATCGCTACAATCACTTTTTTAGCTCCAATAACCAAATCCATAGCCCCGCCCATACCTGGAACCAACTTACCTGGAACAACCCAGTTAGCAAGATTTCCCTTTTCATCAACTTGCAAAGCACCTAAAACTGTAGCATCAATATGTCCACCACGAATCATGGAAAAGGATAAAAAGCTATCAAAAAACGCCCCGCCCTCTTTTACCGTTACCAATGTACCACCGGCATTTGAAACACGAATATCTTTATTGGTTTCATCCGCCTTAGGACCAACCCCGATAACACCATTTTCAGAATGCAACATCACATGCATTGATTCGGGGATATAATTCGCAACCTCAGTTGGTAATCCAATACCAAGTGTAATAGCTTCCCCCCCTTTAAATTCTTTAGCAACTCGTCTGGCAATTACTTCTCGCATTTGTTCCTTTGTAAGCTCCATTTATGCCCCCTTTACCACAATATGATCAACTAAAACACCTGGAACGACGATATCATTTGGATCTAAAACACCATCAATATATTCTTGTGCTTCAACAATGACCGTAGATGCAGCCAACGCCATAACCGTATTAAAATTACGAGTTGTTCCAAAGTATCCTAAATTACCATATTTATCAGCTTTATCTGCATAAATCAACGCAATATCGGCCTTAAGAGGTTTTTCAAGCAAGTATTTCTTACCATCAACTTCAATAACTTGCTTACCAGATTCAACAACTGTTCCAACGCCTGTCGGGGTTAAAATACCTCCTAATCCCGCACCACCGGCACGAATGCGTTCGGCCAAAGTACCTTGTGGTACTAACTCAACAATCATTTCACCATCATGCATTTGACGACCCGTTTCAGGATTCATACCAATATGGGTCACGATGGCTTTTTTGATACGTTTATTTGCAACTAACTTACCTTTATCTGAATCGATAAAAGAGGTATCATTGGCAATTAATGTTAAATTCTTAGTGCCATTTTCCAACAGTTTTTCAATTACCATTGTTGGCGAACCACATTTTAAGAAACCGCCAATCATCACCGACATTCCGTCGCGAATTAATTTAGCCGCCTCGGCATCAGTTATTACTTTTGTCATAGCGTTTTACTCCGTTTTGTTGTGTCAGTTTAACCTACTGGTTATCTTTAACAGATTTATTCACCTTTTTCGGTATTTTGTTCCAAGAACTGTTCAAGCCAGTGAATATTATATATTCCATCAATAAATTCTGGATTTTCAATAATCTTTTTGTGCAAAGGTATAGTAGTTCTGATACCTTCAATCACAAATTCATTTAAGGCTCGCTTCAAGCGCATTAATACGCCATTTCTTGTACGACCATGAACAATCAGTTTAGCAACCATAGAGTCATAGCAAGACGGCACAGTATAACCTGTATACATACCAGAGTCTACGCGCACATCTAAACCTCCTGGCACATGCCATTGACCAATTTTACCTGGCCAAGGGATAAATGTGTTTGGATCTTCAGCATTAATACGACATTCAATCGCATAACCATTAAAATGAATGTCTTCTTGTGTATAACCTAAAACAGCGCCACTAGCTACACGAATTTGATCACGAACGATATCAACACCGGTAATAGCTTCAGTAATTGGATGTTCCACTTGAACACGAGTGTTCATTTCTAAGAAATAAAACTCTCCGTTTTCATATAAAAACTCAATTGTACCAACATTGCTATAACCCAATTTTTTCATAGCAGATGTTGCAATTTCACCAATTTTTTGACGTTGAGCGACATTCAGAGCCGGAGACGGTGTTTCTTCCAATACCTTTTGATGACGGCGTTGTAAAGAGCAATCACGTTCACCTAAATGCACAACATTACCATAATTATCTGCTAAAATTTGGATTTCAATATGACGTGGTGTTTGCAAATATTTTTCAATATACACGACATCATTGGCAAATGAGTTTTTAGCTTCTTGTTTTGCTAAGGTAAAAGATTCAGCCATTTCTGTTGGATTATTTGCGACCTTCATCCCCTTACCGCCACCACCAGCGGCAGCTTTTACAATAACAGGATAACCGATTTTTTCACCCCACATTAAGGCATCATCAACTGTTTTCACTTCGCCTTCTGATCCTGGAATAACAGGCAATCCAGATTCAATAGCAGCTTGTTTAGCTGTCACTTTATCACCCATCATTCGAATCATTTTAGGGCTTGGACCAATAAAAACCATACCATGTGCTTCTACCATTTCGGCAAAATCGGCATTTTCGGATAAGAAACCATACCCTGGATGAATAGCATCGGCCCCAGTCATCATCGCAGCAGAAATAATAGCTGCCTTATTTAAGTAGGAATCTTTTGCCGCAGCCGGTCCAATACAAACCGCTTCATCGGCTAACTTTACATGCATTGCATTTGCATCTGCCGTAGAGTGAACCGCAACGGTTTTAATACCCATTTCTTGACAAGCACGATGAATACGCAAAGCAATTTCGCCACGATTGGCAATTAAAACTTTTTCAAACATATATTAAGCCACACTGAACAAAGGTTGACCATATTCTACCGGAGAGCCGGATTCAACTAAAATTTCCACAATTTTACCAGATTTTGTGGATTTAATCGGGTTAAATGTTTTCATAGCTTCAACCAAACAAACTGTTTGACCAACAGACACAGTATCACCTACCTTCACAAATGGTTCGGATTTTGGATCTTTAGATAAGTAGACAACACCAACCATCGGAGAATCAACAGTTTCATATTTTGGTGTTGCTGCTTCAACCACAACTGGAGCCGGTGTTGTTTCAACAACTGCAGGAACCGGAGCGCTACCCGCTACAGCCACTGCTGTATGTGTAGACGGAGCAGATACACGAATGTACACGCCATTGGCTTCATATTCGATTTCACCTAAGTTGTTTTCGTGCAACAAATCGGCTAATTCTTTAATGGATTGTTTTTGATCTTGTTCCATAATATTTTCCTCTCTTTGTTTATAATATAGCTCTTTTAACGCACTTTAAAAAAAAATGCAAGTAATAAATAAGAAACTTTTGTGACGGTTTCAAAAAAAATAATACATAATGATAAAACAACATCTTTTTTTCATTTAATCCAAACCCATCATTAATTTAATTTCATCGGACAAACGATCTATGGTCCAAGGAGGATCAAATGTTAATTCTACTGTCACAACGCCTACCCCAGGCACCGTAGAGACAGCCGTTGCTGCCATTTTTGGCATTTCGCCTGCAATTGGGCACATAGGGGATGTTAAGGTCATTAAAATAAACACATCCCCATTTTCTTTTTGTTGAATATCATAAATCAAACCCAATTCATATACATTCATAAATAACTCGGGATCTTGAACAGCCTTTAAAGCACAGATAATATCCTCTTTTGTTGCATGAGGCATATCAGATTCAAGTGGCTGACCAACTGTCGCTTTGTAATTGGGAACAGCTTCAGGGGGCAAATCAGACAGAACCACTTTTTGCATATCTTCTTCTTTTAACTCCATATCAGTCCCTCCTTAAAAAAATGACAATGCCTTTTTCAATGCCTGAACAAAAGCCTCTACATCATTTTCATCGTTGTATAAACCAAAAGAAACACGCAAAGACACAGGAACCTTTAAACATGAATGGATTGGCATCGCACAATGATGTCCAACACGCACACATATATTTTGTTTGGCCAAGACAAATGCCAAATCATTTGGATGAATACCAGTAACGTTAAAAGAAATTAACCCATTATTATATTGACCACTTCCTAAAATTTGAATATTTGGTATTGCTTTTAAATAATCCAACAACTTATGTGTTAGCTTTTGTTCGTATTCAGCAATTTTTTTCATCCCAATTTTTGATACATATTCAATCGCTTTTGCTAATCCATGTGCTTGAACAAATGGTGTTGTCCCAGCCTCTAAACGAGCAGGAACTTCTGCAAAAGTAGTCGAAGTTAAACCAACCTCTTTCACCATATCTCCACCAAAAATAGTTGGTTCTAAAATATCTAAGGCTTCTGATTTACCGTATAAAACACCAATGCCAGTTGGACCATACAATTTATGACCAGAAAAAACAAAATAATCACAATCTAAATCCACTACATTAAGGGGAATATGGGCAATACTTTGAGATCCATCAACTAATAGCTTAGCTCCTACATTATGCACAATATCGGCAATTTTACGAATCGGATTTTCAATCCCCAATACATTAGACATATGTGTTAAAGCAACAATCTTTGTTTTATTAGATAGTTTTTCTTGAAAATCATCTAAATTAACAGTCCCATCAGCATTCAATCCAATCACTTTAAATTGAGCACCCGTTCTTAAACATACTTGTTGCCAAGGAACAAAATCGGCATGATGTTCACCGACAAATACCAATATCTCATCATGAGATGTCAAAGATTTTTCCAAACCATTAACGACTAAATTTAAAGCGGCTGTTGCACCAGATGTAAAGACTATATTTTTCGGCGTTGTTCCAATAAAATCAGCAACAATTTGCCGAGCTTTTTCATACAGAAAAGTTGCCTCATTTGCCATATCGCAATTACCCCTGTGTATGTTGGAGTAAGAATGTGTATAAAAATCATACATTGCATCTAATACGCATTTAGGTTTTTGCGCCGAAGCTGCGGAATCTAAAAAAACTAAATCGGGATTATTTTGAAACACAGGAAAATCTTGCTTAAACATTTTTATCCATCCATTCATCAATATACATTTCAAAACTGTCCGCTAAACTATCAGATAAGAATGACTTCAATAACAGACGCTTTCCCTCTTCGGCATCAATACCACGACTCATTAAATAAAACAACAGATTTTCATCTAATGCTCCAACTGCTGACCCATGAGAACATTTTACATCATCGGCATAAATTTCTAATTCTGGCGTCGCCTTTACTTTTGCATTATCGGAAAGTAAAACAGCACGATGATTTAAATAACCATCACATTTTTGAGAATCCTTTGGAATGCGAATAATACCATCTAAAACCATTTCAGAAGAATCAGCTAAAATACCTCTAATTATATATGAAGATGTTGTATTTTTGTGTTTATGTAGCACTTCAACTTTTATACTGTTCTTGCTGTTTTTATTTGACAAATAAATAATTCTTATGTCAAAATTTGAATTTTCTCCATCCAATATTACTTTTAAATGAATATCTCCCGAAACATGTAAAATATTACCAGAAAAAGAGCTGTTTTCAGGCACAACAATTTGTGTCATTTCGTCAGACAAATGACCTTCAGTTAATACACCATCATACCCCATTAAAGAAATATTATTTATAATTTTCATATCCTTTTTCTTCCAAATGTAAGGCCAATGTTTTATCTCCAGATTCAACTATTTTTCCATTCACCATAATATGAATGAAATCTGGAACAATATAATCTAATAACCGTTGATAATGGGTAATTAATAAAAATGAACGATGTGGTTCACGCATAATATTCACACCATTTGAAACAACTTTTAGTGCATCAATATCTAAACCGGAATCCATTTCGTCCAAAATACAAAAATCTGGCTCTAAAAATGCCATTTGAAATGTTTCCATTTTCTTTTTTTCACCACCGGAAAAACCAACATTTACTGGACGCTTTAACATTTCATCCGTAATTCCTAAAGCTGTTGCTCTCATCTTCAGACGCTTCATAAACTGAACTGCATCTAAATCAGGCAAACCCAAAAATTTACGTTTGGCATTGATAGCTGTCTTAAAAAATAAAGCGGTTCCTACCCCAGGTAATTCTGTTGGATATTGAAATGCTAAAAAAACACCACTATTTGCTCGTTCATCGGCACGCATTGCCAATAAATCTTTCCCCTTAAATGTAATAGAGCCAGCAGTTATCTCATATGCGGGATGTCCTGCAATTACATTAGATAACGTACTCTTTCCGGATCCATTTGGCCCCATAATGGCATGAACTTCACCTTCATTAATGGTTAAGGAAAAATCTTTCAAGATTTCTTTATTTTCTACCCGCGCACATAAATTTTTAATTTCTAAAAAAGCCATTTTAATCTTCCAATCTTGCTTTTACTTTTTCTAATTTCAAGGGAATACGTTTAGCCACAGCCTCATCTATCCCATAAATATATTTCATTTGGTCTAACATAATTTCAACATCAGCCGTTTCATCAATAATATCATCAATATTATCTTTACCACGATTGATGTTTTTTAAAATTTCTTTCTGAAGTTCGCTCATTTCTTCTAAAACCATCAATAATTGAGCATGTTTCCCCCATTTAGAAATGGCTTTATCCAAAATATCCTGACTAACCTTACGCATTATCCAACACTCCCTTCTAAATTAATACCAATTAATTTTTGAGCCTCTACCGCAAATTCCATCGGTAATTTTTTCATCACTTCTCGGCAAAAACCATTCACAATCAATCCAACGGCCTCATCTTGGCTAAGTCCTCTGGCTTCGGCATAAAATAATTGATCTTCAGATACTTTGCTAGTGGTCGCTTCGTGTTCTATAACACCAGTTGTATTGGCACACTCCATAACCGGTATTGTATGAGCACCACATTTATCCCCAATCAACAAACTATCACATTTGGATACATTCTTTGCATTTTCAGCATTTTTTACAATTTTAACCAATCCACGATACGTTTGATTAGAATGACCAGCCGAAATACCTTTAGAAATAATAGTAGATGTTGTATTTTTACCCAAATGTATCATCTTTGTCCCAGTATCGGCTTGCTGATAGTTATTCGT
>JAFYRI010000014.1 GCA_017559525.1 Alphaproteobacteria bacterium | reverse complement strand
TTGGATATTTTGTTCCCATTAACCGTCCAATTTTGTTGGCGTAATTATCGGCACAACTAGCATCCCATGTGTTGCTTCCTGCGAACAAATCCCGCCCTTCTTTCCCGTATGATAATATCATAGCCATATCATTACCACCTGAACCATATTGTGCTCCTTTGCAATTAAGAAAGGAGCAGAAGCAGAGTAGATGTAAAGGCGGTCCTGAGTAAAACGAGTGGATGAGCGAGGCGAACATTCTCACTAGGGGAGTCTTGTATTACAATCCTCAATGAAATGAGATGTTTTTTTTATGACAAAAAAGAACCCCGCTTTTAAAACGAGGTTCAAATGGTTTTTAAAAAAAACAGAGGCTTATTTACAAACAACACTATAATAAGTTTTGTTATCCACGATCCACTCTGCTTCCGTTCGTGGTTATATTATATCCAACACAGGACGTATGTAAATTTGATACCCACCATGAAACACCATTTCTGAAATGACTGTTGTTTTTGAAAAATTTATTCCAGTCATCACAATCACGGTCCGGGTCAGAATTACATCCGAAATCTGCCAAAGAAACCAATCGTTTATTGTGAGCAATACACAAACTGTTTGCACTCCACCTGCTATAAAATCTTTAAAAGTTTGTCAAGTAATCAAATATATCTGTATTGCGAATCTCTAAAAATTGATATGTTTTTTCATAGACATCCTTTTGAAAGACATCTTGATTTTCAGCAAAATATAATGCCATTCGGATAAAACCGCCATGTGTAACGAGTAGTGTGTTTTTTGACATATCAATTTCATTAAAAAAAGATTTAACTCGGAGATATACATCTTCAAAAGATTCAGCATTGAGTTTGTGAGGTTCATTATTAAAAATTTCCCATGTTTATTTGGAGATATCTTTGTTAAAAACACCTTGTAAATCATCGTAATTGACTTCTCGTAATCTTGAATCAAAACGGATGGGTAAGTTTAAAAATCCATTGATAATTTCAGCTGTTTCTTTTGCTCGTGATAAATCAGAAGAAATAATTTTGTCTATGGGATATGAACAAAGTTGTTGTCCTCGTTCATATGCCTCATTTTTGCCTGTTTCATTCAAAGGAATATCTGATTGTCCCTGTATTTTTTTGAGATAATTCCAATTGGTTTGTCCGTGCCTTATCAGATAAATTATTTTAAATCATCCTTCATTATAAAAAACTTGAATAATTTAGATTTTTAGTATATTATTGTGTATATATCAAGTAATTGGAGAAATATAATATGTCTCAAACGAGTGAAAATTTCGTTGAAAAAAAATTGCGGGAAACATACCGAGCCGGTATGAACCTTGAAGATTATCTTAAAAAAGTTTATTTAACCTTTTATGTGCCGGCTCGTATGGCAAATATCAATAATCCCGGTTATAAACCCTCAACCCGAAAAACTTTATACGAAGAATTACAACAAACTTTATATAATCTAAATGATCCGGAATTTCCTTGTGATAAAGGATTTGTTCCTCAACCAAGACAGAATAAAACAATAATATACGCTGATGTTGCCAATGCAATTTATGATTACAGGCGTCAAGCTAGTTATATTAATCCAATAGACAATGATTATTCAAAATTAGATGACAGATTAAAAGATGTTTCTTTGTTGGAAAACTCAGAAAAAGACGGTTGGATTTATCGGATACCTTTAAATCGTCATCAAATGGGGTGGAGTTCTGGTGATAAAGCAGTGGAACGTATTGTTTTAAATGCAAAACCAAGTCCGGAAGTGATTGATATATTAGATGATTTTTGTTTGAGACATAAATGCTATTACAAAACGCCTGAACCGGCAAAATTTTTTAGCAGAATGGATACGGTTAATATTTATTCAATGGCGTATTTTTCAGAAAATGACAAAAAGGAGCTTGTTCAAAAATTATCGCCCTATATCAGAAAAAGTTTACCGGAGCGGACAAATGATTTGGATGGGGTAAAATTAGCTGACGGTATTTTTATTGATCGTGAATATGCAAAAGATGATTTAGAACGACATGTTGTTCATTTAAATTCTCCTTTTGAAGTTGATTTGCGTTCTATTTCAATGACAAATGGTGATTTTAAAGTCAGTTTAGGAAAGATGACTGTTTTTGAACACCTAACAAGTGCTGTTAATAAGTATTTCCCTCATTATGGACAAGAATGGTCCCAAACTTTAAACGAAGCCACAAAACAATTGAATGTAGCATATGAGACATCTACAAAACAATGGGTTGTTTCTTCTCAAAACAAAACAATGTCAGTAACAGATATGAACCTTATTCAAAAATTGGGTCTGATTTATCCTGTGGTGGAAAAGAACGAAAAAGGAGAAGTTACTTGTATTCATTTTCAGGATTTTTCAGCTCGGAATAAGAGTATTTTTAAAACTATTTTGGCGCATCAACAATATTCATCACAAAATCAATCACAATCCCAAGAAATAAATAAAACACCGCAACGCAATATTTATCCGGCACAATATGAAGATGTTGTTCAGATGTTTGATTTCTATCATGATAAAAAAGCCGATGTTTTGCTTTTTTTGCCTAAAAAGAAAAACTATTTACAAGAAGCAAAACGCTTAAATTCAATCGGGTTAAGTGTTGAATGTGTACGAGATGCCTCAACAAGAGAAATTATTGGGTTTAAAGCGCCGAATAATCCTACAAATTATAAAATTGTTATGCGTTTGGCAGAACAAAAAAAACGAATGGATATGGAAACTCAAAAAGAAAATCATCATTCAAATTCAGGTAAGGGAATAGAATTATCAGTACAAAATACGCTTAAAATTGATGCATTTGTGAAGCTTTGGAATGTCAAATTTAATGAAACGACCAAACAGATGGAAATTTCGTTAAAAGATGGCAGTCATCCGCTAAAAGCGCATCAGGCTTTAAAAAATATGGGTCTGTGTACCGATGCCGTTATTGACAAACAAACCAAACGCCCAAAAATGTTTGTTGCTGATATGAACAATAAAGCAAACACCAAAATTATTCAAGATATTGTTGTTCGTTTAGAACAATTGAAGCGTCAGGACAATCGGTTAAAATAAATTCTGGTTATCATTTGTTTTTATGAATGATGTTATTTTGATAATAAAACACTTTATTATTGATGGCAGATAAGTGATGATTGTGCCGAAAACAACGGGAAAAATAATGTAAAGTGCAAATATCAGATATTTGGGAAAAGAAAAATTATTGAAAAACAAACAATAAAAAATCCCTTAAAGATAAGACTTTAAGGGATAAATGGTGCCGATTGGGTGATTCGAACACCCGGCCCACGCATTACGAATGCGTTGCTCTACCAACTGAGCTAAAACGGCACATATAAAACTTATATACTGATTGTATTAAAAAATCAATAAAAAAAAGAAAAAGTCACGATAATTTTTGTATGGATTATAAATAATAATTGAAAATAAATATTAATTTTTAAGGTGCTCTTATTGCAAAATCTTGGGGTTTTTATGTGTCTTGTATAAGACAAGAAAATTTCATCTTTCGATCTTGGTTAAGATGTAATAGAGGGGTAGGATGACAAACATTTCCCACTATTTTATCTTATTTGTATTTAAATTTTGAGTGTGTATAAGACTGTTGCTTGCTTTTTATAAAAAAAATCCCCTTTAAAAAGGGGGAGCATTTCTTATCGAGAGCCTTTTCCAATTGTTGGAATTGTTTTTGTATCACGTTTAACGGTAGGGGCTTGTAATTCAGCAATAGCTGCCGTTAATGTTGTTTCCTTTGGTTTTTCAGCATTTCTTTCAGGTGTTCCACACGCAAAAGATGTTGCTTCTTTAAAATCTATAGAACCTGTCATGGCGAAACTCCTTTCTTAAAAAAGTTTGTCAATATTTCTTATATTATAATTCTAACAGAACTTAAAAAAACTGTCAACCCCTAAAGTGTTTTTTCCTGAAACTTTTTTGTCAACAATTGGTTAACAACTTTATTTGCTGACAACAACCATGGCTTCACGCAAGATGCGATCGCCACCAATTGTATATCCTGTTTGCATTTCTTGAACAATGATACCCGCTTCTGTATTTGGAACATCAATTTGGCTGATAACTTGATGTAAGTTGGGATCAAATATTTTTCCCAAAGATTCTATTTTTTCAACACCTTGTTTTTTTAAAGCGTCACTTAATTGTTTTTGAACCATTTCTAAACCTGTAATCATGTTGCTTAAAAACGTGTTGTCTGGAGTTTGTATAATTTCTTTTTTAGCGCATTCTAGTGCGTTAGCTAAACAATCAGCCACAGGTAATAAGTCTTTTGCAAATTTTGAACATGCAAATTTTAAATGGTTTTCCATATCAATAGCGGTACGCTTACGCAGATTTTCCATTTCTGCTTGCATGCGCATTGCACGCTCTTTCCATTCAGCACATTCTTCTATTGCTTTAATTGTTTCTTCTTTATCAGAAGGTTGTGGTGTTTTGATAGTTTTGTCTTTTGGTTGTTTTTCCTCGTTTTCTTTTTGTTGAGGTGTTTTATTTTTTTCAGAAACTTGAGATAATTGCTCTTTTAACGAATTTTTTTTATCCATTATGTATCCTTTATTACTATGAAATGAGATGTCATAAATATAGATGTATTCAATAAAAAAATCAAGAGCCTTGATTTATTTTTGGAATAGAAGTATAAGTAAAAGAAAAACAGAAAGGAATAAAATGACAAGACCATCAGATAGAATGCCCAGTGAGCTTAGAAAGATTGAAATGATACCAAACGCAAACAAACATGCAGAAGGATCTTGTTTGATAAGATGTGGGGATACTCAAGTAATGTGTACAGCCACAATAGAAGATAAAGTTCCCAAATGGATTAAAGACACCGGTGAAGGTTGGGTTACAGCTGAATATGGGATGTTGCCACGCTCAACGGGATTGCGTATGGATCGGGAATCTAAAAAAGGACAATCTGGGCGCACTCATGAAATTCAAAGATTAATTGGACGTGCTTTGCGTGCTGGCGTCGATTTAAGATTGTTAGATGGTTTTCAAATAAAAATAGATTGCGATGTTATTCAAGCTGACGGAGGAACACGAACGGCTTCTATTACGGGTGGTTTTGTGGCGCTCTATTTGGCTTGTCAAAAGTTGGTGGCTGAAGAAAAAATCAAAAAAAATCCAATAAAAGCTTTTGTTGCAGCAATTTCTTGTGGTGTTGTACAAGGGGAACCTGTTTTGGATTTGGATTATGTTGAAGATTCAAATGCTGGTACAGATGCTAATTTTGTGATGGATGAAAATGGTGGGTTGATTGAAATTCAAGGAACGGCCGAACATGGTACCTTTACAAAAGATGAGCTACATCAATTAATGGGATTAGCTGAACAAGGTGTATCTGAATTAATTTCATTACAAAAAAAAGCTTTGGGATTATAAAATGAAAAAAATTATTTTTGCGACCCATAATGAGCACAAATTATCTGAAGTGCGTCAAATTTTAGAGCCTTTAGGATATAAAGTTTTAAGCGCTGGAGATTTAAATTTGCCAGATGTGGAAGAAACAGGAATGACATTTAAGGATAATGCATTATTAAAGGCGTATGCGGGGTATAAACATACATCGTTGCCTGTGTTAGCAGAGGATACAGGGTTGTGTATTCATGCTTTAGGTGATGAGCCGGGAATTTATACTAAACGATATGCAGAACAACACGGAGGATTTCCAAAAGTATTTGATGTGTTGGCTGAACGTATGAAGGATAATCCAGATAAGTCAGCTTATTTTAATTGTACAATGGCTTTGGTGATTGATGAAACTCAGGCTGAGGTTTTTGAGGGCATTTTTAGGGGTGATATTTTGCCTGCGCCTCGTGGAGTGAACGGTTTCGGATACGATCCTGTTTTTGTGCCAAAAGGATATGATAAAACGGTTGCTGAATTGAGCGAAGATGAAAAAAATACGATTTCTCATAGGGCTTTGGCGTTAAAAAAAGTTGCCGATTTTTTAAGTAAAAACAATCACATTCTTTAATTGAACAATCGGATTAATGTGTTTTTATTTGAATAATTAATTGTTTTGTTCTTCAAAATACTGGTCTATGGCTCGTACTAAGGCGCGAGCTAATTTTCGTCTGTATGATTTTTTTTGCAATAATTTGTCTTCACGAGGATTTGATAAGTACCCTAGTTCTAATAAAACAGATGGAATGTTTGCTGATTTTAAAACGGCAAAGCCCGCAAAGCGATGTGCATTTGGCAATAGGGTTGTTTCCTTTTTCATTTCTTTTACTAAATATTTTGCATATATTGCCGATTTGTTCATTGTATCAATTTTTGCTAGATCAATTAAAATATTGCTAACATCTGGATTGTATTCACTTAAATCTAAGCCTAGTAAAATATCCGCCTTGTTTTCACGTTCAGCTAGAGCTGCTGCTTCTTTATCTGATGCTCGTTCGGAAATAGTATAAACGGACAATCCACGTGCAGATCGATTTTTAGCGCTATCGGCGTGGATGGAAATAAAAAGGTCACCATCTGCCTCGTGAGCAATTTGATAACGGCGTCTGAGAGGAATTGCTTTATCTGTGCTGCGAGTTAATACAACTTTGTATCCAGCTTCCTCTAAATAGCGTCTAGTTTCTTTTGCCATGGCTAATGTAATATGTTTTTCATATTGTCCAGAGCGAGAAATGGCACCAGGATCTTTTCCGCCATGACCAGGGTCCAATACGACTATTTTTTTTGTTTTTTTGTTTAAAATAACGGTTTGTTTCTCTTGTGTTTTTGGTTTTGCAGCCTCTTTTGTTTGAGTGTTTGGAGTCGGTATTATTTGAGTTGTTGGTTTTTGAGGTGGAACTGTTGCTGGAGATTTTTTTTGAGATGTATTGTTATTCTCTTTTTCCTTTTCCTTTTCCATTTCTTTTTCTTTTTCTTTTTGTGGAGGATTGTTTTGTTCTTGTTTTATATCCACAACAAAGCGCCATCCACTTTTATTAGATGGTTTTAAATTAAAGTGATTTTCTGTTATGTTTTTATGGGGTAGCTCTAGAACTAATCGGGCTGTTTGTTTGTCCGGTACACCACGTCGAATAGATTTTATAAAATCAACACTAGATATTTTTGATGGTGCCGATTTAGAAAAATATGTATTTTTAAAATCTATAACTAAACGATCCGGAGATGATAAAGTAAAAATTTTTGTATCCGCTTTTTCATCGGTTTCCACAACCAAACGAATTACTTGAGGTTGATATTTTGCCAAGCGAATATTCTTAATTTGTGCGGCAAAAACGGGGGTTATCCATAAAAAAAACCCTAAAACTAACCAGACAAAAGACCATGTTTTTTTCATTAGATAAAAAATTCCGCCCTTGGTAAATAAAAAACTTGTCTTTTTATTCATATACCGATATAATAAAAAATGCAATAAAAAAGTCGAGATAAGCGGTTGTCCGTTTTGTGTTCGCTTTATTGCCCCAAAAATTTTTTTGCAATCTGTAGAAAGAATACCATGAAAAAAGAAATAAAGATGTTAGTTGGTTTATCTTTGGCTGATTTAAAGCCTGCCGGATTGTTATGTGTAATGTTTAGGCAATTTTATAAAGATTGCTCAACCTATGTATTGGAGAAATTATGTCAAAGAAAATGCTTATTGATGCGACGCATGAGGAACAAACACGCGTCGTGGTGTTGGATAACGGGAGAGTAGAAGAGTTAGACGTAGACACCTCAACAAAAAAACAAATTAAAGGAAATATTTATCTGGCTAAAATTGTACGCGTAGAGCCGTCTTTACAGGCAGCTTTCGTGGATTATGGTGGTAATAAACATGGTTTTTTAGCATTTGGGGAAATTCACCCAGATTATTACCAAATTCCAACAGCTGATAAGGAAGCTTTAAAAGAGCAAATGATGGAGCGCATTGATGATGAACATCATGAAGATGTTGTTGTTAATGATGATGGAGAGGCAAAAGAGGTTGAAGTTGTTAGCGAGGTTGATTCTGATGAAACTCGAACGGTTAGACCATCATTCTTTAAAAAATATAAAATCCAAGAGGTTATTCGCCAAGGTCAAGTTGTTTTAGTTCAAGTTATTAAAGAAGAGCGTGGTAATAAAGGGGCAGCTTTAACAACATTTTTATCTTTGGCTGGTCGTTTTAGTGTTTTGATGCCTAATAATGGTAAGGGCGGGGGCGTTTCTCGCAAAATTACAAATGCTAAAGAACGTAAGTCTTTGCGTACTATTGTAGATAAGTTGCCAATTCCTGAAGGAATGAGTGTTATTATTCGTACTGCAGGGGCGGGTAAAACAAAAACAGAAATTAAACGAGATTTTGATTACTTGATTAAAACATGGATGAAAATTCGTGAGGAAACATTAGAGTCTTTGGCTCCTAAACTTATTCATCAAGAAGGGGATATTATTAAACGCTCCTTGCGCGATGTGTTTACAGCTGACATTGAGGAAATTTGGATTGAGGGAGATAAAGTCTTTAAATCCACAAAAGAGTTTATGAAAACATTAATGCCGGGTCAAGCTAAGAAAATTAAGCAATATAAGGGGAGCGAATCTTTATTCCAATCTTATCAAGTGGAAAACCAATTAGAATCTGTACACAGTAATATTGTTCAATTAAAGTCTGGCGGTTATTTGGTAATCGATCAAACAGAAGCGTTGGTTGCAGTTGATGTTAACTCTGGTCGTTCCACAAAAGAACGCGATATCGAAGAAACAGCACTACGCACCAATTTGGAAACATGTGATGAATTGGCGCGTCAATTGAAGTTGCGCGATTTAGCTGGTTTAATTGTGATTGACTTTATTGATATGGATGAACCCAAAAATAATGCTGCCGTTGAACGTCGTTTGAAAGAGGCTTTGAAAAAAGATCGTGCTCGTATTCAAGTGGGTAAGATTTCTGGGTTTGGGTTAATGGAAATGTCACGTCAGCGTCTTCACTCTAGCTTTTTGGAAAGTTCCTATAAAACATGTCCTCATTGTGGTGGTAAAGGTGTTATCCGGTTGGTTGAATCTTGCGCAACACGCACAATGTCTTTATTAGAAGAAGCTGCAGTTCGTTTTGCGGGTCAATCTATTGTTATGACTGTTCCCCCAGAAGTTGCTGAATATGTTTTAAACAATAAACGTTCTAATTTAATGGTGTTAGAGCAAAAGTATGAAGTTCAAATTCAAATTCATGCTGATGCGACATTGGATAAAAACTCAGACTATCGTTTGGAACGTATTCGTACAAGTGGTGATAAAGTTGCCATTCAGTTACAACAACCACAGTCTCAACGTGTGGAAAAAGAAAAAAACAAGTCCGTACAACGTAAAGAAGAGAAAAAGTCACCTGCTCCAGTTGTGGAAGAGGCTATTGTTGAACAAAACACAGAAGAAGTTGTTTCGGAACCGACAGAAAAAATTAGTGCAAAAACTGCTAGAAATCGTCGTCGCCGTGAATGGAAGCGTAAAAAACAAGCAGAAAGATTAGCAAGACAACAAGCTCGACGTGAGGCTGAAGCTTTGGCAGCTATGGCTGTTGAAGGTGCTGACATGACTGGAGCCATTGTGGTTGCAGAGAATCATTTGCCTGTTGTTTTTGATGATGAACATAAAGCCGTTTCCGTTTTTGAAGGCGAGGAACACTTTACTGTTGTTGAGCAAGGGCGCCTAGAAACAGAAAATGCACCTAAAAAAGAAACGAAACGTCGACGCGGAAAGCAAAAGCAACAAGCAGATGTTATTTCTGATGAAGCTTCTGCAACAAAGCAAGAAAAAACTCATTTGCGAAATCGTAAGCGTACACCTGTTGAAACAGAGGTTGCAAACGATGTTGCGCAAATGCCGGTTGCAGCTGAAGTGGTGATGCCGAATTTTGCTATGACAGAGACAGATGGTACAGAAGATACATCAAACCCTAAAAATCGTCGTGGCGGTTGGTGGAATAGACTTGTTAAATAAGAAAAAATGTGGTAAGTATTCTCTTACCACATATGACCCTATCATCTAGCGGTTAGGATACAGCCCTCTCAAGGCTGGTACACGGGTTCGATTCCCGTTAGGGTCGCCAATTTAATCCCATCGTTTTACGGTGGGATTTTTAATAATAAAAAACACCGGATTATCCGGTGTTTTGGGGAAAGAGAATTTATTAGTGTGCTTGTTGTTTATCAACCATTTTTCCCTTAGTATAAACACCAATAAAATCACCATTGTTTATCATAAAAACAAAGGGGCGATCTGCAAAAAATGGAATATACCATTCTTTAGGATTTAGTGGATCATAACCATATCGCAAAGCGCTGTCCCCTAGCATTATGATTGTTGCGGCCGAGGCTTCGGTTCCTTTTTCATCGATGTCAATGTTGGCTTTGTGAATAATATCGGTTACCATTTTGGGTTTGTCAGATAACATATATAAAGAAGCTTGTTTGCCGTCAAAAATTGTTTGAATTTGCCATTTTTTAAAATAATCAACCATCGGAACGTAGCTGTCAGATTTGACCTTAGGCAATTTTAAGTGCACTGGAACAGGATGGTATTGTAAATATAAATCGTTTACTGTTAATTTTTGAATAAAGTCATCAAAATTTACCCCTTCTTTGGGCAAGAAAATATGTAACACATCTTTATTTTTGTATGGTAATTGAATGGATTGCATTTTGTCATCTTCATAATAGTTCAAAAAGGCTTTTCTTGACATCATATTCACTTGATCAACTTGACCATCCAATGAATGGAAATCTTGAACTGTTGTTTGACGTGCGTTAAAGGGCTTGATCCATTCATTTTTAAAATAAACGGTGTTAACCAGACATAATTGGTCTGGCGATGTTTCTTGCTCTTGTAGTATTTTTTGAATGCGGTTTTTTGTTTTTTCTTTTACCCAGTTATTGATAACGGATGTATGATCCGGTAAAGGGTTCACTTCGGCATTCAGTTGTGTTTTAACTGTTTCTATATAGTCGGGACGAAAATCATTTCCCCAAATAGAGTTGTTAATTTCAAATTGAGTTTTTGAATTTATGTATGATTGTAAGGTTTTATTAATATGATTGATGCTGGCGTTTTCGCTATCTGTTCGGTTTTTTCCATCTAAAGCGAACACCCGTCCATATTCTTCATTTGGATCCAAAATATTTTCTTCTAATTCATAAAAACTTTTCCCAGTGGCACCATTTGCTAGGAGTGTCGTTGCAGCATATACAGACAAAGGAGATACAACAAAGTTGTCTTTTTGCTGTTCATAGGTTGTTTTTAAGAATTTTGTTGCTAAATATAAATCAGCGTCTCTTGGAGCAAACCGATTGTTTTCAGCCTGCACGACAAAAGAAATTAACAATGAAAATGTAAAGATGGTTTTTTTTAACATAATGAAGATCCTTTCTTTTTTTACTTTACATAAATTAATGAAACATTTCAATATGCGTTTTGTTTGTTTTGGCATAAAAAAACAAGGCTGTTTAGGCCTCGTTTTTTTGTTTAATCAGTGATGTTTTTAATCATCGGATTTTTTCCAAAAGTATTCGGCTATTGTTTGGAATACCACATATAATGCCGGAACAAAGAAAATACCCACGAATGATGCCATAGCCATACCACCAAAGATAGATGAGCCAATAGCTTGTCGTGCCATAGCACCAGCCCCGACTGCTGTTACAAGCGGCAAGAAGCCCAATAGAGATGATACAGCCGTCATCATAATAGCGCGGAAGCGCATATGGGCCCCATTAACAGCAGCTTCTTTGATTGAAACACCAGAGGCATGTTGTTCTTTGGAAAATTCTACCAATAAAATAGCGTTTTTGGCAGCCAAAGCAATTAATACAATTAAACCGGCTTGGGCATATAAGTCATTAGACACAGGTTTACCGAAAAACTTCATACCAAACAACATCAAGAATGCCCCAAAGATACCGACAACGATAGAAATCATCACAGGAACAGGTATCATCCAGCTTTCATATAAAGCGACCAAGAACAAGTAGGCAAACAAGAAAGCCATAGCAAATACCAACACAGTTTGAGAGCCAGCTTCTTGTTCTTGTAAAGACGTTCCTGTCCATTGATATTGGTATCCGGACGGCAATCCCTTGGATAATTCTTCCATAGCGGCCATAGCCGTTCCTGAACCTAATCCATTGGCTGGAGCGCCCGTAATTTTAACGGAACGATAGTTGTTGTATCGTTGAATGTTTTGGGCGCCAATTGTGCGGTGAACGGTTACCAATGAGCGCAATGGGACCATTTCTCCTTTGTTATTACGGATGTTAATTTTAAAGATATCATCCAATGTGCGGCGTTCTTGAATATCACCTTGGACTTTTACTTCCCAAGTACGACCGTACATATTAAAGTCATTGACATAGGCTCCCCCCAACATTGTTTGCATCGTGGCGAAAATGTCGGCAACAGAAACGCCTAAAGCATATGCTTTTTGGCGGTCAACATCTAATTTGACACGAGGGGAATCTGTTGTATAAAATGTCATAACGCGAGTTAAATTTGGATTTTTATTGGCTTGGGCAATTAAGTTGTTGGCCGTATCCAAAATTTGTTCTGGAGAAGCCCCTGTTGTACTTTGTAAAACATATTCAAAGTCGGATGACATAGATAATCCCATAATCGCCGGCATATTAAATGCCAATACACGAGCTTCTTGAATATCAGCAGTCATTCCATAGACTTTTGCAATGATACTGTTTATATCTTGCCCTTTACCTTGACGCAATTCATATGGTTTTAACCGAACGGCAAAGAAACCACTGTTAGAGGCTTGAGAGCCTGTCATCATACCATAACCGATAATGCCTAAATAATTATCCACTTCCGGTAATGTTTTTACCTTCGCGGCCACTTTGTGCATGACATCTCGTGTCCGATTCCAGCTGGCTCCAGATGGTAATTGAACTTCCATTAAAAAGACACCTTGATCTTCAGCAGGTAAGAAGCCTGTAGGTGTTTTTTCTTTGAAATATAATGCACCAAATCCGAATAAAATCATTGCAAGTATAGCAACAAAAGAAACGGGCATCATTCGTTTAACAACGGCAGTATAGCCATCGCGTCCTTTGTCTACGAACAACATAAACCATTGGATTAATTTGAATGGTTTTTGGTTTGGACGCATGATTAAGCGGGAAATAGCGGGGCTTAATGTCAATGAGTTAATAGCCGAAATAACCATAGCGGCCGAGATGGCAATCGCAAATTGACGATATAGCAAACCCGAAATTCCCGGTGTAAAGGCAACAGGCACAAACACAGCTAACAACACTGCCGTAATGGCAATAATTGGTGCGGTAATGCGATCCATAGATTTTTTTACGGCTTCTGCCGGTTTTAAATCCGGATTTTCATGCATGACCGTTTCAACGTCTTCTACAACTACGATGGCGTCATCTACAACGACACCGATGGCTAATACTAAGGCTAACAACGAAATGGTATTGATAGATACCCCAAACAAAGCCATTCCGATAAATGCCCCGATTAATGATACTGGAATAGCAAAGGTTGGAATAATTGTGGCACGCATAGTTCCTAAGAACAAATAACAAACCAAAACAATTAAGACAAATGCTTCGGCGATGGTTGAACCAATTTCTTTTAATGAACTACGAACAAAACTGGCGTTGTCAAACATAGTTTTGACTACAAGTCCTTTTGGGAAGTTCTTTTTTAATTCTTCCATTTTTTTTGCAACACCTGTAGCAACTTCAACAGCGTTAGATCCTGGTGCTTGCATAATGGCAATACCAACAGCTGGCATACCGTCAAAGGTTGCTCGCATAGATTCATCTCGGGCACCCAACTCAATTCTGGCAACATCTTTTAAGAGTAAATAAGAACCATCTTTGTTGGCACGAATAACAATATTCCCAAATTCTTCAGGCGTTGTTAAACGGCCTTGAGTTGTTAAAGAAAATTGAAATTGTTGATCGTCTGTGGAAGGCATGGCACCAATACGACCAACGGAAGCTTGTAAGTTTTGACTTTTGATAGCCGTTAATACATCATTTGTTGTTAATTTTAAACTTTTTAACTTATCGTTATTTAACCACACACGCATGCTGTAATCAAGTGAAGAGAACATCATTACCTCGCCAACACCTTTAGTACGAGCAAGTTCGTCTTTAATGTTGATAAGAGCATAGTTGGTTAGATATGTATCGTCATAACGACCATTTTCGGAAGTAATAGCAAAAATTTGCAACATTGAGGCCATACGGGAACGTACTTCAACCCCTTGCTTGACTACTTCTTCTGGTAAGTTGTTTTCTACCTGCTTAATGCGATTTTGCACATTGACTTGAGCCATATTCGGATCGGTTCCGACGTTAAATGTGATATTTAACATATAGGTACCTTCATCTGTGCTGGTTGAAGACATGTACAACATATTTTCCACACCATTGACTGCTGATTCAATCGGTTGAGCAACGGCACTTTCTACTACGTCAGAACTAGCGCCAGGATATGTTGCGCGCACCATGACAGATGGTGGTGTAATGTTGGGATATTGTTCTACAGGCATGCCCATAAAACAAAGTGCACCAGCCAATACGATAATAACTGAGATAACGGTTGCTAGTCGAGGGCGTTTAATAAAAGCATCTGCAATCATGTTAAAACTCCTTATTTTGCTGTCTCTGGAGCAACAGCATTTAAATCAACAATTGTTGGAGAAACGGAAATATTTGGTTGTATTTTTTGAAAACCTTCAATGATAACGCGCTCTCCAATCTTTAATCCATCTAAGACAACAATATCAAAATTGGATAATTCTGCGCCTGTTTTTATTTCACGTTTTTGAACAACATTGTCTGGTCCAACAACATAAACAAATGCCCCCAACATATCACGTTGTACAGCTCGCATCGGGATAACCAAATCTGTTACAGTGTTTTTTCCTGTTAACACAATCCGACCATATTGACCAGAAATTAATGTGCCATTTGGATTTGGAAAGGATGCTTTGACTTTTAGTGTATTCATAGCTTCATCAAGGCGGTTGTCTACAAAACTCAAGTGGCCTTGTTCTGGATATTCTAAGCCATCTGAGGTGAAAAATTGAACTTTTACATCATCCATTGTTGTTCCAGAGCGAACTTGTTTGTTTAGACTTAACATTTCGTTTTCACTGACAGAGAAAACGGCATCGATTGGGTTGATTTTCACAATAGTTGCTAGCACACCAGAATCGGGGCCGATTAATTCTCCAACTGAAAATTGAGATTCTCCTATTTTCCCACTCATAGGCGATTTTATAATCGTATATTCTAAGTCTTTTTTAGCAAGATCTAAGTTGGCTTTCATTTGATTAACTGCAGCCATAGAAGTATCGTATGCAGCTTTTGTTTCATCTAATTTTGCTTCAGAAACATCTTTTGTTTTGAATAATGTCTTGGTGCGTTCATATTGGGATTTTGCATTAATAGATTGAGCCTCAGCTTTAAATAAATTTGCTTCTGCCTCACGAACTTTTGCTTCAAAATTAACTTTCTCAATAATAAACAAAGGTTGACCTTCTTGAATAACGTCACCTTCGTTAAATAAACGTTCTTGTAAAAATCCTGTTACACGAGCGCGTAAATCAACTTTATCTTGAGATTCAATTTTTGCAACAAAGCTTGCCTCAGGATAAATAGATTTTTTTTCAACTTTAAATACGGAAACAGCAGGAGTAGCTATTTGCATAGTGCTGTTGTTTTTTGGAGATTGTAGATAGTTGTATCCGTAATAAATGCCACCTGCGATTAATGCTGTTGATGTGGCAGATAGCAAGAAAACTATAAATTTGTTCATATTTCACTCCTTTTTTTATTGTTTTTTTGTTTTATAGCACCATTTACTCTTGTATTCCAGTAAAAAATAATAAAATTCATAATTTCTTAACCTTTTGTAAGGTAAAATTATATCAAATAAACAAAAGGATATTTTATGAAAAAAGATAAAAAAATCTCTATTGAACGTGGTTCTGGGTTGTTGCAAAGAGCTATTGATGAAAAATCAACAAATGTTGTGTGTGCTCCTAGTAAGTTGGCTTCGGATTTTATTTCCCGTAATGAACAAGGAACTTTACGAGTGTTTGTTGCGGGTGGTTCTCGTTCGGGGAATGAAGCTATTTATGAAGAGCAAGCTTTTAAGTTGGGCGAGGTTATTGGTCATATGAATTATCGTCTCGATTTTGGATTGTCTTCAAAGGGTATTATGGGGGCTGTTGCTAAAGGATTAATTAAGTCGTGGTCCGATATGGGGAAAACAGAAAAATCACCAATTTATGGTATCACAACAAAAGAATATTTGGCTCTTTACAAAAGTGATGAAGTTTTAGATGAGGTGTCTAAAATTGTGGTGGCAAATACCCTAGAGGAGCGCAAGCAACAGTTATTGGCGGCTGATTTAGTTATTTTTACGCCCGGTGGTGTGGGCACATTAGATGAATTGGTTTATGATTGTGTTGCAATGCAAGATGGATTTTTGGATTATAAACCATTTGTGTTGTATAATGTAAATGGATTTTTTCATCACTTATTGGAGTATTTAAAAGAAATTAATTTAAAGGGTTTCTCGGATCCGATGCCTTTTGTTGTTGTGGATGACCATGTTGAAGCTGGTATTGCTTTTCGAGTTCTTCAATATACGTTTTGTCGCCATATGGACAAGAAGGAGGGGATTCATTTGATGGAAAAAATTATTTATGAATTACCATATATTATTGAGCAACACTATAAACATCCTCGCAAAACCGTTAAGTCGATTTTAGAGGAGAAGAATGCTATTTTATCTGGAAAATCTAAAATGGCAAAAGAGGCCTTGACGAGAGAAATCGAAAATGCCTATTTAAGCAAAGAGATAGAACGTATGTATGAGAGATTAGCTAAAACTGGAAGAGATACAGCGTTAGTGAGTGATAAGTTAAGTGATTTAAAAAAACGTCATATTAAGGGGTAGTATGGATTTTATTAACTTACCGATTTTGTTGTTTAGTGTTTTGTTGGGAATTAGTGTATTAACCAGCTTAGTAAGCTTTCGGATTGGTGTTCCATTAATTTTGTTATTTTTGTGTATTGGTTTGTTGACTGGAGGAGCAGGGTTGGCATTGTTAGATGGTATTCGTCACCCTCAATCGGCATTTTTTATCGGCTCGGTTGCATTGGCTTTGATCTTGTTTGACAGTGGTTTTCATACAAAAACAAAGGGGTATAAACAAATCTTTTTACCATCGTTTTTGTTAGCAACTGTTGGGGTTATTTTAACTGCAGCATTGTTGGCTCCAATTGCAAAGGAAGTTTTGGTTATTGGTTGGTTACCAGCATTGTTATTGGCGTCTATTATCAGCTCCACAGATTCTGCCGCGGTGTTTTTTTTATTGCGCTCACAAGGCATTACCATTCGTGAAAAGGTTAAATCAACTTTAGAGGTTGAATCTGGCGCTAATGACCCTATGGCGATCTTTTTAACATTGTCTTTTATTACGCTGTTGGTTCAAATTGATGCTGGACAGCCTGCAGATTATACTTTATTAATTCCAACTTTTTTTGAACAATTGTTTTTTGGGTTATTGGGTGGCATCGGACTGGGATACAGCATGATTAAAACTGTTCAAAAGTTGTCTTTGGAAACGGCATTATATCCTATTTTAGTGTTGGCAATGGCGATGGGGGGATTTGCACTTGTTAATATCATCGGGGGAAGTGGTTTTTGGGCTGTTTATTTAGCTGGATTGCTTTTAGGAAATAATAAAATTAATGCCTATATGCAAATTTCAAAGTTTCAACAAACATTAACCTGGTTATCACAAATTGCTTTGTTTATTACTTTGGGTTTATTTGTTTCTGGTGATGCTTTATTGGATGTTTGGTTTCCAGCCCTTTTGGTTGGATTGGGCTTGATTTTTGTGGCTAGACCATTGGCCGTTTTTGCAATCCTTAGTTGGTTTAAAATTTATACTATTAAGGAAAAATTATTTATTTCAGCTGTTGGTTTAAGGGGGGCAACATCTATTTTGTTGTCTTTGGCTCCTATCGTGTATGGGTTGGGATATGCAGATGATTTTTTTAATGTTGTTTTTGTAATGGTTTTATTTTCTTTGGCATTTCAAGGGTTTTTAATCCCAATATTAGCTAAGTGGTGTAATTTGGTTGTACCACAACTTAGCCGTCCCCCAGAAAAAACACAAGTGGATTTGCCAGGATTGCCAGATAGCTCTTTGATCGTTTATGAGTTGACGGAAAAAACACCTGCTGTGTTAGGTAAGAATATTCCTAGATGGGCGAAACCAGTTTTGTTAATACGTGATGGCGTTTCTTATTCTGCATCAAATATTCGTATATTAAAACCAAACGATAAAGTTTATGTGTTTTCTTATACAGATGTTCGTCGTCGCATGTTAGATGATTTATATGGAGGAGGTCAAACACCAGATGCAGAAGATGTTTTAGGGGATTTTCCTATTGCGCCACAAACATCTTTTGGTGACTTAGAAAAAATGTATGGAATTATTATAGAAGATAACATTCGTCATAAGAATATCCTAGACGTTATGCGTCATGCTGGTGAAGATTTTGAAATTGGGGATCGGTTGTCTTTAAGTGGAATAGATATTGTGGTTCGAGCTGTAGAGGATTGTTGCCCAACAGAGTTGGGGTTGGATATTGACCCAAACAGAGAACATGCATTTACCCCACGTAAACGGTTGATAAAAAAGATAATTGATAAAAAGATTTGACAAAAAGTTTTTTTTGTGTTATAATAAAGTTATAATTATAATAAAAAGGAGTGTGCAATGTCTAATACCCAATATGATTCACGTTTCCCATTTGGAAAACCAGCGAGAGCAACAAATATGAATGATATTCCTCAAACACCTAAAGCAGAGGGAGCTGAGGCCCCTAAGGTAGAAGAGAAACCAAAGAGTAAGCGCTCAATCGGGGGTAAGTTGATGGCTTTGGCTTCTTTGAGCATTTTGGCATATTTAGGGTATGATTGGTATCAAGAAAATCAAGATACAGCTCCAAAAGATGTAGAGCCAACTCCTGCATTGAAGGAAGAGGTTGCCCGTTGTCCAGAGTTTAAGCCAACCCCTATTAATGCATCGTATGAAGAACGTGCTGGACATGCTTATGTTTTGGGCAATTTAGATGCTGATCCAACATTTTCTACAACATTAGACAGTGTCGTGGTACGAGAAATTGGAATAGGTTTATCTAGTGGTTTAGAAAAATATAAAGCCATTGGATTGGCCGCAGAAAATATACAAGAAGGTATTCAATATGATGCGAAAAATCCACCACGTGGTATAGGGTATGGATTAACTCAATTGCGTAGTAATTTTCCAACGCCAATGGCGATTCAAACACGAGATCTTAACCGTGTACAGAATGCTGCAGCTTTTCGTGTACAGGCTGTTGTGTCTAACTTAGACACATATTCTGCTCAAGAATCTCAAGTAATGCTAGATACTTTTGGAGGTTTGTTAGCTCATCCAGATTTGGCAAGAGAGGCAGCTGTTATTGCCTCAAAAAATCCGGAGTTGGCAGCGCAAAAACAAAAGATTGTTTTTGAACAAACAGCGCAAGGAATTAGGAATGGTTTACAACCTCATGATGCCGCTTGTCAGGCAGTAAGAGTTGCGTTTGATAATGCAAAAACACCATTAGCTTTTTATACATATGCTCAAACTGCAAAATTTATGAGCGGTAAGACAAAAACAGATATGTTAAACATATTGGGCGCCAAAACAGAAGAAGTAGATGTTGAAAAAGAGTCATGGATTGTTCGTAACGCGGGATGGTTAATGTTCTTGGGTGCTTTATCTGCCGGATATTTTTTAGGTCGAAGCAAAGAAAAATAAGATGCGATTATCTTAAAAATAAAAATATTCCCTTTGAAGCCAAAGGGAGTATTTTTTTATATTATTTTCCAATGGTTTTAATTTCATCAATAAACAAAATTCCCCCTTTGGCATGAGGGATCATGAGACGACGAACTAAACGACCATTTTCAAGATAAAAGAAATCTTCTGAGGGTTTTGTTAGTCTAGCAAAAGAATCTTTTTGTATGCGCTTATATTGTGCAAAATCTTTTACCTGGGGAAGATATCCTTTTTCTTGCATCTTATTAAGGAGATCGTCATATAACGGTTCTTTTTTTAACCAAGCATTATCGAGTTTCCACAAATCAGCAAAAGATCGATTGTGAAAAGATAGTTTTGTATTGGCATCGAAAATACAAATAGCACAAGGCAATTCTTTTAATGTTAATTTGTGGGCACGTTCTGCATCCAATAAATGCGCATTTAATTTATCCTCAGCGGTTTTATCTTGTCCAAATTTGATTTTATATCCATGGTTTGTATCTGATTTAAATGAAATTGTTTCCCAGTGTAAATCTGATGTGTCTTCCATTGTTTTTTGAGGTGTGTTTTCGAAGACAACTTCATTTGTCCTTTTGTTGATAATGATAGGGTATGGCAATGAATTTAATGCGTTTTCTAAAATACTTTTTTCGTTTGATAGATTGCTATATTTTAATGCATTTTGTGAAAATTCAGCCGTTTGTTTTGAAATATTTTCAAACCATAAAATATGTGCATGTTGATCTATATATGGCGTTTTGAGCGCATACCCTCGAACAGTAAAGTGCATTAAATTAAGAGAGTTTTGTATTGTTAACTCAAATGCATCCCCTGTTTTTAATAGGTTGTTCCATGCATGTGATAATTCTTCCGCAGATTTATCGGATAATGTTGTTAATAGTGTCGTAAAATCAGAAGAGGTATCTACGATGTTTAACATTAAACACAATCTTCTAGAACAAAGAGTTTGTGTTTTTGTTTTAGATTTGATTTCATAATAAAATCCTTCTGGAGCAGAAGAAAGAACATCATCTAAATGGTGTGCGCGTTCTTGTTCAACAACGGCAATACGTTTGTATTTTTCAATGACCACAATGAACAAAATAAAGCCAATAATAATTAAACTATAAAATAATACTAAAGTCGTCTCCATTACACATCCTTATGTCGTAGAGGTTTTCTGAAGGATAATGCTTCGGCTATGTGGATTTCATGAATAGTTGGTGATTGCGATAAATCAGCAATTGTTCTGGCAACCCGCATAATACGATGATATCCTCTGGCTGATAACATCAATTTTTCAGCAGCAGAAATTAATAAATTTTTTGCAGATGGCTCCATTTGAGCAATTTGTTCCAAAATGGCTCCATCAGCTTGCGCATTTTTGTTAAACGGTAAATCTTTGAAACGATGAGATGCAAAATTAACAGCTTGTTGTACGCGTTGACGAATGGTTTCTGAACTTTCTCCACCACCTTGTCCCAATTCCCAAGGAGCAACTGCGGGTACATCAACATGCAAATCGATACGATCCAACAGAGGCCCTGAGATTTTTGATTGATATTCTTCAGCGCATTTGGGGGCTCTAGAGCATTCATGTCCTCGTACACCTAAATAACCACATCGACACGGATTCATTGCTGCAATTAATTGAAATCTAGCTGGATATGTTACATGAATATTAGCTCTAGCAACAGATACTTTCCCTGTTTCTAAGGGCTGTCTTAACGCCTCTAGAGTTGTTCTAGCAAATTCAGGAAGCTCATCTAAAAATAAGATGCCTCCATGTGCTAATGAAATTTCACCAGGTCTAGCGCGCAATCCACCTCCAACCAATGCAGGTGTAGAGGCTGAATGATGTGGATCTCTAAATGGACGAGTAGAAATCAATTGCCCATCTTTTAATAGGCCAGCAACAGAATGAATATTGCTGATGTCCAAAATTTCTTGCATACTCATTGGCGGCATAATAGAGGGTAATCGACTTGCCAACATGGATTTTCCAGATCCGGGAGGGCCAATCATTAAAACGTTGTGTCCGCCTGCCGCTGCAATTTCTAATGCTCTCTTCGCTGTTTCTTGACCTTTTATATCTTTAAAATCTAAGGTGGAGATTGTATCTGGAATGGGTTTTGCTTGGGGCGACTGTAACAGTTGCGTTCCTTTGAAATGGTTGATAAAACTGATTAAGGATGCGGGTGCAACAATTTTTTCGTTGCCAGACCAAACGGCTTCAGAGCCTTGTTCTGCAGGACAAACCAGTCCCATATTATAACCATGTGCTGCAATAGCTGCTGGCAAAATGCCAGAAACGGGCCGAATTGAGCTGTCTAATCCTAACTCGCCTAACATCATCCATTCTTCAACGGCAGTTGGTGCCAAAATGCCCATAGCAGCCAATAAGGCGGCGGTAATAGGTAAGTCGTAGTGTGTTCCCTCTTTAATAAGATCAGCGGGCGCTAAATTAACGGTGATGCGTGCAGCGGGCAAAGAGAGTCCAACTGCGGTTAAAGCCGCCCGAATGCGTTCTTTGCTTTCGGCAACTGCTTTATCTGCCAATCCCACAATAGAAAAAGCGGGCAGACCGTCCATAATACGAACCTCTGTCCCGACTTTTAATACTTCTATTCCTTCAAAGGCAACAGTGTGAGTGCGCCCTAACATTTACCACCGAGGAATATTGTTGTTATCTTGCCATGTACCACTGACTGTATAATTTTGATTTGGTACAACAGCATTATATGTTGGAGCAACTGTTGTGTTGTGTAATTGAGCATATCCTTGTGCTTCGTATGCAATAAGACAGTTCATATCTCCAAATGAACATTTTACCAAGTCACGATTAATCGGATGTTGTAAAATAACATCGGGAGTTCCCATCAATTGAGCTTGAACGGCCGTTGGCATTTGAGCCATGATTTGAGCATTCATTGGAACTGTTTGTGTTTCATAGAATACCTCTGTTTGAATCATTTGTGGCGCTGCAGGCATTGTTAAAGGCATAGATTGAACTTGAACTTGTTGTGTTGGCATCTGTATTGGCACGGAAGTTGCATGCATTGTTTGAGCGGGCATATTCATAATAGTGCCACCCAATGTAGATGCTAAATTTTGTCCACACATAACTTGACCCCCGCAACCTCCAGATTGATAAGCGATATGTTGTTGCGTTTGGTAAACACCTTGTGGTTGATTGTATGTGCCTGCGAAATAGGTTGGAGCAGGTTGCATACAAGCTGGCTTGCCATTCGGAGCCACATGAGGACAAGGAGAGGTTGCTGGAGTTGTTTCTGAAACAACAGCAGTTGTTTTTGTTTCAACAGCCCCAGATTGTGCTGGAGTTATGCTTTGCTCTTCCGTTTGGACAACAGGACGAGATGTTTCGCGAATAATAGTGTATTCTTTTTGTGTTGGCACACAGCCAGCCAACAATGCAATTGAAAAAAGCCCTAAACGTTTCATGTTTTTTTCCTCTCTTATGATATCATATGATGCAGTATAGCAAAAAAAAAATTAAAAAAAAAGAGAAAATTTTGTTTTTTTCAAAAAAATTTAATAAGACATAAAATTTATAAAGAAAGAAACGAAAAAAAACACCGACAGAAAATGTCGGTGTTTGATTTTTTTGTGTTTTTTTATTTTCTAGGACGTTGTTTTCTTTTTGTGAAAACTTTGTTTAAGGTAACTTTCGTATCTTCATTTATGGAAACTTCTGTTCCCCAACGTATATTGCGGCAGGGAGTTCCAGCTTTTTTGGATACACAGGCAGTTGCCCCAACATAATAGGTGCCGGAGGGTAAATTGGTAATAGAAAAGTCCCCATTTGTTTGAACAGTACCAGCCTTGTTGTATTTCAAAGCGCGTTCATCCACTTTTGATATACCATAGGAACCCGTCCAATGTTTTGTCCACCATTCATCGGAGTAAGATGTTTTTGGGTTAACGAATACATCGGCTTTTTCTATATGATATTTAACTCCTTTTGGTAGGGAGTGATATATGTTGCCGGATATTGTTAATGTTCCTTGAGCGTCATAAGGGGCGTATTCTAAGGGGTTAAAGATGACTTGACGTTGCCAAACTGGAGGACATTTTAATGTTGGCTTGTTGATTTTTGCTGCAGGACATGTTGCCTGTTTACAATTGCAATGAGGAAAATGATGTCTTGTTCTTTGTTCCATTTGCATTTGCCGAGTTAGCAATTTTAAATAAGAGTTTGAATCTTGCTTTTGAAAATTGTCTCGAATTTGTAAGTCTAAAACAAAAAAGCATGTCATTACAATCATACCCAAGCAAAAGCTGAGTAAAGAAACCTTATCTTCGCGGGAGGTATTAGCAGGCCAAAAGGATAAATTTCTTTTTGTTTCTGTTTTTGTTGTTTTTGTTGTTTTGGTTGTCTTTTTGGGTTGTTCTTTTTTTGTCATGAAAAATCTCCTAACTTGCTTAAAATAATTATAATTTTACAGTATCTCGAAAAAAACAACTTGTCAAGGCTCTTTTGTTGATGGTGTTTCAAGGGGGGTATTTTTTTCATCTTGCGATTTTTGCGTCTTTATGATATAGAAAAATATATTTGTATGATAACAGGAGAACTTTATGTTAAAAAATATGTTAAAGGATAAACGCTTTTTGCCATTGTTGGTGCCCCACTTTTTTTCTGCCATTAATGATGGTTTTATTCGAACTGTATTTTTGTTTTTTGTGACATATAAAATGACACAATATAATCCCGCGATTGTTGTTTGTACAGCTATTTTGTATGCATTATCTTTTTATTTTGCATCTATTTTTGCTGGACAGTTTACGGATAAGTTTTCAAAGACAAAGGTATTGCAAGTTATTCGTGTCATAGAAGTTGGTGTTATGGCTATGGCTTTGTTGAGTTTATCTTTGGATTCTAGATGGTTGTTGGTTTGTATTACAGCTTCTTTAGGATTTGTCAGCGCTTGTTCTCGTGTGTCCGATTATTCTTTGTTACCTGTTTTGGTTGATAAATCAAAGTTAAACAATGGTAATATTTGGTTGAAAATGTCAACAGCAATTGGAGGTATTTTTGCTGCTTTATTATTAACCAGCATTGTAAAGTTTGACACTGCATATTATGTTGTGTGTTCGGTTGCTTTTATTTTGTCGCTGATTAGTTTTTTAATCTCATTAAAGTTGCCAAAAACAGATGCTATTGAGCCAGATATGGTTATTGTAAAGTCTCCGATTGAAGCTTTTGGTGCGGTTGCAGAGAAAATTAAAAACAATTTTGATGTGTGGACATATTTAACTGGGGTTGCATGGTTTTGGTTGTTGGCCAGTGTTTTTATTGCGTTTTCCGCTGAATTTGGACGTTATGTTTTAAACGCTCGTTGGTCGGTTGTTTTGTTTTTGTCTGGCTTGTTTTCTTTGGGATATATTGGTGCGTCTTTCTTATATGCTCGTATGTCTCGTAAAAATAATATGGGAGCCTGGACGGCATTTGTTTCGTTGTTAATGTCATTATTTTTGTTTGATGTTGTATCTGCAGGAGGTAATTTGCCTCAGTCAGATAAGGCCATTACTGTTGCCAAAATGTTTACAACGGATATTAATTATTTGCGTATTTTGATTGATACTTTTGTTTTGGGTGGGTTGTCTGCTTTCTATATTATTCCCTTTTATGCTTTGTTGCAAATTAATGCACCTTTTAGATATTTGGGGCGTATTATGGCTTTTTCCAATATGGTAAATGCACTGGCGGTTGTTAGTGGATTAGTTCTTATGTTAGCATTGCATTTTATTGGGTTTGAATTGTTGACTATTGTTGGGCTATTGGCCACAGTTAATTTGTTTTTTGCTTTGTATATGATTAGGTTGATGCCCATTAATTCACGTCGCGAATTGTTCCGAAAAGTTTTCCGTGCCGTTTTTGATGCTAAAATTGAAGGGCTTGAAAATTTGGCTGTAGCTGGACCGCGTGCTTTGATTGTGACAAATCATACCTCATACTTGGATGTGTTGTTAATTTCAGCTTTTATTGATAAGAAAATTGTCTTTACGGTTAGCGATAAATTAATGGACAAACCAATCGTTAAGTTTATGACAAATTTGGTTGAAGTTAAACCGCTTGATCCAGTCAGCCCGTTTGCAGTTAAAGATATGGCCGAAGAATTACAGCAAAATAAATTGTGTATGATTTTGACGGAAGGCTTTATGGATGGTGGAAACTCTCGTATGAAAATTTACGAAGGTCCAGCCATGATGGCGCTAAAGGGAAATGCCCCAATTTTACCAATTCGTATTGATGGTGCAAAACATGCAATTTTCTCACGTGTTTTAGGTAAAAAGGCCGACTTTAGATGGTTCCCAAAAATTAAGTTAACTATTTTACCTCCTGTAGAATTAACGGTTAAAGATGGATTGCCAAATCGTGAAGTGCGTGAGCAAATCAGTTCTAAGTTATACGATGTGATGGCATCTATGACATTTGACAGTTATGATAAATCGGCCCCATTGTTTAAAACTATTGCACGTTCCATGAAAATGGCTGGTCGTTTTAAAAATATTATGGAAGATACTGCCAGAAAACCAATGAAGTTTATGGCTGTCTTTTTGAAGGCATTCGTCTTGGGTCGTTTGATGAATAAAGTTATTTCAGATGAAAAATATGTTGGTTTAATGATGCCGACATCTGGTGGGTGTGCTTTGGCTTTCTTAGGGTTGCAAGCTTTTGGTAAAGTGCCGTGTATGATTAACTTTACATCAGGTCCGAAACAAGTTTTGGCGACATGTCAAACAGTTGGATTAAAAACAATTATTACTGCAAAAAAAGTGGTTCAATTGGCTAAATTGGATAATTTGGTTGCGGAAATTGAAGCTGGTGGTGTTAGAGTTGTTTATTTGGAAAATTTAAAAGACATTTTGACAACGTCCGATAAATTGTTTGGTGTTTATGGTGCATTATGTCCAGAACGTGCCTATAAGAAAACATCTGGTGGTAATGTGACGGGCGATGATACAGCAGTTGTATTGTTTACATCTGGTTCCGAAGGTATGCCAAAGGCTGTATTTTTGTCACACAGCAATATGTTGGCTAACAGCTATCAAGTGTTGTGTCGTTTCGATGTATATCCAACAGATGTATTGTTGAACTGTTTACCTATGTTCCACTCGTTTGGGTTAGGTGCTGGCTTGATTTTACCATTGGCAACGGGTATTAAAACATTCTTGTATCCGACACCACTTCATTATCGTGTGATTCCAGAAATTTGTGCTTCCAGTAAAGCAACGATTTTCTTTGGAACAGATACATTCTTGGCTGGTTATGCAAAATGTGCCAATCCATATGATTTTAACAGCTTGCGTATTGTTGCCAGCGGTGCCGAAAAGGTAAAAGATGAAACACGTCGTATTTGGTCAGAAAAATTTGGCGTACGTATCTTTGAAGGATATGGTGCAACAGAATGTTCTCCATTTATTGCGGTAAATGGTTTCTTGCACCATTCAAAAGGTTCCGTTGGACGCATTTTGGCCGGTATGGAATATAAACTGCGTGAAGTTGAGGGTATTAAAGAAGGTAAAGAACTTTTGGTTAAAGGCCCGAACATTATGCAAGGGTATATGCGTTATGACAAACCATTAGAATTAGATCCACCAAAAGATGGTTGGTATGATACGGGTGATATTGTATCCATTGATGAAGAAGGTTATATCTATATCAAGGGTCGTAGTAAGCGTTTTGCTAAAATCGGTGGCGAAATGGTATCGTTGCTCAGCGTAGAAATGGTTATTGAAAAAAGATGGCCGGGTTATATTACGGGAGCTGTGAATATTCCGGATGCTAAAAAGGGTGAACAAATCGTTTTGATTACAACATGTAAAGATATTACAAAAGAAGAAATGATTGCGGCCTTTAAAGCCGCCGGGGTGACAGAACTCGGTATTCCAAGTCGCGTGATTACAACAGATGAGCCACCATTACTTGGAACGGGTAAGTTTAACTATGTTGCCGCGAAAGAGTTGGCTGAAAAGACAGTAAACGGATAGAGGATTGTATGGCAAATATATCAGTTATTGGAGCAGGAGCGTGGGGAACAGCGTTGGCTATAACGGCTGAGCGCGCTGGTAACAATGTTCTTGTTTGGGCAAGAGAAGAAGATGTTGTTACTTCGATTAGTGAAGAACATACAAATAAGTTTTTGCCTTCTGCCATATTATCCGAAAATATTGTGGCAACGTCTGATTTAAAACGAGCAGTTGATTTTGCCGATGTTGTTTTATTGGTTTCTCCTGCTCAATTTACGCGTTCGGTTTTAGAAACATTGAAGCCAATGTGGCGTAAAGAGATTCCTCTAGTTTTATGTGCAAAAGGAATTGAGGTCTCCACAGGTTTGTTGTTAACCGAGGTGGCAAAAGAGGTTTTGCCCGAAGCTATAATTTGTGTGTTGTCTGGCCCTGGGTTTGCAGCAGAGGTGGCAAAGGGTAATCCAACAGCAACAACAATTGCAGCCGAAGATGGGAAGTTGGCTGAACAGTTGGTTCAAATGATGGGTTCAGCTATGTTTCGTCCGTATTTTTCAACGGATATCGTAGCGCCAGAAGTATGTGGAGCTCTCAAAAACGTTATTGCTATTGCTGCTGGTGTTGTAGATGGGTGTGGCTTTGGTGACAATGGGCGCGCAGCGCTGATTACACGTGGCTTGAGTGAAATGGCTCGTTTTGCTCGTGCGTTAGGAGGTCATCGATCAACGGTGTTGGGGATGTCTGGTGTGGGTGATTTGGTGTTGACATGTTGTTCGACGCAATCTCGAAATTATTCTTTTGGATATAAGCTAGGGTGTCATGGTAATGCCACACAAGTGTTAGCAGAATCTACTGCGACGGTGGAAGGTGTGCCAACGGCAGCGGCTGTCATGAAACGTGCCAGAGCATTAAATGTGGATATGCCTATTTGCGAAGCAGTTGAAGGTGTTCTATATAATGGTCAATCGGTTGATGATGTTTTGAGGGGATTACTTAATCGCCCATATAAAGCGGAAACTGATCCGTTCTAAAAAATAGTTGACAAATATATAAAGCTGTGTTATTCTATTCTAAATAGAATGACTGTGGGGAATTTTTTTATTGTGGAGATCGAATATGGCATTTGTAAAAAGAGCCTTGCGTCGATTTTTCTTTTCCTTTATTGGAACTGATATTCAACGCTTAATTATAGAATTGCAAGGGGGGGGGCATCCCACAAAAACAAAGACCTTTTCAAAAGAGGTTGATTATGTTTTATTGGCTCCACACCAAGCAAAAGCTTTACGAACAATGCAAAAGTATGCATCTAAACAACAGGTGTGTGAGTTGTTTGAATTATATGAAAAGGCAAATAATGCGCGGCCTGTAGATCCTACAACGGCTATTCGTATTGCAAAGAGAGATATTTTTCAATCGAAAGATGGTAAGGAGTGGCACCGATGACAACTTCATTCCGTTTATCTCAGCAGCAAATAGATAGCGGCTTTGCCGAGGCGGTTTTGAACGGAAATAAAGAAGAGGTTGCTTTTTATGCTGATTTTGTATCAAATCCCAATATTGCGGATAAACGTTATGGCCGCTTGCCAATTTGGACGGCGATGGAACATGACGATACTTATGAAAAAACAAAAATAGTTTTATCTTTAAAGCCAGATGTGAATGTAAGAAATAGAAATGGACAAACGCCCGCTATGGTTGCATTAGAAAAGCGTATGCATGGCGTGGGTATATTGTTTTTGCGTCATGAGGGCTTAGATGTTGCTGCTGTAGATAATCAAGGTAATGATTTAATGAAATACGCTGTTTTATCTCGCTCTGCAAAGGTTGTTTATGAGGCATTTAAGCGTGGGATTCCAGTTGATAGACCTGATAAAAATGGGTATATTCCGGCTTATTGGGCTGTAAAAAATGGAGACATGGATGTTTTTAAGGCGTTGTGCGATTGTGGTCTTATAAGAGATAAGAATAATTTGGCATATCAAGAGGTTATGAAGGCCGCGAGCCAGCGAGCTCATGATGATCAAGAAACAGATTGGGTACAAGCTGTTTATCATGGTGTTTTTCCGGAAAGAAAAACGTACGAATTAACTCAAGATTGGAATACGTTATTTAGACGAATTGAACGCCTGTCTAGTAAAAACCAAATGCGATTAAATAAAATTTTTGGTATTTCTCTGCAAGATATTTCTGGTAATCTTTATGGTGAGGAAACTGCCTCTCAAATGTTATCAAGAGCTCTAATTGAGCAGTGTCGATATGGAAATGAGATGGATGTTTCTTTGTTGCTTTCTTTGGGGGCAGATCCAAACCAACGTGATAAAATGGGACGTACGCCATTGTTTTGTGCAGTTGAGTATCGAGGATGTCCACAGGACAAAAAAACGTCAGCAGAAATTGCTCAATCTGCTTATCAAAAAGTGAAAATATTGTTAGATAGTGGGGCAAATCCGAATTTACCAAATGTTATAAATTGCAAAGATAAAGTGATTGCGGATAAAATGCCTCTGGAACATTCATTATATTTAGATCGTATTGGTATTAGTCTATTGTTAATCAGAGCGGGCGCTGTTATGACAACAATGAATTCTGAATATCCATTGGCAAAAACAGCTGCTATTTATTCAAAACCGGAAGCTATTGAGGTTTTGGCTCATTCTGGTGCCGATTTAATGTTGGCTGATACAGATGGTGTAATACCAATAGAGCACGCTCTTTTAAACAACAAACCCTATAATGTTGCTGTATTGAGAAAACATTTGATGGCTCAGGGTTATGAAGATTTGTTTTGTAAAGGTAATATAAAGGGTAAACAGTTATATGAGATTGCACAAAACAAAGATCCATTGTTAATAGAGGCATTAGATGGGGAGCTGTCTTTGTTGAAGGATACAAAACAAATTTCTCAGAATAATTGTATGGGGTTTGAGGAAAAGATAGAAAAATTATCTGTTTTTAAACGTCGACAGTTGGCGACAATGGCTGGTGTGGATTTTTCTGTGAATGATGATTTAAAAACATCTTGTCAATCGTTGCAGGTGTTGCCAAATAGGGCAATTAATCGCCACACTGTATTTAGACAAGCAATGGCTGTTTTTAAGCGCAAACAACGCGCAAAGATTTTATTGGAACGTCAGCTAAGTAAAAAGGATGGAAGATAATAACGGCATTAATGTCGTGTATGTTTTTGATTGCTTGACTTTTAAATTGAAACATATTACACTTATTTCATATATAAATTATGTCTAAAAGGAATTTCCCCCATGAAAAAATTACTTTTACATCCTTTGTTTGCATCTGTTTTTGTTTTATTGTATGTTGGCATATTTGCATTATATTGTTTTGGTGAAACAGCGGCGTTTATCAAAGGGTTTACAGGTGGTGTCATGGAAATCATCACTTATACAGGGTATACGTTATCTGCAGTTGTTGTGTTAGCCTTTGCAAAGGATTTTAATACAAAAAAATTACTACCCTCCTATGTTGCTTTTTTATTTTTGTTGGGGTGTGCTGTATTACGTGAAATGGGGGTTCAACACTGGATTCCATCAAAAGATACAACGGCTTTTAAAATCCGATTTTTTACGAATCCAAATAATCCAATAGAAGAAAAAATTTTATCAGCTGTTATTCTATTAACGGTTATTAGTGTTGTTGTTTGGTTGTTGGTAAAGTATACCCCAACCTTAATTAAAGGCTTTTTAAAGTTTAATCCGATTTGTTGGACAATTGCGGCTATGGGGGGTGTCGGCATTGTTACAAAGTTCGCAGATCGTTTTCCTGGCAACTATCGTAAAGCTGTTGGTGAGTCTTTGGATCCATTGGCACAGTCTTGGATTGTTTTGTTTGAAGAGTCAGGTGAGGCCACATTACCATTGTTGTTTGCAATTGCTGTGATTCAATGGCATTTTGTTAAGAAAAAAGGCTGATTTTTGACTTTTTTTGCTTTTTGTGATACAATATAAGGGTCTGCTTATTTTTAAGGGATTTATCTTATGAGTGAAAAAAGCATTAAAGAAATACTGGATGGTATTGTTTATGAAAATAGGGTGAAAAAGTTGGCGAGTATCACATCCCAACAATTACTTAATGCTTCAACAGATGAATGGTGTCTTTTATTTCGAGAGATAGGTCAGGTCAGAAAAAACAAGTGGGGATATTATTCGCCTCGAGGTATATGCGATTATTTAAAGTTAAGTTCTTTTATCCGACCAAAATACAAAATGCCTCTTAATGCATATAATGGGGCAATAAATAGAACAAAGAAGGTATTTAAGAAATTAAAAGAGTCCAAAGAATTTATAAATGCGTGTTTTGTGTTTCAAAATGGTATAAAGCAAGAAAAAATAAAGTGTATTGGTGTTTTGGCATTGGAGCTATTGAAGGCATCTAAAGACTTTTTTCCGTATGATGGATTGAATATAAAATATAAAAATGATAATGGATTAAATGTTGCTTATACAATGATGGATTATCCTCAAACAATCTTTATTAATGTAAATAATGATTTTTTGAATAAGGCAACAGTTGCAGAAATGGTTGATAATTTATTTCATGAAATAACGCATTTGTGTCAATATCACAGAATTAAATTTCCAGAAAAATATCAAGAGATTGAAGGATATGATATTGGTTTTGAAAAAGTGTTAGAAGCTTCACAATGTGTATATAACAACCTTAATACATTATCTGAACAAAGACAAATGTTAACACCAGAGCAAAGAGCCAAAGAGGTATCAGAACAAGATATTATGAAAATATACGCTTGTTCTCCATCGGAACAAGAGGCTTATTTGTGTGGTTCTGCAATGCAAATTGTTATAGATAACTTAATGATTTGTTGTGGTATGCAAGATATAAGACATGTGCCTGTTGCAGATGTTTTGTTTCAAAATGGAACGGATAATGTATCGCAAAACGATGCAATACGGGTTGTTGATAATATGTTGAGTAAGTTTGGAGAGCGAAAACATATTTGCCCTAAAAATGAAACGGGCGGATATGATCATTATTCTGAACCCCCTTTTGGGGAGGGGTCAAACCCTTATCATCATATGGCGTGGTTAAAACGTGTTCTTTTAGGTAATAAAAATCAAACGGAAAAAAATATTGAGCGACATATGTTGTTTGCTATAAAACGATCAGAGTTTATGGCGGATGGTCCTGGTCCTGATATTATTTGTTTAATGAAAGATTATGCAGAAAAATATAAAAATATAGATTTATACAATGCTTTAAAGGGGTATCAAAATTCTGTTAATCCAAATATTGCAAAGAATGCAAAAACTGCGGTGAACATATTAAGACAAACAACATTTAATAATGATAATTTTAAGGAAGACGTATCTGTTAGGACTTGTTTTTCTACGACAGAACACCCCTCAAACAAAAAGTCATTATTAGCGCAAAAACCAGAGGTGACTTTCTGTATATCGCACACACCTTCATTCGCTGCATCTCAATTGATACAAAAAAATACTCACAATAAAATAAGAAAATAAAAATTGTTTAATAACAATCAAAGTAGGCAGTTGATGGCGTGATTAAACTACATGAAAAAGGAGCTATTCTATCCAATTTGGCTTTTTTGGATGTTTTTGCGCATTCAGTATTGGCCAATGTTTGCAAAGTTTGCATGTCGTTGTGATTCTTATTAAAGCAAATTGCTACTTTGTTTGGTGTAGAGCGTTGCAATGATGGTCCTCCGGCAATTCCAGAATAAGAATCTACATAAGGCAGTGTGTTAGAACAGCTTATTAATCCAAAACATAAAAACAGTATAATATATTTCATGAGCAATCCTCGCTTCTTCTATTTTGTCATAAAATGAAAGATATTTCAAGCTTTTTGTATTCTAAATTCAGTATAAAAACACTCAATAATAGAGGAGCTTTTTTGTTGCATTTACTATAAAACAAGGCTATACTGAGGGCAATAAAAGAAAGGACAGGCTGAATGAAACGTACTCTAGATTTGCAGTTTGTAGATAAAATTGGTCGGGTGTTTATTAACTTCTTTGTTGCGGCTGGTCGATTGGGGTTGTTTGCTTTTGAAACATTGGTACAATGTTTTAAGCGCCCCTTTTATTTAAAGGCGTTTGGGACTCAATTAGTTGAAATTGGTTTTTATTCATTGCCTGTGGTGGCCTTGACAACATTGTTTTCGGGTATGGTGATTGCGTTACAAACGTACACAGGGTTTTCTTCGTTTTCTTCTGAGGGGCCGGTTGCAATGGTTGTGTTAATTTCTGTAACTCGTGAGTTGGCTCCTGTTATGGCTGGCTTGATGGTTGCAGGTCGTATTGGTGCAGCAATGGCAGCTGAATTGGGGACTATGCGTGTAACAGAGCAAATTGATGCATTGACAACATTATCCACAAATCCGTTTCGGTATTTAATTGTTCCGAGAATTTTGGCGGGAGTTGTAATGTTGCCTATTTTAGTGTTAATTGGAGATATTATTGGTATTTGCGGTGGTTATTTAATTGGTATTTATAAGTTGGGTTTCAACGCTAGTACATATTTGATGAATACATGGCAATATTTACAGGCGATGGATATTATTTCTGGTATGACTAAGGCGGCTGTATTTGGTTTTATTATCGCGCTTTTGGGATGTTATAATGGTTTTTATTCCAAAGGTGGTGCCCAAGGAGTTGGTCAAGCCACAACGAACGCTGTGGTTTCAGCCAGTATTTTGATTTTAATTTTTAACTATATTTTGACGGAGGTATTTTTCGCGCTATGAGAAGAATGCTGATGAAATTGTTGCCGATACGTTCTCGAGTAAAAACATCTAAAAAAATGGGGAATCATGTACCTAAGATTAGGTTGACGAATGTGTACAAAGCATTTGGAAAGAAAAAAGTTTTGAATGGAGTAGATTTAGAAGTTGCTAAAGGTGAATCTTTAGTTATTATCGGTGGTTCCGGAACGGGTAAATCTGTTACATTGAAGTGTATCTTGGGATTGTTACAACCAGATAAAGGATATGTTGAATTTGATGGTATGAACTTATCTGAATTAACATCGGCCGAACGTGATGAAGTCAATGGTAAAATCGGTATGTTGTTTCAAAGCGCAGCCTTGTTTGATAGTTTATCTGTTTGGGAAAATGTGGCGTTTTCTTTGCTACAAAACAAAACTGTATCCAAAGCTGAGGCAAAACAGATTGCGATTCAAAAGTTGGCTCAGGTTGGGTTGAACAAAGATGTCGCTGATGTATATCCTGCCGATTTATCGGGTGGGATGAAAAAACGAGTAGGATTGGCACGTGCTATTGCAACAAATCCAGAGGTTATTTTCTTTGATGAGCCGACAACAGGACTGGATCCGATTATGTCTGATGTGATTAACGATTTAATTGTGTCAACTGTTAAACAATTGGGTGCAACGGCATTGACGATTACGCACGACATGAACTCGGCTAAAAAAATTGCTGATAAAATAGCTATGTTATATGAAGGTAAAATTATTTGGATTGGAACGGTTAAAGAACTAGAGAAAACAAAAAATCCATATGTGCGTCAATTTGTGGCAGGCTCTGCAACGGGACCAATCAAAATGGAAGTAAAGGTTTAGGATGGTAAAAAAAGCTCAAACACGATTTGTTTGCCAAGAATGTGGTTCTGTTTTTGCTAAGTGGGCGGGTAAATGTCCAGCGTGTAATGCATGGAATACAATTGTTGAGGAGGAGGTTCCGCAGCTTGAAAGTCCCACAGCAACTGGTGGACAAGGTGGACGTAAATTGCAATTTTCTGATTTAAAAGGAGCACCCGAAATTTTATTCAGATTAAAATCCAATATTGGAGAGTTAGATCGTGTTTGTGGTGGTGGGTTGGTTCCTGGTTCTGTGATTTTAGTGGGTGGGGATCCTGGTATTGGTAAATCTACATTGTTGTTACAAGCCGTTTCAAAATTGGCAAGTGGTGTTAATAAAGAGGGGGCTCCTACAAAATGCGCATATATTTCGGGTGAGGAATCTGTTGATCAAGTTAGATTGCGCGCGCAACGTTTAGGTTTGGCAAATGCACCGGTTGATTTAGCAAGCGCTATTAATGTGCGAGATATTGTGGCTACATTGGATACGTCAGATGCGCCTGATATTGTTGTCATTGATTCTATTCAAACCATGTATGTAGATTCGTTGGATTCTGCTCCTGGGACAGTTGGTCAGGTTCGTGCTGCCGGTCATGAGTTGATACGTCTTGCCAAACGCAAGGGTTTTGTGTTGTTTTTAGTGGGGCATGTGACTAAAGAAGGAACATTGGCTGGACCTAGAGTGTTGGAACACATGGTGGATACGGTTTTGTATTTTGAAGGTGATCGAGGACATCATTTCCGTATTTTGCGTTCGGTTAAAAACCGATTTGGTGCAACCGATGAAATTGGCGTGTTTGAAATGACGGAATTGGGTTTGTCTGAAGTGCCTAATCCATCGGCATTATTTTTGGCTGAACGTCGTGGTAATATTGCGGGTAGCTGTGTGTTTGCCGGTGTTGAAGGGTCTCGCCCAATGTTGGTGGAAATCCAAGCGCTTGTTGCGCCTCAAGGTGGTTCTGCTCCTAGACGAGCTGTTGTGGGATGGGATAGTGGTCGGCTTAACATGATTTTAGCCGTGTTGGAGGCCAGATGTGGTGTTTCATTTGCCAATAAAGATATTTATTTAAATGTGGCTGGTGGATTAAAAATTACTGAGCCAGCATGTGATATGGCAGTGGCAGCAGCGATTGTATCATCATTGGTACAAAAACCCGTACCGGCTGATATGGTCGTATTTGGTGAAATTGGGTTGTCGGGTGAGGCTAGAGCTGTTTCTCAACCAGATTTGCGATTAAAGGAATCTGCAAAGCTTGGTTTTGAACGGGCAATGATACCACCAAGACGTCAAACCAAAAATAAACAAACTGACATTAAAATTATGGAAGTTGGTCATTTAAAAACATTAGTGGATTTATTCACAGGAGGACAATAATGGGTGTTGTTGATATCTTAGTTATTATCACCGTATTTTTATCGGTTATTTTTGCGTTGTATCGTGGTTTGGTGCGTGAGTTATTGGGAATTACTTCGTGGATTGTGGCAGGTATTGCAGGATTGTATAGTTATTCTTTGATGCAACCTTTAATGGGAAAAGTGATAGATAACGAAGTTATTGCGGGCATTGTTGGGGCGACATTAGTGGCGATTGGTGTATTGGTATTTATGACATTGTTAAATGCGGGCATTACATCAAAATTACGTGAAAGTTCCCTAAGTGGATTGGATCGTATTTTGGGATTGTTGTTTGGTGTTTTTCGAGCATGGTTATTAATTGGCGTTGTTTATATCGGAGCTTCTATGGTTTTTTCTTCTAAACAGTTATTAACAGCTGAAGAAGAAAATATTAGTGTTTATTATATCCAACAATCAGCGAGTGTTTTGGAAAAATTCATTCCGGAAACAATCAAGCAAGATATTAAATCTTATGAACAAGGGGCACTAAAGGAAAAACAAATTAAAAAAATCGGTGAAGAAATTGAAAAAGAAGTAACACAAGGGGCCGAAGAAATAAAAGAAGATATTGTTGAGTATAAAGAGGAGGCCCGCGATTCTTTAGATGCATTGATTAAAGAGGTAAACTAAGATGGAACAAGAACATGTCAAACAAGTTATTCAAGCTGCTCGGGATTTAATTAAAAAACGGTATCAAAAGGATGGACATCACTTTGTGGTAGCGGCGGCATTGTTAACACAAAATGGGCATTTATATACTGGATTAAATTTGGGAACGACTCAGCCATCTGTTGCGATGTGTGCTGAAACATCGGCAATTGCTCATGCCGTGATGGCTGAAGAAGATATGAAAATTAAATTGATTGCAGTGGCTCGGGATAAAGAAGCTTATTTGGTTTCTCCGTGTGGTAGATGTCGTGAATTTATTGCGGACTATGGTGATGAAAATACGTTGGTTGTGGTGCCAGCAGACAATGCACAAGGATATGATGTTCGAAAAATTGGCGATTTATTGCCTGTTAAATATGAAAAGAAATGTCAATGAAAATTGTAATTGGTGCCGTTGGAAAAATGAAGAAAAAAAGCCCAGAGGAGGCTTTGATAAACGATTATATCAGCAAAACCAGATGGTCTGTTGAAGTTAAAGAGGTGGAAGAAAAACGTGTTCTACCTGTTGATGAATTAAAGGTAGCCGAGTCGGATTTGTTATTGAGAGCTTTGCCAAACGATACAAAAATTGTCGTGTTAGATGAACGGGGTGAAACATTGTCTTCTCGTCAGTTGGCCGAACGCATGCGTGTGTGGCAAGATGGCGGTATAGGTACGGTTGCTTTTTTAATCGGCGGTGCAAACGGGCATTCCGAACATTTAAGACAGCGCGCTGATTTGAAGTTGTCTTTTGGACGTATGACATTGCCACATATGTTAATGCGCGTGGTGTTAGCAGAACAAATTTATCGTGCCAAAACAATTTTAGATGGTCATCCGTATCATAAAGATTAGATGCACCAGATATTTTCCCCCTTTTTTGAATATGGATTAACTTATTCAACGAAATATAAATAAAAAACCTTGGATAATTTATCCAAGGTTTTTTGTGTACAGCTTAATGTTTATCTGCTACTTCCATATGGGTTGTTTGACATTTGTTTTGATAAATCATACAAAGCCTTTAAACCAACGGCGTCAAATGGATTTACACCACCATTTGTGCCAGAACCACCGGAAATAACCATTGTTTGTGGGAATTGAACTTTAGCAAGTTCTGCGGCCACGCCGATTTGTGTTTCTTTTTCAATCATGGCTTCTTCTAATGGTGTTAAACCAGCTTGTACTTTTAATTTGTTGGCATAAGCTTCTGCTTCACCTTGTTCTTTAATTTTCATGGCTTCATATTTTGCACGTTCGGCTTCTAATTTAGCAACTTCAGCACGTTTTTGAGCTTCCACCACTTCAGTCATTTTTAACACTTCAGCTTCGGCTTTTGCTTTGGCAATGGCGGCACTGCCTTCAGCTTCTGCAGTCAAAGCATCTTGTTTGGCTTTTTCAGCATTAGCTGCAGCCACGACTTTGATTTGTTCGGCTTCTTTTTTCTTCGCAATCAATTCGTTGATTTTTGAATCGTATTCAAAGTCATTTACAACAAATTGCAAAATTTCAATTTCATAACGTTTTAATAAGGATTCTTTTTGAACGATTGGATTGCCATGTTCATCTTCTACAACTTCAATAACGCGTTTTTTAAATTTTGTTCCGTTTTCGTCAATAGAGTCAATATTTTTTGTTTCTGTTCTAAAAATACCTTGTTCTAATTGGCGTTTTGCAATATCTGAAAATTCAGCACGTCTGGCGGAATAAGAATCTTCAGCTACCATTAATGTTGCGGTATTGCCTAACGCTTCTTGAACATTCTTTTGAATTAAGTCTGTAACAACATTTTGGAATCCAGCATAATCACGATGTAATACTTTTTGGATTTCTGGTTTTAAAGATAATTTGAATTTTACAGTACCTTTTACTTTTGCAACAGAACCATCATTAAAGCGCACTTCAATTCCAGCATCTTCAAAATCTAAATCTTCGGAAATTGGATAGGTTGTAATGGAACCGAAACCTTGCCAATAAAGGCCTGGTTCATCATGAATGGAAATGTCACCGGTAATGGCGGCTTGTTTTACTTGGTAATTACCAAAGGTGTTTGTTTCTACTAATTTCCCGGAAAAACTAGCAACAAAACCAACAAAAATAACAGCTGTTGCAGCTAATAGAATTTTTTTCATTATTTTTTTCCTTTCTTGATTTTTTGTGCTTTTTCTTGTGTTTTTTTATCATTGTATTCATCAACGGCATCATCAATTGTAATTTTGCTGTTTACTTTTTTATAAGTACCGGCCACAAACCATAAAGCAGCTAAAGTACAGACGATAACTAAAAAGATACTTAAATGCATTTTTGACTCCTTTTCTATATCTTGTTCATACAAACAAAAGAAGAGGTTGTCAACAAAAAAAAGCCCCCCATTAAAGGAAGGCTTTGAAAAATTGATAAAATCTTAATACATGCGCGCACGAATGCGTGTTGTTCCACCGGTTGAGATTAACATCACGGGATCACCAACACGCAAATTTAATTCATTGGATTGAACAACGGCAATAACTTGTCCATTTTGTTTTTGAACAATGAATTCCATTGCGTTGTCTTTGGTTAATGATTTTTCAGTTGCGCTGCCAACCATACCTCCTAAGATAGCACCACCAACACCGCCAATAATGTTAACGGCTGTATTACCACCAATCATAGAACCAGCTGCACCTCCGGCGATGGCGCCACCTAATGTACCAACCGAGTCTGTGCCAGCTGTGTTGATAACACTCATGCTGATAATTGTACCATAGGAAACGGATCCTTGTTGTCCGATTGAAGAACGTTCATAAGTTGTGTTTGTGTCCCCAATGCCACAAGCGGTTAATCCACAAGCTAACAAAATAGCTAAAAAGATTTTTTTCATTGATTTTACCTCATAAAATAGTTATAACTTCGGTTATTATAGTATTTATAAAAAGGAATGTCAAACATGAAAAAATATTGGGATAAAATGATGAAATCCATTTATGATTGGTGTATGGGGTTGGTGTCAGGACCTTATGCATTAACAGCGTTGATTGTTATTTCATTTATGGAAAGTTCTTTTTTTCCAATTCCGCCAGATTTGTTGTTAATCCCATTGATTTTGGCGCGTAGAACAGAGGCCTTTAAAATAGCTTTCTATACGACGTTGGCCAGTGTTGTTGGGGGATGGTTTGGTTATGGTATTGGATGGTTTTTATATGATTCTGTTGGTGTAAAGGTCTTAGATTTTTATCATTATCGTGCGCAATTTGAACAATTTTGCGGATATTATAATGAGTGGGGTTCTTGGATTGTGTTTGGTGCGGGTTTAACACCGTTCCCATATAAAATTGTCACAATTGCCAGTGGTGTAACACATCTTGATTTTGGGGTGTTTACTATTGCCAGTGTTATTTCTAGAGGGCTCAGATTTTTCCTTGTTGCATGGTTGTTGTATAAATATGGTGCGCCAATGAAGGCATACATTGAAAAAAATCTTGGATGGTTGTCAATTGTCTTTTTATTGTTGTTGTTTGGTGGTTTTGTGTTAATCAAATTTGTTTAAAGGTGTTATCCGAATTATCAATCTTTTGATGCAATGAATGTTGAAACGGCATTCGTAAGATAAAAGGTCGCTTTGGCGGCCTTTATTTTTTGTATGGACAAGTAGGTATTCATATGCTATAGTATCTTTGCGGTGCGGGTGATTCCTCCCGTGAGGTTTGAAAGCCTCTACTTTAGGCGCTCTGGTATCCAGAGCGTTTATGTGCCAACTGGTCTTATGTGACTGGAAGGCAGTAAAATAAACCGTTGCGGTGAATATACTGCACTATTACCTAAAGTATAGCTTTCAACTTCCAGTCGCCCTCATCAGGCGTCTTTTTTATTTTTGGGAGGATGAAGATGCAAAAAATATTGTGTGCTATGTTATTGTGTGGTGTTTTGGGGGCGTGTTCTCAAGCTGGTCCATTTGTGACAAATTTATCGTTTGGTAAAGATGAAATTGTTGTTGAAAAATGTCAAGTTGAACACAACTTTATGACGGGTATTATCAGAAACGTTGATTGCACATCACAAAGTATTAAAAAATAAATTGCTAGTTTCCTTTTGTTTTTCTTTCCTTGACAACTTAAGTGATTTTGGATACATTAAACCCATAAAAAAGGATGGAAAAAATGTATCAAGGACTGACTTTTCCCGAAATTGATCCAATTGCTTTTCAATTAGGGTGGATTATTATCAGATGGTATTCGCTTGCCTATATTTTTGGGTTGTTGTTTGCGTGGTTAATGGCACGTAAAATGTCGCGCATATCGCACAGTACTTTTACTGTTTTAAAAATAGATGATTTCCTATTATGGGCTACTTTAGGCATTATTTTAGGGGGGCGTTTAGGATATGTTCTGTTTTATAATTTAAGTTATTATTTGGAATTTCCATTACAGATAATGGCTTTGTGGCAAGGAGGCATGTCTTTCCATGGTGGTTTAATTGGAATGATTGTCGCTACATTGTTGTTTTCTTGGCATAAGGAAATATCTCCATTTGCAATGAGCGATATTTTGGTTTGTGTTGCTCCTATTGGATTGTTTTTAGGACGTTTGGCTAACTTTGTAAATGGGGAATTGTTTGGACGTGTTTCTCATTCTGTTCCTTGGGTAATGGTTTTCCCAGGTGGTGGTCCTTTACCCAGACATCCCAGTCAATTATATGAAGCGTTTGCAGAAGGTGTTTTGTTATTTGTTATTTTAAATGCGCTGTGGTGGTGGTGGCAAAAATATCGGGCGCGCACAGGGTTTGTTACGGCTTGGTTTTTCATTTTATATGGTGTTTTCCGTTTTGGTTTGGAATATTTTAGAGAACCGGATGGACATTTAGGGTTTATTTGGGGTGATTTATCCATGGGACAGTTATTATGTGTTCCAATGATTTTGTTTGGTGTTTGGATATTGGTTAAAACATCTCCTCGTTCAAAATTAAAACGGTTAAAGGAGGATTTTTAATGGCTCGTAGTAGAACGTTTTTTCAAGGTATTGGACGATTGTTAAAGTTTCGTTTGTTAATACCACTTTTGCGCTCTTCTAAACCAGCAGAATATAAAGCAAAAGGTGTGGCGGTCGGATTGGCATGGGCGATGACTCCTTTGGTTGGTATTCAAATGTGGTTAGTCTTCATGACATGGATAATATGGAAACGTTTTTCTCCCAGTGGTTTTTCGTTGACTTTGGGGCTTGCATGGACATGGGTGACAAATGTCTTTACAATGGTTCCTGTATACTATGTGTTTTATGTAACAGGTCAATTGATGATGGGGAATTTTGATAGTATTGGTGGATATGATAGTTTACAGTCTATTATTGCTGAAACATTTTTGGCCGAATATACATTTTGGGAAAAATGGGGGTTGTTTTTTAAATTGTTGTTAAAAGATTGGGGATTGTCTATGGCTATTGGATGTTTGCCTTGGGCTGTTGCGGGATATATTGGGGGATACTATTTTACTTATGCCTTTGAACAAGCTAGATTAAAAAGACGCACGGCCAAAATGGCAAAGAAAGGATTACTAGATGGAACAAACGTATAATTTATCAACGTTAGCAGGGATAAAACACGCCTTTTATAATGCAAAAGATTTTCAAAATGCCGAACGCCCTGTATTGATGACACAAGTTCATTCAGCAGATGTATTGGTGTTGGATGAATATACAGATACAATGCCGGCAGTAGACGCGTTGGTAACCAAATGTCCAAATATCAATTTAACAGTTAAGACTGCTGATTGTGCACCGGTTTTATTGGCAGATGATATACATGGTGTGATTGGTGCTGTTCATGCTGGATGGAAAGGGGCCTTTCAGGGCATTATAGAAAATACAATTTTAAAAATGTTGGAATTGGGTGCCAATTTAAAACATATTCATGCTGCTATTGGTCCTTGTTTGCATTTGGAAAGTTTTGAAGTATCAGATGATTTTAAGGCGTTGTTTCCACGCACAGAATATCACTTTTTTATTCAAAAAGATGGTAAAGAGTGTTTTGATTTCTTGGCGTATGTGAAGCATAGAATTCGCAGAGTAGGCATTCAATCCGTTGAAGCTATAGATATTGATACCTATACATCATCAGATTATTTCAGTTATCGTAGAGAACCCGAAAATCCGGGGCGACAATATTCTTGCATTCAAATTGTTAAATAAATACGGACTTTTGCTTTTATTGGTTGACTTTTGTGTTTTATAGGGGCATCATGAATGCTATGTTTAAACTTAACAAAGGAATAACCGATGTATGATCATATAGAATTTATTGTGGCTTGTGGTGGCAGAAGTACGCGCAATTATCCCCACTCCAAAGCTGTCGCTCACAAATCATTAATGCCTTTTGGTGATGTGCGATTAATTGATATTGTTTTAAAAGATATTGTTGATATGGGGGCTAGACATATTACATTAGTGTGTTCTAATGCTGAAGTGATTGAAGTGTTTAAGGACGCCTTAAAAACCGATACAAAAACAGAGGAGAAATTACGTAAAGCTGGTCGTGAGGTGATTGCGGATGCGTTGCGTTCCACATTCTTGCCAGATGATGTAGATTTGAAATTTGTTGTGCAATCCGAACCATTGGGAACGGCTCATGTATTAGGGTTGGCACACAGAGTTTCTCTTGATCGCCATGGGGTGTTAATTTTCCCAGATGATATTATTTTGAATACGGGTAATGGAGACTCTCATTTGAAAAAATTGGTAGATGAGTTTTTGAAAAACGAACAACAAGTGTTGATTACCGGTGTTGAAAAAGAAGATGTCAGCAATAACTCAATTATCCAAGATGGTCGTTTGATTGAAAAACCAAAAAATCCAACCAGTTTTATTGGAGGATATTCTCCGATGGTGTTGCCCAAAGGAGTAATGGATTTAGCAACGGCTAAAACGGATAGGTATGAACAAACAGGCATTTTGGAGGCATCATCTGCCATTGCTGGAGAATGGATTTATACCGATTTAGTTAATGAATTTTTAGATAATATGGACGCCGCCGGTACTCCATATGGATTGGAGATGTTTGTGAAAACAGATGAGTATATGTTGATGGATACGGGGACTTTGCCACTGTATGAACAATGTCAATTGTATGCGTTGTTAAAACAATCTAAATTTAAAGATGCAAACTTAACGTATGTAAAACAGTTGTTAAGTGAAATGTAGATAAAAAACGAGGGATGAAGGTTCCTCGTTTTCTTTTTTTGTCATATTTGCGCCCTTGCAATTACTCTCAAAATCGAGTATATTTTAACAAAAAAAATAAGGAGTTTTTTATGGTTCAAATTGCCCCAAGTATTTTAAGTGCAGATTTTGCTAATTTGGGTAAAGATGTGAAAAAAGTGGCTGATGCTGGAGCTGATCTAATTCATATCGATGTGATGGATGGTCATTTTGTGCCAAATTTAACTTTTGGACCGGTGGTGGTGAAATCTATTCGCCCTTATACCGACAAGGTGTTTGATGTACATTTAATGATGACAAATCCGGCCGATTTTATTGATCCGTTTGTTAAGGCTGGTGCCGATATGATTACGGTTCATTTAGAGTGTGCCGATGATGTGCCAACGCTCATCTCTATGATTAAAAAACATGGTAAGAAAGTGGGGGTTTCTATTAAACCATCTACAAAGGTTGCTGATATTATTTCTTATTTGCCTGATATTGATCTGGTGTTGGTGATGAGCGTTGAACCGGGATTTGGCGGGCAAAGTTTTCAAAAACAAGCATTGGATAAAATTGCCGAATTAAAACATTTAATAGGTCGTAAAAAAGTTCAAATTTCCGTAGATGGTGGGATTAATGATGTAACGGCGCCAGCGTGTACTTTGGCAGGGGCAGATATTTTGGTGGCTGGGAGTTATATTTTTGGCGCCAAATCATACAAACAAGCAATAGATAAATTAAAGGAATAGCTGATGACAAAAATTATGATTGTGGAAGATGAAACCGCTTTAGTGACATTACTTAAATACAATTTGGAAAAACAAGGGTATGAAACGGTTTGTGTTATGGATGGTAAGGAGGTAATGAACACAGCTATGACGGAAAAACCGGATTTGATTTTGTTGGATTGGATGTTGCCAAATGTGCAAGGTATTGACTTATGCCGTGATATGCGTAAATCTTATGAGCTCAGAAATATTCCAATTATTATGTTGACTGCCAGAGGAGATGAAGCAGATAAAGTGCGAGGTCTTTCCTATGGAGCAGATGATTATATGACAAAACCATATTCTATTCCGGAATTGATGGCTCGTATTGTGGCATTGTTGCGCCGTGTTCAACCTGAACAACATCAAGAAAATTTGGCTTTTGAAGATTTGACCATGGATTTTGCCAAACGTCGTGTAATGCGAGGAGATAGACCGGTTCATTTAGGGCCAACAGAGTTTAGATTGTTGCAATATTTGATGGAAAAGCCAGGTGTTGTATTGTCTCGTGAGACATTGTTGAAATTGGTGTGGGGCGGCTCTATTCATGTTGAGTTGCGTACGGTTGATGTGCATATTCGTCGTTTGCGTCGCGCGTTGAATGAAGGTGGAGAACCCGATATTGTCAGAACTGTTCGTTCGGCGGGATATGCATTGGATAGCACACCTAGTGATGAGGGTGAATAATATATGAAATATTCCCCCAATATGGATTATTTAAAAAAGTTATTTAGTCGTCCATCAAAAAAAATAGTAAGTAAGCCAGTAGAATACGCGGAAGATCTTCCAGAATATGAGTTTCACTTTTCTTGGCTGACTTTAATTCAGATGATAATTGGCCTTGTGTTTGGAATAATATTTGGTGAAACGCTGGGTGATTTGTTATGGTTTTTGTATATTACCTCTTTGTGTTCAGAATGTGTGCCGATTTTATGTTTTCTTTTTACAAAAAAACACAACTATAAAGTAGATGATCCTCTGAATTCTTTTTTTCCACCAATTATATTAAAAGCTATTTTTAAATCACTTTGTGGGTCAAAATTGACGATAGTAGATGTACCGGGTATGATTTTTTGGTTTGGAGGATGGTATTATTTGTTAGGTACAGCACTCATTGATTATTATCCTTTTTCCGTAAATCTCTCTTGCTTTTTGTTCCTTGTTCCATTTGGCCTCTTGTCAGGGTATAAACGTATTGTGGAGGCCAAAAAACATGGAGATGGACATCTGCACCTTACAATGCTTCCCTCATTTTTAACAATTTTAAGATTGTGTATTGCAATGATGTTTATCATGGTTAAAAGGATAGATTTTTCCTCATCTGAGATTTTGTATTATATTGGTCTCTATGCTTGGTTTTTTATTCCAATAAAATTTACCAGAAAAACAGAAGATATGGTTTTATCTAATCTGGCAGAAAACAAGGTTAAAGTGAAAAAGAAGCCCGAGGTAACACCAATGCCAGTGCCGCCAGCTCCGTCATTGTTATGGTGGCGTCGTCGTCGAAAACGTAAAAACAACATAAATAAAGTTTTTTAGATGGTTAATTTTTATATTTTCAATAAGTTATGAAAAATCCCTTGATTTTTTTTGTCAATGTGTTATAATAAATATTGACAAAATATTACGAGGGATAAATGTTCACTAGAATTACCAATTTTAAGGGGAATACATATTTTGAATATGATTACGGTAATATACCATCTCGGTATGTTGAGGTGCGATCTATTCCTCGAGCCATTAATGATGTGCGGTGGGATTTGACTTTGGGTAATGATAAAATATACCGTCAAACAGTTAAAAATTGGGCAGAATGTGTTGAGCTTGAGCATTATTTTTCTAAAAAAGATGTTTTAAGTATTCGTCGTCGTGGTGTTTTGCCAGAAGGATATTCTTTGCATCATATTCATCCCCGTGCGTTGGGAGGTAATACGATGGAATTAAAGAATATGGTTTTAATTCCATATGCTTTGCATGAACGATTGCACGATTTTTTGCGTGATTTTATTATTATTAAATGTTTGCCACGGACTCATTTAACAGCTCCAATTCCACAAAATAAGAAGGTTTTTATGCAAATTCCTGTTTTGCCGCCTGTGGTTGGTGAGATAGATTTACAATTTGCGATGAAACCAGCTTGTTTTGAACGTGATATTTGGCGTGCTGAAAAAATAATTACAGGATATTTACGTCGGTATCCGAATAGTATATGCAGACCTTTATTTGTAAATGGTGTTATTGCTCAGTCGCCTAATCGTACAGTTATACCATCATGGCCACCAGCTCGTGTAGAGCCAACTAAAGTACATCAATTGCATAGAACGCATCAAAAATCACCACGTTTTCAACAAGAACATTGGTCTTTTAATGAGTGGGCCGCTAGTGTTAGAAATCGCAGTCAGAATTTTAGAAGTTAGGGAATATATGGATGATAGATACATATTTAAACGAAGACGGCAATTTGGTTTTTACATACGATTCTCGTATGGAAAAAGAGGTTAAGCCTGTTTTATATCGTGATGATGAAGCGGTTTGTGCAATGCGTATGGCTTATGAGAAAAACAATAAAATTCAACGTGAGTTTTTAAAGCATTTAGCTGCTCAAGGCCATTTAAACAAAGTGTTCCCAAAATCGGTTGTTCGTGCTGCTTTAAATCGTGGTGCAAGACCCAGAAATTATCAAGTTCATCATATTGTTCCGCTTTGTTGTGGCGGCAGTAATGATTTTTCCAATTTAATGTTAGTTCATAAAGATGTTCATGCTGAAATTCATGATCGAATTTGGAAGGGAATTTATAAGACGTTAGCGGCAGGGATTAAACAACGTCGAGCCTTTGTTGATTTGCCCAAATTACCTCCGGTTATGATTCCAGAAGATAAAGTGTTGTTGTTGAGTTTAGAGGAATTAAGTAGATTGTTAGCTAAGGAAAAGTGTAAACGTGCAAAGTCTGCTTATCGAAATGGACAACAGTTGGGGCATCAAATTTCAAAACACACAAGTTATCACATCTCGCCTAATCAAGGTCGTTCATCGAGATAGGAGTAGTAAGGGGGATAGAATGTTTTCACAAATTGCACACGATGAAAAAAATAATGTTTATTGTTGGTATGACTATAAGGGAGTACCTTCTCGTTGGGTTGAAGTGATGGGGCGCCATACTAGAAAGTTTGACGGATTTGAAGAAACTGTTTTGAAACAATGTGCTTCTCAAGGTGTATTTGATGCTTTTCCCGAATTTAAAGAACAAGCACAAGAGGGGTTTGTAAAGGGGTATTATTTGTATAATTTACATCCAATTGGAATGGGTGGTAATTTGTATGGAAAAACAAGTTGTAATTTAAGTTTAATGCCCAAAGAATATGTTGATACCTTATATCGTTTTTTGAATGGATGGTATTATGGAAATTTATTAATAAAGCCAGATCGTGTTGCGGCAGATGGTCATAAAATTTTTATTAATGTGCCGATTTTACCAGCTGTTGTCAGTGAAAAAGATATGCCATTTTTAGATATTTTTAAAAATCCGGCCGAGGTAAAAAAACACGATATTATGTGTCAACATGGGCATGATGTTTTGGTAAAAATGCAGGCACATCAATTGAGTGTTTCTGGATTAACGCAAGAAACATATTCGGCTGCTGGTTATAAACGAGCTGAGTGTATTTATCCGCCAAAAAGTTTGCAGGATAAAATTGCGCATACACAGACAATTGCGGGAGGCCCAGAAAAATCTGAGATGATTGTTACAAAGTCACGAGAATTGATTGTTCCAAATAGACCACGTACTCGCGAATAAAAAAAGACTTTGACTTTTAAAAATTTTTATGTATAATAAAATCCTACCCCGTGGTATGGGGAGGTTCAAGAATTCCTTTTTAGTGGCGTGTTCGCCCAACGGTTTTGGACTTTGAAAAAATCCAGCATGTCGTATGTGCGGGTTTTGATGGGAAAAAAGCTGATTTGCCTGAAACGGGATTTTTGGGCAAACAATTTAACAAAAGGAATAAAATAATGATAGAATTAGTATTGCCAGATGGCGCAAAAATGTCAGTAGAAAGTGGCATTAAAGGGGTAGAAGTTGCCTCAAAAATTTCTGAAGGATTGGCGAAATGTGCGGTTGCTGTTAAAGTAAATGATACTTTGATGGATGTGACAACTCCGATTACAACAGGCGGTACTTTTTCAATTATCACAAGTAAAAATCCGGAAGGTTTAGAAATTTTGCGTCATACGGCAGCTCACGTGTTGGCTGAAGCCGTTGAAGCGTTGTATCCAAGCGCTAAAGCAACAATCGGTCCGGTTATTGAAAATGGTTTTTATTATGACTTTGCCGGCATTATCATTAAAGAAGAAGAATTGCCGAAAATTGAAGCCAAAATGGCAGAGATCGTTGCAGCTGATTATCCAATCGAACGCAAAATGATGGCAAGAGACGAAGCTGAAAAATTCTTTGCTGAACGTGGTGAACCATATAAAGTTGAAATTATTCGTGATATGCCTGGAGATGTGAAAGAAGTGTCTGTTTACACACAAGGTGATTACGTTGAATTGTGTCGTGGTCCACACTTGCCAAGAACGGGTATGCTTGGTAAAGCATTTAAATTAACAAAAGTATCTGCTGCTTATTGGCGTGGGGACGCAACAAAAGAATCTTTACAACGTGTTTATGGTACTGCTTTCTTTAATGAAAAAGAATTAAAAGCTTACTTTACGATGTTGGAAGAGGCCGAACGCCGTGATCATCGTAAACTCGGTAAAGAAATGGATTTGTATCATTTTGAAGAATATGCACCAGGTGATGTTTTTTGGCATCCACGTGGTTGGACGTTGTTCCAAACATTGATTGATTACATGCGTAAACGTCAAAAGGCCGTTGGTTATGTTGAAATTAATACACCGCAACTTATGAACCGTGTGTTGTGGGAAACATCCGGTCACTGGGATTGGTATCAAGAAAACATGTTTACGACAACGGTGGAAGAAAAGGCTTTTGCCTTAAAACCAATGAACTGCCCAGGTGGTGTATTGGTCTTTAAACATGGATTGACAAGCTATCGTGATTTGCCACAATACATTGGTGAATTTGGTCGTGTTCATCGTTATGAAGCCTCTGGTGCTATTCATGGTTTATTGCGTGTGCGCGCCTTTACTCAAGACGATGCTCACATTTTCTGTACACCAGAACAATTGCATGATGAATTGCAAAAAGTCGTTAAGTTAATGGTCAGTATTTATGAAGATTTTGGTATGACAGATATGACAATTAAGTTGTCTACACGTCCAGCCGAACGCATTGGTTCTGATGAAATTTGGGACTTCCTTGAAAAAGGTTTGGCTGAAGCTATTACGGATTTGGGATATACTTATGAAATTAACGAAGGCGACGGTGCTTTCTATGGTCCGAAGTTAGACTTTAAATTCCGTGATGCGATTGGTCGTGAATGGCAACTTGGTACATTGCAAGCCGATTTGAACTTGCCAGAACGTTTTGATGTGAACTATATCGGTGAAGATGGTCAAAAACATCGTCCGATTATGTTGCACCGCGCATTGTTCGGTTCATTAGAACGCTTTACGGGTGTGTTTATTGAAAATACAGCTGGTCGTTTCCCATTCTGGTTGGCTCCGGTTCAAGTGATGGTTGCTCCTGTGACAAACGATCAAGATGAATATGCGAAAAAGGTGCTCAAACGTTTGCAACGTGCTGGTATTCGTGTAGAAGCCGATTTGCGCAATGAAAAAATTAGCTATAAAATTCGTGAACACAGCTTGAAAAAAATCCCTGTGATTGCCGTTGTTGGTAAAAATGAAGCCGCCGAAGAAACTTTGACTCTTCGTCGTTTAGGGGAAGAAAAACAAATCGTTATGAAGTTGGAAGATGCCGTCAAACAATTTAAACTTGATGCCAGATATCCATCTGTTGAATATGATGATTAAGGTTGTATAAAATGAGGAAGCGGGATGATTTTTCATCCCGCTTTTTTTGATGCATAAACAGAGGGGGGTAAATTCTCCCCTTGAAAATTACGTATTCTATTCCTATCGTTAAAGACGAAGAATCTTAAACAAAGGGGGATAAAATGAAAGAAGCTTCAGAATTATTTGATGAAAAACCATCAAAGCGAGCATGGTTGTTGATTGTCAGTTTGTTGACCATTGCTTTGGGAATTTATGTGTTGTTTAATCCAGTTGAAGCCTTATTAGGATTGGCTATTTATATTGGGTTAGCATTTGTCTTGATTGGTTTTGGTTATTTAATGCTATTCCAAGAGTTTAAAAATTATTTATATTTAACAATTTCACTTTTAGATATTGTTGTTGGTATGTTGTTGTTAATTAATATTGGATTAACAACCGTTACATTGCCATTAATCATTGCTTTGTGGATGTTGTTTGGTGGTATATCACAACTTGTAGAAGCATGGCGCATGAAAGACAATATGATATCTTACTGGATGTGGTTTTTATTTTCTGGGGTAATTAGTATTATTTTCGCAATATTTGTTGTGTTTCATCCGATTATTTCAATGGTTGCTGTTACAACATTTATAGGGTTATATTTTATCATTTATGGTATATTTGAATTGGTGCGTTATTTACGCCAAATTTAAAGGTATTAATTTATTCCCCCATAAATTATACAGACTTATGATGATTTGAAAGTTATTTTTTGTCTCCTTACTTTTAGGATATATATCATAAATAGGGGGATTTTATGTTAGATGACAAAAATAAAATAGGTTTAATTCCGGCAACTTTGATGGTTGCCGGTAATATGATGGGATCTGGTGTGTTTATGTTGCCGGCGAATTTGGCGGCTATTGGGTCTATTGCCATTTGGGGATGGATTGTAACATTAGTTGGAGCGATTGCTTTGGCGTTGGTATTTTCTAAGTTGGCACAAATTCAATCAGTGGCTGGTGGTCCATATGGGTATGCCAAAAATGCTTTTGGTGATTATATGGGGTATCAAACAAATTTGGTTTATTGGTTGGCAAACGTTGTTGGAAACGTTGGTTTAGCTGTTGCCGGTATCGGATATTTAACGATGTTCTTTCCATCATTAAAAGATCCGTTGGTGTCGGCTTTGGCACAAATCGGTATTATTTGGTTGTTTACTTACGCCAATATTTTAGGGCCTAAAACCGTTGGGCGTGTTCAAGGAATTACAACAATATTTGCGTTGTTCCCAATTATTGGTATGGCGATTTTTGGATGGTTTTGGTTTAATGCTGATACGTATATGGCTGGTTGGAATGTGTCCGGTGAAAATGATATCAGCGCTATTGGTATGACGTTAAACTTTACGTTGTGGGCATTTATTGGTGTAGAAACTGCATCTGTTTCGCAAGCCGTTGTGAAAAATCCAACACGTAATGTACCAATCGCAACTGTAGCCGGTGTGATTATTGCCGCCATTTGTTATGTGTTAAGTTCTTCGGCCGTGATGGGTATTATTCCAAACAAAGAATTAATCGTATCCAATGCGCCATTCTCTCAAGCTGTTGCTGTTGCACTGGGGGATACAGCGGGTAAAATCGTGGCTTTATGTGCCGCTATCGGATGTTTGGGGTCGTTGGCTGGTTGGACGTTGCTCACGGGTCAAACGGCTCAGGCAGCGGCTAATGATGGATTATTCGGGAATGTATTTGCCAGAACGAATGATAAAGGTGTACCAGCAGCTGGATTGGCTATTGTAGCGGGGATTATGACAGTTCAAGTGTTGGCAACGATGTCTCCGACTGCTTCGGAACAATTTGGTAAAATTGCGTCAATTGCTGTGATTATGACCTTGTTGCCGTATTTGTATTCGTCGGTGGCGCTTAAAATTTTGGGGCGCGGTAAAATGCCACCTCGTCAGCGTATTTTTTATACCTTTATTGGGTTGACGGCTGCTATTTACAGTATGATTGCCATGATTGGATCAGATGGTAATCAAACCAGATGGGCATTAATGTTTGCGGTAGCAACGATTATTTTCTATGAAATAGCTGTTAATCGCAAATTGGATATTGCCGAAAATCATGCCAAAGTTGGAGGATTTGTGCCGAATTGGGTCCGGACATTGACATTGGTCATGACAATTGCTGCTTTGGTTGGTATGTTCTGGGTATCTGTTGGTCGTTATCATCAAACGATTCATCCTCGTGAACACATTCAAGGCATTTCTTCCCCCGCATCAGAGTTAATTGCAGAGTAGGGAGGAAAATATGACATACGCAAATGATTCTTTTGGTATTAAAATTTTATTGGTTTATGATTGTGAAGAACAAACAAATGCGGTTTGTCGTGCCGTTGAAAATTTGGTTGAACAATTAGAAGAACAAGATGTACAAGTTATTCGTTCAGATTATACGGAAGATGCGCGTGCATTAATTGTATCAGATCCAACCATTCAATGTATTTTGTTAAACTATGATGATACGCAACCTGGATATCGGACCGACATAACGAATTTGTTGGCAGAATTAAGAAATCACAATCCGGATATTCCTGTGTTTTTGATGACAAACAGAACTAAAGCATCGGCAATAGAAACGGATATTTTGAATAAGGTCAGTGACTTTATTTGGATTTTAGAAGATACGCCAGATTTTATTGCGGGTCGGATTGTTGCCGCAACCAATATATATCGTAGTTATATTTTACCGCCGATGTTTCGAGCGTTAATGGATTTTTCAAAAGTTCACGAATATTCTTGGCATACGCCGGGGCATACCGGCGGAACAGCCTTTTTGAAATCGGCGGCAGGACGGGCTTTTTTTGACTTTTTTAAAGAGCCTATTTTTCGTTCAGATTTATCTATTTCGGTGGGAGAGCTGGGGTCTTTGTTAGACCATTCCGGCCCAATTGGTGAAAGTGAAAAATATATGGCACGCGTTTTTGGTTCGGATCGCAGTTATCATGTGACCAATGGAACGTCCACATCTAACCGTGTGGTATTAATGGCTTCATTAACACGCAATCAGGTGGCGTTATGTGATCGTAATTGCCACAAATCTGTTGAGCATGCAATGACAATGAGTGGAGCTGTGCCGACTTATTTAATTCCGACACGCAACAGATATGGTATTATTGGTCCTATTCCACCGGAACGTTTAACTTGGCAAACTATTCAAAAATCGTTGGATGAAAACCCGTTGATAACCAAAAAAATTAATCCACATCCGGTACATGCCACGATTACAAATTCAACATATGATGGGTTGTGCTATAATGTTCGTCGTGTTACAGAACTTGTTGGTCCATCTGTTGACAGACTGCATTTTGATGAAGCATGGTATGGATATGCTAGATTTAATCCGCTGTATAAAGATCGGTTTGCAATGTATGGTGATGCAAAAGATTATGATAAAAATGGTCCAACAGTATTTGCAACTCAATCTACCCATAAATTATTGGCGGCATTTTCTCAAGCCTCAATGATACACATTCGTGATGGTCGCAAACCAATTGATCATATGCGTTTTAATGAAGCTTTCATGATGCATGCGTCAACATCTCCGTTTTATCCGATTATTGCATCCAATGATGTGTCCGTTGCCATGATGGACAGAGTTGGACCATCTTTGACGGAAGATGCTATTAAAGAGGCGATTTCTTTCCGTCAAACGGTGGCAAGATTAAATCGTGAATTTACGGCTAAACATGATTGGTTTTTTAATGTATGGCAACCAGATGCCGTTATTGATAAGAAAACCGGTAAAAAGGTGCCATTCTTTGAAGCCGATGCCGAACAACTGGCGACCGTTTCAGAATGTTGGATTTTGCGTCCAAACGATACATGGCATGGTTTTGGTGATATAGAGGATGGGTATTGTATGTTGGATCCGATAAAGGTGTCCATTACAACACCAGGTGTGCAAGTAGATGGTGCTTTGGCCGAAACAGGCATTCCAGCCTCTGTATTAAGTGCTTATCTGGATGCAAAAGGGATTGTGGTGGAAAAAACAACAGACTTTACGGTATTGTTGTTATTTTCTATCGGCATTACCCGTGGCAAATGGGGAACATTATTAAATGCGTTGTTTGAATTTAAACACGATTATGATACGAATGCGTCTTTGTTTATGACTTTGCCCGATATACGTAAAAATTGGCCAGATCGTTATCATGGATTAGGGCTAAGAGATTTGTGTGATGAAATGTATCAAACGATGAAAGAATTGCAAACAACGAAAGCAATGGCGGATGCATTTTCTATTTTACCTCATCCGGATATGACACCGGTAGAAGCCTATGAACAATTGGTATTGAATAATGTTGAAGCATTGACATTGGATGAAATAGCAGGGCGAACGGTAGCAACGGGGGTTGTTCCGTACCCTCCAGGAATTCCAATGTTGATGCCGGGTGAAAATGTGGGGGATGCCGATGGTGCCGGTTTAAAATATCTTAAAGCGTTAGAGGCTTTTGACAGCCGCTTCCCCGGATTTACACACGATACGCACGGTGTTGATGTAATTGATGGTAAATATCATGTGTTGTGTGTAAAGAAGAAAAAAAGTTAGTTATCAAAAAAAAGAGGGGATTTTGACATCCCCTCTGAATTTTTATAAGTTTGTGGATAATTTTTCTCCACCCAAAATATGGGCATGCAAATGAGGAACCTCTTGTCCGCCATTTGTGCCCTTGTTAAAGACCAAACGGTATCCATCTTCTTCAACGCCTAAAATTTCAATGGTTTTAGCAATGGCTCGCATAAAACCAGCGATTTCGTGTTCATCGGCATGATTTATAAAATCAGAATAATCTGTTAACAAGGCTTTGCAAATAACTAAGGCATGAATTTTAGCCTTTGGATTAATGTCATAAAAGGCCAAAGCATGATCATCTTCGTAAATTTTGTTGCACGGAATTTCATCACGTAAAATTTTGGCAAAAACATTGTCTGCGTTATAGTCCATTTTTCTTTATCCTTTATATTTTTTTGTTGCTCTTTGTACATATTAGCAGTATATTATCTAAAGTTTAATTGAAAAGGTCAAGAGTAAAATGAAAAAGTTTATTTTGGGAATGGCTGGATGTATGGTAGCATTGCCTGTTTATGCTGGATTATATGATGTGTCCAGTGTTTTCGTTGATGTTGAGGCTGAAAACGCTGTTCGAGCAAAAGAAGCGGCTTTGTCAGAAGCTGCCGTTTTGGCTTTTCCAAAATTATTGGAAAAAATTGTTTTGAGAGACGGGTTTAAAGTTTATATCGATATTCCAAAAGAGTCGGATAAAAAGATAGAAGGAGAGGAAAAAAAGGTATCTCAAGAAGACGTTTCTCGGCAGTTTGAACCTTTGGTTGAGGCGCCAGAAAATGGTGTTGTTATTACGCCTGATGAAATATCAGGATTTGTTCAGGGGATGTCTGTTGCCAAGGAAAAAAATACATCAACACGTTATATGGCAGATGTGACAGTTCGATTTAATTCTAAGGAAATTCAAACATATTTAACGCAACGGCAAATTCCATTTTTAAGTAAGGAACCGCCACAAATGATCATAGTTCCAATATTTAGAGAAAATCAAAACGTAATGGTGTTTGATGAGGAAAGCCCATTATTTTCGTCGTTGAAGGAAAATATTCCAACATCTGAGTTGCATACATTTGTTGTCCCAAGGGGAGATATGGTTGATATTTCTGCAATAGTTCCCGATGTTTTGGGAGGAACTAATTATGTGTCGTTGGATGTGTTGCGAAACAAATATAAAACAAAAATGGTTTTAATTGTTGATGTTAATAAACAAAACAATGTATATACGGTTAAAACAATAGAATATCCACAAAATGCTTCAGCAGGGGCAAATGTTACTTTTGTAGTTTCTTCACGAGCAACAAACATTGAGGCCGTTATGACGCATATTATGAAAAAAACAGTGGATTATATGGTTCATAATTTTAAGGATTATCATTTACACCACGCTTCAGCGGGCAGTAAAGTTGTTGCTTCTTTTGAAGTTACAAATTTAGCCGAATGGAATTCTTTGGAAAAAAGATTGTTGGCATTTTCTTTCGTAGATAAAACAAATGTGCAAGCCATTCATAAAAATCAGGTGTTTGCAGAATTAGTATTTTCAGAGGGAGTGCAAACTGCTTTAGATAAAATGGAAAAGGGTGGTTTTGTTTTGGTGCCACAATACGCAAACATGTATGTCTGGAAACGATAGGAGGGAATTATCATGAAAATCAATAAGCCGTCATTAATTGTTTTGGGCGCACTTGTTTTGCTAGGTGTTTTTTTCTATGCTATTTCTTCCATTTTATTGCCATTTATATTGGCATTTGTGTTGGCATACTTTTTAGATCCTTTGGTTAATAAGTTAGTTCGCCGAAAATGGTCTAGAGGTTTGGCTGTTGGTACGGTTGTTTCTGGTTTTTGTGTATTTATTGTAACATTATTTTTGATTTTAATTCCAATATTGCAAACTCAGATTTTGTCGTTTATTGTAAAGTTGCCAACAATTACGACTTATGTTTGGAACAAAATTAAAGTGCTTATTTCTTATACACAGCATCAGATTTCATCTGAGCAGATGAATCAACTTTCTGATGCAGTTTCACAAACGGCATTTGAGGTATTGAATAGTATTGCAGTTGGTATTTTAAATGTAATATCAGGAGGGGTTGCATTGTTTAATGTTGTATCATTATTGTTAATTGTTCCTGTTGTGTTGTTTTATGTATTAAAGGATTGGAATGACGTGTCTAAAAATATAAAAGGGTTAGTTCCCCCAAAATATAAGGCTGAAACAACAAGTGTTTGGCGTGAAATTAATGTGAAATTGGCGGGATTCATCAGAGGGCAGGTTTCTGTTTGCTTGGCTTTGGCTGTGTTTTATGGAATTGGATTGTCCGTTATTGGATTAGATTTAGGTATTTTGATTGGTATTTTATCTGGTGTCTTATCATTTATCCCTTACTTTGGCTTTTTAAGCGGGGTGGTATTAAGTATTTTAATTGCCATTTCTCAGGGAGCTGGCTGGGGATTGTGGATTGGTTTAGCTGTTGTATTCGTTGTTGGCCAAATTTTGGAAAGTTATGTTTTAACACCTAAGTTGGTGGGTGAAAATGTTGGCCTACATCCTGTTTGGATTATTTTTTCTTTATTGGCAGGGGGCGTTTTATTGGGATTTGTTGGTATTTTAATTGCTGTTCCTGTTGCAGCTGTTATTGGTGTATTGGTTCGTAGAGCTTTAAAATGGTATGAATCTTCTGTAATTTATAAGGGATAACTAATATGGAGATTAGACAGCTGACGTTGGGGTTATCGTACAGACAAACTTTTGACAGACAAGGGTTTGTTGTGTCGCCCTGTAATAGTATGGCTGTTCTATGGATTGATCGGTATCCCAATTGGGGATCTCATGCTTTGTTGGTGCATGGTCCTAAGGGATGTGGCAAAACGCATTTATCCCACATGTTTGCTAAAGAGCACTTAAACGCCGAAGAGTTATCAGAAGATTTATGGCCAAAAACTGAAAGGTTGGTTGTTGAAAATATTGATCGACTAACAAATGAGCGCGCTTTATGCCATTTATTTAATTGGACTAAAGAACAAAAGATTGGCTTATTAATGACTTCTAATCATGTTCCTCAATTTCGATTGCCGGATTTATCTTCTCGTATTATGATGTGTCCAAAGGTACCGATTTTGCCTCCGGATGATGAATTAATTTATGCGGTTTTAAGTAAGGCGTTTTCCGATCGTGGGATCGCTGTTGATGCTACTGTTTTAGAGTATGCAACGCGTTATACAGAGCGCACATTTGAAGCTGTTCAAGCGTTGATTGATATGTCGGATAAATTATCTCTATCTCAAAATCGTCGTATTACAATTCCAATTATTAAACAGGTTTTGGCTGATTTGCGAGTGATAAGACGCCAAAACTCAATGGATGATATGTTTGACGAACCGACGTTATTTGATTAAAGAAAACTGATAAAAATAGTTGTTTTTTTTGTGCTTTCGTTTTATGATATCAAAAAAGAGGTATGATATGCGTAAGTTTAGTCGTTTTTTGTGTGCAATCACATTGTTTTGTTTGGGTATATTTGGCTTTTTGTCTTGTTTGGGATATCATCCCTCAGATGAATCGTTGAATACTGTTAGTGATACCTCTATCCAAAATTGGATGGGGCCATTTGGAGCAATATCTGCTGATATTTTGTGGCAAATTTTTGGTGTGATGTGTTGGGTAATAACATCGGCTGTTGTTGCGTGGGGTATTATGCTGATGTTTAACTTATCCAGTTGTTTTAAATTGCGTGCATTATGTTTGTTGCCTGCCATGTTGTTAGGGTGTTGGTTGATGGCGACAGGTGGTTGGGAACCGAGTGTAAAAATGGTTGCTGGCGCGGGTGGATATATTGGTTTTTTTCTTGCTCAATGGGGGAGGCTTTCTGAATGGTATTTTCGTATTCCCTTGTGGAGTATAGTTGGGTTATGTGTTATTTTTACACTTAGATTTCCTGCTTGGCGGTTGCTGAAATGGGTTGTTGATCGAGCTGGAAACAAAATCCAAAACTTGCCAATGCCTGAAATTAAAATGCCATCAATCAAGATGCCATCCGTTCCTTTGCCAAATATGATTGAAAAACCATTGAAAGTTGCTTCAAAGGTTAAAGAAAAAGTCGGTAAAGAAACAAAAGAGAGTGTGTCAAAAGAAACAATAAAAGAAATTAAAGGTGTGGCGAAATCTTTAAAAACATCAAAATGCGATTTTATATTGCCATCATCTGGTTTGTTGGAGCCAGCTAAAACGATTGGTCCAACGATTAATGCGGATACAATGCGGCAAGTATCTGAAGATTTAGAGGCTGTTTTGGCTCAATTTGGGGTAAGCGGAAAGGTTGTTGGTGCTAATCCAGGTCCTGTGGTGACGTTATATGAATTTGAACCGGCTAGTGGTGTTAAAACATCACGAGTTATTGCTTTGGCCGATGATATTGCTCGTGAAATGCGAGCTTTGTCGGTTCGTATTGCTGTTGTGCCGGGGTCTAATACAATTGGTATTGAAATGCCAAATGTAAAACGAGATACGGTTTATATTCGGGAATTAGTTGAAAGTTTGAAATTTAGTGCGCATACAGGCGCCTTACCATTAATTTTGGGTAAAAACATTGGGGGGGAACCAACATATGCGGATTTGGCTAAAATGCCCCATTTGTTAGTTGCTGGTACAACGGGTTCAGGTAAGTCTGTAGCGGTTAATACAATGATTTTGTCATTATTATATCGTTTTACACCAGCTGAATGTCGGTTGATTTTGGTTGATCCAAAAATGGTAGAGTTGTCTATTTATGATGGAATTCCTCATTTGTTAACGCCTGTTGTGACTAGTCCCGCCAAGGCTGTTGTGGCATTAAAGTGGGCTGTTCGTGAAATGGAAGACCGATATCGTGCTATGAGTCAACTTGGTGTTCGAAATATAGAGGGTTTTAATCAAAAATTATTACAGGCTGCTAAAGAAGGTCAACGCTTAACGCGTCGTGTTCAAACGGGTTTCGATCCAGAAACAGGAAAGCCAATTATTGAGGAGCAAGATTTTGATTTAACACCACTTCCATACATTGTAATGATTGTGGATGAAATGTCTGATTTAATGGGGCAATGTGGGAAAGAGGCTGAACCCGCCATTTTGCGTTTGGCTCAAATGGCACGTGCCGTTGGTATTCACTTAATTTTGGCAACACAACGTCCATCTGTTGATGTGATTACAGGTTTAATTAAGGCTAACTTCCCAACGCGTATTTCTTTCCAAGTGACAAATAAAATTGACAGCCGTACTATTTTGGATGAACAAGGAGCTGAACAATTGCTTGGACGTGGTGATATGCTCTATCGACCTGCAGGTAGCAAACCCATTCGTTTGCACGGTCCGTTTGTTAGTGATGATGATGTAGCAAAAGTGGTTAAACACTTGCGGGAACAAGGTGAGCCAGCTTATGTAGATGCTGTGATATCTGAAGAAACCGAAAGTGCGGGGGGGGGAGCTACTGGAGGAGCTATGCCGTCTTCTGGTGGTGATGGTGATTTGTATGATAAAGCTGTAGCTGTTGTATTGCGTGATAAAAAACCATCTATCAGTTATGTGCAACGTCAACTTCGTGTTGGATATAATAAAGCGGCTGATTTAATTGAGCGAATGGAACGAGAGGGTGTTTTATCTAAACCAAATATTGCTGGTAAACGGGATATTTTAGTGCCAACTGACAATGCATGAGGTGAAAAATGACAGAAGTAATGGTAAGATTAGCAACAACAGATGATGTATCCGGTATTATGCCAATATTTTCAGAGGTTGTAGATTACCATGCAGCCATTGATCCGGAAGTTTATACGGACGCCGATATGAATGCTTTTGAACAAAGTGTTCGGGATCAACTGACAAAAGATAATTGGAAAATTTTTGTGGCTGAGGCAGATGAAAAAATCGTTGGATTTTTAACATTACAAATGCGGTCCAATCGTCGTCAATATGGTAATGTGGCAGATGTTGATGGACGCATAGATTGTTTGGGAGTTGGTCAGCAGTATCGTCAAATGGGTATTGGAACAAAATTGATAACGGCAATGGAAACATATTTAAAAAGCCAAGGGATTGCTGAACTGCGCTTAACTGTTTCTGTTCATAATCCGGCCGCAATTAAATGCTATGAAAAAATGGGTATGAAACCTTATTTGTATTCTATGCGAAAGGAATTAAAATGAAACAGATTTTATTAACAGGGGCGATGTTTTTAATGATGCCGTTTGTAGCATTTGCGGATATTCATAAGTCCGTTGACACGCCACAAAATCGTGAGATTTTGACTAAAGTTGAAGATGCTTATAATAGCATGAAAACAATTAAGGCTAAATTTGCTCAATTTAACTCAAAAGTTAAAGATGATTTACAAACGGGCGATTTGTATTTATCAAAACCCGGTAAAATGCGTCTTGTATACGAAAAGGGATCTCCTTTGGAGTTTTATGCGATAAATGGATTTTTTATTTATCATGATAAGGATTTGCAGGAGGTCAGTTACTTTGATTTAAATCAAACACCTGTTGCGTTGATTTTAAAAGATAAATTGTCTTTTAAGGATCCTGATTTTGTTGTTTCTGATGTGCAAGATGTGTTGGATGAATATTTTGTTTCGGCTCATAAAAAAGACGCTGAAGAACTTGGCACCTTGACATTGGTTATTGATAAGGATACATTGGAGTTAAAACAATGGGATGTGGTAGATATGCAAGGGGTGAAATCAACGGTATCTTTGTATGATATCACAGCAAATAAACCCATTAAAAGTAGTATGTTTAATTTTGTAAATCCATATAAGGAGGGAAAATAATGAAAAGAATTTTATTGGCTACAAGTATAGCGTTTTGTCTTGTTGCAACGAGCGCTTTGGCAGCGTCTTATAGAGGTAGTAATAGTGCGCAGTGTTCTTATTCACCATTACAAGATTTAATTCGTAATGCAAGGAGTGCCAAAGATTTAGAACCAATTTTAGGTGGTCGTGTTGATTTAAATGCGCCCGTTAAATGTGGTGGAACGATTTTACAATTAGCTATTCGTCGTGGTAATCCAGAAGTTGTTCGGCTATTATTAGAAGGTGGTATATCTGTAAAGGATGAGGTTTCTTTGGATGGTTTTGATATTCAGGGCGCTCCAAATAAAGTTCCTTTGTTAATGTTTGCTGCTTATTATTCACCGCGTCAAGATATTTTAAAGTTAATTATATCTGCTGGTGCTGATATGACGGTATTAGATGCCAATGGGGAAAATGTTTTGTGGTATTTGAATAAAAATCCAGTATTGCAAAATACAAACATTAGCGATTCCATTAAAAATGCGTTATTGTTTAACATTCAATCAAATGAAGTATTGAAAAATAATACGGGATCTAATGCTTCAGTTCAACAAAATCAAGTTGTGGGAGCGGCTTCTGTGCAAGTGCCACAAAATGCTCAATCTTCTGCGCAGGTTATTATGACAAAACAAGCAGATGGTTCTGTTGGTGTTCCTCCAGAACTGGTACAGGCGATATCTGCCACTGCAGGTTCTGATGTCCCACAGATTAGACAGGTTCCAAGGGAAATTATTGAACCTGACATGAAAATAAAATAGTAATTTATAAAATAAGTTTTTAGTCCTCAGTGACTAAAAAGTAACCATTATTATTGGATTGGATGAAAAAGTTAGCGTCCAATCCAATTTTTTGTTTTAGTGCATAAATGTGGCTTTCAACAGTGTGTGTTTCAACATCAGGATTGTAGTTCCAAACGTGTGCTAGTAACTCTTCTTTTGTACAAGGAGTTCCCATTTTTTTTGCCAAATAAGAGACAAGAGCATTTTCTTTTTCCGTTAGATAAATTTCGTTCTCTGTTTGTTTGTTGTATACGCGACGATTTTTACCATTAAAAATAAAAATTGGATTTTCAAAGATTGTTGTATTTTGTGATGCTTCTAGTGCTTTTGTAATTGTTTGTTTTAATACATTTAAGCGACACGGGATAGGCAAGCAAAAATCTGCTTCATCGTGCGCTAAACCAAGCAATAATACAGGACATGGAATGGGGGTTTTAAAGAAACCATCAACAAAATCAGGAGATTGATATAAAACAATTAAATCGGCTGGCGTTTCTCCTGATACATAAACAACGGGATCGAATTCTTGTAATATGTTACACAAAGCTTGACGCATTAGGTTATTTTTTGCAATAATTCCAATCATAACTTGCCTTTTTTTTTGAATTGCGTTAATATGAACTGTCTGTTATTTTAACATAAAAGGAAAAAAATGGTACCATTATTTTTGTATATGCTTGTAACTATTTTATTATCCCCTGTTATTTTTGTGTGGATACTAGTGCGAGTTATACGCAAAAAGGAAGATTTATCAAGGCTTAATGAGCGCATGGGGTGGGCTTTTAAGGCACGTCCAAAGGGGCGTCTTGTTTGGTTGCATGGAGCTAGTGTTGGCGAGTGTCTATCCATGATGCCACTGATTAATGAAATTTTGCGCCGTGATCCAGAGGTGCATGTAATGGTGACATCTGGGACACGAACTTCGGCAGCGTTAATGGCTAAGAGATTGCCTGATAGGGCTTTTCATCAATATATTCCTGTGGATTTTCCATGGGCAGCACATTGGTTTGTTAAACATTGGAATGCGGATTTAGTGTTGTGGTTTGAATCTGATTTTTGGCCAAATATACTAAAGTCTATCTCGAAAAATAAAAAACCATTAGTTTTGTTGAATGGTCGTATTTCGGATCGTTCTTTTGATCGTTGGAAAAAAGCAAAGAGGTTTATTGAGCCGTTGTTGCGCTTATTTACATTGTGTTTTGGACAAACGAATGAGGATGCTTCTCGGTTGGAGTTGCTGGGAGCAAATCAAGTTGTATGTGTTGGTAATTTAAAATTTTCAGCCGTTAATCCACCATATGATGGGATTGAACTAAATGATATGTTGTCTCAAATTGGTTCTCGTCCATGTTGTATTGCCGCTAGTACACATGAAGGGGAAGAGGCGATGATTTTGGGTTTTCATAACGATGTAAAACGTGCTTATCCTAGTTTTTTATCTATTATTGCCCCTCGTCATCCTGAGCGTGGAGATGAGATTGAAGCATTGTTTGTCGCAGCAGGATTGCGGGTAGCGCGTCGTTCAAGAGGTGAAAAGATAACCTTGAAAACGGACATATATTTGGCAGATACGATTGGTGAAATGGGATTGATTTATCGGTTGGCTCCAATAGTGTTTGTTGGGGGGTCTTTGGTGCCATTCGGTGGTCAAAATATGTTGGAACCAATGCGTTTAAGTCGATTGGTTATGGTCGGACCTTATACTTTTAATTTTCGGGAAATTGTAAAACAAGCTAGTGAAGAGGGGGCCTTGATCCGTGTGCAAACTGCTTCGGAGGTGTTGGGGAATGCAGTGCGTTATTTAACGCATCCAGACGAAATGGAGCCAGTTATGAAACGAGCTCAAACATTTGCCACCTCTCAAATGGCTGTATTAGATAGAGTTTATCAGTTGTTGCATGAAAGGGTTGGCTTATAATGGGAACGCCTGCTTTTTGGGATAAAAAATCATCATGGATTTCTAAAATGCTCATGCCTTTAGGAGTGTGTTATGCGTGGTCTGTTGCTAGACGTTTTAAGCGGGCAAAACCATATCAAGCTCCTGTTCCGGTAATTTGCGTTGGTAATATTTCGGTGGGTGGAACGGGGAAAACGCCGGTTTGTTTGGCCTTAATGAAGATATTAAAGCAAGAGGGCTTCTTCTTTTTGAATCACGGGTATAAATCAAAAGTAAAGAATGTTTTGGTGGATGTGTCAACGCACACGCCTTTTGAAGTTGGAGATGAGGCAATGATGTTGGCTGAAATGGCACCAACAGTAGTTGATAATCATCGTGCTAGAGGCGCTCAATTGGCTGTTAAATGTGGGGCCAAAGGGATTATTATGGATGATGGTTTTCAAAATCCCAGTTTGATTAAAACACTGTCTTTTGTCGTTGTGGATGGAAAAAAGGGGTTTGCCAATGAATGTGTGTTACCTGCAGGTCCTTTGAGGGAGCCAGCGTTAAGGGGGTTGAAGAGAGCAGATGCTGTTATTATTGTTGGTGAGGATACATGGGGAGTTCAGTTTTATTTGCAACGATATAAAGTTGATTTACCAGTTTTAACTGGGCGCTTTGTACCTAATATCGAAACGTTGGCTGAATTAAGAGGGAAACAAGTTTTTGCATTTGCTGGTTTGGGTAATCCGAATAAGTTTTTTGATACTTTATGTGAAGCTGGGGTTGAAGTTGTAGGGACACAAAGTTTTCCCGATCATTATTTTTATACCCGTTTTGATATTGAAGAAATGAAACAAAAAGCTGGAGCCATACCTTTAATTACAACAACAAAAGATGCGATTAAATTATCTGAAGAGTTAGGACGTAATGTAAAAGTTTTGTCTGGTGAATTTATATTTGATGATCCGGCTGAATTACATGCTGTTTTAAAAGAGGTTTTAAAATGAAAAAAAGGAATTGGGCACACCGTTTCTTGATCGATCCAATGGTGGGTATTGGGGTTGGTATTGTTTGGGGCTTTTTTAAGATATTGCCTCTGAAATGGGCTACAAAAATAGCTGGTATTTTGGGGCTGCTTATTGCACCATGTATGGTAGTAAGAAATAAAATTGCCTACCAGAATTTGACAATTGCTTTTCCAGATAAAACTAAGGCTGAAAAAAAAGAAATTATAAAAAAAATGTGGATTCATTTTGCAAAATTTTTTGCTGAAATGCCGCATACAAGAGAGTGGAATGAGGGTGCTGAAATAGAAGGAAAGGATTATTTGCAATCCTTGAAAGATGATGATCGGGGTGGGTTTGTGTGTTCTGCCCACTTTGGAAATTGGGAGTTCGCATCTACTTATACGGCGCAGCATTATTTTCAATTGCATCCAGTGTACAGACCAGCTAATAATCCATGGCTTGAAAAATTAATGTTTTCAAAACGAGCAGGAGTTCATATTCCTAAAGGGAGTGGTGGCGCTAGAATTATGCTTGATTTGCTTAAAAATGGGGAACATATTGCCATTTTGTGTGATCAACGATTGCGAGAAGGAATTGCGGTTCCATTTTTTGGTAAAATGGCAATGACACCTTCTGCAATGGTATCTATTGCATTGAAAATGAGATTGCCAATTGTAATGGGGTGTGCCAGACGATTACCAGATGGACGCTTTAAAATGACGGTTGAACCATTACCGTTATCAAAAGCAGAGGATAATGAAATGGCAGTTTATGAAACAGTTGCCAATATGAATAAAGTCTTAGAACGATGGATATCTGAAACACCAGAACAATGGATGTGGATACACCGTCGTTTTGATAAAAGTGAATATAAGTAAGGATAGAATATGAAATTTAATGCAAGGCCTTTAAAATCAAAACTCAAAAAGGTAAGAGGTCGTCGTGCTTCTTCCGTTCGTTGGTTGCAACGCCAAATTAATGATCCATACGTATCCGAAGCACAACGTTTGGGATATCGAGGTCGGGCGGCTTTTAAAATTATGCAATTGGATGATCAATTCCACTTTTTTAAAGCGGGTAAACGCGTAGTGGATTTAGGATGTGCCCCTGGTGGTTGGAGCCAGGTTGCTGTACAACGCGTGAAATCAACGCCGGAAAATCCATTGGTGGTTGGTATGGATTTGTTGCCAGCTGATCCGATTGCGGGTGCAAATTTGGTTCAAATGGACTTTACATTAGATGAAGCTCCGGCTAAATTGGAAGAGTTGTTGGGTGGACATCGTGCGGATGTCGTAATGAGTGATATGGCTGCCAATACAACGGGTGTACACAGTCTTGATCACTTGCGTATTATGGGGTTGTTGGAAATGGCTTATGATTTTGCTGTTAAAGTATTGAATCCTGGTGGAGTATTTATTGCCAAAATTTTCCAAGGTGGCACGGAAAATGAATTTTTGGCCGAAATGAAACGAGATTTTGCCGTTGTAAAACACGCGAAACCAGATGCTAGCCGTAAAGATTCTTCTGAAGTTTATGTTGTGGCAACCGGCTTTAAAGGGGGTAAATAATGCGTGATTTTGATGCCTTAAAACAAGCGTGGAGTGATAAACATGCTTTGGAGGTGATGATAATGGATCATATTGACGAGTTAAAGGCAAAAGATACCTATATGAAAATGCGTGATATTCCGAAATCGGATAATGAATATCGCCGCGCTTTTGAAAAAGAATGTATTGATTTGTATTTGTTGTTAGCTGTGAAATTTTCATCGGAACAAGGGATGGAAAAAGTGGATAGCCGCATTCAAAATATATTGGAAAAAATTCGCCATGCAACCAGAGCAGATTAAAATTACCGCCCAAGAAGTGTTGGAACAAATTTTAAAAACATCTCAACCAGCCAGTGAGGTTATGAATGCTTATACACGGGCTCGTCGGTATATCGGTTCAAAGGATAGACGAGCTTTGGCAGATATGGTTTGGGGGATGTTGCGGGCTTATCGCCGGTTGGAATATGATCTGCCAAATGGTACGCTTGCCGATAAAATTGAAGCTGTTCTAACGCAAAAATATACGTCTGATTATAGACCGGATGGAGCATCGGATGATGTTTGTTTTGAGGTTCCAGATTGGATGATTGAAATGGTTGAAAATGCTGATCAAGAATTGCCGGCTTTGTTACGAACGCCGGATACGGTTTTACGCGCTAATGGTAATCGAGAAAAAATAGCCAAAGCTTTGTTGAATGAAGGGATTGAAACGGAACAAACTCGGCATTCTCCTTATGGTTTGATATTGAAAAAACGTGTAAATTTAAATGCGTGTTCAGCTTATAAAAATGGATTGGTTGAGATTCAAGATGAGGGTTCTCAACTCGTGGCATTGGAAACGGGGATTAAGGACGGTGATACGGTATTGGATTATTGCGCTGGTGCTGGTGGTAAATCGTTGATTTTTGCACAAATGATGAAAGGCAAAGGTCAAATTGTATCGCACGATGTATCAATACAATCATTGAAAGAGTTGGAAAAACGAGCCAATCGAGCTGGTGTCAAAATTATAAAAACGGTATCACCAATAAAGGCTGATAAGTATCCGAATGGATTTGATCATGTTGTGGTGGATGCTCCTTGTTCGGGGACGGGTACTTGGCGCAGATGCCCAGATGCCAGATTGAAATTGACTAGAGCTCAAGTGGCTGATATTTGTCAAAAACAAGCTGATATTTTAGATAAAGCATGTGTGTTTGTGCGCTCTGGCGGCTATTTAAGTTATATGACCTGTTCGTTGTTAACGCAAGAAAACAAAAAACAAGTGGATGCCTTTTTATCCCGTCATAGTGATTTTGAATTTATACGAGAAAAACAATGCTCTCCATTTAGAACCGGAACAGACGGATTATACATTGGCGTATTAAAAAGAAAATAAGCGAAAAAGGGCATTATCATTTGATATTATATAAAAAAACAAAAAAAGTGCTTGATTTTTGGAAAAAAGTAGTGTATATACATAATATGTTCTCGTAGATTTACTAAGAGGGTGGGGTTAAAAACCTCGCTCTTTTTTAATAAAAAAGACGGGATTTTAATGGTAAAATGGTCAACTTTTTAGGGGAAAACCAATGGAAATAGAACAAAAAATTGAACAAGAAATTACGCCATCCTTAGCGGATATGGGGTATGAAATTGTCCGTGTCAGCTTGCAGGGCGGTGACATTAAAACTATTCAGGTTATGGCCGAACGAATTGATAGAAAGGAAATGACATTAAACGATTGTACTCAAATTTCCAGAACCGTATCGGCGTTGATGGATGTAATGGATCCGTTTTCTGGTCGTTGGACGTTGGAAGTGTCTTCTCCGGGTATTGATAGACCACTGTTAAAACCTGCCGATTATGAACGTTTTATGGGTAAAGAAGCTAAAGTTGAAACGCACACAGATTTGAATGGTAGAAAGCGTTTTAAAGGGCGCATATTGAAAATGAATGATGATAAATCAGGTGTTGTTTTGTATGTGGATGGTGCAGAAACAGAATTAATGTTTGATAATATTCATAAAGCAAAACTCATCTTGACAGACGATATTTTAAATAAACAACCGAAAAAACATTAAGGAAAGGAAATAAAATGCAAATTGCTACACTCCCAAGACCTGAACTCGTGCAAATGGCCGAAATGTTGGCTAGAGATAAGGGTATTGAAAAAACGGCTGTACTAGAGGCTATGGAACAAGGTATTTCAAAGGCTGGTCGTTCTAAATATGGTCCGGAATATGATATTCGTACAAAGATTGATCCAAAAACGGGCGCTATTACAATGGCTCGTTACATTACGGTTGTTGAAGAAGTAGAAGATGAATTCACACAAATGACTTTGGCAGATGCTCAAAAGCGCGACAAAAGTTTAAAAATTGGTGACGAGATTGTAGATATGTTGCCTCCAATGGATTTTGGTCGTATTGCTGCTGGTACAGCCAAACAAGTTATCACACAAAAAGTGCGTGAAGCCGAACGTTTGCAACAATATAATGATATGAAAGACAAAAAAGGTGAAATCATCAACGGTACAATTAAACGTGTTGAGGGTGGCAACTTGGTTGTTGAACTTGCTGGTCGTGTTGAAGCGTTGTTGCGTCGTGATGAATTGATTCCAAGAGAAACATATCGTGTGGGTGATCGTATTCGTGCGTTAATTTTAGATGTTCGTTCTGAAATTAAGGGGCCTCAAGTATTCTTATCTCGTTCACATCCACAATTTATGGCTAAATTGTTTGAAGCTGAAGTACCAGAAATTTACGATGGTTTAATTGAAATTAAATCTGTTGCTCGCGATCCTGGTTCTCGTGCAAAAATTGCTGTTTGGAGTAAGGATAATACGGTTGATGCTCGTGGGGCTTGTATTGGTCTTCGTGGTATTCGTGTTCAAGCAATCGTTTCTGAATTGCAAGGCGAGAAAATTGATGTTGTGACTTGGTCATCTGATCCTGCAACATTTATTGTAAATGCATTGGCTCCAAATGAAGTGTTGAAAATTGTTATTGATGAAGAAGCGGGCAATGTAGAGGTTGTGTTAAGTGAAGAACAATTATCTTTGGCAATTGGTCGCCGTGGTCAAAACATTAAGTTGGTATCTCAATTGACTGGTTGGCATATTGATATGATGAATGAAGCTCAAGAATCTGAACATCGTATCCAAGAAACGAAAGATCGTGTTGATTTGTTCATGCGTGCATTGGATGTGGATGATATGATGGCTCATATTTTAATCCAAGAAGGTTTTGCCAAAGTTGAAGATGTTGCTTATATTGCTTTGGACGAATTGCTTGGTATTGAAGGCTTTGATGAAGAGTTGGCAACAGAATTACAAAATCGCGCTAAAGCTTATTTGGTTGCTGAAGCTGAAACAATTAATCAAAAATTAGCTGATTTAAGTTTGTCTGATGAACTCAAAAACACAGAAGGTTTAACAGATGCTATGTTAGTAAAACTGGGTGAAGCTGGTGTTAAAACATTAGATAATTTAGCTGATTTAGCTGGTGACGAGTTGGTTGAAATAATTGGTGCCAAAGATATGAATGAAGATGAAGCCAACGCAATCATTATGAAGGCAAGGGAACATTGGTTTGAAGAAGACAAAGCATAATAAACAAAAAACACATACGCCCGATGGGTTTAAAGTATGTTTTGTTACAAAGGAATCTTATCCAAGAGAGGAGATGATACGATTTGCGTATGCTCCAAATCACGATGTGATTTTTGATGAAACAGGCAAACTTCCCGGTCGGGGTATGTGGCTTCATCCAGCCAGAGAAACAGTGCAATATGCTGTGACAAAACGAGTGTTTTCAAAATCATTTCATATGGCTGTGAAAACACCGGTTGATTTGATGGAACAAGTTGAGTCTGGATTAAAACGTAGAACATTATCTTTGTTGGGATTAGCCAGAAAAGGTGGTGCTGTTGTGTTTGGATTCGAGGCAGTTAAAAGGGCTGTGATGGATGGTAGTTCAGTGTTTGCATTTGAAGCAATGGATGCCTCTGAGCGAGAACAAGATAAGCTTTATCACTATGTTCCGGATTTGCCAGTTTGTTCTTGTTTTACACGTGAAGAATTGGGTAAAATGATGGGGCAAACAGCTGTCGTTCATATCGGTATTTTAAATCAAAAGGCGGCCGAACCGTTAATTGCGACCGCAAAAAAATTAAATTTGTTTATGCAAGGAAAAGAGAAAGGATAAACAATGACTGAAGAAAAGAAACCATTGACTTTATCAGGAAAAACTTTAACTCCAAAGAAAACATTATCTTTAGGAGGGGTGCGTTCTGGAACTGGTTCGGGTAAAACGGTTCAAGTGGAAGTGCGTAAAAAACGTGTTGTAACAGCTGAAGCAACGCCAGCGGTTTTAACACAAGATGCTAGCCAAAAATTAAAATTGGTTCAAGAGGCGCAACGTGTTGCTGAACATGCAAAAAAAATTGAAGCCGAACGTTTGGCTAAAGAAGCAGCAGAGCGTGCAGAACGTGAAAAAGAGGAAGCAGAAGAAGCCGCTCGTTTAGAAAGGGAGGCAGAAGCTCTAAAAAAAGTTGAACAAGTACAGCAAGAAGAGCGTGTGGAAGTTGTTGTGCTGCCAGCCTCAAAAAATGCTGAAAATGCAAAAAAAGATAGCGGTAAAAAATCTTTTGATGATGAGGGGTTTTCTCGTCGTAAGGATTCTCGTGAAGAAGAACGTTCTTCTAAAAAGGGATATAATGATCGCCGCAATTCGGGCAAAATTAATGTGAATGCTTATACCGGTGGTGAAGATGATGATGATTTAGAAGGTGGCAATCGTCCGCATCGTCGTTCTTTGGCATCTATTAAACGTGCCAGAGAAAAAGAACGTTTAAAACATTTGGAATCTTTGAAAACGGCTGAAAAAGTAACACGTGAAGTTGTGATTCCTGAAACAATTACGGTTCAAGAACTTGCCAATCGTATGTCTGAAAAGGGCGCTACCGTTGTTAAAACACTCATGAAAATGGGGATGATGGTGACAATTACACAAACAATTGATGCTGATACCGCTCAATTAGTAGCAGAAGAATTGGGACACACAGTCAAACGTGTTGCCGAATCCGATGTAGAAGATTTTCTCAAAACAGGTGAAGATAATCCAGAAAACTTGAAACCTCGTTCTCCTGTTGTGACTGTTATGGGACATGTTGACCATGGTAAAACGTCTTTATTGGATGCTTTACGTTCAACATCTGTTGCCTCGGGTGAATCTGGTGGTATTACGCAACATATTGGTGCTTATCAGGTATCCGTTGGTGATGGTCAAAAAGTGACATTTATTGATACACCAGGTCACGAGGCTTTTACAGCAATGCGTGCTCGTGGGGCAAAGGTGACAGATATTGTTGTGTTGGTTGTGGCCGCAAACGATTCAGTTATGCCTCAAACAATTGAAGCTATTCACCATGCTCAAGCTGCGAACGTGCCAATTGTTGTTGCTATTAATAAAATTGATGTGCCGGGTGCTAATCCACAAAAAGTACGTACAGACTTATTGCAACATGGTGTTGTTGTTGAAGCTATGGGCGGCGAAGTTATGGATGTGGAAGTATCTGCCAAGAAAAAAATTAACTTGGATAAATTGATTGAAACAATTTTATTACAAGCCGAAGTTTTGGAACTTAAAGCCGATCCAGATCGTACAGCAGAAGGCGTTGTTGTTGAAGCTCGTATGGATAAAGGTCGTGGTTCCGTAGCAACTGTTTTGGTTCAAAAAGGGACTTTGGATGTGGGTGATATCTTTGTTTGTGGTAATGAATGGGGACGGGTACGTTCTTTGTTCAACGATCATGGACAACGTGTGCAATCTGCTACGCCGGCTCAACCGGTTGAAGTTATCGGGTTGCAAGGAACACCAGCAGCCGGGGATGATTTTATTGAAGTGGAAACAGAGGCTCAAGCTCGTGAAATTTCTGCTTATCGTCAACGTAAAGCCCGTGAAGTATTGCAAGTAAAAACAATGAGTAGTGCAGAACACTTGCTTGCCAAAATTAAAGCCGGTGAAATTAAAGAATTGCCTGTTGTTATTAAAGGTGACGTACAAGGTTCTGTAGAAGCTCTGAACGGTATTTTGGCTAAAATCCGTAATGATGAAGTTAAAGTATCCATTATCCACAGCGGTGTGGGCGCCATTAATGAATCCGATGTTTCTTTAGCCAGAGCCAGTAAGGCAATCGTTATCGGTTTTAATGTACGTGCTAACCCGACGGCCAGAGAATTGGCTAAACGTGATGGTGTAGATATTAGGTACTACTCTATTGTTTACGATGTAGCTGATGATATGAAGTTGGCCGTAGAAGGATTGTTAACACCAGAATTGCGTGAAAAGATTTTGGGCTATGCTGAAGTACGTCAAGTTATTTCCGTATCCAAAGTTGGTAAAGTTGCTGGCTGTATGGTTAAGGAAGGCTTGGTCCGTCGTGGTGCCAAAGTACGTATTTTACGTGATGGTGTTGTGATTTATAACGGTGCTTTAACACAACTTAAACGCTTTAAAGATGATGTAAAAGAAGTTAAAGAAAGTTTTGAATGTGGTATGAGTTTTGAAAATTATGACGATGTAAAAGTCGGTGATATGGTTGAATGTTATGAAATGGAAGAAATTGCCGTTAAACTCAAATTATCCGAAAATATTTAAGGAGGGTCTATGGTTAAACATTTAGCATCAAAGGCTCCTTCTCAACGACAACTGCGTGTGGCGGAAGAAATCCGCCATGTGCTGGGTCGTATGATGAGTCAAAATGATTTATTTATTGATGGATTAAAACCATCACTCATTATGATTACTGAGGTGCAAATTTCACCAGATTTAGCTTATGCAACGGTTTTTGTGCGTGGTATTGGAGATGTTGATACAACTGAGCAAGTTGCTTTGTTGAATGAGCACAAAGGACCATTCAGATACCGTGTTGGAAAATCTATTCGTTTAAGAATTGTACCAAACTTGATTTTTCGTGAAGATAGTGCTTTTGAAGAATCCGATCATATTGCCGAAATTTTAAATCATCCGACGGTTCGTGCTGATGTGGAGAAATATCGAGAAGACGATCAACAAGATGATGAATAATTTAAAAAACGCACTGTAAAAAGTGCGTTTTACTTTTTTTGAATTTTGTGGTATAATAAAATAACGTAAAAATATTTTTTGAGGGTGTGGTTATGCAAGAATACTTACTAATTTCGAAAGAAGAGTTGAAAAAATATGCTAAAAATCCCATCCCATTAAATTGGGAAGGTGCTGGAATGCAGTTACAAGAAAGTAGTAAAAAACACGTTACCTACGGTTTTGTGGTTGAAACAACGGATGAGGGGGAATATAGTGTTGGGATGGTTTCTTTTGATAAGACAACGGAACCTAGATGGTATGAGAAAGATGGTGCTATTCAGCAAGTAAATGAACCGCATTGGGAAAAATCAATTGTTATGCATGACGAAGAAGGAAAACCAACTTTTGGATCTTATGGACTGACAATGGCTGGTATTTTGAAGGTTTGTGAGGAGATGATGGATAACCCAACACAAAGGGTTGTTATTCGTACAGATGAAACGAATGCCGGTGCCTTAGGGTTGTTTTCTAAAATGGGATTGGATGTTTATCCAGAGTATGTTCGAAGTGAGGATAAACGGACGCAAGGCGAGTTAATACCAACCTCTGGTCGAGTTGTTGATACAACTGTCGAACAAATGTATATTGGTATTAAGAATTATCATCGACCTATTTCTCCCGCATTATTCAAGAAGGTGGTACGTGGTGGTCGTTAAAAAGAAGCCTTTGCCAGAATATTTTGAGGTGCCTGTTGAAGTTATATTGGCATTTGCACATAAAGATTTGCCGGCCGATTTTGAAGGGTTATTTTTTCGTCGGTATGATAAAAAAGATGAACCGTTAGAATTTAAAGAATGGAATTATAAACTGGAACGTGATTCTCGGTTTTATTTGTCTTTTCCTCCGTGTGAATCAAAACCACCCAAAGAGGCCGGAGATATTGGTGTGGATAGTGTGGATTATATGTTGGTTTATCAACATGGAGGTGCTCAAGAGATTTTAGGTACATATGGTGCTTTTCGGTCAAAGTATTATTATAAAGGAACGGATGAAAAAGGTAAGGAAGTTCAAGGGCATCAGGATGCTTGGAGTTTGTGCGTGATTACAAATCCAAAAGATAAAATGCCGGCCGAATATGGTTTTTTGAATGCGGCCGGGGTGTCTGTTTTGTCGGTGTTTTATGCAGCGGGTATGCGCAAAGTAGCGGTTGAACCTCATAACACAAATTGGCGGTCAAATTCTTTTGTTAGATGGATGGGTTTTAAAAATCCAATTTGTGTTCAGGAAATGGCAAAGGAGTATGGAGTTGCAGATGGATGGATTATACCGACATCTCATAAACTGTATACATCTAGATTATCCACAATTCTTCGGCATATGTTAAAGTTGGGGGATTTGCGACGAGCTCAACATTTAAAACGCTATGGTCATTATCGTCAATTTGTTTTTTCGGACAAGGCTAATCCAATTGATGTGACGGGACAAAAATTAATGGCTCAAATGTGTGATAAACTCATACAAAAAATGACGGATACGATAAATAAAAAGAAAGTGGAACGAAATTAAATGGCAAAAATTCAAAATGATTTAAACGGCTGGTTAATTATTGATAAACCCTATGAAATGGGATCAACGAATGTAGTCAGTAAATTGAAGTGGTTGTTGCATCCGAAAAAAATCGGTCATGCGGGAACTTTGGATCCTTTGGCAACAGGTGTTTTACCCATCGCATTGGGAAAAGCCACAAAAACGATACCATTTGTGATGGATGGTAAAAAAACATATCGTTTTACTGTGAAGTGGGGTGTGCAAACGTCAACGGATGATGTTGAGGGAGAAATAATAGCATCATCAGATAAACGACCAACATTATCTGAAATAAAAGCCATTTTGCCACAGTTTATGGGTGATATTATGCAAACGCCGCCAGCATATAGTGCTTTAAAAATTGATGGTGTGCGTGCTTATGAATTAGCACGCCAAGGGGAAATGCCCGAAATGAAGGCTCGTCCAGTGCATGTTGATGATTTGCGTATTGTGCCGGTGGATTTAGAATGTGGCTCCTTAGATAATGGCGTTTCACAAGAGGATACTAAACAAAACGAAACAATGTTTGAGGTTGATTGCGGCAAGGGAACTTATGTGCGTTCCTTAGGGCGTGAAATGGGGCAAAAACTGGGGTGTTTGGGGCATATTACGATGCTAAGACGCATTAAGTGTGGACCTTTTTGCGAGAAAGATACGATTTTACTTGCAAATTTTGAAAAAAACGATTATAATACAAACGCTTTAAGCGTTATCCCCGTGGATACCGCACTGAGCGACATCTCGGTGTTGGCAGTAAACGAGGTTCAAGCTAAGCGTCTGATAAATGGTCAAACGATTTCTTGTAAAGAGTTTGAACGGGCTGATTTAGAAGGGTTTACTCATGAAACAGTTATCGGACTTAAGTTTGAAAAACATATAATTGCTTTGGCTAAAATTGAACGAAGTGGTATTAAGCCGTTTCGGATTTTATAACAAAATTTAACTTAACGAAAGGAAAAATTAAGATGTCGATTTCAAAAGAACAAAGACAAGCTATCATTAAAGAATATGCCATTAAAGAAGGCGATACAGGTTCAGCTCAAGTTCAAGTAGCTTTATTAACAGCTAACATTGCTGCTTTATCTGAACACATGAAAGTGCACAAAAAAGATTTCCATTCCCGTCGTGGTTTGATGGCTATGGTAGCTAATCGTCGTCGTTTGTTGGCTTATGTGAAAAAGAATTCTCAAGCTGAATACGATTCTTTGATTGCTCGTTTGGGATTACGTAAATAATAAAAATCCTGCGGATCGGGCCTCATGGGGAGGCCCCTTCCTTTTTATGTATGTGAAGGAAATATAAAAAATGACAATGTTTAAAACATTTAAAAAAGAAATGATTTGGGGCGGTAAAAAACTGTCCATTGAAACTGGTAAAATTGCTCGTCAAGCTGACGGCGCCGTTATTGTGACATATGGTGAAACAGTTGTTCATGCCGCTGTTTGTGCTAGCAAAAACACACCAGATACTTTTGAAGATTTTATCCCGCTTACGGTTAACTATATTGAAAAAGCCTATGCCGCCGGTAAAATTCCGGGTGGTTTCTTTAAACGTGAAGGCAAACCGTCTGAAGCGGAAGTTTTAACATCCCGTTTGATTGACAGACCTATTCGTCCGTTGTTTGTCAAAGGATTTAATAATGATACACAAGTGACATGTACATTGCTCAGTCACGATTTAGAAAATGCACCAGATATCGTTTCAATGATTGCTGCTTCTGCTGCTTTGACAATTTCTGGGTTGCCGTTTTTAGGCCCTATTGCTGGTGCCAGAGTTGGTTACATTGATGGTCGTTATGTGTTGAATCCAACACTTCACCAAATGGGTGCTACAAAATTGGATTTAGTTGTTGCCGGTACAATGGAAGGTGTTTTGATGGTAGAATCCGAGGCCAAAGAATTGTCCGAAGAAACAATGCTCGGTGCTGTAGCTTTTGGTCATGAATCTTTAAAACCAGTTATTGAAATGATTGTTGCTTTGGCTGAAGAATGTGCTAAAGATCCATGGTCAGTTAAAGAAGAACCCGCTGAATACGCTGTTGTTCGTGCCGAAATTATGGAAAAATTAGGTGAAGAATTAAAGGCTGATTACAAAATCCATAACAAATTAGAACGTCAAAATGCTGTTGCCGCTACACGTGAAAAAGCTGCCGCTTTATTTGAGGGTAAAGAAGCTGAATTGGCTATTTATGAAAAAGTATTCCATGAATTAGAAGCCAGAACAGTTCGTGATTCTATCTTGGCTGGTAATCCACGTATTGATGGTCGTGATACAAAAACAATTCGTCCGATTGAAGCACAAGTATCCTTGTTGCCAAAAACACACGGTTCTGCTTTATTCACACGTGGCGAAACACAAGCTTTGGTTGTAGCAACACTCGGTACAGGTATTGATGAACAAGTTATTGATGCTTTGCAAGGTGAATACAAAGAAAAATTCTTATTGCACTATAACTTCCCTCCATACTCTGTTGGTGAAACGGGTCGTATGGGTTCTCCGGGGCGTCGTGAAATTGGTCACGGTAAATTGGCATGGCGTGCCATTCATCCAATGTTGCCGACAAAAGAAGAATTCCCGTACACATTGCGTGTTGTTTCCGAAATTATGGAATCTAATGGTTCTTCCTCTATGGCAACAGTTTGTGGTTCCACATTGGCATTGATGGACGCTGGTGTGCCAATGAAAAAACCGGTGGCTGGTATTGCTATGGGCTTGATTAAAGAAGGCGATCAATTTATGGTCTTGTCCGATATTTTAGGTGATGAAGATCACTTGGGCGATATGGACTTTAAAGTTGCCGGTACAAAAGACGGTGTGACAGCTTTGCAAATGGATATTAAAATTACATCCATCACAAAAGAAATTATGGATATCGCTTTAAAACAAGCCAAAGAAGGCCGTATGCATATTTTGGGTAAAATGGCCGAAGCTTTGGCTGAACCAAGACCGGAAATCAGCCCGAATGCCCCACGTATTATTACATTACAAATTGATAAAGAAAAAATTCGTGATGTTATTGGTACAGGTGGTAAAGTTATCCGTGAAATCGTTGAAACAACGGGTGCCAAAATTGATATTGATGATGATGGTATGGTCAGCATTGCTTCTGTTGACAGCGCAGCCGGTGAAGCTGCATTGAAATGGATTAAAGGCATTGTATCCGAACCAGAAGTTGGTCAAATCTATGATGGTGAAGTTGTCAAGATTATGGACTTTGGTGCTTTCGTGAACTTTATGGGTTCTCGTGACGGATTGGTTCACATTTCTGAAATGGCCCCAACTCGTGTCGAAAAAGTGACAGACATTGTAAAAGAAGGCGATAAAGTTAAAGTAATGTGTATGGGCATTGACGGGAAAGGTAAAATCAAATTGTCTATGCGTCGTGTTAACCAAGAAACAGGTGAAGCCATTGCTTTGGACGACATCAAAAAAGACAAGAAAAAAGGTGAATAATTTTTTCTGTTTGATATAAAAAAATCCCCTGCTAAATGGCAGGGGATTTTATACAATATCTTGGATATGAACTGAATAGTATCACAATTCTAGAGTGTATTACCAATTAAAGGATTTCATATCCGATAATCTCTAAGGTTAAATTATTGAATAAAATACACTCTTGCTATTCTTTGATAAATAACTCTATTTATACAAATAAAAATGCATTCCATGATATTTTTCAACGATTACTTTTTTTTAACTATTCATTTATAGCATCAAAACACAATGCGCTAACATAATCATTTGAATTTTTTGATTGTAATTGAAAATAGGTAGCTCCATAATATGCCTGGCAGTTTTGTGTTTCAGATAACCACCATGCTTCTTGAAGACCAAAAATTTTTGATTTTATTTCATCATATAATTCATTCATTTTTGCTTGATCTATTAATTTCGCACCTAACGCATTGCATGCACTTTCTGCATCCCAATACGTCATATTTTGATTAGATAAATAAACTATTCCTTGTGTAATCTCGATTTTTGAAAAGTTTAACTTCTTGCATTTATACAGCGTTGGAGAACATGGATCTTCATTTGTATCTCCGCAGTATTCATCATTCGCACATCCATTTTCACATCCATTTTTCACACAAGAACCTTGATGACATACTCCTTGACCTTCCGCACACGCAGTTCCATCAGCTACAGGATAACACCGTTCAGAACAGTGTTGACAACCATCTGTACCACAATCTAAATCTTTTTTACAGACAATTTCTCCACTAATATATTCAGGACCAACATTTCTGATACAAATACCAGCTTTACACTCATATCCTTCTACACAATTTATACTTTCACATAAATCTTCTGGTGTCGTGCCACCTTCACCAGCATTTGTGATAAAGAAAAATCCTATTGTATTATCTTCTTCTTTATTACAAGCTGAAGCATCTTCAGCTGATGTTCCATTTACTTCTACTTTGGTTGTTTGGTTGTTTTGAATACCTTCATAAACCATTTCACATACGCT
>JAFYRI010000003.1 GCA_017559525.1 Alphaproteobacteria bacterium | reverse complement strand
TTGCCTATACACTTATTGATACTTTTATCAATCCGTCTCATAGTTCCAATGCACTAAACAGCCTCGTCTATCTTAACAATAGTAAACAACTGCCCGTGCATCCGTCTCTTCCAAACATATTCACTTTCTTCTAACAACTTCTTGCAACAACTTTCCGTCGCTGCGGTAAGGACAACTATATAGAAATCTTTTACAATTGTCAAGCACTTTTTTAACATTTTTTTAATATTTTTGAAATTATTTTACAATTTATTAATTTTTAAAGGATTTTTAATGATTATTTCTATTTTTTTACATATTCGCACCTCTTTTTTATCACAAAAAGCAATATTTTTTACATAAGAAAATCCCCTATTTTTGCACTTTTGACTTTTCAAGCCACAAAAACGAATCATTGACACCTCTATCGGAATACAATATTATATAAAATAAGGAGAAAAAACATGCATCCATTAAATCATTTTAAGTTTTGCCCAAAATGCGGGTCCAGCCGATTCGCAGAAAATTCAGAAAATTCAAAAAAATGCGATAGTTGTGGATTTGAATTCTTTAAAAACCCTACAATTGGATGCGGTGCAATTGTATTTGATGATCAAGATAGATTATTGTGTATTCGCCGCTTAAAAGACCCAGGAGCTGGATTATTGGGCGTTCCCGGTGGATTCGTAGATTTAGGTGAAACAATGGAACAAGCTGTCGCACGAGAAACCATAGAAGAAACAGGCATTCAGATTGAAGTTCACGAATTAATTGCGAATATTCCGAACTCCTATATATATAAAGGAGTGGAACAACACCCACTAGATTTTTATTACAGCGGAAAAATCATAGATATGTCCGGTATGCGCCCTCAAATCGGAGAAACAGCTGAGATTTTATTCATCCCACGTAACGAAATTAATATCGATTCGTTTGCAATGGCCTCTTGCAAAGAGTTATTGAGAAAAATTTTGGGGAAATAAATGAGAATCGACCTTTTATACGGAGCAACACCATAAATTACATTAAGATTGAATACTATCACAACAAAGAAGTATCGAAACATCTAGTTCTTTTCTCATTTATACAAAGAAAATTCTTCTATATTATTTTCTCTTGATTTTTTATTTTTATTTTCATATAATGAAACTGCCTTTGGCATTCAAAGGTATGGGCTTAGAAAACCCAATGCAATCCAAGAGTTTTTACAAGACTCTATAAATATATTGACATTCGCCGTTGGGCGGATGTCGGTGAATAAGGCTTTAATAGGCTCTAATAAGCCGAGCCGTTGGATTGCACGGTTTTCTAACATCCGCCCGCTGAATGAAGCGGGTTTTATTAACAAAAGAAAGGATATTAGAAAATGAAAAATATATTAGCACTTCCTCTCATATTGGGTTTATGCGCTTGCGCTCCACTTGGCGAAACATTTCAAACGCTAAAAGAACCGCCTCAAAATATGTCACAAGTTTATATCTATCGACCATCGTCTTTCATTGGTGGAGGCATGCATTATACCGTATCAGAAAATGACACCCCCATCATTCCTCTGTATAATGGCGGATACTACACTTATTCAACATATCCAGGGACAAAGAAAATCTGGGCAGAAACAGAAAGTCGCTCAGAAATTTCAACAACATTAAAAGAAAATCAAACTTACTTTTTTAAAGGAGAAGTCACTATGGGTGTTTTAACAGGACGCCCCAAACTAACTCAAATTTCGAAAGAAAATGCATTAAACGAACTAAAAAATTGTAAAGAAATATTAAAAAAGTAAAGGAAAAACCATGAAATTCATCAAAACAATATGCACTTTTGGAATGTGCTTAAGTTTATTAGGATGCGCTAGTATCGTTGGTTCCACATCCGAAACAATTAGCATCAATTCAAACGCAGAAAATGCACTTGTCACGATTAAAAACAAACAAAATACAACTGTTTTCAAAGGACATTTACCTACAAGCGTTACACTCAAGAAAAAATCAGGTTTCTTTTCAGGTGAAAGATACAGTATTTTAAGTGAACAAAATGGGTATTTACCCTACACTCGCACAGTCGACACAACTATTAGCGGTTGGTATTTTGGAAACATTCTTTTTGGTGGACTTATTGGACTATTTATTGTTGATCCTGCTACAGGTGCTATGTGGACATTTGATGAAGAAAATATCTTTATCCCCATGGAAAAAAAATAACCAATTTGGGGAGAGCATCACCCTCTCCCTATGACATGGAAATCCCAATAGATTTCTTTGGGGATAAATCCCTCATCTTCATTTCATTCAAATCGCACTCTGGTTGCCAGTATATTTATAGGGAGTACTATTTGGTACTCCCTATAAATATGGCGATCCCGGTACGATTCGAACGTACGACCCACAGCTTAGAAGGCTGTTGCTCTATCCAGCTGAGCTACGGGACCTTTAAACAATGCTGTTATCTTACACCAATTCAAAAGACCTGTCAACAAAAAAATAATATTCTTTTATTTTTGTACATCCCACAAAGAAATACCTTCACGCATAATATGTTCGGCTTGTTCCGTTCGGGTATCATCGTGATGGTGCATCACAAATCCCGGATGGATTTCAAAAGGCTTTTTAGAGTTCATAATACCTTGAATAATGATACGTTTAGGTTGAACACCTTGTTTCGGCCAAATAGGTATTAAGCGAATCGCCCCTAACCTGCCATTTAAAATGGATAAAATTTCCGGAACAGATTCGGGACGATGAATAATCGTAAAAGTCCCCTTTGCGCGCAAATGACGCAAGCAAAAATCAATCCACTTTGTTAATGGGACGACTTGTTTATACGCAGTTTCCACTTGCTGAGATTGTCTAGCCGGTGTTTCCGTATAAAATGGTGGATTTGTCACAATGTGATGAAATTGAATACCATGCAACTCTTTCACTCTTTTAGAAATATCAGCATCGACAACTGTTAAATTTTGATTATTCAACACTCCATTTTGACGTGCTAACTCAGCCAATTCGGATTGAATTTCAACACCCGTAATTTGAATATTTGGCACTCTGGCACCAATACACAACCCCACAATACCGCTAGCACATCCAACATCCAAAATGGTTTCATTAGATTCTGCTGGCACAGCAGCCGCAACCATAACAGCGTCCGAAGTTACACGATAACCAATCTTAGGTTGTTTTAATTTTATCAAACCACCCAAAAAGTCATCCAAAGTTGTATCTTGCATCATCTTTTCCATAAAAAATCCCTTATTTTTCATTTATTTTAGAGCAGGATATAACTTTTTTATAAAAAATGCAATTTTTTTGTTGCATTTATAAAAAATATATGCATAATGTGGATATTGACCTTTTGGGGGTATAGCTCAGCTGGGAGAGCGCTTGAATGGCATTCAAGAGGTCAGCGGTTCGATCCCGCTTACCTCCACCAATTTAAAATTCAGCCCGTTTAAAACGGGCTTTTTTAGTGCCTGAAATGAGGCGATGAAAGCTAAGTTATAAAGGCTCTTGTGATGAGTTTTAGGCTCAATTTGAAAATCCCCATTTACCACAATTCATCCGTAATTTTTGTGAGATGAAAGCAAAAGTGCTATTTGAGCAGATGAACCACCCAAAACTTTCTTTGCTAGGCAATCCATAAAAAGGCATAACTTTGCGCTTTTTCTGTTTCGTATCTTTATCTGCTAGGCAATTTTAATTATCACTCGGCATGTCAAACTGCCCATAGTCAAAGACCGGTGCGCGGTATTTACTGATTTTCTTACTGAGTGACGGGTCTGTCAAAAGGCACTCTTTCACCAAGGCAGTAGCTAATTCATCTTCGGCCAATTTCGGTTTTTCTATTGCATAAAATTCATCCGCCGGCACAATGGGCTTTTTGGTATGCCCTTCCTGCATTTTCTTCAATTCTTCCCCTTGTTGATAGGCGGCCAAATTCAGGTGGTCCAGCGCCAACGCCAAAAAGGCCTCAAAAGGAATAGGATCCCCTGTCCATTCCAGATACTGCATTTTCATAATCTGAAGGGCCTCTATCAGATGGGCCACACCCCGATATTGACGCCAGATATCTTTATAGCGAGGGGCATTATTCTTTTGGGAATCTTTGGATTTTCCCTCTTTGATGTCTTTATCCAAAACAAATGCCGCTTTGTTGAGGCTGATTTTACCTGCCAATTTGGGATCTTGTTGCATAGACTGCATTGTCTTTAACATCTGCGTTACATAAGCCCAATCGGTTGTTTGAATATGCTCTTGTAATTTTTTCATCTCTTTGGCCGATCGGCACAGGCGCAAAAGTGCAACCCCACCCAATTTTTCAAAAATTTCGGGCATTTCCTTTTCAAGGCCTGAGACCTTTATCAATAAAAATTCACGTTGCAGGGCAGAATCTTTCGGAAATAAAGCCCGGGCCATAAACAAATATACTTGAAATAAATTCCTGTAAAATTCCTTCATCAGATACTCCTATATCCAAAGATATAGTCAAAAGGCGATAAAAAGGCAATATTTTTCAGGGGGAACAGGAACAAGTTTTTTGCACTCAACACTTTTTTTCGCAGACTGTGATTTTTTAAAAAATGCTAGTTTTTTCAAAAAAATCTCAATGTTTATTCTTCTTTTTAAGCTTTATTTTTCCCTTGTTCGCATAAGGCGAGCAATGTCAACAATAAATTCAAGGAGAAATAAAAGATGGAAAAAAGAAAAGTAACACAACGCTTTTACACAACAAAAGATGCCGCCACCTATCTGGGGTTAGCCCAACGTACCTTGCAAAAATACCGAGTGGACGGTTCTGGCCCCAAGTTCAGAAAAGTACGCGGTCATAGTTTTTATGATGTAGCGGATTTAGATGCTTGGGTGGAATCAGCCGAAAAAACAGCAATCACTTTTGATAAGAGGTAGCCCATGAACAATCCGTTACACGAATTGGCGCTGGTCATACTCCCCACTTTGTTGAAAGTTTTCAATCAGGGGGAAGAAAGTGCCGAAAATCATCAGAATTAACTGGATATAAATTGTAAAAAGAGCGTTATTGTATTCACAAGGAGTCGTTATGGTTGATACAAATCTTGACTTAAACATTGATATTAGCACTGTGCCGGATTTGCCTTTTCATGTCCTGAAACAGTATTATATGCAACTGTATAATCAAGAAGCCCGCATTGGCAATAAAGAGTTTTACATCTTGCGCGTTTCTTACCGTTTGCAAGAGTTACGCCATGGGGGATTATCCGTAAAAACAAAAAGTCTGATAAAGAAACTCTTTGAAAAACAACAACGCAAGAAAAGTTTATATCCGGTGGGAACAGTGATAGTCCGCACCTATAAAGGGACGGACTATCGTGTCACTATTTTGGAAAGGGGCGTAGATATGGACGGCACCTATTACACCAGTTTATCATCAGCTGCCCATCATATCACAGGCATACGCACCTCGGGAAAACGCTTTTTTGGAGTTGGACAATGAGATGTGCAATCTATACACGTAAATCAACAGACGAAGGATTAGAAAAACAATTTAATACCCTGGAAGCTCAACGGGAAGCCGGGGAAAATTATATCAAGGCGCAACGTCATCAAGGATGGGAATTGATAGACAAACATTATGATGACGGTGGTTATTCCGGCGGTAATATGAACCGACCGGCTTTTCAAGAATTACTGGCCGATATTCAAGCGAATAAAGTGGATATGGTGGTTATTTATAAAATTGACCGGTTGACCAGATCTCTTTTGGATTTTTCCAAGATGATTGAAATTTTTGATAAACACCACTGCTCTTTTGTATCGGTGACACAAAATATCAATACGGCGGATAGCATGGGCCGATTGATGTTGAATGTGCTTCTTTCTTTTGCTCAGTTTGAACGGGAAATCAGTGGTGAGCGTATCCGCGATAAGATTCTGGCATCCAAGAAAAAGGGCATGTGGGTCGGCGGTGTTCCCCCGTTTGGCTATAAAGGTGAAAATAAAAAACTGGTGATAGTGCCGGAAGATGCCGAAAAGGTCAAGCACGTTTATGAACTGTTTTTATCATCCGGTAATTTATCCATGGTGGGCCATACCCTTTTACGGGAAAATTGCACTTTCCGGGGAAAAGTTCCCGGCTGGACTTTTTTAAGGAGTATGCTTAATAATCGTGTTTATATCGGCGAGATTACGCATAAAGGGACTTCTTTCCCGGGCCAACATCAACCGATTATTGATAAGAAAACCTTTGAGGCCGCCCAAGAGTTATTCAATTCGCATTCGCAAAAAATACGGCGGCGGCGGTTAAAACCGGTCAGTAAAAACGAGGAAAACGGATTACTCCGCGGGATTTTGTCTTGCGGATGTTGTGAGCAAAAACTTTATCCCAGATATTCTTTAAAAAATGGCAAACGATACTATTATTATACCGATAGCACCCACAAAAAATACGGACCTCATTCATGTCGGCTGAATGCCATCCCCATGCACTTGTTGGATAATTTGGTGATGGACTTGCTCAATCCGCTGATTAAATCCCCGTATGTTTTACAGGCGCTGGCTCAGGAAGCCTGCCAAGTGCAAGCGAACTTGAAAGAAAGCGAGGTCTTTTACGCAATGCGTGAAACTGATTCTGTTTTTCAACAACTGACCGGCGCACAAAAGGAAAAAATAGTCAACCTGCTGGTTCAAGGAGTGACCATTTTTGCCGATAAAATTATTGTGGTCTGGAAACCATTGGCCCTTCACCTGATGGACAAACGCCTGAAAGCCAGTTTAAAACCCAATGAATCAAAGCCGGAACTGATGGAATCAACGGTTCCCTTTAACCTGATTACACATCGTGGGAGCAAGGAGATTCATTTGCCCGAAACTGTGTCGGATATGCTGTATTTGACCTCAGGTGAAAAGCCATCCAAGAAAGAAGACCGTTATCTCATTAAGATTTTAGCCAACGGTTTTACTTATCGTGAAACCCAGGAAGCCAAGAACTTAAACTTGCACGAATTGGCCGAAATCTATCATCAGGATCCGGCCTATATCGGGGCGCAAATTCGGCTCACCTTTTTGGCACCGGATATTATTGATGCCATTTTACGGGGAGCTCAACCCAAAACAATGACCGCCCGAGAATTGCTCAGAGCCTCTATCCCGGCCAGTTGGCCCGAACAAAGAAAACTATTCGGTTTTCCCAAAGTATAGGGAGGTTTCATGAAAAAACTGAGACACCCGATATCTCTTTCTTTCTCGTTTCAGGACACAATTCCATCCGGTAACGGTTATATTATGTTAGATCGCGAGCTTGTCAACTGGCCTCTGTTCTATGATGATGCGGCTTGGAAACTGTTTACGTACCTTTTAATGCGGGCCAATTACACAACCCGTCAGTGGGGGACAAGAGAAGTTCGAAAAGGGGAACTGATTACCAGCTATCAACATTTGGCGGATGCCCTTCATAAATCCCGGGACGAAATCAAGCGCCTGTTGAAAAAGTTAAAGGACATTCATGAAGTGGAAACGATACGCATTGGCAACGCCCTACTTTTAAGGATGTCAAACTATTTGAAATATATGGGCTTGATGGAAAAGAAAAAAGAAAAGTCCGCCCGACCATCGCCCGCAGAAAATCCCAAACCAGTCCCCGATGAGTCCATAAATAAAGAAAGTAAAGAAGGGAATAATGTTATAAGGAAAGAAAATTTATACACGCCTCAACATTTTCAAAATACCTCAAGCGGTGAGTTACGCTCAATCGGCAGTGTATTTGCTCGGCAGATAAAGTCTGTGATGCCTTACCATTTTGAGCAACTTCCTCCGGATGAGGATGAGGTGCGGCGATATGTAATGGAAAAAGAATTGACCGTAGACTTGAACCGTTTCTTTGACCATTACTACTCTACCGGCTGGTGTGATTTAAAAGGACGACCTTTGGACGGCTGGCATTTCGCCCTATGTCACATCCACAAAACCGGCGAATATTTGTAAAGGAGTTACCGCCATTTGACATTTGTGTCAGAGGGGGTTATAATATTTATATCGGTGTCGCTTTGGGCGTTAGGACTTATGGAGTTTCTTGTAGATTCGGCAGTAAGTCGCACCGATTTTTTTACATAGTATTTGTACTTAATGTTTTTCTTTTGGTTCTCAACTTTTCAATAAAAATTATACTTTATTTTTAAACAAACATATATCTGTGGCATATATTTTTATAAAAAACAATGCTCTCGCATATGTAATCCAACGGGTCCTTCCTGGCGAGATTTCATATGCGGGGACGCAAGCCGCGCCATATTTCTAGCGAAACAGAAAAATTCTGGCTGGTCGGGTATATCTCAAACCCCAATAAACACAAGGGTTATAAGAGCACCCAATTTTTTCTGGCTGGTCACTGGTCACTTCTGGCTGGTCACCCCCCTCAAAATAATGCATATTTCTTGCGATTTAGTACAGAAATAACTGGATAATTCTTCGAAAAAGAGCGTTCATTGTGATGCGAAAGGAGATTATCATGAAAACAGTTAAAACTTATATGGTCAGAAAGCCATCAGATATTGAAGAGGTTCGAAACCTCACTCAACAATATGCCCATCAGGCGGAAAAAGTTGTGATAGCCGAAACAGTTCATTTATCGCCTGCTTGGTATCAGGCTGTCTGCCAACAGCCTCTGGACAACTACATCTTTTTATCCGGTAAAGGCGGATACAATGAAGACAATCAACGTCAGGTGGTCGCTGGCCAGCCGACACTTTACGCCGACCCGTCCGGCTCAAGCTACTGCCGCTACTTAGGAATAGAGATCAAGGAAGGAGAGCAACATGTATAAAGAAGTACCAGAAGATTTAATGAGCAAGATTAAAGCGGTGGCTGATACAATGAATAAGCACGACTGTGTGGTTCATACCATGCTCTTTGCCGCAGGGGAAAACAATTATGGTTATAAACCTCGCCTTGGCCCGAAGAAAAGGAAATACTATGAAATATCTAAGGAGCGTCTAAAAGAATGCAGACAGATATTTCATGAAGCCCACAAAGCCCTCAAGGAAGAAGGTATTGAACTTCTTATCTGTTTGATGTCCTCAAAAGAAGGTGGAGTCATGATTTTTGTCAGCGAAGAAGCAGCTAAGCGCCGTCTTGACATATTTAGAGAACTTGAAAAAATGGAGAAGCGTCATGCCAAAATATCCTGAGATTACTGTCCAGTTGACCGGTAAAGACGGGAATGCCTTTAATATCCTAGGTATCTGTTTACGGGCGATGCGTCAAGCCGGTCTGAGCCAAGAAGAACGTGATACTTTCCGAGCAGAAGCCACCGCCGGCAACTACGACCACTTGTTGACTACATGTATAGAATGGTTTGAGGTAAAATGAGAATAATACAAAAAAGGGCGGAATGAACCGCCCAATCTTATTGCTTAGTATAAAATGTTATCTTATATGCATAGACATACGTAGGATGATTTCCTCCTCCCACATCACCTTTAAAATGGTATTTATTTAAAAGGTAAGCTTCTGTATCTCTTGCATCAGTTTCATTAGAAGCATCTCGATAAATCCAACCACCATGCTCTTTATCGACACAGTGATCATCAAACAACCGATTTGTTGGATTTGTTGCAATTCCAACATACCAGTTTGATTTATTATCGGAATCAACATGATTAACGATATCATTTACAATTTTATGATTAACAGCCATAATTTCTCCTTTCTTGGCTTTATTGTTAAATTTTATTTGACAAACCAAGAAAAATAACTATTATTAGAGTTGTGAGAGCTGATAAAGTCATTATCTTGGTTTATCGGTTTGTGAGCTTGAATTTTTCAGGCTCATTTTTTATATACACCATTTCAAAATAAAAATCAACACAAAAATTATTACTGTAAAAAAACAACAAAAAAACAGCACAAAATTGGTTACTGCGTATTGACATTTCTGAATTTTTATGTAATACTTATACCCAAACAAGAGGATAACAAAATGACAAAACTAGTAGAAATAGCAGATCTTCGCATGGGGTATAGTTTTCGAGAGGGGCTCTCTAAAATGCTTCATGGAGAATTACCTGTTATACAGTTTAAAGACATTTCTAATCTGTTTATAGAGGATATTTCCACATGTTCCACTATTTCTAGTGCAAAAATCAAATCTTCACATTTTTTATGTTCTGGTGATATTTTGCTTTCAAATAGAGGTAACTATAAAGCCTCTGTATTAAAGTGCAAGGAAAAGTGCATAGCTTCTGGAGTATTTTTTGTTATCAGTGTAAACGACCAAAACTTTCTACCAGAGTATATAGCCGTATTCTTGAACTCAAATGAGGGACAAAAAGCCCTATCAGCAAAACAAAACTTTGCGGGAGTTCAGTCAATAATCCGTTCAGAACTTGAGCAAATTGACATCCCCCTTATTCCAATGGAAAAACAAAGAAAATTAGTAGAGCTTTTTTTGTTTTATGAAAAAGAATCCAGTATAATGGAAAAAATAGCGCAAAATCGCAAAAAACTTATAAATTTAATCCTAAGTCAAACAACAAAGGAGTAAAAAATGGCTAAAATTACACAAGATGAATTAAATAAATTGTTATGGAACGCGGCTGATTCCGCCAGAGGCACTGTAGATGCCAGTGTGTTTAAGGATTACATTTTGGCCTTTTTATTCTTTAAATATATCAGCGATCTTAAACAAGCAGAGGTACAAAAATTAAAAGAACGTTATGGTGATGATCAAGAACGTATTGATCTCCGTCTTAAGAACGCACGTTTTATTTTGCCAAAAGGATCAAGCTTTTATGATATCTACGCTGAGCAAAATGCTGATAATATCGGTGAATTAATAAATATTGCGTTACATAAAATTGAAGACGTAAATTCCACCCAACTTCATGACATTTTTACAGTTGATTTTAACTCTCAAGCCATTTTAGGTCAGACCGCTCAACGCAATAAGATGATTCGTGATATGATTACGGACTTTAATAAAGTGAATTTGGCTGAAGTTGAAGGAGACTTATTAGGTAATGCATATATGTACCTGATTGAGCGGTTTGGTTCTGATGCAGGCAAGAAAGCTGGGGAGTTCTATACACCAAAAGTTCTGTCTTCGTTGCTTGCTAAATTGGCAATGCCCAAACCTGGTGACAGAATTTGTGACCCTGCCTGTGGTTCCGGCGGCCTTTTGTTGTTAGCTGGTGAAGAAGTACAAAAACAAGGCTCTAACGACTACGCACTTTATGGTCAAGAAAAAACGGGAGCAACCTATAACTTAGCCCGTATGAATATGTTTTTGCATGGTCAAGATTCTGCTCGTATTGAATGGGGTGACACTTTAAACAATCCAATGTTGGTCGAAAATGACCATTTAATGCAATTTGATATTATTGTTGCCAATCCTCCATTTTCTCTCGATAAATGGGGTGAAAAACATTTGGAAAATGACATTTATCGTCGTTTTGATCGTGGTATGCCACCAGCTAGTAAAGGTGATTATGCTTTTATTTCTCACATGGTCGCAACAGCAAAACCAAAATCAGGACGTGTGGCGGTTATTGTCCCACATGGTGTTTTATTCCGCGGGAGTTCAGAAGGGAAAATCCGTCAAGCTTTTATTGAAGAAAACATCCTTGATGCCGTTATCGGATTACCCGCGAACTTATTTTTAAATGTGGGTATTCCTGTCGCCTTTTTGATCTTTGATAAAAGCCGAGAAAAAGGCGGGGCTAATGAAAATCGCAAAGATGTACTGTTCATTGATGCCAGCAAGGAATATGTTTCGGGTAAAAAGCAGAATACTTTATCAGAAGAACATATCAACAAAATTGTGGATACTTATAAGAATCGTCGCGAGATTGAAAAATATTCGCATATTGCCACCTTTGATGAGATTAAAGAAAATGATTTCAACCTCAATATTCCACGTTATGTGGATACTTTTGAAGAGGAAGAAGAAGTTGATTTAGCCAAAGTGAAAGTGGAGATTGTTGATTTAGAAAATGAACTTCAGAAAGTTCAATCTCAAATGACGGAATACTTGAAAGAATTGGGAGTATAAATGGAACATTTTGAAGAATATAAAAAACAAACCGAGCCAGAAAAATATCAAAAGGCGGAAAACTGGGGCATAGCCATCGGTTTGCAAAGGGTTGATAATCTCACGCCTTCAAAATACTTGATAGAAGTCGCAAAGGACAATATTGAGGGTAAAATCTCTATTGATGAAGCTGGCGAACAGATAACCCAGTATTACAAGAAAAATCCCGCCAAAACGCTTAAAGAACATGGTGAAAAAGAGGCGGATGAAGTCTCGGCGCGAATTACCAAACTTTTAAGCACACATAGTTTTTCATTTAGTCCGGCAGAGCTGATTTCTATTCATAAGTCTTTGTTTACGGGTGTTTTGGGTCATAAAATTGCTGGCCAGATACGTGACTATGATATCACCAAAGAAGAGCCGATATTAAACGGTGATACTGTTGTTTATGGTCGTGCAGACAGTATTCGTGAAACTTTGGACTATGACTTTTCGCAAGAGAAAAACTTTAATTACAAAGGTCTTTCCAAACGTGAAAAAGTGGAACAACTGGCAAAATTTACTTCCGGTATATGGCAAATTCATCCGTTTGGCGAGGGTAATACCCGAGCAACGACAGTATTTATTATTAAATACCTTTATACTTTGGGCTTTGAAACTAATAACGATATGTTTAAAGAGCATGCTAAGTATTTTCGTAATGCGTTGGTTAGGGCAAATTATCAGAATTTAGCTCATGACATTCCTTATACCATGGAATTTTTAAACAAATTCTTCGGTAATTTGCTTTTGGGCGAAAAAAATCTGCTTGATAATCGCGAAATGCAGATAAAAAGCAAGGTAGAAAGTAAGGAGAAAACAGAAAAAAGTAAGGAGAAAAGTAAGGAGAAAATTATGCGCTTTATCTCCGAAAATCCGCAAATTACCACAAATCAATTGGCTGATTTTGTTAATTTAAGCGTAGCCGGTGTAGAGAAAAACCTACGACAACTTAAGGAGAAGAATTTAATTCGCCGTATCGGTCCTGACAACGGTGGTCATTGGGAAGTTGTGGAAAAATTGGAGAAGAAAGGAGATTAATATGGAACTTAAAGATTGGATTAATATTATAGCTATTGTTTTATCTCCGATAGTTGCAGTGTTAATTACAATGTGGTTAACAACTAGAAATGAAAAACGCAAGGAGAAGATGGAGGTCTTTAAGCAATTAATGATCTCAAGAGCTGTTTCAGGAACAATAGATTATGTTAAAACTCTTAACTCTTTAGATGTTGTTTTTGCCGATAGCCCGAGAGTTCGTGCGGCATGGAAAGATTTATTTAGTGAGTATTCAAAAGCAAATGCAGATAACTATTCAATATTAAGTAAAAGAACCAAATTAATTGAAACCATTGCGAAAGATTTAGGATATGATGATAAAATTGCGTGGGATGAAATCATATCTAATCCTTATATTCCTAACTGGTTAGTAGAGGAATGGAAACAATATGATTTAGTGCGCGAGGGGCAAAAAGGGTTTGTTGAGTTGGTAAAGAATGCCACACAGAACACCATAAAGAATGATAAGACAAAAGAAGATGAAGGAAATAAGTAAAATGGAAACAATTTTGACTTCTTTAATTACCCAATTAAAAAATCCATGGCAGTATATTTGTGTCGGAGCTGTTTGGTGTGCTGTTTTATATTTTAACTTAGATAGACAGTATCTCGCACCTTTAATTATCACTTCTTTGGGTTTTGCATACCTATTTGAAAAATTATTAACAAAGATTATGTTATCTCTTTTTAAAAAAATCAAAGATTTTTTTGTAAACAAAAACTTATTAAAGACGTTAAAGAATTGCACTCCTGAAGAAAAAGATTTTTTATATAGTCGCATTTATGAAAATGACAATGAACTTTCGATAGAGATGAATTACGATAGTTATTTTTATAAGAAAAAACAAATGTCAAAATTTGGTGGGGGATTTACTTTTAACTTGTATAAAAAACAATTTAACACCAAAGAAAAGGTTATAAAATTTTTAAGGCAATTAGAAAACAAAAAAATCATTCAATGTCATGGTAATAGATCCATGATTATACCTACTCCGATTTGGAACATTTTGGTAAAGAATGCCGATATAATCTTTGGAGAAAAAAAACATGTCAAAATTAAATGATAAGCCATTTAGATTAAGTTTAAAAATAACGAGTAGCTACAATCCTGGATATGTTTTTCATGGTTGGTTTCGTCGCTTGGAAAATTTTAAAACATATTATCTTGAATGGGACAAACGTTTAAAAATTATGATAATAAAAGATTTGAAAAATAAAAAACAAGACGATTTTGACGGAATTCCGTATGCTCAATTCATAGAAGAATTGCACAATAAAATGTATGGAAGTCTGATTGCTTCAATCAGTGCAGATATTGAATTTGATTTAAGTACAATGTTGGGTAGTTCTTCGAATATTTCTAAAATAGATAAATTAAAAGAAGAATATTTAAAAAAATATCAAATAGATATAACAAAAATAAACAATTATGAAGAAATAGAACGTCTAAGAAAGTGCACAAATGATTTTAAACATAATGCAAATGTCCCCAGAGGGGTAAGTGCTCCATATTGCACATCTTTTGGAAATACATTAGAGATTGATCACAGGCAGTTTGATATTCCTAAAATTATTGAAAATTGTCAGGCATTTTTTGAAGATTTACGAGGGAATATTAATTTAAAATTAAATTCATTAAAGGTCGAAAAAGATGCGGAATAATCAAAAAATACCTGAGGGGTGGAATATTGTGTTTCTTAATTCATTATCTTCTAAAGGGATAATGAATGGTATTTTTAATAATCCGACAAAAGTTGGAAAAGGTGTTCCTTTGATCAATGTGGTTGATTTATATAATGATAAAATAGATATCGATCGTCTTTCTTTGCTTGATGTATCCGAAGACGAATTAAAACGTTATGAGGCCATCACAGGGGACCTTTTATTTACAAGATCGTCACTAAAGTTAGAAGGCATTGCACAGTGCAATATTGTACCAACTAAAAACTCTAGATGCGTTTTTGATTGCCACATTATGCGTATACGTCCTAATGATCAGTTGGTTGTCCCTTATTACCTTTTTACGTATTGCAATACAGCCATAGCTAAAATACAATTTATGAAATTATCTAAAACGACAACTATGACAACGATTGATCAAGAGGGGCTTGGTCAATTAAAAGTTCTTCTTCCGCCTCTTGCAGAGCAGGAGAAGATTGCGGGGATATTGGGGACTTGGGATGAGGCGATTGAAAAGTTATCATCTTTGATAGAGCAAAAGAAACTCCTTAAAAAAGGTCTGATGCAAAGACTCTTAACTGGAAAAACCCGCCTCCCTGGATTCACTCAACCGTGGAAAGAAGTTAAATTAGGCGAAATTTTATTTTCAATTAGCAAGCGAAATAAAGATTTAACAATTAAACGAGTTTTGAGCGTTACAAATAGCAGAGGCTTTGTTTTACCTGAAGAACAATTTGCTAGAAGTGTTGCTAGTGAAGATTTAAGCAATTATAAAATCGTAAAGAAAGGTGAGTTTGCTTATAATCCTTCACGTTTGAATGTTGGGTCAATTGATAGGTTAGATAATTTTGAAAATGGTGTTTTAAGCCCCATGTATGTGATATTTAAATGTGGTGATAAAATAAATTCCGATTATATGAAGCATTGGATAGATACAGCAGAATTTAATACGAAAGTGCGTAACTCAGCACAAGGAAGTGTTCGAGAAACTGTTGATTTCAAAACATTATCAACTATAAAAATCTGTCTTCCTTCTGACATTAACGAGCAACAAGCAATTGCCGATATTTTATCAACTGCTGATGAAGAAATTGATCTTTTGAATAAAAAATTAGAAGCCTTAAAAGAACAAAAGAAAGGCTTAATGCAACAACTCTTAACCGGCCAAACCCGCGTGAAAGTGAATTGATATGGGTTTTGATATCAGTAAAATAAAAAACAAAGAAGATAGGGCTTTGATTTCTGATGCAATTAAACTTTGTGAGAATGGATTTTACAGAGCCTCCTATATTATGGCTTGGTTATCCTGCGCAGAATCATTAAAAAGAAGATTTTACGAGTTGGGCAAACGAGATTCAAATGCAGGTAAATTGTATAAAAATATAGAAGAATTAGAAAAGCAACATAAATCTGTTGATAATGAAATAATTAATGGAGCTTTCAATTTTAATTTGATTTCAGATACCGAAAAAGAAAAATTAAAACATTTTTTTTCCATGAGAAGTGTGTATTCACACCCATATGAAGAAGCTCCATCTAAAGTAGATTGTGAACAAATTATAGAAAATATCATTCAGATTGTGTTATCTAGACCTGTATTATTAAAAGAGGGGGGAATATCTTTTATTTTAGATAGATTAACAAAAGAAGAGAGTTTTTTAAATAATAGTAGTACAGAAATTAATACATATTCAAAAGAACTTATATCTATAATAGATCCTAAAAAATATAGCTATTTTTTAAAAAAATATCTCCAATTTTTAAATGACACTCCAAAAGATCAACGAAAGGGAATATTGTATAATCGTGGTATTATGATATTAAGTTATATGGCTTTTAATATCGGGATAGAAAATATTTGGAGTAATGAAGAATTTGAAAACATATTATACACATATAGAAATGCATCTTTAAATGTTTTTGCAGAATTGAATATCTTTTTATTGCTAGATCAGAAATTTAAGAACATTATCATTAATAGGCTTTTTGAAGATATACCTGATAATCTGTCTTTGATAAAATATTTGGATTCATTTTACATTAAAAATATATTAACAGAAAACCAGAGAAGAAAATTTTCTTTTATAGTATTTGATATTAATTGGAGAGATCTTCCAAGTATTGAATTATCGCTAAAAGCTCTTTATCCAAGAATAATATCTGGTTTAAAATCTCATAATTGGCATATGCAAAATCCTGCGTGTGAATATATTATACATTTTGGTTCGTTTGATGACACTCTGAGTGATGAAGAGTATGTAGAACTAGGACGAAATATATTACAGAGCTATGTTGGAGGCTCATCTGGAGCTCATAGTTTGTTGTATCGTATATCTACAGTTGGAAATACACCAATTTCATTGATACAAGGAATTGTTGAAGAATGTTTTTATGATGATAACAAAAAATTACGACTAAAAATATCTAATCCACAATTAATTGAACAAATAATTGATAAAAACTTATCATTCGAAGAACAAGAAAATTTATTTTTAGAGATTGCAACAAATATTCAACAAACAGAGATTAAACGAAATTGGGATTGGAGTGAATATGATCAAATTCCCGATACCGGTTTATTAGGAAAAATAAAAAAAGTATTAAATGAAAACTATCCTGTATTTCCATTTTGAAAGGCCACTAAAATGACACAACAATATATTCTTCCTGATTTTGATGAAGCTAGCAGTTCGCAAATCCCTGCAATTTTGCAGTTGATTAACTTGGGATATACCTATATTCCACGTCATGAAGTTGAAACTCATCGTGATGGCAAAAATCAATATATCTTGCGCGATATTGCACACCAAGCTCTGCGTGAAATTAATCCCCCTGAAATATCCGACAAAAGTATTGATGAAGCCTTGTTTGCATTGGAAAAAATTAAACTGGATGATGGTGTAGTTAAAGCCTCGGAAGACGTGTTTTCTGATTTGTTGGGGGGACGTGCTGTTTCTGAGATTATTGATGGGAAACGTACTTCTCCACAGCTTAAATTTATTGATTGGAAAGAGCTAAGTAATAATGTCTTTCATGTAGTAGCAGAGTTTGAACTGGAAGAAGATCAAAATCGCAGACCGGATATTGTTTTGTTTGTTAATGGTATTCCCTTTGCGGTTATTGAAAACAAAAAGGCCTCTGTTTCTGTGGATGAAGCTATTACACAGATGATACGTAACCAGAAATACTCCCAAACACCAAAGTTCTTTTTGTTTCCACAAATCTTGATTGCAACCAATGTTAACCAAATTAAATATGGAACTATGCTAACTCCATTTGAGTTCTACTCTGTTTGGAAAGAAAAGGAAGCTCCAAAGGATTATGAAAAAAATGTGTTGGAAAGTGTCAATAAGCCTGTCGATGTAAAAACTGTAGCTCAAATAGGGGCAGATTTATTGCGGACCTCTTATAAACAAGCGAAAAAACAAACCTTAACAGCACAAGATTATGGAATTTATAGCTTATTAAAGCCAGAAAGATTATTGGATTTAGTCCGTAATTTCATCATCTATGACAATGGCATAAAGAAAATCACCCGCTATCAACAATATTTTGCCATTAAAAAGACGATTGCCAAAATTCAAGCAATGAATGAAAATGGTAAAAGACGCGGTGGCTTAATTTGGCATACACAAGGAAGCGGTAAATCTCTGACGATGGTTATGCTTGTTAAAAATTTGATTGAAACGATTACCAATCCGCGCGTTATTGTTGTAACAGACAGAATAGATTTAGATATTCAAATTCGTGATACTTTTGCCGCTTGTAATATTAAAACAGGTGTTCAACAAGCAACATCGTGCTCCGATTTAGTTAAAAAGATTAAATCTAAAACTTTGGATGTTATTACAACTTTGGTTCACAAATTTGATAAGCCGACCAATTTTGTAGACGAGGATAACAATATATTTGTTTTAATTGATGAGGCACACAGAACACAAAGCGGAGATGCCAATGCAATGATGAATAAGATGCTTCCAAGAGCTTGTCAAATTGCTTTCACAGGGACTCCTTTGATGAAAAAAGTTCCAAAACGTTTGAAAGGAAAAGTTGTTTCAAAATCGGAATCTATTCAAAAATTTGGTGGACTTATTGATGAATATACTATATCAGAAGCAGAAAAAGACGGAGCTGTATTACCTCTTATTTATCAAGGACGTTTTGTGGATCAGAAAATTGATAAAATTGCCGATAAATTTTATGAAAGACTAGCTTCAAGATTTTCTGAAAGTGAACGCAAAGATTTTGCAAAAAAATGTATATCAAACTCTGTTTTGGAAGAAACATCTCAACGTATTGAGATGATTGCTTTAGATGTTAATGATCATTTCTTGAAAAACTTTAAGAACACAGGTCTAAAAGGACAGTTGGTTGCTCCGAGTAAATATGCGGCTGTTATGTTTAAAAAAGCGCTGGAAATGTTGGGGGATATCAACGCAGAAGTCGTTATATCTGATACATTAGCCGAGGAAGGTAAAGATGATGTTAACTCAACCCATAAGAAGCTGGTAACTGAATATATGGCCGAACAAAAACACAAATATGGTTCCTTAGAAAGCAGAGAAAAACAAATCATTCAGGATTATAAGAAAAATCCAGAAGGATGTGAATTACTTATTGTTGTGGACAAACTTTTGACTGGTTTTGATGCGCCAAGGGATACTGTTTTGTATTTAGCCAAACAACTGAAAGATCATAATTTGTTACAGGCAATTGCTCGTGTTAACCGAGTTTTTGATGGTGATGCAAATAAACAAAGTAAAACAGCAGGCTTAATTGTAGATTATTCTAAAAACGCAAAAAACCTAAAAAATGCATTGGAACTGTTTTCAAACTATGCTCCTGAAGATATTGAAAATGCTTTATTGGATACAGAAAGCCAAATTGCACTTTTGAAGAACATATACACACGTCTACACGATGTGTTAAAAAATGTTACTGACATTAATAATAGTAATGCCTACGTAGAATTTTTAGCTGATAAAGCTCATGAAAAGGAAAAAGAGGCATTCTACGATGATGTTAATAAATTCATTAAACAATTTTCTGTTTGTTACTCTTTGTATGATTTTCATGATAAAATGGATCAAGATACTTTAGAGATTTACAAAAAAGATCTGAAACGTTTTGTTGAAATCAAAAAAACAACCCAACTTGTGCTGGCGGAAAAGGTCGATTTTTCAAAATATAAAGACCAAATTATGAAATTACTGGATAAATATGTCAGCGCAGGCGATGTTGAGGTGTTGTCTAAAGAAATTAGTTTGTCTGATATGCATGAATTTAATCAGTATATTGAAGATGAAAACAATGGATTATCGGATAAATCTAAAGCTGATGCTATTTTAGCACAAACAAGAAAAGTTTTAAGAGAACGCTATGAGCTTCAAGATGAAGTCTTTTATGGGAAATTCAGTGAATTTATTGAAAAGCTTCTAAATGACTTGAAAATTGCAAAAAAAGAAGATTTGGCCTCTCTACTAAGTCAGGCAAAAGAAATACAAAAAAAAGTGAGTGATTATGAAGATAATGATATTCCTCAAAATATGAGAAACGCCAAGGTATATCATCCTTTTTATCGAAATATTCAAAAGTTTTTTACAACAACCGGAGACGCTTATACACAAATTATTGAACATATCGTTGGCTTAATAAAATCTTCAAAAGTGGTAGATTTCCAAAATAATTTGAATGTAAAAAGAAAGATCTTTAATGAGCTGGAAGATTATTTGTTTGATGAAGTAGACGAAAAATTGTCTGCAGATACAATTGAACAAATTACAGAAACTGCTTGGAATATTGCGGTTCAAAATAAGGATATGCTCTAGATGATTGATATGGATAACATTAAGGTTGTTAAAGAAAAGCGCAAATCCCTAGCAGTGGAAGTTTATCCTAATTTTACTGTTCTAGTAAAATCACCAGAACAAGCAAAAGATTTTGAAATCAAAGATTTTATTAAGAGAAAAACAACCTGGATTGAAAAACAATTAAATTATTTTAAACAGTTCAATATGCCCGAAGATAAAGTCTATGAATCTGGTAGTTCGGCGCTATATTTAGGACGTCAATATCAGGTCATTATTGAGAAATCACCATTGCGCAATATTATAAAGGTTCTAAACAATAAAATTTATATTTTAACTCCCTCACCGCAAAAATTGGATGAAATTAATCATGCTTTGCAAAATTGGTTTATAAGGCGTGGTGAAACTATTTTTAATGAACGTCTGAATTTTTGCATGAAAGCATTTCCTGATTTAAAGATGCCAAAATTAAAGATAAGAAAACTTAATAAGCGTTGGGGCAGTTATTTAAAAAAACATGAAATTGTTCTTAATCCAGCTTTAATTAAAGCTAGTAAACAATCTATTGATTATGTTATTTATCATGAGCTTTGTCATGCATATTACCCAAATCATACAGATGAATTTTATAATCTTCTTTCTCTTAAGATGCCTAACTGGGAAAAGATAAAAGAGAAAATGGAGTTAAAATTATTAAGTTATTAGGGATGTCTAATGATTAGAATTCTATTTGTATGTCTGGGTAATATTTGTCGGTCGCCGATGGCACAGTTTGTGATGAAACAAATGGTCGCCGAAAAAGGTCTGGCGGACCAATTTGAAATCGCTTCTGCCGCGACAGAAGGCTATAATGAAATGGTGCATGAGGCGCTGGATTATCGGGCGGCGGATATGCTGAAGCAAATGAATGTGCCTTACACCGAGCATTATTCACGTCAAATTCGCAAGTCCGACTACGATAAATTTGACTATATTTTAGCGATGGATGATAATAATGTGCGGGATATCTTGGACATCGTTGGCGGGGACAAGGACCTCAAAGTTCATCGTCTGTTGGACTTTACACAAAATCCTCGTCCGGTTAAAGACCCTTGGTACACCGGCAATTTTGATGAATCTTACTGGGATATTTATGAAGGGTGCCAAGCGTTTTTGGATTTTTTGAACAATGCTAAAATTTTAGGGACACCATGAATACAAAAACATTTTTATCGAGTCACTTTCCTGATTTTGTAAAAAAATGGAAGAGATATTATCGTAAGTTTAAACAAGTCGATTCCTGGTACATTACCAGCGACTATTGTCTTGATGATAAAACTAAAAACAATGACGTCATGACATTTACCATTTTTCCGCTTATTCCTCCTTATGTACTGAAAGAGGACATAAAGCATTATTTGCCACAAGACATAAAAAAGTTTAAAAATATTTCAGAAACCGCTCTTAACTACATCAAAGAATCCCCATACTTTTTCTCAATGGCGTTTCTTATTAAAGATAAAAATAGCATTTTCAAACTAGAGGAAAATAAACGACTTTTGGATAATACTATTGAACGCATGGAACGTTGGCCCGAAAAGAAAAAGGAAGAGTTTATTCATAAGATGAAAAGCTTCAGAAATTATCTGAATCGAAGGGAAATTGATGTAAAAATATTGTCTGATATAGGTGTTACTGTTCATATTATGTCGGCAATTATAGAATTCCTTTTAATAAAAACAAATACAAAGCATATTCTATGGGTTTCAGATCGGGATAAAATAACTGATTTTCAGGATGGTATAGTGCACCAATTTATTCGTTTGGGTTACTCCAATTTACTCAAAAAAAGAGTTCCTGATCATGAAGTATATGGCTTTATAGAGAGTAAGCAATATGATAAAGAATTATTCGATGAATTGATAAGAATTCCCGATTATATTTGTGGATCTTTGGCATCTATGGATTTTGATGATACGGATAAAGTTCCCGAAAAGCATTACAACTTGTTTGATAGAAGCATAGTTGATAATGATAGAATCTGTATTATGAATATAGAACATGGGGAACCTGCCGATTTCCTAAGCGAAATTAAATTCACAAGATCACAACAAAAGCTTCTCTAACCCTTTTTCTTTAATTCATTTATCAATTCTTCGGCGAATTTCGGGAAAGTTTGTGAGGCTTTACCGAGGATTTCTTGGTCGAATTGAGAGCTGTTATTGCAAGGATCCAGATTGAACAAATAGGTCTTTGCACCATAAAATTTGGCTTGTCGCACAAAGCCAGCCGCGGGATAAACAACACCGCTGGTCCCAATCGCAATAAACATGCCGCATTCGGCCAACATCTTATCCACTTCGTCCATGTACTTCGGCATTTCCCCGAAAAAGACAATATTGGGTTTCAACATCCCTTGAACATGACATTCGGGACAAGATTCATCACTTTCCACATCCCCCAAAGTGGTCAGTACATGGCCGCAGTTCATACACACGCACTCGTCAATTCGCCCATGGATATGATAGATATTTTTGCTTCCCGCTTTTTCGTGCAACAGGTCCACATTCTGCGTCACGACATTGATGGTGACATCCGGCAATTCTTGTTGTAACATGGTAATAGCTTGGTGGCCTGCATTTGGGACAGCTTTCATCATAATGGGCCTGAGTTCGTTATAAAAGGAATGCACAAGCGATGGGTTGCGTTCAAAAGCCTCAACCGTACAGACATCCTCAACGCGGTGGTTCAACCACAGCCCATCCTCAGACCGGAATGTCTTTAATCCGGATTCCGCCGATATGCCCGAGCCTGTCAAAATCACAATGTTTTTCATGCCCTACATCCTAACTTTTCCCCAAACAAAAGTCAAATCTTTGTGATTAAATATACTCGGCCAGGTTAATTATCTTCTTTTTATGTTTTCTGGCTTTTTCGACAGCCTTATAAGCGCCACCGGAATTATGGGTGATATAGCAAACAATGTAATCCGCATTCTTGGTGATGTAGTCGTTTCTCCGTAAAATGGCAACTTGCGGTGGGGCGTTGGCCACTTCATCGGGGTATATCAGGTCATAATCTTGCGCCTCAACCCACTCCATTTTGGCATCACTTGGATGATACGCCGGAAGCAAGCACAGGGAAATCCCTCTAAACTCCTTTTTTAATTCTTTCAAGGTAAGGCGCGCCATACAATCAAATGCGCCTTGCTCGCACAGCCAAAATTCATCTACCCCTTGGGCTATTAAATCTCTGACAACTTCCTCTAAATGTCGCTCTATGTTGTTGGACATAGGTGTATCTCGGTGGCCAAAAAAAGCGCAAATACTCAAACTGAATACCTGTCAGCCCAAACAAAATACCGCCAGAAGGCGGTGGGTGTTACAAACTACGAATCTCGTGAAAAGTAGCCCGGTTTATTCGAGCATGCCTTATATCGCCGGCACCCACCAAACGGTGAGATGCCCACAAACAAAGAAACTTTCAATAATACAAAAGTCCCTTGCCCACGAGAATCAGGGTTTGTACTCCCTTGTTAGAACTTGGGCTGTCCTAACAGAACTGATTATATACGAAGAACGTTCAAAAAACAAGCCCTATTTTGCTTTTTTGAGTTGATATTCCTTGTCCAGGTCCGATTTTACTTGCTTGTACCGCGCAACCATTTGTTCCAATTTGTGTTGCATACGGGTCAGATTTCGCGCCTGTTTAATGGGAAGAGGAGTACCGTAAGCCTGCTTTAAATACGTTTCAATATGTGTCAAAATCCGGCCGGCGTGGTAATAAAGCATTGTAAAGTTTGTCCGGTTGCTGGGGGCGATATCCTCATACTTGCGCATTTTCACGTTGATGTTCTTTCAGTTGTTGAATTTCTTTTTTTAATCTTTGATTTTCTTCTTCCAAAGCTTCAATTTCGTTCATATAGGCCCATGTCCCATCTTCATCGCAAATAGCAATGCGAGCATCAAAATCAGGCGCTTCTTTTGTTTCGTGATACCAAGTAATTGTCATAATTAACTCCTTTTGTTACAACACAATGAATGCTTGAAAAAACAAGAAAGTCCAGTTAATTATGAAAAAATAGTGCTAGAACCTTGTAATTTATAAAACTTTCGGATAGAATACAAAGAAAATAAAAATTTTGAGGTGCTTTCAATATGAAAATTTCTACAATTCTCGATAAAATAGATGAAAATCAATTATTTGTTCCGGCCTTTCAGCGCGAATTTGTTTGGAGTAGAGAAAATGTTAAACAACTAATATCATCTCTCATAAAAGAATATCCTACAGGAACTATTTTAACATGGGAAACAAACAATCCTCCAGAACTAAAAGGTGAATGGAAGTACACCTCTAGCCAAGGCGCTATTAAACTTATTTTAGATGGTCAACAACGTATCACTTCATTATATTTCTTGGTTAGAAATAAGATTCCTCCTTATTACAAAGAAGATGAAATAAAAAAAGATCCAAGGGGATTATATGTCAAAATTGATCAAAATCCTGTAGATTTACAATATTATAAAGCCAAAACGATGGATAACAATCCTTGTTGGATTAATATTTCAGACGTTTTTCAAAGAAATGTTCGCTCAAAAGATGTTGTGCGAGCTATGGAAAATAAAGGAATAGAAGTTTCAAGAGAATTAGATGATTTGATAGATGATAATTTTAAAAAGATTGAGAATATTTTGGAGCGAGATTTTGCAGAACAAACAATCCCAGTTAAAGCCAGTTTAAAAGAAGCTATTGATATATTTTATATTGTTAATGCTAGTGGTGTTAATTTAACTGATGCTGAACTTGCTTTAGCTCAAATTTCAGGATATTGGCCAGAAGCAAGATCTTTATTTAAAGAAAAATTATCTGAGTTAAAAAAAGAAGGCTTTACTTTTGAATTAGATTTTATTGTTTATATTTTATTAGCCATATCACACCACATAGGTAGTGATATGACAAAATTACATGATAGCTCAAACAAATCAAAAATACAGAATATTTGGCAAATTATAAGCTCTGATACTTTAGATTATGTTCTTAATTTATTAAAGCAATATTGTCATATTGAGAGTCGAAAAGAAATTAACTATGTTTATGCTCTTATTCCAATGATTGCTTTTGTTTTTAAAAATAACAATAGATTATCAGATGTTCAAATAAAACAAATGATACGTTGGTTTCTGTATTCTCAAATTAAAGAACGTTATTTGAGTCAATTAGGGTCTAAGTTGGATAGAGATATAAAAATAATTTACGAAAACGCAGAACCATTTAAAGTATTAATTGATGAAATTCAGTCAGAACGACATTTACAAATAAAAGCGGAAGACTTTATTGGAAAAATGGTAACAAATCCTCTATTTAATTTAATGAAAATGTATTTTAAATCTGTAAATGCTGTTTGTTTAGGTACAGGTTCTGGACTATCTAAAAATATTGGGAAAAAATATGAGTTGGATAATGATCATATTTTTCCGTGGGCCAAACTAAGAGACGCAGGTTATGACAAGTCATCTACGTTTAAATATGCATTAGCACAAGAACTAACGAATAGAGAATTACTCGTTGCTTCTGAAAATAGATGGAGAAAAAGCGATACATCTGCTCATGAATATTTATCAGAAGTTAAACAACGTTTTCCTTATGCTTTAGAGTTACAATGTATTCCTGATGATGAAGAATTATGGAACATTGAACGTTATGAAGACTTTTTGCAAAAAAGACGCGAAATGTTAAGTGAAAAATTAAATTCATTTATTGAGCAATTTAATATTTAAATATATTTTTAGCTGAGAATATAAATTATAAATAAATTTTTATATTTTAAGGCACTTTCTTGAACTTTTTCAAAAAGAAAGTTCAACTTGAGCGGCGGTTTTTAGTTTTTTTCTTATTTTTCAAAACGGTTAAGAGCGTTGGCAGGATGATTTGGGCCAAGAGTTTAAGTTGTTTTTCCATGTGTTCTCCTTTCAATTGAGGGCATCACCATATATGCTCTTATTGACAGATTTATCAACTTATATTTTCAAAACGCGCATTTTTGACGATAAGCAACACTATTTTTGCATACAAGTCATTTACAAAAAGGGCAAAAAGTAAGTGAAAAAATTCTGGTTTTCGTAGAAAATGAAAAAATCACCTGCATACTATTGTATGCAGGGTGTTACTTGATTTTTGAACGAAAAGTAAGTAATCGCATCACACCCAAATCATACACACTTTTTTGATCATCCCAGAAAATTTTTAAGGTCATCATAATTACAAATGCACAATTTCCACATTCTGTCCTTGCTTTGCCAAATATTCCACCAGCAATCGCCGATGGCATTTTTCAGGTGTCGGTTCTGCACATAAAAAACAACAGTTATCCATATCTGGCGTCAATGTAAAATGACGTGCATGACAAATGCTATCATATTGCACAACATAATCATCCCAAGTAACACGCCCGTCTTTATAATCTCTTAAAAGTGTAGCGGTTGGTGCAAACTCTTTTCTGTTTTCGTAATCAATATGACATAGGACTTTTAAAAAGAAAGCTAAATCTTCTGATTTTGAAAATCCAGATAATTGAGTATTGGGCCACAAGCGAACATCAATCACTTTCTTAACATCAGAGTGTTTTAAAATGGTAAAAAACTCTCTGGCAGATTTCCCAGTAAAACCAATTGTATAAAGACGCATCGTTTTCCTTTCTTAATATAAGAATACACCATTACACATTAAAAAGCAATGATTGTTTTGTTTGTAATAAGGTTTTGCCAATCCAACTCGTACATGAGCAAAAGTCATTTCTTTTAGTTGTTCGTTTATTTTTTTTAGGCCATTCATTTTGTCCAAAACATCTCTTAAATAACGACATGTAATACGTAAATCATACTTTTCTCCATCATTGTCCCGAATTTTAATGCGTAACTTATTTTCACTATCTTTATAAAATTCCAAGTTTTGAGCTGGAACTTTAATCGCCCCCAAAGATGCACATTTTGTTCCGGGTAAAACATACGAATTTTCTTTTAAATGCCCATTAAAAATAGTCGCAATATTCTTTGATAAACTGCCTTCTAATTCATAAGCAAGATCTGCGGGTGTATCGTAATGATATAGAGGTATAATATTTTCAGAAATCCAAGTATCTTCCTTTTTGTGAGGATAATCGCGACCTTCCTCTGGTGGAATTGACATTGTTTCAACTTGAATACATGAATGCCCTTTTACTTGTTTTGCTTCTTCTTCAGACCAATGATGCCCATTAATCATCAATCTGCGCATGCGCTGTTCGCTAGGACTCCATCCTGCGATACAATAAGTGTCTTTCATATAAGTGTAATCTGAAACAATAATATTTAATTTCATTTGTTTTCCTTTCATTTAATAATAAAAAAGCCCATAAGGTTTCATTCCCTATGGGCAATAAAAAAACAGGGCATAGTTTTCCCTGTTAACTGAAGTGGATTATAACACAAATTACTTCAAAAGTCAAGGATTTATTTTGCATACTATTCATTCGCAAAATGCCCCAAAACAAAGGATAAATGCATCCTTTTCGTTCAAAAATCAACTAACACCACCAAAACAACAAATGACCTTCAGGTCATTTTTTTTGTACGCAATTGTTATTTATCCACTAGATATTTTTCAGGCAATTCGATAAATTCATCCAACATACCGACAAAATGATGATCCGCCCCTGGAATGATATGTGCCGATACAGACTTTTTATCAATCAAATTGAATAATCCAACAAACTTAACGGAAAAATCATCTTCTCCATAAATAAAGACCATACATTCACCTTGAAAAGAACCTACCCCTTCTTTTGTTTGATGCCAATTAATCATCAGTGGACCATTTACTAAACATAACCGCTTAATTTGTGGATATTTCCAAGCATATCTTGCCCCCATAACAGCACCATTAGAATGACCAAAATAATATATTTGATATAAGCCTTGTACATACTCTTCAATAACTTCTATCGCCTGACAAATACTCTCTGCTTGAGCAAATGGATTAGATGAACACACTACCGTAAAACCATACTTTTCATGTAAATTCAAACCCATTTTTAGATATTTATCTTGATATCCCCGCATAGAGCCATTAGCTCCAGCTTTCACGAAGAACACTATGTTATTCCCTTTAATAATACCATACTCAATGATTGAATTTTCAAATTGTCTATGAATTACTTCATCAAAATCTGTTTTTGACATACTAACATCTCCATCTATCATTGCATAGCATGATACAGTATATTATTCAATAATAAAATCCTTTGCTCTTTCATCTTTGACAAATATAAAAAACTATGTTACATAACCATTCATAGCATTTAACAAAAATCAGGGGCTATTATGTTATCAATCGGCATAAAATATACAATACAATTATCTGTTTCATCAGAACATACAGCTAAAACAATTCAAAGCGGAGGATTAGACGTATTGGCAACACCAACTTTAATTGGGCTAATGGAAAAATGCACTTGGCAAAGTGTATCACCATTTATGGAAAATGGGTATGACACGGTTGGCACCGAAATAACTATGAAACATTTGTCTCCTACTCCTATTGGTGGCCTAGTAAAATGTGAAAGCGAATTAATATCCGTTAACGGACGCGAATTAACTTTTCATATTACAGCTTATGATAATTGCTCAAAAATTGGGGAAGCAATACATAAAAGGTTTATTATCAAAACTCTTTCATTCCAAGGAAAAGCAACAGAAAAATTGACACAAAGTTAATAATATGGTATAATAAAAAAAGATTATAAACAGGAGGATATCATGAATAACAAAACTGAACTTTTGGATGAAAAATCTTTTTTTACAAAATATAATAAAAAGCCTCAAATATTACGAAATAAGAAAGAAAACATACGCCCAAACGAAACAATAGAAGATATGTTCCCAGAAAATTTTCTTCTTAATGTTGCCTTTTTTCCTATAATGCCCTGGGAATTATTGTCAGATACGGCATATTTATCACAAAAACTTGTAAAAGATACAAAAAATAATTATATGGAATTCATCGAGGGAAAAGAACAACATAAACGAAAGAATGCTCAATCTGCTATAGCGCAACATGATACACAAATTTTGAAGGAAAAAAAACTTTCTCTAATTGAATTAAACAAAATGAAACACAAATTTTTGCAATCTAATAAAGCTTTAAACAAACAAATAGCTGAAGCTGCTCCTGATTTACCTAGGGATGAAAAAGGCAGCATTGAATTGGACAAATGCACAACAGAACAAAAGAAAACTATTGTTAAAACAGTTGAAACATTTATTAATAAAAATCCTGAATACAAACAAATGATCAAGGAAATTTTAAAAAGAAAAGTATCTACTGATGAAATAAAACGAGATGCAGCAGGATTATCAGCTACATTTCCAATGACACAATTAAAACATAAAAATTCATCAAGTCGTTAAGAAACAAGAATGGGCTGATATGTTTATCAGCCCATTCTTATACAAAAAATTTTAATTAATAACCACTTTATATTTTAAAAATTCCAATTCAGAAATAGATTTTGGTTTATTTTTCCATAATTTAAATACAATCTGCGCTGGAAATTTTTGAACAGAAAAAGTGGTTTCTGGTTGATAGGGAGAACCATTATTACACCCTCCTGTATATCCACAACTTCCTCCCAAATGAATAAAGTTTTTAAATCGATAAACAGATTTTGATAAATTGTTACCCTTTAAGAACTCAACATTTTTTAAAGACATTGCATAAACATAAGGCACCCCAAAATCTATCGCATTTAATCCATTAAAGGAAAAGTGCAATATTTTTGAACTGCCTTTATTTATTTGTTCTATTTTCTTTAAATGACTAGAAACATTATAAACCGCTGTAAATGTTTTTGTTTTATCATCAAACTGAATACTAGATAAAACAACAAAGGTACTAGGACACGCTTTATTTTCTGGCAAAAGACGCAAAGCGGTTCCTTCTTCTATACTAATCAATGAGAATGGATTATCAATAAAACGACTTTCCTCAGAAACCCCTTCTATTCCTTTTTGACCCGGTCCATAACAAGCCATTCCCTCAACACCCCACCAAGGCTTTTTAGATTTTACTTGGGCAAATGCACTACTAGCCAACGGATTGTAATTTCCAGAGAAAAAAATAGGATACTTTTTTATCATATTTTTACGAACACGAAATACATCATCTATTGTCGCAAAATCCAGCTCTCTAGGAGCATTCACCTCGAATGAATATATCTTTGCTATACTCTGATTTGAAAAAAACACTACAGAACAAAACATAATCAGAAAAAGTAAATATTTACACATGACAATTCCTTATAAAAATAAATCATTTCTCTAAATAACAAATCCCCGATTGTATTGTTTTTAATTCTTCAATAACATCTGGGTAAATTTCAGAATGCGACAAATCCAACCACGCTATATCTGCATGTTTTTCTGGCTCCATATTATGAGGAATCCCCTGCCATTTTAATACACGAAAGAAAAAATTAATATATTTTTCATCTGGTTTAACCATAATAAATTGTAAATCTTGAGCTATAACTGTAATGCCCAATTCTTCCTTTAACTCGCGAATAGCTGCATCTATAACACGCTCACCTTCATCTACGTGCCCACCTGGCAATAAATAATATCCATTAAAAATATCAGTACGTTTCAAAAACAAAAACTTCCCATTTTGTTCCAAAACAAAAACCGCAGATATTTTTTTTGTACAATATGTCATTTGAAAATATAGGGGAACTTCTGTTCCCCTACCCTCCTTATAATTAATGCCACAACCAATTCAAACCAAACATTACTTGATAATCTGGTTTGACATTAGCTTGGTGTTCTGGATTAAAACGAACAATTCCTTGCATTTTAGCTTGAATATTATCCGCTAAATTAAATTGACCATAAACTCCAGCATCCCACTCTCTAGCCTCTGATGCCATTTTCAAACGATAAGTATCCGTATAAACCATATCAGAATAATAATCACGTCCCGTTGGCAATGTCAAATTCATATGTCCACTACGCACACGAAGCGGAGACATTAACAAAGCTCCAACATATTGATTATCATCAAAATGATAACGAGCATCAAAAGAAACGCTTTCACTATATAGTTTACCCGTTTCCATAAAAGCATTTAAGCGATTTGCTGGCGTCATACCATAATAATAAGCCCCAGTTAACATAAAATTTTTAAGCGGTTGAACTTGAGCCATTACTCCCGTATAATATGTTTGAGAATTTTCAACATCAAATCCTCCCTTACCACGCAATCCCATTAACGAACTATCTTCATTCATAACACCACCCAAGAAACTAAATGAAACATTTTCAGTTGGTTTAAATGTTGCACCACCATGGAAAACTGATAATCTATTCACATCATCCATATCATCTTCATTTACTTTAAATAAAGCATTATCACCTGACACCAAACCAAATGCCAATGAATATTTTTGTCCAAAGCGATATGAATTTTCAAAACCATAAGCATTATCAACAGCCATAAATGGATTAACCATTGTTCTATCAATATAATTCCCCATACCAAAAGAACCATCTTCCATATAATAAAAACGCACCTTAGAATTATCAAAATTCCATGAGATATCCATACTACCTATACCCATTTCAGATTCGGTATTTGTTGCAGTAGAAAACGAAAAGCTCATAGGCGTTTCATCATTTCCAACTGTTTTTACGCTATCAAATTTCATAAAACGATGCAAAGCATTTTGGAATTTTTTACCATCTGTTTCAGAAACAGAAACAACTGATGATATTGGCATTGTAAAGCTACGTTCATATTTATCAAAAGCAGCAAATCCCGAAGGCATTTGACGCAAAACACCGCTCATTATATTTGGCATTTTTAATCGAAGCGAAGCTAATGAAATATTAGCACTACTAACAGCAGAAGTACTAGCAACTTTCAAATCTCCCTGTGGTGCTGTTGCGGCATCTAAATTCAATAATCCATGTCCATAAACTTCATCAACACCTTTTTCGCCCAAATCAGTCGCAGTTTCAAAAACCAAGTCAATAACTTGGGCTACAGTCATATTAGGATAAGCCCCCATCAAGAAAGCTAACGCACCCGATACAACTGGAGTAGAAAATGAAGTCCCAGAACCAGATGTCGCACTCACATATGAGCTATTTTCAGCTTCTGTATACCCAGTAACATTCACACCAGGCGCAGCAATACAATAATCTTTTGTCACACCACATTTATTCGAAAAATTTGCAATATTATTGTTTTGATCAACAGCGACAGATACAACTGTTAAATCTTTTAAGTTCTTGTAATTATCATCAGAAAGCTCTGAAGATAACAAACCAACTCCTGCTTCCAAACTTGGCTGTTCAGTTCCTTCATTACCAGCAGCAAAAACTAAAGCAGTCGTTTGTTTTTGAGAAATATAAGCTAAACCTTTAAGATCCCCTTCAAGAGCATCAATACCATCTTGACGGTTATCTGGATCCTTAAAAATTGAAGCATCAATAATCTTATTACCATCTTTATCAACTGTATTCGTTCCCAAAGAAAGATTAATAACTTTAGCACCTGCATCAACAGCCGAAATAATGGGTTTATTCAATCCTCCCATTAAATCATACTTAATTGGAATAATTTGAGCATTCAAGGCTACACCATGCGTAAAAATTGAAGTTCTATCTGCAGCAATTACACTGCTGACAAATGTTCCATGTCCTGCATCATCTGAATACATATTCGGTGTTGTATCTGTTGGATCATACACATATCCATCTTCATATTGATCCGCCCATGTTTGATATGCTGTAGCACTCATCATAACATATCTAACGCTATTACCTTTCTCATCCAACAAAATTGCAACAGGAGTAATACCATCTGTATAAACCCCTTGTTTCCAACAATTACTTGTTCTTGTTGCTCCACATGGACCATAGTCATAATTAAAGCCAGATTCTAAACGACTGACCAATGCATCATTTGGATAAACACCTGTATCAACTACAGCAACTTTAACATCCTTAACATTGGTATATAGTTTCTTAATATGACCATCAGAATCTTTATCACCTTTATCACCTTTATAAAAACGCGCATAAGCTTCAGCAGCTCCAATATTATCTAAAAAACCACTATTTTCATATGCTTGAGTTTTAAAGTCATTAGCTGTCAATGTTTCTCCTGGCAAACCTTCCGTTCCAACACCATCTTTATTTCCTGCTGCACCAGCGCCAGAACCATCACCACTGCCTCCCTTACCCGAAACAGCAAATCCCATTAAAGCACCTCCAGCAGCAACTGTCATCGCCTCCCATAATAAGGTAGATGAAGAAATCCCTCCCTTATCTTCAAAATATTCGCGTAAATCTTGATTAAATTCTTTACGTTGTTCTTGCTTCATTTGTTGCACACACGCATGCGAACGACTAGCGCCATACTTTAACAACAACACATAACCTTCATAATCTTCCTTTTCAATTGCATAACACAACGGTGTTTGACCTTTTTTATCTTCAACATCAACAGTTTTATATGTTTTTAAAATAGTTCCTAATGTGACTTCATCTCTTTTTTTAACAGCTTCCCAAACCATCCCAAAACGCAATGTTTGCGCCACAACAGCTGTACCATACGATAAAATTGTCACCCCAATTAAAAGTTTTTTTAACATACTTCACCCTCACATTAAATACAATATCATAACCATATCATAGCATGTCTTTATTAACATTTTACTAATAAAATCATAATTAAACAAAAAAAATATCTAATATAATTTTATTTTTACTATAAAATTCAATTTATTTCTTGACTTTTTGTCAAAAATTCTATAGAATAATGCAAATTTTAAAAATAACGAAAGGGGAAAACATGAAAAATATTTTTAAATCTTTAGCATTAGCCGCTGTTTTAGGTGTTGCCGCCGCCAATGAACAAGAACAACAATCACAAAAAAGCGCCATAGAACAACACAATGAGGCTATTGAAGCGCAAACTCAACGCTGGATAGACGAAACAAAAATGGGCGTGCCTTCTCAAGAACGCATTGAAGAGTTAGTTGCAGCCAATCGACGCATCATCCAAGAAATTTGGGAAAAAGAAGCTGAACGCCAAGCCAATACACGTAATTAATAATTCTTTTACAAAAAGTGAGTCCATCTTAATGATGGACTTTTTTTTATTCTCTCTCCCCACAAAAAAGACAAAAAGTTACAACAATTATTACCCCTGCATATTTTTATAAAAAAAGTCAATACATTCAATATAATAAAACATTTTATTTGCTATTTCATCACATTCATGATACAATAAAAAAAATAATTAAAGGATACACTATGCCAAATACATTAGACAACATCTTAATTAAATATGGTACCTCATCAACTAAAAATGAAAATGATTTCAAAATAACAACCTATAAGGAATTCTTATCTTTAAAACAAGAAGAATTATCCGAAAGAGAATATCAAATTCAAACAGCAATGGCTGCATTATATTGTTTAAATGATTGCACACCTCCTTTATTTTTATCTTTTCCGAATTGGCGTCCAAATAAACCGCTTACAATTGAAACAACACGCTTATCAAGAACACATTCAGTCGCAGTTTTTAATACCCAACATAATATCATACATTTTGATGATACAGATGATCCTGAACTACTACTCATGGCATTAAGCCATGAATTAAAACACGCAGAACAATTTTCACAAGAATGTTTCAAAGTGGAAAAAGAAAGTAATTTAGCTTATCATCAATTAAACTTTTTATCAGAAGCTCAAGCTCATGCTTTTATGACTTACGTTGCAATGATTGCTTGCAAAAAACAAGGATGCACTGTTGATGAATTTTTATATTGGGTAGATAAAAGCCTATGGGATTTTTATGCCGACACAGAAAAACCTTTACTGGAAAAACATTACAAATGGTTATTATCAAATAACTCTAAATCAAATGCACAAGCAATTCAACAAGATTTAACTCTAGTTGCTCTGTCATACCTTTCAAAAGACTCTAACTATAAACATAAATACGATTACTTTTCTCCAATTAAAGATAATGACCAAGATATTTCCCATATTCCAGATTCATTTAATTTAACACCAGCTTTTGTAAAAAAAGTAATGCCTATATTAAAAAATATTCAGCATGAAGCCTTATATCCCGCCAATCGTTTTAACCAACTATTATCTAATGGTCATGAAAATTTAGCCAAAGCATTTTTACAAATATATCCATCCAAAGCAGAAACATTTATTAACCATTCTTTTGCTTTTTTAATAAGTCAAAATCCTACAAAATGGCCTTTAATCACAAATCAAACAGAACTAGATAACTTCGAATCCGAAATATATAAAAAATTTAAATTCTTAACACAATATTCCCCAAAACTTTTAAAAGAAGATGAAATTGAAATTTTTGTAACTATGGCGATGAGAACTGGTTTACCTCGATTAGTTCATAAAGCACTAAATATAAAAAAACAAGATAGCAGCAGAGTACTAAGTGACAAAAAAATTCGTTCACTATTCTTATACAATATTTTATTTGAAAAAAAATTACCAAATGAAGAAAATATGTGTTTATCCCATATTGCTTTGGTAAAAAGTAAATTGAATGCAATCTGTGAAATTTTCCTAAATTTAAAAAATCATAACAACAAACCTATTATATCAAAAAATGATATTAGAACTGTAATAACAAATAATAATGATGTAAATAACGTTTTAAAAAATTATCAAAAAAAATATCCACAAGATCCCCGTTTTCACAAGAACATATCCGCAAAAATGTCTCATGCACACCAAAACAACTTTTCTCCCTCTTCAAATGAACAAACGATAACAACCCCAATAAAAATTAGTTTTCATTCTCCTTCTGTTGTTTTTCATACTCAAACCTTCACTTGGTTTGGACGAGGATAATTTTATAAGGAATAACAAGAAAATAGATCCCTATAAAAAAGACACACTTTACTACTGAACAAATTAAATACTCAAAAATGAACCTTTGCGAAAAAGTAAAGGTTCAAGATATTAACGAATATATTTTAAGGCATTTAATTTTATTCTAAAATCATCTTTTGGGCTGTTTGGTAATCAAACTTACCCGTTCCCAAAACGGGTAGTTGTTTCATATAAACAACTTTTTTAGGAACCCATAATTCAGACAATCCGCTTTCCTTAAAATAAGTTTGAATTTCCTTTGTATTTACCTTTTCTTCTGCTGTTATCAAAATCAGCAGCTCCCCCTTTTTAGCATCAGGTATAGTAATAATTCCTTGTAATACATACTGCATAATGGAAATATCTGTGTTAAAGCTAAGGCTCCTACAGTCCAAAACCAAGTTGCACCTAAAATAGATTTCCAAACAACTGGATAATTGTGTATCATTTTTAAGTTAAGCCAAGTTTCTTTAAATATATTTTTACTGAGTATTAACTCTGGTCGAGGCACAATAGCTTTCGGTATTTTCAATGATGAAACATAACCAATCAAAGAACAAAGTATCAATAATAAGATCGCAATATTAATATCCAAAATAGTTCCCCAAACAGCCCCAAGAATTATCGAAATATAAGTTGTGCCTTCAACATATCTGTTTCCAGCCAGTAATTCATCTTTTTTAATAACTACGGCAAAAGAACGTATCTAATGGGACTAAAAAATGCAGATTGAGTTCCCATTAAGAAAAGTAAAATAATCAAGAATGTCAGGCTTTTTGTATAAAAGATAACACCAACCAATAACACCAAAAATAATTCCGTTATTTTTAAAATTTGCGCAATTTTATCACAATTATATTTATCCGATAATTGTCCTGCTATATCAGAAAATAAAAAAATGGCAAAATAAATAAACCCACAACAACAGATAATAAAATATCAGCTTGAGCAGCCATTTTATAGGCAATCATAACCAACAACATATTTTTAAATAAGTTATCATTAAAGGCACCCAAAAATTGAATGATTAAAAGTGGAAGAAAACGTTTTGTTTTTAGTATTGGATTTATCATTTTATTATCCTTTATATATTTTAGCATATTTACATAATAACAAGTTCTTTAATAATTGAAATAAATTTATATAATTAATATTTTTTCAATAAGTTATTACATTTTTTCATTGTAGAAATTCATATTCTGATCAATCTTTACTATACACACTATTTTTCAATAAAAAAACCTGTCCTAAGGACAGGATGTTAGATTAGATAAATACTCAATCTTTAGTTATATGTTTACAAATGTTAAAATTACCTGACAAGATAATGCCAATAAAAAATATTTAAAATTTTCGGCTACTACCACCGCCTCCAAAACTACCTCCTTTTCCTCTAAAACCACCGCCTCGTCCAGGAATAAAAGAAATAATTGTTAAAATTAATCTTAATCTTCTTGCTCGATCATTTTGAGGAGCCATCGCTACATAAATAAACAATACCAATATCAAGCATGCTAAAATAATAGCTAAGGGTGTGGGAATTTCATCCAAAGGGTGTGTATTAAATTCTTCTTCACGAATAACATTTAATATTTGTTGCGTTCCAATTAAAACCGCTTGATTATAATCATTTTCGCTCAATGCTGAACTCATATCATTCAAAATGACAGAGGAAAGTGCATCTGTTAAAACCCCCTCTAAACCATATCCAACTTCTATGCGAGCTTGTCGTTCATTAGGTGCAATAATCAGTAAAACACCATTATCGTTTCCTTTTTCACCAATTCCCCAATGACGACCTAACTGATATCCATACTCTTCAATGCTTTTACCTTCCAAATCGGAAAGAGTAACAACAACGACCTGATGTTGGGCTTCAGATTGTAAAAGAGTTTTTAATTGTTGTTCTACTTGTGCTGACAGAATTTGAGCTTCATCCACAATACGTCCCGTCAAGGTAGGAAAGCACCAAGCTTTTCCTACCAAGCAAAACGTTATCAAAAAAACAAAAAAGAATTTTTTCATTACTTAGAAAAATCCACGACAGGAGCTACTTTTTGACTTTCTTCAATATCAAATGTTACTTTCTTTTCCATATCAGAGAACAAAGCCACAATCCATTTTGTTGGAATTGTCCGAATACGTGTATTGAATACCTTAACAGAATCAATATAATCTTTTCTAGCAACAGCAATCCGATTTTCTGTACCTTCTAATTGAGATTGTAAAGCCATAAAGTTTTGATTGGCTTTTAAATCCGGATACTTTTCAACAACAACCATCAAACGACTTAAAGCAGAAGATAAAGCCCCTTGATTTTTCATAAAGGCATTCATCGCTTGTTCATTTGATAGCATCTCCGATGACAATGTTGTTTGCGTTGCTTTAGCACGGGCTTCAATAACTTGCGTTAAAGTATCTTGCTCATGCGCGGCATAACCTTTAACTGTTGAAACAAGATTCGGAATTAAATCAGAACGTCTTTGATATTGATTTAAGACCTGTGACCAATTAGCTTTGCATGTTTCATCCATCGGGATCAAACCATTCAGAGTTGAAATTACAAACCAAGCACCTAATGCCATAATAATAGCAAAAACAATAAGACTTTTTTTCATACTGTATCCTTTTTCCCTTTTTATTTTTTTACTTTTAAGGTATCATACCTAAATATGATACAAAAATCATATACAACTTTTTAGGAAATTACAAATGAAAAATTTATGTTTTAAAGGAAAATTTCGTTCTTATCAACAAAAAGTGTTAGATAATCTGACTGCACATTTAAAAGATGAAAAATTACATATTGTAGCTGCTCCTGGCGCTGGCAAAACAACTTTGGGAATAGAAGTTATTGCCCGTTTAAAATGTCCAGTTTTGATTTTTGCACCAACTTTGACAATTCGTAATCAATGGAAAGAAAGAATTATTGAAGCATTTCTTGATGATAAGGATCAAGATATTATATCCTTAGACATTAAAAATCCCAAACAAATTACGATTACCACATATCAATCTTTATGGTCTGTTTTCTCAAATAAAAAAGAAGTTGAAGAAGATTTGGATGATGATACACCCTCCTCTGGAAAGATTATCACTAGTTTAGCTGATGAAATTGTCGAAAAATTGAAAAAACAAAAAACATCATTGCTTTGTTTTGATGAAGCGCATCACCTACGAAATGAGTGGTGGAAAGCTTTAGATATTTTAATGGATAAATTAAATCCGAAACAGACACTATCTTTAACCGCAACACCACCTTATGATGTTACATATAATGAATGGAAAAGATATGAACAATTATGTGGTCCAATTGACGATTTAATTTCCATACCAGAGCTAGTTAAAAATGGTGATTTATGCCCACATCAAGACTTCGTTTATTTTTCAAATTTACGCCAAAATGAAAATCAAAAAATAGAAGAATTTAAAGATAAAGTTCATCTATTTATGGATTATTTGATGAATACGTCAAAAATAGGAGCATCAATTTTAAAAACATCCATTTTTACAACAGCTCCAAAACATATTATACCGATAATGTATAAAGAACAAATTTATGAAAATCCAGATTTTTTCATCAGTATTGCATCCTATCTAAAAGCAACAAATAAACCAATTTCACAAACTTTTTTAAAATTGTTCGATATGGTTCAAAAAGACATCCCTCCATTTGATGAAAAGTGGGCTGAAATTTTCTTGACCGGATTATTGTATGATTACCGTTCTTCATTTAAACAATTAGAAAAAGATATAAAAACTTTAGAAATAAAAGCTCATCGATCTGGAATTATTTTCAGAAAAAGGGTTTATATTTCGTCAAATCCGATTTTGCAAAAAGAAGTTGCCTCATCTGTCGGAAAATTAGATTCCATTATAGATATTGTTGCCAGTGAAAACACACATTTAAAACAAGATTTACGTATGGTTATTTTATCCGATTACATTCGGGAAGACATGACACCTGAAACAGCAAATTCCTTAGGAGTTGTTCCAATTTTTTTAAAACTTTCCGAAAACTATAAAAAAATTCCAACAGCCATCTTAACCGGAACATTAATTGCAATTCCTAAAGACAAAAAAGAAGATGTTTTAAAACAATTAAAACAAGAAAAATTACACATTAGTGATTTAAAATTCACACCTTTCAAACATAATTCGAACTACTATAAAATTACTTTTTCTGTCTCAGCAAAATCAAAAATTGTCAAGATCATTACAGATTTATTTAATCAAGGTGTTTTTAATATTGTTATTGGAACCCAAGCACTTCTTGGTGAAGGATGGGATGCACCCTCTATTAACTCTTTGATCCTATCCAGCACAATCGCATCCTATGTATTATCTAACCAAATGCGTGGACGAGCGATTCGAAAAGATAAGAATAATCCAGATAAAATATCCAACATTTGGCATTTGGCCTCATTCAAAAAATTAAATCTATGGGATAGAACGGTTTACAAACAAAACAGTTTGGTAGACGATTATGGCTATGACTTAAAACAAATTGAAAGACGTTTTCAAGGCTATGAAGCCCCCACTGTCGTACCACCATTTCAGATTCAAAATGGATTAACTAGACTCAATCTAGGACTTATCAGCGAACAAAAAACAAACGATATTAATCAACAAACACTACAACTTTCATCAAACAGAAATGTTGTCAAAGAATCATGGGAAAAAGCCCTTTATACTGGCAATCCGAATGCCCGTATGCATGTAGGCATAGACACACCGCGCCATTACACAAAAACATTTGTTTATAAAGGTAGCTTTACATTTTTAATGTTTTTCTACACTGGACTTAGTTTTGAACTTTATTCGATTTTAAATAGAATTATACCTACGTATTCAGGATTGCTTTCAATCGCTTTCATACTTTATTTCATGGGGCGACCTTTGCTCAAATTCATTCGGAATGGATCTGTTGTCGGTTCTTTACGAAGCATAATTCAAATTATTATGCAAACATTATATCAAATGGGAGAAATACAATCACCACTAAGTAACACATCCCTTTTAATCAAAAAACAAAAAGATGGACAGGTATTTTGTTCTGTAACAGGATTATTACCTGCCGAATTAAATTTACTTTTAAAATCACTTCAGGAATTTTTAGATCCGATTGAAAATCCAAAATACATTCTTGCACGAAAAAGCATGCCCATACCTTATTTATCTCAAAAAGATTATCATGCAATCCCATCTGTTATTGCCGCACAAAAAAAGAATGTACTCTATTTCAAAAAACAATGGGAACAAAAGATTGGAAAATGTCAATTGATTTATACACGATCCGAAAAAGGGCGACAATTATTGCTTAAAACAAGAAAATACGCATTTTCCAATGAAGCTCGTCAAAGAACACTTTCATCAAACAAATGGAGTTAAACTATATCAATGATATCTTTAGAAAAATTAGATAAAAAAGTTCAATCTTATACAACAAAAACTGGTCTGTATCATATCCTTAAATTCCTTTAATTCTTTGGATAATAGATAAGATATAAGGTCTAATGAGAGCATAAGAGTTAAAAGTCTATAGAAGGCAATCGGGCAAAAAACGATTCAAGTTCAATCATTCGAGAAATCCAATCGGGTACATGTCTTGATTTTAGAAAATTAAAATAAGATATTTTAACCCTAAAATAGTATTAATATTCGGATGAATTTAATTTCTTTATATCCATTTGTGAAACACTTCAAAACAAAAATATATTGATAAACAGTATAAATTTTAGTATATATAAGAATATCTACAATAAAAATAAAGGTTAACATGTCAGAAAATATATATGAGCTAAACGAAAATGGAACTGTGTGCGGTTTAAGGGACCGCGTTTATGTGCATAATAATGGTTTACTTCATCTAGCAGTTCAATGTTGGGTTATGAATAAAAAAGGAGAGGTTCTTATTCAACGACGTTCTGCGACAAAGGATAAAAGTGCTGGCAAATGGGATGTATCCTTTGGTGGTCATTGTATAGAAATCGAAACAGGTAAAGATATCTTAATAGAAAATGTTATAAAAGAGGGAAAAGAAGAATTAGGTTTATCTCTTTCTTCAAAAGATATTATCAAACTGGGTGAAATCAGATATTCGTCGCAAGAAAATAAAAATCAGGAATTATTGGGTATTTTCCTGATACAATTAGATAACGAACAGACATTTATTTTTGAAGACGGTGAAGTTTCAGAAGTTAAATGGATAAAACCAGAGCAATTATATGATAATATTATTCATAATCAAAAGGAATATGCTAATCGTTTAGGGGCTATAACTTTGTTAAAGTTTTATAAAGTATAAAATACTGATAATTTCTATAATAGGTGTTAAAAACACCTAATATTATCAAAAATCTTGATATAAAATATCCATTAGATGAAATTCAAAAAAATTAAAATTGCAAAGTAACAACATCTTTAACAGATGAGTCGGGATTAACTGTGACGGGAAAGTAAAAACAGGCGAAAAATAAGCATTAAAAAAAGTCCCATTTTCAGAGACTTGTTTTATTTTTGGTACCTCTGGCCGGACTTGAACCAGCACTCTATTGCTAGAAACAGATTTTGAGTCTGTCGCGTCTACCAATTTCGCCACAGAGGCATATGTGTTTTTTTGCTAGACATTTGCAGTATACTGATTTATGATGAGATGTCAAGAACTTTTTTAAAAAAAAATAAGGAATTTTCATATGTGCGATTCAAAACTAAAAAAAATCTATAAAAATCCGAAGACTATTTTTATCACTGGTGCCTCTAGCGGTATTGGAAAAGCATTAGCAGTTGCCTATGCGGCTCCAGGAATCACTCTCTTTTTATGTGGCAGAAACGAATCACGCCTTGTTGAAACGGCGAATCGCTGTAAAGAAAAAGGGGCAGCTGTCCACACTTTCTTGTTTGATGTAACAAATCGCGAAGAAACGGAGAACGCGATAAAACAAGCAGATACCATTAAACCTATTGAATTATTAATCGCCAATGCTGGCGTTTCCGGCGGTGTTTTAGGTATGCCCGAAACATCTGATGGAACACATCGCATTATTGCCACAAACGTTAATGGCGTTATCAATACGGTTTTACCAACAATTGCAGCCTTCAAAAAACGTGGATGTGGTCAAATCGCCATTATTGCTTCTTTAGCTGGATACCGAGGTATGTCTAGTTGCCCCGCCTATTCTGCCAGTAAAGCTTGTGTTAAAGCATGGGGCGAAGGGTTACGAGGCTTATTGAAAAAAGACGAAATAGCCGTTAATGTAGTTTGCCCTGGATTCATCGAAACACCTCTGACAGATAAAAATAAATTCAAAATGCCATTTTTAATGCAAGCCGATAAAGCCGCCGAAATCATCAAGCGCAGACTGACTAAAAATTCGGCCATTATTGCTTTCCCTCACATCATGGCATTTGGTGCTTGGTTTGGCTCAGCCTTGCCAAGTTGGATTATTTTGCCTATCTTAGGATTATTCCCCAAAAAAGAATCATAAAAAGGTTGCACTTTTTCGGATTTTTTGGTATATATAGGCATTATTTTATGAAAGGGATTTTTATGACAAAGAAAAAAGATAAAACAATTGATGAAATGGAAAAATTACAACAAGCCATCTTTGAACGCGAAGTGGATGAGGAATTGCAACGTGAAAAATTAAAAGCTATGTGGCAAAAATACCGTTTTGCTGTTGTTGGTTTTATCATTGGTGTTTTGCTGGTAACAATTGGTCATGAAGTGTATTATTCATGGCGCCAAAAAGTCAGTTTATCCGAATCAGATTCTTTTGAAAATGCTGCTGTTTTAGCCTATACGGGCGAAACGGAAAAAGCAGAAGAAATTTTAAAGAAATTAGTTGCAGAAGGAAAAACTGGTTATGCACCTTTAGCACAAATGAAATTAGCAGGTATTTATTTGGCTCAAAATAAAACACAAGAAGCTATAAATGCTTTACAAGCTGTCATAAATTCAAATGCGCCAGAACAATTAAAAGCCGTTGCAACAATTGCTTATGTCGGTCAATTATTTGAAACAGAAGATGCCACAAAATTACAAAATATGTTGCAACCATACTTAATTGGTTCTTCCAACTTTGTGGGATCTGCTGCAGAATTATCTGCTGCTTTGCATTTAAAATCAAATAATGAAGCTGCAGCTATTAAAGTACTAAACCAAACAATTAACAATCCCAAAACTGCTCCGATTGTAAAAAAACGTTTAAGTGAATTATTGTCTGTTATTGAAGAGTAATAAAATGAAATACTCCGTTTTATGCCTGTTGTGTAGTATATTATTTGTCAGTGGATGTGTCAACGAAGAAAAAGTTGCTCCAACAGAGGGACGCATAGCTGTTTCTACCCACCTTAATCCTACCTTAAAAGAGGTTAAAAATATACGTTCGATAACTTTATCATCCCCCACAAACCTATTTACATGGGGACAATCTGGGGTAACAGGTCAAAATGCAATCCCTCATACTCTTGGTGAAAATACATTAAAACTGATTTGGGATACAAATATTGGTAAAGGATTAAATAACAATCGTTTGAGCATTGCTCAACCTGTCGTAGATAAAGGTATTATTTACACATTAGATGCTGATTTTAACTTATCTGCAATCAACCTTAAAAACGGAAAAAAACTATGGCATAAAAAACTGCCTTTAGAAAACTCTACTACCGTTAAAACTGTTGGATTAGCTTATTCATATAGTACCCTATTTGCTGTTTCTGGTAATGGTACTATTTTATGTATCAGCTTAAATGGTAATATACTTTGGCAAAAAAATCTAAATACAGCCCTACGTTCAATGCCTGTTATTTATAAAAATATTATGTATTTACTAACAGCGAATAATCATTTGATGGCATTTGATACAACCACAGGAAAAGATGTCTGGGATTACAAAGGATTGCCAACTCAAACAAACTTATTAGGTATGGGAACTCCTGCTCTGTACAAAGAATATGCCGTTATCCCCTTTTCAAATGGAGAAATTATTACCTTTAACACATTAGATGAAAGCGTTGTATGGAGCGAATATTTATCTTCGGATCGTTCATTTAACCGTATTTCGGATTTAACACATATTTTGGCTTCACCTGTTATTGAAAATGGTATCGTCTATCTAATTGGAAATGCTGGCAAAATGGGGGCATACCGTTTAGAAAATGGTGAAAATATTTGGACATTACCAATGGGAGGAGCAAATACACCTGTTATTTCTGGAAATGCATTGTTTATGATTAATAATCAAAACGTATTACTGGCTTTAAACAAACATACTGGTAAAGTATTTTGGAACACAGCACTAACCAGCCATGATACTGAAGAACATGCTTTTTGGAAAGGTCCGTTATTGGTTGGAGATAATGCCATTTTAACCTCTTCAAATGGAGATATTATTTTCATTGATATAAAATCAGGACAAGAAAGGAACCGCTTGGAAGTAGATGGTATTGCTGTAGCTCCGATTAATGTAGATGGTACAGTATTATTTTTAACAGAAGATGCTGATTTATTGGCATACAAATAAAAGGAAAAAAAAACATGAAAACGATAGCGATTGTCGGACGGACGAACGTAGGGAAATCCACCTTCTTTAACAGATTGTGTGGTAAAAAATTAGCCATTGTACATGACCGAGCTGGTGTGACACGTGACCGTAAAGAAGCTACGGGTCATCTGTATGATTTACAGTTTCGTTTAATTGACACAGCTGGTTTAGAGGAAACAACAGCTTTAGCTGCGGCTATGTGGCGTCAAACAGAATTGGCCATTGCCGAAGCCGATATCGTTTTAATGGTTGTAGATGCGCGTGGTGAAATGACCATTTTGGATGAAAAGTTAGCCAAGAGTTTGCGCAAATTAGATAAGCCCGTTATCTTAGTTGCCAATAAATGCGAAGGTAAAGAACAACAAAATGCTTTGGGCAATTTCTATCGTTTAGGACTGGGTGAACCAATTGGTTTTTCTGCTGAACACGGATTGGGGCTTGGCGATTTATTTGCTAAATTAAAACCGTTGTTCCCTGCTCCATCCAAAGAAGACGAAGAAGATGTATCGGATGAAGAACAAGAAAACGAAGAACAACCAAAACGTCCGAAACGTCCTTTACAATTGGCAATTGTTGGTCGTCCGAATGTAGGTAAATCCACTTTGGTCAACAGATTGTTAAACCAAGAACGTGTATTAACAGGACCTGAAGCCGGTGTAACACGTGATGCCATTACGGTACCATTTGAATGGCGTGGAGAAAAAATATTATTGACGGATACAGCGGGTCTTCGCAAAAGCGGACGCATTGATGATTCATTGGAACGTTTTTCGGCATATGATACCAAAAATGCCATTGATTTTGCCGAAGTGGTTATCTTGGTATTAGATGCCAATGTCCCGATGGAAAAACAAGATTTGTTGATTGCATCTCGCGTGATTGAAGAAGGGCGTGCCTTAATCATCGCCTTGAATAAATGGGATGCTGTTGAACATCAAAAGAAAGTATTGAATGATATTAAGGAAAAAATGGTATCTTCCTTACAACAAGTAAAGGGTTTACCGGTTTTGACTATTTCCGCCAAAACGGGATATGGATTAGACCGCATGATGAGCGAAGTATTTTCCGTTTATAAATTGTGGAATAAACGTGTGCCAACACACAAAATGAATACATTCTTGCGTGCAATGACGGAGGCTCATCCAACACCGGTTGCCAAAAACGGTCGCCGTATTCCGATGAAGTATATGACTCAGGTCAGCACTCGTCCACCAACATTTGCTATTTTCTCGAGCAATCCAGATCAATTGCCGGAATCTTATTTGCGTTATTTATCTAACGGTATTCGGGAAACTTTTGGATTTGTGGGTGTGCCAATTCGTTTGAATATGCGTAAACGTGAAAATCCGTACGCCGATAAATCCAAAGGTCGTCGTAAAGTGACCGAAGATAAGAAGTAATTTTAACTATCTTTTTAAATTTTATAAAAAAACACTTCCAAAAGTTTGGAAGTGTTTTTTGTATTTGGTATTTTTAATTTAATAAACAATACCCATCTTCATATCGGCGGTTTACACAAACTTTACATTTATCTTTATCCGTTCCAACATAAATGCTGGTTGGTTCATTACAAGGATGACAATTTTGTTCTGAATCCATAAGTGGGACATTATCAGAGCAAATTCCTAAGCCACAATGTAGTTCATTGGTGGCTACTCTATTAGGGCAAATTGAAAGACAATCAGCAGCACTGGTAACACGCAGTTTATTTTTATCATTGCAACTATGACATGTTCCGCCCCAAGCTATCAATGGCTTATCAGCAACAGAACTTCCTTCAACGCCACATAAAACACAATAATTTGCATCTAATTTGTTGATATATCGCCCTTCTTTAGCACATACATCACAATTACTTTCAACGCCGTTTACATTCACACCATTTGCTTCATCACATGCATGACATCCACCGTCTTTATCCATAAGGGGTTTATCTGCGGGACACCCAGCTAAAACACATTCATTCCCTACTACTTTTCTATTAGGACAAAGTTCTTTACATTTTCTATCAGGCAATTCTGATAGAGGTATGGCTAAATCATAATCGCAACTATGGCATTTTCCATCCTTGCTGGAATAGAGTGGTGTCGATGCATCTGTACAAGGATTTAACCCACAATGCAGTTCATTAATGGCTATTCTATTTGGGCAAATTTCAAGACAATCGGCAGCACTGGTAACTCGTAACTTATTTTCATCATCACAACCATGACAAACACCATATATATCCAATATAGGTTTATCGGCAACAGAACTGTCCTTAACACCACATAAAACACAACGTGTTCCACCAAAATTACTAATATATCTTCCCTCTTTGGCGCATACATTACAATTACTTTCAACACTGTTTACATTCACACCTTTTGCTTCATTACATGCATGACAAGTGCCATCGGTATCCATAAGTGGCTTATCCGCATTAGTGGTTCCCTTAAGACCACATTTTAATGCGCAATATTTTTTGGAACCCGTCAATAAACGATTGGAACAAACGGCACAATTTTGTGTCATACCTTCTACATTAATGACGGTTTCATCATCACAAGAATAACACTGGCCATTGCTACCTCTGAGTGGTTTATCCGGCGGGCAACAATTATCCGAGGAGGTACAACATTTTCCGTTTTCGCCTATACTACTGCAACACAACCCATTTAAGGCGTTCTCATTTAAACAACACATCCAATAATTTGGGTTATCATAGCTTTTGGCGCAAGAACTACCTTCCGGACACAATGTTGCACATAAACCATTTTCACAGGTGGCACATTTGCAATCGCCATCATTGTTACAACGCCAAGTTTCATGACGGTCTTTTTCGGCGATTGTTTCTCCATCAGTTAAATCATCTTTAAATTCATAGACCAATCTGACTGTTTTGGCTTTGTCACAAATACTTTCATCTGCTTCATATTCATCAATGCCAACAAATATAGAATAAGGAACTGTCCATTTTGATTCCAATAAGCGATGACAAACACCACTAGGGACATTATCTACAAAAACTTCAAAATAATTTGCAAATTGCGGACTAACACGTGCACTGATTGGGTAGCCCATTCGGGTCGTATTACCCATTTCACCAAGCGATAAATCAAAAGCCCCATTTTGCATTTGCTGAGATAAATCAATAATCCGAATTTGTAATTCATTTAAGGTTTCATTCGCACGATATTTGTTCATAGCATAGGAATATCCGGTAACGCCGCCTATAGATAAAACACCAGCTATAGCCAATACACCCAACATTTCTAGCATACTGCGACCAGATTCAAATATACGTTTCACGTTTTCTCTCCTATATAAAAAAACACCTAAATGGAATAAAATATTATCATTATTTTTCTATCTACATACTCTTTTTTCTACACATTTTTAATTGTAAATGCAATATTTTTTTACTTCTTTAACTTTGCACGTGGATGAGCATGCTCATAGACTTTTTGCAAACCAGCCATATCTATTTCCGTATATCGTTGTGTCGCGGATAATGAGGCATGCCCCAATAATTCTTGGACCGTTCTTAAATCGCCACCGCCTTGTAATAAATGGGTGGCAAAGCTGTGACGCAAAGCGTGTGGTGTCACCGTATCGGGAAGTTGCAAATAACGTCGTATCACACGTACATTACGTTGGACAACTCCGGGGTTAATCCTGTCAAACCGAGATCCAACAAACAATGGTTCAGTTTTTTTGGGATTGGGGTGTACTTTTATGTATGCTTGCAACGTTTTTTTCACAATCGGCAGTAATGGCACAAGACGTTGTTTGTTCCCTTTACCCGTAATAGTAAAGGCATCCCCTGCCCCCAAAATATCGCCTACATTTAAACTGAGCGTTTCGGCAATACGCAAACCACAACCATACATCAACATATACATGGCTTTATCTCTGGCACCTTGCCATGGCTCTTGCGCCAAATGTTCAACTGCATCCAAAAAACGACCGGCATCTTCCACAGACAGTGGTTTCGGCAAAACTTTGGCTGGATGAGCCGATCTGACCGACATAATGGCTGCATTTTCCACAATACCTTCTTTGGCTAAAAATTTAAAATAGTTCCTGAGTGCAGATAAACATCTGGCCGTACTGGCACGGGATAGTTTTTGTTTGGCTCGTTCAACCAAAAAAGCACGAAAGTCGGATACTTTTAAATTTTTCAGCATTTTAACACTAACCATATCAGACATATAATCATATAAAAACGAGCTAAACTCCTTAATATCCATTAAGTAAGACTCTCCCGTTTTTTTAGATAATCTGCGCTCCAACATTAAATGTTTTTGCCATTCTTCAATAGCTGAAATAACTTTTGTGTCGGTTGTTTGTTGAAAATCCTTGTATTGTTCTGTCATTTTATGTATCCTTACAAAAAACATATAACAAAACGAAACACAATGCAACACAGAATTACAGTTTTATTTCCGACACCTCTTGGGTGTTTTGATTATAAAGCGGACAACGAATTACCCGTTGGGTCTTTTGTCATGGCTCCATTTGGTCGCAAAAAAACAATGGGCATTGTGTGGGATAAAGCACCCGATATGAGTTTTGACGATGAAAAAGTCAAAATGATTTCCGAATCTTTACCTATAGATCCTTTACCTAAGCAAACAGTTGATTTTGTCAATTGGGTGGCTGGTTATACTTTGGCACCGGTTGGTATGGTATTAAAAATGGCATTAACACCCGAAATTGAAAAGGAAAGTAAAAAGCCATTAGCATTTGCCCTGCCCAATCCGGATTTTAAAACACTGACTTTTTCACCAGAACAACAATCGGCTGTAGATGAAATTAAATCCCAAATTCAAGATGGATTTCATACCTCTTTATTAGACGGGGTAACAGGTTCCGGTAAAACAGAAGTATATTTTGAAGCCGTTGCAGAAGCCATTCGGCAAAATAAACAGGTATTGGTATTATTGCCCGAAATTATCTTGACAACAGCTTGGTTAGGACGGTTTGAAAATCGGTTTGGTGTTAAACCGGCTTTATGGCATTCGGCCATGACCCCAAAAACAAGACGAGATACTTATAAGGCCATTAAATCCGGTGAAGCCAAAGTCATTGTTGGCGCAAGATCGGCATTGTTTTTACCTTTTACCGATTTAGGATTAATTATTGTTGATGAAGAGCACGATGCTTCCTTTAAACAAGAAGAAGGGGTTTTATATCATGCCCGAGACATGGGTATTGTACGTGCCAAAATTGCAGGATGCCCGATTATACTGGCTTCAGCAACACCAAGTTTGGAAACATACTGTAATGCCGTGACGGGCAAATATCATCATATTCATTTACCTAGCCGTTTTGCTGGCGCTACTTTGCCAGATATTGAAGTTGTGGATATGCGACAAAAGGAAAAAGGGCCCGTTAAATTTATTTCACCTGCTCTACGTAAAGCCATTGCTGAGACATTAGAAAAAGGCGAACAATCTTTATTATTCATTAACCGACGAGGATATGCGCCATTGGTATTGTGCCGAAACTGTGGCGAACGGTTGAAATGCCCTTATTGTTCGGCATGGTTAGTAGAACACCGTCAAGGCGGATACGCTCAGTGCCACCACTGTGGTTATACGATAAAACGTCCAACACATTGTCCAACATGCAATGAAGAAAATAGCTTAGTTTCTTGTGGACCGGGTGTAGAGCGTATTTATGAAGAAGTTTGTGAAAATTTCCCGATGGCACGTTCTCAAATGATTACATCCGATACGCTTAGCAATCCCGTCGAATTTGACGAACTTATTCAAAAAATTCATGCCGGCGAATTGGATATTTTAATCGGAACACAAATGCTGGCCAAAGGGCATCACTTTGCCAATTTGACATTGGTGGGAATTATTGATGCCGATATGGGATTAGCTGGCGGAGATTTACGCGCATCCGAACGCACTTTCCAATTATTGCATCAAGTTATGGGACGTGCCGGCCGTGAAAGCAAAAAAGGACGAGCCCTATTACAATCTTATGTACCGGACAATTTGATTATTAAGGCATTAAAAGAAAATGACCGCTCTGCTTTTTTAACTGAAGAAATCAATGCCAGACAGCTCCTTAACATGCCCCCATTTGGGAAACTTGCTGGCGTTATTTTTTCAGGACCTAATGAAATGTTAACGTATAACACCGCTAAAAATTTTGTGGCAGCAGCACCATTTATGACGGGCGTTGAGGTATTAGGTCCTGTTGCAGCACCACTGGCTAAACTCAGAGGGAAATACCGTTTCCGCGCTCTTATCAAAACATCAAAAGACATCAAATTACAAAGCATTTTATCACATTGGATGCGTCTTGTTAAAGCGCCAAATAATGTAGATATTCGTCTGGATATCGACCCATACAGTTTTTTTTAAGACTTTACCTTGACTTTAGTGGAAAAAATACACACTTGTTAAGTGTTAAAAGAACACTGTTGTAAAAGGGGGAGACAAATGACGACAGTTGTCGGTGCGATTTTTAAATGTATAGCTTTAGCCTGTCTAGCGACAATTTTTGTGATATTTAGCCTCAGAGCCCTTTTAATCAAAGATAAAGGAGATCAAATATGACAAATAACGTTCATATGAATGAAGAACTCGGGCTAACACCGGAAGAAAAAAAATTATTAAAAGAAAAAATCTATGCCGTTTTTGATGAATTTCCTATTGCATTACAAGAACGCATTTTGGAAACAAAAAAAGAAAAACTCAAAACAATGTATATGACCGAAGGATGGGCCAAAGATAATGGGCATGATGAAATCTTAAATTTGCTATCCCGAGAAATCGCTAAAAAAGAATGGCAAATCGATCAACTGAATGAAAAAATTAACGGGAAATAATACAATGTATACACCAGATACCTTTTCACCAATTCCCCAAAAACCATATCGTAAACAAGACTATGCCCTAGGCAATGGATTATTTTTATCCGCCAGACAGGTTGCCGTTTTGCAACAATTAAATTTGGGATTGGCTAATAAACAAATTGCCCATAATTTAGGGGTTGCCGAGCCCACTATTAAAATGCATATCAGTGCATTACTCAGAGCCTTAGGCGTTCAAAACCGTGTACAAATATTACTAAAAGCCAAAGAATTGGGGTTTATTTAAGCAAGATAAAATACCAAACAACCTGCCAAAATATTTGGCGGGTTGTTGGGGCATAAAACACCTTTAAATATTTTTTATTCCATCTCAAAAAAACTGTTGATTTATGGTTTGGGTTTGCTAATCTAAACACAAGGCACGAGTTGTGCCCCGAGGTTTGAAAGCCTCTTTGACATACGTCTGGTGCGGGACGTAAAACGCACGCTTTCCGTTTGGTCGGAGGATATTAAAATAAGTTATTAGAGATTATTCCCTTTTAAGGAAAATGCATAAAATTTTATTATTTTGTGGTCTTTTAATGACATCATCTATGACATTTGCTGATGATGCCACAGTTGAAACATGTGCAAATGGCGCTGGAACTGTTCTAACTGGAGCAGTTACCGGACAAAAATACTGCAAAGGCAACAAAGCAATGAATTGGTGGAATGCAAATTCATGGTGTGATGGAATGGGAATGAAATTATTCAGCTTGAATGATTGTGCTTGCTCTGAAACAACAGCAAATTGTGCAGGAAATCACTGTCCTGAACTAAAAAACACTGGAGTAAAAAACACCGCTATTGGGGCAAGAGACGGTAGTACATCCTCTACTCATGCAATTCATATCGGCCTAATAGACAGTAGTTTTGCTCAACATTGGACACGCGATTCCACCTATGGCTGGACGCCCCTTTGCAAATAACCTTACCTTTTACTTTTCAAATACCCTATCACAGCGGTAACAGAAGCCGGTGTAATACCAGTCATGCGCATCATCGCCCCGATAGTGGCGGGTTTATGTTTCGTCAAACGACCAACAATTTCGGCCGACAAGCCACCGATTTTTGTATAATCTGTGGTTTCAGGAATACGTAAAGCTTCATCTTTACGGAACGCATCAATATCCATTTGTTGACGAGCCAAATAACCACTATATCGACCTTCAATTTCCAATTGTTTGGCTACATCTGTGCGAATTTTACCTAAACTTGGCCAAGCACGCACCAATGTATCCCATGTAACATCTTGATAAGCCAGCATTTCAAGCGGCGTGCGTTTTTGGCCATCTCGGTTAATATTAAACCCAAGCGCAATTAATTCCTTTGGCGTATACACCAATGTAGAAACATGTTCTTTTGCCTCATGATACAAGCGTGTTTTTGTTTCAAAAGCATGACGTCTTTCTTCACCCACACAACCAGCATCAATCCCCTTTTGAGTTAAACGCAAATCAGCATTATCGGCACGCATAGTCAAACGATATTCGGCACGAGATGTAAACAAACGATACGGTTCATCTACGCCCAAAGTCGTAATATCATCAATCATCACACCCAAATAACTGTCGGCTCGATCAAATGTCAATGTACGACCTGTATCCAAGGCTTGCAACGCCGCATTCACACCAGCGACCAACCCTTGTCCTGCAGCCTCTTCATACCCTGTTGTGCCATTAATTTGCCCAGCCAAAAACAAACCTTTAATCTTTTTGGTTTCCAATGTTTGTTTTAATTCTCGTGGGTCAACATAATCATATTCAATCGCATAGGCATAACGCAAAATTTTTACATTTTCCAACCCCGGAATCGTACGTAAGAAGGCCTCTTGCACATCTTTTGGTAAAGAGGTTGAAATACCGTTCGGATAAATGGAATTGCCCTCTCTTGTTTCAGGTTCTAAGAAGATATGATGGCTATCACGACCAGCAAAACGCACAAGTTTATCTTCAATGCTGGGGCAATATCTTGGGCCTACAGATTTAATTTGACCGGAATAAAGTGGTGCACGTGAAATATTATCCATAATCACTTTATGCGTTCCAGGTGTCGTATGTGTGATATAACACGGTAATTGTTCCGGATTAAAATCGGTTGTCATAAATGAAAAAGGTTGAGGTGGCATATCACCATCTTGACGTTCACATTTTGACCAATCAATAGAATCTTTATCCAAACGCGCTGGTGTACCAGTTTTCAAACGTCCTAAACTCAATCCCATTTGTTTCAAAGCCGGCGTAATACCTAAACTGGCCTCTTCCCCAAAACGACCACCAGCCGTTTGTTCTTCACCAATATGCATAACACCGTTTAAAAATGTACCCGTTGTAATAACAACAGCCTTTGCCATTATTTTTTCACCATTTGCAATAATGCCATAAACCGTGTCATTTTCAAACAAGATATCATCGGCACTGGCCTCAACCAATGTCAAATTCGGATAGTTTTCCAATTGACTGCGCATTTCTTTGACGTATTCGGTTTTATCGGCTTGGGCACGAGGACCTTGAACGGCAGCCCCCTTAGAGGCATTCAACATCCGAAATTGCAATCCTGTTTTGTCAATGACTTTACCCATCAAACCATCAAGCGCATCAATTTCACGCACCAATGTGCCTTTCCCTAAGCCACCGATAGCTGGGTTACAAGACATATCACCAATTGTATCCAAATGATGTGTTACTAAGGCCGTTTTCGCACCCGTTCTAGCAGAGGCTGCGGCTGCTTCAATACCAGCATGACCTCCACCCACAACAATAACGTCATAATTCATATATTTATCCTTTTAAAAAATTTGTGTTATTATATAAAATTTTTCATAAAAAGTAAAGTACTAATTATCACATAACATCCGATAGAAAAATGTTGACAATAAAATTAACTTTTGATATGATGCTTATATAACAAAAAAGGACACAAAAAAATGACACAAGAACAATTAAATAAATTAGCAAAAACAAAACGTCTTGCCGCTCATGATACGTACTTAAGAAAACAAGCTCTCAAACTCTCTCGTCATTTTTTTACACCAGATGCTTTACAAGCACCAAAATGCATGCAAAATATGTGGGTGGTCAATCATAATAATTTGTATCGCAAAATATTAAATGATCCATTATATGATGCCAGATATTTTGTGGTTGTGCGAACACGTAGCGAATAGTATATTTCATATAAAGATACAAAAAATCCCCCACTTTAGCAGCGGGGGATAAATTATTAATTATCTCTTGAATACCCCAAATATCGTTGAGATTCATGAGATAAACGCGGTTGTTGTGCCACCCTTGATGCAGGATGACAATTCACGCCATAATAGGATTGGGGAGCTAATGATGTCCATTTTGAAACATACTTATTCAAAAGCCTGCGCATTTGTTTTTTCTCTTTACCATCACAATCCAAGAAATTAACCCAATCATATGGTGTTTCGCCGTCTTCATTTCTGAACAGTGGATTCGCCCCATACGTTAACAACACCTTCATGGCGTCTAAATCCATAGCCCTAACCGCATAATGCAATGCCGTATTTCCCTCGGCATCCATATGATTGACTGCAGCACCAAACTTCAACAAATCTCGAAGAGAATTTGAACACATTCCTTTCTTAGCAAAACGTATCAATGGTGTCACACCATCTTTGTCCGCCGGGTCAACATTTGCCCCATATCGTACTAACAAATCTACCATTTTATCGTTGTGTTTCCCCACCGCTTCCATTAACGGCGTTACCCCGATTGTTATAGGTAAATTTACATAAGCGCCTGAGTTTAACAACATTTTTGTCATTTCAAAAAAATTACCCATAACGGATAAAAATAAAGGCGTATATCCTTCTATATTTGCCTGATTAACATTTGCACCTGCATTAATTAATTGTTTCAGTGCAAATAGATTTCTGGATAAAACAGCGGAATGCAAAGGCGTATTACCATGACAATTAGTGGCATTAACATCGGCACCATGCTTTATCAATTGTTTTGTTATATCATCATGCCCCTTGTAAATAGCACATTCCAATGGAGTGCGATAATATTTATCCACCACATTTACATCTGCCCCATTTTTTATCAACCAATCTGCAATCCGAGGGTGATCTTTCAGAATTGCCGCACATAAAATAGGTATCCCATCTCTTTTATCATCGACATTTACCCAACCGACAGAGGCCGCTTTAATTTTATGAATATCTCTATTGACTACAGCCGAAGCCAATGTTGTCAAATGCTTGGTAAAGGCTGCTAAATTGCTGCATGGCAAAAGTTTCATCTGACGTTTTTCTGTTCGTTTCATTCCCTCATCTTGAAATACAGGATTAACGCTTCTCAACAATATTTCTAACTCTTTCCACTTATAGAAACCAGCAGAAGACACAGAGGCGCCTTCATCAAGTGCCGTCCATAATATTTCAGTTCGATTTAAAAAAAACATATCCTCTCTCCTTTTGTTAAGGCAAATAAAGTATATCATATTTTTATTTTTATTTAAAAAATATTAGTCCCCAGAAAACTCCCACCCTACCTTATCGGCGAGGGATAAATTATATCCGTTTTTATTAATTTCGGATATTGATATTTTGATTTTGAATGGTTTGAGTATGACTAGCCACTTTCACTGGTTTATTTTTGATAACCATATGATTTAACAAATACATAATATCTTTATTGTCTTTTTTCTTTGCAATATCCATGGCTGTTTTACCATCTTTATTAACAATACGTTTATCAGCACCAGCAGCTAACAAAAGAGCCGTTCCTTCAATCGAATTTAAACCCACTGCAAACATCAAAGGTGTTGTTCCGGTATTATCTGCTTGATTTATATCTGCACCAGCCTTTAATAATGCCGTGATATATCTGGCATCTTGTTCATAAACAGCCGTATGCAAGGGTGTTTGACCATATTTATTGGCATGATTAACATTTGAACCAGCCTTTAACAAAATCTGAACATTTTCAAAACTTTTATATCTTAAAGCGGTATATAATGGAATATCCTCATTTACACCGGATTTATTCACATCAGAACCGGCTTCAATTAATTCCTTCATCGCATCTGTTTGCCGATTAAAAGCGGCAAAAACCAACGGTGTCTCACCACGCTCAGTTCCCTTATTCACATCCGGATTTAATTCAGCAATAAATTGACGTACCACCCCTGGTCTTAATGGAATACCACTATCATCTCCCAACAAAATATGATGCAAAGGTGTTACACCATCTTTACTGATATGGTTAATATCACCACCGGCAGCAATTAAAACTTTAGCTATATCATAGTGAAAACGAATAGCGGCTTCGTACAATGCCGTTCTTTTGTGAAAATTCGATGCATTATCCACATCGGCACCGCCATCCAACAAAGCCTTAACAACTTCTGTATGACCATTTCTAGCAGCAAACAATAATGGTGTTTGGCCAATATTATCAGCACAGTTTGGATTAACCCCCTCTTTTAATAACGCCGTAACACGTTCAACATTCCCACTGTAAGCCGAACCACATAATTCAAATTCTTTGGACATTTTCCCTCTCCTTTCATATTAAACTAAAGGGAGTATATCATACAAAATTATTTTTGTCAAGAGTTTTTTTGTTTTATACAAAAATAATTAAAGAATAAAAAAAATCCCCGTCTAACCAACGGGGAATACATTAAAATTAATTTCGGATATTAGTATTTTGATTTTGAATGGTTTGAGTATGACTGGCCACTTTTGTGGGTTGAGGTATCGCAACCCGACTATTCAACAACAACATAATATCTCTTGATTTATCTCGTTCAAACAAAAGATTCTCTTTCATCATTTGTTTTGCAATATCCAATGGCGTTTTTCCATTTTTATCGGCAATTGTTTTATCGGCACCTGATACTAATAATAAAGCCACCTTAACCGTATCATTTAATTCAACGGCTTGTCTTAAGGGTATTTTGCCATCACTATCCACTTTGTTTACATCAACACCGGCTTGCAATAACAACGCAAGCGATTTGATATCTTTATTGTTGACTGCCATATGCAAAGGTGTTTGCCCTTTGTCAGTAACGTAATTCACATTGGCACCATATTCCAACAATACATTAACGCAGCGAGAATCTTGATTTTCAAGAGCACGTTCCAAAAGCGTTTTACCATCACAATCCGTTTTATTCACATCACCGCCATGATCCAATATAGCCCGCAAAGAGCTCCAATCTTGACGATAAACAGCATAGTCCAATGGTGTTTTTTCATGTTCATCCATTTTATTGATATCGGCACCAAACTCTAATAAAATCTTAACGGCTTCTGAATTTTTGCTAGCTACCGCACAATGCAATGGCGTTTTTTTAAAACAATCTTCTTTATTAATATCCGGTTTTAATTCCGATAAAAAGTTTTTGAATTTTGCTGTATCTATGATACTGCTTTCAGCCACAATCCAATGTAAAGGTGTCCAACCTTGCCCATCCGTTTGATTAATATCTGAACCGGCTTCCAGCAAGGTTTTAGCAGCCTCTATCTGATACTTAACTGCCGCCAAAAACAATGGTGTTCTTTTTTGATATTGTGTTACCTTATTGATATCAGCACCATTTTCCAACAAAAATCTAACCGCATCTGCATTACCTTTTTGCGCAGCAAGATGTAAAGGCGTAAGCCATTCAAACCCTTGAGCATTAACATCGGCCCCTTGTTTGACCAATAATTTAACCCGTTCCCAATCGCCTGTCCAACAAGCGCCCTGTAATTCCATAATTTGATTCATTATATTCTCCGTTTATATACCAATAAACGGTAATATAGCACAATCCATATCCATTATCAATTATTTCATTAGCAAAAACAGTTATTTTCCGATACAAAAATCACGGAAAATCACATCCAACAATTCTTCAGTATCAATGCGTCCTGTAATACGCCCCAAAGCACGAGCAGCCATACGCAAATCTTCAGCCTTTAACTCTAATTCCGGTGCATATAACGAACGATTTAAGGCATCCATACATTCTTCCAACGCCACACGATAACGTTCCCGTGTAATTACACCATCGGCCATAGAAACAACATTTGACAATTCATCCTTAATCAATTGCCACAACACATCAACACCTTGCCCTGTTTTAGCGGATAAACACAAAACACCAGCTGGTATTTCACTCATTTCATCCACTTTATTCCAGATGGTAATAACCTTTCTATCTAACAATGCCGTGGGTAAATTTTCTTCAATCGGATAACGAGAACCATCTTGGACATGCAAAATTAAATCAGCCTCTTCTGCCCGTTTTACAGCACGACGAATACCTTCTGTTTCAATTTCTTCTGCCCCTTCACGTAATCCGGCTGTATCAGCCAAAATAACAGGAAAACCCGCTACATCTAAGTGTGCTTCAACAACATCCCGTGTGGTACCAGCCGTTTGAGACACAATAGCAACATCTTTTTTCGTCAGTACATTTATCAAACTGGACTTACCAGCATTTGGACGACCGACAATCGCAATTCGAAAACCATCTTTCAGTTTTTGACCAGCTCTATCATCATCCAAGTGTACGGAAATTTTTTCAGCCAATTCACGTACATCCGCATCAATTCTATCCAATTTTTCGGGTGGAATATCTTCTTCGGGAAAATCAATAAAGGCCTCTAAATACGCCATATGATGTTTTAAATCACGACGCCATCCTTCATACTTTTGACCTAAAGCCCCATTCATCTGTGTATAAGCTTGTGCCCGTTGTAATTCCGTTTCGGCATTAATTAAATCCATTAAACCTTCGGCTTCTGTCAAATCCATCTTACCATTAACCACAGCGCGACGAGAATATTCACCTGGTTCAGCCGGACGACATCCTTTCACCTCAGAAATGGCCTGCATAACTGCATTAATAACACTACGGCCACCGTGAACTTGAAATTCAACAACATCCTCTCCAGTAAAACTATATGGACCTTTAAAATATAATACCAAAGCATTATCTAAGGCTTGCCCTGCACCATTAGTTAAACGACAAAAATAAGCATATCTAGACTTAGGATTATCAAGTCCACTCAAATGCTTTATCACATCCAAAACCTTTATCCCAGACACACGAATAACAGCAACACCACCACGACCGGCACCACTGGACAAAGCGTAAATCGTATCGGATGAATTATAATTTGGAAACATTAAATCCCCTCAATAACTTTGATAAATTCAGCGCGAACTAAATCAATATTCCAATTTTTTTCCGAAGATGTCAGCAAAATTTCTGGATAACAAGCCACATGTTTTTGGCCAATTTCCATTGTTTGTTTTAAAACAGCCTCGCCCGCTATACGGGAAATCTTATCGGCCTTAGTCAAAATAATTTGATATGTGACGGCGGCACCATCCAACATCTTCATAATTTTTTCATCAACCGGTTTAATGCCATGTCTTGCATCGATTAATAGAAACACACGGCGTAATTGCACACGACCACGTAAATAATCATGAATAAGACGCGTCCATGCTTGCACCATTTTTTCTGGGGCAGAAGCATATCCATATCCTGGCAAATCCACAATATGACATTTATCGGATACTTTAAAAAAATTCAATTGTTGTGTCCGTCCTGGCGTATTAGAAGCACGAGCCAACCCTCTAGCACCTGTAACAGCATTAATCAAACTGGATTTACCCACATTGGAACGACCGGCGAAGGCAATTTCCATTAACCCATCTGTCGGCAATTGGTCAATCGTTGTAACCCCTCGCACAAATTCAGGCGTTTTTTTGAATAAGGCTAAGCCCTCTTGTTTCAATCGTTCCAATTCTTGTGGTTCCATACTATACCCCCACTTTTTTCATAATGTATTTTTGTTGAGCAATGGACAATACGTTGCTCCATGTCCAATAAATAACCAAACCAGCAGCAAAATTACCCAACATAAAAGTAAAGATAATTGGCAACATTTTAAACATATTTGCTTGATCTTTATCTGTTGGTGCCGGATTAAGTTTTTGTTGAATATACATGGTAAGCCCCATCAATACTGGCCATATACCAATATTTAAGAAAGACGGAATCGGCCAATCTAAATATCCAAATGCTGTAAATACAGAGCTTGGATCTGGCATAGATAAGTCATGAATCCAACCAAAGAAGGGGGCTTGACGCATATTAATGGATACAGACAACACTTTGTACAAAGCATAAAATACCGGAATTTGCAATAACATAGGCAAACAACCACCTGCTGGATTAATTTTTTCACGTTTGTACAAGTTCATTATCTCTTGTTGCAACATTATACGATTATTTTTATAGCGTTCTTGTAACATTTTCATGCGTGGTTGAATTTTACGCATTTTTGCCATACTTTCATATGATTTAGTTGCAATTGGCAACATCGCAATACGAATAAGTGTAGCAAAAATCAAGATTGCAATACCCATATTGCCTACAATAGCATATAACCAATTCAAGAAAACTAAGAATGGACGAGTTAAGAAATAGAACCATCCAAAATCAATACTCAAATCAAATTTCGGAATATTTAACTCTTTTTCATAAGTATTGATTAAATCCAATTTCTTAGCTCCTGCAAATAAACGTGTTGTACGTGTTAAAGTTGTATTTGGATCAATACTTTCTCCAACGGTTTGAAAACCAGCTGTGTATAAATTTTCATGACGTGAAAAAGAAACATCTACATCTTTTAAAGATGAATCAAAAACCATAACAGACTGCCAATATTTATCCGTAATTCCTACCCAACCATCTGTTGCTTTATTAGAAAAATTATCATCTTCTATATCAGAATAATCTTTTTCAACTAACTTACCACCAATTAAGCTTAAAAAACCTTCATGAATAACAGATGCTTTTAAAGAAGCAGGATTAATATGACGATTAATTTGCCCTACTAAAGAAACCGAGATTGGAGCGCTTTTACGATTCGTAACAACATCTGTCATAGTAAACATATAAGCATCATCCATAGAAACTGTACGTTCTATTTTTACATCAGAATTTTCATAAAATAATTTCAAAGGAGAGTATGGGGTTAACTTATCCCCTATTACCTGCCATCCCTCATCAGCTTGAGGCATTATCGCATTTGGACTAGTCCAAAATAACGTTGTCCAATATGTTTCTGGTTTTAGTAAATGTATATTAGGACTATCAACCGCGGTTGTTTCTTTATAATCAGTCAATTCTAATGCATTTAAGCTACCGGAAGAGGTTATGCTTCCAGACAAGAAACTATTCTCTAAAGCAATATTTTGAACCTTATTAACTGAAAAAACAACATTCTCATTATTTTCAGGAACAAGCGCTTCATTTTGAGTAACAACTTCGACAGGAGTTGGCGCTTGAACAGGAACTTCCACTTTATTTTCACTATTAGAGGGAACAAAAAAATCAAATCCAAATAGTATCACTACAACCAATACCATTGCGATAAATAAATTCTTTTGCTCTTGCTTTGTTTCTTTTACATGTGTAGACATTTACTTTCCTTTTTATTTTGAACAGGAGGCACAGGATCATATCCAGAACCACCCCATGGATGACATTTCAATAACCGTTTAATGGTCAACATAGCACCTTTTAAACCACCATGCAACAAAAAAGCTTGTCTAGCATATTCCGAACAACTAGGAACGAAGCGACAACATGGCGTTTTAAAGGGAGACAGTATCAATTGATACAATCGTATTAACCCCAAAAAAATATACTTCATTTAACCGCTTTCAACAAATAAGCGAAATCTTTTTGCAACTTTTCAAATGGCCGATCAAGTGTAGACTTTCGACCAATAACAACAAAATCATATCCTGTTTTTGAAAATTTTGACATTCCAAGCCGCACAACCTCTCGCAGACGTCTTCGAACACGATTTCGCACAACAGCATTGCCTATTTTTTTTGTAACAGTAAATCCAATACCATTTACATCTTTATCATTTGGTGCATATAGCAAAATAAGGCCAGAAGCAACTAACTTCTGTCCCTTATCTGCAACACGAACAAATTGTTTGCGTTTTTTTAAACGGATGGGTTGCATAAAATATAGCCTCCCATCACAATAATTAGGCGCTCAATACTTTACGACCTTTGCGACGACGTGCGTTTAAAACAGCACGACCACCAACAGTTGCCATACGAGCACGGAACCCATGTCTGCGTGTACGAACGAGTTTACTTGGTTGATATGTACGTTTCATTGTTATCTCCTTTTCATAAAAAAATCAAAAACATAAGCTATGTTCACACATGCCATCACGCACACACAACACACAGCATTTTACTTAATGGTACGTTCTTATACCTTTTTTTTTAAATAAAGTCAAGCATTTTTTTATACTTAACAAATAAAAATCAAAAAATACAAAAAAGAAGAGCTCCTCTTATCGAGCAGCTCCACGCGTATGTTCTAATCCTAAAATATGATTTAATCGACGCGAATCAACCTGTTTATCATGAATGGCGGTTATTGCACGAACAATATTTTCTTCAATATCAGCCCTTTCTTTAGGAGACATTGCCTTCACTTCTTTTTCACTAAAAGAACGTTCAGCATTTATCCGCTGTTTTTCATCCATTAAACTCATCATCAAAAACATTCCACTTTTGCCAACATTCCGAATAGTTAATACTTCCGGCTCTTCCTTTATGGGTTTTGGCGCCACATTATTTTTTTCTTGTTTTTTTTCATGATAATACAATTGAGCTTTATCATGAGCTGAATCAATCAAATTGCGACAACGATACATATGCAACAACAAATCTTGAGCTGCAGCATAAAGAGGAGAATTTTTATCCATTTTGGATACATAATCTTGAGCAACCTGAAATTGACGCGTCAACAAAGTATCCAAACGATTCAATGTATTTAATTCGGGTAGACTAATTTGACCATCTTCAAAAAAACGGTGTACCAAAGCATCTAAATCCTGATATTTCGCAGCATACGATACCTTTGGATTTTTCATCTCTCCCAAAATCATGTCATCACTTTGCATATAAAACACCTCCTTAATACTCAGTATTATAGCATACTTTTACTTTTTTATCAAGTTTTTTAAAACCGAAAAAGGATTAACCTGCTCAGCTTCAGCTTCTTTATATTCAAAAACACCCTCTTGTTTTTTAGGAAATGGATCCAAATGAAGTCCAAATTGTTGAGCGGCAATTTCACCAATTTCCAAACGACCATTTTTAATTAAATCAACAGTTTCTTCATCATCCATATCTATATCAAAATTTGTTTCAGCGGAAAAATCTGTTCCTTTTTCAGAAAATAATTCCGAAAACTCACCAGATACTGTTTGTTCAAACTCATCCAATGAAACAACACATTCACGCACAACTTGAGCTTCAAAACGCCCATCATAACGCAAAATATCATTTCCTTTTACACTGCCCGATAACACAAAAGAACGAACAGAAGGCAAATCGAATCGCTCAGCCAAAGAGGAACATTCTTCCTGTGTCGCCGTTAATTCAAAAGAAATTCCTTTTGATGGAATTGTTTTTACATCAATAGTTTGAAACAAATTTGTACGCATTTTATATCCTTTTTTATTGACTTGTCTGTTGCATTAGGTTATAACACCCAATATATATAGTTAACATTATAGCAAAGAAGAAAACAATGTTCAAGAAACTTATTGCCTCATGCCTTATTTTTACACCTTTGCTCTTAGGAGCCTGCGAAACTTACCAAAGTGGTGACTTACCAGCCATCTCCCGTTTAAATATCATAAAAACGGGCACACACACAAAGGAACAAGTTTTACGCATTTTAGGGACACCAAGCTATGAAGAACCAAGTGAAAACTTTGTGATGTACGCCAAGATTCGAAAAAAAAGTCGTGCCTTTTTGGAACCAAAAGAATTTGAACGTGATATTTACGTCTTTTACTTTGATAAAAATGATATCGTCAAGAGCCAAAAACATTTAACTTTAGCCAATGCCAATCAAGTGGATTTTATATCAGATACAACACCAACGCAACACAAGGAATTGTCTATTACAGAACAATTAATCCAAAACTTTGGCAGATATGATGCCGGCGGACGAGATAGCACTACACGTTAATGATACAAAAATACCGCTTATTTCAGAGCGGTATTTTTATAATATTTAAACTTTTTATAAGAGGCAATATATTATAACTCTATTTCTACAGATTTAATTTATCCAACAAACAAGCTCACATTAATCTTTCACACTCTATATTATAAAAAAGAACGCACGAAATCCCCCTTTTCGTGCGCCCCTTTATGAACAGATTTATCGGGTTAACTCCCCCTATTAACCAATCATATCTGTCATAAAGTCCCCCTATACAACAAACATCTTGTGATTTATTCCCCCGATAAAATCAACCATTTGTTGTATATATTTGTATATTTACACCAAATAATTTTCTTTTGCAAGAGAAAAATATGAAAATTTAATTCTTTTTTTAATAAAAAATACACTTCAAAAAAATTTAATCATTTTTATTAATTTTAAATTATAACCTTTTCACTTTTTAAGAACTTATAGTTATATATTCAATATATCTCCAAATTTATCAAAAAACTTAAAATCCACACAAAAACGAATCACGCCACAAGAATATCATTATTCAACAAAAAAAAGAGAGGCCAGATCAGACCTCTCTTTTATCTCTGCCATGGATGATTATTCGGCATCAGCTTTTTTAGTTTTTTTAGCAGGAGCTTTTTTAGCTTTAGCTGGTTTTTCAGCTTTTACTTCTTCAACAGCTGCTTCAACTTCTACAACTTTAGCAGAGTCTTTACCTTTAGCAGTTACATCTCTGTCAACCAATTCAACGATTGCCATTGGAGCACAGTCACCAAAACGGAAACCAGCTTTCAACACACGTACATAGCCACCATGACGGTCTTTATAACGTGGAGCCAAAACGGAAATCATTTTTTCAGCCATAGCTTCATCACCCATAAAGGAAATCAAAGCGCGACGTGCAGCCAAATCGGCTTTTTTCGCTTTAGTGATTAACTTTTCGAAAACTGGAGATAATTCTTTAGCTTTCGGCAAGGTTGTTTTGATTTGTTCATGTTTAGCCAAAGCCACAGATAAGTTTGCAAACAAAGCGCGGCGATGAGCTGATTTTCTATTTAATGTTCTTTTTTTAAAACCGTGACGCATTTTTCATTCCTTTCTTTTTATCTAAACCCACTTCGGAACTTTTCCTAATGGATAAAACTGACCACTTCTTCCACGTCTCGAGAAAAGAGGCGGACCTTCAAACAACTGAAGGATTTTTTGTTTTAAGCATAAATTGCATTTTATAGAGGGGAATGGAAGAAGTTTCGGAACACAAGAACTTAAATGTACATTTACTACATGAGCTTTGAGCACCGCTAACGACCACTCAGTCCCCCCCCCAAAAAAAATCAATTTAATTGTCTGTTTCAACTGTTGCGGACAATACTTCCAAATCTTCTGGAGGCCATCCTTCAACTTGCATACCTAAATGCAAATCCATTTGAGCCAACAATTCTTTAATTTCATTCAAAGATTTGCGACCAAAGTTTGGAGTGCGAAGCATTTCAGACTCTGTTTTTTGAACCAAATCACCAATGTAGATAATATTGTCGTTTTTCAAACAGTTTGCAGAACGTACGGACAATTCTAATTCATCCACTTTGAGCAACAAGTTTTTATTAAACGGCAATTCAGCAATTTTATCTTCAATTGTTGCTTCTTCTGGTTCTTCAAAGTTAATGAAGGATTTGAGTTGTTCTTGCAAGATACGAGCAGCAAAAGCTACTGCATCTTCTGGTTTCACAACACCATTAGTTTCAACAGTTAAATATAATTTATCGTAGTCTGTTTGTTGACCGACACGAGCGTTTACCACTTTGTAAACAACGGACTTAACCGGAGAAAACAAAGAATCAATCGGTAACAAACCAATTGGACATTCTTCCGGACGATTTTGAGCTGCTGGTACATAACCTTTACCAGTTGTTGCCGTCATTTCAATGTGAATAGAAGCATCTTTATCTAATGTACAAATCACCAAATCAGGATTCATAACTTCAACACTTTGATTTGTAACGATTTGAGCAGCTGTTACAACAGCAGGACCCGTTGCATTCAAATAAATTTTTTGAGGCAATTCAGAGTCTACTTTCAAAGCCAAAGATTTGATATTCAAAATAATATCTGTTACATCTTCGCGAACACCCGGAATAGATGAGAACTCATGCAATACACCATCAATTTTGATAGCTGTAACAGCACCACCTTGCAAAGAAGACAATAACACACGACGCAAAGCGTTACCGAGTGTATTACCGAAACCACGTTCTAATGGTTCGATGGACACAGTTGCTTTAAAACCGGGGACCTTTTGATCAACAGACAAGTTCGTTGGTTTAATTAATTCTTGCCAATTTTTTTGTATCATAATCAGATTCCTTTATAAAAAAATTAATGCACACAAGCTATTCGCTTGCACTAAAAAATTCAATTAAACACGACGACGTTTACGAGCGCGACAACCATTGTGTGGCGTTGAAGTAATATCCTTAATTGAAGTAACCACTAAACCAGCGGCTTGAAAAGCACGCAAAGCGGATTCACGACCAGAACCAGGACCAACAACCAAAACTTCGATTGTTTTCAAACCATGTTCCATAGCTTTACGAGCAGCATCGTCTGCAGCCATTTGGGCAGCATATGGAGTGGATTTTCTGGAACCACGGAAACCTTTTAAACCAGAAGAAGACCAAGAAATTGTATTTCCTTGAGTATCTGTAATAGTTACCATTGTGTTATTAAATGTGGAATTCACGTGAGCAACACCCACGGAAATATTCTTTTTAGCGCGACTTTTAACTTTCGCTACAGTTTTCTTTTCTGCCATTGAATTATTCCTTTCCTAACGCTTATTTAGTTGCTTTTTTCTTACCGGCAATGGCGACTGCTTTACCTTTACGAGTACGAGCATTCGTATGAGTGCGTTGACCACGAACTGGCAAACCTTTACGGTGACGCAAGCCACGGTAACAACCCAAATCCATAACGCGTTTAATATTCAAGGAAACTTCACGACGCAAATCACCTTCTACTTGATAGGAGCTATCGATTAATTCGCGAATTTTCAATGTTTCATCATCTGTTAATTCATTCACGCGTTTATTAGCGGGAATGTTCAATTTATCACAAATTTCTTGTGATGTTTTACGACCGATACCATAAATATATGTCAAACCAATGACAACTAATTTATTTGTCGGAATATTTACACCTGCAATACGTGCCAAGGTAATCTCTCCATTAAATTATAAAAATAATACAAATCAATTCTTGTTTTTTCAAACAAGACACTAAAACGAGTGGGAAATATACACTATTTTTCGTTTTGTGTCAAGACCAAAAATTAATATCCTACTATTTTTCTGATTTTTTCACTAACAACATCAATGGGTCCCGTCCCATCAATGCACCTTAATAGCCCCTTTTTTTCGTAGTAAGGTATGAGTGGAGCTGTCACTTCGCGGAAAGCACGGAGTCTAGATACAACCGTTTCAAAGGTATCGTCCTCTCTGCGAGTAAATTCTTTATGCCCACATTCGTCACAAATGCCGAATACTTTCGTGGGTTTAAAACGTTCATGATACAGTGTTTTACAATGAGCACATTGAAAACGACCAATAATACGTTCAATTACATAATCATCAGGAACTTGCAAATATAATACAGCATCAAGTTCTTGACCTAATTTTTTCATTTTACGGCTGGCAAGCATTTTATCCAAGCCTTTTGCTTGAGGAATGGAACGCGGCGAACCGTCTAAAATATATCCTTTTACATTTTCTGGTTTTGATAAAATTTCCTTCATGATTTTAATCATCATCTTATCGGAAACCATTTGACCTTTATCGATTAAAGCCTTTACTTTATTTCCCTCTTTTGTGCCAGAATTGGAAAACTCACGCAAAACAGCACCGGTAGAAACCGTATTAATACCCAGTTTTTCGGACAAGATAGCGGCTTGTGTCCCCTTACCTGCCCCCGGAGGACCTAACATAATAATATGACGATGAATTTTTTCAACCATAGGAAATCCTTACAATTTACCTTTTAATTTTGCTTTTTTAATCAATCCTTCGTATTGATGAGCAATCATATGAGATTGAATTTGTGTCACTGTATCCATAATTACAGAAACAACGATCAACAATGTTGTACCACCTAAGAAAAATGGAACTTGCATCGTCGCAATTAAAAATTCAGGCAAAATACACAATAAAACTAGATAGAATGCAGCCAACCATGTCAAACGGAAAATAACATATTTCAAATAATCAGCTGTATTTTTACCCGGACGGATACCAGCCACAAAACCACCTTGTTTTTTGAGGTTTTCAGCCGTTTCATTCGGATTAGATTGTAAGTTTGTATAGAAGAATGTAAAACCAGCAATTAAAAGAGCGAACAAAGCAACATATACACCATGACCTGGAGTCAACCAAACTGCTAATTTATTCATAAAATCGGAAGTGCCATTTTTAGAAGAAAATTGAACAATAGCAACTGGTACAGCCAATAATGCCGAAGCAAAAATCGGAGGCATAACACCCGTTGGATTAATCTTAAGTGGCAAATGAGAATTCATTCCTTGCATCATACGATTACCCATTTGGCGTTTTGGATAATGAACAACAATACGACGTTGAGCACGTTCAAACATAACAATAACATAAATAAGAGCAAAAGCCATAGCTAATACACCCAAAACAACGCCCGTAGATAAAGCACCCGTTCTATTTTCTTCAAATACACGAGCAATAGCCCCTGGAATACCAGAAACAATCCCTGTCATAATTAATAAGGAAGCACCATTACCAACACCACGTGCTGTAATTTGTTCACCAAGCCAAACAACAAACATGGTACCACCCAATAAAGAAACAACCGTTGTTAATGTAAACATACTAGAAGATGGCATACTAACAGCACCAGCAGCTAACAAAGCTTGTGCCATAAAAAATGCTTGAAACAGAGTAATAACAACAGTACCCCAGCGTGTATATTGATTAATCTTACGCATACCAGATTCGCCCTCTTTTTTAAGAGCAATCAAAGAAGGTATTACACTAGCTCCAAGTTGAACAATAATAGATGCCGAAATATATGGCATAATGTTCAAAGCAAAAATTGACATACGGGACAATGCACCGCCTGTAAAAGCGTTAAACATACCAAGCAATCCACCACTGTTATTAGAAAAGAAATCACTTAAAACAGTTGGATTAATACCCGGAAAAGGCACATAAGTGCCCAACCGGAAAATAATCAAAGCCATTAAGGTAAACAACAACCTCGCTTGTAAATCTTTTGCTTTTGAAAAAGCGCTAAAATTCATATTAGATACCATTTTATCTGATAACGAGGCCATTGTTTTCTCCTTAATTTATTGTAGTAGGCTTATTTTGTTTTTTTAGATGTTTTTTCACCTTTTACCAACACGGTTGGTTTTTTCGGTTCCAAAATCACTTCACCACCAGCGGCAGCAACAGCTTTTTGAGCAGCTTCAGAAGCACCGGCTACTTTGATTGTAGCCTTAGCCGTGAATTTACCTGTACCCAACAAGCGAACACCATCTTTGATATTTTTAATCAAACCAGCTTCCATCAAGGAAACACCGTTGATTTCTTTGGATGCATCCAAAACTTTATCATCAATGGCTTTTTGCAATCTGCCTAAGTTGATTTCAACAAAATCCAAACGGAAAATGTTATTGAAACCACGTTTTGGCAAACGACGGTAAATCGGCATTTGACCGCCTTCAAAACCGTTCACTGCTACACCAGTTCTAGCCTTTTGACCTTTAAAACCGCGACCACCTGTGCGACCTTTACCGGAACCAACACCGCGGCCAACGCGCATTTTACCTTTGCGAGCGCCTTTATTATCGCGAATTTCGTTTAATTTCATTTTAATATTCCTTATACTTTAAGAGTTTTAAGTGAAGGACAGGCTTTCCTGCCCTTCATCTTGATTCTTATTCAGCTTCTTTTGCAGCTGCTACACCATCACGACGGCTGACGATATCGCCAACTTTTTTACCGCGTTTAGCAGCAATTGCACGAGGAGAACTTAATTTTTCCAAAGCATCAAACGTGGCACGAACCATGTTATGAGGATTGGAAGAACCTGTACATTTAGCCACGACGTCTTGGATACCCATTGTTTCCAAGATAGCACGCATAGGACCACCAGCAATGATACCAGTACCGGCTGGAGCCATACGCAATGTCACTTTACCGGCACCGAAATGACCGATAACGTCATGATGTAATGTTCTGCCTTCTTTCAACGGAACACGTACGATTGTACGACGAGCGCGTTCATTAGCTTTTTTAATTGCATCAGGAACTTCTTTGGCTTTAGCGTGGGCAAAACCAACGCGACCTTTTTGATCACCGACAACAACCAAAGCTGCAAAAGCAAATCTTTTACCGCCCTTCACTGTTTTGGAAACACGGTTAACGTGAACCACTTTATCAGTGAATTCGTCAGCTACACGTTCTACGCGAGCTTCAGCCTCGCGATCTTTACGAGGACGGCGTTGTTTCTTTTCTTGAATTTCATTTTCTAATTGAGCCATTTTTTCCTCCTAAAAATCTAAACCAGCTTCTCTGGCAGCTTCAGCAACAGCTTTAACACGACCATGGTACATATAACCACTACGATCGAAAACGACTTGTTTAACGTCAGCCTTCAAAGCGCGTTCAGCAGCCAATTTACCGACTAAAGCAGCACCAGCAACAGTGGAACCTTTTTCGGCAAAACCTTTTTCCATAGAAGAAGCAGAGGCCAATGTGATGCCTTTTGTATCATCAATGATTTGAGCATAGATATGCTTTTCACTGCGATGCACGCTCAATCTTGGACGACCGCCGGATTTCATTTTAATTTCATAGCGAACGCGAGATTTACGTCTTGCTAATTTCATATCATTTTTTTTCATGTTTTTATCCCTTACTTCTTCTTACCAACTTTACGCAAAACGGTTTCTTCTTCGTATTTAACCCCTTTGCCTTTGTATGGTTCAGGTGAACGATAAGAACGAATTTCAGAAGCTACTTGACCGAGCAATTGTTTATCAATACCGCTGAGTTCGATAGCTGTTGGAGCTGGAGTAGCCACTTTCACGCCAGCTGGAATTTGATAGTTGATATCGTGGCTGAAACCTAAGGACAATTTTAAAACTTGACCTTGAGCTTGAGCTTTATAACCAACACCGATTAATTCCAATTTACGTGTATAGCCTTCGGATACGCCCTTCACCATGTTATTGATGTTAGCGCGTACTGTACCCCACAACATACGGTGTTCTTTAGCTTGTGAAATTGGAGCAACAACAACTTCATTGTTTTCTTGTTTCACTGTTACACCATATGGAATGTGTGTTTTTAATTCGCCCAATTTACCTTTGATAACGATTTCTTCTGTAGAAATTGTTGCTGTAACGCCTTCAGGCATTTTAACAGGGTGTTTACCAATTCTTGACATAACTTCCTCCCATTAAAATACTTTACACAAAACTTCGCCGCCCAAGTTGGCTTGACGAGCTTCATGGTCAGACATAACACCTGACGGAGTGGACAAAACATAGATACCTAAGCCATTGTAAACTTTTGGTAAATCTTTTACTTTGGAATACACACGACGACCCGGTGTAGAAACACGTTGGATTTCTTTGATAACCGGTTTATCTTCGTAGTATTTTAATTCAATTTTGAATTCTTCAACGCCCGGACGGACAGTTGTTTTTTCAAAACCACGAATGTAACCTTCGCGTTCCAAAACTTCCAAAACGCTGGCGCGTAATTTAGAAGCAGGAGCAGTTACAAAACTTTTGCGAGCCATCCCACCGTTACGGATGCGGGTGAGCATATCGCCTAATGGATCTGTCATAGACATAATATCGTCTCCTTACCAGCTGGATTTCACCATACCCGGAATTTGACCTTCGTTGGCCAATTTTCTGAGTTGGATACGGCTTAATCTTAATTTTCTATAAACGCTATGTGAACGACCTGTTAATTCACAACGACGTTTGACTCTGACAGCCGAAGAGTTTCTCGGCAATTTAGCTAATTTCAAATTCGCTTCAAAAACTTGTTCTTGAGTTGAATTTGGATCATTGATGATCGCTTTCAAAGCTGCACGTTTGTTGGCATATTTTTTAACCAAGTCTTCGCGTTTTTTATTTCTGTAAACGGAACATACTTTTGACATGTGATTTTTCCTTTACTTCTTGAACGGCATACCGAAACCAGCCAATAAAGCTTTAGCTTCAGCGTCTGTTTTAGCCGTTGTACCAATAACGATATCCATACCACGGATTTTGTCAACTAAGTCATAGTTGATTTCCAAGAACACGATTTGTTCTTTTAATCCTAAAGCATAGTTCCCTCTGCCGTCAAAGCTTTTAGCTGAAACGCCGCGGAAGTCGCGTACACGTGGCAAAGCCATAGTGATTAAACGATCCAAGAATTCATACATCTTTTCACGACGCAACGTCACTTTACAACCAATCGGCATACCTTGACGCAGTTTGAATGTGGCAATAGACTTTTTGGAGTGAGTCAAAACCGGTTTTTGACCAGCAATGGCTTCCATGTCTTTCAAAGCACCTTCTAAAGCCTTACGGTCTTCAGTTGCTTCACCGACACCCATGTTCAAAACGATTTTTTCTAATCTCGGGATTTCCATTTTGTTTTTGTAACCGAATTCTTTTAACAAAGCTGGAACAATCACGTCTTCATAATGTTTTTTCAATTTTGTTGTCATGATTTAATCCCCTTATTTTCCGATGACTTCGCCGGATTTTTTGGCAACCCGAACTTTAGAGCCATCTTTTTCAACTTTAATACCAACGCGAGTAGCTTTACCGGATTTTGGATCGATTAAAGCAACATTAGAAACGTGGATTGGCAATTCTTTAGAAACGATGCCACCAGCATTTTCTTGTGTTGGTTTTGTGTGGCGTTTAACTAAGTTAATGCCAGAAACCAATACTTTGTTTTCTTTTGGCATAGCTTTTGTTACTTCGCCAGTTTTACCTTTATCACGACCAGTAATAACGATTACTTGGTCACCTTTTTTAATTTTCATAGCCATTATAATACCTCCGGTGCCAAAGACATGATTTTTACATATCCGTGAGCACGCAATTCGCGAGTTACCGGGCCAAAAATACGTGTTCCGATTGGCTCGCCATCTTTGTTGACTAATACAGCGGCATTCGTATCAAAGCGAATAGCGGATCCATCTGGACGATGGATTTCTTTACATGTACGAACGATTAAGGCACGATGCACGTCACCTTTTTTAACTTTACCGCGCGGAATAGCTTTCTTAACGGAAACGATTACAACGTCACCGACAGAAGCGTATCTGCGACCGGCACCGCCAATGACCTTAATACACTGAACTTTCCGGGCTCCGGAGTTATCAGCGACGTCAAGGTTTGTTTCTACTTGAATCATGGTATATCCTTCCTTGATTTCAATTAGTTGGACTCATTCGTCACGACTGTCCAAGTTTTAGTTTTGGACAACGGACGGCTCTCGATAATCTGTACAGTGTCACCGACTTTGTACTGATTATTTTCATCATGCGCTGTGTATTTAGCAGAGCGTTTGATGTATTTTTTGTACACAGGGTGCATAACGCGGCGTTCAACGCGAACAACAACGGATTTATCCATTTTATCGCTTACCACCACACCTTGTAAAATTCTTTTAGGCATGTTTAATTCTCCTTATGCACTTTTCTTAGCAGCTTGTTCAGCTACTACTGTTTTGATTTTTGCCACAGTGCGTCGAATTTGACGACGACGCGCTGTGTTTTTCAACTGACCTGAAGCTTGTTGAAAACGCAAATTTAAAGCTTCTTTCTTCAAGCTGGCTTCCATTTCTTGGAGTTCAGCTGTGCTTTTAGCTCTCAATTCTTTAATTTTTTCCATAATTATACCTCTTCATCTGGCGTTCTGGCAACGAAACGCGTTTTAATTGGCAACTTAGCAGAAGCTAAGCGAAATGCCTCGCGTGCCACTTCTTCTGAAACACCGTCGGCTTCAAAAATGATGCGACCTGGTTTCACACGGCATACCCAGTATTCTGGACTACCTTTACCTTTACCTTGACGAACTTCAGGTGGTTTTTTGGAAACAGGAACATCTGGGAACATACGGATCCACATACGTCCTTGTCTTTTCATAGCACGGGAAATCGCACGACGAGCAGCTTCAATTTGACGAGCCGTAATGCGTTCCGGTTCCAAAGCCTTCAAACCGAAGGCTCCGAAATCTAATGTCGTAGCTGATTTAGCGTCGCCATGGATACGACCCTTAAATGCTTTACGATATTTTGTTCTTTTTGGGCTTAACATTTTTCATGTCCCTTCTTAATGTTGAGCTGACAAGCGCTTATCTTGAGCCATTGGATCATGAGCAAGGATATCACCTTTGTAAATCCAAACTTTGATACCAATAGAACCATAAGTCGTGTTAGCTGTTGATACACCGTAATCCACATCGGCACGTAATGTGTGCAAAGGCACGCGACCTTCACGATACCATTCAACGCGAGCAATTTCAGCACCGCCCAAACGGCCACCACAGTTAATACGAATGCCTTCGGCGCCTTGACGTAAAGCTGATTGAACAGCACGTTTCATCGCACGACGGAAAGAAATACGTTTTTCCAACTGTTGAGCGATATTATCAGCAACCAATTTAGCATTGATTTCCGGTTTGCGGACTTCAACGATATTCACATTGACTTCATTACCGCCGGACAAAGCCGTCAATTCTTTTTTCAATGTTTCAATATCTTGACCTTTTTTACCGATTACCACACCTGGTCTGGCACAGTAAATTGTAACAATAGCCTTTTTAGCCGGACGTTCAATCACAATGTGAGAGATGCTGGCTGCGGCCAATTTTTTCATCAAAAATTCACGGATTTTGATATCGGCATGCAACAAATCGGCATAGTTTCCATCAGCGAACCAACGGGAATCCCATGTCCGGTTGATACCTAAACGTAATCCTGTAGGGTTTACTTTTTGACCCATTAGTTATTCTCCTTCTTTCTTAGAAACTTGCTTTTTTGTAGCAGTTTTTTTCTCTGAGTTTCCTATTTTAGCAGATTTTTCAGATTTTGCAAGTGTTTTTTCTTGTTCGGCAACAATAATTGTCAAATTTGAAAACGGCTTGATGATTCTGCAAGCGCGACCTTTAGCAGCAGCAGCGAATCTTTTCATTACCATAGCCTTACCAACATAGGCTTCGGATACAACCAAATTGTCGATATCCATACCAAAGTTGTTTTCAGCATTAGCAATAGCCGATTGCAAAACTTTTTTCACTTCTTCAGAAACACGTTTCTTAGAAAAAGTCAACTGAGCCATAGCCTTATCAGCTTTTAAACCACGAATGGAACCAGCCAATAAGTTCAATTTGCGCGGAGACACACGAATAGCGCGTGCTCTGGCTTTAGCGGTTTTTGTTTCTTGTTTCGTCATTATTTCTTACCTTGTTTTTTAGCTTTTGCATCAGCAGCCGTATGACCCGGAAATGTACGGGTCGGTGAAAATTCACCTAATTTATGGCCAATCATGTGTTCTGTAACCAATACAGGGATGAACTTCTTACCATTATGTACACCAAAAGTCAATCCCACGAAATCAGGAAGAATTGTAGATCTTCTTGACCATGTTTTGATTACTTCGTTACGACCGGATTCTTTAACTTTTGCAGCTTTTTTAAGCAAGCATCCGTCAACAAATGGTCCTTTTTTTACGGATCTAGTCATTTAAATCTCCTTACTTCTTCGCATCATGACGGTTACGGATAATTAAACCGTTCGTCTTTTTGTTTTTACGAGTTTTCAAACCTTTAGTTTGCCATCCCCATGGTGAAACCGGTTGACGACCACCATTTGTACGACCACCGTGTGGGTGATCAACTGGGTTCATAGCAATACCGCGGACGGATGGACGACGACCCAACCAACGAGCGCGACCTGCTTTAGCCAAAACGGTATTTTGATTATCAGGGTTGGAAACAGCACCGATGGAAGCAAAGCATTCACCACGAACTAAACGTAATTCGCCAGAGCTCAAACGAATTTGAGCATAACCAGCATCTTTACCGATTAATTGTGCATAACAACCAGCGGAACGAGCCAATTGACCGCCCTTACCTGCTTGTAATTCAATGTTGTGAACGATTGTACCAACCGGCATATTTTTGAGCGGCATTGCATTACCTGGTTTGATATCAGCGTTTTGAGAAGCGATAACTGTATCGCCAACACCCAAACGTTGAGGAGCCAAGATATAAGACAATTGACCATCTTCATATTTAATTAATGCGATGAACGCAGTTCTGTTCGGATCATATTCCAAACGTTCGACTGTTGCCGGCATATCCAATTTTTTACGTTTGAAGTCAATCAAACGGTAAGCTTGTTTATGACCGCCACCACGACGACGAGAAGTAATGTGACCATGATTATTACGACCACCTGTAGAAGATTGACCTTCTGTCAACATCTTAACAGGAGCACCTTTGTGCAATTCAGAACGGTCGATACCAACCAAGTGTCTGTTTGCATTTGTTGTCGGTTTATATGTTTTTAATGCCATGATTAAATCCCCGCTGTCACATCAATGCTTTGACCTTCGGCCAAAGTTACGATGGCTTTCTTCACTTCATTGCGAACACCTTTTGTACCGCGGAACATTTTTGTTTTTCCAGCTTGACGAATTGTATTCACAGATTTAACTTTTACACCAAACACAGCTTCTACAGCAGCTTTGATTTGCGGTTTTGTCGCAGTCATAGCTACTTCAAAAGTTACTTGGCTGTGTTCAGCACCCTTCATTGCTTTTTCTGTAATAACAGGTTTACGAATAACATCGTAAGAAGCTGCAGTTACAGTTGCTTTTGTTGCTTTCTTAATCATTGTTCAAACGTCCTTCCAATTGAGCCACGGCTTCTTTGGATAATACCAAGATGTCGCGACGAACGATATCATAAACGTTAGCACCTTGAGCCGGTAAAACGTCAACATTAACGATGTTTCTGGCGGACAAAGCGAAATTGTTGTCGATTGTTTCACCACCAACGAACAATACGGATTTCCAACCATTGTTTTCAAAAGCTTGTTTGAAAACTTTTGTTTTTGGCTCTGTGGCTGTCATATTGTCCAAAATGAACAATTTACCGTTTTTGGCTTTAGCAGACAAAGCAATACGCATACCTAAAGCACGCAATTTCTTTGGCAAGCTGTAAGCGTGAGAACGAACAACCGGACCGAAAGCAACGCCACCATGACGCATTTGTGGTGCGCGATCTTGACCTTGACGGGCATGACCTGTGCCTTTTTGCTTAAACGGTTTTTTACCGGAACCGCTCACTTCACCGATATCTTTAGTCTTGTGAGTGCCGGCACGACGTTTGTCTAATTGCCATTGAATAACACGAGCAACGATGTCTTCACGAACATTGACACCGAAAACTGAATCGGAAACTTCAATGGAACCGACAGCTGTTTTATCTAAATTGATAACATCTAATTTCATTGTCTTATTCCTTCACTTCTGATGTTTCAGACACCACTTCGGCAGCTGGTTCTGCATTGGCTGCAGCCTGAGCTGTTTTTACACCAGCCGGTACTGGACCGACAGCTTGTTTAGTGGCCTTAACGGCATCTGTAATTGTCACGATGTTAGAATCAAAACCCGGAACGGAACCTTTGACCATAACTAAGTTACGTTCTTCGTCAATAGCAACGACTTCCAAATTTTGAGCTGTCACGTTTTTGTTACCCATTTGACCTGGCATTTTAACGTTTTTGAAAACTTTACCTGGCCATTCACGTTGACCTGTGGAACCACCGGCGCGGTGAGTTCTGGATACACCGTGAGTAGCGTTATCACCACCGAAGTGGTATTTTTTCATAACACCGGCATAGCCTTTACCGATAGAAACACCGGATACGTCAACTAATTGACCGACAACGAAGTGGCTGGCGGACAATTCTGTACCAACTGGAACAACGCAATCATCAGATACGCGGAATTCCACTAATGTTTTTTTCGGTTCAACTTTAGCTTTTGCAAAGTGACCCAATTGAGGCTTAGCAACATTTTTAACTTTTGCTTTACCAGCGCCCAATTGTAATGCGACATAACCATCACGTTCCATTGTGCGAACATCAACTACTGTGCTGTCGATTTTCAAAACAGTCACAGGTACTTGAGTACCGTTATCTTGGAACAAAGACATCATGCCGACTTTTTCAGCGATTAAACCTGTACGCATGTTCTTCTTTCCTTATATTTTAATCTCAACATCTACACCGGCGGCGAGGTCCAATTTCATGAGGGCATCAACCGTTTGAGGTGTCGGATCAATAATGTCGAGCACCCGCTTGTGGGTACGAATTTCAAACTGTTCTCTGGACTTCTTGTCGACGTGCGGAGAACGGTTCACTGTAAATTTTTCAATACGAGTCGGCAAAGGAATCGGGCCAACGACCTCGGAACCTGTGCGTTTTGCCGTATTGACGATCTCACGGGTTGATTGATCCAACAACCGGTGATCAAACGCTCTTAATCTAATTCTAATAGTTTGGTTTTCCATTTTATTACCTTTCTTAACCTGCTACTTTTGCTTTGATTTCATCAGCAATCATTTGCGGAACATCTGCATAGTGTGAGAATACCATTGAGTATTGGGCACGACCTTGGCTCATGGAACGCAATGTGTTCACATAACCGAACATGTTGGCCAAAGGAACTGTGGCGTCGATAACGCGAGCATTACCGCGTTGATCCATACCGGATACTTGACCACGACGGCTGTTCAAGTCACCAATAATATCACCCATGTAATCTTCCGGAGTTACGATTTCAACTTTCATAACTGGTTCTAACAATTTTGGACCAGCTTTGGACATACCTTCACGGAAGGCGGCACGAGCGGCAATTTCAAAGGCCATTGTTGAAGAGTCAACATCGTGATATGCACCATCGTAAAGATTGGCTTTAAAGTCTGTGCATGGGAAGCCAGCGATAACACCGCTTTCCAAAGAAGCGCGCAAACCTTTTTCAACGCCCGGAATGTATTCTTTCGGAACTGTACCACCAACAACTGTGTTTTCAAATACGAAACCTGAACCTGGTTCAAGTGGCGTAAATTTGATCTTAACACGGGCAAATTGACCAGAACCACCAGATTGTTTTTTGTGTGTGTAGTCAACATCGTATTCTTTGGAAATTGTTTCACGGTAAGCAACTTGAGGAGCACCAACGTTAGCGTCCACTTTGAATTCACGTTTCAAACGGTCAACAATAATATCCAAATGCAATTCGCCCATACCTTTAATAACAGTTTGACCTGTTTCAGTATTGGATGTTACACGGAAAGATGGGTCTTCCATAGCCAAACGATTTAAGGCTAAGCCCATTTTTTCAATGTCTGCTTTTGTTTTTGGCTCAACAGCGATTTCAATAACCGGATCTGGGAAATCCATTTTTTCTAAAATAACCGGTTTTGTTGTATCGCACAATGTATCACCTGTCATTGTATCTTTCAAGCTAACGAAAGCAACGATATCACCAGCACGAGCTTCTTTGATTTCTTCGCGTTCTTTAGCATGCATTAACAACATACGACCAACACGTTCTTTATTTTCTTTTACAGAGTTCAAAACATAAGAACCAGATTCAACGACACCTTGATATACACGAACGAATGTCACAGAACCAACGAATGGGTCGTTCATAATTTTAAATGCCAAGCCGGCGAATGGAGCATCATCGCGAGATTCAACTTTAACAACTGAATCATCTTTTGGATTGATACCTTCTGTCGGTGGAAGATCCAATGGAGATGGCAAATAATCTACAACGGCATCTAACAATGGTTGAACACCTTTGTTTTTAAAAGCAGAACCACAATAAACTGGAACGAATTTTTGTTCAATTGTACCTTTACGGATACATTTTTTCAATGTTTCCATATCTGGCATATTACCTTCCAAATAAGCTTCCATAGCTGCATCATCCATTTCAACAGCAACTTCAACTAATTCATTGTAGTATTGTTCAGCTTTTTCTTTCAATTCAGCCGGAATTTCTTGTTCTTCAAAAGAAGCACCCAAGTCTTCGGAATGCCAAATAATAGCTTTTTGTTTTAAAACGTCAACAATACCTGCCAAGTTGGATTCTTCACCAACCGGCAAAGCCATTACGAGCGGACGAGCGCCCAAGCGTTCACGAATTGTATCAACGGCGTGATAGAAGTTAGCACCGATACGGTCCATTTTGTTTACAAAACAAATACGTGGAACACGGTATTTATCGGCTTGACGCCATACTGTTTCGGATTGTGGTTCAACACCAGCAACACCATCAAAAACAGCAACAGCACCATCTAATACGCGCAAACAACGTTCAACTTCGATTGTGAAGTCCACGTGTCCCGGAGTATCAATGATGTTGATACGGTGGTCTTTCCAAAATGCCGTTGTAGCAGCGGACATAATTGTAATACCACGTTCTTGTTCTTGAGCCATAAAGTCCATTGTTGAAGCACCATCATGTGTTTCACCAATTTTATGTGTTTTACCAGTATAGTACAAAATACGTTCTGTAGTTGTAGTTTTACCGGCGTCGATGTGAGCCATAATACCAATGTTGCGATATCTTTCAATCGGTGTTGTACGAGCCATGTGTTCCCCCTACCATTTAAAGTGAGCAAAAGCTTTGTTAGCATCAGCCATACGGTGCGTATCTTCACGTTTACGGATGGCATTACCACGATTGTTATAAGCATCTTGCAATTCGCCGAACAAACGTTGTTCCATTGTTTTTTCACTGCGGCCACGAGCGGCAGAGATAATCCAACGAATAGCCAAAGCTTGTTGACGATCTGGACGAACTTCTGTCGGAACTTGGTAAGTTGCACCACCAACACGACGAGAACGAACTTCCACTTGAGGTTTCACATTATTCAAAGCTTCAGTAAAGATTTCCAAAGCTGGCTTTTTAATAGCAGCTTCTAATCTGTCAAAAGCACCATAAACAACAGCTTCAGCAATGGATTTTTTACCATCGTACATTAAGCTGTTCATAAATTTCATTACGACAACGTTGCCATATTTAGCATCCGGTGTCACTTCACGTTTTACTGCTGCGTGTCTACGAGACATAATTCACTCTCCTATTTAGGGCGTTTAGCACCGTATAAAGAACGGCTTTGTTTACGTTTAGCAACGCCTTGAGTATCAAGCGTACCACGGATAATATGATAACGAACACCAGGCAAGTCCTTTACACGACCGCCACGAATCATAACGACTGAGTGTTCTTGTAAGTTGTGACCTTCACCAGGAATGTAGCAAGTCACTTCGAATCCATTTGTTAAACGAACACGAGCTACTTTACGCAAAGCAGAGTTCGGTTTTTTTGGAGTTGTTGTATAAACGCGTGTACAAACCCCACGACGTTGAGGGCATTCTTGCAAAGCAGGTACTTTATCACGAGCTACTTTGGCTTTCCGCGGTTTGCGGATCAATTGGTTAATTGTAGGCATTAATTTATTCCTTTTTATCTACCTATTACAAAAAAATCTTTCAACAACCTATTTCAGGCGGTCAAAAGCACGAAAATCTTAAATCCATCAAACAACATATTGATTTCATTAAGCACTTTGTTAAACAACTTCACTTTAAAAGCCCCAAAAACGGGACGAATCGTTTTCTAAAGTAGGCTTATTAAAGCATATTTTTTCAATTAAGTCAAGCATTTTTTTGAATAAAAATATGATAATTTTTCATTATTTTATACATATTAATATAAAAAAAATCGCCCACACAATGAACGACCTTTTAAATAACAACTATATAAATAAAGAATCAAATTTAATCCCGTTGGGCTTTGATCAAATTACGAATAGCACTCACGTATTCCGGGTTTTGGTCTTGCAATTCATGCATAATTTCCACCAAATCGGGTGATAAATCTTCAATTGTAAGTAATGGAGCTTCCAAAAACAATTGATACACTTCCACTCCCAAAACATCGGCAATTTCATTAACAGTAGAAATTTTAGTGCTGGCAACACCATTTTCTAACTGACATACCATTTCAACGGTTTTATGAATTTTCTTAGCCAATTCCGCCTGTGTAATTTTTTTCATCTTACGATATTTTCGAATATTTTGCGATAAAATTAAGCTAGCGCTGTCTTTTGCCATTTTTTTTCATTCCTTTTAATTTTTATGTTGCATTTAAAATAAAAATATGCTCAAACTATTAACAATTGGTTAAAATATGCAATAAAATTTCAATCAATGCAAGCTTTTTGAAAATATTTTAAAAAAAAGGAGTAAAAAAACGCTTGACATACCCCCCCCCCCCCCCTGTATACTCAACATACTGGAACGATTCCAAAAAAATATCGTGAAAGTTAATAAAGGCAATTTAATAAGAAAGGAGACTTTATGAAATATTCAAATACAGCCTTAAAAGAATTAAGCGCCCGTTATGGTAAAATTTTACGTAAATGCGCTTATTTAAACGCCGTTGTTTTAACAGCAGCTATGATTGCGAATCCGGCAATGGCGGAAATTATCAGCGATCAAACAAAAGTAGACCCACTATATAATATTACATCAAATACAACAATTTCAGATAGCACATATACCAACAACGTTCGTGAAGGTACTCCAACCGTCACAAATGGTAATTTTGGGGTTATCGCTATCGCAAACAACGGTACATTAACCATTAAAAATAGCACATTTAACGGTAACTCAAGTGGTTACGTTGGCGGAGCATTAGGAACTAGCTTATCGGGTTCTTTATCCATCAGTAATGCAACATTTACCAACAACAAAGCTTATTATGATGGGGGAGCTATCGGAAACTACGGTGGCTTAATTATTTCAAACAGTCTTTTTGAAGGTAATACCTCACATTTAGACAGCAATGGTAATGTTGTTGCAGACTCAACCGCCATCGGTGGTGGTGCCATTTCATTAGGTTCTGTATCCGACACAACAATCGGTTCTATTTCCAGCACGACTTTTAAAAATAACAGAACTGGCCAAAGTGGCGGTGCCATTGCAACTCGTTCAAACAAAGATGGTGACAACACAAATGCAAAATTAGATATTTCCGCTGACTTTATTGGAAACTCTGCTGTTGTTAATGGTGGCGCCATTAACAATACTTTCTTTGCCGATAACGGATTAGGAAAAGGAACTGGTGTTACAATCAGTGGTAATTTTACGAACAACTCTGCTGATGGTTTAGGCGGTGCTATTTTCAATGACACTCTGGGCATTATTACGCTTAACGGCAAAAACGTATTTTCAGGCAACACAGCCGGTGGAAAAGCCAATGATATCCATAACTTGGGTACGTTAAATATTTCTGGCGATTTAACATTAGATGGTGGTATCACAGGTACAGGTTCCGTTGAATTTAAAGAAGGATCTACATTGAAAACAGCTTTAAATAATTCTACTTCTTTGATTTCTGGTAATACCGTCACAGGCACAACATCTTTAGTTATTGACAGCGGAACAACAAATGCAACATTGAATATGTTTGATGCTTCTCAAAGTGGCTTTACATTCACAGATAATACATTATACGATATTATCGAAGACGAAGCAACAGAAGGAACATATAACATTTCCAAAAAATCTACAGATGCTATTACAGAAACTTTAACTTCTGCAGGCGTCAGCGAAACAACTGCAACAACTGTAGCAGCTGTAACAGAAGCTAAACCAGCAACACCAGCTGCTGCAGCTATCGTAAGCGCTATTTCAACAGCCGCTCAAACGGGTGATACAGCAACGGTTGCAGCTTTAACAGAAGCCATCAACCCTGTTGAAACACCTGTTGTACAACAACAATCTGTTGCTGTTGCAAACCAAATCTTCAGCGTTGCTGGAGACCACATGAGTGGTATCGGCCGCAGTGGTGGTGATATCAATATTGCTGTTGGTCCTTGGATTCAAGGTTTGTACAATAAAACACACAATACACAAGGTAATGGTTTTGATGGATACAGCCAAGGTTTTGCTCTCGGTTTAGACTTTGATGTTTGCAATAAATTATTATGGGGATTCGGATATGGATACACAGCAACAGATGTAAAATCCGGTGCTCGTAAGACACAAATTTATTCCGATAACATCTTCTTGTACGGTAAATATCAACCAAGCAAATGGTATGTCAGCGGTATCGCTAACTACGGCCATTCAAATTACAAAGAAACATCTTTGGGCTTAATCAGCAAATACAATGTAGATAGCTATTCAGCTGCCGCCAACGTTGGTTACCAAAGTGGTATCTTTGATAATTATGCTGGTTTACGTTATAGCTACATTACACCAGACAGCTACTCCAATGGTTTAACAACTGTTGATGGTAAAAACTCTCAAGTTGGTACAGCTGTAATTGGAACAAAGATTTCCAAAGCTTATAAAACAGATGGTGCTGTTTGGAAACCAGAAATTCGTTTGGCTGCCACATATGATGTTAAATCCGACAATTCTTCCAGCATTGTTGGTGTAGTTGGTGGCACAACCAATTATATGGTTGAAGGAAAACGTTTAAAACGCTTTGCTGTTGAAGCCGGTGCAGGCATCACTACAACAATTGCTCGTAATTTAGATATCTCACTGAATTACGATGCAAACTTGCGTTCAAAACAAACATCTCAATCTGGATCAGTTAAGTTGAAATACAGCTTCTAATCCAATTGGATATAAAAAAGACACTCTCACAAATATGTGGGAGTGTTTTTTTGTTGCATTGTCTTTTTTTTAGCGTTATAAAAAGGGCAAATAAATCATAAACGGAGTAATCTCATGGCAAATATTACAACCGAATTTTGCTTTGCATTAGATGGCAAAGGTGGCGCTGAAAAGCTTGATTTAGAGCAAGAAAACGTCTTTAAACGCAAAAATATTTGGATTCATATTGACTATAAAGATCAAGAAAACCAAGAATGGTTAGAAGAAATGGGATTAGATGAAACCGTTATTGAAAATTTAACGGACGAAGATACCTCTCCACGGTATTTTGCACATGATGATGGATTATTAGTTGTTATGCGTGGTGTAAAAACACACAAAAAAGATGACGTGGACGATATGATTGCTATCCATATGTGGATCGAAAAAAATCGTATTTTAACATTATCTCACCGTTCTATGCCAGCTGTTAAAATGGTTAGTTCAAAAATCAAACGAGGAGAAGGTCCAATCTCACCTATTGATTGTTTTGTGACTTTAGCCGAAACAATGACTGACAGTATTACAAAAGCGATTGATAAAATTGATGATGAGGTTGATGAAATTGAAGAAGCTGTTATCAAAACAGATAGTTTTAAAGACAAAAAATTACGTGATGAAATTGCCGATTTACGTCATAAAATCGTGGGACTTAGACGTTATTTAGTACCACAACGCAATATCGTTAAAATTATGAAAAATATTTCGCACCCATTATTAAGTGAAGACGATTCGATTCGCTTACGTGATGTTTATTTAGATTTAGCAAAAGCCGTGGAAGACCTTGACTTTGCAAGAGATCATTCCACAGTGACACAAGAAGAATTAGATTCAAAAACAAACGTCAGTTTAAACCAAACAATGTATATGATGTCATTTGTGATGGTTATCTTTACCCCGTTAACTTTTATAACAGGATTATTGGGCGCAAATATCGGAGGGATTCCGTTTGCATCCAATCAAATGGGCTTCATTTTCATTTCACTAATCATGTTGATTATCGTTATTTTCCAAATCATTGTATTCAAAAAAATGAAGTGGTTCTAACATTTACTTTCAACAAAAAAACTCCCCCAATAAAAGGGGGAGTTTTTATAGGATTAACCTTCACACAAAGGAACAAAATCTGTCCTATCTGCCCGTCCTTGTCCTCCACCCCAAGAATAGTTCTCAGAAAATATCACAATACTACCATTTTGATAAGAGTAAGCCCCAACAGCATTTTCACTAGGATCGTCGACCCACAGCCACCCCCCTCCTGCTGCTGGATGCAAATCTTGCATCAACTCACTAAAACCACCATCCTGATTACATGAAGTTATACCTTGAGCACAGCAAGGTCCTTGAGATACCCTATTGTTAATATCAAATGGCGTATTACCATTAAAACATTGCAATCTGTTATTACTTATATTAAATAATCTCTTTCCTTGCGACAAACAATAATTCCTAGCGCTCCACCAATTTGCATTAAGACGCATTGAACCAATTACATAAACTGTTGTATCCAATCTTTGTAAGTAAACCCCATCAGGTAAATCAGCCTTGGTTGCACATGTCCCTCTCATATTACTAAATACATTATTAGCTAGGGAATAATTCGTAATACGACAATATCTCGTTCTTGTATCACAATCAGCATTAGAACGACAATATCTTTCACATTCATTCGTATCCGGATTTATGCTAGATCCCACCTGACACTGATTACATGTTCTTGAAGAGGGATTCCAATGAGGTCTTTCCAAAGGACAAGCCTCACAAGCGGCCCCATTCCATACTGGTGTTTCAGTAGGACATTCTGTACACAGACCGTTACCGCAAAATGGCAAGACAACCCCATATTTTTGAATACAATCCGTTGAATCAAGACATTCAATACATCTACCATTCTGACAATGTGGAGTTGCAACACTACAATCTGCATTACTTTGACACTCTACAACAGGTGCCTCCTCATTATCATGATCTGGAAAAAAAGATGCCAATACCTCTTCATCAAGAGAAAACAACATTTCCTTTTTTTCATCATTACCACAGATATCTGTATTATCCCCTAAATACCAATTACCGTCAACTCTCGCATCTGCTTCAACCTGTTCATTTAAAGTACCAACAAAAACATCTTGTGTTTCAAGAACGTCCTTTAATACCATTTCACAAACCCTAGACGGTACTTGTTTTACCATAATAAAAGGTTCAGATCCCATATTGGGGAACACTTCAATTTCATACCCAGATTCCCCCCTTTCACCCAACTCTTCAGAAATAACAATATCTTCCCCCTGCTTTCCCTGATAAACTTGAGAAATAATTTCAACCATTCGTAAATTAACATCTTCGAATATTGCACCTGCATGGTACTTATTCATTGCATAAGAGTATCCTATAATCCCAGCAATGGATAATACACCAACAATAGCCAGCGTAGCTATTATTTCTACCATAGAACGACCAGTTTCAAATTGTTGTTTTACCATTGTTTCTCCTTGCAATATTTTTATAAAAAGAGTAGCCTCATTAAATTTTACAATTTTTCATGACAATTATTTCATAAAAAAATCAGATTTTCAACATAAATCTTTTCCGGCCAACGAAATAAAATAAAATAAATATCTATTGCATTATTTTACATTTTTGTGTATCATATTTACATGAAAAAAATATATATTAGCTTAATAGTATCTTCGTTATTCTTTTCTTCCTTAAGTTGGGCAATATGCCCGAAAAATACACCCAATATACGGATAACAGCCTCACAAGGAAGCATCAAATACATCACAAACATGGCACGCAAAGATTTTATTGCAAAATATCCTGGAACACCAAATACAACTTTGGGATTAACGGTTGCAAACTTACAAGTAAAAATGACGGGAGAACCCAATATTTCTCAAACCGCAAGACAAACATGTGTCGGGTTAAAAGAAGTCAATTTTCAAATAGGATATGATAATATTTTAGTATATATTCACAAAGATTATAAACCAGGAAGTTGCCAATATCGTGTTGTAAAAGATCATGAAAACTATCACGTCAATGTTCATCGACAGGCCATATCGTTCTTTAAACCAGATATTGAAACAGTTCTCAGAAAAGCAGTTGCAAAGCTTAAACCAGAACGGGTCAATTCCTCTAATCAAGCACAACAAGTTGTTAACAAACAATTTGCCCAAATACAAAAAGAAATAGCTCCTTTACTGAACCATATTAACGTAAAAATCCGAGAAAAAAATGCCGCTATTGATACTCCGGAATCGTATAAAGCAACCAGCAAATTATGTAAAAGTTGGTAATTACAAAAATTATATTAATTCATTATACACATAAACTAGGGATAAAATATGTATCAACAACTCACACTAGAAGACATTCAAAACAATACCGTATTAAAAAAAACTTGGGATTTTGTATGCAGCATGCACCACGGACAATACCGAAAAGGTACCAATAAACAAGGTGAATGTGTTCCCTATACATCTCATTTATTTCGTGTCATGGAAATTACAGCAAATGCTCTAGGAAATCCACACTTAATTTTACAAAACAATAAATTAACACAGTTTTTAGTTATTGCCTTAACACATGACACCATTGAAGATACAAAAGTAAATTCAAAATTAAAGTTAGCTGAAGCTTTAATACCTATTGTCGGAAAATATTACTCAATACAACTAGCACATGTTGTCAAGGAATTATCCAATCCACCAGAAGGATTTAGCGGCAAAACAAGACAAGAAAAAGACGAAAACAAAAAAATATGGCAAGTAGAACATGCTCAAATTATGTCAACACCCGCAAAAATTATAAAAATGGCAGATCAAATCTGCAATACCATTGATTGCGTTGACTTACAAATGTCCCATAAAAAAAACACCGATTCCGCGTGGTCTAATGACAAAAAGAAAGCCTATATTGATAAAGCATTCACCGTTTGTAAAGCATGTATGTGTCATACTGAACACATTTCAGATGTACAAAAAAAAGCTTTGGCATTCTTAATGAATTTAGCAACACAAGCCCATGATTATGCCTTATTAAAAATACAACACCCTCATGATAGCGAAAAAACATTTTTTGAACAATTAAATGCAACTTCTTTGCCCGAAAACGAACCATTATATTTATGCAAACAATATCCTTCTACGCATCAAACAAATCATTTCAATTTTATTCGAACACACACATAAGAATATATTATTGTATAACAAACACCTCTTTCTAGAGGTGTTTTTCTTGTTATAAACAAAACAATTACTTACCATATTTAAATTGACCAGAACCTTGATTGTAGTACAATTTTTCTTCCACTTTATCCAACATAGCCGGCACTCCATTGGGATCAAGGACGGGAATAAAATTACGTAACAATTGCCCACCAATACTAAGTTTTACAGAATATACTTTTCCAGCAAATCGTTCGTGTGCATATTGAGCTGGATCACTGAATGAACACAGTTTTAATGTCGTTGTTGGATTTTCATCAAAAACACCTCTACTACTAGGCAATTGTTGAGTTACTCCATCTAATATAAAGCTATTATTTTCAAATACTGTCCACCATCGGATTCCAAATACTCTAACTCTTGACAAGCATACTCACAACGCCCCATTTCTTGACCATCTTCAATGATACATCCCATACAAACGCCCTGTTCAGAACAATCTTCTTTTGTGGTACATTCAGTTGCTTCAGGCATTTGTTCGCCTCGTTGTATGTCAATTGTATCATCAACATAAAACACCATCGTATTTACATCTCCACAATCTATGTTGTCATTTTCTGGATCAAGTATTGTCGCATTAAATTTAACATCAGCTTGGTTTTGTATACCTTCATATACCATTTTACATAATTCTTTTGGCAATCCATCTACTTGAATACCGATAGTTTCTTCCTCTAATCCAATGACATATTGGCCAACAGTTATCGTTGGCCATTCCGATAAATTCGCATCCCCAGTTGCATTAAATTGCGCAATTGCATCTGTAGCCCGCAACATAACATCTTGGATAATAATATTCGCCCTGTATTTATTGCATAGTTATATCCTACGATACTACCGACAGCCAACACTCCCATTACAGCAAGAGTTCCAAGCATTTACACCATAGAACAACCAGATTGAAGCATTTTGTTTGTTTTCATTTTTTCTCTATTTATCTATTATAAAAATGTTACTCCAATAAGACAACTACAACAACCTTTTAACTCTTTATTCTTTCATGTTCGGATGTATTCCCAGTTCCAACAGTTGTCGAATGAGAGCAAACATGACGAATGTGATCACATCGTTGTTGCACTTCATTCATTCTTTTTTGAACTTCTTGTACTTGTTTCTGAAACTGAGGAGAATTTTTAGCCTCTTGCATAGCTTTTGTAACCTCTGGATTTTGGTGTTCCAATCGTCTGATGGCCTTTGATACATCTCGCCCAACAGAGTGAAAATCACCCATAATTGCCCTGATATCATCTTGAACGAAACGTGTTCGTTTGCTTACAGAAAATATCGTATCTTTTTTGGTTTCCTCTGCTTCTTTATATGGCCGAGGTTGATATGCACCACCAGTTATAATCCAAGTCAAACATTCAAAAAATCCATGCGTTTGCTTGTCGATAAAACAACACACTTTTAAAATGCTTGGACCAAATTTCGTGCAAAATCTATCAAATAATGAGGGGGCACGCTTCCTTCTTTTTTTCATTTTTTTCTCCTTTGGAAAAAGGTATAATAAAATCTTTAAAAAATCAACAAAAAAATTCTTTCCTTTTTAACAAAAAATGTGTATAATGCACCAATATTATCAGACTAACAAAAAGGGAAAAACAAATGGCTGAATATAATCACAGAGAAATAGAACAAAAATGGCAAAAATACTGGGATGACAACAAAACTTTCCATGTTGAAATCGATAAATCGAAACCAAAATATTATTCTTTGGTAATGTTCCCATATCCATCCGGTGCCGGTTTGCATGTTGGACATGCTGAAAACTACACAATTTCGGATATTATGTCCCGTTATAAACGTATGCAAGGTTTTAATGTATTGCAACCAATGGGATGGGATGCTTTTGGCTTGCCAACAGAACGTTATGCCGAACGCAGTGGTTTACACCCAGCCGAAGTGACAGAACAAAATGCCAATGTATTCCGCACACAATTAAAGGCTATGGGACTTTCCTATGATTGGGACAGAGAAATCAATACAACTGACCCAAGTTATTACAAATGGACACAATATATTTTCAAAATTTTGTTTGACAAAGGTTTGGCATACGAAGTTACAACGCCTGTTAACTGGTGCCCAAAATTGGGAACGGTTTTAGCCAATGAGGAAGTTAAAGACGGAAAATACGTTGAAACAGGTGACGAAGTTATCAAAAAACCAATGCGTCAATGGATGTTAAAAATTACAGCTTATGCTGAACGCTTATTGCAAGATATTGATAAGGTCAACTGGCCAGAAGGCATCAAAACAATGCAACGTGAATGGATTGGCAAATCCACCGGTGCAGATGTACGTTTTAAAGTGGCCAGCACAAATGCCGAATTTACAGTTTACACAACACGTCCGGATACATTGTTTGGGGCAACATACTGTGTGTTGGCTCCAGAACACGCCTTAGTTAAAGAAATCACAACAGATGATAGACGTGCCGAAGTTGAAAAATATGTTGAAGAAGCCGCTAAAAAATCTGCTCAAGATCGTATGGCTGACGCCAAAGAAAAAACAGGGGCCTTTACAGGGGCCTATGCCATCAATCCATTAAACGGCACACAAATTCCAATTTACATTGCCGATTATGTGTTGGGTGATTATGGATATGGTGCAATTATGGCTGTGCCTGCTCACGACCAACGTGACTATGATTTTGCCAAAAAATTCAATATTCCAATTATCCAAGTTATTGAAGGTGGCGATATTTCTAAAGAAGCGCACGAAGGCGATGGCGCCTTGATGAACTCCGATTGGTTAAACGGATTATACGTCAAAGAATCTAAAGCTAAAATGATTGAATGGTTAGAAGCCAACGGTGTTGGTAAAGGAACTGTCAACTATAAACTCCGTGATTGGTTGTTTGCCCGTCAACGCTATTGGGGTGAACCATTCCCAATTATCCACTGTGAAGACGGCACAATCAAATCTTTACCAATGGAAGATTTACCAGTACTCTTGCCACCAATGGCCGACTTCAGACCAACAGCCGATGGCGAACCCCCATTAGCGCGTCAAGAAGGATGGGTAAATACAATTGATCCAGAAACAGGAAAGCCTGCCAAACGTGAAACAAATACAATGCCTCAATGGGCTGGTTCCAGCTGGTATTTCTTGCGTTATTGCGATCCACACAATGATACAGCTTTTGTCAGCAAAGAAGCGGATGAATACTGGATGCCTGTTGACCTATATGTCGGTGGTGTAGAACATGCAGTATTGCACTTATTATATGCTCGTTTCTGGCAAAAAGTATTGTTTGATGCAGGTTTGGTATCCACAGATGAACCATTCCAACGCTTGGTCAACCAAGGGATGGTCTTGGCTTATTCCTATCGTGATAACAACGGCAAATACTATTATCCAAAAGATGTAGAACGCCGTGGCAACGATTGGTTCGTAAAAGGAACAGATACACGCGTTAACACTCAAGTAGAAAAAATGAGTAAATCCAGATACAACGTGGTTAACCCAGATGATGTAGCTAAAGAATTCGGCGCAGATTCCATGCGTTTATACTTGATGTTTATGGGACCAATTGAAGCAGAAAAACCTTGGGCTGCTGACGGCATTAACGGCGTCAATCGTTTCTTAAAACGCACATGGAATTTATTTGAAACCGAGGGTAAAATTGCCGACAATGGTGATGAAGCTTTAACAAAGTTAATGCATAAAACCATTAAAGGTATCACAACCGATATGGAAGCATTGTCTTATAATACAGCTATTGCAAAATTAATGGAATTTTTGAATGCTGTTTATAAATCTGAGAAACCGGTTGCCAAAGCTGATATGGAAGCTTTTGTATTGATGTTAGCTCCTCAAGCACCACATATTGCAGAAGAATTATGGGAAAAATTAGGTCATACAGATTCTTTAACTTATGCACCATGGCCAACATATGATGAAGCTTTGACAAAGGATGATTCCATAGAAATCGTGGTACAAGTTTTAGGCAAAAAACGGGCCAATATCATGGTTGCAACAGATGCAACAAAAGACGATATTTTAGCTGCAGCAAAAGCTAATGACAATGTAGCGACGCATTTAAATGGCAAAGAAATTGTCAAAGAAATTTATGTACCTGGTCGTTTAGTCAACTTTGTGGTGAAGTAAAATGAGCGAAAATAGCGCGCTTTACAATATCATTGCTAATGGTAGTATGGATGATCTAAAGCAAACTCTGCCAACCATCAGAATTAATACAAAAGATGAGGAAGGTATGAGTTTGCTTGCTTGGGCCTGTGTAACTGGTAAAAAACAAAAAGTTGTTTATTTATTAAAACAAGGAGCCAATCCAAACATAAAATGTAAGGATGGAATGACACCGTTAATGTATGCGGCATCCAATGACCATCCAGATATTATTAAAACACTATTAAAAGCCGGGGCCAATCCAAAATTAGGAGATAAATCCGGCTGGACTGCAGAAACTTGGGCTGATGTTTTTTGGAATGATAAATCTAAATTTGTATTGCGAGAACATCGCAAAACTGTAGCTTATCAAAAACCAAGAGGAAGATTATTAGATAATAACAATTCCCACTCAAGATAAATATTGTTAGCAGCTATATGTAAAAAGTTCTGTTTGCAATAACAGAACTTTTTTATATTTACAAACGTATCTTAAATACTATTAAAACATCATAGTTGCACGAATAGATGCTATGGTTGCTGTATTGGATTTTTGATTGGCACCTGGATTAATGTAAAATTGTACATCCGGTGTAATTGTCATAAAATCGGACAAACCAAAAGCATAATAGGCTTCCAATACATTTTCCACAGATCTTGTTCCTGGACCATTAACGGATTTATTGAGTTTATTAACAGCACCAGCAAATCCAATTTGATCCAAATTATTTCGGTTAAATGGATTGTTGTATACAACACCCAGCACATAAGATTGTTTGATAGTTTCAGGAGAATTACTGGCACCATTAATACGTCCTGTTACGGCAAATTTGTCCGTCAAATATTGTAAGAAATTTATGCTCCATCCATTGCTTGTTCCAGGTTGTTGAGGTACGCCCGGTTGATTGTAAAACATCACGCTATATTGGTTTTGATTACCATTTTTATCGGTTGGTGTATAACTAGCGCTGGCAAACGATGTGTATTTTCCTTTGCCGAATTTGTTAGACGAAATTGTTTCTCCGGAAATATTATGAGCATCTTGCATACCAACTGTGAAAGACCATTCATCGTTCGGTGCAATTGTCGCATAGGCCCCTAAACTGGCCGTTGGATAAGTTGATGATCCGTTTTGAGAAAGAGCGTAATTCAAAAAGTTTGTTTGTTGATTTGCTAAGTATGCGCTGCCATCAAAATTATACATAGGAAATTGACCAAGCGTCACAGATAACCACTTCATACGTCCAGGAAATTGATGGGTATAGCTGAGCTGATCAAATTCGTTGGAATTGCTTGGATAATCGTTGATATCTGTAATGACGCCGATACGGTTACCAATGTTGGTTGCACTTTTTCCCCAATAGCGAACGGCATTGTAAGCGATTTGTATTGACCCTGCACCAAAAGTATCGCTATTAAACATATCCCAATTGACATCCCCATAGTACATTGTTTGCCAGGCGGTTCCTTTACCATTAGGAGCGCCTCGTTGCATTAATGCAGATATGTCGATGGAATAAGAAATGCCCGTTTTGTCTTGCAGTTCTTGTTTAAAATCATTGTATTTTTGCGTGATAGATTTTGTTTCGTGTGTTGTTGCTAATGCCGGTAAGCACAGTAAACAAATAGTTGTTGATAATAAAATTTTTTTCATATTTCCCCCTTTATGATTATGGATATATTGTATATGGGAAACAGGTATATTAAAGTAAAGAAAATACCACATAATGTCGGTATAAAAGGCTTGCATTTTGATGGGCTTTTTTATATGTTTTTTAATATGAAAGGAGAGCATTATGAACATATTATCATTTGAAACGGTAGCAGAAGTTGCCGATTATGCAGCAAAAGAAATTATGAACGCCATCAAAGGATTTACACCAACACCTGAAAAACCTTATTTGGTTTTGGGATTACCAACAGGTTCAACACCTATACCAGTATATGAACGCCTTATTCGTGCTTATCAAAATGAAGAAATTTCTTTCAAAAATGTTATGACGTTTAATATGGATGAATATATTGGTTTAACACCAGACCATCCACAAAGTTATCATTATTTTATGCAAGAAAATTTATTTAAATATGTGGATATTCCGCCAAAGAATATTCATATCCCTGATGGTATGGCAAACAATATTCCAGCATTTTGTCTATCCTATGAACAAGCCATTAAAGATGCTGGTGGGATTGACATTCAATTAGCTGGTATTGGTGAAAATGGGCACTTAGCTTTTAATGAACCAGACACTACCTTTAATACACCAACCCATGAACAAGCTTTGACACAAAGTACAATTGAAGCGAACTCTCGTTTCTTCGACAAAATAGAAGATGTACCAACAAAAGCTATTACAATCGGCCTAAAAACTATTTTTGAAGCTCGCCGTATAATTGTACTAGCAACAGGTTCTAAAAAAGTTGAAGCCATTCATTTATCAACAAAAGGACCTATATCTGTCAAATGTCCAGCAAGTATGTTACAAAATCATTCTAATGTAGAATTCGTATGTGACAAAAAAGCCCTAGAGAGATAACTATTAACTTTGTTATCTCACACAAGCATCGCCAGCCCAAGAGTAATCCACAATGATATCATTTTGGGTAGTAAATGTTGTTTCACAATAATACAGCGTTTCTGATTGCATTGCATCATTTTGTGGACTATACAATGAATAATTACCAAAGTTCACATCTTGAGGAACGGTTCCAGTTTCCATAACCGTTTTTTGTTTGATGTAAGTAAACAACTGACGCCCTCCACCTAAATTTTGCATTTGACTTGGTGCACCCCAACTAGCCACTAAATCAGCTTCACTACGCCCTACCCAACTATCCAAATAATCTTCATATTCTTGCACACTGTGACAAGCTGTTAAAACTAATAATATTCCAAATGACAATATTGTTTTATGCATATTACCTCCTAAAAAAAGGGCTTACATTTATCTGCAAGCCCCATTATTTATTAATCATCATAGACAACAATATCTTCTACAACCGCATTAGACGTGCTATCTTTTGCCGGTGTATATGTCAATTCAATCCAATCATCTTCTTCAACTAATGGTTCATAATATGTTTTGCTTTTTGCATGTTTTTTACTGTGTTTTTTCATATTATGTTTTGATGTTTTTTTCTTGCGATACTTTGTATCATCGGTTAACGCCATCGTCACATGATCACCATTTTGTGTTTGAACAGTAATCGTATGACCATCAGTATCAACCACTTTACCTTTAGCCGTTTCAGCATTAGCTGTAAACGAAATAAATAACGCCGCCACAGCAACCGTTAAACATATTTTTTTCATTATTACCCCCTTTTTTATTTATGTTCAACACTCACTACACATAAGGCGAATAATTTTTACGCGCAATACGCCACAAAGCATAGATAAAATATCCCTAAATCCTCTACATAAAATCTCATTTTTTACTTGAATTATTAAAATTTTTAAGATAAAATCGCCTCATGACAATAAATGAAACAGAACAAATTAAGGAAACCAAACTAGCGGATGCTTTATCCGAACGATATTTGGCCTACGCTATGAGTACAATTGTAGCTCGTTCTTTGCCAGATGTGCGTGACGGCTTAAAACCTGTTCACAGACGGTTGTTATTCGCTATGCGTGGTTTGAAATTAGACCCAACCACAGGCTTTAAAAAATGTGCCCGTGTTGTTGGGGATGTGATTGGTAAATACCACCCTCACGGTGATACAGCTGTTTATGATGCAATGGTGCGTTTGGCTCAAAGCTTTGCTGTGCGTTATCCGTTAGTAGATGGACAAGGAAACTTTGGTAACATTGACGGTGACCGTGCTGCTGCTATGCGTTATACTGAGGCCAGATTAACATCGGTTGCTATGGCCATTATGGATGGATTGGATGACAATGCCATTGATTTTGATAAAACGTATGATGGCACTGAAGAAGAACCATGCGTAATGCCTGCAGGGTTTCCAAACTTGCTTGCAAATGGTTCCAGTGGTATTGCCGTTGGTATGGCCACAAATATTCCACCACACAATGTTGGTGAAGTATGTGATGCTCTCATCCACTTAATTAAGCATCCGGATGCCGATGTGGCAAAATTAATGGATTTTGTGTTGGGGCCAGATTTCCCGACTGGTGGTTTGTTGGTAGAAAGCCGCGACAGTTTAATTAAAACATATACAACTGGTCGTGGCGCGATGAAGGTTCGTGCTAAATGGGAAAAAGAAGAATTGTCCCAAGGCCGTTATCAAATCGTTATCACCGAAATTCCATATCAAGTTCAAAAATCCGATTTGATTATGAAAATCGCTAAATTATTGGCTGAGAAAAAATTACCGTTATTGGCCGATATTCGCGATGAATCCGATGAAAATGTGCGTATTGTTTTGGAGCCAAAATCTCGTAGCGTACAACCAGAACAATTAATGGAACATTTGTTCAAATTTACGGATTTACAAGTCAACTTCAACCTCAATATGAACGTATTGGATGCTGATCATACGCCACGCGTTATGAGTTTGAAAGAGGTTTTGGTTGCTTTCTTAAAACATCGTGAAATTGTTTTAATTCGTCGTTCCAATTACCGATTGGACAAAATTCGTCATCGCATGGAATTATTGCAAGGTTTCATTTTGGCTTATTTAAATTTGGACCGCATCATTGAAATCATTCGTAACGAAGATGAACCAAAACCAATTATGATTGAAGAGTTCAGCCTCAGCGAAGTTCAAGCTGAAGCCATTTTAAATATGCGTTTACGTTCTTTACGTAAGTTAGAAGAAGAACAACTACGCCGTGAATTTGAAGATTTAGCTTTGGAAAAAGCAGGCCTTGAAACTATGTTGGGTGATGAAGGATTACGCTTTAAAAAATTATCCGAAGAAATATCCCTCATCAAAAAACAATTCGGGCAAAAAACAGAATTGGGTACCAGACGTACACAAATTGCAGATGCCCCAATTGAAATTGATGTTCCAATTGAAGCAATGGTCGAAAAAGAACCAATTACCGTTGTGTTGTCCAAACTCGGTTGGATTCGCTCTTTAAAAGGTCATACAGATGTATCCGATTTGAAATTTAAAGAAGGTGACGAACTGAAACTATCTTTGACAACTTATACAACGGATAATATTTTGTTCTTTGCCACAAATGGTCGTTTTTATACATTACTAGGTGATAAAATCAGTGGAGGACGTGGTTTTGGTGAACCAATCCGTTTATCTATTGATCTGCCACAAGATGCCGATATTATCGCCATGTTCATCTATAAGGCAGATGAAAACTTATTTGTTGCCTCATCAAAGGGCAAAGGATTTATTGTGGCCGCCAAAGATGTCATTGCCCAAACGCGTGCCGGCAAAATCATTATGAATGTATCTGATGATAAAGCTATTTTGTGCACACCCGTTATCGGCAATCATGTAGCTGTTATTGGCACAAATCGTAAAATGGTTGTCTTTAAGGCTGAAGAAATTCCGACAATGGCTCGAGGCAGCGGCGTTATTTTACAAAAATATGCAGGAGCAATGTTGTCTGACGTTAAATTCTTTAACGTGGAAGATGGTCTGGCTTTCCCGTCCGGAAATGGGACGCGTATTGAACGAGATATTACACCATGGCTTGCCCGACGTGCAACGGTTGGTAAAATCCCACCAGTTGGTTTCCCGCGTTCCAATAAATTTAAATAGGAGATTCCACGTGTCCGACACATCTTTATCTGGTCATATCAGAGGCGCAACTTTAGAGGATGTCCCAACCATTTTAAAATTGATTAATGGGCACGCCAAAAAGGGATTGATGTTAATGAAATCTCCTGTGGATATTTATCGTAATATTTTTAACTTTGTTGTCTTTGAAATGGATGGTAAAGTTGTTGGATGTTCCAGATTATCCGTATTGTGGAAAGATATCGGCGAAGTGGCTTCTTTGGCTGTATCCGATAATTATAAACGTCGAGGAATTGGAAAGATATTGGTCAATGCATGCTTAGCTAAAGCTCGTAGTATTGGATTACCTCAAGTTTTCACATTAACATATCAAGTGGAGTTTTTCAAAAACTGTGGGTTTAAAAAGGTTAAAAAGGAGACACTGCCCTACAAAGTTTTTGGTGATTGTTTAAAATGTCCAAAAGTAGAATGTTGTGATGAAACAGCCATGCTTTATATTTGCTAAAAACCATATCTTATACTTCTTAACATTTATCATTATGTTCATATGTGGTATGTGTATATATAGCCATATCATTTTCCCCAAAAATATAGCGGTATTATACATTATGACAAACAGATATACCGTTTTTTGGGAAGATTTTTACAAAAGTGCCCAAAAAAATTTTTTACCACACCATAATAAACATTATTTTGTATTTACAGATGACGAAAAAATGACACTGCCTCATAATACAACTCGTATTAAGGCAAAATATAAAAACTTTCCAGATGTCACGTTAAAACGTTTTGAGATGTTTTTAGATATAAAAGATCAATTAAAACAATATGATTATATATATTTCTTTAATGCAAATGCTCTAATTATCAAACCAATCAATGAAGAAATTTTTCCAACAAAAGAACAAGGTTTAATAGTTGCTATACACCCAGCATTTTGGCAACAATCTCAAGCAGCCACCTATGAGCGCAATGAAAAATCAACAGCTTATGTACCATATGGACAAGAAAAATACTATGTTCAAGGTTCTTTTTACGGTGGACAAATTGATGATTTTATTCAACTGTCAACAGAGTGCTTAAAAAATATTCAAATTGATGAACAAAACAACATCATGAGTGTTTGGCATGATGAATCTTATTTAAACAAGTATATTTTGGATAAAAATCCTTTATTCTTAACGCCGGAATATAATTGGTCTAGTGACTGCTATAATCCTTATTCGTATAATATTCCACAAGAAAATATAAAAATGATTTTACGCGAAAAAGAAGATGCAAAATATGGTGGTAGACAATATCTAAGAGGTTTTTCAAACAAAAAGAAAAACTAATTTTTGCCCCACATATGTTCTAAAGCATAATATTCTCGAGAATCTTCTGTAAAGATATGAACGATAACATCTACGGCATCTACAACCATCCAATTCCCATCTGAATTTTTACCCTCTATTTTAGCAAGATAGCCTTCTTTTTTTAAATCTTTTGCCAAACTATCGGCTAATGCCATTACATGACGAGAAGATGTTCCCGTTGCAACAATAAGAAAATCGGCAAAGCTGGCACGACCTTTCAAATTAATCTTGACGAGATCTTCAGCTTTGCCGTTATCTAACTGTTTAAAAACAAAATCAACTATTTTTTTTTAGCTGCTGTCTTTTTAGCAGGAGCTTTTTTAGCAACTGTTTTGGCCGAAGCTTTTTTAGCTACAGTTTTTACAGTTGTTTTAGCTGGAGCTTTTTTAGCTGCAGGTTTTGCAGCTGGTTTTGCAGGCGCTTTTTTAGCAGCTGTTTTTGTGGCTGGTTTTACAGGAGCTTTTTTAGCTGCAGGCTTTGCAGTTGTTTTAGCTGGAATAGCTTTTGCTGTTTTTTTAGCAGCTGGTTTTGCAACTACTGTTTCTGTCTTTTTGCAACAAGCTTTTTTAGCACATGTTTTAACTGTTGTTGTTTTAGCTGGAGCTTTTTCAGCTGTTTTTTTGCAACAAGCTTTTTTTGCACATGTTTTAACTGTTGTTGTTTTAGCTGGAGCTTTTTCAGCTGTTTTTTTACAGCAAGCTTTTTTTGCACATGTTTTAGCTGGTTCAGCCTTTGCTACACATGTTTTTTTTGTGCATACTTTTGTTGTTTCTGTTTTTTCAGCAGTTGTTTTTTTGCCGGCAACTTTTGCTGCCACTTTTTTAATTAATTTACAAACCATCAGTGTTCTCCTTTTGAATATATTGATAGGCAGCCCGCAGCATCTCAGTCAACCCTTGTTTAGATATACCCGAAACAGCAAAAACGCTTTTCTTGGATGCTTTTTTCAGTTGTTTGAGCTTTGTTTCCACTTCTTCAGCAGTCAAAGCATCAATTTTATTCAGCCCAATAACCTCTGGTTTTTCAGCCAAAGCCGGACTATATTTTTTCAATTCTTTGCGAATTGTTTTGTATGGTACGGCAATATCTTCGGCCGTTCCATCAATCAAGTGGATGAGTACTTTACAGCGTTCCACATGCTTTAAAAACCGCGTCCCCAATCCGGCACCATCTGAAGCCCCCTCAATCAATCCCGGAATATCGGCAATTAAAACTTCATGCTCGTCTACTTTCGCCACCCCTAAATGTGGGTACAATGTTGTAAACGGATAATCTGCAATTTTTGGTCTGGCACGAGATACAACAGATAAGAATGTCGATTTCCCTGCATTAGGAAGCCCCAACAATCCGACATCGGCAATAATTTTTAATCTGAGCCATACCCATAATTCTTCACCTAACTCTCCTTTATCAGCTTGACGAGGAGCTTGGTTTGTAGAACTCTTATACGATTCGTTACCGCGACCACCCATACCACCACGAGCAGCCACAAAAGTTTGTCCTTCTTCAGTTAAATCTGCTAAGACAGAAACACCATCATCAGCTACAATTTGTGTCCCAACAGGCACCTTGATAATCATATCATCAGCACTAGCACCAGTACAAGAACGACTGCCACCATTTTCACCACGTTGTGCTTTAAAATGTTGTTGATAACGAAAATCAATTAACGTGTTTAAATTGGCAACAGCTTCAAAAATAATATCTGCACCTTTACCGCCATTACCACCATTTGGACCTCCAAATTCAATGAATTTTTCACGACGGAAAGAACATGCTCCATCGCCACCGTTTCCAGCCTTTAAATAAATCTTTGCTTCATCCAAAAATTTCATCTTTTTTATCCTTTTTCATTTACCTTTTATAATTAAAAAAATGCCTTGTCAACATACTTTCGTAAAAAAAAATATTTTTTTATCTATTTTTCAATTATCTTTTACCCTTTGTTAACATTTTAAGCAAATTGATTTACTAATGAGATTATGAAAAAGAGATGTACTTATAAAAAACTTCTCTCTTGACTTTGACCTCCATATACTATTATACTAGCGACCATGAAAGGGTATATTTAATGACAAAAATTGCAATTTGGTGTCGCCATACGAATGACAACATTATCGGTATTGGACCAAATATTCCTTGGCATGTTTCATCCGATTTTAAACGTTTTAAACGTATCACAAACGGCCATCATTTAGTGGCCGGACAAACAACGTACGAAAGCTTCCCTAATCGGACTTTACCAAACCGAAAATTACATGTTTTAACTTTTGATAAAACATATCAAGTATCCGACACAGAAAATCATTTTGTACATACAGATTATCATGATTTTGATACATTTGAAAATGATTTATTTATTGTCGGTGGAGCTAGTATTTATAAACTGTTTATGACCAACATAAACACAATGCCAGATGTCATTATTGATTCGGAATACTTACCAAATTTAAGCTCAGAATTTTCCGGAACACCGGTAGATATTACACCATGTATTAATGCAATGCATGCGTATTATGAGCGTATTGGTACTCCACAAAAATTAGATAATATTGTCACAACTGTTTGGGTTAAAAAAGATATTCAAACCCCCGATATTTTAGAACATATTTTTAATGCCATTCATCAACAATAAGAAAGGAATAATTATGGAACAAGCAATTGAACAACCGTATTTAGATGTATTAAAAGATATCTTAGAAAACGGCACAGATAAAACAGATAGAACTGGCGTTGGTACACGTTCCGTATTTATTCGTCAAATGCGTTTTGATTTAAACAAAGGTTTTCCTCTTGTTACAACAAAAAAAGTTCATTTAAAAAGCATTATTCATGAATTGTTATGGTTCATAAAGGGGGAAACAAATATCAAATATTTAAAAGATAATGGTGTTACCATTTGGGATGAATGGGCAGATGAAAATGGTGATTTAGGACCAGTTTACGGATATCAATGGCGCAACTGGAATGGTGATGGGATTGATCAACTTGGAAACTTAATTGAACGCATTAAAACAAAACCAAATGACCGACGTTTAATTTTAACAGCTTGGAACCCATCTCAAGTAGACAAAATGAAATTACCACCTTGTCATATGATGTGTCAATTTTATGTTGCAAATGGTAAGTTGTCTTGCCATTTGTATCAACGTAGTTGTGATATGTTTTTAGGTGTACCATTTAATATTGCATCATATGCATTATTAACCATGATGATGGCTCAAGTTTGTGGTTTAGGCTATGGTGAATTTGTTCACACACTGGGTGATGCTCATATTTATAACAATCACTTTGATCAAGTCAAAGAACAACTTTCTCGCACGCCTTATCCAGCACCCAAAATGAAAATCAATCCGAATGTCAAAAACATTAATGATTTTGTATATGAAGATTTCATATTAGAAGATTATCAATGTCATCCAACAATTAAAGCCCCTGTTGCAGTTTAAAAACAAAGGAATAAACGATGTATATATCTAGTCAATCTGGACGTTCTATGGCAGAAATTATTGGCGTATTAGCTATTACTGGTGTTTTATCTATTGGTACTACTTGGGGAATTACATACGCTATGGATAAACATAAAGCAAACACATTATTAAACGATGCTAAACTTGTTTTTATTTCAGAAACACAACAACAAACAACGAATACCCCCTCAGATTGGACAAAAGTTACCTCATTCACACCCAATACCACCTATCCTTTATATACATCAAAAAACAGCACTAACAATATCTTTGTTTTAGCTCAAGCTGTTCCAAAAGGCGTATGTAATCACCTATTGGAAATGGAAACAGAAAACAACTTATCATTTTTCAATAAATTTGGATACCCCTTTTCTAACTGTTTAGAAAGTAATGATATTATTTTTTCATTCCTTGGAAAAGCATTAGGTTCCTCTTGCAAAACAAATGAAGACTGTGGAACATCCTTCAACGGATATTGCGACACACAATACGGAGTTTGCCGTCCATGCGAAAATGGCACAACCATTAATGAAAATCACACTGAATGTATAGCAGAGTGTAATCAATCCTCAGAATTATCATGTAGCTATCAAAACTTTGGTTGGTGCTGTCCTTCTAACACAATATGTAACCCCAAGCCTAATTTGGATTTATTATTGGAAGAAGCATGTTTACCAACAGATGGATTATGTAGTTGCGATTTTACACCACCAACAACAAAGGTTGAAGCCAACTGCAGTTGTAAATTCACAGCCCCGACAACAACGATTGAAGCAACATGCGCTTATGATTTTACTATTTCAGAAGATGGAAAGACCAGCTTTAGTTTAACATCAGGATATCAAGCTTGTCCATCCGGTCAATATTGTTATTTAAAATATTCAGATAATGGATGTGGCACTTCTGCCAGTGCCAGTCATACAGGCACACTCTATGGTGCATGTACAGATTTAACATTGGTTAATCAAGGATGCCCTGTTCAAACATCATCAACTCAACTTTTTTCAGAGTGTACAGGATGTGGAAATGGTCAATATTGTTATTTAAAATATAGCAATACTGGATGCACTGCATCTGCTGCAGCTAGTGCCGGCGCAACAGGCGAAACGGTTTTATACGGTGCCTGTACAGATTTAACATTGGCTAATCAAGGATGTCCTGTTGAAATATCATCAACTCAACCTTTTTCAAATTGCACAGGATGCGGTGAGGGACAATATTGCTATTTAAAATATAAAACACACTCTTCCGGAACATGCTCTAATGCAAGTGCCAACCATGATGGGAAATTATACGGTTCATGTTTAGCTCTACCATCTACATCAGCTTATTGTCCAATGTAGATACAATCAAGATTTAACCTTATCAATACACACTCAGAATAAAAATCTTTTTTTATTCTGAGTGTCTTTAAAACTTTCTAGGATTCAATGGTTTTGCATCCCACGTTTCAACAAATTTTGTTAAATCAGCATTGGAATGTTCCGGCAACACAATCATTAATTTAACTAACTGGTCGCCTTTGTCTTTTACACCTCGCCCTTTTAAACGCAATGTTTTACCAGAACTGGAATAAGGCGGTACAGTCAAAGCAACTTCACCATACGGTGTTGGCACAGTAATTTTAGCCCCCAAAACAGCCTCTTTTAACGTAATTGGTACATTCAATAACACGTTATTTCCATCCCGCGTATAAATGGGAGAGGATTGTACCTTAATATTAATCAAAGCGTCGCCTTTTTGCACACCATATCCTGGTTCACCTTGACCTTTTAAACGCAAGGTCGAATCATCCGGTACCCCGGCTGGAATTTTAATTTTTAAATTCTTGCCATTAGCCAAACCAACAGTCGTTTCTCCACCTGTTACGGATAAATCAAAAGCAACATTTAAATTATATGATACATCTTGACCCTTTGGTGCATGTGTATGAGACTGACGACGAGAATGACCTCCCATGCCCCCCATACCAGAACCAAAAATATCGGAAAAATTAAATCCACCCATACCACCACCAAACATGCTAGCCAAATCTTCTGGGTTGATATTATAGCTTTGATATCGACCATTACCTCCACCAAAACCACCAGCTCGGTCATATACACCAGCACCAAACGGTGTGGGATTGCCATTTTCATCAATAATACCAGCATCATAATTTTTACGCTTTTCTGGATCAGATAAAATTTCATAAGCAGCGCTCACTTTTTTAAATTTTTCAGCCGCAGCTTTATCTGGATTCACATCTGGATGCAAAGAACGTGCCAATTTGTGATATGCTTTTTTAATTTCCGCAGAAGTTGCCGTTTTTGAAACACCCAATAAATCATATAATTTTGACATAATAAAGTACTCCTTTGGTTCTAAATATACTACAATATAGTTTAAATTGCAAAAAAATCTATGGAAAAGTTTTAAAAAATGCGTTATAAATACGTCATGAAACAAAAAAATATTGATAAAAACAAACTGATGAAAACAGCCAGTCATGCTTCAATGGCAACGGCAACAGTATTAATTATTTTAAAATTAGTAACATTTTTAATAACAGGATCTATGGCAATTTTATCCAGTTTGTTTGATTCAATCCAAGATGCTATGACATCTACTGTTAATTTAATCGCTATTCGTCACGCTACAGAACCAGCTGATAAAGAACACAGTTTCGGACATGGAAAGGCACATGCTTTGGGGGGTGTCTCACAAGCATTTATTATTGCTATCGCTAGTTTGTTTTTATTAAAAGAATCCATTCACAGATTATTTGAACCACAAGAAATTACTCAAATCGGATTAGGCATAGGCATTACCGTTTTCGCTTTAGTGTTAACATTGATTTTAATTCGCTTTCAAAAATACGTTATACGAAAAACTGGTTCGTTGTCTATCAAAGCAGATATGGCACACTATACCGGCGACATCTTAATGAATGTTGGTGTGATTATATCCATCATAGTAAGTTATTATTTAGGATGGACATGCGTAGATGCTTTATTTGGTATTGGCGTAGCCGTTTATTTATTAGTTGTCGTTTATCAAATTACAATCGAATCATTTAAAATGTTAATGGATACGGAAATGCCTTCAGCATTCCGTAAAAAGATAACTGAGATTATACTTGGTTTCCCACAAGTCATTGAACTACACGATTTAAAAACAAGACAATCGGGTGATTGCATTTTTATTCAATTTTGTATTCATATGCACAAGGATTTAACCTTAGAACAAGCACATGACATTACAGATCAAATAGAACTCGCTATCATACACAAGGTGCCAGATGCTCAGGTTATTATCCATTTTGAACCACATTTACATGAGGAAAATATCGCATGATTTTATCAGAACAAACAGATATTATCGAAGCTCTTAGCACCCCACAAACTTACGGAAAAAACATACATAAAGTCGATGTCAGACGATCCCATATCGCTATTATTTTCTTTGCGGGTAATTATGTATATAAACTAAAACGAGCTGTTATCTATCCCGGCGTTGATTTTTCAACAGCAGAAAAGCGAAAGCTAGCTTGTATCGCCGAAATGAAACGCAGTACGGTTTATGCCCCTCATTTAATTATTGGTGTCAAACCCATCAAACGATTAAAAAATGGTACAATAAAAATTGGTGGAACAAGCGGTGAAGAAATTGACACAGTTATTGTTGAAAAACGATTACCTAATAAAGCGATTTTAAGTTTTTTGCTACCCTCCCCTGACTTTGACAGATTTGAAACCATGGATTTGGCAGAACATTTAGCTGATTTACATGCCAAAGCAAAAGTCTTTCATAACAAATGGGGCGTTGACGTTATTCAAAATATCATTTTGGAAACAGAATCCATTTTATCATGTTTCCCTAGTTCGATTGATTTAACACAATTAAATACTCTCACAAAACAAAGTTTAGAGATTTTGAAAAAAAATGAAAATCTAATAAAATTTCGTCAAAAAAGCGGATTTGTAAAAAAATGCCATGGTGATTTATTGTTATCTAATATTGCATATAATAAAGGTAAATTTTTATTCTTTAGTCCAATAGAATACAATGATTCTTTAGATTGCATAGATACACTATATGATCTATCATTTTTAACAATGGATTTAGAAGCTAAAGGATTAAGACGTATCAGCAATATATTATTTAACCATTATATGTCTTATATGAATGATATCGAAGGTTTTCCTTTAATGGGTTTATATCAATCAATGCGCGCCGCTTCACGAGCCGCAATTTGCGCAAAAACAAGTGCTCTATTAACAGGCAATGAAAAACAACAAGCAATCCTACAAACACAAAAATATTTTAAATTAGCTTGTCACTTTTTAATCAATTCTTCTCCTATTTTGATTGCCTGTGGTGGATTATCTGGCAGTGGCAAATCACGAGTTGCTCGTGAAATTGGCGGATTAATATCCCCCTCACCAGGAGCAGTTATTTTAAGAGATGACGTCGTAAAAAAACAAATCACAGGCTTAGCTCCCCGACAACGCTTCAATAAAACAATAGATACACCTGCATTTGAAAAAGTAGTATACGAAGTATTAAGGCAACAAGCTAGTTGCGCTTTACAAACTGGTTCAACCGTTATTGTTGATGCTTTATTTCATAACGAAAATGAACGGTTAGCTATTCAAGCTCTTGCAGATAGTTTAAATATCCCTTTTATTGGATTATGGATGGATGCGCCCTTAAATGTTCGAAAACAGCGTCTTCAAAAACGTAAAAATACCCCATCAGATAATCGAAAAGAAAAAGAATTAGAATCCCAACTATGCCTTGAAATAGGGAACATGATATGGCATCTAGTCAATACAGACATGCCTAAAGAAGATACGATAGCACACGTCATTAAAATTTTAAAGAAATGCCCAAATATAATTTTATAATATTTTCAATGAATTACAGAAATATTATTCATTTTTTTATAAAAAAACATTTTTTTTCAAAAAAAACACTTGCATTTTCAAAAAAAATAGTGTAAAAGTTATGACATCACGATGCGCCCGTAGCTCAATTGGATAGAGCATCTGACTACGGATCAGAAGGTTGTAAGTTCGAATCCTGCCGGGCGCGCCATTAAAAACCTCCTAGTTTTTAGGGGGTTTATTTTTTTTACAAAAAAATTATAAAAAACATCTATTTCTATACAATAACGCCCCTCTTCTAAGGGGCGTCGTTTCTATTCAAATATTAACGTTCTATTGGTTTATACTTAATACGATGCGGCGTATCAGCATCCGTACCCAAACGACGATGTCTATCAGCTTCATATTCAGCATAGTTGCCTTCAAACCACACAACTTTTGAATCGCCTTCAAAGGCTAAGATATGTGTTGCCAAACGGTCTAAGAACCAACGGTCGTGAGATGTAATAACAGCACATCCTGGAAAATCCATTAAAGCCTCTTCCAACGCACGCAATGTATCAACATCTAAATCGTTTGTCGGTTCGTCCAATAACAAGACGTTCGCACCGGATTTCAACATTTTAGCCATGTGCACACGGTTGCGTTCACCACCAGATAAAACACCCACTTTCTTTTGTTGATCCGGACCTTTAAAGTTAAATTGCGATACATAACCACGGGATGGCACCTCACGTTTGCCAAGTGTCAAAATATCCAAGCCACCAGAAATTTCTTGCCATACCGTTTTATTATCATCCAAGGCATCACGGCTTTGATCTACATAACCAAGTTTCACGGTTTCACCCACACGGAATGTACCGGTATCTGGTTGTTCTTGACCTGTGATAATACGCATCAATGTTGTTTTACCGGCTCCGTTCGGGCCAATAATACCCACGATACCACCAGCTGGCAAATTAAATGTCAAATCTTCAAACAACAATTTATCACCAAAGGCTTTGCTTAAATTATTGGCTTCCAAAACCACATCCCCCAAACGAGGTCCAGCCGGAATAACGATTTGAGCCACATCTGGTGTTTTTTCAACAGATTTTTTAAGCAATTCTTCATAAGCTGTAATACGAGCTTTGGATTTAGCTTGACGCGCTTTTGGAGATTGACGCACCCATTCCAATTCCTCTTTCAAAGTACGTTGACGGGCCTTCTCAGCGTTTTGTTCAACCTCTAAACGTTTTTGTTTTTGTTCCAACCAAGAGGTGTAGTTGCCTTCATATGGAATACCTTCGCCACGGTCCATTTCCAAAATCCAACCCGTGACATTGTCTAAGAAGTACCGATCGTGAGTGACCATAACAACTGTGCCAGCATAGTTTTTCAAATATGTTTGAAGCCATGCTACAGATTCGGCATCTAGGTGGTTTGTCGGTTCGTCCAACAACAACATATCCGGTTTACTTAACAACAAACGGCACAAAGCAACACGGCGTTTTTCACCACCGGATAATTTTGTCACATCAGCATCAGATGGCGGACAACGCAGTGCATCCATAGCAATTTCAATTGTGCGTTCAATTTCCCAACCGTTGCAAGCATCAATTTTTTCCTGCAATTCAGCTTGTTCTACAAGCAAAGCATCCATATCGGCATCCGGATCAGCAAACTTCATATTGACTTCTTCATAACGTTGCATCAAATCACGAATTTCACCAACACCATCCATAATGTTGCCCATAACATCTTTTGTTGGGTCCAATTGTGGTTCTTGTGGCAAATAACCAACTTTAACACCATCAGCAGCCCATGCTTCACCCGTGAAATTATCGTCTAATCCAGCCATAATTTTTAAGAGTGTAGATTTACCGGCGCCATTTGGCCCCAAAACACCAATTTTTGCTCCAGGGAAAAAGCTGAGCCAGATATGCTTTAAAACTTCTTTTCCCCCAGGGAAAGTTTTGCATAAATCTTTCATCACATAGATATATTGATAACTTGCCATAAATACTCCTTTTGTTAACAATTAAATTGTGTGCATTGTACAAAAATACCCTGTAAAAGTCAAGAAAAAAGGGAGCTTATATGCTCCCTGTCCTATTATTATTTTTTACCGAATATTTTTTTGATTTTTCGCCCTAAACTTAGCATTTTATGACGCACAAAATATTTCACAACTAAGTACACATCCCTTTGTTTCATGTTGCGATAATCCACATCAGCATAATGTTTAATAATTTTACGTCGTCTTGCCTCATTAACAGTTTTATCAAAAATATTCGATAAGAAATTCAAAATACTTTCATCAGAATATTTATCCGGTAATTTACCACAAATAAACATCGGCTCATTCAACATTTGCAAATAAGCGGCATCATTTTCATCCAATTCTTTAATTTTAGCAACAACTTCATCTATACTGTCATAATCGTGACAATTGATAAATGCCTTTGGGTTAAAATCTTGAACAACCGTTTCATCCCCATAATAAATAGGTATCGTTCCTGCGGCAAAAGATTGCAAAATCTTTTCTGTACAATATCCTCGAACTGATACATTTTCAAAAGCCAATGAAAATTTATAATCCTTTTGAAATTCTAACTTATCTGGCACAGGTCCTCCAACATTATTTTTATATTTGCCGCCAGAATCTACCGTTTTATAAGCACTTAATTTTTCAAAAAATTCCTCACGATAACCATCTGTTTGCTTCATATTGGATACAACCATACAACAAAATTTGCGTTTTGCTGATTCTGGCTCCATTTGACCTTTGTCCAAAGCAAGTTGTAAATCACTCAAATACATACGCCATAAAGGTAAACGCATATAACGATCTTCAAAATCTATATGATGAAAACCAAAAGCATAATCACAATAATTAAAATTCGGCACAGCATTTTCACCGGTAAAGAAAATCCGAATCCCATCAAAATTGTGATGTTGATTGCCATATACGCTATAGAATAAATAATCTGGTTGTTCCGAACACTCTACATTATATTTTTGAGATAACAATTGTGTAAAGAAAGCCCCTTTCGCATTATAGTTGTTACTATGTGAACAATCCATATACCCGATTTTAATTGTTTTCATTTGACACCTTACTGTTTGCCGGTTGAACCAAAACCACCTGTACCACGTGTTGTATCATCATCCACACTGTCAACGGCAGCAAATTCAACACACATTACTGGCGCAATAACGGCCTGAGCAATTCTATCACCTGGCTCGATAATAAAATCTTCATGACCATGGTTAACCAAGATAGCACGCACCTCACCACGATATCCCAAATCAACAGTTCCAACACCATTCATCACCGTAATACCATGTTTAGCAGCCAATCCAGAACGAGCCCGAATTTGAATTTCATAATTCAGTCCAGCTGGTATCTCACCCGCTTCCAATTGAAACTTTACACCAGTTGGAATAGGCATATAATCGCGAGGCTTCAAAACAATTCTCTCTGCGACAGCGGCACGCAAATCAAATCCGGCATCACCGGCATGTTTGTATCCAAGTTCACCCCAATTTTTATCATAATTTTCTAAGTATTCAATATTCAGTTTCATCCGTTTCTCCTTTTTTTGGCTAAGATATCTTTTTTTACCAAAAATGTCAAATAGCAAAATTATCAAAAGCATAAAAAATAAGTTGATTTTTACGTTAAAAGTTGTATATTATTGCCATTATTATTTAATGAAAGGAAAAACATGTTTATATCTGAAGCAATGGCTCAAACGGTACAAACTGCCACGGATACAGCTGCTACATCTGGTGCAGGATTTGCCGCATTTGCCCAATTAATTTTAATTTTTGGTATTTTATATTTGTTACTTATTCGTCCACAAAAGAAAAAATTGCAACGTCATGAAGCGGCTTTAAATTCAATCACAAAAGGCTCTAAAGTGGTCATCGGTGGTATTTTGGGGACAGTTTCAAAAGTTGGAGACAACAATGAACTAACAGTTAAAATTGCCGACAACACTGAAATTACCGTCATCCGCGGATATATTTCTCAAGTTTTAGAAGAGGACAAATAACATGTTCGGATATTCAAAAGGAAAATTTTGGTCAGTTATCGTCACAATTGTCATTGGTATTGTTTTTGCTTTACCTAGTTTTTTACCAACTGCTATTTATGAAAAAACACCAAAAGACATGCGCTCTTGGTTTAAACCAATTACGTTGGGATTAGATTTACAAGGTGGCTCTTATTTATTAATGGAAGTGGATACAAAAAACTTAGTATCCGAAAAATTAGAAGGATTGGCTGATTTAACACGCTCTGCTTTACGTTCTGAAAAAGTACGTTTTTCTGGATTAAAAGTAGAAAACGACGCTTTAACATTGAAAGTATTAAAAGCCGAAGATTTAAATACTGTACGCGATACAATTCGCAAACAAGAAGCCGGCATTCCATTACAAATCGATACAGAAGGCACTAATGTAACCATACATTATACAGAAGATGCCTTAAATATCATGAAACGTCAAGCCGTGGCACAATCTTTAGAAATTGTACGTAAACGTATTGATGAACTTGGCACAAAAGAACCTCAAATTCAACAACAAGGGGCCGATCGAATTGTTATCCAATTACCTGGTGTTCAAGATCCATCAGAAATTAAAGCGTTAATGGGTAAAACAGCAAAATTAACATTCCACTTAGTTGACGAAAGCACAAATGTTATTATGGCTAGACAAGGAAAAATTTCTCCGGATTCTATGTTAATGGATGGCAATGAAACAGGTCCAATCGTTCTAAAACGTGCAGTTGTTGTTGGCGGTGAAAGTTTAGAAGATGCTCGCACCACCTATGATGAAAAAGGAGAAGCTGCCGTTTCATTTTCATTCAAATCTATTGGTGCTAAAAAATTTGCCAATGCTACTCGTGAAAATGTTGGTCGTCGTCTAGCAATTGTATTAGATGGAAAAGTCATCAGTGCACCAACCATCAATACACCAATCACAGGTGGAAAAGGTATTATTACAGGAAAATTCTCTGTTGCCGCTGCAAATGATTTAGCATTATTATTGCGTTCAGGCGCATTACCTGCTCCATTAATTGTTCAAGAAGAACGCGTTGTAGGTCCTGGCCTTGGGGATGATTCCATTCGTGCTGGTACAACAGCCTGTGTATTAGGTTTATTATTCGTATTTGTCTTTATGATCATTGTCTATGGCAGATATGGTATTTTTGCAGATATTGCTTTACTCACTAACGGTATTTTATTGTTAGCCTTACTCAGCATCTTTGACGCCACATTAACATTACCAGGATTAGCTGGTATCGCCTTGACAATTGCTATGGCTGTAGATTCCAATATTTTGGTATTTGAACGCATGAAAGAAGAAATCCAAAAAGGCGTTTCTCATCCGATGGAAATCTTAAACCGTGGTTTTCAAGGAGCATTCTCCGCTATTTTAGATGGACAATTAACAACATTCTTTGCTGCGTTGTTCTTGTTCTGGTTAGGTTCCGGTCCAGTACGCGGTTTTGGTATTACGTTGGGATTAGGTTTAGCAACAACAATGTTTACAGCATTGTTAGTCACACGTATGTTGATGACTATTTGGATTGTTATCAAAAAACCTAAAACTATTGATTTATAAGGGATATAACAAATGAAAAAATTATTTAGAAAACGTAATTTTAATATTAATTTTTTGGGTATGCGCAAAATCGGTTATACGATTGCTGCCATCTTGTTAGCTATATCCGTTTGGTCTTTTTTCACAAAAGGATTAAACTATGGTGTTGATTTTGAAGGAGGTGTTTTAATCGAAGTATCCTCAGAAAATGCAATCGACATGGATAAAATGCGTTCAGATTTATCATTCTTAAAGGAATTATCCATCCAATCTATCGGTATGGGCGCTGAAATTAAATCCGTTTTAATCCAAACACAAGCTGAAGATGCAGGTTTAAGTGGTCCACAACTGGTTGAGAAAATCAAATCTACATTGGGCGCTGGTTATACATATGACCGTGTTGAAACTATTGGACCAAGAATCGGTCAAGAATTAAAGGAAAAAAGCTTATTAGCTTCTGTATTAGCATTATTAGCTATTTCCATATATATCTGGTTAAGATTCGAATGGCCATTTGCTATCGGATGCATGGCTTCTTTGGCTTATAACTTAGCAATCGTTGTCGGAGCCTTTTCCGTATTTGGATGGGAATTTGACATGATTGTCGTTGCTGGTTTATTATCTTTGGCCGGTTATGCATGTAATGACACTATCGTTACATATGACCGTGTGCGTGAGAACTTACAGAAATTCCGCAAAATGAACAAGGACGAATTATTAAACAAAAGTATCAATGAAACATTGTCCCGTACAATTTTAACAGGTGTAACAACCTTGTTCGTATTATTGGTATTATTATTTATCGGCGGACAAACATTACAAGGTTTCTCAATCTCTATGGCTTTAGGCTTGGTTGTTGGCACATATGCTTCAATCTTTTTGGCAGTTCCAATGTTACGCTACTTTGATATTGCTCAAGTTGCAAACAAAAACGAGGAAAATCCATATATAAGTACAGAAAAGTAGGAAAACATTTAAAAAAAAGCCAGCTAAAAACTGGCTTTTATAATACTAAAAATATACCATCTCAAAAATCCCATCAAACAAAAAAGCGACCTCTTCCGAAATCGCTTTTTTATTTCTAACGAGTTATACAATAACTGCCTTGATGTCTACCTGTACAACATGGATGATGTCCTGCATGTCCCACAGGTCTTACATATGCCTGCCGAGGTCTGTAGCAACTATTTGATGAACTCGGACGATAAGCTGGAACACAATATCTACGATAGTTAACAGTTTTGCTAATTGCATGATTATTTGTTGCAATATCACCAACAATAGCAATACCTTGCAATACTTGTCCTGCCGATATACCAGAACTTTGAGTTACTTCAGAATATCCTAAACTATTAGAATAAGATGTTGTTGTGCAAGAAGACATTGCAACCGCAGTACTTGCCAAAATAGCCATCTTACCCACCGTACTTTTTAAAATGAAATCCATTAATGAACCTTTATTTTCGTTTGACATAGTAAACTCCTTTCTGTTTATCTGTACTTTCAGTATAACACTTTTCTTTTGTTTTGTCAATTATCCACGCATAACGCACTGATTTTTATTATTTTTTACTATCTATGTTTTCCAAGGTAACCACCTTTATGACCAATAGTTCCATGAATACATCTTCTACAAGGAGGAGGTGGTGGTGGAAGATGACGACGCTTATTTTTAATATAACGTACGCGATGACCATTAACATTGATATAGTAAAAACCAGAACTTGGATCAAAATAAATTTTTTGAGTTTTTACCGTAATTCCTACAGGAGCAGGAATTGTTTCTGTGACAACACAAACTTTCCTAGTTGGTTGTACTGGCACATAAACAACCTCTCTCGGCTGAACAACCACCCGTTGGCATTCTGGTCTTGCTGAAGCAGAAGACATAGACATCACAGCACCAGCTAAAACAACCATTTTACCTACCATAGATTTTAAAATAAAATCCATCCCTGATCCTTTATTTTCTTTTGACACAACAAACTCCTTTCTTCTGTACTTTTATTACACCACCATTTTCTCCACATCAATAAGGTTAAATAACTTTTTTATCAACTTTCTATCTACAATGATGATGTCTGTGATGATGGTATGAATATGAACGATGACAATGTTGATAACGTGGATAACAATATCCTCCATTATACACAGGGATAACAACATTATTGCAACCTGTTGCAGCATTATATAATACCCCACTATTAGAATAATTAATGTTTGCCTCAATTACCCCTGGGGATGGAACAACTAATTGACCAGTATAAGAAACAGGCTGAACTATTGGTTGAACCACAGTTGCAGGACGAACCTGAGTTACTGGAGCTTGAAATACAGGCTGTACCTGAGTACAACGGCCCACTTTTTTTACAGGTTGTTGAACTGGCTGAGTACGAACAGGCTGAGACGGCGCATAAGCTGTTCCACCATCTTTATAATTCACAACTCGTGGAGCTGGTGGAATAGTATTATTATAAACAGGCGTTTTTTTACAACAAGAGCTTAAAGCACCAGCCATAGCAACCATAGAACCAAGTAAAACCAATTCTTTTTTCATTTTATTCCCCTTTGTTTTTTTATTTACAAATGGCATTCTGCCTAGTTTAGACACATTTTAACACTCTTTTTTGTATTTGTCAACAATTTTTTATATTTTTTGTTATTTTATTGTTTTACATATCATTTATTTTACTTTTCATTTAAAAAAGAAAAAATTTCACTTATAAATCCATATGCTGGCAATTCACGATGTCCCGCTTCAGCACTTGAAAAAAATTCTTTAGGTTTTAAAGCTTTTTCAAATACTCTCTCTCCTTGTTCGTATGGCACAACTTTATCGGGAACACCGTGTCCAATTAACAAACGTGTGTTAATACGATGAATGCGTGTCATACTGTCATATGTATTACCATACAACAATAAACGCACGGGGAATAAATAAAAACTGGCTTTATCCGCTACATCGGCAACACTGGTAAATGGGGCCTCCAAAAGTACGGCATCAAATGGATTTTGTTGTCCTAATTCACTAGCTCCATACACCGCTAAATATGTTCCCATAGAATGACCATATAATATGATATCTTTATTTTCAAATCCTTTACTATTTAAAAACGCAATAGCTAAGCGAACATCCTGTTCCATAGAGGTTTGATTAGGCTTTCCCTTACGATCGGCAAATCCTTGATACTCTACCATCAAGACGGCATATCCATTATCTACAAAAGGTTTTGCTCTGTTTAAAAAATAACTACAATTGTCTGAATTGCCATGAAAGAAAACTACAACCTTTTGCGCATTTTGTGTTGGCACATACCATCCATAGGCATCCGATGAATCCGACAAAGAAACCTCTTGGATCTCGGGTATTTTTTCCATCATTTTATCAATACTTGGTTTGACAACATCTGGATGATACAAAAATAAATGAGGCATAAAATAAACCATCATGCCAAATCCAACATAGCCAATAATACATCCCAACAATATAATTTTCAAAAAAGATATCATAATTTTAATTCCTGTTCTTCTAAACATTTAATTTTATCACGTAATTTTGCCGCCTCCTCAAAGTTCAAGGCCTCTGCCTCTTTCAACATTTGAGCACGCAACTTTTCAATCAGTTTACCGGTATTTTGCATAACCTTTTCAGTGGAACGATCAATACCTTCCGGTACCAAATCACCAAATTCTTTAATCAAATCGGGTATTTCTTTTTTAACGGTTTTAGGTGTAATACCATGTTCAGCATTAAACGCCATTTGTTTTTCACGCCGTCTAGCAGTTTCAGTCAACGCAATATTCATGGAACGCGTTATTTTATCGGCATACAAAATAACACGACCGTTTTGATGTCTAGCCGCACGACCAATTGTTTGAATTAAAGAGGTCGCCGAACGTAAAAAACCCTCTTTATCAGCATCCAAAATTGCCACCAAACCACATTCAGGAATATCTAACCCTTCACGCAACAAGTTAATGCCCACCAACACATCAAATGTTCCTAAACGTAAGTCCCGAATAATTTGAATACGTTCTAACGTATCAATATCCGAATGCATATAACGAACTTTTATGCCTCGTTCCGCCAAATATTCCGTTAAATCTTCAGCCATTTTTTTTGTTAATGTCGTCACTAACACTCTATCGCCCTTTTGAGATGCCTCAATACATTCGGCCAATAAATCCTCCACTTGAGTCGCCACCGGTCGCACAATACATTCTGGATCCAACAAACCGGTTGGACGAATAATTTGTTCAGTAAAGGAGCCTTTGGATTGTTCCATTTCCCACGGCGCTGGCGTTGCAGACACAAAAATAGTCTTTGGACGCATCGCATTCCATTCTTCAAACTTCAGCGGTCGGTTATCCAAACAACTAGGCAATCGGAAACCGTACTCTGACAAAGTTGTTTTTCTGGAATAGTCCCCCTTATACATTGCACCGATTTGAGGCACTGTCACATGAGATTCATCAATAAACAACAACGCATCATCTGGCATATATTCAAATAATGTTGGTGGAACTTCTCCAGCTTTTCTACCTGTCAAATGACGTGAATAGTTTTCAATACCTTTACATGAACCTGTGGCTTCCAACATTTCCAAATCATACTTGGTACGACTGGCAATACGTTGAGCCTCCAACGGTTGATTATTTGCTTCATAAAAAGCAAGACGTTCTTTTAATTCCTTTTTAATCGTTGTAATCGCTTGATGTAATGCCGGACGAGGTGTCACATAATGGCTAGCCGGATAAACAATAATATCGGGTAATTCTAACTTTTTACGTCCCGTGAGTGGATCAAATTCGTGGATTGTTTCCAATTCATCGCCAAAAAAACTCAGTCGCCATGCCGAATCTTCTAAGTGAGATGGAAAAATATCTATCACATCACCCGACACCCGAAAGCATCCCCGTTCAAAGGCCAGATCATTACGTTTATATTGTAATTCTACTAACCGACGGATTAAATCTTTCATGTCAATGAATGTATTTTTTACAAGACGAAACGCCATAGATGAATATGATTCGGCCGATCCCAAACCATAAATACACGACACAGAAGATACAACAATTACATCTCGCCGTTCCAATAAATGACGTGTTGCGGAGTGACGTAAGCGATCAATTTGTTCATTAATAGCCGAATCTTTTTCAATAAAGGTATCTGTTCGTGGAATATAGGCTTCTGGTTGATAATAATCATAATAGGACACAAAATACTCTACCGCATTTTCTGGAAAAAATGCCTTCATCTCCGCATATAATTGTGCAGCCAATGTTTTATTATGCGCCATAATAAGAGCTGGTCTTTTCAACTCATTAATAATATGCGCCATTGTAAAAGTTTTACCCGATCCTGTAATACCCAACAAAACTTGATTACGTTCTCCTTGGCGTAATCCAGCTGTTAACTCTTTAATAGCTTGAGGTTGATCTCCAGCAGGAGAAAAAGGCGAGTGCAGTTTAAAATCTGCATCGCCTGATAAATTTTGCTTTTCATATAGTGGAATCAAAGAATTAACCGTCGACATATACCCCTATTTACTCCCCTTTACTTTTCTAGGGGCTTTTCGCGATATTTTAGATGGCTTTTTATCTTTAGTTAATGATACTTTTGTTTTACACTTGGACTTATTTTCTTGAGGAGCAACCACCTTTTCATTTTTTTGATCAATTGAAGAGATTTCAACAGCTTCCATCTGTGTTTTTTGTTTTTTAGTTTCAGATATTTTGCCTACTTCGGCCTTGAGTTGTTGCAGCCCCATTTTAGCATCTTTCCACAAATCCCGTAACTTAACTGGAGACTCACCCCATGATTTTAAGCGCATATATATATGAATTAAGAAAAAAATAACTGCGATAAAAAATGAAGCGACAGGCAATCCTCTATCTAAAACACTCAAAACACCTAAACACGCTATTAAAAAATACCAATACATAACAAATTTAAAAGCTTGCCCAGCTTTTTCTTTTAAAAATAAAGCTTGCTCTATTATAAATGGATAAACCGGCACAAAACGTTGATAAATAGCAATAGATGCAATTATAGATAACACAACTTCCATTATTATGTAAGAATAAAGAATAATAACCCCAGAAGTAAAACCGTTTGCAACAGCATATACAGCCATTCCTGCAAAAACAAATGCTACAAAAGTTGCTGCAATTTTTTCTAAGCCAGGAAAATATCCTTTCTTTAAATAAGTATTTATACCCATTTGAACAACAACTAAAGTAATAACTAAATAACCGAATACAGCATCAAAAATATGAAAAACATTAGATAACAAAAAATAAAAAATAGCAAAAACCAATGAAAGTGTCATCGACATAAACGGAATTCGATCCATTTGAACAAATAACCATGTCAAAACAACCCATATACCAGAAAGACCAATATGCATCAAAAATCCTTCAAATCCACTTCCAACCGTTACAGGCAAAAAGTATGAAGAAATCAAACATATCCCAGTCAATCCAAGCGCATAATGCAATGGTGGCCATTTCATATCAGACAATACCATAACAACTAAGCCCATTGCTAAAACGGCATAGAAAAAGAATGGATTTCCACCATCCAAATTACTTCCAAAAACAAGGCTGACACAAACAAATGATGTCAATAGAATAACAACACCCAAAAGGAAAGAAAAATCTATTTTTTCCCCATCCCCAAGTTTTTTCGCAATAGAAACCGCCCATTTTGCCCCCAAAAATCCCATCAAAAATTCGCCTAAAAAAGCTACTATAACTGATATAAAATCCATAATTCCCCTCCTAATGAAATTATTGTCGACAATATAATATGCTTAGATATTACTTATGCTTTATGACGGAATGCAATGCGTCCCTTAGTCAAATCATATGGTGTCATTTCAATTTCAACTTTATCACCAACCATCACACGAATACGGAATTTGCGCATTTTACCAGATGTATGAGCCAAAATTTCATGATCATTTTCTAATTTCACACGAAAAGTAGCATTTGGTAATGCTTCAACAACAGTTCCTGTAAATTGTAATACTTCTTCTTTAGCCATAAAAATCTCCTATAAAATCATCTAAAGATGAGCGCATTATAGAATATTTTTATCCAATTTGCAAGAAAAAAATAAATCTACAACAAAAAGAAATATATCAATATTAATTTGTAATAAAAGCTTTTTTTAACAAATTATCACTTATTTTTTACTTTCCTCAAAGTGATTTTTACGACAAATATTATCTGTCCTAAGGTCTAAAAAAACGCACAATGTATAAAACATTTATTCCTAGACTTACCAAAAGAAACTCAAAATTTCAGCAATACCAAAACAATCTTTTTTTCAACAATAAATTTAAAATTAACAAACTTCTCACTAAAAAAAAATCCTCCAAACAGAGGATTTTTCAATATTAAGATAATCGACTTAAGGTTTTATCCTTACCCAATATTTTCATAATGGCATACAAATCAGGCGTTTGTTCACGACCTGTCACTAATACACGTAAAATTTTAGCCACATCTGCTACAGATCCCTTATAATCGGCTGGATTAGCTTTATAGACCTTCATATCCGTTGCAAAACCATTTGCACTTGCCACTTGCTTAATTTTACCAAACCAAGTATCTTTGTCATCGTTTTCATCATAAATAGCAGCAAATTCGGCAGCCACTTTTTTCACGTCAGCCGCTTCAAATTTTTCCAACAGTTCCGGATGAGCCATAAATGTATCATCAAAGAAGAATGTCAATTCATTTTCAACATCTTCCCATTTAACCAAATCCTTACGAGATTTGGCACCAATACCGCGTTCAATATTCAAAATGGCTGTCACATAATCACGGTTAGCAGATAATTTTTCGACCAATGGTTTATTGTAATCATTTGCCCATTTTAACACAGCTTCATAGACTTCTTCAGCCGTCATTCTGGCAATAACATCTTTAGAAATACTATGCATTTTAACAAAGTCAAACAAAGCACCGCCTGTGTTAGAAATCTTATTAAAGTTCATTTGGAAGTTTTCAGCCGGCTCCATCGGATTTGCCTTACGCCAATCTTCAAAGTTTGCATTCAAAATATTCGTCAAATATTCAACAACGGTCATTTCTGGATAACCTTTTTCCCAGAAATATGTAATAGATGCTTCGGCATCGTGGCGTTTTGACAATTTGCGTTTATTACCGTTATCGAGTTTTTGCAATGTTGCAAGGTGCGCATATTTTGGTGTTTTCCACCCCATTGCAGCAAACAATTGAATGTGAAGCGGTGTAGAAGAAATCCATTCATCACCACGAGAAACATGTGTTGTACCCATTAAATGATCATCAACCACGTGAGCAAAATGATATGTTGGCAACCCATCATTTTTTAAAATCACGATATCCATATCGTTTTGTGGCATCATCAACATACCTTTAGCCAAATCTTTAACAGCCATTTTTTCATCATAATTACCCGTTGATTTAAAACGAAGCACCCAATTACGACCAGCTTCCAAATTTTCCAAAATTTGAGAATCCGTCAAATTACGACATTTGGCATATTGACCATGATATCCCGGACGCACATTCATTTTTTCTTGAATCTTACGAGTCAAATCCACATCTTCCGGCGTACAGAAACACGGATAGGCCTTGCCTTCTTCTAATAATTTTTTGGCATAGGCTTGATAAATATCTTTACGCAAAGATTGTGTGTATGGTCCATAAGACCCCACATCTTCACCAGCCATATTCACACCTTCATCCGGATGCAACCCATAACGTGGGAAAGATTCCAAAATCAATTCCAAAGCCCCTTCTTTTTTGCGTTTTTGATCGGTATCTTCCACACGAACAAAAAACACACCTCCACTTTGATGCGCAACACGTTCAGCAATAATCCCTTGATAAATTGTACCAACATGTAAGAAGCCAGTTGGACTTGGTGCCACACGCATAACTTTTGCCCCCTCTGGTAATTGACGAGGCGGATATTTAGCTTCAATTTCTGCGATAGTCGGCAGAGGATTTGGGAACATTTTTGCGATAATTTCTGGTGTCATTTTCTAATACCTTTCATTCAAATAAGTTGGGGGAAACATACAATAAAATTCTTGATTTGTCAAGATAAAAGTAGGTTAGTTATCCTGGTTATCACGAGCGCGATAAATCGGCCATAAACCACCAACTACATCATCCAAAGACTGCATAGACTGACTCATCAAGGAACGATATACCCAATAATTCACCAAAATACGTTCAACAAAACTGCGCGTTTCTTTGGATGGAATACTTTCAATAAATAATAACGGATCATTTTGATAATTCATACGTTTTTTCCATTTAGCCAAATTACCTGGCCCCGCATTATAAGCCACCGCCAAAAAGATCAAATTATAATTAACTTCACCATTATCCAACAAACTCAACAAATAATTTTGACCCAAAGACAAATTATACTCAGGTTCCTTCAACCGTCTAACACTCCATGGATAATCCATTTTTTGTGCCAATTCTCGTCCTGTATCTGGCATAATTTGCATTAATCCAATAGCTCCTACAGCACTTTCAGCCCGCACATTAAAACAAGATTCTTGTTTTACAAAAGAAAACACCAAAGCCTTATCAGCTTTCCATCCATCTATCGGAATCCACTGAGGTGCTGGATAACGCATATCTCGTTGACCACTAACTTCACCAGATATTGCCAACAATTCATTATCAAACCCCTTTTGAGCTGAAATCATTAACAATACACCTTTGGCCTCCTTATCTGCCTCTAAATACAGCTTTGATAATTCGCGCTTAGCCCACTCATTTTGACCAATTTGATGCAATGCATAAAAACGTTCTAATGCTGGATGAGAAAAATCACCACCAATATCATCTTGATCTGTTGCAGGCTTATCCCATACATGTGTTAAATCTTGTCCTAACAAGCGCATTGCCATAAAACCGTAGAATGTTCTAGGATATTCAGATGCCAATTCTAAATAATCGCCGACTTTTTCATAATTCCCCAATCTTAAATGAGCTCTAGCAGCCCAAAAAGCTGAGCCCGCCCGTAATAATGGGTAGGTTTTTCTATATCCCGCTGTTTGTTCAAAATGATGCGCAGCCCGTTCATAATCTTCCATACGCCATGCAGCTAACCCTGCAGTCCAAGAAGCAAGCGGAATATCTCCACCCGAACCATTTACAGCATGTTCAGCATAAGATAAAGCTAATTCATTTTCATTATCCAAAAAGTACAAAAAAGCTAAAGCTGTTCTAGCTGAATTATGCTCAAAACGATTAAACAAATTATCAGCCTTTTTACCGTCAATCAATTGTTTGGCACTTAATGTTTTTCCTCGGGAAATATAACGAGCAATTTGATTCATTATTTTTTTTGCTTCAGCACGTCTAGTTTTTCCCAATCCATTAAAAGGAACATTACGGATTAAATCAATTGCTTCTTCTCGCATCACAAAGGTACAAGCCCCTGTACGACTACCAAAAATACCTTTTGGTTTTAACTTTTTAACATTCGCTTTTTTTTGTTGTCCTAATGCATACATATCATCAGCTACCGCTAAAGAACCATATTTCTTCAACCACGATACAATTTCTTCTTTTTTGGTTTTATAACTTTTTGAAAAATATCTATCATATAATACATATCCCATTAATGATTTATTTTTCAATTTTTTTACCAAAGAATCCGCTGTTTTAAAATGACCTTTATCTTGTGCGGCAAAAATATCTCGATACGTTTTTACATCAACATTACCCAATGTCTGATAATCGGCCCGAACAGCAGTCGCACCAATCATCAAACAAAATACACATACTAGTAAAACACAAAAACGCATCATTAATTTTAGAGCTTCTATTTGCCTTCTATAGGCTTATATTGCAACTTAGCTTGACATTGTTCCTTTGATAACGTTCTTGCAATACATGATGTAACTTCCATTTTAGGAACAGACAACATACTATCACAAAAAGAACCAGCCCACCCAATCTTACGTGTTTGAGTTCCCCCCAACGGCGACACATCAGAAAAACTAAGAGGCACGTCTAATCCACCATAATTCATATTTAAATCAATTTTTTGCAATCTAATATTTAAATCATTTTGCAATGTCATTGTCCCCATACAAAAAGCGCGACCATTTAAAGCCGGTTGAACAATCTTAACATTATCGATAATCAGCAAAATTTTTTCAGAGCCTCTTTCTTTTTTTTGATGTTCTACATCACTACCAAGTTCAGGAAACAAACCTCCCCCTTGCAATGTTCCAGAAGTAGCCACACTTGATTTTACAGAAGCTGTAGGCGCTGGCGCAACAAGTGTATTTGACGCACTTTCAACTGTATCATCAACAAAAAGTGTATCATCCATACCCCATTCATTTGACGGAAACTCATTTGCATTTTCTACCTGTGACAATGCTGGAATAGAAAACATCATCATTACAGACACCAAGAAAAACTTTTTCATTTTTTAATTCCTTTCTTTACAATTTTGTTTTTTTAGGATACAGTACAAAAAAATTATAAGAGTAGTTTAAAGGAATATTTTTTAAATGGCAACATTTTTTTTCTGTGGTATTGGTGGCATTGGTATGAGCGCCATTGCACTTTATTTAAAAAACACCGGTCATATTGTTATGGGATCTGACCGTTCTTTTGACTTACAAAATGCCAATGCTGTGCAAAACAACTTAATTAACTCAGGAATCATACTTTATCCTCAAGATGGCAGTGGAGTAACCTCCGATATTGATTATTTTATCGTTACTCGCGCAGTAGAAGATTCTATTCCAGACATAAAAAGAGCTGTAGAATTAGGGTTGACTATCAAAAAGAGACCGGAAATCTTAGCAGAGATTTTTCATTCTTTTAAAGGAATTGCCGTTGGTGGAACATGCGGAAAAACATCAATTACCGCCATGATTGGACACATTCTATACAAAAATAAATTTTCACCAACAATGATTAATGGTGGTATTTCCTTAAATACATATAACAATACTCCTTGTTCTAATCTTATTTTTGGAATGGGAGATCATTTGGTTATTGAAGCCGATGAATCAGATGCTTCTATTCAAAAATACAATGCATTTATCAGCGTTGTTTCTAATATTTCCTTAGACCATTTTGAATTAGATGAAATCAGACCTCTATTTGAAGATTTCTTAAATCGAACAAAACATGGCATTGTTATCAATGCAGATTGTTTTGAAACAAAAAAACTACATTTAACACACCCTAATATCATTCGCTTTTCTACAAATGGCAATCAAGCTGACTTAATGGCAACAGATATTACACCTTTGGATGGGGGTATTAGCTTTCGATTAAATGGCGACTGGACAACTCTTCCTATGATTGGTACCCACAATGTGGCAAATGCCTTAGCTGCTATTGGTGCTGCTTTACATGCTGGTATCCCAATATCAAGCAGTCTAAAAGCTCTCAATACTTTTAAAGGAACACGCCGTCGTTTACAAAAAATTGGAGAAGAAAATAACATTGTCGTGTATGACGATTATGCACATAATCCAGAAAAAATCCGCGCAGCGTTATCGGCCCTAAAACCTTATGGTGGTCATATTTTTGCGATTTATCAACCTCATGGTTTTGCTCCCATGCGCTTAATGAAAGATGATTTTATTCGTATTCTAAACGATATTATGGATGATAATTTAACCTTAATTATGCCCGATATCTATTATGTTGGTGGAACTGTAGCAAAAGATATTTCATCAGAAGATGTTATAACTCCTCTGTCTAAAATGGGGAAAAAGGCATTATATATTCCCAATCGAACGGATATTTTAACGTATCTAACAGGTATCGTAAAACCTAATGACAAGATCATTGTTATGGGGGCCAGAGATGATTCTCTTAGTGATTTTGCACAAGAAATTTTCAAAACCTTACAAGGAGCATAATTCATGAAAAAAATGGCAATTATTTCCCCTTCTTCACCAACAAAAGATATTGATACACAAAAAATTGCCGATACTTTAAAAAAATATGGATATAAACCGATCTATGGGCAAGCAGCTTTTGATCAAGAACGCTTCCTAGCTGGAATTGATGAGATACGAGCCGATGACATTATGTGGGCTTTTATTGATAAATCCATTGATGCTATTATGACACTACGTGGCGGATACGGTAGCACCAGAATTTTGAATAAAATTGATTATAAATTCATTGCAAAACATAAAAAACCTCTTTTTGGCTTTTCCGATGCCACAGCGTTACAATTAGCTTTATGGAAAAAATCAAAATTAATATCCTATTCCGGCATACAAGCCAGTTTTTTACAAGACAAAATCGACACAGGATTGAATACGACATTTGAAGCTATGTTGGCTGGCAAAAAAATCAGCTGGCAAGGCTTAACGCCCCTTACAAAAGGAAAAGCAACAGGTCGTTTAATTGGTGGCACATTGACATTAATTACATCATTAATTGGAACACCATACGAACCAGACTTTAAAAAGGCTATTTTGGTATTAGAAGATATCGGTGAAGAACCATATCGTGTAGACAGAATGCTCACTCAAATGCATCTTGCTGGTGTATTTGATAAAATTTCAGGTGTTGTATTGGGAGATTGGCACAACTGTACCGCAAAGAATAAAAATGATGGTACTATTGAAACCGTTTTGATGGAACACTTTGGAAACCTCCCCATCCCTGTGGTTAAAGGTTTCCCATATGGTCATGGGATAAAGGGAACAATTTTCCCTATTGGTGCAAAGGCTAAACTGAATGCCGACAAAGGAAGTTTAGTACAGCTTTAATCCTTGACATTTTTATCAAATATTGATACAATGACGGTCATATTTCATGGAGATTTCCAATGACCAAAGAAGAATTACATTTTATTTATCCAAACGCTGATCAGATTTTAATTGATTCAAAATATACGGCCGAAGCCTATAAAAATTTAATGATGCAAATGGTTCAAAACAATGACAACAACATTGTTGAAATAGGAAACTTTTATCCCTTGTGGATTATTGATTTGTGTCGCAGAGCAAAAAAAAGCATTACCGTCTTTTCCGAAGATAAAGATATCAAAATCTTTCGTTTTTTACAAAAAGAATTATCCAATCCCAATCTGCAAGTTCATTTATTAATCAATAAAGAATCTGAAGATTTTTCCGAACAGAAATTTATCAATGAAATGCAGACGATGAAACGGATAAAAATTCATCCTAGTCCTATATTGGCGGGTACTTCTTTGGTTATAGATGATAGCCATTTTCTTTTAAAACGAGCGGAAGAAAAAAACAAAAAATATTTTTTTGGGGCCTATTATCAACCTGACATCAGCAAAAAAATACAAACTATTTTATCAGAACGATGGGAAAAAACATCAAAACGTATTTTATATTATCCCCATACAACCGTTCAAGAAAGGGCATACACAAAATGACACAACAAACTGAACTACTTGCTCCTGCTGGTGATATAGAAGCTGGGTATGCAGCCCTTTATTATGGAGCAGATGCTGTTTATTTAGGATTACCTAAATTTTCCGCCCGCGCAGAAGCCATCAACTTTACTCAATCCGAACTAGACGAATTTATTGCATATGCTCATTCCATTAGCCGCAAGGTATATGTGGCTATGAATACATTAGTGCAAGAAAGCGAATTGCCAGAAGTAATGAATGGTTTGCAAATATGTGTGGATACAGGAGTGGACGCCGTTATTGTTCAAGACCTTGGAATCGCCAGAATTATACAAAAACGCTTTCCGACATTAGAATTACATGCTAGTACGCAAATGGCCATTCATAATTTAGAAGGTGCATTAGCGCTCAAAAAAATGGGATTTACGCGCGTTGTGACAGCCAGAGAATTATCCTTATCCGAAATCAAACATATCAAAGATAATTGCGGCATTGAGGTAGAAACCTTTATCCATGGTGCATTATGTTATTCTTACAGTGGATTATGCTCTTTTTCATCTTTTCAAACAACACGTTCGGCCAATCGCGGTAAATGCGTCTATTCTTGCCGAGATACTTTTAAGTTAGACGGTCGCCAAGGTCATTTGTTTTCTATGAAAGATTTGGCTTTGGAAAAAGAGGTTTTAAAATTACAAGGATTATCTTTAAAAATTGAAGGACGTAAAAAAAGCGCTTTATATGTTGCCGCAGTCACAGATTACTATCGCCGGATTTTAGATACGGGTCGTGCCGATATTTCATTAGCTGACAACATCAAGCAGATTTTCTCACGACCTTGGACGACTTTACATTTTAAAGGTAAAAACAAACAAGTTATTGATCCAAATTTTGTCGGCCACCGTGGTTTACCTATTGGAACAGTTGAAAAAATCTTTAACCATATTATTACTGTTACCCCAATCCATCCGATTGCAAAATATGATGGCATTCAAATTGATTGCGGAACGCAAGAAAAACCTTTTGGATTTTCTGCCGAAATGTTATCTGTAAATGGCAAAAAGGTATTTGAAGTACCAGCAAAAAAGAGTGTTCAAATCACCCTGCCCGACCATCATCCATTTATTAAAAAAGGGGATGCCGTTTATTTGGCCTCCTCCACACGGGTAAAAGGTTCTTATGATTATGAAAAACCAAAACCAGGTACTTTTAAAAACCGCGCACCAATCAGCGTTTGTGTATTTATAGAACCCAATAAAATTGTTGCTGTTTATCAAGATAAAATCGCCGAAATCGATGGCAAGTTTACACCTGCTAAGAACTTACAAAAAATGACGGATGCTATTCAATCTGCCTTTGAAAAAACGGGGGATACAGCTTTAACACTTGCCGAATTAACCATTCAAAATAAAAATGAATTATTCGTACCAATGTCCATTTTAAACGAATTACGGCGTAAGTTATATAGTCAAATTGAAATCGTTCCGGTCAGATTGAATTTACCACAACCATCTCAGATGAAAAAAGAAAATAATGTACCCAAATGGATTATCAAAACAGACAATGTTGCAACACTTTCCGAAATTGATTTGAATACTTGTAATGAAATTTGGGTGGTTATGGATATGGATTTTGATATTGCAACTTTGGCATCTTTACCCAAAGACAAAGTCCGTTTGTGTTTACCACCGATTATTCGCCAAAGCAATAAAATGCAAAAATTAATAAATACATTGTGGCAAATGGGATATCATGCTTACGCCATTGGTAATTTAAGTGGTTTAACTCTTTTACCGGATACGGCCAATATCGCATTCGATTCACAACTGTCTTGTTTAAATACACAAGCTGTTTCTCAATGTTTTGAATTAGGCGCACAAAATGTATTTACCTCTATGGAAGATACACTAGATAACATCCAAAAGTTAACATCCCTTTCCGACAAAATTGGCGTGATTTTATACACAGATGTTCCCGTCTTTTTATCTGCTAACTGTGTACGAGAAAATGATTGTTCCGTTTGCAATCAACAACCTTGGCATACCGAAGTATCTAATGGTAAAGGTCGTTTTGAATTAATTTCCAAAAACTGTCAAACAACCGTTGTCCCGCGTGAAGCATTATGTTGGGCTGGCGAAACAACTCAAATAAACGCATCCATATACCGTGTTGATTTTTGTCATAAACATTATGATAGTTTGACAGCTAAGCGTATTTGGGATACTGTACGTTCAGGTAAAGATATTAAAGGTACCACAAAGTTCAATTTAAAAAAACAATTTGCATAATCATGTAATAAAAAAGGAAAAATAAAATGAAAAAACAAAAAACAAAAAAAAGCGGCTGGTTCAAACGTATTATAAAATGCGTTATGTGGCTCATTATTATTTTAATTGCCTTAATTATCGGCATTTACTTGTCACTTGGCTTTATTGTCAAAAAAGCTGTTTCAACAGCCGTTCCTCCAATTACAGGAACAAAGGCCGCCGTTGAAAATGTGGATATTTCTTTGTTCAAAGGGCATGTTGCCATTGAAGGGTTAAAAATCGGAAATCCAAAAGGTTTTGCCGAAGAAAACATTTTTGAATTGGGTTCCATTGTTGTTGATTTTGATCCAAAGTCTGTTTTGACAAATAAAATCATCATCAAACAAATTGCCATCAAAAAAACAAAAGTTGATGCCGAAATTAATAAATCCGGTGATATCAACTTGACGGTTTTACAAAATAATGTCAACAACTATTTAGGAACAGGTTCCAGCGAGCCCAAAGCCGAAACGAAAAAAGAAACACCCTCCTCTACTCAAAGCGGTAAAAAAGTCATTATCAAAAAACTCACTATCGATGATTCCACTTTGACATTGGGTGCTTTGGGAAAAACAATTGATATCACTTTGCCGGATATTCACAAAACAAATATTGGCGAAGACAAGAAAAAACAATATTCCGTCAAAGAAACAATTGCCTTGATTTTATCATATTTCACAACCGATTCATTAAAAGCTGTTGTTAATTCAGGCAGTGAATTGGCAAAAGCCGGTCTTGCCAATGCCAAAGCTGCATTAAACAGTGGCATTGACGCGGCTAAACAAGCTGGTCAAAATATCACAGATGGCGTGAAAAACATTGGTTCATCCGTAACTGACGGCATCAAAGGTTTAGGCAGTATGTTCAAATAAACACTGGCGATAAAAATAAGAAAAAGGGCCTTATTTTTAAGGCCCATTTTTTTGTTGCATTATCATACTGGATTTGTTAATCTATAAGTAAGGCGAGTGATATTCGCCCCGAGGCTTCAGAACCTCTTCCTTGTGCGTCTTTTACAGATGGTAAATGCTTTCCAGCGCTCGGCTGGAAGGTGGTAAAATAAGACATCCGGCAAATATACTGCGCTATATCACAAGAAATAGTTCTGAACTTCCAGTCGACCTTCATCACGTCGATTTTTTTTGTTGTGTAAAACAGGAGCAAACAATGAAACAAAATAAAATGCTACAATCCGGTCGTTCTATGGTAGAAATGCTAGGAACATTAGCAATTATTGGTGTACTATCTATCGGAGGTATCACAGGTTATTCTTATGGAATGGATAAATACCGTGCTAATCAAACAATTAATGATATTATGCTCAGAGCTGTAGACTTAATGACACAAGCCAGTCAAGGACGAAACGCATTATCATTAGATGAATGGATTAATGAACCTTCTGTTTATGATTTTTCTAATCCGGCATATTCCGATAATGATCTTGGACTTATTATGTTTGATGTGGGAGCCAACAACAAAATTTCTCAACGAGTTTGCGAAATGATATTTGATGGATTATCTAATTCCGTAATTCAAATAGATATTAATGAACGAGTGTCAGAATCTAAAAATGATTGCGCCTCAGATAATACTATGACGTTTTATTTTGAAGGAGCTTCAACAGCTTTAAATAATGACAGCGAATGTAAAACAAATACCGATTGTGGCGAAGGCAATTATTGTGATAATGGATGGTGCTTTAGTGGAAGTCAACCTGAGGTATCAAAAGCTTTTGACACACAATGTTCCTCTTGGGAAGATTGCAATAGATGCCAAGCTTGCGATAATGGAAAATGTAGAGCAGTGGTTAATAGCTCTGGATATAGTTGTACACTAAAAAACAATGATGGCACAAGTACCACCGGTATCTGCCATTATGGAGAATGTATTCAGCAAGGTTGTGATGAAACAACCCCTTGCGCCAACAAGAATGAATACTGCTCTAGTATTAGTACTGCAGTGAGTTTGGGTTGCAATAAGTTTACAGAAAACAGCGGGGTTTGTGTTAAACCCGATTTTAAAAGATATGAAATTGGTGACAATGTGTATTACCTATCCAACAGTACCATAAATGGTTGGGATGCAGAAGCGGCATGTATAGCCTTGGGAAATAAAGTAGGAAAAAATTTAAGCTTAATTCGCTCATCCGAATTAATATCATCAGAACAATTAATTTCTTTTTTAACGGCAATGTTTTCAAGCATAGGAATATGGGCATCTGATGAACAAAACAACTCTTGTCAGGCTATTTCCGTCACTATATCTAGTGGTTCTGTTTCTACATATTTATCGGATCGCAACTACGCATACTATGAACATGCACTCTGTAAATAACCTTCCTTAAATATTTTCGCCGGCACTTCAATGCGCCGGCGATTTTTGATATATTAAACAATTATCTCAAAAAAACTACCATATATTGTAGTGGATTTTATTTTCTTCAAAACGTTCGGGTACATCTTTTGTTTTTAATGGAGTCCCGATAACGATTAAACCATACATTTCAACATGCTCTGGAACATTCAACCACTTTTTAATTTGACCAGCCCATGGTTCATCCACATATGTCCCACAATAACAAGTACCATATCCCAATTCATGTGCCGCCAACATCATATTTTGTGTTGCCAAAGCCACATCAATCGGTGCATAAGTGGCATAGGATTCATGCGTATTACCACATACCGCCACCGCAGTCCCTGCGTCAGTAATAAAACCGGCATACGGATGAATTTCACGGATTTGTTCCAAAACTTGTTCATCACGAATAACCACAAAATCCCATGGCTGTTTATTCATTGCCGATGGTGCATACATTGCAGCCGTCAAAACGGTTTTTAAATCATCGTCTGTAATCGGTTTTGATGCATCATACGAACGAATAGACCGTCTTTCCTTAATTGCCTTCATTAATTCCATTATATCCTCCCTTATGCGTCTTTATTACCTTTGGCTGATTTCAACTGACCACACGCAGCCATAATATCTTCCCCACGGGAACGACGAACAGGCGCTGCAAACCAGTTATCTTCCAAAATTTGTGAAAACTTTTTAATTGTTTCTTTATCAGATGGTTCAAATGGAGCACCATCCCATTTGTGGAATGGAATAAGGTTGAATTTAACCTCTAACCCTTTAACAAGCTCCATTAATTCTTTTGCACACTCCGGTGTATCGTTAATACCCTTTAACATCACATATTCCATTGTGATATATTGACGGCGTTCACATCTGCGTTGATATTCTTTACAGGCCGCAATTAATTTTTCCAACGGATATTTTTTATTAATCGGCATAATACGATTGCGAATTTCGTTATTAGGAGCATGCAAGCTGACTGCCAACTTTACACCTAAATCGGCCAAAGCTGGAATATTATCGGCCATACCAGCTGTAGATACCGTAATTTTGCGTTTTGAAATACCGATACCATCACCGTCCATTAAAATTTTTAAGGCCTTAGACAAATTATCAAAGTTATATAATGGTTCCCCCATTCCCATCACAACGATATTGGATAAATATCTTGTTTCATCTGTTGGTGTTGGCCATTCATTATAACTATCCCGTGCCGTCATAAATTGCCCTACAATTTCTCCAGCTGTCAAATTACGCATTAATTTTTGCGTACCTGTATGGCAAAATTTACATCCTTGAGCACATCCAACTTGTGTTGAAATACAAACAGCACCACGATCTTCTTCTGGAATATAAACACATTCCACTTGTTTGCCATCTTGAAATTCAACCAACCATTTGCGTGTTTTATCAACGGATGTTTGTTCCGTCACAATTTTAGGGTGTTCAGCCGTATAAAGTTCAGCCAACTTTGCCCGAAAATCCTTAGCCAATGTTGTCATTTTGGAAAAATCCGTTTGACCTTGGTGATATAACCAATGCCATAACTGTTTTGTTCGAAACGATTTTTCACCAATGGAAACCAATTCTTCGTTTAATTCATCAAAAGATAATCCAATTAAATTTTTCTTCATTATCGTCCACATGCCTCATTTATTGCATTATAAGCCTTAGAAAAACCCTTTAATGAAAATGTATCAGTAATCTTTGTGCCACGTTTCGATGTTCCATTAACATATGCATTAGAACCAGCAATCATGTCTTTAACCAAAGCAGCATCCGTTTTGTCATCCTTGGCCCATGCCATATCAGCTACCGGTATCAAAGTAATAGCTTTTTTCTTATCAATGCGAATGCTTGGTTTGCTACTCTTTTGATATGTAAATCCAGCCGTCATACTGACCACATCATAGGTCTTTTCTGCCGAACGATGTGTAATAGTTAAAAACACATCATCACGAGAGGTGTATTTACCTTTAGATTCTATTGGTTGTGCGGCCATATAACACACTTTCCCCGTACCATCATGAAACACATAAGATGTCCATGTCCCAAATGTACCCAAAATATTACCTTCAGAATTAGACATAGAAATACTTTTAACTGAAACCAACGAACACAATACAATGATACATGCAAGTATTTTTTTCATAAGGCTCTCCTTTTCATGTGGCAGTTTACAAAAAAGCATCCCGAATGGCAAGTCTTTTTTAAAATTGTTCATTAAGCAAACACTTTAAAGCGCTTTTCTATAGCATCTACAACCTTAGAATTTGCTGATGCCTCAATACTACCAAAAGGCATCTGAGCAATTAATCTCCAATTTAAAGGCAATTCAAACATCTGATGAACTTCTACATCAATTAAAGGATTATAATGTTGCAATGAAGCGCCAATATCTTTTTCAGCTAAAGCACTCCAAATCATATATTGCAACATTGCATTACTTTGCTCTGCCCAAATAGAAAATCTATCAGCATATGTTGGCATTTTTTCTTTCAAGCCATGAATTACTGTTTCATCTTCAAAAAACAATATCGTTCCAACACCAGAAGAAAAAGAATTTATACGCCTTTTGGTTACATCAAAGCTATTTTCTGGCACGATTTTTTGCAAGACACCTTCTACCATTTTCCAAAACGAATGATAAGACTGACCATACAAAACAACTAAACGAGCTGATTGAGAATTAAAAGCCGATGGTGCATTTAATAAACAATTTTGAATTATTTTTGTAACTTCATCCTGTGTTAATTCAACTTTAGCACCCAATGCATAAATTGAACGACGATTCGTTATGAGTGTTTGAAAATCTGCCATAATATTTACTCCTTACACAAAACATGTATGCTATTTAATTCATTTTAGCAAGTCAATATATTTCTATATATCTTCTTTGCATCCATAAAAAATATTTTTTTACCCTTAAAATTCAAAAAATTATAAAAAAAAACATTTTTTTTGCAAAAAAATACTTGATTTTTATTTTTTTATGCTGTATAAATACATTCATTCCTCTTGACCCCATCGTCTAGAGGCCTAGGACATCGCCCTTTCACGGCGGTAACCGGGGTTCGAATCCCCGTGGGGTCGCCAATTACAAGCCATTAGCAATAATGGCTTTTTTTTGTTTCTTAACATCATCAACTTTATCCTCCATACACTGTTGGGCTAGCAAGATTAAAAATCGATAAAAATAACTATAACCATTATTATTGATTTTAACACTTTAGTTTTAAATATACGCCGTTAAATTTTAAATACAATAAAACCTGACATTTCAAGAAGCCAATTGTTATTTCCATTCTTTCGCAACAAAAAGAAATAACATATTCTTTATACTTTTAATTTTCTTTCATTTTCCTTTTTAGTAACATCATTTAAAAAAAAGTTGGCAAGAATAAATATTTTTTGCTATACTATTAAAGCTGATTTGTATTTTAATAAGAGGATATAAAATGACAACAAAAAATGAATTGCCAGATATCTTTAAAAACGTTCAAGTAAATGAACAATTAAATCTATTAGAACAAAAGGCGTTAAACATTATTTCAGATATGTCTAAACAATATGTTGAATGGACAACTAACGACGTTTTAAAATTAAAAAAACTAATGGAGCAAATATACCTTCTAACCGATACAGAGCAAGAGACACTTATTCGAAATGATTTATATCGCACAGCTCATGACATCAAAGGACAAGGTACAACATTTGATTATCCTTTGATGAGTGATTTAGGAGCACACATATGCGCCTTAATAAAAACAACATCTTCTTTTAAAAAACACCATTTAGACATCATATCAAAAGACATTGATGATATGTTATTGGTTTTAACAAAAAAATTACAAGGCGATGGCGGTCAACTTGGTGCAAATATATCTAATCGCTTACAAACGGAAAATTAAATAGATGACTACACCAGCACATATCTTGGTAATTGATGATGATACTCGCCTTAGAAAACTGCTAAATAAATATTTAACAGATAACGGCTTTAATGTATCAGAAGCATCCAATCCAATCGATGCTGAGCATCTACTAGATTTATTCATATTTGATCTGATTATTATGGACATTATGATGCCTCAAAAAAATGGCCTAGATTATACAAAAGAGTTAAGAGAGGCAAAAATACAAACTCCCATTTTAATGCTAACTGCAATAGGAGACAGCTCCAGCCGTATAACAGGCTTAGAAAATGGCGCTGATGACTATCTTCCTAAACCTTTCGAACCACGAGAACTTGTCCTACGAATTAACAATATTTTGCGCAGAATAACGTCATTAAAACATAGTGATGAAATATACTTTGGACCATATCAGTATAATTTGACAACCGGCACATTACTGCAAAATAACACCCAAATTGCATTAACAACATCAGAACAAGAACTATTAAAAGCTTTAGCTTCAAAAGCTGGCGAAACCATTTCCAGAGAGGATTTAGGCACATTACTAAACACAGATAATTTACGGAGCATTGATGTTCAAATTACCAGACTACGCAAAAAATTAGAAACAGATATAAAAAAACCTTTATGCATTCAAACTGTACGAGGACAAGGATATTTATTGGCTTTACGATGACAAACAAAATAAAAAATACTTTATTAATATTATCTCAATTATTCCAATGGATGAAATGGGGATTAAAAAAAATTCGTTCCTATATCATCCCTCAAAGTTTAATGAAACGATTTTTGTTAATCATTTTACTCCCATTAATATTATTACAAGCCGTTATTATTATCTTTTTTTATGAAAGACATTGGGAGGTTATCGCAAAACGATTAGCACTTGATGTTGTTGGAGAAATCCAAATTATAACCAATGTTATTTCACATGAACCCTCTCAGGAAACATTAAACACCATTTTATTAGATATGGACAAATATCTGTCATTAAAAGTTAATTGGAAACCACATCAAATTATAGAAGAAAACAAGAATGCACAAAAAACACCTTACTTTTTAAACAAAAGCCTCAAAACATTACCATATCCATACACACTACAAGAAAATAACGATCGTTCGATCAGTATATCCATTCAATTACCTAACGGGCTCTTAACAACTGTTGTCCCCAAAAAACGATACTTTACATCAACTATTTTTGTATTTTTATTGTGGCTTATCGGAACAGCCATTTTACTATTTGGAATAGCCTTTTTGTTCATAAAAAATCAAGTCCGCTCTATTGAGCGCTTATCTCGCGCTTCAGAACTTATGGGACGAGGCCATATGAATTTCACATTTAATCCCAGTGGCGCAACAGAGGTAAAACAAGCCGGCTACTCCTTTATCATGATGAAAGACCGAATTCAGAAATATTTAAAAGAAAGAACAGATATGCTTGCTGGTGTTTCTCATGATTTACGCACCCCTTTAACACGCATGAAACTACAATTATCAATGATGGAACAAGATGAAAATATAAAAGATTTACAATCCGATATTGATGAAATGGAAAAAATGTTAACTGGATATCTATCTTTCGCAAAAGGAGAAGGGAAAGAAGCCGCAGAACCAATAGTATTAAATTTGTTAGTAGAAGATATTGTGCAAAAACTGAAAAAAACAGGGCAAAAAATTGATTTGCATACGGAACAAAAAATTGAAATATTGGGACGCTCCGCTGATTTAACGCGTGCTATTACCAACATTTTAACAAATGCTGGTAGATATGCGACTTATGCTCAGGTAAATTTAGGTATTCGTAATAAAATGGCAACTATTATAATAGATGATAATGGTCCAGGGATTCCAGAAAGTAAACGTAAGGAAGTGTTTAAAGCTTTTTATCGCCTTGAAAACTCTCGAAATAAAGAAACGGGCGGTGTTGGTTTAGGTATGACGATTGCTCGGGATGTTGTGTTGTCGCACGGTGGCGATATTGTATTAAAAACCAGTCCATTAAAGGGATTACGCGTTGTAATTTCATTACCTCAAAAATTCGTACATAAAAAATAAAAACACCTCGCAAAAGCATCTCAACACTTTTAATGAAGCACAAAATGAATTATACAGCAAATAGGAAATAATTAATAATATTATAGATTTAATTATTTGAGGAGCATACAAACCAAAACAATTATCTACCTTTATAAATAAAAAACAATTGAATTTACTTATATTGTGGATGACACACAAAGTGTGTATAGTTTATGATATGTGTATTCACCCTAATTATCAATAAAAAGATTGACACACTTTTTTATACATAAACTTCTAAAATATATCCATATAAATACATTTCATTCAGTGTATCTGTTTTATGATACAAACAAAAAAGAATTAAATGATTTTTATTGCAAATTTGAATTAAAGCTATTTTAAATACCATGAGTTTACAAAAATAAACAAATAGTCATACATATATATTTATTGAAATGAACAAGAAAAGAAATTTTTACTAAAAAAAGACGGATAACTTATCATAAAAGACAATCGGAAATACAAAAAAAAGAGGGGCCGCCCCCCTCTTTTTATAAGTTGTAAGATACGTTTTCTAGTCATAGAATGTATCAGAGATATCTGCGATACTTCTTCCACCACCAGCTGCAGCATCAGATTGCGTTACATAGTCAACAATAGCACCAGCGGCAGCAACGATAGCCAAACCAACTGCTAACGCAGCAAGCCATGACCATTTTACCTTTCCAAAAATAGCAGCAAAAGCCAAACCAACTAAACCAAAACCACCAACGATAAAAATAACCGCACGAACGTTTTGGAATGTTACAATCATACGATCTAAGACAGTTGTAAAAACATTTTTACCATTTCCCAAATTTGCAGGATCAGCATTACCACCATCTCCAGCAAATGCGTCTGTAGCAACAAAAGCCAATGCAACTATCGCAAAGAAAGATAAGTATTTCATAAATTTATTCATAAGGACCTCCTTAGTTAATAAAATTCGCCCTTCTTTAGGCTTAATTATAGTTTAACGCACTTTTTATGTTTTGTCTAGTACTTTTTTACAAAATGATGAAAAAAAAGAGAAAAAAAAGATAAAAAAAGTGAATTTTGTTAGTAAAAAATTAAAGATTTTATTTTATGATGTAATAAACGAGTGCCTTCAGGCAAGTGATCCAATATATGTACAAAGGAAATAAAATATGGTAAAACACAAAATATTCCTCAATTCAACAATCGGACTTTGTATGGCTTTATGCTCACTCTATCCAACACCTTCGTCAGCAGTATCAAAATCTTCAGAAAAAGAACTTGCCCAAGGCGATGGAGAAGTAACAGAAGAGATCTTAACCGATGAAACTGCCGCACAAGAAGAGGTGGTCGACACTGAGGAAAATGTCGCTACAATTACAGCAGATGGTGATTTTTTAGTGCCAACCTATTTATTACCTGTAGCAGAAGAAAAAACATCTCTTTCTTCCGAAACAAATAGCAACACTTCAATTAAAAAAACAATAACAACTACAACAACCACAACTACTACAACAAAAGAAACTCCTATCTATGTTGTATCGAATGATAAAAATCCAGCTCAATCTACGCCAGATAAAGAACCGGTAAACACTCCATTGGTTGACGACACTCCTGTCATCGATGTTCAATCAAAAACAACTCAAACAAATACAGCAGCCATCCCATACAATATTGGAACAGGTCATCAAGCAGCTGCCACACCTCAACAAAAAAATAGAGAAAAACCAATCGTTCCAGAAACACCATCTATCTCAAAAACGGCTCTAGTTAACACCACTCGACCTATTTTAATTCCATTGGCTCCTCTTCCAAAGATAGAAGAGCCAGAACCAACTGTTCCAACACATGTGCGTAAGATTGTTCCCTCTATATATGCAGATCAAATGTTGACTGCATTAGAAGAAAACAAACACCCAGATTTTATTATGCCACAAGAAATAAAGGTATCTTTCTATAAAAATGCTTCACATTTTTCTGGTCAAACCATAAAATGGATAAAAGCATTTTCTGCTAGCGCAATGAATGACCCCCGTTTAATTGTTCAAGTACGTTTAAGTACTTTAAACCCTAGCATTCAACAAAAACGCTTAAGCATTATTCAAAATACATTAATTGGAAATGGATTATCTCCTCATCAAATTCAAGTTGTTTTCACAAAACGACCCGCAGACAGCTTAGTTTTAAGAACGACGACAAAACCAGAACATACGCAAGTATCTATTCAAAGTAGTAAAACTGGACGACGAGTTGAAAAACGAACAACAAAATGGTAAAAAAAATGAAAACACCTCTTGTATATTAATATAAAATAAAGTATGGTTAGGAAAAAGGAGCGAAAAATGAGATTAAATTTATTAAAAAACACAGCCTATATCGCAATTATCTCCTGTACTTTAGGGATGACCGGTTGCACCACATATCAAGACGATGACTATGACGTTTATCCAATGGCTGATTTACAAAGAACTGCCTGCTTGGATAATAATGGTATGGAATGTGTTATAATTTCCGATTCGGAATCCGCTCTGTATTTACCAAGTTTTTCAGAACAAACATACACAGTAACCACAAAGGTTGAACCAGAAACAAAAACATATTATGGTAGCCAAACAGGTATAGATTTGTCATCATCTGAACCAACTCTTGCAACATCTACCCCAATCGCTACAAAAACAACTCAAACGCAACTAGAAGTAAAAACAACAACTCAAGTTTCTCCGGTTAAAATTGAAGCAAAATCAGAACCTGTAGCAGAAACAGAGGTTATTCAACAACCTTTGCCTGTTAAAGAAACAAAAGAAACAGAGAAAAAAATAGATACAACTGGAATAAAAACAGAAACTATAGAAACAAAAACTATCGAAATCAAAGAAGAAACGACAACAGCTACACAAGTTAAGGATAGCTCGTTGGCAACAAAAACTGCTTATGGCGAAAAATGCCATGATTGGGAAGCAAGAACAGGGGATACCTTACGCTCTTTATTAACAAAATGGGGTGAAAAAGCTGGTTGGACCGTTATTTGGAAACTTGATAGAGATTATCATTTAGAAGCTGGCGTAATCTTCCGTGGTACATTTACAGAAGTATCTGGTGCTTTAGTTCGTTCTTTTGCTCGAGCAACACCCGCTCCTATCGGCACATTCTATAAAGGAAACAGAGTATTAGTCATCAGTACACAGGAGGATGAAAATGCAAACTAAGTTTAAAACAATCGGTTTAGCTGCTGCATTATTATTGGGGGTAATGACATTAACATCTTGTAATAAATACATTAAAGAAACCAATGACAAAATTGAAACAACATTGGAACGAGCTGAAGAGCATTTACAACGCGCTGAAATACCAGATTTACCAGAGCCTGTAGATACCGTTCGTACCAAAAATGATATTTGGCTTGGAAACAGCAGTGTTAAAATTATGGAAGGCGATGCATTGCCGACTTGGTTAGAGGCAGATGATAGCGTTACTATTTCCATTGCAGAAGAAACAACTTTGCCTTTATTAGCTCAAGAGTTAACGGATTTAACGGGTATCGCTGTCCGTTTAGACGATTTAAAGGCAGAAGAAGCTATTCCATCAGAAACAGTTCCTGTTAACTATTCTGGCAAATTGAGTGGATTGTTAAATTATATTTCTAATCGCTATGGTGTATGGTGGAGATATAAGAATGGCATTATTACATTCTTTACAAAAGAAACGCGTGTTTTTACCATTTATGCATTGCCAACAGAAACACAAATGAGCGCATCAATTACGGGGACTTCTATGGGTGAAGGCGGTGGCGGAAATGCTTCATCTAGTTTGAATACATCTGCTAATTTAGCTTTATGGGATAGCATTGAAAAAGGCATTGAACAAGTTGTTGGTGAACAAGGAAAAATCTCATTTAGTCGTCCAACAGGTACAATCACTGTGACAGCTAGTCCTTTTGTTATGAGAAAAGTGTCATCATACATCAACAATTGGAATGAAAAATTAACACGTCAAGTGGCAATTTCTGTAAAAGTATTGCAAGTTAACGTTTCTAAAGAAGATAACTATGGTTTCGACTTACGTGCTGTTTTTAACTCAACAGATGTTGCTGGTACCTTCTCCAGTCCATACTACATTGATGCTACAGGTGGTACAGCTGCCGGTGCTCTCGGTTTGATGAGTTTGACATTAATCAATCCAAACTCAAAATGGAAAGATACAGCATCAGTTATCCAAGCATTCTCAACACTTGGAAAAACATCTTTGGTAACTAGTTCATCTGTAACAACAATGAATAATAAAGTTGCACCTGTTCAAGTAACAACATCCGAAAACTATGTGAAAGAAACTAGTGTTACAACATCAGGAAGTGGTGACGATCGTGATACAGAAGTAGATATGGAAACAGATACATTGAACTACGGTTTTTCAATGGAAATCTTGCCAAGAATTTTGGATCACGGCCGTTTAATTATCTTATTTTCTTTAACAATTAGTGACTTAATTTCATTGGAACAATTCTCATCTAATAGTGGAACGATGAATGGCAAAAACGAAAATTCAGAGGAAGAAGAGACTAACAGTGGGGACAGTGAAACAACTATCGTTCAATTACCAAAAATGCAAATGCGTGGATTTATGCAAGAAATTGCTATGCGCTCAGGATCAACTTTGGTCTTAACAGGTTTTGAAAAAGTATCAGATACAACAAAAAGTGCTGGTATTGGCAAGCCTAAAATGAGCTTATTAGGTGGTCAAGCATACAATAATAATACACGCGATGTATTGGTCATTTTATTGACACCAGAGGTGTTGGAATCTCCAATGTCTCCGGAAACACGGATGCGTGATTTTTAAATAAGGAGTAGTAGGTCGTGGAAAACGCAAACCAAGTTATAAACGCCGAAGAAATTCAAAATCGCCCAGAATTTAATGGGACTGTGAATATTGACGGAACGATATATGCGGTTGGTCTATTATGGCAATCTTTGCAAAATCCAGATGATCCTTTACCGGAAATTCGTGAACTTATTGAAAGTGAACCCGGATTTGATTTATACTGTTTGCGTCCAGCCTCTGCTCCTCAATATGGTATTGGTAAAAAATCTATGGGGCATGCAGAAGGACAACCCTCTGCTGCTGCGGCGGTAGCAAGTGCTTATGCTGACAAAACATCCGTATGTGCGGTTTTCCGCATAAAAGAAGGTTGGTGGTTTGTTTCAATCCGTAACGATTTAATCTTATCAGAAGAAGATCGTCTATTCTTACGAGAAGAAGATGCCCAACGAGCCTTTTTCTCTATGATGGCCGTTCCTGATTGGGATGTTAAAATCGCTCCTGCAGAATGGCAAATTGATGGAGCAGAACAAATTGTTTTAGCTGATTTAATTAAAAATGCCCGAAAAGTTCGTTTGCAAGAATTAAGCGCCATGCGAAAAACGCAATTCCTTGTTGGTATGGCTCTGTTTATTATTGCATTACTCGTTGTCATTTTTTATTTGGTCAGTTCATTATGGGAAAGTGTATTTACTCCCAAAAAGATTGTGGCAGTACCTACACCTGAAGTTATAAAACCGATTGAACCAACCCCAGAAAAACCAAAACCTTGGGAAAAAATTCCAGAAATAGAAACATTTTTAAACAAATGTTGGAATAACTCTTATCAATTGAATAACTTACTTATTCCTCAATGGAAAATGAATACTGTTACATGTACGCCGGCAGGAATCGAAACATCATGGAATAAACAAAGTGGTGGTCGTATTGCTTTTTTCAAAGCAGCCATCGATGAATATAAAATTTCTCGAGTTACAATTCAAATGAATGAAAATGGAACAAGTGCAAAAGGAAATATTACTTTTACAGATTTGCCAACAATTGCGACTATTCCTACATTAACGGTGGATCAAATTCGTGATGAATTTATTGATATTACCCAAGCAACAAACTTGCCCATTCATTTTTCAAAGAAATCCGTTCAAGATCCTCCTAATAATCCAGATGGATCAGTTCCACCAAATCAACAAACATATGAATTTTATTCCTTTGAAGTTAGCTCAGGCTATTCTCCTTGGGAGTGGAAGAAGTTTTTCGATAAATTTTCAGGATTAGAACTATTGAAAATTGAATATAACCCAGCCATTGAGGCAATAAATAACAAATGGAAGTATGAGGGACGTATCTATGCCAAATAAAACTTTATCTTTTTTAAGTGCGTTGTTGTTGAGTGTTGCAGTTGTTAGTACTGCTGCTATGGCTCAGGAAAAAGCTGGAGACCAAAAGGCTAATGTACTGGAAGCGCCAAAGGTTTTAGATGAAGCCAGCCGTCAAATTTTAGAGAAAGAATTAACGGATGTTTCAACAAATTCCAAAGAAACTGTTGATTTTCCATCTCGTCCTTCTATGGGAACTTTAGAATTAGCTCCTTTACCAGGCTTAAATGAAAAACTCATTACTGGTCCTGCCTCTATGGAACCTTCTGTTTCTCCAAAAGATTTACCTAGTGAACAATTGCTTGGACGTATTACAACAGAAGTATTCCAAGAAATGGCCGATTTAGAACGCGGTAATATTTTCTTAGATTTACAAAAGAAAAAAGAAACATTAAAAAATGATTTAGAAAAATTAAAAGCCACGTATCGTCAAGCTAGATTAGAAGAAATTTCAAAGCGAGAAGATGTTGTTCGTAGCCGAATTGCTTGGTGGCAAGAACAAGAAAAAATTCGTTTAGAATTAGAAAAGAAAAAACAAGAAGAAGCAGAATTAGAACAAAAAATTGCTGAAGCTGAAGCAATGCGAGAACAATTACGTACGGAAGCTTTAGAAAAAGCAAAAGAAAACCCAGAAGAAATTAATACGCAATTGAATATTAGCCCGGAAAAAACATCTATTGCATTTGTAGATTTATATACTATTTCTAGCATTAAAGGGATTTCAGGAAAACTATCCGCACAATTACGTGATTTGAATAATAACTCTGTTTTAGTTGTTCGTGTAGATGATACATTACCATCCGGTCATGTTGTAAAGAAAATAACAAAAGATAGTTTATTTGTTGTATATGACAATGAAGAAAGTTCATTATCTTTGGTTCCACAACAACTCGCTGCCCCAACAACAGAAACACCAACTGAAACAGTAGCAGAATAATTGATAGTTAAAGAGGATTTGTTTTGACTGAAGAAACACATTTGCCTGGAAGAATTACAGCTCCCGTTTTGCCATCTCAGCAAAATGAAGGGGAAGTATACACTGAGCAAACCCCTCTTCCTTCATTCTTTACTCAACCAACAACAGAGGAAAATTCTTCGGAAGTGCCTTACACACTTCCGGAACAAGCCTCTGTTCCTATTGAGTCGCCCTTTTTATCTCATTCATCTCAGGAAATAGAAAATACACAGACATCTGATGATAATAAGTCTTCTGAAACATCTATAGACATAAATTCAAGAGAAAATTCATTAAATACAGAAGAAAAACTTCAAAACAATGTTATGTCTTCTATTTCTATAAAAGAAAATACACATTCTGATATTGCAAAACCATCTCAAGATATTAATGGCCAAATATTAATGGCTGAACTAGATGCTCAAAATGCATCAGAAACACCCAAAGATGAATCTGATAATGCTCAAAATACGACAACACCACCGGTACCAGAAAAAATAAATTATACTTCTGCATCATTTTTAAAAGAATTGTTTGCAAATGGGAATGAATGTATTACTGCCCCAGGTGGTTCTTATGTTATTTCCGATACAACACGCTCTATGTTGGCTTTATTTTCTAACGGTCGTTATTTTGTTGCTGAAACACATAAATATGATGGACCTCCATTATTATTTGTTACAGATACAAAACGCAGAAGATTACAAATTGGTCAACCAGAATATGTTCCTTTAACGGTTATTACCAATATTTATGAATATGCTGCAAAAATTAAAAACAAAACGACACCTGATGTAGCCTCTGATTCTCAAGAACAAGCTCGGATGCAGCGTAACTTTGTAACTATTGTTTCAAAAGCTGCTGCAAACCGTGTATCCGATATTCACATTGTTGTTGCAGATCATACAACTGTGTTATTCCGGACCAATGGTTTAATGCAAGTTGAATTTGAATACAATAAAGAATGGGGAGAAAGCTTTGTACGTGCGGCATTTGCTTCTGCAGATATTTCAGATGCTAACTATGCCCAAAATGAATACCAAGCCGCTCAAAAAGTGGGAAAAACAGCATTGCGTGGGTCGGGGGGAAAATTGGTATTACCTCGTAATGTACAAGGTATTCGTTTACAATTTAACCCTATCGCTTTTGGTACACGATACGTAGTAATGCGTTTGTTGTATGATGAAGATGATTCAGATACAGTCAGCGATTTATCTATGTTAGGATTTGAACCCGAAGAAGCTGAAATATTCTATCGTTTGCGTGCTATTCCAACCGGTATTGTGGTTGTAGCTGGTCCAACCGGTTCAGGAAAATCAACCACATTACAACGTAACATGATTTCAATGTTAAAAGAACGCAACTATGAACTCAACTTAATTACCGTGGAAGATCCTCCAGAATACCCAATCCCTGGGGCACGACAAATGCCTGTAACAAATGCAGCAACAGAAGAATTAAAAGATCGTGAATTTACAAAGGCTTTAGCCGCTTCATTACGTTCAGACCCTGATGCACTTATGATCGGGGAAATTCGGACATTAGCTGCGGCAGATTTGGCTTTCCGTGGAGCATTGTCTGGCCATAACGTGTGGACAACTCTACACGCTAATAGCGCTCCGGCTATTTTAATGCGATTAAAAGATATGGGTGTTGAAGATTTTAAACTACAAGACCCAAGTATTATGAAAGGATTGCTCAGTCAACGTTTATTCCGTAAAATTTGTCCTTATTGTCGTATACGTGCTCGTGATCGCTTGGATAACCCAGCTGTCCAACGTTTGCACCAAGCATTCGGAGATATTGGTGTTGAATTATCTTACTTAAGAGGACCAGGATGTAAACAGTGTGAATTTCGAGGCGTAAAAGGACGAACTGTTGTTGGAGAATTTATTTTACCTGATGGAACATTCTTAGATTTAATGTTACGCGGTGAATCCAAAAAAGCATTAGATTATTGGGTAACTGAGTTAAATGGTCGTACCTTAAAAGAAGCTGCTCAAGCTCGTATGTTAAAAGGAATTATTGATATTGAAGAAGTAGAACGTTGGACTGGTTTGTTCAATGATAATTAGTAACGAAGAGGTATTTTATGGCTGATTTTACACCTTCATCATCTCGCAGTACACTTGCTCAACGTGGTATGCATCGAGCCAACGCCGTCAATACGGCCTATGCTCGTTTTTCGGTACGCCATAGTACAAGTACACGACTTGCATTTTATAAAAAATTACGCGCATTATTAAGAAACCGATTTTCATTGATGGACGCATTAGATCGTTTATATCAAATTGCATCAAAAGATGGAAAATCATTAGATGAACCAATGGCAATTGCTGAAGCTAATTGGATGCGCTCTATTCAAAACGGTGACTCATTTTCTGTTGCCTTACGTGGTTGGGCACCACCAACTGAGTTATTAATGTTATCTGTTGGTGATATTGCAAACTTGGAAGATGCTTTAGCCAATACAATTAAGGCGGTTGAAGGGATGAATCGCATGAGAGGCCCTGTTATTGCAGCTGTGTCTTATCCACTATTCTTAATTTGTATGGTTATTTTTCTTATTTGGGGAGTTGGCGCATTCATGGTTCCTCCTATGATTGACGCTGTTCCAGGATTGGTATGGATTGGATTAGCAAAATCATTAGTTGATTTGGCTGATTTTGTGGATAAGCACCCTATTTTATTGTTTTCAACATTACCAATTATTTTTACAATTATTGTTGTAACCTTCCCTTATTGGAAGGGTAATCTACGCAAAAACTTTGATAAGGCTCCTCCATGGTCCATTTATCGTATTTTTACAGGGGTTGGTTGGATGTTATCCTTATCAGCATTGGTAAAAGCTGGTACTCCCGTTTCAAAAGCTTTACGCATGCTGCGATCCGATGCAACACCATACTTATTATACCGTATCGACAAAACATTAATTTACGTTAACAACGGTGATAACCTAGGGGATGCGTTGTATAAAACAGGTGAAGGATTTCCCGATGAAGAGGTTATTGGTGATTTACGTATTTATGCCGAATTAGATAACTTCCAAGACGCCTTAGAACGTTTATCAGACGATTGGTTAGAAACATCTGTAGAAGATATTGAACAAAAAGCAGGTGTATTAAATGCAGTTGCTATTTTAGCTATTGCTGCTATTATTTCATGGGTTGTTATGGGTACATTTGCCATGCAAGATCAAATGGTGTCTGGTATGGGATTGGGTAAATAATCAAAAACACATAATACAAGCCTCCTGTTATGGGAGGCTTTTTTATATGCAATAAACAAGCATAATTAATAATACATCCCCCCAAAAAAATATTTATACTAGAACCAGATATTAGAACTAGATATTAGATATTAGATATTAGATATTAAATTTTATATCTCTATATATCAACATATACAAAACATTCTTTTTTTTATAAAAATAACGTTTTAACACATCTAAAATAATTTCAGACCTATAATCAAAAATTAAATAAAATGTTTATGATACTCACACTATAATATCAAAGCATACATCCATTATAAAAAACCACTGGATATCCCAGTGGTTTTCTTTTTGTTATTATCGCCCTAAGGACATTTTTGTATTATCTTTCCTTTCACTTCACCATAAATTGTATTACAATAATATACATTTTTTGCTGTCATCGTACTTTCTGAAAGCACCGAAATATCATCAGATTGACTTGTCTTTGACGCAAAAGCTACAATATTTTCTCCAGCTGTCATCGTACCACTTGATAAGATACCACTCAGTTGGATCCCGCTGCTTGTCGCTGTACCTGTAATCGTACCTTGAGCTGTCATCGTACCTTCTGATGAGATACCACTCAGTTGATCGCCCCATTCGCTTGTCGCTGTACCGGTAATAGCTTCTTGAGCCGTTATCGTACCACTTGATGAGATACCATGAAGTTGACCGCCATATTCGCTTGTCGCTGTACCGGTAATAGCTCCTGTTTTGGCCGTTAAAGTACCATCTGATGCGATACCACGCAGTTGACCGCCATAGCTGCTTGTCGCTGTACCCGTAATATTACCTTGAGCAATCAATGTACCAGATGAGGAAATGCCTTCATTTTGTGTACCACCATCTGTTGAAATTGCTTGACCAATAATATCTCCCTTTTCGGCCTTTATAGTAACATCCGTTAATGCGTGAATACCATGCAGTTGATTGCCACCTTCGCTTGTCGCTGTACCGGTAATGGCTTCTTGAGCCGTTATCGTACCACTTGAGACAGAGATACCATAAAGTTGATCGTCACTTCTGTTTGTCGCTGTACCGGTAATAGCTCCTTGAGCCGTTATCGTACCACTTGATGAGATACCGCTCAGTTGATCAGTACTTGTACTTGCGATAGAGGCAATAATATTCCCTTTGGCGGTTATCGTAGCCCCCACTGACACCTTAATACCCTTAGCGGTTCCCGTTACGTTTTCCATAGTACTTGTAATATTACCCGCAGCATTCAATGTCGTATTCTCATAAAGAGTAATGCCACGATCTTTGTCCGAATTAATTACCTCAACATTTCTGACAGATGTTACGCCAGAGTTGATAATTAACTCACCATTAACCCTTAAATCACACATGGATATATCTAAATCTTTTCCAACAACCATATCGCCATTATAGGTAATAGATGAATCAGTTGCCGTAAAGTATGTATCAGAAAAACCCGCCATAATCATTCGTCTATAACAGGAAAGTTCAACACATTGTTTGTTTTGTTCATCCCACATTGGAGTTTCATCTGGACAACAAGAACACATATCTGCCCCCATAAAATCAGAAGTTAAGCACTTTTCTGGAGTTAATTCACAAATACATGTTTTATCATCAGAACATATCTGTTCATTTTTACAATCTGCATTTTTCAAACATTCTTCACATGTTTTTTTATCCAGATTATAATATGGTTTTGATGGATCAATTTCTGCACATGTTTTACATGCTACTTCATCCCATATTGGAGTTTTATCTGGACAACAAGTGCAGTCAATAATGTTCACATCTGATGTTTGACAACTTTCTTCTGTCACATTACAAACACAGTTACCATCTTCATTTACTGTTTTATTTTTATCCGTGCAAACACATACTCCATCTTCTTCATGTAAACCCGCTGGACAACCACATGTATTAGTTTCCATATTACATTCCTTTAGTCCCGAACAATCATCATCTATTATACATTCAAGACAATCAGAACCATCGGCATTTAAAACTGTTCCCTCAGGACACTTACACTCCGTTCCACTCCATTCAAAAGGATTGGAACAAGAAATACAAACATGAGTAGTATCATGACAAAAACTACCCGCCTCACAATCATCTGTCGTTTTACAATAATTGCTACCCCCAATAATAATTTCCAGTTTTTTCGATAAAACATCCGTCGGAATCATCATAAACGAACAAAATATTATAGTACAAGACGATATAACAAATTTCATTTTTTTCATAAATATCATGTTGAAGCACATACTTTTTCCCTTCCATTCCAAATTATTTTCATGATTTATTACTTGCATAAAAAAAATATTTTTTCAACAATAAATTACACAATTATTTTACGAATCTTAGGAATATGAAAATTACTCGTTTCATTTAACTATAAAATTTATCACACCATCATAATTAACAAAAAAAAGCACCTCAAAGGGTGCCATTTATTTGGTTGCGGGGGTGGGATTTGAACCTCACGACCTCCAGGTTATGAGCCTGGCAAGCTACCGGACTGCTCTACCCCGCGCTAAGATATGCACATATTAGCGTTTTATTTTTCACTTGTCAAGTACTTTTTTTAAAAATATCTTGCATTTTTTTCATAAACATTCTATATTAACAATGCATTTCATAAACAAAGGAGCAAATTCATGAAAAAACAACTTGCAATTTTATTTTTAAGTACAGCTATGTTAACAGGCTGTCATCACTTGTGTGAAGAATGTGTTGGTGGTAAATGTGATACCACTCCAGTTATCGCAGCTGAAGACATCACACACCAAGTAGTTTTAAATAAAACATCTCATTTTGCTTTTGATTCAGCCACTTTATCAGAACAAGCTAAAGCTGATTTAAAAACATTAATCGAACGTTTAAAAGAAAATTCAAATGAAAAAGTTTTAGTTCAAGGTTATACAGATATCACTGGACCAGCTGAATATAACTTAGCATTATCTGAACGTCGTGCTGCAGCCGTTAAGGATTACTTAGTATCTGAAGGTATTTGCGCTAAACGTATCGAAACAAAAGGATATGGTGCAACTGATTTTGTAGCAACAAACGAAACAGCAGCTGGACGCGCTCAAAACCGTCGTACAGAAATCGTTTGTCACAAATAATCATGTTTCAAACAAAAAAAACGCTCCGAACAAATTCAGAGCGTTTTTTTATTATCTATTAACATTCATTTTATCCTATAAAAACCATTTTATCTACGATAATAACTTTTTTCATCTATATTAGATAAGGTGTGTCGTAAGATTTTGCGTTCACCATAAGTCATTAAAGCCCCTAAAGTTCCAACTAAAGATAATTTCTTTAAGATAGGATAGCAATCAAAATCAACTTCTTTTTCAAAAACAATTGTTCCATTTTTAATATAACCATATTGATAAAGTGTTTTACCAGAAATAGAAAACTCTCCATCCAAATAACCATGATTATAATTTTTTTTAACAGTTACAACCTCACCACCATAAAATGTCCATTCTTTTTGCTCACCATGCCTTAAACCGTTCATATACCACCTATTAGAAGCTGGCGTCAAACATTTACCAGTAAAAGAACCATCCGAAGATACTGTCCCTTCATATCTTTCTCCATTAGCTAGTGCATAAAATGAACCAACAACTTTCCCTGATTTAATTTCACAATCTAAGCACTTTACAATATTTTCCCCTATTTTTTTATATTGAACTAAGCGCGTTAATTCATCATCCACAAAAGTACATCGACTTTCTGTATCGTAAAATACTTTGCCATCCCCCAAATAAAGTGCTTTATGTTCACCTTGACGATGCCCTTTTTCATCGCGTGCACCTTGTGTTTTTTCTGGTATACCAAAAACAGCTCCATTTGGGGAAACAATAATACCTTCAGACATAACCACATCTTGAATAACATCACATCTATTTAAATTAAATAGCTTTCTCATTAAAATATTCCATTTTTATATAATTAATTTAAACCAGGATACTCATTACGTTCCAAATCACTGAAACGACCAAACTCACCATTGAAGTATAACTTAATATTATCCACAGGTCCATGACGATTTTTAGCAATAATAGCTTCTGCTTGATTTGCAAGATCTATTTTCTTTTGTTCCCATTCTGCCACCCGAATAGCAAATTTATCATCAGTTTCATTGATACGCTTTGTTGGTGTTTCATTTTGCAAATAATATATTTCACGGAACACAAACATCACAATATCGGCATCTTGTTCAATAGATCCAGATTCACGCAAATCAGATAACATTGGTCGTTTATTATCACGTTGCTCAACAGAACGAGATAATTGAGACAAAACCAACACTGGTACATCTAATTCTTTAGCCATCATTTTTAAAGCTCGTGTCATTTCAGACAATTCTTGCACCCGGTTTTCACTACGTCCACTACCTGTAATCAGTTGAACATAGTCAATAACAATTAATCCCAATCCCTTTTCTTTATCACGTTTTAAGCGTCTAGCACGATTACGAATAGCACTAACCGTCACACCAGGAGTATCATCCACATACAATGGCACTTTACTAAGCAATGATACAGCGGCAGCCAGTTCATCAAATTGATCATTCGTCAACTCACCAGTCCGCATTTTCTGACCAGAAACACATGCTTTAGAAGATAAAATACGAGTAGCCAACTGTTCAGCTGACATTTCAAGAGAGAAAAATGCCACCGATTTTTTTTCTGCACCCGGCTTTTTATTTTCTTCCTCAAAACGAACTGCAGCATTAAATGCCATTGTCATAGCTAAAGCTGTTTTACCCATAGCTGGACGACCAGCCAACACTAATAAATCGGAATTATGCAACCCACCAAATAATTTATCCATTGCAGTCAAACCAGTAGATACACCCGCAATACCATCAGTCGCCTGCATAGCTTTTTCTACAGATTTTAATGACTCCGCCAAAGCAATATTAAGAGCCTTAGGACCGCCTTGCAATTCACCCTCTGTTGCAATACGATACAATTTTTTTTCTGCAATTTCCACTTGAGTAATTGCATCATCATCCAAATTAATTGTATAGGCATCATTAACAATATCATTTCCCAACGCAATCATTTGACGACGAATATGACGATCTAAAATTTGATGACCATAATCAGCTGCATTAATAATTGTGCCTGATGCTGCTGCCAATTTCATCAAATAAGATGAACCACCAACATCTTTTAATGTATCATCATTATCAAAGGCAGCTTTTAATGTAATAGGATCTGCAATACGCCCCTGTTCAATATAAAGTCTCGCAGCATCATAAATTTTACCATGAGCTGGACTAGCAAAGTGTTCCCCTTTTAAAAATTCAGACACTTTTTCTAAAGCTTTATTATTCGACAAAATAGCACCAAGTAATGCTTGTTCTGCTTCCACATTTTGAGGAGGGATACGTAAATTTTCTGTATTTTCCATGCGTTTTATCCAATGTTAGGGGGCAAAATTATTCGCCCAAGAGTTAATTTTTTATTAACATACACTATTTTTACCTAAAAGAAAAGAAGATTTTATATTTTTGGTAATCAGCTCTATTACATCTTAAATTTCACATCATTCTTTTTCACAAATAACCATTTGTTTTATTGCATTTTCTACATTTTGATCGGATATGAAACAAGATTGCTGAATCGTGAAGATTTCAATAATGATCAAGTAGATGCTGGCGAAATTGGGTCCGGTCATTCCGTGACAGCCATTTACGAATTAACTCCAACGGGTAGTGCCAATCGGTTAACGGAAGATTTACGTTATGGTGCAAAAACACAAACAACCGACGTATCTGATGAAACGGCTTTTGTACGAGTCAGATACAAATTACCGGAAGAAAAAGAATCAAAATTAATTGAACAACCGGTAATTGCACACACCGATTTGAATAAGACATCCGACGACGTTAGATTCTCAATCGCTGTCGCTGGTTTCGGTCAAAACTTAAAAGACAGCAAATTCCGTGGTGATTGGTCCTATGATGATATCAAAGCTTTGGCAAAATCTGCCAGAGGCGATGATGACAACGGTTATCGCGGTGAATTTATCGGATTAATTAATTCGGCAAAATCCGTAAAAACCGAACCAAGATTCTAAAAGCATTGGATGACTGTTATATTGCTCCCTCACTTTTTTTAAGTGGGGGAGTTTTTTTTACAGCCCCCAAAAAAATAATTGCAATTTTTACCGTTTTGGGCTAGCATAAGAACAAAACAAAAACAAATTTTAAAACCATTTGATTTTAAAGGTAAAAAAATATGATAGGCTCTTTATCTGGTTTAGTAGATGGTATTTTTGATGGCTATATTATCTTAGATGTCGGCGGTGTCGGGTACCGTGTATTTTGTTCATCCAAAACGGTTGCTAAATTATCGGGTATTGGACAAGCGGCAAAATTACTCATTGAAACGCAAGTGCGTGAAGATCACATCCACTTGTTCGGATTCGCCGATGCCACCGAAAAACAAGCTTTTGAACTCATTACGACGGTACAAGGTGTTGGGGCAAAGGTAGCATTGGCCATTTTATCGGCTTTATCAGCAAACGAATTGCAAATGGCAATTATGACAGGTGATGCCAAAGCCATCACTCGTGCAAATGGTGTTGGCCCAAAACTGGCTAGTCGCATTGTGGCCGAGTTAAAGGGTAAAACGGGAACACTGGGAACAAACGAAACGATGGTCATTTTACAAAATGGTGGCACAAGCAATAACATTTCAAATGCTGCGATGGACGAAGCAATCTCCGCTTTGGTCAATTTGGGATACGGCAAATCCGAAGCAGGCATGACAGTTGCCTCCATCATGCGCAATAATCCGGATATCAAAACGGCAGAACTTATCCGTTTATCCTTAAAAGAAATCGGTAAAGGAGCATTTTAATGGCTGAAGAAAGACTGATTACCCCTCAAAAAATCGCAGGTGATGAAGAATTATATACAGGTCTTCGCCCTCAATCATTAGATGATTTTGTCGGTCAAAAATTGTTGTGTGAAAACTTGCGCGTTTTTATTGAAGCCAGCAAAAAGCGTGGTGATGCACTTGACCATACATTACTATATGGCCCTCCAGGATTAGGAAAAACGACATTGGCTCAGATTGTGGCCAAAGAATTGGGTGTTGGTTTTCGTCCAACATCGGGGCCAATGATTTCCAAAGCCGGAGATTTGGCAGCGATTTTGACAAATTTAGAACCCAAAGACGTGTTATTCATTGACGAAATTCATCGTTTAAATCCAACGGTCGAGGAAGTATTGTATTCCGCTATGGAAGACTTCCAATTAGATATCGTTATCGGTGAAGGTCCGGGGGCAAGGTCTGTTCGTATTGATTTGCAACCATTTACGTTGGTTGGAGCCACAACTCGTTCTGGGTTATTGACAAATCCACTGCGTGATCGTTTTGGTATTCCAATGAGATTGGAATTTTATAATGTAGAAGATTTGGAAAAAATCATTAAACGTGGTGCCAAATTATTACATTTAAATATGACGGATGAAGGGGCTCATGAAATTGCAAAACGTTCTCGTGGCACACCTCGTATTGCGGGTCGTTTATTGCGCCGTGTACGAGATTTTGCAGGTTCCAATCCCGTCACAAAAGAAATTGCCGATATGGCATTAACACGGTTAGAGGTGGATAAACAAGGACTTGATTTAATGGACAGACGATATTTGCGTTGTATTGCCGAAAAATATGCCGGTGGTCCAGTCGGTATTGATACTTTGGCCGCCGCATTGTCCGAAGAGCGTGATACATTAGAAGAAGTCATAGAGCCATATTTAATGCAACAAGGTCTTGTCATGCGAACCCCACGGGGGCGTATGCTATCGGCCTTAGGTTTTAAACATTTGGGATTAAAGGCTCCTCATAATGCTCTACAACCCGACTTATTGGAGGATTTATAAAATGAAACACACAATGGATTTACGTATTTATTACCAAGATACCGATGCTGGTGGCATTGTTTATCATTCCAATTATTTGGATTATGCCGAACGGGCTCGCTCGGAATTTTTACGAGATGTCGGTTTGCCAGTCAATGATTTATTGGAAAGGGATGTTGCCTTTGTGATTAAAAAGGCTGAAATCAATTATAAATCCCCTGCCCGTTTAGAGGATTTATTGACCGTTCATACATCTATCGGCGAAATCCGTGGTGCCAGCATGGTTATGAATCAAACAATTAAACGTGGTGATATGGAGTTGGTGGATATTGTTTTACAAGCCGTATTTGTAAACCCCAAAACTATGTCCCCCATTCGTATTCCAGTCGATTTAAAAGAAAAATTTGAATTATATCAAGGAGAATAAATTATGAACGCCGAAGCCGCTCGTTCCTCATTATCCATGTACAGCATGTTTGCTGAATCGGATTTATTTATGAAGTTATTGATTTTGGGATTGTTATTTGCATCCTTTTGGTGTTGGGCAATTATTTATGACAAAATCAAATTATTGCGTCGTGTACGCATGAATATGAAAGCTTTTGAAGAAAAATTTTGGTCTGGTGGTTCATTGGAAACATTGTATAACACTTATGCAAAAAATCCGTCCGATCCATTATCTGCCATTTTTGTAGCGGCTATGACAGAATTGAAACGCAGTATGAGTGACCAGAAAAAAGCAGCTGGTTCCATCAATTTGGAAGAACGCATTGAAAAGGTTATGCAAATTACCATTGATAAATACGCCGATAAAATGGAAACAAAAATGGTGTTTTTGGCTTCTACCGGTTCAGTTGCACCGTTATTAGGATTATTTGGTACCGTTTGGGGTATTATGGACAGCTTTAATGCCATTGGCGCCACTCAAAGCACAAATATTGCCGCCGTTGCCCCTGGTGTAGCCGAAGCTTTATTTACAACGGCCGTTGGTTTGATTGCCGCTATTCCGGCATTGATTGCTCACAATAAAATATCAAATGATATTGACCGCATTGTCAAAAAAATGGAAACTTTTTCTGATGAACTTGGGGCGATTATCTCTCGTCAAGTAGAACAAATGGAGAAATAAAAATGGCACGTAGTTCTCGCAGACGTGAACGAATCAAAAGCGAAATCAATTTAACGCCACTGATTGACGTAATGATGTCGTTATTGGCAATTTTTATGATTACGGCACCAATGTTAACCAGTGGTATTCCTTTAACCTTACCAAAAGGTGACGGAAAAAATATTGAGGGCGAGCAAAAAACATTGGATATCAGCGTTGCGGCTAATGACAAAATCTATGTTGGTACAAATGAAATCGCCATGAAATCTTTAGTGAAAAAGGTACAAGCCATTGTGGCCGAAAATCCTCAAATCGGTATTGTTATCAGCGGTGATACAAAATCATCCTATGGTCGTGTTATTGAAGTCATGGCATTACTCAGAACAGCTGGTTTTACTCAAGTCGGGCTAAAAACAGATGCCAAAATTATGCATAATGTGGAGTAATCGGTGCAAATAAGAGCGTATATTTTTTCAGCCGTTTTACATACCGTTATCATAGTATTTTTGCTGTGGGACTTTTCATTTAGTATGAAAGATTATGAAAAATCAAACGTTCCAGTTATTATGATTGATTTGAAAAAGGTTCAAATCGGCGAACTAACAAATTTACCACCAAATGTAAAAAAACAAACACATCAAAAACAGAAAAAAGAGGCTAAGGTAGAACCCAAAAAAGAACCACAAAAACAAAAAACGACAGTCAAGAAAACAACGCCTAAAGCCGAGACAAAACCAGAACCAGCAAAACCCAAAGAGCAACCCAAACCAAAAGAATCAGTAAAGGCCGTTGAACCACCTAAAAAACAAGAAAAGCCTGTCAAAAAAGAGGAAAAGCAAACACCTAAGGCTGATCCCAAACCAACACCAAAAACAGAACCAGTCAAAGAACAGCCCAAAAAGAAAAAATCGGATGGGTTAAAAAGTTTGTTGGCTTCGGTTGAAGATATTAAGAAAAATGCACGTCCTTCTACCAAAGTACAAGACACTCAAGAAACGGGCCAAGAAGTGCAAGATGGCATTGAAGGTGGTACAGAAGGCAGTTTAATGCAACCGTTGACCATTTCTGAAAAGGATTTAATTGCCAATAAATTACGCGGTTGTTGGAATGTTGATGCTGGGTTGAACGGCATTGAAAATATGATTGTGGAAGTACGGGCTTACGTCAATAAAGACGGTAGCATTCGTGATGTTAAAATTTTGAATATGCGATCTGATCCGGCATTCCGTTCTGTTGCGGAAAGTGCCAGACGAGCTATATATATTTGTGAAAACATAGAGGACTCACCCTTTAAACTGTTAGCAGAAAAACGAGGCGATAGCTATCAAGGATGGAAAGAAATTTTTGTGCGGTTTAACCCACTAGACGGAGGCGTTTATTAATGAAAAAAATATTCATCAGTATGATTGTTTTATTTATGGCTGTGACAGCACACGCTGAACTGAAAATTGATGTCAGTGGTGCTCAAACCGAGCCAACCCCTATCGCTTTACCAACATTTACGGGAAATACTTCTAAGGCTGCAGATATCGGTCAAAAAATGACAGAAGTTATTACAGCAGATTTGGAAAATTCTGGTTTATTCCGCATTATTGATGAAGATGCCTATATCCAAACAATGGAAAATTCCGGAACCATGCCAAAGTTTGCTGATTGGCAGGCTATTAAAGCTCATGGTTTAGCACATGGTGATGTTCATCAAGATAACGATAAACTGACCGTTTCTTTCCGTCTGTGGGATGTGTATGCTATGTCTCAAATGGATGCAAAATCTTTAACAACCGGCACAAATTCATGGCGTAAAATGGCTCATATTATTGCCGATGCTATTTATGAACGGATGACAGGTGAAAGTGGTTATTTCGATTCGGCGATTGTATTTATATCTGAAACCGGGTCTCAAAAAAAACGTGTCAAACGATTAGCTGTTATGGATCAAGATGGAGCCAATGTTCGTTTTTTAAGCGATGGGAAGGATACCGTTTTAACACCTCGTTTTTCACCAAAAATGAATAAGATTACATATTTGTCTTATAAAACAGGTGATCCGAAAGTGTATATAATGGATGTTGATACGGGTAAATCAGAGCTGGTCGGAAATTTTAAAGGGATGACTTTTGCACCAAGATTTTCTCCAGATGGTACAAAATTAGTTATGAGTATGGCTGAACGAGGCAATACCGACATTTATTTATATGATTTGGAAAATAAAACCAGAACGCGTTTAACAAATCATCCGGCAATTGATACATCTCCTAGTTTTTCCCCAGATGGTAAGCAAATTGCATTTAACTCGGATCGCAGTGGTAAACGTCAAATTTATGTGATGAATGTGGATGGGTCAGATGTAAAACGCATCAGTTTTGGTGATGGTTCCTATGCGACACCAGTTTGGTCACCAAGAGGTGATTATATTGCCTATACTCAAATTAAATCGGGCTTATTCCACATTGGTGTTATGCGTACAAATGGCAATGGAGAACGTTTAATTGCAAACGGTTGGTTAATTGAAGCACCAACTTGGGCACCGAATGGACGTGTCCTGATGTTCTATCGCAAATCACCGTCAGATTCTTGGGGTAATAACGGACGCAGTAAATTATATAGTATTGATATCACTGGTCATAATGAACGGTTAATTGATACACCAAAAGATGCCTCCGATCCGGCATGGTCTCCATTATTACATTAATTTAAACGGCCTTCAAACAGAAGGCCGTTTTTTTATAAGCATTGTCGTGAATACTAACTATTTTCACGTATATGTTTATTCGCCCCCCTTATAAATCTTTTTCAATAAATATTATATATAAAAAATCTTTTAACAGACATTTGTTTTATTATAATAACCATTCCCTACAGCTTCACTTTAGTATTGCCAAATTCCCATACCATACACCCCTCTTTTACCAATAAATACAATACCATGTGTTTGCTTCGGATAGAGGCTTCAATCACTAACAGAGTAAAACCAATGTTTTTTTCATATTTATCAATACCTTTTGTTAAATTGATATTCAACCACAAAATATTCATTTTTACATTATATAAGAAATGAAATTTTGGAATAAAAAATATGATAAAGATAGAGTTATTACTCTTTTTAATAAATACACCAACAACACTTAAACAAATTTAAAAGCAATTAAATCCTCTCTTATGTGCATTTTTTTGTTGATTTTGAAAAAAAAGAAGGGTAAATGTATAATATAAACTTGCAAGGAGAAGAAACATGAAAACAAAAAACATCTTAGGAATCATCGCTGTTTGTTTAGCTTTAAGTGCTTGTTATTATTACAATCCAGAAGACAGAGGTGCTGAAAGAGCCGAAAAATTAGCCATAAAACGCGCAAATGAAGGATGTTTATCTATTGATGATCATGAAGCCTACAGAAATTGTTTGCTTGCAACTGTAAAACAAAATTCTCCAAAAACATATGTTACGGCTGAAGACTCAAACGGTAATCCGTTAGCTATTATCAAAAGTAATGTTCCATGCGATGGAACATGTGCTGCATCACAAACCATTTTAAAAACAGAAGTAAAAACGACTGTTATAGAAGAACCGGCAAAAGTTATCAAATCTGAAATTATTGAAACACCTGCTGTTGAAGCTGATATTTCTGTAGAAGTAGAAGCCCCAAAAGAAAAAACATGGTGGGAAAATTATCAAGAAAACAAACCAGAGGACAAACCAGCTGAAGTAAAATGTCCATGTGAAGATCCAAATGATCCATGTCCACAATGTGTTGAAAAATAATTTTTAATTAAACGCCCTGCTCTGTCAGGGCGTTTTTTTTACAAGATATGTCCCATGATAAAAAACACAAAATCACAAACTATACTATATTGTTTAATTTTGTTACATACACAAACACACTATCGTCTTTTTTTAGATATAGCAAAAATTATTATAAAATGTGGCATTGATGTCAATAAAGCAAATGAATATGGTGAAACCCCCTTACATTTGGCTACACGTTTAGAAAATAAAGAAGCCTATCATTTTTTAATCAAAAATGGCGCTAATCGTTTTGCCAGAACAAAAAATGGTGAAACAATTGCAGATTTTTGCCTTCAAAAAACGATTGAACAAATGGCACAATCAAAATGGATTTCTAAACATCATTCAATATCAAAACACATTACACAATCACGAAATCAAAATATACGACAATAAAAACAAATACTATTTTCTTGACTAACCATAAAAAATGTGTTTTTCTAACAAACAGAGAGAAAGGGGTTCTTTCTACCCATATCAAATGGGATTTTTATGACCATCAACCAAAAAAGGAAACAAAATGTTTAAAAAATTATTTGCCATTATTTGCACAGTATCTTTGTTAGGTGCTTGTGCATCAAAACAACAAGGCGCAGATTTATACGGAAATGCCAGCGGTGGTTGGAAAGATGATGTCAATATCGCCGATTTACAACCAACATCTACAACAGAAGATTTTGCCGATGAAGTCAATGCTGTTGTTTATTTTGCTTTTGACAGTGCTGTATTAAATGATGAAGCAAAAGAATACTTAACAGAACAAGCCACTTGGTTAAAAGACAATCCTCGTGCTTTAATTGTTATTGAAGGTCGTTGCGATGAACGCGGAACACGTGAATACAACTTGGCTTTAGGTGAACGTCGTGCGAATGCTGCTGCCAGTTATTTAATTGCTAAAGGCATTACCAAAAACCGCATTAAAACAATTTCTTATGGCGCAGAAAAACCTGTTGTTTCTGGTTCAACAGAAGAAGCTTACGCTAAAAACCGTAACGCAACAACAGTTGCATACTAATTTTTTGTAAGAAACGCAAAAAAACTTTTGCAAAAAAGACCTCTTACCTGTAATATGGTAAGAGGTTTTTTATAATGAGGAATAACATGAAACATCTGACTTTAGTGGCAACCATTTTATTATTGGCAAACAGTGCATTGGCTCAAATGGGCACTCCGCTATATTCTTTACAAGAAAAAATGGAACGATTGGAACATGATTTAATTTTAGTTCAACAACGAGTATATAAAGGACACACACCAAGTGATAATTCGGAACAACCCGTTTCAAATGAACAAGCCGATGAATTATTAAATAAAATTATGGCTCAAGAAACTGCATTAAGTGAATTGACACAAAAAGTAGAACAATTAACGCATGAATTATCTCAAACAAAAGAACAATTAAGCAAAATCAATGCAGATGTTGATGTACGTTTCAACTTGTTGGAACAAAAAAAGACATCTGATGACAACAAAAAAACGGAAGATGGAAAAACATCGGATACTCCCAAAAAAACACCTAAAGAACAATATGATGATGCATACAAAATGCTCAGAGAGGGAAACCATATTGCAGCCGAAAAAGCATTTTTAAAATTTATAGAAGACAACCCAAAAGATGACTTGGCTGGCAATGCCAATTATTGGTTAGGTGAAACATATTATGCCCGCGGTCAATATGAACAAGCAGCCCCCATTTTTGCAGAAGGATTTACAACCTATAAAAACAATTCTAAGGCAGCTGATAACTTATTAAAATTAGGTTTAACAATGAGCAATTTGGGTAAGAAAGAACAAGCTTGCGAAGCATTTACCGCATTGCCAGATGAATTTCCAAAAGCATCCGCAACAACTTTAACTCGAGCAAAAGATGAGGCTAAAAAATTAGCGTGTCAACAATAAAGCAATCTGACTTCAACGCCATTATGGCCACTTTTAACATTCCACATCAATCAACTGTTGGCGTTGGTGTGTCTGGTGGTGCAGACAGTTTATGCTTAGCGGTTTTATTAAATAACTGGGGACAAAAACATGGCATCAAAATTGTTGGTCTGACCATCAATCACAATTTGCGTGATGAAGCAGCCGAAGAAGCCAATTGGGTTGCATGTCAAATGAAAAAATTAAATATTGAGCATCATATTTTGACATATAACGGTCCCAAACCAACAACTCGGATTGAAGAAAAAGCACGAGATATTCGATATAATTTATTACAAGAATTTTGCAATAAAAATAACATCCAGTACATTTGTTTAGCCCATCACAGTGACGATCAATCCGAAACCTTTTTTGCTCGCCTTGCTCGAGGCAGTGGTATCGATGGATTGTGTAGCATTAACCCCATTGCTCAACGAGGAAATTTAACGCTTATTCGCCCTTTTTTAAATACGAATAAAGAAGATATTTTGAACACACTCAAATCAAAAAAAATCTCCTGGGTTGAAGACCCTATGAATCAAGATACAACCTTCGAACGTGTCAGATGGCGTTTAGAACTGAAAAACCTATGGCGCATCGGATTAACAAAAACGGGTATTTTATTATCCACCAAACGACTACAGCGTGCTAAAGAAGCTCTTAATTTTTACACCGATTTATTTTTTAAAACCCATGTTAAAATTGATGAACGAGGCTTTGCAAAAATTGCAATATCAGAATTTGAACAAATTCCGATGGAAATTCGTCTAAGAGTATTTGCAAAAACATTAGATACCATTGGACAAAGTGAAACACCTCTATCTATGGAATCATTAGAAAATGCACTCAGCAATTTTAAAAAGTGCTTTACATTAGCTCACTGTCATATTATAAGTTATCGCAAACATATTTTTATTGCCAAAGAACATGCCCGTCAAGAACCGCTAAAAAATATTCCGGCTAAAAAATGGATAACTTGGGATAGGTTCCGTATTTGGTGTGAAAAACCCGCAATTATATATGCTGGAACAAGTAAAAAAACTCAAAAAAATATTCCCTTTTTAGTACAACAATCTTTCCCGATTGTTGAGATAAAAAAAACGCTTGAAAAAAGCAAAAAACTTGATTATAACCTTAACACATCTCATATAAAAATATATATTGAATTTATCAGTAAAAAATAAAGGACAATAAATGGCGAATAACAATAATTCCGGAAAACGCAGCTTAGTTACATGGGTTATTATTTTCTTAAGTGTTATGACTTTGGCAAATATATTTAGCACCCCTAACAAAATGGAAGGCGCACAAACACTAACATATTCTGTTTTGGTTGATAAAATCAAAAAAAATGAAGTCTTAAGTGTTGAAATGCAAGGACAATCTTTATCTGGTTTATTAAAAAACAACCAAAAGTTTGTATCATATGCTCCACAAGATTCGGGCCTTGTTTCTTTATTAGAACAACATAATGTAGCATTATCGGCTATTGCTCCAGAAAAAGAAAACGCTGGATGGGGAGTAACTTTATTAACTTGGTTACCAATGATATTATTCTTTGGACTTTTATTTTTTATGATGCGCCAAATGACAGCCAGTAATGGTAAAGCTATGAGCTTTGGCAAATCAAAAGCTAGATTGCTCGGCGGCAAAAAGAAAGTAACGTTTGCCGATGTTGCTGGTATCGAAGAAGCGAAACAAGAGTTACAAGAAATCGTTGAATTTTTAAAATCTCCGTTAAAATTCGAACGTTTAGGCGGTAAAATTCCAAAAGGCGCTTTACTTGTCGGCCCTCCGGGAACAGGCAAAACATTATTGGCTAAAGCCATTGCTGGAGAAGCTGGTGTACCATTCTTTACCATTTCCGGTTCTGATTTCGTTGAAATGTTTGTAGGGGTGGGTGCTTCTCGTGTTCGGGATATGTTTGAACAAGCCAAAAAAGCAAGTCCATGTATCTTGTTTGTTGATGAAATTGACGCCGTCGGTCGTCATCGTGGTGCTGGTCTTGGCGGCGGTAATGATGAACGCGAACAAACACTTAACCAATTATTGGTTGAAATGGATGGTTTTGAAACAAATTCAGGCATCATTGTAATTGCTGCGACAAACCGTCCAGATGTATTGGATCCAGCTTTGTTGCGACCTGGTCGTTTTGACAGACAAATTATCGTATCAAATCCGGATATCAGTGGCCGTGAAGCCATTTTAAAAGTGCATGTAAAAAAAGTACCTTTGGCTCCAGACGTTGATTTAGCTGTTATTGCACGAGGCACTCCTGGTTTTTCTGGAGCTGATTTAGCAAACTTAATTAACGAAGCAGCTTTACTCGCCGCCAGACGCAATAAAACAATGGTGACAATGCGTGATATTGAAGACGCCAAAGATAAAGTCATGATGGGTTCAGAACGTCGTTCATTGGTCATGGATGATAAAGAAAAAATGATGACAGCATATCATGAAGCTGGCCATGCAATTTGTTCTTTACACTTACCAGAATCAGATCCGTTACACAAAGTGACAATTATTCCACGGGGACGTGCTTTGGGTGTGACAATGCAATTACCAGAAAAGGATAAATACTCTCAATCCATGACATATTTAACCAGCCGTTTATCTATTTTATTTGGTGGTCGTATTGCTGAAGAAATGATATTGGGCAAAGAAAATGTCTCAACTGGTGCCAGTAATGATATTCAGGTCGCTACCAATATTGCCCGAAAAATGGTTACCGAATGGGGTATGAGTGATACAATGGGACCAATTGCTTATGAGGAACCTGAGGGACAAGTCTTTTTAGGATACAGCATATCTAAACGTAAAAATATGGCTGATTCAACGGCATTGATGGTCGACAAAGAAATTCGCCGTATTATTGATGAAGCTTATAAACACACAGAAAAATTATTAAAAGAACACAAAAAAGAATTGGATATTTTAGCCCATGGTTTGATGGAATACGAAACCTTATCTGGCGAAGAAATTGCAAAATTATTAGAGGGCAAAAAAATTCGTCAAGAAAGCAAGAAAAAATCCACCATAAAACCAAGACCAACCGTTCCAACAGCAGGAGAGTTACCTGAACTAGAAACGGTAACAGAACCAATTCCTGAAACAGTATAAAAGACTCCCCTCTGTTTTTTGGAGGGGATGTTTTTTACTTCTATCGATTATCTATCATGTTTTTGTTTTCGTGCCATATGGGACGCAAATTGATTAGTGGATTGAGGGTGAGAGGTATGTTCCCCATTCCTCGCTTGTTGTATCAATTGTTGGTTGACAATATTATTAGATTTTACTTGAGATAAACAAGCCATTTTCAAACGTGGCATAGAATACAACCTAGATGTTTCCTTTTTATTGCCCATTGCAACTTTGCGTTCATGATTTTTTTGCAATATTTCTTCATATTCTTGTGACAACCCTGTTTTATCAATATCTTGACGTTCAACACCATAATCAGATTGATAACGATCTAAAACTTTATTGTATTCTTCCGGGTTGGATAATACATTTTTACTCTGTCTTGAAAAATGTATCGCCCTCCCCAAAGAATTATTATCATAGTAAAATTTCCAATACAAATCTTTTATTCCAACACGCGAATTCATCAATTCCTTTAAATGAACCCCTGTTAAAGCTTTTTGTGCAGCATATATATCACCGTTATTTTTCTTTAAGGCATCTTGGAAAATATAATTTTTAGAGTTTTTAACCTTATTTTCGTTAAAAAATGGATTCGGTAAAAATCCAAAAATCTTTTTCTTTTCGGCAATTAAATCACGTTTCATAAACCCCGTTATTTTATTTTCATCAGGATTTAACCAACTGCCAAAGTGTTTTTGACAAAAACGATTCGTTTTAAACCACGCATGAGTTTCGGCTTCACGCAATTTAGACAATTTAAATGTCTCATGAATCGAAAATATATTTCTATTGGTTTGATGTAGCGCATCTTGATTAGCATGTCTAAGTTCATGAATTAATGTCTGCTTTAATGAATTTTGATTTATTTTATTAAATGAATATGGTCGCAGTGATATAGTTTTATCTACATAATTATATGTTCCCTTCGTCATAAGCATATGTGGATCCATTAACATATCTTTCCAAGAAGCGATTTCCAACTTTACACCTTGAGGTAATCTAGAAATAATATCTCGCCCTTGATCAGTTTTAGAGATTTCATTCAAAATTTGTTTTAAGCGTTCTTCGTTCTTGGGATTTTTAGTGTTATTTTTTATACCATTTAACAAATTATTTAAATTCTTTTGAAACATATCTTCTTTCGAATATGTGACATCACTTGCCTCTTGACCAACAGACGAAGGCATTATTTGATGTTGTTTTAATGTTTCATTCAAACTCATAGGCACCTCATTTTATTCCCCTCTATTATATCATACAATGCCCAAAATGTCAAAAAAGGTCGGCTTATACCGACCTTTTATACCAAATAAAAGTTGATTTTATTACTTTTTAGAAAATTTAAAATCAGCTGATTTTTGTTCCAATTCCTGAGTCAAAACGGGCAACTTTCCCCCATTTTTTTGTAAAAAAGCACTATATTCATTACGATAACTCATAGCCATGGAAACACCTTCTACAATGATATCAATAATTTTAAAATCACCCGATTTTGTTTGTTTTAAACGCCAAATAACGGCTACTGGTGGATTATTTTCAATGGTAGAATCAACATATAATTCACTTTTACCTTCTGCATTACGACTCCCCGAAAAAACAATTTGTTGACCAGTATATAAATCAAATCTATCTGCCCATGTTTTTGTTGTAAAATCAATAAAAGCATTTAAAAAGGCTTGTTGTTCTTCTGGTGTTGCTTTTTTCCAATAAACACCCAATACAAAACGCCCAATTCTTTTCATATCTAATGCGTTTTCAAAAGCTGTTTTAAAACGGATAAACTTTTCTTCTTGTGTATCATCTGATTTTAAAACATTTGTAATAATATCATCTGTTAAATCATTTATAAACATAATGGATGGTTCTGCTGCCTGAACAGAAACAGACAAAAACACACCACAAATTAAAGATAAGATTTTTTTCATTATATCCTCCTATTCTTCTTCAAACTCTTCATCCATTGAAAAATCAAATTCATAATCTTTTTTCTTAACAACTTGATCATAACCAATAATTACATTTGAATTTTCTAACTTATTTTTACGATTCTGACGATACATAGAGCGCATTGTTGCATAAAAATCCGTAGACCCTTTTTCTAAAGAATCTAAAAATTCAAGAGCACCTTCCCGTTTCGAAAAACTTTCAACTGCAAATTTGGAATATAATAAAACCGGCTCTCCCTTTAATGCCCAATCAAGTGGCGCCATTAACGAATCTGCCCCCCAACCAATCGCATCTCGTGGATTAGACGGTCCCAAAACAGGTAACACCAAATATGGTCCACCATTTTTAATCCCCCATACATATAATGTTTGTCCAAAATCCGGTTCATAAACGGGAATATCTATTTCAGATGCCGTATCAGCAAAACCAAAAAATCCAAACAAGGTATTGGTAAAAAAGCGGCCTGCAATTGACAAAGCTTGCTTACCTTCTAATTGAAATACTGCATTTGCAAAATAAACTGGCTGTTTTAAATTTTTAAAAAAGTTTTTAATACCTGTTCTAGCAATTTCCGGAGTAACAGCACGATACCCTTTTGCAACCGGCTCTAATACCACATTATCAACAGCCATATTAAAAGCAAACATCCCGCGGTTAAATGGCTCCAATGGATCATTAGTTTCTTGATAAACACGTAAAGCTTCTGGATCTTTTGGTGGACACGCACATCCTGCTAATAATGTCACACAAGCGCTCACAATAAAAACGTATTTTTTCATGCTATCTCCCTTGCATTTCTAATACTTCTAATTCTTCACGTATCGCAGGCAATACCTCATCTACTGTATCAACAAAACGCATTAAATTTAATTGATGTGGTTTAATAAAACCAGCATCTGACATTTCCTTTAACATCGTCAATAAACTATTATAAAAACCATTCACATTAACAACAACAATTGGTTTGTTGCTAATTTGAATTTGACGCAAGACTAAAACTTCAAACAACTCATCTAATGTACCAAGTCCTCCGGGCAATACACAAATAGCATCCGTTTGTTTTGTCATGGACACCTTACGATTAGACATTTTATCCCATACTTCAAATTTATGAATGGCCGTATCTACTAAATCGGCTTGTTCAATTTCATAAAGAGTTCGTACCGTTGCACCAATCACATAACCATCATTATCCAATGCGCCCTTGGCAACAGCTCCCATTAAGCCACGACCTCCAGCACCATAAATTAACTTAATATTATTTTGAGCTAAAATAGCCCCCATTCGTTCAGCTTGCTCCATATAAATAGGGTCTTTTCCTTCACCACTACCACAAAAAACGACGACTGCTTCTAATTTTACCATTTTTTCCTTGCTTTTATCAATTTTTTTTAATACTTTGTTTACATATTTACCTTTATAATATAAAAAGGTCAAGAAATAAAGGGGCTGTTTATGAAAAAAATATTATTCTGTTTATTAATTTTAGCTGGTACACATACTGGTTTTGCTCAAGAAAATATTCCTGTTTTTGAAGATCCTACACCAAATCTTCCCAATATTGGTCGTTCTGCAGAACCTCTAGATAAATTGGTTTTAACACCAAATCCTCTACCATCAATTGAAGTAAATTTATCTAAAAATAAAAAACAAGATACAAAGGCAATAGAACCTGTTAAGGAAATAAAAGAAACACAAGAGACACAAACAAAGGATATAACATCTCAAAACTTTGAGAGAACAACCCCTGTTTCCTTTAAAAAAGGATCTGGAATTATGCAATTAAAACGCATCTCTCAAGAAACTGAGTCAAACAACGAAAAATCCGAAGCATCCAATACATCCAGTGAAACACATGAAGTGTCTCAAAATGTATCATCAAGTATTCATCATACGACTACAACTTCAACTATTTCACAAAAAAACACATCAAATACAGGCTTCGCGGCATCAACCCCTATGCTACAATCTGCAGAGGCTATAGAAAACTTATTTGGAAAAACACACAATGTTCATGATTTTGAATTATCTGGATTAATGTTGGGTATGTATCCAGAAGATGTCATTGATGTTATGCGTGAAATGGGCTTTAAACGAACACAAATAAAATATTCTATTCCTATGTTCCGTAGCGCTTTTTATGAACAAAACTGTCGTGATAGACGAGTATATCCACTAAATGAAATGCGTTTATGTATTGAACGTCAAGCAGATCGTGATGATGTTAAATATATATCCTCGATGACATTCAAAAAGGCATCTACTAAAGAATATATCCGTGTATTGTTCAGCTCATATGCAACAGACAATCAAGCTTTCAAAATTTATTATGAAAGTGAAGGCGACAATTCTTTAACTATGACACAACGCAATTTGGCCAAACAATTACGTCGTAAAGATATGTTTTGGCGCATGATGTTTGAAACCTATGGCTTACCGGACGATTCTGAATTAATCGTTTGGGGTGATCCAGATAAAGCCTATATGCAAGCTGTTATGACGGGTTCATCTTACAATGCCTACATTGTTTTGGAAGATAAAGAAATTCAAGATACGGATTATTTTGCCGCCGAGGATGAAAAAGACTCCTTAGAATATCGTCAACAATTTACCTTTGCCCCGTATGGAGAATAAATATGACTGAAACAGACGTTGCGAAGTACCTGATAAACTACACAGAGCTTGCCAAAAGGGGGGAGCTAGGTGAACTAGTTGGACGCGAAAACGAATTGGAACGTTTGATTCATATTTTACTTAGAAGTACAAAAAATAATCCATTGGTTGTTGGTATTCCTGGTGTCGGTAAATCAGCTTTAATTTACGGATTAACCTCGTTTATGGCATCTGAGGGTGCTCCGGAATTCTTACAAATAAAACAAGTGGTTGGTTTAAATGTAGCGGCTATTATGTTGGATTCCAAAAACGAAGAAGAATATGCTGAAACAGTTAAACGCACTTTGCAAGTTATTGTTGATAATCCGGAAGCTTATTTGTTGTACATTAAGGATATCAGTTTCTTAGTTAATATGGATACCAATCCAGAGAACAAAGAGCCGGCAAAATTCTTAAAATTGTCTTTAATGAATGGCAAACTCAATTGCATTGTTGAATCCGATACAGCAAACTTTGTAGCCTATATGGAAAAAGATCATTCGGTGATGAGCCATATACAAACATTGTTTTTGGAAGAACCCACGGTAGATGAAAGTATTCAAATTGCCACCAATTTGAAACATACATTTGAAAACCATTATGGCGTTGTTATTCCGAATGAAACGATTAAAATTGCATGCCAATTATCACATCGATATATTAAGCAACGAGCATTCCCATCAAAAGCTTTAGACTTATTAGATGATTCCGCCAGTTTATTGATGATGGATATGGCCAAGGGTATGATAGATCCATCTAAAAATATTGTAGAACCTGAATATTGCAACCGTACGATTGCCGAATGGACAGGAATTCCAGTTGAAAAAGTAGATGCTGAAGACAAACAGCGTCTTGCTAATGCCGAAAAATATTTAAAAGAACGCGTTATTGGCCAAGATAATGCCGTTGTAGTTGTTGCGAATGCGATTCGCCGTGCTCGTTCTGGCTTACAAGACCCTAACCGCCCAATTGGTTCATTCTTATTTATCGGTACTACCGGTGTTGGTAAAACCGAACTTGCTAAATCTTTAGCCGATTTTATGTTTAATGATGAAACGGCCTTGCTCCGTCTTGATATGTCTGAATATATGGAACGTTCGGCTGTGGCACGTATGGTTGGCCCTGCTCCAGGACAACCCGGTTATGAACAAGGCGGTTATTTAACTGAATCTGTTCGTTTAAAACCTTTCCAAGTCGTGTTATTTGACGAAATTGAAAAAGCCCATCCAGATATCATGAACTTGATGTTGCAATTATTGGATGAAGGTCGTCTGACAGATGGTAAAGGGATTACCGTAGATTTCAGAAATACAATCATTATTTTAACCTCTAACGTTGGGGCGAATTTACCAGCCTATCAACGGGTGGATGCTTTGACACAATATTTCCGTCCCGAGTTCATTAACCGTTTGGATGATGTGGTATCCTTCCACCAATTAAATGAAGAACACTTGCGTTTAATTGTAGATATTCACCTGAATAAATTATTGAAACGGGCTAAAAACTTAGGATACAGCATTGTTGTGGATGACAGTGCAAAAGATTGGTTTGTGGATGAAATTTTCACATCCAAATTCGGTGTTCGCGCCTTAAAACGTCTTATCCAAGAACAAGTTGAAAACCGATTATCATTCTTAATCATGCAAGAAAAAGTCAAACCTGGACAAGAGGTCTTTTTAAATGTCCACCCATCTGGCCGACGTTTGCAAATTTATACAAAAACGGTCCAAACAACGGTTCGTGAGGAAATTGCTCCTGTAGAATTTCCAAATGAACCAAATGATGAGGAAATTTCCCAAGAAATGGAACAAATACCAACCTCTGTAGAACCAGAAAAAATTGCTGAACAACCTCAAATGAGCGAGGATAGTGATGCAATGACACCTTCTGATTTAGAAGAAACTCAACCAGCATCAAATCCACTTTCATCTCAAATGCCAATGACTGAATAATGGAACAGCTGGCAAAAAAATTACTGGATTGGTATAATAAAAACGGCAGAGAACTACCTTGGCGTGTTAAAGGTAAAGCTCATCCAGATGCTTATGCTGTTTGGATTTCGGAAATTATGTTGCAACAAACAACCGTCAAAACCGTTTTGGATTATTTTGACCGCTGGATGAAACGTTTTCCTTCTTTAGATATTTTAGCCGCTACCGATATTGGTGATGTATTATTGATGTGGCAAGGTCTTGGCTATTATACACGGGCAAAAAAAATCCATGAATGTGCCAAAGTTTTAATGGAAAAATATAACGGACAATTCCCACAAAATCGGGATGAACTGTTGAAATTACCAGGAATTGGCCCCTATACGGCATCTAGTATTTGTGCTTTTGCCTTTAATATGCCCGAAACGGTTGTGGATGGAAATGTCATTCGGGTTATTGCCAGATTATATGGTATCACAGATGAAATCAATCGAGAGGATATTTATCGGCGAGCTTGTGCATTAACACCTCAAAAACACGGAGCCGATTATGCTTCGGCCATTATGGATTTAGGAGCTACTATTTGTACCCCAACATCACCAAAATGTTTGTTATGTCCGTGGCACAAGGAATGCGTTGCCTGTGAGCTTGGCATTACCGAACAAATTCCATTAATCAAAAAGCCTGAAAAACAAAAACGTATTGGCACGCTTTATTTAATTCAAAATGAACAAGGTGGCTATTACATCCAAAAACGAGCTGGCAAAGGATTATTATCCGGTCTGTATGAATTCCCATGGCATTATGATAATGAACCATCTTTTGAGGGAAATTGGCAAGACACAGGCAAAACCATTATCCATGTTTTTACCCACTTTCATTTAACATTACACATTGTTAAAGGAGAAATAAATTGTGGTATTCGCCCAGACGGTGTTTTTGCACAACCAAACGAGTTAAAAAATTACCCCTTTCCCACTTTGATGAAAAAAGTGATAAAGGGGTTGTAAGATACCATGTTTATTAATTTCCCGTATCGCAAAGTGCTCTAAAATTATTTGTTTGATCACTCCCCCCCAGATAAGCTACTGCACCGCCATAAGTGATTGCCAACATCTTATTATTTTGTGGAAAATTTAACCAAGTTCCGCCTAATTTAGAATAAAAATCGTCCCAATAACTACCAAAATTCTGACAACCTCCACCACCATTTTTCAATGTATCTTGCCAATGATAAGTTACACCATTTTTGGTGTAAATACACGCTCTGTCCGGATGAGCCAATGTGTATCCTTGTGATTCACACCATTGATAAGCACTCCACCAATTCATTTTCATATTACTAGCACAAAACGTTACACCATTATAACCCGTCATTAACTTACCACCATTACAAGCGAAAGATGGAAGAGCGCACAAAATAATCACCAAAGAAAATAAAAATTTCATATTACCTCCAATATAAAAAATCACCATGATGAATAATAACCAGAAGAAAGTTAGGAATAATATTTCTAACCCATAGAGCAAACATCACTTATTTCAAAAGGAACCTTATCAAATTTTACGGTAAAACACAAGTATAAAATTCAAAAATTTACCCCATAAACCTCACATTATCCATTTGACATTTAGTATATTTTCGGCTATAATTGCGCCCATAATCAAACATAAAGGAAAAGACTATGATTAAAAATATCACGAATGATGTTCGCAAAACATTTATCAACTACTTTCAAAAACAAGATCACGTTATTGTTCCGGCTAGTTCTTTGGTTCCCAAAAACGACCCAACTTTAATGTTTACAAACAGCGGGATGGTGCAATTTAAAAACTATTTTACAGGTGCCGAAAAACCACCGTTTCCTCGTGCTGCTACAGTACAAAAATCTGTTCGTGCCGGGGGTAAACATAATGACTTAGACAATGTGGGTTATACACGTCGTCACCACACATTTTTTGAAATGCTCGGCAACTTTTCATTCGGTGATTATTTTAAAGAAAAAGCTATCTATTATGCTTGGGAATTACTCACAAAGGAAATTGGTTTGGATAAATCCAAATTGTGTGTGACAGTATATCACACAGATGACGAAGCACGCGCTTTGTGGAAAAAAATTGCTGGTTTAAAAGATGAAGATATTATTTCCATTGCCACAAAAGATAACTTCTGGCAAATGGGTGACACAGGTCCTTGTGGTCCCTGCAGTGAAATTTTCTATGACCATGGCGAACAATATTGGGGTGGCAGACCAGGCACACCGGAAGAAGATGGTGACCGTTTTATTGAAATTTGGAACTTAGTGTTTGACCAATACGAAGATTTACCAGATGGCAGCCGCATTGAAACACCGAAAAAATCCATTGATACAGGTTCCGGTTTGGAACGTGTCAGCGCTATTTTACACGGCACAAACGATAACTATGGCATTGAAATTTTCACACAATTAATTGAACAAGCCGCCACTATTGCCGGTGTAGAACCATATGGTGACCACAAAACATCTTTGCGCGTGATTGCCGACCACTTACGTTCAACATCATTCTTGTTAGCAGATGGTGTTACGCCATCTAATGAAGGCCGTGGTTATGTCTTGCGCCGTATTATGCGCCGCGCAATGCGTCACGCTCACTTAATCGGGTGCCAAGATCCATTAATGCACAAATTAGTACCATCTTTGATTGAAACAATGGGTGAAGCTTATCCAGAATTGGGGACTAACCAAAAAATGATTGAAGAATCCTTACGTTTGGAAGAAACAAGATTTAAACAAACTTTGGATGCCGGCTTGAAATTATTAGATGCCGAAACAGCCACAATGGGGCATGGCGATACATTGGCCGGTGATGTGGCTTTCCGTTTGTATGATACATATGGTTTCCCTCTTGATTTAACTCAAGATGCTTTGCGTGGTAAAGGCATGAATGTGGATACGGCTGGTTTTGAAGCCGCTATGGAAAAACAACGTGCTGAAGCCAGAAAATCTTGGGCTGGTTCAGGTGATGGTGCCGATGAAAAAGTATGGTTCCAAATTGCTGAAAAAAACGGTGCTACAGAATTTTTGGGTTATAATGATAACTCCGTGGAAGCTTCCATTGTTGCTATAGTTAAAGATGGCGCCGAAGTTAATCAAGTAAATACCAGTGATGAAGTGGCCATTGTTGCCAACCAAACACCATTTTATGGTGAAATGGGGGGTCAAATCGGCGATACCGGATGTGTTAAAACATCTGGCGGTGAAATTGAAATCACAAACACATTGCATAAGGCTGGTGGTTCTCTGACCGTTCATTATGGTAAAGTTATTTCTGGTTCCGTCAAAACTGGCGATACAGGTATCTTTGCAATTAATGAAGATAGACGCTTTAACATTCGTGCACACCACTCTGCTACACACTTGTTGCAATCTGCTTTACGTCAAGTGTTAGGTGACAGCGTTCATCAAAAGGGGTCTATGGTGTCTCCAGATTTATTCCGCTTTGACTTTACATATAACAAAGCTATGACACCAGATGAAATTCGTGAAACAGAACGTCTTGTCAACAACATGATTTTGAAAAACGTCGCTGTAACAACCGATATTATGACACCAGACGAAGCCGTTAAAATAGGAGCTATGGCTTTATTTGATGAAAAATATGGTGACACAGTCCGTGTTGTTTCCATGTGTGATGGCGATACGGTTTTATCTCGTGAATTGTGTGGTGGTACACATGCCCGTGCCACAGGCGATATCGGATTATTCCATATCATCAGCGAAAGTGCTGTTGCCGCTGGTGTTCGCCGCATTGAAGCAATGGTCGGTCGCCCAATTATCAACAAAATGAATGAAATCAGCAAAATGATCAGCGATATGTTGGTTTTAACACGTTCAACATCTGTTGCTGATTTGCGTTCAAAAGTTGAAAATGTCATTGAAGGCAAAAAGAAAATGGAACGTGAAATTGCCGATTTGCGCCGTCAAGTGGCTTTGGGTGGTTCCTCTGCAAACGCTGAACAAGATTACAAAGTAGTTAACGGCATTAAGGTTATGGGTAAAATCTTGCATGATGTACCAGCAAAAGAGCTAAAACCAATGGTTGACGAATTTAAAAAGAAAATCGGTTCTGGTATCGTTGGTGCTTTTGGCACATACGAAGGTAAAGTATCCATTGTTATTGGTGTAACAGCTGATTTAACGGATAAATATAATGCCGTGGATATGGTTAAAGCTGCTGCCCAAATCGTTGGCGGTCAAGGCGGTGGTGGCCGCAGTGATATGGCTCAAGCCGGTGGTACAAATCCAGATAAAATTGCTGAAGCTGTTGCATTTTTAAGCACAATGATTTAAGTATTGATATTGATAAAAAATGCTCCCGAGAAATCGGGGCATTTTTTTACTTGTTTTATCACACATTCGAAAACATAAAAATGGCATCAAAAATCAAATTATACCATAGGGATATATACTATTTTATAACACTTCCTTTTTTATATTCATATCACTTATACCTCGTTATCTTTAATTACATTCTATAAAATTATTCCACAAAAAGAACTATTTTTTTCAAAATATAAATTGCTAAAAAAAACTTTTGCTTTTTATTAAAATATGTTATAATAATAAAATAGGCAAAAAATAGGAGGCGCCATGAAAAAAATACTGCTGTTTTTAATGATAACATGCTGTTCTGGAATGGCGTTAGCAAATTTCAATGATGGGGAAAAAGCCTTTAAAGAGCAACGTTGGCCGATTGCATATGCAGAATTTAAGCCTTTGGCTGACGAAGGAGATATTCGTGCGCAATACTACACAGGGTATTTAACTCTCCATGGTTTAGGTACTGCCAAAAATACAAAAAGAGCTATTAACTATCTTAATATGGCCGCAGCTCAAGATTCTGACATGGCTCAAGCTATGTTGGGATACTTATACAGCGAGGGCATTGGTGTCAAAAAAAACAAAAAGAAATCTGTAGAATTATATGAAAAAGCCGCTCAAAAGGGTAACAGTGATGCTTTGTTGAATTTAGGTGTTATGTATTATACTGGAGATAACATGCCAAAAGACGTTAACAAAGCTCTTGAATATTTAACAAAAGTACCAACAATGGACAAACCTATTGCAGCAAGATATTTGGCTGAAATCTACTTAAATGAGCCCTCAGTTCAAGATCCTCAAAAATCTTTTAACTATTATACTATCGCTGCAAGAGCTGACGATATCAATTCTTTCCATAATTTAGGATATATGTACCAAAATGGTATTTATGTATCAAAAAACATCAGTGAGGCAATTAAATTTTATACATATGCTGCAGCAAAAGGATATGAACCATCTTTATATGCTTTAGGCGTTATTTATGCGAATGGAGATGGTGTTTCTGTCGATACAGCAAAAGCACATGCTTACTTTTCTTTAGCCGCTACAAAAGAAATGAAAGAAGCTGAAAATGCTAAAAAACATTTGGAAGAGGGGATGTCTTTATCTGAACGTAACAAGGCAAATCAAGCCATGATTAACATTCAAGAAAAAGAACTAAACTCCCCCATTCTTCCCATTAATAATAATACCACTGTCGAAAAAACACAAACCAAACCCAAAAAACCTTCAAGAACTGTTATTCGTAGACGTCGCAGATAGGAGAAAAAATGTCTTTTCTTAAACACTTCAAAACTTTTTTTTCTTTTCGCTTTTCCATTTTATTAGGATTTGCACTCGCATTTTGGTTATTCTTAACCCAAACAGAAGTAAAACCTTTGGCAACTCTTTTAAGAGGGGCTCAAATCTATTTGATTGCTCTTTTAATCATATTAGGAGCACGCTTGGCTTATTGGGTTATAATTGAAAAAGCTGGAATGTACAGTATAAAAAATACATTTTTAAACATCATTGTGGATTACATTACATGTATTTTAGTTATGTTATGCTGTTGTAGCTGTTTGTTTTTATTAAATACATTTTTGTTTTAATAAATAATATTTACTTAATTGAAACACCCGTCAACCAATTGGCGGGTTCTTTTATACCTAAACTAGTTGCATAAGCTCTATAATCATCAGCTACAGATAAATCCTCAAATGAAAAAGTTCCATCTAATAAAACGGCCTTTGATAATTCAGATGGTGATAATTTATTCATTTCTGACGGAATATAAAAATCAAATAGTGCACGCCCAATTTGTTTATCATAAACTTGCCCCAAAACATGCCTTGATAACCCATCTTTTTCCAAACTAAAAGCGGCATCAAAATAAACATCGTTAACGCCACACAAAACCAATGTTTCTAATGGACGTGTAAACACATGCGTGTATGGTATATATGTTTTAAACGATTGCGCTAAATCATTTTTACTACGCAGGGCATCATCTAAATTAAATCGAACTCCTTGCAATGATACTTTTACATCAGTTCCATTAACAGCAATACTCATTTTATCAACAGAATGATCGAATGGGATATCAGAAAAACGTACTTGATAAAACAATATCCCTCCACCAAATAAAGGTAATTGTTTTGAACGATATAATATATCTTTTTCAGTCAAAGCCACAATCTTATTATACTGATGCAACAAATTCTCTAAATGTGTTTGACGTCCCATATAAAATATAATCAAACACAAAATTGCTATTCCTGAAACAATTATAATAACCCTCATGTTATTCCCTTACTTTATATCTGTACAATAAGATTGTTGACATGGAACAACAGATGTAACATTCGCACGCCCCTTTAATTCTGCCCCCAAACGACCTGTTTCATATGAAAAATCCCCTGTTACAATAGCCCATCCTGTTTGTAACCCATCGCCCACTAATTGCAAAGGAAGAGGCGTTATAACATCTGCCGTTTTATCAACAACGCGTTCTATCTTAACAACCACACTCCCATGAACAGTCTTACCAGTCAACCGACTAATTGTTAATAAATGCGGGACTTTATCTAACAAACTAGATATTTCTTCTGAAGCATCTAATTTATTAATATCTCTCGCATTCACCTCAATACCTTCTTCAGATATATCAGGAACTTTATTTTCCTCATCAACAACATTTTGTTCTATTTGAACTTCCACCTTTTTATCTAATTCGTTCGAAATCAAAATCATATTTTCTTGTCTTGAAAATGCATTAGCATCATTACGCTTAACATCAATTTGTGCTGTTGTTAAATCAATATCAGCATAAAAAAAGACATCATCTTGCGTAGGACGCTCTTTAGATGATCCAAACAATTGAATTTTTTGTTCTGCCGGACACAATTTTTTCGCATATTGAGCAATTTCATCTATTATTTCAGTTATTAAACTTTTATCTTGAAACAACCCATAATCTTGTGTTTGAACTAATACCCGAAACGGCTGGCAAAACGAAAAAGAAGCAAAGGTTGTGTCTTTTTGTTTTTGAGACACCATCTGAGATAAATACCGAATATCAAACCCAGTACCGCTGGACAACTCAAAAGAAACTTTATACGTATCCGAATTTTCGGCATAACCAGCAATAACATCAGCTGATAATTCTTTATCTCCTGTCCAATACCCACCATTAAAAAAACCGTAAATTTGTTCAACAGGTGCACCAAATGCATTATAAATTGTCACTTGACCATGCTTATTGACTGTACCATTTTGACACATATCTTGAGACGATACCTGGATAGTCCAGCCCTGCGTATTTTTATCAGTTGGATAAAAAAAACGACATTGACCATCCTTTGTTGGCAACATATCAAATCCAGCGGCAACCGGCAAGGACCACGCGCTTACCAATAATGCCAAACTTATAACTTTTCTTAACATAAATGCATTATATGTCAACTATAGTTAAAATGCAATAAAAAAGAATTCTGTTAAGATACTGGTGCAATGGACATACACTGCATTTTTTGAGACAGCAATTTTTGACAAGCATTATCTGCTTCTTTCTTATTTTCAAATCCAAAAATACGTGAACGAAACCATTCTTCAGCTTGAGGTGTTTTAACTGTTTTATCTTTTAAACGTAACGTTGCAACCGCTTCATTTGCTACGCGCAAAGCCAATTTCTGAGAATGGAATGCCCCAACTTGTATCGCCCAAGTTTTAGCTCCATCACCTTGACCTGTTGTAGTAAAATCTTCCACATCTAAATAACCAACCCCCAAAACTCGATCATCTGTTGGCGTTTGAGAACTAGCCAAGACAATATTTTTTGTATCTTGAATACTTTTAGCCATAATCGGCAAATAAGATTGTTTATTGGGTTTAGAAATCAGTGCATTTTTACCCAATGGATTGTTTTTAAGGGCCTTGCCAGATTTGCTAGCTAACGATTTTTGTTTAATAATCATTTTAAACCCTTTATTCAATAAACTGACAGCTTTTTTATCTCTGGCTCGTGTTGAGTTATAACCCAACACGACACTGACCAACCGATTGTCTCCACGTTTTGCAGTAGAAATAATATTATAACCAGCAGCAGAAATAAATCCCGTTTTCAAACCTTCTCCACCCTTATAACTACGAACAATTTCATTATGTGAATTAATTGTTTTCCCGTTAAATTTAAACTTAAATGACTTCTTACTAAACAATTTATAATATTCGGGATGATGATTAATTAATGCCATTGTCATAACAGCCATGTCACGAGCCGTCGTTTTTTGATCGGGATGATGTAAACCTGAGGCATTTTTAAATGTAGTACTATCCATTCCCAATTCTCGAGCTGTTTTTGTCATCATAACAGCAAACTCTTCCTCTGATGGAGCCAAACTTTCAGCTAAAACAACAGCAGCATCATTAGCTGACTTAATAATAAGCGCCATAATGGCTTCTTCTACAGTAATAGTACTACCAGCTTTTAAATACATTTTAGATTTAGGTTGACGAGAAGCCTTTACAGACACAGGTAACTTATCATCCATTTTCAACAAACCTTCTTCTAAAGCCTCAAAAGCCATATACAACGTCATAACTTTTGTTAAAGAAGCTGGATAATTCTTCACATTTGCATTTCGAGATGATAAAATAAATCCACTTTTAGTATCCGCAATTAATGTTGCCGTTCCCCCCAAAGAAGTCGCAGACCAAAACATCATAATAACTGCAGCGAAAAATACTTTTAAATGTTTCATTTTTACCCTCGTTTTTTTTACACATTATCACACCAAAAGTTAACAAATGTTAAATAAAATACATTTTATTGTTATGAGTTCTTGATTTTTATACCATTTATTCGTACTATATCTACATGTCAAACACAAACAGAAGTGGTATTTTGGTTTTACAAGATAAACTGAAACAGGTTTCAGAGCGTTCTGGTGTATATAGAATGCTAGATAAAAATGGTATAGTTATATATGTTGGAAAAGCTAAAAATTTAAAAAAACGTCTAACAAATTATACTCACTTAGATACATTAAGTATTCGTATTCGCCAAATGGTAGAACAAATATATGATGTAATTACAATTGAAACAGCCGGAGAAACAGAAGCTCTTTTACTGGAAAGCGATTTAATCAAACAATTTCGCCCCTATTATAATATCTTGTTGAAAGATGATAAATCTTTTCCCTTTATTTTAATCACCGCAGACAAAACACCCAGATTACAAAAATACAGAGGTGCAAAAAACATCAAAGGTGATTATTTTGGTCCTTTTCCATCTGGGTTAGCCGTCAATAAAACCATTACAGAAATTCAAAAGGTCTTTGGCCTTAGAACATGTGCAGATACATATTTCAATCACAGAACTCGTCCTTGTTTATTATATCAAATTGGTCGATGCGCTGGACCTTGTTGTGGATGTATTTCACATGCAGAGTATTCAGAACGTGTTCGTCAAACACGCGCTTTTTTGCATGGAGAACGAATCCCCCTACAAGATGATTTAGTTATTCAAATGCAAAAATTATCTAACGAACAACGCTACGAAGAAGCAGCTGCAATTCGGGATAAATTACAATTTTTAAATCAAATTCAATCAACCGATGCCTTGAATGATATTGGTGAAACAGATATTGTGGCAATCTTTAAACAAAGCGATACAGCATGCGTTCAATTATTTTTCCATCGCAATGGCAAAACAATTGGAAATACATTTTATATGATACCTCATGTGGAAGATAAAACCGAAAGTGAAATTTTATCTGCATTTTTATTACAATTTTACGATACATTGCCTCCAGCTAAAAATATTTTAGTATCACACAAAACAGAAAAAAACATAGATATTGTTTTAACTCAAAAATACCTCAAAACCATTAAAATTAGCTATCCTCCTTTTAAAGAAAGTCGCAACAATCTAATGAAACAAGCTTTAATGAATGCTGAAGCTACATACAACCAACAAATTCAATCTGAAAAAATATCTCATGATACGTGGATAGAGTTAACAACCTTATTAGAAAAAAAACAGCTAAATAAAATTGAAGTATATGATAACAGCCATATCCAAGGAGCTTACGCAGTCGGCGCTATGATTGCGGCCAACGAATCGGGTTTTCAAAAAAAATGGTACAGACGATTTAATATTAATGGAGATATTGCCAAAACAAATGATGATTTTGGAATGATGCGAGAAGTCTTATATCGCCGTTTAACACGTGGAATAAAAGAAAATGATTTACCTGATGCAATAATTATTGATGGGGGCAAAGGTCAATTATCTGCTGCAATAGATATCTTTAAAGGGTTAAATATTTCACAAATTGCTTTAATGGCCGTTGCAAAAGGGGAAAAACGAAATGCTGGGAAAGAAACTCTATTTTTATCCACTCAGCCAACCAAACCAATTCACTTAAATGAAAAAAGCAATTTACAACACCTCATACAACGATTACGGGATGAAGCTCACCGTTTTGCAATCGGTTCTCATCGCCAAAAACGTGCCAAAAATATGTTCCATGAAACACTGTTAGAAATAGAAGGAATCGGACAAAAGCGCAAAAAGGATTTAATAACACATTTTGGTTCTGTTCGTGAAATTGCTGGGGCATCTATTGCAAGGTTAATGCGTGTTCCCGGAATAAATGAAAAAATTGCAAAAAAAATCTATACATTTTACCATGGTTAGGTGTATAAGAATATTATAGAATCTTAACAAAAGGAATAAAAATGGGAAAAACAATAAAAAAAATCAACAAGGAAGCAGCAAAAAAAGCATTAAAATCAGCTGCCAAAAAAACAACTGCTGTTGTAAAAAAAGCACCAAGTGTTGTAAAAAAGGCTCCTGCTGCTGTAAAAAAAGTTAATATTCCAAATTTATTAACAATGATTCGAATTTGGGCTATACCAGTTATTGTATTAACATTAGCCATACGAACACCTTTTTGGGCTTGGACCAGTGTTGTTTTATTTGCATTAGCTGGCATTACAGATTATATGGATGGATATTTAGCTAGACATTTAAATCAATTATCCCGTTTCGGACGTGTACTAGATCCAATTGCTGATAAATTATTAGTAGGCGCAACTTTATTGATGTTAGCATATTCCGATCGTTTAGGAGATTTTGGTATTGTACCAGCAGTTGTAATTTTGTGCCGAGAAATTTTAGTATCTGGTTTACGCGAATTTTTAGCAGAAATTAATGTTGGGTGTCCTGTTACACGATTAGCAAAATGGAAAACCGCATGCCAAATGATTGCTCTACCTGTATTAATGGTTGCTAACTTAGATGGTTGTTGTGCCGAAAAATGCTTGTGGTTCATTGGTATGATTGCTTTATGGGGAGCTGCTATCTTAACAGTTATGACTGGATATGACTATTGGAAATCTGGTCGAAAATATATGGATGAAGAATAAAAAAACAAAAACACTCTCTCATTCAAGAGAGTGTTTTTTTATAAAAGTATGGTTAACCCTCCTTTTGTTTTGTCAATCATTTTTTAATTTTTCTTGCTTTTTTCTAATTATTGTGATACAATATAGATAATGTTGTATTGTAATGGAGAATAAAATGATCAAATCGGATTTATTTAATGCAATGTCCGCAGATGAAATAAAAAAATATATAAAAGAACATAAAAATGCTTTAAGCGCTTCCGAACAAAAGGAATTATTACACTGTTGGCAAGAAAAAAATAAAGCTGAAAAAAAAGAGCGTAATGCTGAAATTGCCAAATCTTTACCTCGCCATTCAATTGCTGAGGCTCAAGAACCATCTTATCATATAACAACAATGGACAATCCAACTCCAGATATTCAACAACTTTATCAAGATATTGAACTCCTTCATACAGATTATCAAACTAAATTAGCAAACACATTAATTGACTATGATTTTTGGAAATGGATGTTAGCAGAAAGCACACATACGTCCATTGCTTTAGAACAAGATAAACATGCCAAGCATGGTGAAAATGATGCTGATTTTGTAAAATTATTTCGCAAACAAAACGCCAATTTTGAAGAGGCATTTTGGTATACTCTGACAAATGCACATACGGAACCAAACCTAACACATGATATGGTTATAAAAACAGCATCAACCTTAATGGATGGCATTGAAGCTGAACACAAAAATGACTATCGTCGTGTATCAGTTCAAATGTATGATTTGGGTATTGCCGTTCAAAATCCTGCATCCATTCGTTCAAAAATGACATCACTCTTATCTGGACTAGCACATAACAAAAGTACAGATCCAAAAACTTTCATACAAAAAGCATTAGATGTCCATTATAACGTTATTTTTATTCAACCTTTTATTGATACAAATAAAAGAACGTCAAGATTATTAGCAAACTATTATCTCATTCAGGGTGGATATCCTCCTATCTTAATTTCACCTAAAGATCAAAAAGAGTATATCAACACAATGGTGGAATTAAAGAAAACGGGTAATCCAGAAAAATATGAAACTTTTATGTTATCCAGACTCAAAAAAACAATGCAAAAATCAATCGAACGATTGAATGAATTACCACGCAAGAAAAACCCTGTAACATTAAGTTTTCTTAAAAATCAAAAAGACAAAAAACGTTAGTCTATCATAGACTAACGTTTTTCTTTATTCTACAATCACATAAAACTACTCTTGAGCAATAACTGGTAATTCTTCTTTTTGAGATAAAAGCCCCTTTAATTGCTCCGCAATCATACTTAAAGAAACTATTTCTTGTTCCCCTGTTGCCATATTTTTCAAGGATACAACCTGTTCTTTTTCTTCATCTTCTCCTAAAATAATAACATACGGAGAACCTGTTTTATTTGCATATGCCATTTTATTTTTAAACTTTACATCTGCAAAATAAACTTCCGTTTTAATACCTGCCTCACGCAAAGTACGAGCAACAGCCAGTGGATAAGAGACACCATCTCCCATCGGCAATACCAATACATCCGTTGGGGTTTGACCTTTTGTTCGAATAAGATTTACATCATCTAACAAATCAAACAAGCGCGTTAAACCAATACTCATACCTATGCCCGGCAATTTTCTATCTGTATAATTTTCAGCCAAATTATCATATCTACCCCCCGAACAAATAGCTCCCCATGTTGGATAATCATCTACTGTTGTTTCATAAACAGTACCTGTATAATAATCTAATCCTCGCGTAATTTTTAAATCAATTTTATAATGAGTTTGAGGCACTCCCAATGCCATCAAAGCATCAGACACTATTTTCAATTCCTCGCACCCTGTTTTAAATGCTTCATTTTCAATTCCTAATGCGGATAATTGAGATAAAACCTCTTCTGATGTACCATCAATTTCAACAAATGATAAAATTTGATCGCATATTTCTAAAGGTACATTCAAATCTTTTAACCCCAAACGAACATTTTCTGCACCAATTTTATCAATTTTATCCACCAATCGCAAGATATCTGCAGATTGTTCTTCTAATCCCAAAGAAGCATAAAATCCTTTCAATAACTTACGATTATTCATGCGAATATGAAACCGTTTTAACCCTAAAGTTGTTAAAACTTGATACATAATTGATGGAATTTCTGCATCATAAACAACAGATAATTTTTCGTTACCAATGATATCAATATCGGCTTGATAAAACTCACGAAAACGTCCCTTTTGAGGTCTTTCACCACGATAAACTTTACCTATACAATATCTCCGAAATGGAAACGCTAAATCATTTTGATTTTTTGCTACAAATCTAGAAAATGGTACCGTCAAATCAAAACGCATACAAATATCTGTGTCACCTTTTGTAAAACGATAAATTTGTTTTTCAGTTTCCCCCCCTGCTTTTGCTAATAACACATCACTCAGTTCCAATACTGGTGTATCAAGAGGAGTAAAACCATAGCTTTCATAAGCATTTTGAACAATTGCTTTCATTCTGTCGAAAGCTAACTGTTTTGCGGGTAATAATTCCATAAAACCTGGCATAATTTTGGGAGTTATTTTCTTTTTCATTTTATTCACCTATCTTCTACTGACATTTACCACGTGTTTCAGCATACTGGCAAACGCCTATTTTATCAAAATAAATTAACAAAGCACACGAATCAGATTGATACGACCAAAGTGACTGCGTTTTTTCTGTTCGACTGAGAGTTGGAACCCCAAAACGACTGTGTATTTGTGTTCGAGACTGCCCAATTAAAGAGGCCACCGCTTGAGGTCTAGCGTGCACAACACCTTCAAAAGATTTAGGACGCATAGAACAACCGGTTATCATACCCATTATTCCAAGAGATAAAACAAAATATTTCATTCTAAACCTCTAAAGACATATAGGCTTGAGTTTGGTATAATTCCATATTTTCATGAGCATAATCATATGCTGTTCGACCACCACTGCATCGCTTTGTTTTATCAGCTCCCCGCATCAATAACAATTCAACAACTTGTGGATTAGGATTTGTTTGTGCTGCTAGCATTAAGGCTGTTCGCCCTTCAGAATCTGTGGCATTTAATCGACTACCCGCATTAATTAACAAATCTACAATCGCGGTATTCGTATTATGTGCAGCTGCTAACATCAAGGCACTTCGACCATCATAATTCAACGAATGAATATTTGCCCCCTCATAAATAAGCATTTGCACAATTTGTTCATTTGTATTATATTGGGCAGCAACCATCAATGGCGTATTTCCGGCCTCATCTATAGAATTCAAATCTGCTTGCCCTAAAATATGTTCTAATATTTGAACATCTTTTGCATAACGAAGAACCCCCATCAAAGGTGTTTTACCAAATACATTTTTCTCATTAACATCGATACCTGTTTTTAAGACACGTTCAACACCATCTATAGAATCGTTTTGAACATAACTAATCAAACACTTATGCTTGAGCCAGTCAGAAAACAACAAAAAAGCATAAATTGCTGAAATAATTGCCAATGCGGTATAGAACAAAATCAGGTATGCAATAAATTTAAAATGCATAACTCCCCAATCTGTGCCCTGTAATAATATATCTATATTCATCTTATCCATCAATATAATCTTATTTTTTTTGTTGTGCAAGCAAAAATTGATGCCATGGCCTTTTACTTGTGTAATTTGCCATATTTTTAACTAATATTCCATGCTCATTAACAAATACTGCATGGGTTTTATTATCCCATAAATCCTTTAATTTTATAACTGGTTCAGGACAATCACCTATTTCATATTTTAATAAAAAACTTAAATCTGCATCAGCACAAGCCAAAGAACTAAACGCAATCTTCTTACCACGAATAATAACAAATTTATCTGATACAATAGGGATATTTTCAGATCTTGAATTTTGTCCATTACGTTTTAACCACACATCGCTGACAAAAGGATTCGCATCGACATCAGTTAATGCCAAACGTCCATCCAACATACGAACAGCAACAACCTTACCATCTTCAGAAACCAAAATATCCGGCCGAGAAACAGTATAAAAAGCAACAAACCCAATCATAATAATTGGTATTCCCCATAAACGTATATATCCTTGAAAAAAGAATAAAGTCAACAATCCAATTGTTGCAACAACCAATCCCCATGTTTCAAAAGATGGAACCGTCACATCTGCATATGGTAACGTTCTAATCCACTCACAAATATATGTAATCACATCCAAACAATAACCAGACATCCTTAAAAACAAAGCATCCAATCCAAATGGCATCATTAAAACACTCATTAATAGCAGTGGCATAATAGCAAAAGAAAAAAGAGCGTTCGTTAATAAATTACCCAACACACCATAAGGAGCCAACTGATTAAAGTGATAAACACCATACAATGCTGTTGACAACGTTGCTAACACACTAATACAAACACTACCTATAAAAATCAACCAAAACTTATACCATAATTGATAACGATATGGACTATTTTTAAAAATATACATCAATGTTTCATACAAACTGAGCATTGCAAAAACAGCCATAAAAGAAAGTTGAAATCCTGCGTTAAATAAACTTTCCGGCCATATTGCCAAAATAATTACCCCAGCTAAAACAGCTGTTCTTAATGAAATAGCCTGTCTGTCAAATATGACTGCGACTAAGATTACTGCTATCATAATAAAAGATCTGATTGCAGGAATTTGAAGACCAGATATAAACAAATAAAACAAAACCAATAATAGCGATAAAAATGCAGCTAATTTTTTTGTATTGATAATACCACCAATACAAGGAAACAAAGCAAATATCCCTCTAATCAACAAGAAAACCAATCCCGCCAACAATGTCAAATGAAATCCAGATACAGACAACACATGGACAATACCAGCAATACGATATAATTCATATTGTTTTGAAGATACCAAACCTTGATCACCTATAATCAACGGAATAACAATAGCTGCCGTATCATCTGGCAAAACCTCACGAACACGCTCAGAAATAAAAGACCGAATATCTTCAAGCCAAATATCAATTTGAAAACGATTTGAGTTAACATAATACTCTGTTAACTCAGTCAATCTTCCAACCGCACCTAGTTGCATAAAATATGCAGCTCTAGAAAAATCATAGGCACCATTTTCAGCCGGCCCCATTGGCGGAATTAAATATGCGTATCCTTTTAACGTATCTCCAACTCGAATAAGAGTATCTTTTGATTTATAATTTAAGCGAATCTTAACTGGCGTTTGATCTTTTTCTATTCCCTCAATCTGAACATCCTTTAACGTAACACGATATCCATCTCGTTGATTTTCAACTTTAGACACAACACCAGATACAAACGCATCAGATAATTTTTCCGATAAAATAGGAGCCGTAACAACACACGTACGCACAGTTGCAATACATAAACCGAGACAAAAAAGACAAATATATCCTAACACCAATCTCGCAATACTATCACGACGCCCCAAAAACCAAAGAACAGACGAAACAAATGCCAGTAAACCAACACCCCATAAAGCTGGCTCTACGGGAAGCGCAAAATAAAAACCTATCCCGAAAGCAAAAAATACCCCCATCATCAAAGAAAAACCTTGACGCTGAGAATATAAAAATGAAGATATTTTTTGTTGTTTCATAAAGAGTTATGTACCATAAAAAACTTGATAAATCAATTCAAAAGTATATGATTTTTTATAAATTATCCTCATTTTTTAATGCCTGTCTAGATATTTCATAAGAAAATCCAGCACGCCCCAATGTAGCCAAATCTTTTTTGTAATAATCCATTCGCCTATTTTCTGAACGCAAATACCCCATTTTTTTGCGCTTCACCAAGGCTCTTGCTCGTAATAAATCATCCACACCATACTCATCTAAAGCAACATCAACAAAATCAGTATCTATTCCTATTTGTTGCAATTTCATCTTAATAAATTTTGCTGACTTACCAGCATTTGATAAAATTCTTACCTGATTTTGAACATATCGTTGATCATCAATGTAACCCAATTCTTGGAGGCGTTTAATAATATCTTCAATCCACTCATTTGTTTCTAAAGGAACTTCAGATTCAACCAGAGCATCTTTTAAAATTCGGCGCTTCAACATATCTCGCACTTTAGAAGTACATGAATCATACCTTGACAAATAATAGAGGGCAATATTATATAGCCGTTGGTGGGTTATTTTTTTTGTCATTGACAAACAACCTCCTTTCAAGCATAATAATACAAAAAAGAAAGGGAAAATGCAAATGGATATTATTAAACCGTTTATGTTAGAAGATGGACTATTTCGCGGTTCTTTCATTAGCGCAGACGATGCTATTTCAAAAATGATGGAAAATCATAACTACCCACCTGTCGTACAATCTTACTTAACACAAGTAGCATTATTGGCAATTGCCTTAAGTGCAGGCATTAAATACAATGGAGTTTTTTCATTACAAATCAAAGGTAATGGACCAATTTCAACCCTTTTTTGCGACATTACAACAGATTATAAAATTCGTGGATATGCTGTTTATGACAAAGAACGCCTCACAGGTGAGCTATCTAATATGAATGACGCCATTGGTCATGGACAAATGTTGTTTTCCGTTGCACAAATCGGACAAGAACCATATCAAGGTGTTGTAGCTTTAACTGGCAACAGTTTGACAGATACTGTCAAAGAATACTTTAAACTATCTGAACAAATCGCAACAGACATTGTTTTAAGACAAAACAAAAATGAAGCTCGCTTAATCATCTTACAACAAATGCCAGATAAACAAGGTATATCCGCTGAAGAAAAAGCAGATCTATGGGAAACTGTCAGCATACTATTAAATAGTGTAAAAGATATTGAATTATTTTCTGAAAAATTAACCCCTGATGAAATTTTATTTAGATTATTCCACGCAAATGGTATTACCGTTTTCCCAGATAACATTCCATCTTATGAATGTCGTTGTTATCGCGATAAAATGTTTGGTTTCTTAAAAAAATTATCATCATCAGAACGTGAAGAATTATATCAGGATGGTAAAATTACAACTGGTTGCCAATTTTGTAATGAACAATATATTTTCACACGAGAAGATTTTGAATGAAACGATATACTATCGGATTAGGATTGTTCTTAAGTGCTTGCACTGCTCAACCATTAGAAACATTTAATGTAGACACTTATGCAAATCAAAATCCGATATATTTAAACGTTTCGTTATTAGATACAAAATCCGATGTATTAACATATAATCGCTTACCACATATTGAAAAAGATTTGCCTATCACCCCAAATGATGTGTTATTAGATTGGGCCCATAATCGATTTCGAGCAACAAACAAATATAGTCTTATATCAGCCGAATTTACTGTACTAAAAGCTTATATGACTCAAACCGATACGCCAACGCCAAAGTGGTATATTTTGGATAATACGACCTATCGGTTAGATTATGATGTTATGTTGCAATTCAAACAAAATGAAAAAATACTGTATACCCAAACAGCTACAGGATGGGAAGAATATGCTATTCCTCAAAAAAGCCCATTAACATCCAAAGAGAAAGTATGGGAAAAAATGATGAATAATATGGTACAAAAAATTAATAATAAAATTGTACCAGAAATTCCCAATAAATTTAAATAAAAACTCTTATTTTTTTTAGAGAACAAATTCAAATATTCTTTATAATTAACCATCTTCTGTATGCAATAGCGCTGTAATACATAGTGGGATTACAATTAACGCAGGTCCCCAAGCTGCCAACACCATCGGCAAACTTTGTGAAATACCGGATACATTTGTAAATCGTGTCAACAAATACAGCAAAAAACCACTTAAGATTGCAAAAATTAAGCGCAATAAAACTTTTCCTTGACGATTGGTTGTTGGCAAAGCAAAAACCGCTGATATAAATACCATTGCAACCATTGTAATTGGATAAGCAATTAATTCATGCCAATACATTTGATGAACAGCGGCTGAAAAACCAGCTTCCTTTAACAATTTAATAAATTTAGGAAAACGCCAAAATGACATTGTTTGAGGTTCATCAAATTTTTCCAATATTCCTTCCAGTGTAAAATCAGTTTTAAATGTTGCATCTGATTTTTGTTCACCCGTCTCAGATATCGGATCAATTACAAAAGGATTCTTTAAAATCAATTGACCATCTTTCAACACCGCTGTTGATGTTTCATATTGACGCAAAAATTGATGTTCTGGCGTTAATTCCATTAAAGATACCTGATCTAATGCAACTGCATTATTTTCTTGACGTACACGACCAGCGCGCACAACAATTGTTTTATCATCATGAGCTTCTCTCAACCACAATCCATTTTCTGACCACGAAAAAGGATTTGAGTTTGTCATTCCTAAATGCTCTTCTAATCGTTCAAACTTTTTAGCTGTTAGTGCCGAAAATGGATTAAAAACTGTCACATCAAACACGCCGATTAAAAAAGTAATTAAAACCACTGGTGCTATAAAATTCCACACAGACATACCAACAGCTCGCATCACAATAAGTTCAGATGAATGGCTGAATTTTAAAAAGAAAATAATACCGGAAATCAACACCACAAACGGTAAAATAATGTGTATCATCTGAGGCGATTTGAGTAATGCCATCACCCCTAAATCCAAAAAAGCCACCGCTTCACGTTTGGAAGATTCTCTGAGCAATTCAATCATATCAAACAATAAAATCACTGTTGCCAAAGCAAACAATGTTGCAAAGAAAATCAAAACAAAATGTTTTAAAATATATCGGAATAAAATTAAATTCATACTAAGGCCCTTTGTATTTTCTATACCTTAGCAAAAAAAAATCAAAAAGTCATTCTTTTTTTCATCATTTTGGGGATAAAAAAGCCCCTGTCCTATCCCTCGTTTAAAACACGATAAAAATCGGGCGATAAAATACCGCCCTGCTTTTACCAAACAACCGTCTTATGATTTAACGGCCACCTTGTCCATGTCTGAACGCCCATAGATTTTGAACTGGCTGAGATTTAATTTCTCTTGAACTGACTTGATTTCCATTCTTATATATCGTTTCACGTTTTAATCTATGGGAACCACCTTGTTCGTATTCCTTCCCAACACCATCCAATAACCCGTTTTTATAAGGCGTTTCATAAATGATATGAGCATCATCACCATATTGATAATCAATCCCGTCCAGTTTACCATCTTTGTAGGTGCATTTTTGATGCAACCGATTTGTTCCTTCATGCCAAGCACTATACGTACCATCCAACTTACCATTTAAAACCTCTTGGTGAACATCAAAACACAGATCACCCCAATATTTGGTGGTTGCGTATGTTTCACGCCCCGTTTTTTCATCCACAGCGATTAAACGCCCAAACTCTTTATTTATTTCACCAATTTTTGTCATATCATCCTCCTTTTGTTTATCGGCTACCGCCTTTATTAAAAAATTGTTTTTTCATGTAAGATATCGGTTGTTTTTGACCATTAGATTGAACCATTTGTTGCATATCGGTTGTTTGACCGCTTGGCACATTAGGTTTCGGTGCTGGCGTAGAAAAATCTATTTTCATCGCCCCATTTTGCCCCAAGTGAACATCTCTGCTTGAATTAAAATTCAAATCATAACTGTATTCTTGAGATGTATTCGACGTCCGAGGTGGTTGCGGTTTTTGTTGAGCTTCTTGCTCCGTTTTCACCTTTTCTTCATCAGATACATTCGCTTTACCCCGTTCTCTCCATTTTGCTACCGCTTTAGCTATTGCCTCTTCTACTTCCTTTTCCCAAGCAGCAAAATCTCTTAATTTTTGCTCTTCTTGATTAGGTGCTTGAGGCTTGGGAGACGTTTTTTTATTAGCTTTCAGTGCGGCCTCACGCTTATCTTGATGGGCTTTTTTAAAGGCTTCTTTGGAGTCTGCCAAAATTTCGGTTTTTCCGACACCAACCATTTCCCAGTTAGGCATTTGTGGTTGCGGCCCTTGTTTCGGTTGCAATTCAGGTTCATTCACATGCAATTGCTGCAACGTTGGCTCTTGAGTTTGTGCCTGTACCCGAGTTTGCCCTCCAATATCTTCTTGTTGCACTTGTGTTTGTGGTTGAACACCCTCTTGTTTTTGTTTTTCAGCCGCATCCAAAATCAACCGTTCTGTTTTTGCCTTGGCTTTTTTTTGAGCCTCCTCAATATTTTGACGCAATCGATCTTCTATTTCTTTCTTTTGTTTTGCCGCTTTTATGGCCGTATCACGAGCTTGAGCGCGCACAGGATCATTATCATATAATGTTTCGCCGTTTGATTGTTCTAAATTTTCTTGTTCTTCTTCATTCCACATAGCCAACACTCCATACTTTCAGTATACCCCCCTCGTATATGTCAAGTTTTATTTTTTTATCTTTATTTTTCAATTCCATATTTAATTTTTTACATACATAAAAATCGCAAAAAAAGTCAAAAAACACCGAATCGGAGTATATAACCACCATACAACAAATAAAAAAATCAAAAAATGCTTATTTTTCAAAATAAAAATTATGTTTTTACATATTTTTTTACTTTTTTTAAAAAAAGTTATTGACAAGTGAAAAAAAAATCTGTATATTGGCAAAAGTCAAATGAGTGTGTAGCTCAGCTGGTAGAGCATCTGACTTTTAATCAGAGGGCCCAGGGTTCGAATCCCTGCACGCTCACCATTTTGAACAAGTCGTCTAAAAAGGCGACTTGTTTTTTTAAAATCAATACCTCTGGCCAGTTCGATTGGAGTGCAGACAAAAGGCGCATATTTTCATGAGCAATCGAACTCATAATCGCAAAAGTGCTTGATTTTATTACTCTTGTCAATTTTTTCTTCCTCGCCCTTCACGTTTTTTGGCCAAGACTTGAGATACCATAATTCTACAATCTAGGTTATCATGTCATAAATTTTATAAAAAGCAAATTAAGGTTTTTTGTAATGCCAGATCTTTTTATATAATCAAGGAGACTACAATAATGTGTACAGATATCCCCAATTAAGATATTGAATTTCTTGCATTGGATACAGGAATACTTGGCTAATTATTGAAATTTATTTGGTCTGGCAGAATCCCAATTGATATTTTCTTTAATAATTTTCGCGGGATTTCCTGCAATTGCTATGTGAGAATTAGTAAATTTTTTGCAAACTAAACTCATCATGCCAACAATACTTTCATCAGGAATTTGAGCGTTTTTTAAAATTTTTACATGTTTACCTATCCAGACATGCTTTCCAATCGTAATATTTTTTCCACGATTCAAAACTTCCCTTTTTGAATTAAATATTGTATGCGTATCAGATGCCCATAGTTCAATAGCATCTGAAAATAAGCAATCATTCCCAATGCTTACATGGCTATCATCATCTAACATAATGCAAAACAAACCGTTAATTCGACAATCACGTCCAATGGAAAATGTCGAATCATTTGTATCAGTATCAACGGCTCCAATCATTAAATTCAGAGAAATAAATTGAGATGTTTCGTCAATAAAAACTTTATTGTTATTGCCATATATTGTGCAATTAACATTAGATTTTCCTTTAATAATGACCTCATTATTAACGCCAAAAATCTGTATTTTATGATTTCCGGCATTGGGCAGAGAAATTCTATTTTTTTTCAGAGGATTGATAAATATGTTTTTTTAATTTTTCCTTTTTTTTATATGAAAATATCTTTATCCCTAAAAAATAAATTTGTCTGATTTTATCTTTTTTAAGTTTTTTAAATAGAAGCATTGAATATCCTTTTGCGTGTTTTGTCTGTGAGTCGATAGGCAAAAGCAAGTTATAGAACCAATTGTAAAATGCATTTATACTAAAGTCAAGCTTTTATTTGATGTGTATATTAATGAGATTGTTTTTTCTGCCAAGTAAAACAGTTCGCGTTGCGCAAGGTATCCCTCACCATTTGAATAAGTCGTCTAAAAAGGCGACTTTTTTTATATTTATCAAGTATTTAAGTCGGTTCGATTGGACTTCACACAAAAAACACCTGTTTCCATCAACAATCGAACTCATCATCACGAAACTAGCTGATTTTATTATCTTTCACTTTTTTTTAGGATAGCAGACAAACCATCTAATACACTTGGTGTAAAAAGATTATTCTGAATTAAAGTATTAATCTCATCAATACTTGCCCACTTAACCTCTGAAACCTCTTCATCTTGTTTTTTTACTTGAGAAATATCAAAATCTTGATGCACCAACCAAACATCAACAAAATTATCTTTTCGTAAAATTGTATGAACGATAGCAGCATCATGCATATTTAGGGCAATACCAAGTTCTTCTGACGCTTCTCTGATGACACCTTGGGCTGAACTTTCTCCTTTAAGGACAGCTCCCCCTGTCATCGACCACATATTTGGAAATTTTTTCTTGTTTGCTGAACGTTTTTGGATTAAAAACTCATGTTTAGAATTTACAATCCAAATATGGACTGATAAATGCCGTAACCCATCTGGTATATCCTCATCACGGCCAACGCTTAATTGCGTTAAATTCCGGTTTTCATCATATAGGTCCCATTGTTCCATTAATTTTACCCTCCTCTTTATTGCAGTGAATAGCAGGCTATTTCCCTTCAAAAATATGCTTAGGTGTGCTTATAGTGAATCATATCATAGGCTGTATCTTTTTGCAACAAACATAGCTCGCGTTCGGCAAGATACCCCTCACCATTTTGAATAAGTCGTCTGAAAATGCGACTTTTTCTTTTGCTTCCAATGGATTAAGCTGGTTCGATTGGACTCTACACAAGAAGCATCAATTTTCGTGGGCAATCGAACTCGTTTAAAGTTGACTTCTCTGCCCAAAAGAATAAAATCTGAGGAAAGAAATTATTTTTGACAAGACCATTTAAAAATATATGACAACACAACAACGCTGTAAACTATTAATAAAATACCCCCCCCCACACAAATAAAAAAAATGGAACTAAGATGTTAATGACATATAAAAGGCAACAATATAAATTCCCCAACGTGAAATAATATATAAAACAATAGAAGCAATAATAAATAGTAAAATGATCATCCAAATTACCTCCAACCAAAATTTGGGATTTAAAATTAACAATCGCATATTTTTTAAAATATTTTCCTTATAAAAAAAGATAATCCAAAACCAACTACCTAAATACAATAAACGTTCATAAATCTTACTTCTTAAGTCAAATAAAATAGTAAATTCCGTTATTACTAAATAAGTTATAAAATAAAGCGTGATAATCTTACATAAAGAAGGTATGGACTTAAGAAATAAAAAACGCCGAAAAAAAACCAAGAAAAAATACTGAATAGAACAACAATAAATAAAAAATAGCAAGTCTTCCAAATCATTTTTGTATAAAAAATCTCCAAAATACACAAGCAACAGAGTTAAAAAACAAATCATTTCAATAGAAACAACCAGGGGCATTTTTCCATTCCAAGATTTTATTGCGTCAAAACTCTCTTTCATTTTTCACATCCTTTCATTTTATAAAGAAAGAATACCCTCTTTTAGCCCCTACTGTCAATCAAAAACCCCTCCGTTTTATGGGAGGGGTTTCATCATTAAAAGATACCGAAAATTATTTCAATAACATTTTAAAGTCAACCACAACGGCGCGGTCTTTTGTGACCAATACTGGGTTACCGTCAATAGCTGTGATTTCCGGAATTTCCAAAACAAGTTGTTGAACTTTTGCCAAAGTTTCTTTGAGTGGTTCAACAGCTTTTGGTTCTTCACCACGAACACCATTCAAAATCGTACCGATTTTTGTTTCTTTGATCATGGCATCAAAATCATTGGCTGGCAAGATACGCAATGTAGTATCTTTCATAACTTCTGTATAGATACCACCTGTACCGAATACCATTACACGACCAAAGTTGTTATCGGAGTTCACACCAACAATTGTTTCAGAAGCTTTTACAATCATTTCTTGGATTAAAACGGAAGCACCTTTGAGGGCAAATTTTTGGATAGAACCGTTCAAACCATCCCAAGCTTCATTAAATGTAGCTTCGTCATGAATGTTCAAGTAAATACCCTTCATTTCTGTTTTGTGTAAAGCATCCGGAGCGGACAATTTCAACACAACAGGTGATGGGAAGAAACGTTGGCAGAAAGCCAATGCTTCGGCTTTATCTGTGAAGTTACCACATTTTGGATAATCAATACCATAGTGATCCATAATCATATTAACTGTGGATTGTGGCAAGCTGGCTAACCCTTCTGCTTTAGCGCTGGCAACAGCAGCTTTAATATCGGCAGGAACTTCATTTAAAGCAACTTTCACATCTTGAACGCCACGGAATTTCATTTGAGCTTTTAACATACCGAGCAATCTGACGATATCTACCGGATATTCATAGTTCAAAATTTTGTTAGCATCTAAAATTTCACGACCTTCTTTAACCTTTACACCACCAACGAAAGCAGCAAAAACGTTCACATTTTTGTATTGTGGTGCAATGCGAGCGATAGCTTCTGCTGTACCTTTGGAATCTGTAACCATTTGTGGTGTCAACAATACCAAGATGTTTTTGTATTCACCAGATTCGCACAAGATTTTCAAAGCAACTTCATAACGATCAGCACGAGCATCACCGATAACGTCAATTGGGTTACCCAAAGCAGCTTCGGCTGGTAAAGCGGCTTTTAATTTTTCAATTGTGGTATCAGATGGTCTAGCCAAATCCAAACCAGCTTCTTCACACAAATCAGATGTTAACACACCAACACCACCGGCGTTTGTTAATACAGCCAATTTACCATCAAATTCGTTGTGTTGAGCAAATTGCAAAATTTCCAACAAACCAAACATTTCACGTGTTGTATAAGCTTGGATAGCACCAGAACCTTGCAAAGCGATTTCCAAAACACGATAGTTCGGAGCCAAAGAACCTGTGTGAGACAAGCTGGCTGCTTGAGCTTTTTGAGATTTACCTGGTTCCAAAATAACAACTGGTTTTGTTTTAGAAACTTCTTTCAATACACGCAAGAACTCTTTACCATTTTTAAGAGATTCCAAGTAGAATACGAAAGCTTTTGTGTTTGGATCATGTTGTAAAGCATTGAGCAAACCGTCTTCACCCAAAACAGCTTTATTACCAATAGAAATAAAGTGAGAGAAACCGATTCCTTTTTCTCTAGCCCAATCCATGATAGCAGAACAATAAGCACCGGATTGAGAAACAAAAGCAACGTTACCTAATTCAGGAAAACCGTCAGCAAAGCTAGCATTTACTTTATCAAATGTGGAAATGTGACCCAAGCAGTTCGGGCCCAACAAGTTAATGCCGTTTTCAATACATTTACGAGCGATTTCATCTTCTAAATCATGATTACCAACTTCACCGAAACCAGCTGTAATAATGGAAATATTTTTTGTACCATTTGCAATACAATCATCAATAACTGGCATTGTGAATTTAGCAGGAACAACAACGACCACCAAATCAACTGGTTCTGTGATATCACGAACGGAACCAACAACCGGTTTGCCAAATACTTCTGTACCGGCTAATTTTGGGTTAACACCAATTAATTTTCCTTCAAATCCGGCATCAATAACGTTGTTAAAAATAACTGAACCGAGTTTCGTTGCGTCAGCGGACACACCAACCACAGCAATGGAAGCCGGTTTAAAAAATGTTTCTAAACTCATGGATTTTTCCTTTTCTTATATATTGTTAAACAATGGGCGCATTGTATAAAAAAATCCTTTATTTGTCAAGAAAAAATAAAAAAATTTTAACAGCATTTTTTTATTGATTTTTATTTATTTTATCATATAATGGTATGTATATTTTTTAACATAAAGGAGTAACAATGAAAGAATATAAAGTGTTTTTATATACAGAAGGTATCTTTTCTTCCATCTTTTTCAATGGCGGCAAAGTAGATCCCAAAAAATTAACTGATGCATTGAATATACAAGCTGCTCAAGGATGGCAAGTTAAAACGATGGAAAAAGAAAAACGTCGTACATTGTTATTTTTCTCACGTGAAGCTTTCGTCTTTATTTTAGAAAAGGATGCTTAACAATGTCCATCGGCTTTATAAAAACTTCTCTATTGGGATTAGCTGTCTTTTATGCCACTTGTTTGCTAATCAGCATATGGACATCTTTTATTTCTCCAGAAATTATGGCAAAAATGACCTTAACTGTTTTTATCTTAGCCGGTTTATTATTAGTTATTTATGCCGTAGGCCACATGCATTCCGATACGGATAGCGAACTAAAGAAAGATGGCTTTTTACAAGATTAAAAAAATGGGAGGTTAACCCCTCCCTTATTTCGTATTTACATTATCTGGTAAAATTGACAACCTTGATGATAAAATCTTTTGCACCACTTTAGGCGCCATATAGGTTGGAATGCCTGCTTCGTCAATCTCTAAATCAGCATGGTAAAAACGATTATCATCATCGGCAATACGTTTCCAATGACATTTTTTAACTAAGCCATAAGTTTCTTCAATATCCGAAATAGCAATAGATTTTTTTACCTCACCCGTTTGCTCACATACTCTCATTTCATTCGGATGATACGATTTCATTTGAGCAAAATCTTTTGAATAAAAATCAATTCTATCATCTGCAACAGAACCAAAAGCTGCCGTAGAAAAGAATGTTGCCACACAGTTTAAATTTACCAATTTTGTCAGCAATTCAACTGGAATTTGACGCGGGATAATCGGCATATCCGGAAAAACATCAGACCAATTTGTTTTTTCACGAGGATGCGGCTTCATAACCACATTTTCTACCCCATAGTTATTAATAATACGACTATAAAGTTCAACCTTGTCAGATTCTGTCATCATATCATCTTCGCTTAAAGGCTGTGTAATCAACACAACAGAACGAGAACTCGCCGTATTTAAATCCTTTGCTGACATATTAAAGACACCGGCAATTCTGTCTTTATGTTCTGTAGACAAATTATTCCACAATTTCTGAACATCAAATTTTTCTAGTTTATCATGGTTTAAATCTTTAATAATATCCGCTGTGGAATAACATTTTAAAATACGTTCATCTTGATAATATTTGGGAAACAAATCATAATCACTTAGTCCATCAGATAAGGCATAAAATGGATAACGATTGACAAATCTATCAATAAAAGGATTATTAATTTTATTAGCATTCCCATAACAAGGAACTTGCTTACCATCTAACAAACGATAAACATCATTTGCCAAAGCAAACCCTTGAGCAAAAATTTCCTCTTCTTGAAGCTCTTTTGACGATAGATCAAATATCATCTTAGTCGGAACACGAATGTCTTTAATTGCCGGGCCCACAACAAACAATGTTTCATGAACTTTATCCGGAAACATCAATAAATATGTAAATAAAGAATATGAAGAATTGGCTACAAAAATTTGATTAAATGACATATATTACCTTTCTTTTTTTTAGAAAGATTATTGCATTCTTTTTGATTTTTGTCAATTATTTTTTTATTCTAAAAAAATATAAAAATCCTCCGTTATCAAACAGAGGACTTTATTATTCATTAGTACCGTTATTTACGCACCAAATGCATATTTTGCTTTAATGTCTCACACACATTTTCTAATGCTCTATCCATTTCTTTTGATGCATTTTTTGATGTCTTATGGTGCTGAGTTAACATGTCATACGTACGCTTAACAACCATTTTCAACATTTGATTTTCAATTTCTTTTACCCCATTATCTCGTATCATTTGAAGACGAGCTTCTGTTTCTTTATCTTTACGAACCAAACGTTCCTTTAATCGCTCATCAAAATCTTTTTGCAAGAAATCAATTTCTGACTTTGCTTGCTTCATTATATCGACATATTCTTGATCTTGGTTTTTCGTATGATTTTCATACTTTGTCAATAAAGCCTCAGCTTCTTTACGTAAATTTGCCGGCTCATCTAACTTTGCCTGAACTTCAGCAGCTTGACGTTTTCCCCACCCATTCAAAAACTTTTTCAACGGAAAAAATGCACCCAAAATAATAGCAAAAAAAGCAACACTCATCCAAAATTCTGGACCTTGTATACTAAGCTTTAATACATCAATCCAAGCATCCATAAAATACTACCCCTTTGCATCCAGTTTATCAACTAACTTTTTGGCCACGACACCTGCAATTTCCTCAGACCTTGCATATAATTGTTCCCGCATTTTTTGCAGTTCTTGCTCTGTTTTTTTCAACCTCTGATGCATTTTTTTATCATGCTCTGCCTCTATTTTAGTAGATGACTTATTAATATCCTCATATGCTTTTTTTAACATAGCTGCTTTTTGTTGATCTGCAGACAGCATGAATTCATCATAGTTTTTAATTAATAATTCGGCTTGCTTATTAATACGTTCGGCAGCCTCTAAGTCATCTCTAATTAATGCATCACGCCGCTCAAAGATATCCTCTAACATCGGCATAATCAAATAGCTAACCAATAGGTACATAAAACCAAAACTAATCAGCATCCAAAAAGCCTGACTAAGATACGGCGTGATGTCAAATTGAGGCATTTTAAATCCTTATCTTAGCTAAATAACAATACAATAGCCAAACCTAAAGCATACAAAGCAATAGCTTCTGTTAAAGCCGCGCCACCCCAAGCAAAGATGCTAACATCTTTTTTAGAATTTGGATTGCGGCTAACGGAAGAAATAGTTGTTGTCCAAATATCTGCCACGCCCTTTGCGGCACCAAACATAACCAAAGCAATAATCGCAATTGCTAAATATTTCATTGTTTCTGCATCCATAATATTTCTCCTTTATAGTTAAAAATCTATTTAGTGTGAGTTTACAGCCTCACCCAAATAAATGCTGGTTAAAATTGTATAAATATATGCCTGTAAAAAGGCGATCCCAAGTTCAAAAACCAATAACAATCCGACAAACAATAACGGAACTGCACCGGCTAATCCTGATGAATAAACAAATCCGGCCAAAATTTTCAACAAAATATGACCAACAACCATATTCATCACCAAACGAACTGTCAAACTGAATGGTTTAGCCAAAAATGAAATTATCTCAATTGGGATAACAATAGGCGCCATCAAAGTGGGAATTCCCGCAGGCATAAACGTATGCAACCACCCCCAACCATGACGATAAATACCAACCCCTGAAGAAACAAACAACCCCACTAAAGCAAAAACCCCAACTGGTGCTAATTGACTGGTAAAAGTAAAACTATATGGAAATAACCCCAGTAAATTACCCATAAACACCATCAAAAAAACAGAAAAGATAAAAGGCAAGAAAGCTTTATAATCTTCACCTATATTATCGCGAGCGGTTGTACGTACCAAACCAAATAATGCTTCGGCGACAGATTGACCCGTTGTCGGAATGAGCAATTGTTTTCTAAGAAGAAACCACATCATTCCTATACCACAAATAACAGCCAAAGCCATAAACAAAGAAGAATTTGTAAACGATAGATTAAAACCACCCACATCGAATGGAACCAACGTCTTAACCTCAAATTGATGCATTGGGTTCATTGTTATTATCTTCCTGTTTATCTAACGCAATCGCATATCGTATAACTGTCCAAAGTCCTGCGATACCGCCCAAAATTGTAAAAACAGCCGTAACCAAATGTGTTGTATCAAACACTCTTTGGAATAGCACACCTAAACCAAGTCCAATTAAAACACATCCCAACAAATCTGTCAAGATATTTATTGCAATACTATATCCAGTCTTTCCAGGATGAGGCATCTCTTCTGTGTGATGTTCATCCTTTAAATGTCGAATATGTTCAGCTAGTTTATCTGTTTCTTCGGTCACGTTTTTTATCCTTTTATTTCTCAGAAATTTTCTTTTGAATTTCAGACATAATTCCTTCTCTATCCGCACCAACTAATAATTTATGCCCCTTATCAGATACAACAACCACACTTGGCATGCCTTTCACACCATACATATTAGACAAATTGTTACGTTGCTTTGTAACTGTTTGTGCCAATTTTTTATCAGACAAACATGAATTTATTTGTTGTTCGCTCATTCCCAATAATTTTGCATACCCGGAGATAATCTGTTTAGGATTCTTAGAAGAGCTCCAAGATCCTTGATTATCAAACATCGCTTCTGCAAATTTATCATATTTTTGAGCAGGCAAGCATCTCGCCAACAATGTTCCTGTCATAGCGCGAGGATCATATGGCATTTCGACTAAGATAATCTGCAATTGCCCTGCATCTACCAATTTTTTCATTTCAGGTAAAATATCTCGATGAAATACCGTACAATGAGGACAAGAAAAAGATGTAAAAGCGTATGCCTTTACTGGCTTATCCTCTCCATAAACACGCAATTGATTAGGCTCTAAATTCGCATTCAATTCCACAGCTTGAACCATAGATACACTAAACAATACCGAAACAAAAATACCAAAAATTCTCTTCATCATAATCCCCTTTATCTTCTATCACCTAAAAAATATAGAACCAATCGAAACAAGTTAATAAAATCCAAATACAAAGCTAAAGCACCATTTATAGCGACTGCTTTTTGAGCCTCCTCTGACATTCCCTCATAATACATTGATTTCAATCGATTAGTATCATAAATTGTTAATCCAATAAAAATAAAGACACTAATAATAGACAGACCCAAACTTAAAGCACTGGATTTCAAAAAGATATTAATTAGCATTGCAGCAATAACACCAACTAACCCCATCATCAAAAATGATCCCCAACTTGCCAATGATTTTTTTGTCGTATATCCATAAAGACTTAACCCCAAAAAACCAGCAGCTGTTACCAAAAAGGATTGAACAATACTATCCCCTGTATACATCAACAAGACATTAGATAAGGAAACCCCCATTAAGGCCGAAAAAATCCAAAACAATACGCTAGCTTTAGCTGCATTCATTTTTGCAACCGCCGAATTAATCATAAATATCATCATAAGCGGCGCCAAAACAGCCATCCATCCAAAAAGCGATAAACCAAGATTGTTATTTTGAACCGAATAAAACAATGAAAAAAATGGTTCACGCACAGCCAAATAAGCTGTGCCAGCAGAAACCAACAATCCTCCTGCCATGTAGTTATAAATACGACCAAAATAAGAACGCATTCCAACAGATTGAACATCATTCAATCCCAATATTTCATAGTTTTGCATTTTAAACTCCTTTTATAATAATTATACCATGCATCATATAACATTTTTTTACAAAAAGACAAGCATTTTCTTTTATACAACACTTGACTGCGTTTGTATTTTTTTGTAAAACAAGAAAAAAACAAAAGGATATATCTTGAAAAAAACAAATCACTTTTATAATCTCCATCTCAAACCTATTTATTACCCATTCTTGTTCATATTGTGTGTGATAATTGGTTATTGTGTAAGCCGTCCAATTTTCAAACACATAGCAAATGAAGCTCGCCCTCCGGAACAAAAATTGGTTCAATCTGTCATTCTATATGGCCTTGGAAACAATATGTTCCAATATGCAACAGGATTAGCTTATGCATTAGAACACGACAAAAAACTATATACACATGGTGATATATCGAAACTAGAAAACGCTTTTGAACTAAAAATCAATAAGGTTGAACATGAAGAAGTTCCTGTTTTCAAGAATTTAGAGGATAGAAATGAGGATTTTATTGGAGATATATTCATTGAGAACAAAGAACACACAACATTAGATCACGACAAATATATTTATTTATGGGGATTATTTCAAAGTGAAAAACATTTCAAAAAATATCGAAAAGAAATTTTAAGAACTTTCCGTTTTAAAAATAATATGTCAAATCAAAATAAGAAACTGGCAAAATTAATCCAAAATTCAAACTCAATTTCTCTTCATGTCAGACGCGGAGATTACCTAGCATCATCTTCTGATCAACATATTCTATCACCTCATTATTATAAGGTGGCAATAAATTATATTGCAGAACGTGTTAAAAACCCTCATTTTTATATTTTTTCAGATGATATAGAATGGGCAAAGGAAAATATAAAATTAAGTCATCCACATACTTTTGTCGAACACAACAAAAAAGACTTTAGTTATAACGATATGCGCTTAATGAGCTTATGTAAACATAATATCATTGCAAATTCTACTTTTTCATGGTGGGGAGCTTGGTTAAATGAAAATCCTGATAAAATTGTCATTTCACCCGATATTTGGTTAAAATCCGATCCCGATTTTATAAATGATATTGTCCCCAAAGAATGGATAAAATTACCCGCAAAAGCAAATATCGCCATGTTATATATTGCAACTGGAAGATATATTGTATTTTTTGATGAATACTATAAAAGCATGGAACGCAATTTTTTACCCGAAGATAATAAAACTTACTTTGTTTGGACTGATAGCGATAGAACATTCCCCCAAAATGTTATAAAAATTCCAACCGAAAATTTAGGATGGCCAAAAGCAACTCTATACCGCTATAAATTATTTCAAAATGAGTGGAATCAATTAAAAGATTTTGATTACATGTACTATGTCAATGCCAATATGATTGCCAAACAACCTATCAGACATGAAATTATACCAACAAAAGAACAAGGTATTGTCGCCACACTGCACCCAGGATATTATAAATCTGCCGGAAATTTACCTTATGACAGAAATCCAAAATCAACAGCTTATATATCTGATACCCCCCCCCAGTATAAAGATTCAGAAAAATACTTCATGGGTGGTTTTAATGGTGGTACAAGTGAAGCATTCGGAAAATTAATCAATACAATTGCACAAAATACCGATACTGATGAAAAAAATGGTATAATGGCCAGGTGGCATGATGAATCACATTTAAACAGATATTTGTATGATAAAAATCCTTTAATCCTAACACCTGCTTATGGATACCCTGAAACACCTGTTGGTTCTCAAGCTACTCATGCAGAATTTGATAAAACATACAAATTATTAATTTTGGATAAATCAAATCCGAAATGGGGAGGACACGCATATTTACGAGGACAAACAGATATAAAAAAATAAAAAGAGAAAAATTATTTTCCCTCTAATATTTTTTTTATCGGTGCATAAGACTTTCTGTGATGTATTGTTGGTCCATATTCTTTTAAGGCAGCAATATGTTCAGCTGTTCCATATCCGGCATTACGTTCCCAACCATAGGCAGGATATTCATGTGCTAAATCAGCCATCATTCTATCACGCGTCACTTTCGCAACAATTGAGGCAGCACCAATAGATAAACTTTTCCCATCCCCCCCAATAACGGCATGACAGGGAATTTCCCACTTTGGTAAACGATTACCATCAATTAATCCAAACACAGGATTAAACCCTTTTGCTTGTACTTGCTCTAAAGCCCTATGCATTGCTAAAAAGGAAGCCTGCAAAATATTCAATTCATCAATTTCTTCAGCACTGGCTTGTCCAATTCCAACAATAGCATTTGAGGACATAATTTTAGGGAATAAAGCATCACGCTTTTTAGCTGTTAATTTTTTGGAATCATTAATAGCATTTGCTAAATCTTCAGGTATATTCAAATCTGGCCAACACACACACGCTGCAACGACCGGACCACACCAAGGCCCTCGCCCTGCTTCATCAAATCCTGCGATCAATCCACTTAATTCTAATGACCGTTCTATATTAAAATCAGGCATCGTTACCCTTTATATCCCAACCGAGAACAAATTTCATCATAGCTCATTACATGCTTAATCGGTCCCAATGCAGCAAATGTCGGACAAGACGCAAAAATACGCTCAGCTACCCTATCCAAATCTGCCGCTGTAATGGATGAAATATCATTAATAACTTCTTCTTTAGGAACAATACGACCGTGAACAATCATATCTGTGGCATTCATTTCTGCATGCGTAGAAATTGCTTCAGAACGCATTAACAATCTAGCCTTCAATCTATTTTTAGCACGCATTAATTCCGTGTCAGTAATCGTTCCTTTTAATTTTAAAATTTCATCACATAATACGGGCATTAATTCCACAACTTCTTTTTCACCAGTTCCAGCATAAATATTAAAAATACCCGCATCTGATTCAGGTGAGTTAAATGAATAAATAGAGTAAACCAATCCACGCTTTTCACGAATTTCTTGGAATAATCTAGATGACATACCTCCACCAAATACCCCAGACAATAAGCTTGCCGTATAGTAATCTTTATCTGTGTAAGGAATACCATTAAATCCCAAAACTAAATTGACTTGCTCATTTGCCTTTTCAACACGTTTATCTCCACCAACATAGTATGCTGGCTCTGCAGATTGAACGGCATGATTACCAATACCCGAAAAAGCTAATTCACACATATCTTTAAAAGAATCGGCGTTAAAATTACCAGACGCACTAATAATCATTCTATCAGCAATATATTGTGTGTGCATATAGTCTAGTAATTGTTTAGATGTAATAGAACGCACAATTTCCGTCGTTCCAGCAATAGAACGTCCCAATGCTTGATTAGGAAAAGCCGTTTCAGACAAATAATCAAACACCATTTCATCGGGTGTGTCATTTTGCATATTAATTTCTTGGCAAATGACTCCTTTTTCTTTTTCAAGTTCCCCTGCATCCATTTGAGAATTTTGTAAAATATCAGCAATAATATCTAATCCAAGTGCTAAATCTTCCTTTAACACCTTAACATAATAAGCTGTCATTTCTTTACCAGTATAGGCATTAATAATCCCCCCTACATTTTCAATTTCTTCAGAAATTTGTAAAGCAGATCGTTTGAGTGTCCCCTTAAATGCCATATGTTCTAATACGTGTGAAATACCATTAATTTCTGGGCTTTCATATCTAGCTCCTACCGATACCCATACCCCTAAAGAGACTGTATCACTATTTAAATCTGTATCCGTTACAATACGCATACCATTTGATAATTTTGAAACTGATACCATAAAAAATCCTTTTCTTTACACTCAAACTTGCCACCGCAAGTAGCATTTAATTCATTTATATTAACTCTTATTAAAACAATGGCTCTTCCAACCAGAAAACCTTCGATGCTTTATTCATCCAACGGTTCCATTTATCCGCAAATGTTTCTTCTGATTGTACATTGACCTTTTGTGTCAATTCCACCTTTTTTTCTACAATCGGTTCAACAACCACTGAAATTTCCTCTTGCGTTTCAGCAAGATCTGGCTCTGAAACAACCTGTTCAACAACACGACCATCAGCATCAATATGCTTAACAACCGTTGTTTTTGTCACCACTGTTTTGGTTGCAGCCAATTGCGTTTCATCTACCTTATCTTTTGACGTTTCAGACGATTGCAAATCTGGTGTTCCATCTTTTTTACTCTCATTTTGACAACTCATTGCTGCTACTTTACTGTCAACACGTCCTCGAGCGGCTAAAGCCAGTTGAGCTGCCTTTTCTGCTTCTTGTTTAGCCTTCTCAGCCTCTTCTGCTTTTTTCTGTGCATATTCACTGGTTGTTTGAGCGGCCTCTTCTGCCATCTTAACAGCGCGTTCTGCTGCAGCTTTTGCTTCAGCTTCCGCACGAGCCGCTGCTTCTATTGCAGCACGCACAGCAGCGTCATCTCGTATTTTTTCAGCCACACAAGGAGCACAATCTAAAGATGCTTCATTATTATTTTCTGGCTGAACCTGGATTTCTGCAATTTCTGGCTGTGCTTCAGATACGACAGCAGAGGTTTGTTCTAATTCAAACTGAGCAGATACAGGTTCTGCAAAACGCAACAATGCATATCCCGAACGCATACCATGCATAGCTTGAGAAGCACTAAATGTATAATACCCCCCCATAACAGCCTTTTCAAAATCAATGTAATCCACAGCAAATCCAATATTTAAATCGGATTTTAATGTAGATGTAAACAAACAACCAAAGTTATCCACAACAATAGATACTCTATCATCTGATCCAACAACAACTTTTGCTTGAGCGTTTTCACAACTTGGGTAAGTTCCATTTGCTTCAACAGCCATATCCAACATCGCCGTCAAAGACGTTTCATCTTGAGAAACTTTAACTTCCAACATATCTGCAGTATCAACAGAAATATCAGCCATCATAATATTGGATGATGCCGACAATTTTAATTTTTGTTGAAAACATAAGTGAATAGCTGGATCCGCATCACAAAATGTCACCTTCCGTCCTGCATTTTTAGTAAACAACTCACCAACACGCTGAAATAATGTTGTTGGGGTTGCTACTTGATTAGCATCAACACACTGCTCTGCCGCACAAATTTGTAATACTGGCGTTGTAGATGCCCAAACTGAAGAAGTTAAAAATAAACCTAAAATTCCTGATAAAAGTGGCATTTTTTTTACTGTCATATTAGCCTCTCAATAAAAATAACCTTGTTTTTTTTCATTTTAAGCACAAAAAACTCTTCTTTGCAACAGTTATTTAACTTTTAACCACATATATCAAATCGATGTGCCGCTAAAACACTAATTGCTGCCGTTTCCGCACGCAAAATCAATTGTCCCAAATTTAAAGCCTGCGTATTTTGCGCCGCTTCAAAAGCTTTAATTTCATTAGGACTCCAACCTCCTTCCGGTCCAATTACAAAACACACATCTTTTTCTTTATTAATAATGCCTGTTGTTTGCCCTCGTTCAGATAAATAAATCCTTTGATCAATATCCATATTCAAAAAAAACTTTAATGAGATTGGTTCATCAACTTGAGGTACATCAAGACGTTCACATTGTTCTGCAGCCTCAATTACTATGCTTTTAGCTCGTTCTAAATTCAATTTAGATATAACTGTACGCTCTGTTATCAGTGGAATAATTTTACGAACTCCCAATTCCGTTGCTTTTTGCAAAACCATATCAAAATTATCTTTTTTGATTAAGGCCATTGCTAAAATAGCACCACGTGTTTGCGTTTGTTCCCTCACTTGTTTTTTCAGTTGAATCACACCTTGTTTTTTTGTTAATACCGAAAGTATCCCTAACCATTCACCCTCTTGACCATTGAACAATAATAACTCGTCCCCTTCACAACGACGCATTACATGAAACAAATAATGAACTTGCTCATCCGTCAAAGATACAGTTCCATCATCTTTCAAAGGTGCATTTACATATAATCTAATCATCATTCAAAAACCGTATCAAAACTGCTGTTACATCATCTGGAGGTGGTGGCGGAGCATATTCAAAAAATGAATTCATAATATGCGTTATCCCCTCTTGCACACTTGTAGCCCCCATAGGTTTCAGGGCCATTTGCTCGAAACCATCATTTCCCAAACGAATCCCAATATCATTTGGCGCTTCAGTTAATGCATCTGAAAACAATAACAATGTATCATTCGGCAAAAAGTCTACCACATGATCTTCATATGAAGGACGAGATCTTATCCCTAAAGGTAATCCTCTTGTATCCAATCGTGTAATTTTGCCATTAGAACATAAAAATGGTGGTGGCGAACCTGCGCCAGCGTAAGTTAATGTTTGACGCTCTATATCAATAATACCGCAAAAAAATGTTGCAAACTGTCCACGTGGCAACAAATCATACAACTGAGTATTAATTTTTTGCAAAAATGCTGACGGTGCTCCAATATGTTTATTCATCTGAGTAATCAATGTATGTAAACGAACTGTATTTAGCGCAGCTGCCACACCATGTCCTGAAAAATCACACAAATAAACAGCAATTTGCGTTGAAGAAATTGGAAATAACTGCCAAAAATCACCCCCCAATTTTGAAGAGGGTTCAAAGTGATGAGCAACATCTAAATTATATCGCAAACGTACATCGGCCAATATTTCTTCAGATGGCAACATAGCCGTTTGCACTTTTTGTGCCGCTTGCAATTCTGAATTAAGTTGCTCTAATTTATTTTCTAATCCTTTAATTAATTGACGATTTTGCAAATGAACCTTTACTCGAGCAAAAAACTCCAAAGGATTAATCGGCTTTGAGATAAAGTCTGTCGCTCCTGAACTAAATGTTTTATCACGAGTTTCTCGCGTATCAGAAGCTGTTTGAATTAAAACTGGAATATCTTGTGTCAACGGTGTACTTTTTAAATGATGCAACACCTCATACCCATTCATACGCGGCATGGTAATATCTAAAATAATTAAATCTGGTCGATTTTGAACAACCATATTTAATCCTTCAATACCATCAGAAGCCATATCTATCTTTTCAATACCAACCACATTTAACAACTTAGATATCAGCGTTTGATTAGATAAATTATCCTCCATAACCAACACTCGACAATCCGATAAATTCGCGACATCTTCTGCTGTTTCTTCCTTAGTATTATTACCATGAATATCATCAACCAACTGATAATAATCCGCTCCATCTAACATAAATGACAACGTAATTTCACGACCATAATCATCAATTGTACAAGAATCGGCCGTTCCCGCAATCAACCGCAATCCTCGACCAGATTTTGCCTTTAATTCTGGCTTACGATTCATAACCGGTGCCACCGCATATCCTGCCCCTTCATCCCGGATTTTAATTTCCAACTTTTTATCATTCCATGTTGCCCAAATACTAACCGACTTTTGAGCATATGCTGGATCATTTAATCGTTCGTTAAGCAAACGAGAATACTCAACAAAATCACGTGCCGATTGACGTAATTCACTGCCTAATTGCAAATTACCATGTATTAAACCATTAACCAACGCTTCATGTAATGCCAAATGAATTTTTCCATATCTGCCATTAGAAAAATTCAACCGTGTATTTAATGCTTCTGTAAAAATCTGAGCCACATCACACGAAAAAATAACGGGACATGTCAATAAAAAACCCAATACATGTTCTAACTTATTTTTTGTTTCATGCATTATAAAATCTTGAATAGATTCTTGCAATGCATTAACATCTATAATATTCGTAATAGGCTTCAAAAATAATGCATGTAATTTTTCTTCTGTAATATGATCAACTAATACACTCAATCGTTCTGGCATTTTTTTTCTTAATTTAGGCGACAAAAATGGATTTGTTTTTGTCGGCCACAAAGTAAATTGACTATCATTTGCCACGATATTGAGCTGTTCAATCGAAACCGCATCACCCGTTAAGTAATTCATATCCCAATCCTTATTCAAACTACATTTTTTATCAGTATAACGCAGATTAAACATAAAAAACAAGTTGTTTTTTTTACGTTTACTTGATATACTGCGAAAAATAAGGAAAAAAAATGGTCTATCAAATACAAGAAACTATGGCAATTGAAACAATTGACCGGCTAAAGGATGCTGGTGTTGATAGTGTTTGCCTATGGTTACATACTTCTCAATTAGAAAGTGAAAACAAAAATTTAAACAAAATGAACATGATTGTTCATTTATTAAGTCCACTCAGCAAAACAAGCGTTTACAAGTTATTTTTTCTACAAACTGGAGATATTTTATTAATTGGCTCTCCCAATCTAACAGAAATGGCCCAACCTCATATTGAACGCATTCTTCGTGTCTTAAATGACGACCCTTTTATCAAGAATGCTGGAGCTGATTTTTTTACAACCTACCCTATTTTAACCCATGCAGATTTACTTGTAAATGCGCTTTCTTCTTCTCAAACTGAGATGCCAATTTTTGAAGCTTCTGCCATTTGGAGAAAAATTCTTCCAACACTTGAAACTTTGTCCCCTGCAGATGTTATGACGCCACGAACCGTTTTACACTTAAAACCCAATCTAAAACAAACAATCTGCCGATTATATTTACCAGACTATCAAAAGATTTCTGAAAAATTACGCATTCCAACCAAATCTTTAGATGGTAGCATTGGTCTACAATGCATTCGTCACATTTGGAAACGCACAAATGAATTATGTGATATATATAATAAAAATCCATTAGCCTCTTTCGTATATTTTAATATATCAGATATCATCAAATCTGGCTTTGATTTATTTATGCAAGCTAGAACAGGAAAAACCATTATCTGCATCAACGCAGAAGAAATTCTATCTCATTGCCCAGATACAAACACTGCTTTAAAAAAATTACATGCCAACCGCATTCCATGGGCAATAACATTCACTCATACCGATAACTTAGAATTAATCGACTTCACAAAAATCAAACCAACATTTGTTTGTATATCTTGCCCAGAAAATCCTCCAACTTCATTACCCGCGGGATTAAAGAAAACACATATCATCTTAACTAATATTAATACAGAAAAAGTATTATTAGAGGCCTTACGTTTAGGGTATGCCTATTTTTCAGGAAAGGTTATCAATTTAATTTTAGGAAACGCTTGTCAAAAACATTGTCCTTATGGCGATACATGCGCAGAAGATTTATGTAGTCAAATTTGGACTGAAAAAACTTCTGATACACACTGTGTTTTCAGCGATTTTCGAACAAAATTTATTTACGAGGAACAAGAAAATACATGAAAAAGCCAGCCGTTTTAGAACATTTGCATTATATTGCCAAGCGAACTTTCAAAGGGCACGCTCTATTCATTGCTTTATCTAAAACGCAAAAAGAAACAATAAAAGAACAAATTTTATCCGCTATTCAGGAATATGAACACGCACATTCATGTACGGCCTTTACCCTCAATAATAAAGATATTTTATTATTCTTTAATAACAATAAAGCTCATCATCTAATGTTATTGGCTTTAAAAATAAAAGCAATTACGGGCATTAAAATTTATGAAAAAATAATTAGCGTTTACGATTTAAAAACTGATTACGCAAGATTACATAATCGTGTATACAATTTAGTTTTAGCTCCAGAAACAAATAAATTACATACACTATCTGTGATGCAAAAAATCCCACACAAACCTTTTACCTTAGAACACTTAGAGCGAGTTCTTAATCATTTAGAAAATACATCATTAAACCATCTTATTCGCAAACAAACCGTATCTTCTTTCACTCCTCAAGATAATGGCTGCCCTTTATTTACCAGTTGGTTTGTTGATTTAATAGATATTCGACGAATTTTAATTCCAGATGTAGATATTCTAGAGAACAAATTTTTCTATAGTATTCTACGCAGTGCCGTAGAAAAAAAGGTATTACAAAAAATACAAACTATCCCCAATTGGATTGGTGGCATTAATGTTTCCGTCAGTTTATTCCGAACTCCATTAATGAAAGAGTGGTTAAAATCACACACACAAACACAAAAACAAAATATTTTATTTGATTTTTCCTTTGATGATGTTTTAACCAATAGAACAGATTATCAAAAAATAAAACAAGCCCTAGAACCTTCAGGATATCGTTTTATTATACGTATTAATTCACATCGTGTTTTTTTAAACAAAAAATCATTACCTGCTGATTATGTTAAAATACCAGCTGACAATCTATTAACGTACGGATTAAACACTCTAGAACCACAAGATATCATCGCTATTGGCGTCCGAAATACATCTATTCATAAACAACTTATGCAAACTGGTATTTTTCAAATACAAGGATTACACAATACACCAGCAAGTGGCTTATAAAAAATACCTTGCCATTTCATACAAAATCATGTATAGTCAAGCTAAGTTTAACCTAAAACAAAAGGATAAAATGATGAAAAAAATCAATCCGGTTATGATTTCCGGCAAGGAAGTTATCCCTTTAATCGAAGGTGGCAAGGGTGTTGCCGTATCCGATGGCCGCTCTTCAGGCGCTTGGGCCGCAGCTGGTGCCGTTGGTACGATTTCCGGCGTATTTGCAGATGTTATTGATGAAGAAGGTCGTGTCGTTCCAAAAGTTTATACACGTAAAGCACGCCAAGACCGTCATAAAGAATTGATTGAAATGTCTATTAAGGGCGGTATTTGCCAAGCCAAAATCGCGCATGAAATATCAAACGGTAATGGCCGTATCCATATGAATGTTTTATGGGAAATGGGTGGCAGTATTCCGATTTTAGAAGGCGTCATGAATTCTTGCGAATCCATGGTTGCTCGTATGAAGGAAAAAGCACCTGAAAAATATCATGAAAAAATTGAAGCTGCCGGTGAAAAATTCCAACAAACATTGGGGGCTTTACGCTTCAATGTTCAAAAACGCATGAATGATGCCATTCCAGTTGTTGACGGCATGATGGGTGAAATTAAAAACCTTATTCATGGTGTCACATGTGGTGCTGGTATGCCATATAAATTGGCTGAAATCGCTGCAAAATACGGCATTTATTATTATCCAATCGTATCTTCAGCTCGCGCATTCCGTGCCTTGTGGTTACGCTCCTATAAAAACTGCGCTGACTTACTTGGTGGCGTTGTATATGAAGACCCTTGGTTGGCCGGTGGTCACAACGGTTTATCCAACTCGGAAGATCCAACAAAACCTCAACGTCCATATGAACGTTTAGTAGAACTTAGAACATTAATGAATTCTTTAAACTTAAACCATGTTCCAATTATTTTGGCTGGCGGTGTATGGAATTTATCCGAATTTGATGAATACATTGACAATCCGGAAATTGGTCCTTTAGCTTTCCAATTGGGTACACGTCCATTATTAACGGTTGAAAGCCCAGTTGCCAAAGCATGGCAAGGATGCTTAAGAGGCCTCAAAAAAGGTGATGTTGTATTGCAACAATTTTCTCCAACCGGTTTCTATTCTTCTGCCGTTCGTAACAAATTTATGGAAAATCTGTTCGCCAGAAAAGACACAGAAATGCCATATATGGAAAAACCGGAAACAATTTTTGTGCGTCCATTTAAACTCAGCGAATCTCAAACAGTTTACATCACAGACCACGATTTAAAACGTGCTGAAAGCTATATTCAAGATGGTCGTAATGTTGTGTTAAAAACACCGGAAAAATCCATTATTTTTGTAACGCCGGAAACAAATGCTCAAATTAAAGAAGATCGTGCCAACTGCGTTGGTTGTTTGTCTGCTTGTGCATTCTCAGCTTGGTCCCAAGCTGATGGTCATTTGGACAGATTACCAGACCCTCGTTCATTCTGTATTAACAAAACATTGAATGCAATTGCTCATGGCGAAAGCATTGATAACAACCTGATGTTTGCCGGTCACAGCGCATACCGTTTCGGAACAGATCCAATGTATCAAAACGGATACATTCCAACTGTTCAAGAATTGGTTGATGCTTTGCTTAGTGGAAAATAAAGCTTTTTTGTTTTCTGAACACTCACCCTTGCTGGTGAGTGTTTTTTTTATAATAATTACCCATCACAAAAGGCGGTTTCTTAAGATGAATAAAATCCCTAGAAATCTAAAAAACAAAAAATTTTATTTTTTTAGATATTTTATTAATTCGTTATAAGAAAATTAACTTTTTTATGGCATTTTAAAAAAAACAAACATCAAACAACAGAAGCTATCATAAAACATATATTTTGTGATAGCCAAAATTGACAAAAATAGGAGTAACAAATGTTTTTCTTCAATCGAAATCAAAACTACAAATCTAATCTTTTCAAAAAACAAAAAGCTATAGAAAATGGTCGTTCTATGGTTGAAATCATTGCTGTTCTCACTATCATTGGAGTTTTATCCATTGGTGGTATCACAGGATATTCATATGGAATGATAAAATATCATTCAAATGTTACATTACAAGATATTAATTTAAGAATGATTGATATTATGGCGCAAGCTTATCAAAATAAATCTGAAATATCTATTCCTGCAGAGTGGGATTTAAGGGGGCGTTCTGGATACGTGATAGATGTATTTCAAAATTTAGATTCAGAACCATCAATTATGGTAGAACAAGTACCATCCGATGTTTGTAAAATGGTACTAAAAAATTCTCCAGATACTCAAGATATTTTTGTTGGGACAAAAGTAGGAGAAAAACAAGTAGATGGTGATTGGTATTTAGGAGACAATGAAAACATCTGTGGTACAGGAGAAAAAAAAGAAATGTTATTTTCTTTATCTCCTGAAATATTAGCAGCTTTTAATCCTGATGATGAAACCATGAATGATCCAGAAGAACCCGTCGTAGAATGTTATTCGAATGTTGATTGTAATACAGAAAAACCTTACTGTGACAATGGCTCATGCGTTCAATGTAGTAAAGATGCGCACTGCAGCAAAGATAAACCATATTGTAGTTCGTCAAAAATATGTACAGCTTGTTACAAACAACCAAACGGAACACCTTGCGTTTTAGCTGGTAGAGATTATGAAGGTATGTGTTATGGAGACGCAAATTTTGCTTGTCTTGATTGGTGTGGCGAAACACCGTTAGTTGGCAGTTGTTATGTAATGGATAAATACTGCATAAACCAAGGAGGAAGAGCCTCGGTCTATCAATTAATGTTAATTTCCGAAAATCCTCTATATTGCCAAAAACAACGTGAGGCGGGTAAAGCGGTTACTGCAACTTACGGTAGCAAAACTTATACTTACACAGATAATTGCCCAACAACAGAACGCTATAAAGGATTATGGAATAAGCTAAGAAACGGATGTTCAAACAGAACTGGAAGATATATCAGTAACATTAATGGGGTTGAGGTTAATAAAACCGGCTCTCTGACAGGATCCGAATGTGGTTCTGGAAACTGGTGGAGTTCTGGTGTTTGCGCAGATGACGTCCAAGCAATTATTGATGCATATGACGCCGAAAATCCAGAATAATAAGCATTATATTATAAAACACAAACAAAAATACAGCGTTATAACCACGCTGTATTTTTATTTAAAAAGAATATTCCCCAGTAATAAAATACCTATTTTTTTTGTCAAAAACGTACTTTTATGGTATAATATAAATATATCAAAGAATTGGAGATAAATATGGCATTAAAAGATATTTTATTGGCTGCTTCTATTGGTGCGACGATGGCTACCGGAACAAATACTGAAGCCAAAGAAACGAGTGTGTCCGACAATACATCATCACACACTCAAACCATGAGTGAAGAGGAAATTCAAGAAATGAATTTTCAAAAAAACTATCGCCATCTATATAAAACCGTATCTGGCGCATGGTTTTCTTTCGGTGATGAGAAAAAAATAAGACAAGCATTACACGATATTGCTTCTTTCTCTATGGGACATGAAGTTATTGCTGGATTACCGGAAGATATGTCATTAAGCAGTAAAAACTTTATGCCATCAAACGTGTACGGCGCACTTCACATCGGCGATAATTCTATAATCCTCAATACATCCTATGTAGACGACACTTTCATAGATAAGAGCATTGGAATAGCCTCATCTCTCCCCATGACAATGTTTCATGAATTATTGCACGCACGTCAAAGAAAAGATGGTATCACATTAATGGATCAACAGCCATCCATTGATGAATTATTACATGCTCAAAAATTGATAGAAGCAGAAGCAGCCGCTTGGACCAGAGTATTGGCTATAACAGATAACTTTTCCAGTACTGGATCATTTTATCTAACTCCATATGAAATAAAAGATTTGATGCAACGAGATTTAATTTCAGAAGAACGAAATCGTTGGAAAAAAAACGGAGAGGAACACAAATTTGATAAAAGACGAGAGGAAATATTTAAAAAAATCAACCCCGCATATACCTTACAAGAAGCCTTAATTTCATGCCATGGAAACTATCATTTAGCTCAAAAAAAATTGGTAAGAGAAGAAATCAAAAAATTAATGAGCCAAAATGGACATTGGGCTCAATTCTATAATAAACAAATATTAGGTGTCGCATCATTTTTATGTTCTGAGGGAAAAGTAAGTAAGCAGGGAAATCCTGTCGCTTATCAAAAAATGTTAGATTATTATCAAAAAAATTATGGATTAAATCCTAATGAAATCAATAACAATAATCTAAAAGATAGATATGCAGACAAAATTGAAGAATTAAAATTTAAGGCCCAAAAATCAAATTGGTATTCGGACGCTAAACATACCCCCCTCCCCCGTACAATACGAGCTAATAACGGTGGGCGATAATTTAAATTTTGTAAAAAATATCTTGACTTATGAATAAAAATCAGATATAGTGAACCTATCTTTCAAAAAGCTGATGTTATTTTTCAGTCTCTATGGAGATACCCCGTTCGGCGATGGTTCGCTCACCGGGGCGATAACTGTATGATTTTTGATGATACTTTAGAATATGTAAAAACAAAAAAAAGAAAGGGACAATATGTCAGTAAAAATTCGTTTAGCAAGAGGTGGTTCCAAAAAACGCCCTGTTCATAAAATCGTTGTAGCAGACAGCCGCTGCCCACGTGACGGCCGTTTCATTGAAGCTTTAGGTCACTACAATCCATTATTGCCAAAAGATCACGCTGATGCTTTGGTTATCAAAGAAGAAGCTGCTAAAAAATGGATGGCTCAAGGCGCTCAAATGACAGAACGCGTTCAAAAATTGTTTGCTTTAAAAGGTTTGGCTGAAAAACCAGCTATTCGTGAACAAACCAAAAAATGCGCTCCAAAAGCTAAAGCTCAAGAACGTATGAGAGAATTGGCTGAAAAAGCTGCTGCCGCTGCTGAAGCTGCCGCCGCTGCTGCTGAAACACCAGCTGAATAAGGAATAAATAAATGTCCAATAAAATCCTCGTCGGTCAAATTGTCAATGTGCATGGTATCAAAGGTGCGGTTAAAATTAAACCGTTCTTGAATAACCCCGCTCAAATTGCCAAATTAAATCCGTTCGTGGATGACAACGGGACGATTTATGAGTTGTATGGTACACGTGTTCATGGTGACGTTATCATCGCCGGAGTTAAAAACATAAATGATCGCAATATGGCAGAAACTTTACGTGGAAAACATTTATATGCTGATAAAAACAAATTACCGGCAGCCGGAAATGATGAATATTATTATCATGATTTGGTTGGTTTAACCGTTGTACAAAACGGTGAAAACATCGGATCAATTACCGCTGTGAATAACTATGGTGCTTCGGATATTTTGGAAATAACTTTAACAAACGGCAAAGTAATGGATTTTGCTTTTACATCTGAAACTTTTCCAAGTTTAGATATGCAAAATAAAACCATTTGTTTGGCTATGCCAGATGACATTAACGGAGATACAGATGAAGATTAATATCTTGACACTTTATCCCGAAATGTTCCCTGGTTACCTTGGATATTCCTTGGCCGGTCGGGCGCTCAGTGAAAACAAATGGTCAATGAATATTGTCAACATTCGTGATTTTGCAACAGACAAATATAAATCCGTTGATGACACACCTTTTGGTGGTGGTGCCGGCATGGTGATGAAACCGGAAGTTTTGGATAAAGCCATTGCTTCGGTCCACGAAGATGAACCCATTTTCTATTTATCACCACGTGGTAAAGTTTTTTCTCAATCTATGGCGCACACATTTGCCAATATGGAAAAAGTGACTTTTATTTGTGGTCGTTTTGAAGGAATTGATGAACGTATTATTGAAAAATATAATATTCAAGAAATCAGCATTGGCGATTTCGTGTTAAGTGGTGGGGAACCTGCCCTCTTAACAATGTTGGATGCCGTTATTCGTTTAATTCCGTCTGTAATGGGAAATGCCGATTCTCTATCGGAAGAAAGCTTTGCTAATGGATTATTGGAATATCCACAATACACAAAACCAGCCGTTTGGCAAGGTAAAGAAGTACCGAAAATACTGCTCAGTGGACATCATGCTAACATCGCCAAATGGCGTCGGCAAATGTCTGAAGAAATTACAAAACAAAGACGTCCTGATTTATGGACAACTTATTGCCAAAAATAATTAACAAGAAAGGTAAAAACATGACTAACTTAATTAAACAATTGGAAAATGAACAAATCGCCAAATTGAACAAATCCATTCCGGAATTCAAAGCTGGTGATACTGTTAAAGTGATGTGCAAAATCATCGAAGATAAAGGTCGTGAACGTTTACAAGCTTACGAAGGCGTTTGTATCGCTCGTTCTAACGATGGTTTGAATTCCACAATGACAATCCGTAAAATTTCTTTCGGTGAAGGCGTTGAAAGAATTTTCCCAATTTATTCTCCAAACGTAGCCAGCATCGAAGTTGTTCGTCGTGGTAAAGTACGTCGTTCTAAATTGTACTACTTGCGCAACTTGTTCGGTAAAGCCGCTCGTATTACAGAAGACAAAGAATAATTTATTTTACGATAAGTTATTTAACCCCGCTGGTTTGGCGGGGTTTTTGTATATCTAATTACAATAATTAACTATTATCATCTTAATATAAGGTATCCCCCATTAAAGGCATTATTTCTTTCTTTATCTCCATATATCCAAGAGGAATAAATAACCACCAAGAAAACAAAAATACCTTTAACCATACATATCGATAACCATCTTTAGATTTTTTGTAAAAATAATATAAATACCCCAATAAAAGCAGTATTAGCAGTTCGAATACCAAAAATAATTCATAATATTCTTCCGAAAAAAGACCAGTCTCCCCCCCAATTATAACAATCATAAAACATAATATTTTTTGCTCACTTGATAATTTATTTCCAAAACAATAAAAAGCTATAAAAGCAAGTATCACGCCTAATATTATACCTCCTATATTCCAACAATTCTCTCCCCCCACAAAACATTGAAACAGCATCATCCAAGCAGTAGCATTAATCATAGTCAAGAAAAATATTTTAATAATGTCATGTAAAAATCGATAAGGAGATTTTAAAAAAACAATCATCGGTAAAATTACTGAACTTAATAAAGCAATAAGGTGATATTCACTTGAAAACTGCTCTGCAAAAAAAATAACCCTTCCATCACAATATGAATAGCATAAATTGCTAATAACAAAAAGAACCAGCCATATATATGACGCCCAACCAATATAAGACATCCACCCTAAAAAACCTTCTTTTTTCGGAGAAATAGAATGTTGTTCATTGGATTGAACAGGACGATTTAAAATCTTTTGAATATTTGTTTTTTTTCGTTTTTGTGGCGTCATGGCAACCTCCCTATTTATTCCCTATATTGTAACATACTATTGAACATTCGTCAATTAACAAAAAAACCGAGCTTTCGCTCGGTATTTTTTCTAGAGAAGTAAAAAGAAAATTACTTAATTTTCTTTTCAACAAATTCCTCGTGTTTTCTGGTTTTTTTATCGTATTTTCTAACGACCATTTTTTCCGTCTTTGTACGAGGATTCTTCTTTGTAATATAGAAAGTGCCTGTACCAGCTTTGCTTTCTAATTTGATTTCAATTGTCGTTGGCTTTGCCATTTTATTCCACCATTTTTTATATAAAAAATTAAACCTTAGGGGTGCAGTATATCCTCTATTTACACAAAAGTCAAGCGAAAAATCACCTTTACAGTTTGTTTTTTCACATATTATTTTGGAAATAGATTAAAAATATTCAACAATCTAATCTTTTTACAATCCCAAATCAAATCGATAACCTTGACTTTCTAACAAATCCAATACTTTTGCTAAAAAGATACGTTCTTTTTCATCAGCTTGACCATTTGCCATAATTACATTAATCAATGCTTCAATAAACGATTGTAAAATATTTTTATCTTTTGTCAAAATACGCTGAAATGCCATACCGGCACTGGTTGCATCTGGAGCAATAGAAATTAAATAATCGTCCAATTCTTCATCTGAATAAGTTAAATCAGGCGTTTGAGAGCGTACATATTTAGCCACAACTCCCCGTTCTGATTTTTCACGAATACCGTCAATAGCAACCACATACATCAATACCGTTATTTCATTGTGTAAACGTTCAATAACTTTAGCGAATGTTGGTAATTGCTCTGGTAAAATTTCATCCGCAATACCTATCCCCAATTTGTCCTGTAAAAATTTATAGGGATTGTCATATTTTCTGCCGGTTCCAACATCATCAATTTTTAAAATTTGAGAAACCTTAATCAAACGAGGTGCCTTAATATCAACCGCCATACCATCAATATACATATCATTTTTATTATGAATTACCCGGCGAATTAAAAACTCACGCTCTTTAATAGAACCATCATTTGATTTATAAGTAATCCCCACTAACATAGACACACCAACTCGTGTTTCATGAGCATTACCAACTTCCGAACACATTTTTTGATTTTCTTCCGCATCCGTACCCGACGTTGATGACGCAAAAAAGCCTTTACCAGCAGATAAATCTTGCAGTGCTTTTAAAACTTCCAATTCCGAGGTTGCATTCATTTTTTCTTATCCTTTAATATATTTTTCACTAAAATTTTTGCAGCATCATAAATCTTTTTATCCGACACCACTTGAGTTTGATTATCTGGCAAATAAGATGAAAAAGCAATAAATTTAATAACGTCAAGTTTAATTTTTCCATGAGACTGTTGTGACAAAAAACGCATCCACATTTCATCTGATAAAGACGCGACTTTTTCTCTACCATATTTCAAAATAGATGCACGCTTTAATAACTTACTAACACTCTTAGCAAAACAACCCTTTTTTTTAATATGATGATAATCTTTTTTTAATTCCCGCAACGCATAAGATAAAGGCGAAAAATAATAATGTACCCAAAATCCAATCAATACCAGTATCAAAATAATAACGGCAATTATCACAATCCACCACCCAATCGCCAACGGAAAAAAATCTGGTTTTACAGGAACCACAATGTCTTTTAATCCAGATAAATCTATTTGCTCCCCATTCATATTGCTCTCCCCTCACAATATCGCGCAATCAAATCCAAATAAGCTTCATCTGTACGAACGGGCAAATATCCCAATTTATACCCATTAACCGCATCAGCAATAACACTTTGAATTTTCGTAAAAGAATCCTCAAAAACCTTACGATTTGTTTTATTTTTCATATCGGCAATAAATGCTTGCTGACCATCTGTAACTGGTAACAATGCTGTTGGCATTTTTTCTTCCATTGCATCAAAAATATGAACAAAGGAAACATCCGCCCGAACCGAAATTTGTCCTATTTTTTGCATAACAGAAGGTGTAATATCATGAAAATCACTTAAAATAAAAACAGACGCTCCTTTAGGAGTCAATACATCCAATTGTTTTAAAATCTGCTCAAACGATAAAATATCCTGAGGAACATTAAAAGGATTACTTGCTTCACTAAGTTCATCCAATATAAAAGCGATATTTTTTTCTCCCTTTCCAATTGGCAAAACCTTTAACATATCAGGCAAAACCAACAATGTTTTCAGAGTATCTCCTTTTGAAACAGAAACCCATCCCAAAAAAGCAGTCATTTTAGCAGCCAACACTGATTTAAAATCACCAGATGTTGCAAACTTCATAGAACTGCGCATATCACACACCAAAACAACTTGGCGTTCTTTTTCATCTGTATATAATTTTGTAAAAGGCTTACCATATTTTGCTGTTACCCGCCAATCAATTTGACGAACATCATCTCCTGCCTGATACTGCCTTACTTCAGAAAAATCCATTCCCTTTGTTTTAAATGGAGATTTGCTAGCCCCTGTACCAACTAAAGCTTGCTTTTTTGATATTGGCAATCCAATAAAAGATGCCCTTTTCTTAAGTGCAGCCAAAGCTGTTTTCGATGCAAAAACAGAACTATTAACTGTTGGATATTTCATTATGGCACCGGCACTTTTTGTATTAACATATCTAAAACACGATCAGATGTATATCCTTCTGATTTTGCCTCAAATGATAAAATAATACGATGACGTAAAACATCTTTAATAACCGATTGAATATCAGATGGCATCACATAATCACGATTGTTTAACCATGCCAAAGCTCGCGAAGCAATATCCAAAGAAATTGTGCCACGAGGAGATGCCCCAAACGAAATCAATCTTGCTAAATCCTTATCATATGGTGCCGGATTACGCGTTGCAATCACGAATTGGATTAAATATTCTTGCAAATCTGGAGACATATATGTATCCAACACTTCACGTTTTGCATCAAAAATAACGCTTTGACGAATTCTTGGGAAAGGTGCCAAATTTTCTTTTTTCTCTTCTGCTTGAATTAATGCCAAAATTTTTCGTTCAGCTTCAATATCTGGATACCCGATTTTAACATACATCAAAAAGCGATCCAATTGAGCTTCTGGCAAATTATAAGTCCCTTCGTTTTCAATCGGGTTTTGAGTTGCCATCACCATGAATAACTCTGGCAATTGATATGTTTGATTGCCGATTGTTACCTGACGTTCCCCCATAGCCTCTAACAAAGCGGATTGGACCTTTGCTGGAGCACGGTTAATTTCATCGGCCAATAACAAATTTTGAAAAATAGGACCTTTTTGAAAAAAGAAAGTGTTTGTTTCCGGACGATACACATCTGAACCAGTAATATCTGCCGGCAATAAATCAGGCGTAAATTGGATACGGTGAGAATTAGCCTCAACACATTCAGCCAAAGTCTTAACGGCTTTTGTTTTTGCAAGACCTGGAGCCCCTTCCACCAACAAATGCCCATCAGCAAGCAAAGCAATTAACAACCGTTCAACAAGCACTGGTTGACCAATGATACGTGAGTTCATAAAATCCTTCAAGGCATAAAAACTTTCTTTTGGTGTCATATACTTATTCCTTTTTTATCATAATTGTTGCAATTTCTATTTCTTTAATATATACTTTTTTTAGCGAGAATGCAAATGACAATTACGGTATTATCACCTTATCAGGTCTTTTTTATTGATGAAACCGAAAAACTATGGACTGTTTTAAAGGATGGTCGCGTCAGATTTGTCAGATCTGTACCCGCTTTTTCGAACATATCCGCTAATTACCATACTTTAAGTGGTGTGGAATTTGATGGAGAGCAAACAATAGTTTTATCTTGCGCTTTTAATTTTTCCGAAGAAGAACCACAAAAAACATTGAACATGTTTGGATATTGTTATTACCCAACGTTATTAGAGGGAAAACATCCCAAAATCGCACTATTAAAAGCAGATTTGTTAAACCATGCCGGCACGGCGGATTTAACGATTTACGAACGCGCCAGAACAAAATTCCATCCTTTAGTCAAGATGACAGCGCAAATTACCCCCCCAAAATGGAGCCCTGATGGCGCATATTTATACTACATCAATACAAAAGGTATTTTAGTACGCACCAACGGAAAATCTGGGGAAAAATTAACACAATCTGCTCAAATGTTCAGCTTGAACAAAGCTGGTACTATGGTTGCCTATTATGACGGAGAATATATTTATTTAATTTCCCTAGAAACGGGACAAACAACAAAAATTATGGCATTCAATGTCACCGCCATAGGTTTTGGATTACACGAAAGCGAATTATTTTTTGCTTCATCCAACGGCGATTCACACATTATTCAAACATATAATAAACAAACGGACGAAATTGAACTGGTGGCCAAATCAGCAGTTTCCATCAAAATGATATTTTAATTTTTAATATTTACATCAAAAAAAACTTGCACTTGCCCCATATATTGAGTATAAAAAATCATAATATGTGAAATAAAAATATGCACACCATCATTATAGGAGTTAACACATGCAATTAACGGGAGAAAACGGCCGTTCTATGGTTGAAATACTGGGACTGTTGTCTGTTGTTGGTGTTTTATCTGTCGGTGGCGTGATGGGGTATCAATACGCCGTTAATAAAAATAAAGCCAATCGCATTTTAAATGATGTTCAACTGTCCTATGTTAATATTAATGCTTCGCAAAATATAGTGCTTAACCAATTAACCCCTGTTCCTTTTGCACCACTCAGTGGTTATCCCATTTTTACGCAACGTGTTGCCGTGCAAGAAGGTCAAGCAGATGTGGTTATTGCCCAAAATGTGGAACAAAAGGTGTGCGACCATTTAACCGATATGGTTCAAAAGACACGGTGGAAAATGTTTTTGACGAATGAAGGTGCGACAAGCTTTACTCCCTTGACCGAATGCGCCGAAGACATGATGTTGGCCTTTTCATGGGCAAATATCAATGAAATACCACCCGTATGTGATAAAGAATGTCCCGAAAATATGACATGTGGTGGAAATAATGAATGCGTATGTGCCACGGGTTTTGAGGTGGGCGAAGACGGTAGTTGCCAAAAAATTGTGTGTGATTATACGAACGGGATTGAGGTGCAAACAACACAATATTGTTGTGAACAAGCGGCCGGTATTTGGGATGCCACACAAACACCGTCTTGCACTTGTCCGGAAGGCGCCACCTTTAACGGTACAATGTGTTTGATGAAAGATTGGTGCAGTTATAAATTTACGGTTCCCGAAATGGTTCAAGCGGTACAATCAGATTGTGCTTTTGAATTTAAAGTACCGGCATTGGTACAAGCCGTTCAATCGGATTGTGCATTTGACTTTACGGTACCGGAAACGGTGACGGCTGGTGAATCCGAAGTTTCTTTAACACCTGTGTCGGGACAAACATGCGGCACGGGCGAGTATTGTGTTTTGAATTGGACAAATGGTACATGCACCTCAAATGCCAGCACATATGGAACCAATACGACAACCCGTCTTTATGGTCGATGCGCCCCATTGGATGAACATTACAACGTTTGTAAAACAGTTGAAAATGGTGAAGTTTCCTTAACTCCCAATAAAGAATGTGCTCAAGAAAATACATATTGTTCCATTTTATGGGGAAACCAAACGTGCAAAAACGTGGGAACTTATGGTGCCAATACACAAACGGATTTGTATGGGGTATGTTTATCCTATGATGGTAATGGTGAAAAAACATGTCCGTTTAAATAAAGGAGAAAATAATGAAAAAATTAATTTTATTAACACTGGCTATTTTAATGATATCTAGCATAGCACATGCAGAATGCAAAGGTATTACATTTAAGGGTAAATCAGGTGCCAGTTATTGCCTCAGCAAGCACCCAATGAATTGGTACAGTGCCTCAGCCTGGTGTCAAGCACAAGGAATGAATTTAGTTGATGTAACAAAAGTATGTGGTTCTCTTACAAGTACTTGCTCTGAATTCAAGCTATCTGATGAGGAAAAAACAAAAATTAAATCTCAAGGAGGGACCCTTTACTGGTCTTGGTCTGGAATATCGTGGACTGTATCGGCCCCCTATTGTGTGAATATTGCTGATGGAGGATTTGGCACTTCAGGATATGGAAATCCAGAACGTTCAAGAACAGATCGTTATGCCCTCTGCCAATAATTTTTTAAAATACTCATTTCTCAATAATCTCCCCCTCGGTAAATCCTGGGGGATTTTTTTGCCATATATACAAAAAAAATACGCCGGCAAAACCGGCGTATTCTCATTTAAAAAAAACATCTTAACTGCGGTTAATGAGTGTGATTTCCACACGGCGATTTTGTTCTCGGCCGGCCGCCGTTGCATTGGATGCGATTGGATTTTTGCTGCCCAATCCATCCGTCACAATACGGTTGCCGTCAACGCCTTGTAAACGCAAATAATTGGATACGGCATTGGCCCTGCGCAAAGATAAGGCATTATTAACAGCATTTGACCCCGTAGAATCCGTATAACCGATAATTTCCACCATCGTTTTATCGTATTCGTTAATGACTTTGGCAACGGAATTTAATACCGGTTGGAATTGTGCTCTAATAACCGCTTCATTCGTTCCAAATGTCACATTCCCTGGCATAATCAAATAAACACGATCACCCTCTTGAGCCACTTGCACACCGGTTCCTTGTAATTCCATACGCAATTTTTTGGCTTGTGCATCCATATAAGCACCTGTACCAAGACCGGCAACGGCTCCAACACCTGCACCAATCAAAGCGCCCTTTTTACCACCGGCAATCGCTCCAATACCGGCACCAACAGCTGTTCCAATGCCCGTGCCCCAAGCCGTTTTAGATACTTGGCTTTGTCCCGTATATGGATTCGTTGAACATGCCGATAAAAAAGCGGCCAAACAAACACTAACGATTATTTTTTTCATGTTTTCTCCTTTTGTTAATCACATAAATATTGCATTAACTGCACACAAAGTGTCAAGGCTTTTTTACATACCCAATGGGAAAAATCTTGAGTTTTTTGGCAAAATAGATTATCCTAAAGCATATATAAAATAACGAGGTATCTATGAAATTATTATTTATTTTTTTATTACCCTTGTTATTATCGGGATGTGGTACCATTTTTTCGGTAATAACTTTCATTTTATTTTAAGAGGTCTAAATGTTTGATCAATTAGATATCGTCCGACAAAAATGTGCCGCTTGTCAAAAATGTGCTTTATGCCAAACACGCACAAAATCGGTCTTTTCCGGCGGCGTTCCCAATCATAAATTAATGTTAATCGGCGAAGCTCCTGGATTTTTTGAAGATCAACAAGGCGAACCTTTTGTCGGTAAAGCCGGTCAACTATTGGATAAAATTTTTGAATCTGTGGGATTGTCTCGGCAAAAGGATATTTACATTTGCAACACAATCAAATGTCGTCCACCAAATAACCGTGATCCTCTGCCCGAGGAAAAATCCGCTTGTCGTGAATATTTAAATGCTCAGTTAGATATCTTGCAACCAAAAATTATTTTATTGTGTGGTAAGGTAGCATTGAAATCTTTTATCGATACAGATTTGGGCATTACAAAGGTACGCGGGCAATGGTTTGATGGTCCAAATGGCGCCAAAATGATGCCAATTTTTCATCCCTCATATCTGCTCAGAAATGCACAAAAGACACCTGGCTCTCCAAAGTGGTTAATGTGGCAAGATATTCAAGAAATCAAACGTGTCTATGATACTTTGTCCGATTAGCATGCTCTGTCTAATTTATTGATAACAAAAAAACCTCTCTAAACAGAGAGGCTTTTTTATTGTAACAACATTACCAATATCTGGTTTCTGTTACTTCAGTGCCGTACCCATCAGTTGCCTCTGTACCATAGTAACGAGCTGTTGTTTCTTTTGTTACTGGTATAGTTGTAACAGGTGTCTTCGTTACCGAAGTCGTTGTTGGAGTTGTCGTCACAGTCGTTGTTTTTGTTAACGGTGTGGCTGTCGCTGTTGTCGTTTTTGTCAACGGTGTGGCTGTCGCTGTTGTTGTTTTTGTCAACGGTGTTACTGTTGGCGTTGTTGTTTCAGAGCGTCCTCTTTCAGTTGTCGCCGTTTCATAGTAACCAACAGTTGTCTCCGTTACCCGTGTGGTTGTTGGAGTTGTCGTCACAGTCGTTGTTTGTGTCAACGGTGTTACTGTTGGCGTTGTTGTTTCAGAGCCTCCTCTTTCAGTTGTCACCGTTTCATAGTAACCAACAGTTGTCTCCGTTACCCGTGTGGTTGTTGGAGTTGCCGTCACAGTCGTTGTTTTTGTCAACGGTGTGGCTGTCGCTGTTGTTGTTTTTGTCAACGGTGTCTCTGTACCATATACATCTGTTGTTGTTTCAGAGCCTCCTCTTTCAGTTGTCGCCGTTTCATAGTAACCAACAGTTGTCTCCGTTACCCGTGTGGTTGTTGGAGTTGTCGTCACAGTCGTTGTTTGTGTCAACGGTGTTGGTGTTTCTGTCAACGGTGTCTCTGTACCATATACATCTGGTGTTGTTGTTTCCGTCAACGGCGTACCTGTCACAGTTGTCGTTTCTGTCAACGGTGTTGTTGTTTCCGTCAACGGTGTTTCACTACCATATACATCTGGTGTCGTCGTTTCTGTCAACGGTGTACCTGTCACAGTTGTTTCACTCAACGGTGTCTCTGTACCATATACATCTGGTGTTGTTGTTTCTGTCAACGGCGTACCTGTCACAGTTGTCGTTTCTGTCAACGGTGTTGTCGTTTCTGTCAACGGCGTTTCACTACCATATACATCTGGTGTCGTCGTTTCTGTCAACGGCATACCTGTCACAGTTGTTTCGCTCAACGGTGTTTCACTATAACCAGAGTTGTATACCTCTCCACTATCAGGAATAGAGTATGGTGAAACTGAATCACTACCTTCTGGAATAGTCGTTGTACTATCGGATATTGTATCAGAAACATACGAAATTGGCGTACTGTCAGATATTGTATCCGAAGCCTCTGGATATGATCCTTCAGGTTCTGTTGACACAGAGATTTCTCCAGATGAGTATTCAGGAATTGATGATTCAATCAAACAATATGAATATCCATCTTCATGTACAACTTGTCCTGCACAGCATCCAACATTTCCTGATGAATCACGCCAAGCGGTTGTTCCTTTAGTTGTACAGCATATACCTAGTTTCGTTTCTTCCTTGCCAAAAACAGCAGAAATAGCACTACCTGCACAACAAGAGAATTTTCCGCTTACATCAATATAAGCTGTTTCGCTTGAGTTTGTACAACAACCACCTTGAACAACTTGGCCATTATACATTTTTTGAGCAGATACAGAAGTTCCCTTACAACATTGTGTTCTTGAATGCTCATCAACCCAAACACTCTTGAAACCATCTTTTGCTTCACAACATTTAGCACCGTGGTTTAAAGGAGTATCAGTATCTGATGTTTCATAATCTGAATCTGGTGGATTTGCAGACACCGCAGCACCAGGACAGCAACCTACATGCTTATTATCTTTCAAGTAAGCAACTTCACCTACCTTACAGCATTCACCATATGTTTTGATTGAACCATCGTCATTAAATTCTGAACTGATTGCTGAACGACCAGCAGGACAACACCGTGCATTTGAGCTACTATCCACCCATGGGGTTTCACCTGACTGACAACAGATACCACCATGAATAGGTTGGCCTTCACCATGTTCTTGGTATCTACCTGAACCAAAAGTTGCACTAAGAGCATTTCCACTGGCACAACATTCCATTTTTGTTGCTCCAGATTCCTTACCTATAATAAATGCGACACCCTTTCCTCGTCCATTTTTACCATCACAACAGATACCCATATGTTTTATGATACCAGAACCAGTATATTCAGCAGACATATAGCTATTAGAATCTGTTGTACCACAACACACAGCAGAATCTTTACCTATAACAACTGGTTCTCCAGCGCCATCCTCACAACATTTACCTGGAGCAATGACATTTCCAGCATCATCCAAAATAGCAGAAGCCGCTTTACCCGAACAACAGTACGGCTTACCTTCATTATCAAGAGCAGTAGTAGATTTTTCTCCCTTACAGCAAATACCGTAAGTTTTACCGTCTAATTCTGTAGAAAGAACTTTCTTTCCTCCACCACAACAAGCCCATTTATCTCCATCAAAATAAATTTCAGACTTGTCTGTTACTTTGTCATCATGTTCATCTTGTTTTTCGGAACAACAAACACCTTCTGGTAAAGGAACAGATTGTCCATGAGCCATTTCCATTGGAGTACCAGCATCAACAGCTTTTTGACCTTGACAACATGCATACTCTGTTGTCGTTTTTTTATAAGGAAGTCCTGTAACTTGTTTACCATTTACCGTCTCAGTTTTACAACAAAAACCTGGTGTTACATTGCCATTGTCATCTGTTCCAGCTTCTATAGCTTTACCTTTACAACAAGCATAAGTTTTTTTACCATAACGATCAACTTCTTTTACATAAGCTTCTTCTCCGCTTTCACAACAAATACCCGCTGTATAATTTCCATCCGCATCAAATCCACCAGGGATAGCCGATCTGCCTGCTGCACAACATTTTGCTTCAGCATTTGAGCTTGTTCCTGACCAATATGCAGTTGTTCCATTTGAACAACATTTTCCAGAATACACATGATGATTCGTTGGATTTCTATAACTAGGCACAGCAGTATCCGTTGCATTACAGCATGCAACCCCATCACCGTAGGCGTCTCCAACCGCAATTTTACCAGCCGGGCAGCATCCTCCACCAGAAACAACTTTCCCACTGGAATTAAAGACGGCATCAACAGCAGATTCACCAGCCTTACAACATTTGTATTTGCCACTTTCACTTAAATATGGAACACCAGCATCTGAACAACATGTGTCTACACCTTCTTCATTTGTGGCAACATTACCGTTTTCACAACACTTAAATTCTTTATTTTCAGTGATATATCCTGGAGAACCGAATGGACAACAACGTTGTTGTTTTCCATCTGAACTGGTTACAGCTTGACGACCTACACCACAACAAGTTCCTCTTGTTTCTTCTGTTTGTGTACCTGGCGCCTCTGCAGCCCATTCACGTCCTATATGTTCACAACAACTTTTTGAATCGCCATCAAGACAAGGATACATACATCTCTTACAAAAATCGCTAAGTTCACCCAACTCTTGTTGACCATCAACATTTCTACAACTTCTTGTATTACCACCATCTAATCCCGTGAATGGTCCACAACAACCTGAAATTTGGCCGCTGCCAGAGCTTTTAGGAAGATAACATGATGTACATCCGACATCAGAACAACCTCCGCCACTGGAACCACCGCCTGAACTAGCACCTGAACTACCGCCTGAACCACCGCCTGAACTACTACTTGAACTACTACTTGAACCATTTGAACATTGTCCATTATCACATGTTTGAGAACTTTTACAACAAGTCAAGTTTCCTTTACTATCATAACATTCATTTGGCTTAGATGGCGGACATGATGGATAATAGCACATTCCAGTTGATTTATTGCAATCTTCTTCACGAGAACAACATGCGTTATCAGAACATCTGTATGGAGCACTAGCTGGACAACCAATACATTGCCCATCTTCACATCTTTGCTTACCAGAACAGCAAACTAAAAGACCACTTTCTGTTGTACTACAATAGGTTGTTCCCGCTGGACATTGTTCGACCTCTTCAGGCTCACAACATCCTGCATTACAAACTTCACCTGCCTTACAATCTGTGGTTTCACTACATTCTGGAATAATTTCACATGTAGGTGTATTTTCTGGCCAACAGCAACCAGCTTTACAGATACTCCCCTCAGAACAAGGTTCATCTACGCCATCACATTCGGGCATTGGTCTGCCACTCGGACATAATACAGGTTCTGGAATTGGACCATCAGAAAGACTATCATAAGAACCAAACCATAAAACCAACGCTCTTTCATTCGCAACAATATTTCGACACAAATCATTAGCAACAGCATCACTTACCAACATTGGAGCGGTTTTCCATCTGCCAAATATAGCAACCTTCCCAGCATCATCAATCGTTTCAAATTCATCATCTTCACTACTGTATCCCCAACTATATCCCAAATTGGTTTGAACAATACGCTTACATGTATTAAATGTCAAATTACTAGCATGAACTGTAAATGCAGATGGCGTACGCACATCCACCCAAATTTCTGCCTTTTTCGGTTCATAATCTGATCGCAATTCATAACCAGCATACGCTGCATCTTCCTTCAACTGCGCTACAGTATTAAATTTATTAAAAGGCCCCTCTTGCGGAGCAACCAAATATCCTTCAGGACGCTCAGCATCATCACCATCAGCATCATCACCAACATTACTAATAACTTTTTTAATATCCACATGTTGACGATGAAACCATGGCTCATCCGTTTCAGCATAAGCCGTATGCACTTCCACACCATCTACAATATCCCTTCGATATTTTGTCTGATACCCTTCATTTTCATCTTCCAAAATACGGCTAGTTCTAGCGCCAGCGACCACTTTTGCAAAACGATCTAACGTTTCATTTTCACGCCACTTTTCCATTGCATATTGAAAACCATAAATACCAGAAATCGCCAATACACCCGCAATAGACAAAACACCCAATAATTCAACTAAAGAGCGCCCTTTTTGTTCTACAATTTTGTGAGAAACTGTTTTTTTACGCATAAACTTCCCCTTTTCAATAAAAAATTATACTGTTCGGATAGTAACATCTTTTTTTTATAAAAACAAGTACTTTTTTTATTTTTTTTAACTATTTTCCATAAATGCGATTCCACTCATATAATGCAATAGCACAAGCATTCGATACATTCAAACTCTCAACAGTTCTAGCAATCGGCAATTTCACTGTATAATCGCAATTTTCCGCTGTTAAACGACGCATGCCACCCCCCTCTGAGCCCATTACTATAGCGCATTTTTGAGGCAACCTATCTTCCCCCATTTCTTTCTTGGCATAACCATCCATACCCACACACCAAAATTCAGCCTTCTTCAAAGCCTCCATCGCACGCGATAAATTCGACACACGAATAAGCGGAATAACCTCCAATGCACCGCTAGCAGATTTCGCCAACACACCACTTTCGTCCGGCGCATTTGCATCAGGCACAATAACAGCCCTTGCCCCGAATGCCGCAGATGAACGCAAAATTGCCCCCACATTGTGTGGATCAGACACTTGATCCAAAATAACAACCAACGTTTTATCATCCTTTTTTGTATCACGAATTAAATCCTCTATCACATATGAACACAAAGGCTCACATTTTGCCACAATCCCCTGATGAACCGCATTTTGTCCAACCAAAGAATCAATTTGCTCACGCGTAACAACTTTAACAGGGATTTTTTTAGGATTTTTCAACGTTTCTGCAACCGACTTAACCGCCCAAATCTCACGAATCACACGATTCGAGTTATCTAATGCCGCCATTACTGGGTGCGTACCATACAACCACAATTCCTTACTTTTCTTTTGCATTTTTTGATTTTTTTGTACCATTTTAAATTCCTTTCATTTTTTGTACACCATACAATCAAAAGAGGATTTATTCAAGTAAAATCCACACTCTTTCCACGATTTTTTCTACAACAACCCTATGAAATAAAACAAAAAGACAACATTTCATATACAAAATAAAAAAAGTGCTTGACAAGCGACAAAAAAATTGGCATACTGTGTCCACTATCTTGTCAAAGCGGCAAGGTGGCGGTAAAAACCTTTGGAAAGGTGGCCGAGTGGTTAATGGCAGCAGACTGTAAATCTGCCGACTTTTGTCTACGAAGGTTCGAATCCTTCCCTTTCCACCACTGATATGGTCGCCGACGCTCTGGTTATTTATAATGCGTAAGCAAAATGAGTTTTCAGAATGTGGCGACCAAATGTTTAGAAGCGGGTGTAGCTCAATGGTAGAGCAGCAGCCT
>JAFYRI010000013.1 GCA_017559525.1 Alphaproteobacteria bacterium | reverse complement strand
TCTTAAGCTTGGGAAGCTTCCGCTCTACCATTGAGCTACACCCGCATTCAAAACGCATTATATCTAGTATATAAGAAAAATGCAAGAGGGGGATGTAGATTTTTTGAGAATATTTTAAGTGATTCATATATAGAAATATGCGAATCATATTATTTGTGTAAAATATTTATTTTTCATGCATTTATTTTAAAAAGTCGAATCTTGAATATTATCATAGTATGATTCTGTTAACTTTTAAAAAGCATATACCCCCCCATGGGTAAATAAAAAAATAACCACAATTCAATGTATTAAAAAATAATTAAGAAAAATATAAATTTTGTGTTGACGAAAGTGTAAAAATCTTCTTTATTTTATTTAACAAACAAAAATAAAACATACAATATATTGTGTATCAAACTAAAAAAGGAGTACTAAATGTTGGAAGTCATTAAAAACGATGAATTAACCCCCTCAATTGATTTGGGACCGTTGACGCAAGTAGTAAAGCGGGACGGAGAAAAGCATCCGTTTGATGTGGCTAAAATTGCCTTGGCTTTATCAAAAGCGGGCGAAGCAACGGGTGAGTACTCACAAGATGAAGCTTGGTTATTGACACGTCAAGTTGTAAAAGTATTGAAGCATCGCTTTGCGCATGGAGTTATTCCTGAAATTGAACAAATTCAAGATGTCGTTGAACAAGTTTTAATTTCTTCTAACTATTATAAAACAGCTCGTTCTTACATTGTATACCGTGAACAACGCGACAAAATGCGTAAAGATAAACAAGCTGTTGTTGATGCAGTTGCTTCTATTAATGAATATTTGGATCGTTCTGATTGGCGTGTAAATGCGAATGCAAACCAAGGTTATTCTTTGGGGGGTATGATTTTGAACTGCGCCGGAAAGCTCACAGCTAACTATTGGCTCAGCCATGTGTATACACCGGAAATTGGTGAAGCACACCGTGATGGTTCTTACCACATTCACGATTTAGATTTCTTGGCTGGATATTGTGCCGGTTGGTCTTTGCGTGTTTTGATTGAAGAAGGCTTTAATGGTGTTGCCAATAAAACAGAATCTTGTCCGCCGAAACATATGTCCACAGCATTCTCTCAAATGGTAAACTTCTTGGGAACTTTGCAAAATGAATGGGCAGGGGCTCAAGCTTTCTCATCAACAGATACATATTTGGCACCATTCGTTCGTTTGGATAATATGACATATGAACAAGTCAAACAAAATATGCAAACGTTTATTTTTAACTTGAATGTGCCATCTCGTTGGGGAACACAAACACCGTTTACAAACTTAACATTTGACTGGAATCCTCCAGCAGATTTGAAAGATAAACATCCAATTATTGGTGGTGTTATGCAAGATTTCACATACGGTGATTTGCAAAAAGAAATGGATATGATTAACCGCGCTTTCTTAGAAGTTATGAGCGAAGGTGATGCTAAAGGTCGTCCATTTACATTCCCAATTCCGACATACAATATTACAAGTGAATTCCCTTGGGATTCTCCAAACACAGAATATTTGTTTGAAATGACAGCTAAATATGGGTTGCCTTATTTCTCCAACTATCTCAATTCCGATATGAAACCATCAGATGTCCGTTCTATGTGCTGTCGTTTACGCTTAGATTTGACAGAACTCAAAAAACGTGGAGGTGGTTTATTCGGTTCTGCAGAACAAACAGGTTCTATCGGTGTTGTAACCATTAACTGTGCTCGTTTGGGATATATGTTCAAAGGTCAAGAAGATGCCCTTTATAAACGCTTGGATGAATTAATGGAAATGGCTAAAAATTCATTAGAAATTAAACGTAAGGTTATTTCTTTACACTTAGAACGTGGTTTATATCCATATACAAAACGTTATTTGGGTCGTTTCAACAGTCACTTCTCCACAATTGGTGTAAACGGTATCAATGAAATGATTCGTAACTTCTCTGGTGATAAAGAAAATATCACTACAGAATGGGGTCGTGAATTTGCCGCTCAATTCTTAACACATATGCGTGAAAAATTACTTTCTTTCCAAGAAGAAACAGGCAATATGTATAACTTAGAAGCAACTCCTGCCGAAGGTACAACATATCGTTTCGCCAAAGAAGACCAAAAACGTTTCCCTGGTATTATTCAAGCCGGTACAAAAGAAGCTCCATATTATACAAACAGTTCTCAATTGCCGGTAGGCTTTACGGATGATCCATTTAAAGCTTTGGATTATCAAGATGATTTACAAACTCAATATACAGGTGGTACCGTATTGCACTTGTACATGAATGAACGTATTTCATCATCTGCGGCATGTAAATCATTGGTTCGCAAGGTTTTGGAAAACTATCGCTTGCCATATGTGTCTATCACGCCGGTTTACTCAATTTGCCCGAAACACGGGTATATTGCGGGCGAACATAAATTCTGCCCGAAATGCGATGCCGAATTGCTTGAAAGAAAAAAAGCTCAGTTGGCTAGCTAAGACCACCTTTTAAACTTGACAGAGAAATTGAACAAGAAGTACGTAAGAAGGTAAGTTAAAGTTTGTTAAAGCGTTCAATCACCTGTCCTTAATATAACAAAACTAAACATATAAGGAACAGAACATGACAGAAAAAGAACTTTTACAAAAATATGAATCCGAACGTCAACCGGTCGAATGTTGGACACGTGTGATGGGTTATTTCCGTCCAATCAGCCACTTCAACAAAGGTAAAAAATCTGAATTTGCCGAACGTGTATGGTTTACGGAAGATAATGCTTGCTCTTGCGAAATGCAAAAAGTGGCTTAAATTTTCTAAGAATGAATGCGGCCGGCTCGGGTATTTATCCGATTCGGCCTTTTTTTTGAGGGGGTCAGATGTTTCATATTGCAGGAGTCGTTCCTTTTACGACAATCGATTTTCCAGATAATTTAGCAGGCGTTGTCTTTTTCAAAGGATGTCCACTTAAGTGTCCATTTTGCCATAATCCGGCATTGCAAGAATTTTCTGAAGGAAATGAAAGTTGGGATGATGTATGTGCCTTTTTTAAAGACCGTGTTCGTCGGTTAGATGGTGTTGTTTTGTCCGGTGGAGAACCTTTAATGCAACCAAATATTGCACAAGCTGTTCAAACATTCAAAAGCATGGGGTACAAAGTTGCCATTCATACATCCGGTATTTATCCCGAAAAATTGCGTCAAATAGCCTATATGCTTGATTGGGTAGGATTGGATGTAAAGGCTCCTTGGGACAAATATGAATTGCTTTCTGGTCGTCCGCATATGGCCGATAAGGTTCAACAAAGCATTAAAATTTTACAAGATGCTGGTGTGTCATTTGAAACCAGAACAACATGCGATCCCAGATATCTGACGCTATCGGATATTGAACGTTTAACGGACGAGTTGTACTCAATGGGCATAACGCATTATGCCTTGCAAAAATATCGTACATTTGATGGTGATAAAAATCCACCAAGCTTTTTTGAAATTGAGTCTTTTTTCAGTGATGAAAAATGGCTTGATGGGATTCGCCAAAAATTCCCGTCCTTTTTGACACGAGAATAATTTATAATGCTTCAATAATTGGTTTAAAATAATACACCACTTGTTTGTAAACTTCTTTCTTAAAATCAACGACATTATTGGGAATTTGTTCTAAATCAATCCATTGAAATGATGAAAATTCATCATAATTACAAGCGTGCAAATTAAAATCATCATCTGTTCCAATTAGTTGAAACAAAAACCACTTTTGGCGTTGACCGATATAGGGACTTTCCGGCATTCGTTTCATAACATAATCCGGAAAGTCATAACAAATCCAATTTGGGGTTTCGGCGATTAATTCAGCTGTTTTATCGGTTAATCCAACCTCTTCATACATTTCACGCCAAGCGGCTTGTTCGGGTGTTTCACCGGCATCAATACCCCCTTGAGGCATTTGTGTTGCGCAGTCTTGATACAAATGAGCATCACTTCTTAATCCTAACCAAACTTTTTTGTCGGCATTGATAATCATGATGCCAACATTTGGTCGATATAAGTGTGTTTTATCGGGGGTAGAGTTCATTATTTTTTGCCTTTCTTTGTATCTTGTGTTGGTTTTTCAACAGCTTCATGCATAACGGATAAAGCATGAACAATATCCAAAGCGCGATCTAATTGGTAGTCTTTCTTCTCTTCTTTCTCATCTTCTGTTTCTTTTTTGTTGTCTTTATCTGCAGAATTATCTCTTAACAATTTTTTTAATGCTTTTTGTTCTTCTTGTTTTTTTAAGGCTTCTGCTTTTGCATCAATAGCTTTTTTTCCTTCTTCGGCTGCAATGGCTTTTGGTAAATCAGCTTCTCCATATCCTTTAATAGGAGCTTCTTCTTCTAATTTTGCACGAGGAATTATAATATCTGGTGTAATACCTTTTGCTTGGATAGAGTTACCCGAGGGGGTATAATATCTGGCTGTTGTAATGCGCATCGCTCCAAATCCTGGAATTTCACGAACAGTTTGAACAGATCCTTTTCCAAACGATTTTAATCCAACTATAACCGCGCGTTTATGATCTTGTAAAGCTCCTGCAACAATTTCTGAAGCAGAGGCCGATCCTTCATTAATCATAACAACAACAGGTAAACCATCAGTTAAATCACCGGCTTTGGCAGAAAATCGCATGGTGTCTTCTGGTTTTCTTGAACGAGTGGATACAATTTCTCCTTGTGTTAAAAAGACATCTGTAACATTAACAGCTTGATCCAGTAATCCACCTGGATTGTTACGTAAATCCAGGACATATCCTTTTATTTTATTTTTGCCAATTTGTTTTTTTAATTCGGTAATAGCCTCTTTTAACATTTTAGTGGTTGTTTCACTAAAAGTTGAGATACGAATATAACCAATATCTTCCTTCGCTTCGAATTTAACAGGTTTAATTTTAATGACATCGCGTTTCAGTGTAATATCAAATGGATCTTTACCTTTGCGGGAAATTGTAAGTTCAATTTTTGTTCCAGGTTTTCCACGCATTTTTTTTACAGTAGCATTTAAAGATTGGCCGAATGTTGAAATACCATCTACATGCGTAATATAATCGCCCGTTTGAATGCCAGCTTTATGGGCAGGAGTGTCATCAATTGGAGCCATAACTCGAACAAAGCCATTATCCATCCCAACTTCCATTCCTAATCCCCCAAATTCTCCCTTTGTTTGAGTTTGCATTTCATCAAAACTTTCGGCATTCATAAAGCCAGAATGAGGGTCTAATTGAGATAACATCCCATCAATAGCATTTTCTATTAATTTTTGGTTGTCTGTTTCTTCTACATACTCAGATTTAATAACGCTATAAGCTGCTCCAAACAATTCCATTAAGACATACGGATCTTTTGTTTGTTCTTTTGTTAAAAATTGTGGCGCACTTAAAACGGTTGAAGATAGTAAAGTTCCTGTTAACAAAATAGATAAAAATTTGATGGATTTTTTCATAAGTTTCTCCTAATTAAATTACATTCTTGAAAACCAGGGGCGAGGATTGATAGCTGTTCCATCCTTTCTGATTTCTATATATAAGGTTGGATTTTGATATTTTGTTTGGCCAACAGGTTCCCCAGCTAGTAAATCTTGTCCAACATTGACATAAATTTTTTCCATGCCAGCCAATAATGTTAAATAATTATCCCCATTATCAATAATCAATAAATGACCATAATTTTTGAATGGTCCCGAAAATAAGACAGAACCATCAAATGGTGAGATAACCTGTGCATTGGATCGCGTTGAGATAATCATTCCCTTTAAATGTGCTCCAGATACGGTTGTGTCACCAAAGTTTTGAATAATTTTACCTTTCGCAGGCCATAACAAAGAACCGTAAGATTTTTTGAATGCTCCTTTAGCGATATTGGTGGGGTGTGCTCTTTGAGTAGAGGCAGATACTTTTTTTCCTTGAGCCGCAGACAGTTTGCGTTCACGTTCCAATGCTGCCAATCTTGCGTTTTCTTTGCGTTCGCGTTCTAATTGTTGACGTCGTTTTTCTTCTTCTAGTTTTTTTAATAAATCTTTTAAATCATTTGCCTGTCCTGCTAATGCTTGGGCTCGTTTTGTTGCTTGTTCATGCGTTGCTTGATACTGAGCTTGTAGGGTTTGTTTTTGTTTTAATAATCGTTCCATACGAGCTTGTTTTTCAGCGAGTTCTTGGGCTGCAGATTTTACTTGCTGTGCTTGTGATGTAATTTGAGAGCGCGTTTGAATAAGTTCTGTTAAATCTGAACGCGCTTCGGCATTTAAATTACCTAGGACGGGGATAGATGTTACCATTAAACTTTGAGAACGAACAGTTTCTATTGGTGACATTGGTTTAAAAAATAAACTTTCTTTTGGTCTTAACGCTAGTCTTTGCATACCCATAACGACTTGAGCCATTTGTGCATCTGTTAAGGATATTTTTTGATTGAGTTCTTGTTCTTTTGTATTTAGAGCTGTTAATTTTTCTTCTAGTGTAGATAAAACTTCCTCTTTTGCTTGTACATTTTTCGCTGACCCAATAATTTGGCGTTGAACGGCCTTCATTTCATTAGACAATTCATTCGCTTTTTTTTGTGCTTCCAAGCCAGCTTGTCGTTCTGCCTTTAATTGTTGTTCAATTCGTTTTAAATCCGTGGTTGTTGGGGCAGCAAAAACCATTCCTGTATACAACAATACTGTGGCTAAAACGCAAGCTGTCTTTTTCATTTTTTATCCTTTTTTTAATAAAGAATGACCAGTCATTTCTGTTGGTTGAGGTAATTCCATTAAGTCCAATAATGTTGGAGCAACATCAGCTAATTTGCCATCAGATAATCCTGTTATATAATCAGGAGCGCCAATTAAAACGGCTTTAACAGGAGTATTTGTATGGGCTGTGTACGGGGCACCGGTTTCTTCATCTAACATGCGTTCTGCATTTCCATGATCCGCTGTAATAAAGATGGTTCCACCTTGTTCTAGTGTGGCATTTACAATGCGTCCAACGCATTTGTCTACCGCTTCAACAGCTTTAATAGCCGCATCCATTACACCTGTATGACCGACCATGTCGCCATTTGCGTAATTAACAATGATAACATCAAATTTGTTGCTGTTAATTGCTTCAACTAATTTGTCGGTTACTTCATAAGCGGACATTTCTGGTTTTAAATCGTATGTTGCAACTTTCGGGCTAGGAATTAAGATGCGTTCTTCGCCTTCAAATAAAGTTTCTGCTCCACCATTAAAGAAAAATGTTACGTGAGCATATTTTTCTGTTTCTGCAATACGTAATTGTTTTAAACCAGCTTTAGAAATGACTTCGCCAAAAATATTTGTTAGTGTTTCAGCTGGAAACAATGTTTTCATTAATGTAATATGTTCAGAAGAATATTCTGTCATGGCAACAGCTTCAGCAAAGTTGATAACCTTAATTCGGGGGGCTTCTGTAAATTCTGGTTTTAATAACATTAATGTAATTTCTCTAGCACGATCTGAACGGTAGTTTGCCATAATTAAGCCATCTCCATCGTTCATGCCTTTGTAATCACCAATGATACATGGTAAAACAAATTCATCGGATACACCATTCGCATAAGAAGTAGCCATAGCTATATCTGCAGTATCAAATCTAGCTCCCTCTCCAATAACTAATGCACGATAAGCTTTATCTACACGATCCCAACGTTTATCACGATCCATTGCATAATAACGACCAGATACAGTGGCAATTTGAGCCAAAGTACCAGATAAGGATGTTTCTAAATCTTTTAAAAAGTCTCTGCCAGATTCTGGAGGGGTATCACGACCATCCATAAAAGCATGTATCATAACGCGGATGCCATTTTCAGAAAGGGTTTTTGCTAAGGCAACAATGTGAGATTGTTGCGCATGTACACCACCTGTTCCAATCAATCCCATTAGATGACAAACACCATTAGTTGTTTTTAACTTTTTAATTAAATCAGTTAGGACAGGATTTGTTTTGATGGAGCCATTTGCAATAGCTGCATCAATACGAGGTAAGTCCTGCATAACAACGCGACCAGCACCTAAATTTGTGTGCCCAACTTCTGAATTGCCCATTTGACCATCAGGTAAACCAACATGTAAACCAGAGGTTTGAATGGTTGAGGTTGGGTATTTTTGGATTAATTCATGCCATACAGGTGTGTTGCCTGTCTCAATAGCGTTGTTTTGCTTTTGTTCACGATATCCCCATCCGTCTAAAATACATAAAACTACAGGTTTTTTTCTTGTCATTTTTCTTCTTTCCTTTCTTAAAAAATAATATTTGCTTAAATTATACAAAAAAAAATATAAAAAGTGTATCAATTTTTTAAAAAAAAGAGTAAACTAATGTTAAAAGTTTAGTTTAGGAAGAGAAAATGAAACTAGAACGACTAAAATACATGTGGATTTTGTCTGCAGTTCTTTATTTATTTATCGTTGTGTTTGTGATTGTTGGTACATATGTTTTGGAAGTATCAATCATGACGACTTTGGCATTATTGGTTTTGGGAATTTTGCCATTTATGTGTGCGTATAATGAATTGGCATTGTTGCGGCATCACAGATTAGAACATCAAATGCAAGAAAGAACAGATGAATTGCAAAAAGCATTGCAAGTTGCAGAGTTTGCAAGTCAGTCTAAATCTGATTTTTTGGCGAATATGAGTCATGAACTTAGAACTCCATTAAATGCTATTTTGGGATTTTCTTCTGCAATGGAACATGAAGCATTTGGTCCGATTAATAATCCGACGTATCGGGAGTATGCAACACGTATTTATAAATCTGGTGATCATTTGTTGTCTTTAATTAATGATATTTTAGATTTATCAAAAATTGAAGCTAATAAGCAGGTGTTAAAATCAGAATGGTTGGATATTGATATTGTGTTGATGGATGTTATGCAAATTGTTTCGGGATATCCAGATTATAATAAACGTATTATATCTGTGGCTAAGCATCGTGATTTACCACAATTATTGGCAGATGCTAAAATGGTGCGTCAGGTATTGTTAAATGTGTTGTCTAATGCGATTAAATTTACAAAAGATGGTGGTAAAATTAAAGTTTCATTTAAGGTAACTGAAAATGAGGATTTTGTAGTTCATATTAGAGACAATGGTATTGGCATTCCTGCAGATAAGCTAGAGATGGTTGTGAAACCATTTGTTCAGGTTGAAAATATTTTAACCCGTTCGCATAAAGGTTCTGGATTAGGATTGGCATTAGTAGATAAGATTATGAATCTACATGGTGGTAAAATGGATATTATCAGTACTGTAGGAAAGGGAACAACAATTGTATTAACTTTTCCATCAATGCGGGTAGAAAAGAAAAATGATATTGTGTTGTCCTAAAAAAAACAAGGAGGAAGTATGAAAACAATATCTCATATGAAGAAAATTACAGGATGGTTACGTCGACAATTAAAGCCGATTGAAAGATTGTTTGAAAGCGATTTAGAGCGAGCTATTCGTAAAGAAGAATTTGTCTTTTTTTACCAGCCTCAAGTTGATTTGGTAACTGGTTCTGTTAAGGGGGTTGAAGCCTTGCTTCGGTGGCATCATCCACAAAAGGGGATGATTTCTCCTGCTGAATTTATTCCAATGTTAGAACGAACGAAATTAATTAATGAACTAAGTGTTTTTTTATTTCGTCAAAGTATGGAAGATTTAAAATTGTTACATAATGCGGGCTTTAAAGATTTGTTTATGACAGTTAATTTGTCCGCTGTTCAGTTGGAAGACGATAAGTTGGTTTCAAAGTTGGAAAAACAACTAAAAAAAACAAAAATTGATCCTAAATTTTATGAGTGTGAAATTACGGAAACATCTATGATGGAAAATATAGCTCGTGATGTTGCAGTATTAAAAGATATTTCTAATTTAGGTGTAAAATTGTCAATTGATGATTTTGGTTCTGGATATGCAGGTTTTAATTATTTAAGACGCCTGAATATTCAAAAGTTAAAGATAGATATGGAATTTGTTTCTTCTTTATTTGAACACAAAAATAATGAAATTATTTTATCGGCCATGATGGATTTAGGACATCAGTTAAAGTTGGAAGTTTTAGCAGAAGGTGTTGAAACTAAAAAACAAGAAGAGTGGTTGAAACAAAATGGATGTGGAATGGCTCAAGGTTTCTATTTTGCTCGTCCAATGCCCTTTAATGATTTGATCCGTTTTTTAGAGCAAGAAAAAAATGCTCAAGATGAAGAGATTTGTTTAAAGAACAATATTCAAAAAAAATGTAAAAACAATAATAGAAAAATTAAGTTGAGAAGTTAATTGGAAAGGAAAAATGAAATGATACAAGTGCGCAAACCAGAATTGTTATTACCTGCTGGTTCTTTGAATAGATTGAAAACAGCCTTTTTATATGGGGCAGATGCTGTTTATGCGGGGATGCCAGGCGTAAGTTTGCGTAATAAAACGTCTTTTACGATGGATGAAATGAAACAAGGGATTGAGTATGCTCATACGTTGGGTAAAAAGGTGTATTTGACTATTAACTTGTTTACACATAATCGTGATATTCCAAGATTGAAGGAGTTTGTGTCGCATTTAAAAGAGCTGAATCCGGATGGGGTGATTGTTGCCGATCCAGGGGTGTTTGGTTATATTAAAGAACAATTGCCGAATTTACCTTTGCATATTTCAACTCAAGCTAATGTATGTTCTTCTTTGACGGTAAAGTATTGGCAATCCCAAGGGGCTTCCTTGTGTGTTTTGGGACGTGAAACACCATTAAGTGAAATTGCCGAAATCCGTTCCGATTGTCCAGATATTCGTTTGGAAACATTTGTGCATGGGGCTTTATGTGTTAGTTATTCTGGTAGATGTTTGTTATCTAATTTCTTGACGGGACGCAGTGCTAATAAAGGTAATTGTGCCCATACATGTCGTTGGAAATATAAAATGTATGAAAAAGAATCTTTACCCGATTCTGTTTACATTGAAGAAGAAACGCGTGCAGGTCAACTTATGGAAATGTGTGAAGACGAACACGGTACCTATATTATGAACTCTCGTGATTTGTGTTGGTTGCCTCGATTGAATGAAGTTTTGCCGGTCGGTATTGATTGTTTTAAAATTGAAGGGCGCAACAAATCTGAATACTATGCGGCTGTGACGGCAAGAGCTTATCGTCATGCGATTGATGCGTGGTTTGATAATCCAAAAGCTTGGACTGCTGAACCATTTATGAAGGAAATTGAAACATTGCAATCTCGCGGTTATACGGTAGGTTTTTTAGATGGCAATGCTGGTCCTGAAGCTCAAAATTATGATGTGTCGGCCAGTTCTGGTAATTGGCGCTATGCTGGTTTAGTGCGTGAGGTACGAGATGGAAAAATGGTGATGGAAGTTAAGCATAAAATTACTAAAGGTATGAAACTAGAGATTTTATTATCCTCTCGTTTAGAGCCTTTAGAAATTGTTGTAGAAGATTTTTATGATGAACGCACTGGAGATTTAATTGGTGAAATGAGTAGTGGACATTTAGGGCAAGCAGTTGTAATTCCTTTGCCAAAAGATATGGAAGAAAATGTTTTGCCATTGTGTGTAGTTAGAACAAAAATAGCATAATTGTTTAGAATTTGTTAACCTATTGAAAAAATATTGAAAAAATGAAGAAAGGGTATTGCAAAAAAAATATAACTGGTTTATATTAGCTTTGTTACAATAATTTTTTTAATCAGGAGTAAAAAATGAATAAACATTATAATGAAGAAAATATCCGCGTAGCCGCTTACTACATTTGGGAACAAGCTGGCCGTCCGGAAGGCGCTGAAAAAGAATGCTGGATTAAAGCTTGTGAACAATTGTTTGCCGCAAATCATAAAAAAACATCTTGTAAAAAAGCATCTAATAAGACTATTTCTGTAAAAGCTTCTGCTAAAGTTGCTAAACCAGTTTCTAAAAAAACAACAGCTAAGTCTTCTTTGAAAGTAAAAAGTTCTGATTTGAACTTGAACACTTCAGCTTCTTCTTTGAATATGCCATTTTATGGTGCTAAAAAGAAATAATTTACTTTTTAAGTTATGTTAAAAAATGAGAGGTAATTTTCCTCTCATTTTTTTTATGAAAAAACTGACATTAATAGTTAAAATATGAGATATAAATTGTGATAGTTTTTATTTAAATTTTTATAATGTAGGTATGGGGGGGAGTGGTAGTGAAATTACCGAGAATACGCGTTCTTGCTTGGGCAACAGTAGTTTAACATTATGCTTCGCAATCTACAACATACAAAATATGTCTTGTACAAATCTGAGGGATTATCGATAGGATTAAATTTTGCAGTTTAAGTTAAACTGTAAAAGCCGATACAATATGTATCGACTCTTTTTATGATATGAACATATACAAACCTTTATAATGTTGAAAGGTGATTTTTATTGCAAAACATTATTAAATAATGTTCCTAAATTATTTAAATCAATTTGATGATTATTAAACGGATTCGTATTTGAGGATGAATTCAAAAATCCAGACAGAGAGTTCATGTCCAATGGAAATACGGGAAAACCGCCAATGGTCAGCCAACCATCTTTATCAGACAGTTTTAATTTTTGTAAGTTATCGGAGAAAAACAAACTGCTGATGAATTGCATATTTTGTGGAATATATGGTGTAATAAAATGTGCCAGATTTTGCGTGTTCATATCAGCATCAAATTTCATTGTTTGTGTGTCAAGCCATCCATTTAAATCGGCGGAGAAATCTCCGGATTTTAAATTTAATTTTTGGACATTCAGAGTATTTTCATTGAACGTTGCATCAATGGTCATATTTGATGTATCTGATGGTAAAGATTTAATATCAATGCCAATGGGCCATTTATATGGTACTTCTATGGCAACGGTTCCACCGTGAAATTCTTTATCCAATACACGAATATATAAATTTTGAATTTGTAAACACGGGCGGAACCAACAAGTATCTTCTGCTTTATCAAAATGAACGGTCAAATAGGGGGTATCAATTTTTTTGATATATGTGTTTAATGTACCAGTTAAAATAGGCATAAACATCATCTTGGCACCCCACAAAGCACCAACACCCAATGCCCCCAAAATACACAAAATCATTAATAATTTTTTCATATTCTGTACAGTAGCCGAAAAAACTTTTCTTGACAAGCGAAAAATAACGGCGTATAACATTCCTAAATTCCCTTGGGGATATAGCTCAGCTGGGAGAGCGCTGCGTTCGCAATGCAGAGGCCGGGGGTTCGATCCCCCCTATCTCCACCAATTTTAATGTCAGCCATTATCGGCTGATTTTTTATTTTGTAAAGCTACTCCAAGTGGTTGGTACGGGTAATAATTGCCATTTAGATTCAAAAGGAAAATGTGTTTTTACAAAATTACGTGGTTTTGCAAAAAAATATTCATTATCAATACGTTTGTTGGCAACTAGTTGTGAAGCCGATGGTAATTTGCGTTTTCTTTTTTCCATTTCTTTCGTCATTTGGCGTTCGGTTAAATCTCGGCCGATCATTTTGTTTGTTTTAGACATCCAATATGTATCCACCAATTGCCAATTTCCATTAATATTGACTGCATTCCAAGCGCCTTCATATCTTTGTAATCGATATGTGCCACCCCTGATGCGATTGACAGATGGTTCGAGGGCTTGCATTAAACGTCCAGAATATCGGCTAGATGGAATGTTTTCTCCAGCATATCCATCAATGATGACAACTTTTAAACCGGCAATTGTTGCTAATTCTGCATACAGTTTTGCAAAGTCAAAAGATGTACCGATACGCGTTGAAAAAACATCGTTTTTTAGTGCTGGATCAGCTAATGTGTTGTGATTAGAGGCTTTGACTAATTTTTCATATTCATATCCGTTTTTATCTACTTGATAGGCAACCCATGCCGCAAGAACGCGTGCTTTATCTGTGTCATTTGTTAAGCCATTGGTTAATTGTGCAACCACTTGTTCTTTTGATGTTGTTTGAGATGTTGGTAATTTTTTTGCGTGATTATCTAATACATTATCTGTTAAGGCAAATACAGAACATGAGATAAAAAAGAAAGCTAAAAATAAAATCAGTTTTTTCATTAATTTCGACCTTGTGTTTTTGCCCATTCCCATAGAGGGGCTCTTGGTTGAGTGGTTGCATTAGTTGAAGGTGTTGTGGATGAGAATTGTATTGCTAAGTTTTGTTCTTGCGCATCATATTTTTCATCTTCAATTAAGTTTTGATGGTCTTGATATGACAATTTTTTTCCTCTGATTTGTTCCACAAAATTTTGTTGTGTTAATATTTGTTGTAACTTTGCAGTTAAAATACGATAGTGTTTGTTGGTAGTATGCGGATGGGTTATGTTTTTTAGTAAAGTTTTTATTTCTGGATCGGATATGTTTAATTCTTTTAAAATATTTTCTTGAGATGTATGCTGTAGATTTTGTAATGCCTTATATGCGCTACGTGAATCACCCATTTTTATAGCTGCAGAAAATGCGGTTTCGTTTTCTTTGTTCATATAACGGCTCATGATCGTTAATGGAGATAAAACACGAGTTAAAACATAGCGTAATTTTTGTTTTTGTCTTTCGTTTTCTTTTTCTTCTGCAATTTCGGTGGACGTTCTAACAGGCTTTGTTTTTTTTGGCGTCATATCAAATAATTTTTTTAATTCAACGATCGTTTGAGGATCGGATAGATTAAGTGATTTTTCTAACTCAGGGTGTGTTTTCATTGCATGAATGAAATGAGCTGCTTGTTCATAATATCCAGTCTTTAAAGCAGCAGAAAAAATAGTGTTTCCATCAAAAGTTTGAGAAATATCCATTTGTCGATAATTGAATTTTTCTTTATTTAAATCAACATCATTGTAAACCAGATATTTAAAAAACATATGAGATAACATCTTGATTGTCCAAATGGTCATTTCTTGGGGTGTTTTAAGTGATGTTTCAGCTTTTATGTAGGCATATTTTTCAATGTCAGATAGTGATTTTTCCATCAAAACTCCTCCTTTTTTGATGATGTTGTTCTTAATAGTATACGATTTTTTTGATTTTTTGTCAATGTGTGCAAATCTTTCTTGAAAAGGAGAGGATTTTGTGCTAAGAGTAAAAAAATAGTTAACAACTCAAAAAAGGAGAGAATATGCGTCAAAAATTAATCGCAGGAAACTGGAAAATGAATTGTTTAAAAGCTGATGGGTTAGCTTTGGCTAAAGCAGTTGCAGAAAAAACGGCTGCTGCTGGTGATATGCCGATTGAAGTCTTGATTTGTCCCCCAATGTCTTTATTGGGATTGGTGTGTGAATTATCTCATGCAGGTTTGAAAGTAGGGGCGGAAGATGTTGCAGAAGCTCCAAAATCTTTTGGTGCTTTTACGGGTGATGTTTCTGCCGAAATGGTTAAAGATTTGGGTGCAGAATATGCAATTGTTGGGCATTCAGAACGTCGCACATTACATGGTGAAACAGATGAGGTTGTAAAAACAAAGGCTCAAAATGCTATAAATGCTGGTTTGAAAGCTGTTATCTGTATCGGAGAAACGGAACAAGAACGTGATGAAGGTCGAGCCTTAGATGTGGTTGCATCTCAAATTAAAGGTTCTGTACCTGTGGCTGCTACAGCTGAAAATTGTGTGATTGCTTATGAACCGGTTTGGGCAATTGGTACAGGTAAAACACCAACTGTTGCGGATGTAGCTGAAGTTCATGCTGCTATTCGTCAGGAATTAACTGCTTTGTTGGGTGCTGAAATTGCCGATGGTATGCGTGTATTGTATGGGGGTTCTGTAAAACCGTCTAATGCAAAAGAATTATTATCAGTTGATAATGTGGATGGTGCTTTAATCGGTGGTGCCAGTTTAAAAGTTGAAGATTTTTGGGCTATTGCCGAAAGTCAATTGTAAGGAAAGGATAAAAAATGAATTCAGTATTATTGGCAATTGATATTATTTTAGCTGCTGCGTTGACTATTTTGGTTTTATTACAACGTTCTGATGGCGGCGCTTTGGGTGCTCTTGGTGGTGGCAGTGGAAATAGTTTATTTACAGGTCGCCAAGCTGGTAATATGTTGACACGTTTAACATGGTGGGCTTTTGCTTTATTTGTTGTGGTTAATTTAGCTTTGGTTGTTTTGTCAAAGCAAGACATTAATGCAGAACCAATTAATTTGGTGCCAACAGAACAAGCTAAAGTTGTTGAGCCAACTAAAGCTCCTGTTGCTCCAAGCGCTGATGCTTCAGAAGAACCAACAGGAACAGTTGAGGCTGAACAACCGACTGAATAATTAATCGGAGGTGCAATATGCAAAAAAAAGTCACTATAAACGATATCGTGTTTTGTAACGATGCTCCGTTTGCTTTGATCGCTGGGCCTTGTCAAATGGAAAGCGCTGAACATGGTATGGAAATGGCTACAGCTTTAAAGGAATTAACAACGAAACTAGGTATTCCATTTGTGTTTAAAGCCAGCTTTGATAAAGCTAATCGTACAAGTGTAAATGGTATTCGTGGTATGGGATTAGAAAAGGGCTTGCAAGCTTTTGCCGACATTAAGGCTAAATTGGGTTGTGCCGTACTCACGGATATTCATGAACCGTATCAATGTGCTCCGGCTGCTGAAGTAATGGATGTGTTACAAATTCCGGCATTTTTATGTCGTCAAACAGATTTGTTAATCGCTGCAGGTCGCACCGGTAAAGTTATTAATGTAAAAAAAGGTCAATTTTTGGCTCCGTGGGATATGAAAAATGTGGTGACAAAAATTGAAAGCACAGGTAACGATAAAATCTTATTGACTGAACGTGGTTGTAGTTTTGGATACAATACATTGGTTGTAGATATGCGTGGTCTTCCGATTATGAAACAAACAGGTTATCCAGTTGTTTTTGATGCCACACACTCTGTTCAACAACCTGGTGGTCAAGGGACATCTAGCGGTGGTCAACGTGAATTTGCTCCGGTTTTAGCTGGTGCGGCTATTTCAACGGGTATTGCCGGTGTGTTTATTGAAACACATGAAACACCAGATACGGCTCCAAGTGATGGTCCGAATATGATTCCGCTTAAAGATATGGAAAAAGTTTTGACACGCTTAATGGCTTTTGATAAAATCGCTAAACAAGCGTAAAGTAATTTAATAATTAAGCATAGAAAGGAGAAAAAATATGGCTGAAATTATTGATATGGTAGCAAGAGAAATTTTGGATTCTCGTGGAACTCCGACAGTGGAAGTTGACGTTGTTTTAGACGACGGTTCTTTCGGTCGTGCCGCTGTTCCAAGTGGTGCTTCCACAGGTGCTCACGAAGCAGTAGAATTGCGTGATGGTGATGCCTCTCGTTTTGGTGGTAAAGGTGTTCAAAAAGCCGTTAACGCCGTTAACACAGAATTGTATGATGAAATCGTTGGTATGGATGCTGCCGAACAAATCGAAGTTGACCGTGCTATGATTGAATTAGACGGTACAGAAAACAAAGGCCGTTTTGGTGCTAATGCTATTTTAGGTATTTCTTTGGCAATCGCTAAAGCTTCTGCTGATTCTGCCGGTTTACCATTATACCGTTATATCGGTGGTACTTTGGCTCACACATTGCCAGTTCCAATGATGAACATTTTGAACGGTGGGAAACACGCTGATAACCCAATTGATATTCAAGAATTCATGATTATGCCGGTTGGTGCCAGCTCTTGTTCCGAAGCTATCCGTATGGGTGCCGAAGTATTCCAAGCTTTAAAATCTAACCTCAAAAAAGCTGGTATGAACACAAACGTTGGTGATGAAGGTGGTTTTGCTCCAGCTATTGGTTCCGCTAAAGAAGCTTTGGACTTCATCGTTAAATCCATTGAAACAGCTGGTTACAAACCAGGTGATGATGTTGTAATCGCTTTGGATGCTGCATCTTCAGAATTCTACAAAGATGGTAAATATCATTTAGAAGGTGAAGGCAAAGTTTTAACAAATGCCGAACTCGTAAAATACTATGAAGATTTGGTCAACACATACCCAATTATGTCTATCGAAGACGGTATGGCCGAAGATGATTGGGAAGGCTGGGATATGTTAACTAAAACATTAGGTGGCCGTATTCAATTAGTTGGTGATGACTTGTTCGTGACAAACACAAAACGCTTGTCCATGGGTATTGATAAAAAAGTAGCCAACTCCATCTTGGTTAAAGTAAACCAAATTGGTTCTTTAACAGAAACTTTGGAAGCTGTTGATATGGCTCACCGTGCTGGTTACACAGCCGTATTGTCTCACCGTAGTGGTGAAACAGAAGATGCTACAATTGCTGATATCGCTGTGGCAACAAACTGTGGTCAAATTAAAACAGGTTCTTTGTCTCGTTCCGATCGTTTGGCAAAATACAACCAACTTATTCGTATTGAAGAAGAATTGGGTAGCACAGCCAAATTTGCCGGTCGCGACATTTTCGCCCGCTTTAAAAAATAAGATTTTAATAATCTGAATTTTGAAACACCCTTGGGAAAATCTGAGGGTGTTTTTTTATTGTACTTTTTTTTTATTTTGTTTATATACTGTAAAAAGTTATTTTTATGGAGAAAAAAATGAAATTAGTTTCCTTTTTGTTTTTGAGTTTATTTTGTGCACCTGCTTGGGCGGATGTGGCAGTTCCTGTCAGTCAGTCAAAAATTGATGGATGTGTTAAAGTTTTTTCTATGGTGGCTACTGTTCCACTTATTCTGTGTGTTTCAGTTGTTTTATGTAGCATTATTTTATTTGTTGTATTTGCCAAAAAGGATATCCTCAATAATAAAAAGAAAAAATTATTTTTCATACTTCCTTCTATCCTTTTAATCATCTTTCTTATCAATTTAATCCCGGGTCATCCTTGCCAAAATAATATGGAATGTAAGAACGAATATATGAAAAATCGATTTAATTTGGAAAATTGGTGCGAAAGCAAGTTGTTTGTCATAAATAATATTAGATCCGTATGTCCAGAATGTAATTTCTTGAGCCGTTTTGATAACAATGATCGAGACGCTTGTGATGCATGTCTCCGTGAATATCATCAATCATGGGAATATACCGTATTTAAAAATATACCAATAAAATGTCCTGAAGATAAGCCATTGATGGGTAATAGGGAATCCTGTTACTCATGTGATGTGGGGGTAGGGATACAAGCAGAAAATTGTGAAGTATGTCCCAATCGGATGAAAAATGATAGTGGGATGTGTGTTTTAAAAGAATGTCCTGCAGATAAGCCATTGATGGATAAAGATGGCAATTGTCATTCCTGTGATGAGGAGGGGGTGATACAAACAGAAAACTGTGAGGTATGTTCCAATCGGATGAAAAATGATGGTGGGATGTGTGTTTTAAAAGAATGTCCCGCAGATAAACCACTGATGAACGAGGATGGCTATTGTTATTCATGTGATAGCAGGGTGGGGATAAAAGCAGAAAACTGTGAAGTATGCTCTAATCGTATCGTTGCTAAAAATGGAAAGTGTGTTTTAAAATGTCCCGCAGATGAACCATTGATGGATGCTTGGGGTAATTGTCATTCCTGTGATAAGGAGTGGGGGGTACAAACAGAAAACTGTGAGGTATGTTCCAATCGGATGAAAAATGAGGAAGGGAAGTGTGTTTTAAAAGAATGTCCTGCAGATAAGCCATTGATGGATAGGTATGGCAATTGTCATTCCTGTGATGAGGAGGGGGTGATACAAACAGAAAACTGTGAGGTATGTTCCAATCGGATGAAAAATGATGGTGGGATGTGTGTTTTAAAAGAATGTCCTGCAGATAGACTATTGATGGATAGGTATGGCAGATGTTATTCATGTGATAGCATGGAGGGGGTAAACACAGAAAACTGTGATGTATGCCCTAATCGTATCGTTGCTAAAAATGGAAAGTGTGTTTTAAAATGTCCCGCAGATAGGCCATTGATGGATGATCGGGGTTATTGTTATTCATGTGATACGGAGCAGGGGATAGAAACAGAAAACTGCGAGGTATGCTCTAATCGTATCATTGCTAAAAATGGAAAGTGTGTTTTAAAAGAATGTCCAGAAAATGAGCCATTGAGGGATGCTGGGGGTAATTGTTATTCATGTGGTTTTAATGAACGTGTCGTTGTTAGGGGGATAGGAATCGTTAGGGGGATAGAAACAGAAAACTGTGAGGTATGCCCGAATCGTATCATTGCCCAAAGCGGATATTGTGTTTTAAAATGTTCTGAAAATCAACCATTAATGGATGGATATGGCGATTGTTATTCGTGTGATACAGATAGAAAAGTAGCAATTTCAAGATCTGAAGACTGTTCAATTTGTCCTAATCGGATAGTGCTTAAAGATAAGCAGAGTAATTTAGCGTGTGTCCTGCCTTGTCCCGCAGATAAACCATTGATGGACGAGGATGGGAGATGTCATTCATGTGATGTGGGGGTAGGGATACAAGCAGAAAACTGTGATGTATGTCCGAATCGTCATAAAAATGAGAAAGGGAAATGTGTTTTAAAAGAATGTCCTGCAGATAAGCCATTGAGGGACGAGGATGGCGATTGTCATTCATGTGATGTGGGGGTAGTGATAAAAGCAGAAAACTGTGAGGTATGCTCTAATCGTGTTGATAAAAGTGGATGGTGTATTTTTAAAAAATCTCATAGAGAATGTCCCGCGGACAAGCCATTGAGGGACGAGTATGGCGATTGTTATTCATGTGATGAGAAGGTTATACTGTCATATGCAGAAAACTGCGAGGTATGCTCTAATCGTATCGTTGCTAAAAATGGATGGTGTGTTTTAAAATGTCCCGCAGATAAACCATTGAGGGACGAGTATGGTAGGTGTCATTCATGTGATTATTCTTTTAGGATGAACGCAGAAAATTGCGAGGTATGTTCTAATCGTATCGTTGCTAAAAATGGAAAGTGTGTTTTTAAATGTCCCGCAGATTGGCCATTGATGGACGAGGATGGCGGGTGTCATTCATGTGATATGAGATGGGCTATAAGAACAGAAAATTGCGAGTTATGTCCTAATCGGATAAAAAATGAGCAGGGCATGTGTGTTTTAAAAGAATGTCCCGCAGGTATACCACTACGAAGTGCTTCTGGTAGTTGTCATTCATGTGATGAGGAAGGAAGGAAAGGAATAGAAAACTGTGATGTATGTCCGAATCGTCATAAAAATGAGAAGGGAGTATGTGTTTTAAAAGAATGTCCCGCAGATAAACCATTGATGGACGAGGATGGCTATTGTCATTCATGTGATTATTCTTTTGGGAAAAAAGCAGAAAACTGTGGGGTATGCTCTAATCGTATCGTTGCTAAAAATGGAAAGTGTGTTTTAAAATGTC
>JAFYRI010000002.1 GCA_017559525.1 Alphaproteobacteria bacterium | reverse complement strand
TGCTTCATCTTTTTCAGTTAAACATAATTGAGATGTTTTACAATCTTTATCTGATATACAAGCAATACATTTTTTGTTTGTTGTATCCCAAATAGGCGTTGATGTCGGACATGCTTCACATTTTTTAGTCGTCGCATTCCAAATAGGTGTTGCTGTCGGGCAAGGTTCACATTTTTTGGTCGTCGCATTCCAAATAGGTGTCGCGGCTGGACATACTTCACATCTTTTAGTCGTCGCATTCCAAATAGGTGTCGCGGCTGGACATGTTATACACATATTTTCATCTTTACTCCAATAGGGGGTGTTTAAGGGACAACATTCACAGCTTGAGTCATTTTTTAAATAAGAACCTTTTTCCAGACATTTTTCTTCATTTAAGTTACATTTACTACAGTTTAAATCTGCATCCAGTTCTTTGTTTTCATTGTCGCAAACACAACGTTCTCCTACAAGATGGGTGCTTGTTGGACATTTACATTCATTTCCCTCGCGTATAAATGTTTCAGGACATTTAAAACAGGTATTTGTTTGCGTGTTACAAAAAGGAGCATTTTCTTTGTCGAGACAGTGTTCATCAATAAGACATTGAACACATGTATTTTCTTTCTTATGTTGGTTGTCGGGGCAAACACATTCTGTTCCCGTCCAAATAAAAGGAGCTGAACATTCGATACAAATATGTGTTTCATTGTGACAATGTGTATTTGTGGCACAGTCTTTATCTGCAGTACAATAATTACCACCACCAATAATAATTTCTAATTTTTTCGCAAAAGTTGGAATACTGAACGATAAAACAATAGAAAATGTAATTAAAGTAAGAGATAATCTACATATATGCAACATAAAACCCTCCATTATATTTATGATATATAGTATTGTATACTATGTATCAAAAAAGGACAAGTTTTATTTTGATATTGTTCCTCGAACACCACTTTGCGATGTCTGTGTTGGGGTGTAGACAACAGATGATGTATCAAAACGCATAACATTTGCATAGGCCGTTTCAATAGCTTTATATGCATTTGTTACTTCTGCTAGTATGGTTTCGTGTATATTTTGTGGTGCATTTTCTAAACGCATTTTTGCAGACTGCAAAATATTCAGATTTTGTTGAGATTGTGCTGTTAATTTTGGAATAATTGCAATGTGAGGTAAGGAACTTTGCAGTTGAGACATCTTACTGACCATTTGAATGGCTGCTTTTTCCATCTTTTTAACAGGTTGTCTATAATCCATTGGAGCATCTGCAGCGGCTTTTTGGGCTTCATTAATTTTGATAACCGCCAGTTTTGATTGTTCCAATAACATGTTGTTTTGTTCATCGTTTCTATCTTCTTTTAACATGAGTTGATTAACAACACTTAATGCATCTAATGCATTTTGAACCAATGATTGAACTTTGTCATCAGATACCTCTTGTAATTCTTTTGCTATTTGGGGCACAATATCTTGTGCATGGGTCACAGCTTGTTTTAATGCTAATATCTTATTTTCTTGTTCTTGTTTAATAGCGGCTGCTTCAGCTTCTTTTTGTTGTTTTTCTTGAATATTTAATATTTGTTGGACATGACCAGAAATTACATTAGATAATTCTGAATAGTCCATATTGTGCATTTTCTTTCCTCGATTCATTTCAATTGTTAAAATGATAGGAGGATATTTTGATAACCCATTAATTTGGAATGGCGCTGTTATGTTCAATATTGAAGCGGGTATATTCCAAACAATTTGAGTTGGGGTTGCAATTGCTGTTGGTGTTTTTAGTGTCATGTCCATAAAGCGAGCAACGCCTTTTGCAATTGAGAAATCACCTTGTAAAGATTCAACCGGTGTTTTTCCTAACTTCATTAATCGGTTCATTTGAGCATCGAATTCTTTTTGAGGAATGTTTTTAGAAGTGGCGAAGTTAACCAAAGGTTCTACTTTCTCTAAGTCAAAACCAATGAATTGACCGCCAGAGAGGGTGGTATAGCCATTACCGTTTAAATTATCTATCATATCGGCAACAGACGTTCCAGATGCGCTAAAAGAACCTTTTAACCCCATCTTTCCTCCACCATATGAAAATTTATTAACAATCATGAAATCTGGTCGCACATTTAAATCAGCCAACTCTATATCTGCTTTAAGTGTTGGTGTTTCAACATAGGAAAGTTGACCAGAAAGATTGACTTTTGCATTAGTATTGCCGCGCTGTATACCTGAAAGTTGATTTAGAGTGAAGACTTTATCTTTAGATGAAAATCCTAATTTTGCGTCAATTAAATCTAATACTTTGTACGATAAACGGCCAGCACTTAATTGGATGGCTATATCCCAATTATCCCATTTTGAAAAATCAAAAGTCTTTTTGGATAATGCTCCTTTACTATCTGTTAAAAAGTGAACTTGAGGAATGAAACGTTCCCCCTCTAATAATGGAGAAGAAGCATTAACAACCAATTTTTTTGTTACATTATCGGTGTACGATAAGGAGCCTATTAGTTTTTGATTGCCAACACTGAAGTCTGCTCCTGTTAAAGATAAATCCGCTATTGTACCATTTAAAGTTCCTAAAGCATTTAATTCACCATTTAAATTTTTAACAGGGGTTGTATCAACATTTATCAATGTTAAAAAATTATGAAAATTTGGATGTGTTACATTGACATTAAAATCTTTAAAGCGAGTTTCATTGTCAACAAATACTACACTACCGTTTAATTTTATAGTTGCTTCATTTAAATTCAACATAACATTGCTTTGCCACATATTATCGGCATTGGTTATGGAGCCTGTTAGCTTTGTTTCTGATGCTTTATTTATTAAGGGCAAATCGCTGGTTAAACGAGCTCTTTCTAAGAAAAGAGGGAGTTGTTTTGCAGAGAAACTAAAAGATAAATTGTCAATTGTTGCAGATTGTGTTCCTAGGCTAGAGGCGGAACCATTTGCTTTTAATGATGCTGTTGCTACATCATGGAACTCTACTTGTGAAAGAGTTAACTTTTCGTTTTGAACAGATCCACTAATTGTTCCCTTTTTGATTGGTAAATTATGCCATGTTAATGCATTAAATGTTGTTTGGAAAGAAGCATCCCATCCTTTTAACCCTGTTGCGTTTTCAATAAGAGTTTTTAAATATATAGGTAAGCCAGAAAGAGATATTTTTTCTTTTGGTTCACTCCAGTTTGTATATGTATCAACATTCAAATTATCAACATTTAGGTTTAATGTGATTTTTTTATGATTGTTGCGATCAATTTCAATTGAGCCTGTTGCTTTTGTACTATCTATATTCAAAGGATCAAACTGAACAGATACAAGATTTGGTGTTAATGTGATGTGTGTATCTGTTTTTACTTGTTTTATAATTTTTGAAAGAGGAACCGTTGATGATTGTTCTTCTGGTTGTGTTTTTATGTTTAAAAATGAAAATAATGCTTCTGCATTCGTTGTTTCACCAGAAATGTGAGACGTTAAGTATGGGGTGCCATCTTTTTGGCCACTGTTGGCGCGAAATACTATGGATACATTTCCTGGGATAATGGCCTTGCCAGCAGTTAATGATAACTGCTTATTCACAAATGAAAGTTCAGCTGATGTATTTTTCACACTTCCTGTTGGAAAGATAATTTCTGACACATTTAATGTTGTGTTAATATTAGGAAGTGTTGTATTATTGTTGCTTAGAAGATCCCATCCTAGCTTATCGAAATATGGTTTAAAGGCATTGTAATCAAGTTTGTTGATGGCAACATTTCCAGTGAAAGAAGCAGGTGAGTTAACGTTTTGAGGCGTGTAAACAAGCGTTGTTGTGATTGCTAATGGATCAGAATCATTGCCAAAACGTAAAATTAAATTACTTAGCTTATCATCTACTGGTGTAATATCAACAGAAAGACTGCCAACAACACTTTGTTTTAAGGCGTCATTTAATACAGGAAAGCCAAAACTTTCAAATAAAGGTTGTGGGTTAGATATAGCAAAGGATGCATCACCCCAGATAATTTTTTTTGGATCCGCTGGAAAAATTTCCCCATTGAAGTCTAAATGAAGTTGGCTATTTTTTTCTTTTATTTGAGCAGTAATTTTTGATGCCATATCATTGCGAATAACATCAGTGTTGATACTGATTTCAAACGTATTGTCAAGTATCTTTGCTGATCCCTCAAATTGATAAGGACCCTTTAGTGCTGAAATAGAAAGATTACCATTTAAATTATTTATTTGTAATTGTTTCTGGGTGATTTTGTTTGTGTAAAAAATAGTCCCGTTTTTGATTTGAAAACGATCAATTTTTATGGCGCTTGTTGTATTTTGTTCACCTAAAAATTGAGAGTCATCAATGTTTGAATCTTGGCTGGAAAATAAAGGTAAATTCCAGTTAGCGTGATTGTTTTGGGAGCGTTCCATGTAAAAGGTAGGATTTACTACCTCAACACTTTTTACAACTAAGGGTGTTTTTAATAAGGAGTTCCATTCAATTTGTACTTGTATGCTATCTGCTGTTACCATATTGGCTTTATCGCTATCTTTATGATTAGATATTGCGACATTATTCATGACTAAAGTAGGGATAGGCAACCATTTAAAGGAGGTGTTTCCAGCTACGGTCATTTCTCGTCCGGTCAATTCGGAAACGGATGCAATGATTTGTTGTTGATAGCTTTGAGAATTTAATGAGCGTACTAATAAATAAACAAATGCACAGGCTAATACGACAATGATAAGCAAAACAGTTAAAATAAATTTTTTCATGTAGCATAACTCCTTGTTTTTTACACTTATAGCACAAAGGTTAATTCTTTTAAAGAGCTTTTATGAAAAAAATGGTGTTTTTTTGAAAAAATCAAATATTTCTTTTCCATATATAGGGAAAAAATACCATGATAACTGTAATAAATTCTAAACGACCTAGTAACATAGCAAATGATAAAATCCATTTAGCTGCATCTGGTAATAAAGCAAAGGTTTTGTCTGGGCCAATCATATGTCCTAGGGCGGGACCAACATTAGAAATAGTGGCAATAGCACCTGATAAGCAGGTGACTAAATCTAACCCAAACAATGATAGGATTAGTGTTAAAATACCAGCCGAAAAAAAGTATAAACCGATAAAGACCATAATGCCAATTAGCATATCATCATTGATAGCTTTTTCACCATATCTAGGCACAAAAATACCATGTGGTTGTGTGAGAGATTTCATACGTGTTTTAATTGTTTTAATCAAGACGGAATATCTAAACATTTTAATGCCGCCTGATGTAGATCCTGTGCAAGCACCAGTCATTAGTAACATTAAGAAAAAGACAATAGCAAAGTTTCCCCATAGCATATAGTTTTCTGTGGCATATCCTGTTGTTGTGACAATGGAAATCACTGAAAAGGCACTAGAACGTAAAACAGTCATAAAAGAATCTAATCCAAATGGCGTATGATGCCAACGATATAATGACAACAATGCAATAGAGCAAAAAACCACCCAAAAGTATGTTTTTATTTGTTCATCATTTTTTATTGTATTCCATTTGCGTTTTGCAATTAGTAATCCTATAATTAGTGGTAAACCCGATACAGCCATAAAGATGGCGATAATCCATTCTATGGCAGGATTGTGAAAGTATCCAATAGAGGTGTCTTTTGTTGAAAATCCTCCGGTGGCAATGGTTGTCATTGCATGATTGATGGCATCAAAAGTATTCATTCCTGCAAGCCAAAGGCAAATAGCGCATATGATAGATAGTAATAAGAAAAAGTAAATAATTCCTTTTAGAGTTTGTGCGATTTTAGGAGCTGACCTGTCTGATTTTTCTGTTGATTCTGTCGTAAAAAAATGCATGCCACCAATATGTAATGAAGGTAGAACGATTAAAGTTACCACAATGATTCCTAATCCTCCAAACCATTGTGTTAGTGATCGCCACAGCAAGATACCGTGGTCCATAGTATCGAGTTTAGTAAATATAGTGGCCCCAGTTGTTGTTAATCCGGACATGGATTCAAAAAAAGCATCTGTGAAAGAGATATTGTATTTCGAAAAATAGAAAGGGAGTGCAGAAAATAATGCAAATACTAACCAAATTAAGGTCGTGGTTAAAAACATTTCCTTTGCACGAAGGGGTTCCGGATCTGTTTTAAATATTTTTCTGAAAATTAGACCACATAAGACCGTAAAGGCGCCAGCTAAGAAAAATGGGGCTGCCATTTCTTTTCCGTGATTAATGTAATCCGCAATTCCAGGAATAACCATGCCTATACCACAAACAATTAACATTAGGCTGGCAATGGAAAAAATTAGTTTAAAGCGCATATGTTAACCCCTACTTTTTTAGGTCAGTCTATAATTTATTGTAGAAAATTACAATAAAAAAGTGTATAGTAGGAAGAACAAAATAAGAATGAAAATAAAAAAAAGGATAAAAAATGCCATATTTTGATGCTCATTTGCATTTGATTCCAGATGAAAAGATTTTAAGGGCTGTGTCTAGAGATGTGCGTACTTTTTTTGTAAATGCAACCAGCCCGAAGGATTGGCAGGGGGTTTTGGAACAATCCAACAGATTGCTTGGGGTATATCCGTGCTTGGGAATTCATCCTTGGTTTGTTGAGGAGGCAACTCCTTTTTGGGAACAAGATTTACGGCGTTTGTTAAAAGAAAATCCAATTGCTATGGTAGGTGAAATCGGTCTTGATGGCACAAAACCCGATATGGAAAAACAAATGGATATTTTTTTTCGTCAAATGAAAATTGCTGATGAAATGGGACGAGCTGTTCATATTCATTGCGTAAAGGTGTGGCCTCAGATGTTGGAAATTTTAGGGCAATTTAAAGGTGTAAAAATTTTAATGCATCGTTTTTCTGGGGATGAAGTGTTGGTTCAAAAACTGAGATTTATGAATGCATATTTTTCCGTTTTAAATGCCAATGTTTTATCTGTTATTCCCGACAATCGTGTTTTGGTGGAAACAGATGCGCCGGACGGATTAAAAAGCCCAGAAGAAATACCTGCTTTGGTGGAAAGATTGAGATTGCAACCCGATTATATTTGGCAAAATTTGGAGTTATTTTTAGATGGAAGATAGATTGGCAAGAACACGTTTATTATTGGGTGATGCCGTTATGGAAAAGCTGGCTCGTTCAACCGTGATGGTGGTTGGTTGTGGTGCTGTAGGTGGTTTTGCAATTGAGGCTTTGGCGCGCAGTGGGATTGGAAAACTTATTTTGGTTGATTTCGATGTTGTTAAAGAAAGCAATATTAATCGTCAGATTTTTGCCTTACAATCTACGCTTTATCAAGAAAAAGCCGTTGTCGCTCGCAACCGTATTCGTGATATTTCTCCGGATATTCAAGTTGAAATTTTGCCGGTTTTGGTAAATGCCGATACGATTGATGAGGTGTTGGATAGACGCATTGATTTTGTAATTGATGCGATTGATACACTTAATCCAAAGACAATTTTAATTGAACAATTAATGGCCAGAGGTATCCCGTTTATTTCCAGTATGGGCGCCGCGTTAAAAACAGACGCCAGCAAGATTGCCATTGTTCCTATGAAAAAAACAATTCATTGTCCTTTGGCCTTTTTTGTAAGAAAACGTTTGCGTAAACGCGGTGTAGATTTGACATTTCCGGTTGTTTATTCGTCCGAAGATGTTTCTCAAAAATTACATTTGGAAATGCCAGATCAACCAGAAAATGAAACAGGGCGAGTGCGTCATAATATGGGATCTTTACCAACAATTACGGGCATTTTTGGGTTGTTGTGTGCAAATTATGCGATTGACTATTTAAGGGAATATAAATAATGCGTGATATTTTTGATTTTGATGAAGTGGATGTGGCGTCGGCCAATCCGATAAAAGAAAGATATGAACCGGAATTTTTAAAGGCATTAAATCCCGAACAATATCAAGCCGTCATAACAACTGAAGGGCCAGTGTTGGTGTTATCCGGTGCCGGTACAGGTAAGACACGTGTGTTGACAACGCGTATTGGGTATATTTTGGCGATGGGTTTAGCTAGACCATGGGAAGTATTGTCCGTAACCTTTACCAATAAAGCCGCCAAAGAAATGAAAGAACGTCTTGAAAAAATGGTAGGGCCGGATGCACGTTCTGTATGGCTTGGGACTTTTCACAGCATTGGTGTGCGCATTTTGGGGAAATATCCAGATGCCGTTGGATTAAAACCGAACTTTATTGTGCTTGGAACAGATGATCAAGAGCGTCTTATCAAACAAATTATGCAAGCAGCAGGTGTGGATATAAAACGTTATACGCCAGCGGCTATGCTTGATATTATTCAACGTTGGAAAGATAGAGGATTATCTCCATCTGCTGTAACAGGGGCTCAAAACAGTGGTTTTTGTGAGGGGCGCGCTCTTGGATTTTATCATGTATACCAACAACGCCTGAGAGAACTCAACGCTGTTGATTTTGGAGATTTGTTGTTGTTGCCTTTAGAATTATTTAAAATTCGTCCCGACATTTTGGCACAGTATCAAAATCAATTCCGTTATATTTTGGTGGACGAGTATCAAGATACAAATATCGCACAATACATGTTGTTAAGATTGCTCAGCAAAGCCTATGGTAATTTATGTTGTGTGGGAGATGATGATCAATCTATTTATTCTTGGCGTGGGGCTGAGGTTGAAAATATTTTAGGATTTGATAAGACTTTTGCGGGAGCCTTAACCATTCGGTTGGAACGTAACTATCGGTCAACGGAACATATTTTAGGTGCGGCAAGTGCTTTGATTTCTAACAACTCAGGGCGTCTTGGTAAAACATTAAAAGTGGCTGATGAAAATGCCGAAAAAGGGGATCTTGTAAAAGTATCTGGTTATTGGAACGGTGGCGACGAGGCCGAAAAAATCATTCAGGAAATTGAGGTGCAACAAGCGCGCGGAACACCCTTATCCAATATGGCGATTTTGGTGCGAGCGTCTTTCCAAACGCGTGAGTTTGAAGAAGTTTTGCTCAGATACGGTATTCCATATAAAGTAATTGGTGGGTTTAAATTCTATGAACGTGAAGAAATTCGGGATGCGGTGGCTTATTTGCGTTTGATTTTAAACCAAACGGATGATTTGGCATTTTTGCGTGTGGTCAATAAACCGCGCCGAGGAGTTGGTGATAAGGTCATTGAGGCATTAACAACGGCCAGTAAAACGCACGGTGTTTGCTTGTTTGATGCGATTGCTTGGGCAGAATTAAAACCGGCTGTGCGCAAAACCTTAGATTGGTTTGTGAATTTGATTAACGAGGCCAAAGAATTATCCAAAAGTATGAACCCGGCTCAGCTTGCCAGTAAAATTTTGGAAGATTCCGGATATATGACAATGTGGCGTATGGATAAATCTGTAGAATCCGATGGACGTATTGAAAACATCAAGGAATTATATAACGTTTTGGGTGATTTTGCCAGTTTGAATGAGTTTTTGGATTATGCGGCCTTAGTGACGGATACAGATGACAAAACGAATGATGAAGAATTGGTGGTTATGACCTTGCATGCATCCAAAGGGTTAGAATTTGATAATGTATTTTTACCCGGTTGGGAAGAAGGTGTTTTCCCTCATCAAAAAGCCTTAGATGAAGCCGGTGATGAAGGGTTAGAGGAAGAGCGTCGTTTGGCCTATGTTGGATTAACACGTGCCAAAAAACGGGCGTATATTTCTTATGTGTCTAGCCGAAAAATGTATGGTCAATGGCAAAATCCGTTGCCCAGCCGATTTGTGGATGAATTGCCTATGGATCATATTTTAGATTGTACCGAAAATGCGATGGGCCGACGTGGGGCGTATGATCGCATTGATCGTTATGTGGCCGATTTGGAACGAAAAGGTAAAACTTTTGCTTCGTTTGATGATTGGGTTCCGAATTATACACCACCTCAAAAAACAAAGCGTTTGGGCAAACGTGTTTTCCACGATTCTTTTGGATATGGAACGGTTATTCGGGAAGAGGGTGACCGTTTGGAAGTCCATTTTGATGATGTGGGGCCAAAGAAAGTCTTATCCAGATTTTTAGAAGCCGTTTAGTATATTTGATGCTTTTGATAAAAAACTTGAGATTTTGAAAAAAATCTGATACACTGACGCACATATGTGAAAGGGTGAAAAATGATTTTTTCAAAAACAGAACGACGTTTAAGTTATCGTTATTTGCGTTCTCGTAAACAAACGGGATTTGTTTCCGTTATTGCTGGTTTTTCTTTTTTAGGAATTATGCTGGGTGTTGCGACATTAATTATCGTGATGAGCGTAATGAATGGTTTTAAAGAAGAACTATTGGGGCGTGTTTTAGGATTAAACGGCCAAATGGGCGTGTATCCGGCATGGGGCGATACTTTGGCAGATTTTGAAAAGAAAAAAGAGGCTGTTCAAAAAGTTGACGGTGTTTCAGTGGTTATTCCCGTTGTGGATGGTCAAGTGATGGCTTCATCAGGGAATAGTTCTTCGGGGGTCATGGTGCGCGGTATGATAGCCGATGATTTTAAAAATCGCGATATTTTGATGGATAAATATCGTGGGGCCGATTTGGCTGATTTTGAAAGGAATGCCGTTATTTTGGGATATCGGTTGGCATCTAAAATGGCAGTACGTCCCGGGGATGTGATAACATTGGTGTCACCCAAAGGGAATATTACGGCATTTGGAACGATTCCGAAAATGAAATCTTATCGCGTTTTGGGTACTTTTGATACCGGTATGTTTGAATACGATGGTAATTTTATTTTTATGCCACTTGCCGAAGCACAAAAGTTTTTTATGACAAAGGATCGTGTATCTCACTTAGAAGTATTTACGCGTGAAAATACGAATATTGAATCAATATTGGAAGGTGTATTTAACGTGGCGGGTGAAGATGCTCAGGTATACGATTGGCGTCATACGAACCAAGCCTTTTTCAATGCAATTGAAGTTGAAAGAAATGTGATGTTTTTGATTTTGACTTTAATTATTGTCGTGGCAGCCTTTAATATGATTTCGGGCCTTATTATGTTGGTAAAAGATAAAGGCAAAGATATTGCCATTTTGCGTACAATGGGTATGACAAAGGGAGCCGTGCAACGTGTGTTTTTAATGGCTGGATTGATTATTGGTTTTGCAGGGACTTTTGCTGGATTAGCTTTGGGATTGTTGTTTTCCTATAACATTGATGCAATTAAGCAGTGGTTAGAGGGATTATCTGGCAAAGAACTTTTTTCTGCTGAAATTTATTTCTTGTCCCATTTGCCGGCAAAAGTGGATTTAACCGAAGTGACCGTAGTTGTCGTGATGTCTTTGGCTTTGAGCTTATTGGCAACATTGTATCCATCTTGGAAAGCAAGTCGTACAGATCCGGTGGAGGCATTGAGATATGAATAAAATGGTTTTGGAACTTAAAAATATTAAACGTCACTTTGGTAAAGCTGAAACAAAGACTGAAGTTTTAAAGGGTATTGATTTAAAAATTAATGCCGGTGAGATTGTGGCGTTAGTTGGTCCGTCCGGTTCGGGTAAATCAACATTGTTGCAAATTGCTGGATTGTTGGATACTCCAAGTGATGGGACAATTTATGTGGCAGGCGAAAATGCATCAAAAGCATCCGATAAAAAACGTACTTCTTTGCGTCAAAATTATATGGGTTTTGTGTATCAAGCGCATTTGTTGTTGCCTGATTTCAGCGCTTTGGAAAATGTGATGATGCCGATGTTATTAGCTGGTGTTAAGGAAAAAGAGGCCAAAGAACGTGCTGCAAAATTGTTGGATATGGTGGAATTGTCTCATCGTTTGACACATAGATCTGGGCAACTGAGCGGTGGCGAACAACAACGTGTGGCAATTGCTAGATCTTTGGCAAATAATCCAAAATTGTTGTTGGCAGATGAACCGACGGGTAATTTAGACCCTAAAACGGCTGAAACAGTATTCCAAATGTTGTTGGATGTAGTGCGTCAAACAGGGTTAAGTGCCTTAATTGCAACACACAATCCGGAACTGGCCGCTCGAATGGATAGACGAATTACAGTAGAAGACGGAATTTTGAAAGAGTTAAAGTAATATGATGACCCCCGAATTTATTCACTTACGTGTGCATACAGCCTATTCTTTATTGGAAGGCGCCATTAAGGTTGAAAAACTGGCAAAATGGGCAGCCGAAAATAATATGCCGGCTATTGGTATGGCGGACAGTGGCAATATTTATGGGGCTATGGCTTTGGCCAAGGAAGCTGCTGGGAAGGGTGTTCAACCGATTTTGGGTTGTCAATTGTTGGTTAAATCACCTGAACGTGAAAAAAATGCATTCAAGGTTGAAAAGCCAACATACGATAAAGTTGTGGTTATTGTGCAATCCGAACAAGGATATCAAAATTTATTATTACACTTTACCCCGTATTATATGGGTGAAGATAAGCAAGCTCAACCACACTTGACATTAGATGAGTTGATGGAAAATACCGAAGGGTTAATTTTGTTGACTGGTGGGGCAGAGGGTATTTTGGGACGTCCTATTTTAAATGGTCATCCAGAATTTGCCGAAGAAATTTTGAAAAAGTTAGAGGCGGCTTTCCCAGGACGTACTTATATGGAAATTCAACGTCATGGTACGGAAAAAGAAAATAAAACAGAAGCCACTTTTTTGGATTTGGCATATAAATGTAATATTCCGTTAGTTGCAACGAATGAAGCCTACTTTATTGATCCGGATATGTATGAGGCACACGATGCCATGTTGTGTATTGCCGAAAAAACATATGTGTCGGTGGATGACAGACGTAAGGAAACGCCCGAACATTATTTAAAAACGCCTGAACAAATGAAAGAGTTGTTTGCCGATTTGCCTGAGGCTTTACAAAATACGGTTCAAATTGCCAAACGATGCTTTTTTATGGCGAAAAAGAAAAAACCGGCTTTCCCGAATTATGATTGTAAGGGGAAAACCGAAGATGAAACCTTGCGTGATATGGCCTACAAAGGATTTGAAATGCGTATGCAAGGGCGAACGGATGAAGAACGTCAACGATACCAAGAACGCCTGGATTATGAACTGGGTATCATTAAGCAAATGGGATTCCCGGGGTACTTCTTAATCGTGGCTGACTTTATTCAATGGTCCAAAGCCAATGGTGTGCCGGTGGGACCCGGTCGTGGTTCTGGTGCTGGGTCTGTGGTGGCTTGGTGTTTAACAATTACCAATATTGACCCATTAAGATTTAATTTGCTGTTTGAACGTTTCTTAAATCCAGAACGTGTTAGCATGCCAGACTTCGACGTTGACTTTTGTCAGGAAAATCGTGGTAAAACGATTGAATATGTGCAAAACAATTATGGATTTGACCATGTGGCACAAATTATTACATTTGGTAAGTTGCAAGCCAAAGCTGTTATCCGAGATGTCGGACGTGTGCTTCAAATTCCATATCCGGTGGTGGATAGATTATCTAAATTGGTGCCGAATGAATTGGGTATCACATTAAAAGAAGCCATCGAAAAAGAACCCGAATTTGAAAATCAAGCTCGTTCGGAAGAAAGTATTAAGCATTTGTTGGAAATTGCGTTGAAGTTAGAGGGGCTTAACCGAAATTCATCAACGCACGCCGCTGGTGTGGTGATTGGTAATAAACCACTTGATCAAATTGTGCCGATTTACAAAGATCCGTCGTCTGATATGCCGGTGACACAATATAATATGAAGTTTGTGGAAGATGCTAGTTTGATTAAATTCGACTTTTTGGGTTTAAAAACGCTGACAACGATTAAAAAAACGGCTGATTTAGTGCGTTTGCGTGGCATTGAAATTGATGAAAATGATTTGCCACTTGATGATGAGGCAACATTTGCTCTGTTAAAATCGGCCAATACATCTGGTGTGTTCCAGTTGGAAAGTGCTGGGATGCGCAAAATTTTGCACGATATGCAACCCGATAAGATTGAAGATATTGTGGCTTTGGTATCCTTATATCGTCCGGGGCCGATGGACAGTATTCCTAGCTATATTGCTCGTAAAAAAGGAACGGAAGAACCCGATTACATGCATCCGATGTTGGAAGGTATCTTAAAAGAAACCTATGGTATTATGATTTACCAAGAACAAGTTATGCAAATTTCTCAGGTGATGGCCGGTTATACATTGGGTGGTGCTGACTTATTGCGCCGTGCGATGGGTAAAAAGATTAAAGAGGAAATGGTCCGTCAACGCGGTATCTTTATTGAAGGAGCTATTGCCAAAGGCGTTGATCAAAAGGTTGCTGAAACCGTATTTGATAAAATGGCGAAATTTGCCGAATACGGATTTAACAAATCGCACGCTGCGGCCTATGCATATATTGCTTATCAAACAGCTTATTTGAAAGCTCACTATCCGGTAGAGTTTATGGCAGCTACCATGACGCTTGATAAAATAAATACGGATAAGTTGGCATTCTTTAAAAATGACTTGGACCAAATGCAAATTAAGGTCTTGCCTCCCGATATCAACAAATCAGGTGTGGATTTTACGGTTGAAAATGGATGTGTACGATATGCGCTCTCTGCCGTTAAAAATGTGGGTGAAGCCGGTATGCAAGCTGTTGTTGCTGAACGTGATAAAAATGGTCCATTTAAATCTATTGAAGATTTTGCTAAACGGATGGATTCATCGGTTTTAAATAAACGATATATTGAAAATTTAGCTAAAGCTGGTGCATTTGAGTGTTTGGAAAAAAATCGTGCCAAAGTATATGGGAATGTGGAAAAAATTATCGCATATTCTGCTCAAGAAACTCAAGCTCGTAACAGTTCTCAAATCAGCTTGTTTGGTGATTCGGTGCAAGCGACTAAATTTAAAATGGATGATATGTCAGAATGGCCTCATTTGGAAAAGCTGACGATGGAATCTGACGCTATTGGTTTTTATTTATCTGCACATCCATTAGATGCATTTGAATCTGTTTTTGAACGGTTGCGGGTATCGTCTTCATCTGATTTAGAACGTTTGGTACAAATGGCAGGGGCATCTAAAGTATCATTGGCGGCAATCGTTTCGGATGTGCGTGAGAAAATTTCGCAAAAGGGCAATAAGTTTGGTATTATTTCCGCAACGGATAAAGGTGGAGCCTTTGAAGTCTTTACATTTGCTGAGACTTTGGCAAATAATCGTGAAAAACTAAAATCGGGTCAGCCGTTGTTATTGAATATTATGGCGGATAAACGAGCAGATGATGAACGAATACGGTTGTCGTTAATTGGGGTTGAGTATCTTAACGATATTATGTCTAAAACGGCCGCGTCTGTGATTATTACAGTGGGTAGTGTGGCGTGTGTGTCATCGCTTGCAAAAACGATTGAACAACAACCGCGCGGTCAAAGCCGAGTCTTTATTGTGGTCAAAACGGATGAGTTTGATGTGGAAATTTCGCTCAACGGTCGTTATACGATACAAGGTGATGCTATTCATCATTTGCAACATATGGCCGGTATTGTAGAAGTTCGACAAGTTTAAATCCTTATTATATTTGTAATGAATATCGTTTAGTGAATGTTTATATCTTACATTATTTATTAAAGGTAATAAAATAAGGTGATAATGACGGTATTCTGAAGTGGATGTTAATAAAAAATTAAGCGTTACATTAAAAAATGACTTGACAAGTGTGTTGAAACAGGATATAGTGGCTTGTCTTAAGTTTTTTTACAAAGTTTGTTGAAAAAAAACTGAGGAAAGCGGTAAGGGGTATAGCTCAGCTGGTAGAGCATCGGTCTCCAAAACCGAGGGCCGTGGGTTCGAATCCTACTGCCCCTGCCATTTTAAGATATTTTATATGATCCCTAATCAATAGGTTTGGGGTCATATAAAATAACTTTAAAACAGTATGTTAACTAAACTGAAAGAGAATAAAATGAAAACAACGCCCGCTCAATTTGTTCGTCAGGTTAAACAAGAGGTTGCTAAAATTACATGGCCAACTCGTTCTGAAACAATGCAAGGTACAATGACTGTTATTGTGATGAGTGTTATATTGGCTTGTTTTTTGTTTTTGATTGATTTAATTTTTGCATATGCTATCCGCGTGATTGTGGGTTAATTTTGGAGGTTTTTTATGGCGATTCGTTGGTATGTTATCCATGCTTATTCCGGATTTGAAAAAAAAGTAGCTGAATTTATTAAAGAACAAGCCGATAAAAAAGGTTTTGGTGATAAAGTGGAACAGGTGTTGGTGCCAGAAGAGAGTGTTGTGAGTGTTAAAAATGGTACAAAAGTTGAATCCACACGTAAATTTTTCCCGGGATATGTTCTTGTGAAAATGGAAATGACTGATGAAACATGGCATTTGGTGAACTCTACTCCAAAAGTTACAGGGTTCTTAGGAGGTAAAAAACCAACTCCAATTACAGAAAAAGAAGCTATGCACATCTTACACCAAGTTCAAGAAGGTGTTGATCGTCCAAAATCTGTCTTATCTTTTGAAGTGGGTGAACAGGTTCATGTTAATGAGGGGCCGTTTGCTTCCTTTGTTGGTACGGTTGAAGAGGTGGATGCTGAAAAAGAACGTTTGAAAGTATTGGTTTCTATCTTTGGCCGTGCAACTCCAGTGGATTTGGAATTTACACAAGTCAAAAAGGTTTAAAAAAATTGGGGATAGGGGTAAAAGCGGTTCGTACCCATATCCTTGGTAGCAGAAGAGCCATTCTTCGCACTACCAAAACTTCAAAACAAGAGATTGTTCATGGACCGTTTATTTAAAAATTGAAGGTTGTCAAAATGGCAAAAAAAATTATTGGTTTTATCAAACTTCAAATTGAAGCTGGTAAAGCAAACCCGTCACCTCCAGTCGGTCCGGCTTTGGGGCAACGCGGTTTGAATATTATGGAATTCTGTAAAGCATTTAACGCAAAAACTCAAAAAGAAGAACCAGGTTCTCCAATTCCTGTGGTTATCACAGCTTATGCTGACCGTACATTCTCTTTTGTAACAAAATTGCCTCCGGTTAGTTACTTGATTAAAAAAGCTGCTAACGTAAAGAGCGCTTCAAAAGAACCAGGTCGTAAAAAAGTGGCTAAAATCACTATGGCTCAAGTAAAAGAAATCGCAGAAAAGAAAATGCCGGATTTAAACTGTCATACAGTTGAAGCTGCTATGCAAATGGTATCTGGTCAAGCTCGTTCTATGGGTATTGATGTAGTGGAGTAAGACGATGAAACAAGGTAAAAGATTACAAAACGCTTACAAAACAGTTGATGCCGCTAAATTATATGAATTGGCTGAAGCTGTAAAAACAGTTAAAGATAATGCAAAAGCTAAATTTGATGAAACAATTGATATCGCTGTTCAATTGGGTGTTGATCCACGTCAATCTGATCAAATGATTCGTGGCGCTGTATCCTTGCCAAATGGAACAGGTAAAACTTTGAAAGTAGCTGTATTTGCTAAAGGTCCAAAAGCAGAAGATGCTAAAAAAGCCGGTGCAGATATCGTTGGTGACGAAGATTTAATGAATGATATCTTGGGTGGTAAAATTGAATTCCAACGCTTGATTGCTACACCAGATATGATGGGTGTTGTTGGTCGCTTGGGTAAAATTTTGGGCCCGAAAGGTTTAATGCCGAACCCAAAACTCGGTACAGTAACTATGGATGTAACTGAAGCTGTTAAAGCTGCTAAAGCTGGTCAAGTTCAATTCCGCGTAGATTCTGCTGGTATTGTTCATGCTGGTATTGGTAAAGCAAGTTTTGATTCCGAAAAATTGGAACAAAACGCTGTTGCTTTCGTTAAAGCTTTAATTGCTTTAAAACCTGCTACATCTAAAGGTGTATACTTGAAACAAGTTGCTTTAAGTTCCACACAAGGTGTTGGTGTTAAAGTTGCTTTGGGTGCCTTTAACGGCTAAAAAAGTTTGGGTCTCACCGTGTGTGGGACCCGAAAAATTGCCTGTCAAAGACGGTGGGTGCCTATCACGGGATAGGATATAAAGGAAAGCATTCCGCCCATTCAGACAGAAAAGACAAGTTTGATATCCTTTTATGGGTTGAAGATTGAAAATTTCTGGACAGGTTCTTAGTGGGATGAAGTAGGAAACTATGGAATCCTTTGTTAGAAACCAAGGAAAGAAATTTCCTTATTTTGGAGACAAGATCGTGAAACGTGAAGAAAAACAACAGTTGATCGCCGAGTTGCATGACGTTTTCAACAAAGCTGGTTTGGTCGTTGTGACTTTGAATAAAGGTTTGACAATGCCTCAAACAACAGAATTGAGAAACGCTGTTCGTGCTGATGGTGCCAACTATCGTGTAACAAAAAATCGTTTGACTAAATTGGCTCTTGCTGGAACACCATGTGAATCTATGGCTGATTTGATGGTTGGTCCGACTGGACTTGCTTATTCCGAAGACGCTTTGTCTGCGGCTAAAGCAGTTGTGAAAATGGCAAAATCCACAGATAAATTTGAAGTTATCGGTGGTGTCATGAACGGTCAAAAAGTTTCCGTTGCAACAATCCAAGAATTGGCTGCTTTGCCATCTTTGGACGAATTGCGCGGCAAATTGGTTGGCTTGTTGGTCGCTCCTGCAGGTGCTATTGCTCGTGTATGCAAAGCTTATTCAGAAAAAGAAGAACAAGCTGCTTAATTGTTTTTATCAAGCAATTATGCAATCACCTTGTTTTTTCAGAACCACTTAAATGCTGAATGTATGTAAGAGTTCTAAAAAATAAAAAAAACAAAAGGATTGCAGCTTTAAAAGCAAATATACAAAAGCAAAAGTCAAAAAATAAATATTAACAATCAAACTAAACTCCCTACGGGGAAAAACTAAAAAAGGATAAATAAAATGGCTGATTTAAATAAAATCGTAGAAGAATTATCTGCTTTAACAATCTTGGAAGCAGCTGAATTGTCTAAAATGTTAGAAGAAAAATGGGGTGTTTCTGCTGCTGCTCCAGTAGCTGTTGCTGCTGCTGGTGGTGCTGCTGCCGCTGAAGAAAAAACAGAATTCGATGTAATTTTGGCTGATGGCGGTGCTAACAAAATTAACGCTATTAAAGAAGTTCGTGCTATCACAGGTTTAGGCTTGAAAGAAGCTAAAGACTTAGTTGAAGGTGCTCCAAAAGAATTGAAAAAAGGCGTATCCAAAGACGAAGCTGAAAAACTCAAAAAACAATTAGAAGCAGCTGGTTGTAAAGTAGAATTGAAATAATTCTGTTTGGCTGATGGCGTGTTTGTTTGACCTGAGGGAAAAAACGAACACGTCATGGCCCTTTCTAAAACCCTCTGCTAATAGGTTTTAGAAAACATATCTGAAAACGATTTTTTCGTCTTCAGATTTTTGACAAAAAAGACAGGTCCCGATTCCTTTTAATCGGAAAGGTTTTTATTTTTATGGGGAAAAGCATGATTAAACGTGATATAAATCGCAGAAGAGTCCGCAAAAGTTTCGGAAAAATCGAATCTGTGGCTGAAATGCCCAACTTAATTGATGTTCAAAAAAGTTCTTATGATCAGTTCTTGCAATGGGGGATACCTGTTTCAAAAAGACAAGATACTGGTTTGCAAGCCGTTTTTAAATCGGTTTTCCCAATTCATGATTTCGCCGGCCGTGGGGATTTGGAATTTGTTAAATACGAACTCGACACGCCGAAGTTTGATGTTGATGAATGTTTGAAACGCGGGTTGACATTTGGTGCTCCCGTTCGCGCCACTTTACGTTTGGTTGTCTGGGATACAGATATGGCTACAGGTGTGCGTTCCATTCGTGATATTAAAGAACAAGATGTTTATATGGGTGATTTGCCATTAATGACTGAAACCGGTACATTTATTGTAAACGGCACAGAACGTGTGGTTGTTTCTCAAATGCATCGTTCCCCAGGTGTATTCTTCGATCATGATAACGGTGAAACACACTCATCTGGTAAATATTTATTTGCTGCTCGTATCATTCCATACCGTGGTTCTTGGATTGATTTTGAATTTGATGCCAAGGATTTGGTTTATGTTCGTATTGACCGTCGACGTAAATTGCCGGTATCTTCTTTCTTATATGCTTTGGATAGTCAATATACAGCTGAAAAACGTGCTGAAGCCGCTGCAAATGGTACAGAAATTGATCCATCTGACGTATTTGGTATGAGCAAAGAAGAAATTTTAAATTACTTCTATGAAACAATCACATTTACAAAAGACAAAAAACATTGGAAAACTGCTTTTGTACCAGCTTTATTCAAAGGTGTGAAATTAACACATGATTTAGTTGATGCCGAAACAGGTAAAGTTGTTTTGGAAAAAGGCGAAAAAGTAACTGCCGGTAAAGCCAATAAATTGGTTAAAGACGGTTTAAAAGAAATTCGTGTTGAAGCAGAAGAATTATTGGGTCGTTTTGTGGCCACAGATTTTGTTGATGAAAACACGGGTGAAGTTGTTATGGAAGCCGGTAATGAAATCACAGAAGATGATTTGGCTAAATTAAATGAAATGAAAGTCAAAGAAGTTCCTGTTTTACATATTGACTATGTTAATGTTGGACCATACATTCGCAATACATTAGTGGCTGACAAAAACACAACACGTGAAGAAGCCTTAATTGATATCTACAAAATTATGCGTCCTGGCGAATTGCCGGTTGTTGAAACAGCTGATGCATTATTCCGCAGCTTGTTCTTTGATTTAGAACGTTATGATTTATCTGCTGTCGGTCGTGTAAAAATGAATGCCCGTTTGGGTGTTGATAACGCCGATGTTCCAGATTCCGTACGCGTTTTACGTAAAGATGATATCTTGCGTATTTTAAAAACATTGGTAGAACTTAAAGATGGTAAAGGTCAAGTTGATGATATTGATAACCTTGGCAACCGTCGTGTTCGTTCCGTTGGTGAATTGATGGAAAACCAATACCGTTTAGGTTTGTTGCGTATGGACAGAGCCATTAAAGAACGTATGACATCCAGCGAAATTGATGCTGTTATGCCATACGATTTAATTAACGCTAAACCATTAAGCGGTGCAGTTCGTGAATTCTTTGCATCCAGCCAATTGTCTCAATTTATGGATCAAAACAACCCATTGTCCGAAATTACACACAAACGTCGTTTGTCTGCATTGGGTCCTGGCGGTTTGACAAGAGATCGTGCCGGTATGGAAGTACGTGACGTTCATCCAACTCACTACGGTCGTATTTGTCCAATTGAATCTCCAGAAGGTCAAAACATCGGTTTGATTAACTCTTTGGCAAGCTATGCTAAAATTAACAAATATGGTTTTATTGAAAGCCCATATCGTAAAGTTTTAGATGGTAAAGTGACAGACGAAGTTCATTATTTGTCTGCTATGGAAGAAGCTCGTTATACAGTAGCTCAGGCCAATGCTAAAGTTGATGAAAACGGTAAATTGACAGAAGAAATGGTAACATGTCGTCGTGCTGGTGAAGTTATTTTGGCAAAACCAGAAGAAATCGATATGATTGACGTATCTCCACAACAAGTTGTATCTGTTGCTGCCAGTTTGATTCCATTCTTGGAAAACGATGACGCTAACCGTGCTTTGATGGGATCTAACATGCAACGTCAAGCCGTTCCATTGTTGCGTTCCGAAGCCCCATTTGTTGGTACTGGTATGGAAGCCGCTGTGGCTAAAGATTCTGGTGCTGCGATTGCTGCTAAACGTGCTGGTGTTGTTCAACAAGTTGACTCTGCCCGTATTGTTATTCGTGCAACAAGCGATTTATCCACAACAACATCTGGTGTTGATATTTACAACCTCAAAAAATTCCAACGTTCTAACCAAAGTACATGTATGACACAATTGCCATTGGTTCAAGTTGGTGATAAAGTTGAAAAAGGTGAAATCATTGCCGATGGTCCATGTACAAACTTGGGTGAACTTGCTTTGGGTCGTAACGTATTGGTGGCCTTTATGCCATGGAATGGTTATAACTACGAAGACTCCATTTTGATTTCCGAACGTATTGCTAAAGACGATGTATTCACATCCATTCACTTGGAAGAATTCGAAGTTGTTGCCCGTGATACAAAATTGGGTCAAGAAGAAATCACACGTGATATTCCAAACGTTGGTGAAGAAGGTTTGAAACAATTGGATGAAACAGGTGTTATCTACTTAGGTGCCGAAGTTAAAGCCGGGGATATCTTGGTTGGTAAAGTGACACCAAAAGGTGAAACAATTATGACACCAGAAGAAAAATTATTGCGTACAATCTTTGGTGAAAAAGCTGCTGATGTTCGTGATAGTTCTTTGCGTGTACCACCAGGGGTTTCTGGTACAGTTGTTGACGTTCGTATTTTCACACGTCGCGGTTTGGAAAAAGATGAACGCGCTCGTTCCATTGAACAAGCTGAAATATCCAAATTGGCTAAAGATCGTGATGATGAACGTGCTATTTTACAAGGCAGCTTTGCCCGTCGTGTTCGCGAATTGATTGAAGGTCAAAAAGCTAACAAATTTGATGGTATCAAAGCCGGTACAGTATTGACAAAAGAAATTTTGGCTGATATCGCTGATTACAACTTGCGTAAATTGTCTGTTCAAGATGATGCCATTATGAGCCAATTGGAAGAAATGGTTCAAACTTTGGAACAATCCGAAAAAGATTTACAAGCCAAATTCGAAAACCGTGTTGAAAAATTACAACGTGGTGATGAAATGATGGCTGGCGAACTCAAAAAAGTTAAAGTCTTTATCGCTACAAAACGTAAATTACAACCAGGTGATAAAATGGCTGGTCGTCACGGAAACAAAGGTGTGGTATCCCGCGTTTTACCGGTAGAAGATATGCCATACACAGAAGACGGAACTCCAATGGATATCGTATTGAACCCACTCGGTGTGCCTTCTCGTATGAACGTAGGACAAATCTTGGAAACACACTTGGGGTATGCTTGTCGTGCTTTGGGTCGTCAAATCGATACAGTTTTAGACGAAGTAAAAGCTAAACAAGCCAAAGTCGAAGATGTTCGCAACACATTAAAAGATGTTTATGGCGAATCTGAATACAATAAAAAGATTGCCGATATGTCCGATACAGAAGTGTTGAAGATGGCCGAAAACTTGCGTGGCGGTGTGCCAATTGCAACGCCGGTATTTGATGGTGCTCATCAAGATGATATTGATGCAGCCTTGAAAAAAGCTGGTTTGAATGTTTCTGGTCAGGTTACATTATACGATGGTTTGACAGGTGATCCATTCGATCGTCAAGTGACAATTGGTTACATGTACATGTTGAAATTGCACCACTTGGTTGACGAAAAAATTCACGCTCGTTCTATTGGGCCTTACAGCTTGGTTACACAACAACCTCTCGGTGGTAAAGCTCAATTCGGTGGTCAACGTTTCGGTGAAATGGAAGTGTGGGCTTTGGAAGCTTACGGTGCTGCTTATACACTGCAAGAAATGCTCACAATTAAATCCGATGACGTATCTGGCCGTATCAAAGCTTACGAAACAATTATCCGTGGCGACAACAACTTTGAATCCGGTATTCCGGAATCCTTCAACGTGTTGGTCAAGGAAATGCGTTCTTTGGGCTTAGATGTTGAGTTAAACCAATCTGAAAAATAAGATCAAGTAGGGGGGAGGTCGCTCCTTCCCCCAATTAAGACAAAAAAGGAAAAAACACATGAATGAATTGATTAATGCTTTTAATCCGGTCGCCAATCCGCAAAGCTTTGACGACATCCGTATTTCCATTGCTTCTCCGGAACGTATCCGTGCTTGGTCTTTTGGTGAGGTAACTCGTCCGGAAACAATTAACTATCGTACATTCAAACCGGAAAAAGACGGTTTGTTTTGTGCTAAAATCTTTGGTCCGACAAAAGATTACGAATGTTTGTGTGGTAAATACAAACGTATGAAATACCGTGGTGTGACTTGTGAAAAATGTGGTGTTGAAGTTACTTTGTCCAAAGTACGTCGTGAACGTATGGGGCATATTGAACTTGCTTGCCCGGTTACACACATTTGGTTTTTGAAATCTTTGCCAAGTCGTATCGGTACATTACTTGATATGATGCTCAAAAACTTGGAAGCTGTTTTATATTTTGAAAAATACATTGTTATTGAGCCAGGTTTAACAGCTTTAAAATTACATGATTTACTCAGCGAAGAACAGTATCAACAAGCTTTAGAAGAATACGGTGAAGATGCTTTCCGTGTTGGTATTGGTGCTGAAGCCATTAAAGAAATGTTGTCTCAAATTGATTTGGCCGGTGAAGCAGCTAGCTTACGTGCTGAACTCATTGAAACAACTTCTGAAATGAAACGTAAAAAAATCGTAAAACGTTTGAAATTGGTTGAATCTTTCTTAGAATCCGGTTCTCGTCCAGAATGGATGGTTTTGGATGTGTTGCCAGTTATTCCACCAGAATTGCGTCCGTTGGTGCCATTAGATGGTGGTCGTTTTGCAACGTCCGATTTAAACGATTTATACCGTCGAGTTATCAATCGTAACAATCGTTTAAAACGCTTATTAGAATTACGTGCTCCGGAAATTATCATCCGTAATGAAAAACGTATGTTACAAGAATCTGTTGATGCCTTGTTTGATAATGGTCGTCGTGGTCGTGCTGTCGCTGGTATTAACAAACGTCCTTTAAAATCTTTATCCGATATGCTTAAAGGTAAACAAGGTCGTTTCCGTCAAAACTTGCTCGGTAAACGTGTTGACTACTCAGGTCGTTCTGTTATTACAGTTGGTCCAGAATTGTTATTACACCAATGCGGGTTGCCAAAACGTATGGCTTTGGAATTGTTTAAACCATTCATTTATTCCAAATTGGAACAATATGGTATGGCTGGTACAATTAAAGCCGCTAAAAAGATGGTGGAAAAAGAACGTCCAGAAGTTTGGGATATCTTGTCTGAAGTTATTCGTGAACACCCAGTATTATTAAACCGTGCTCCAACATTGCACCGTTTGGGTATTCAAGCCTTTGAACCAGTATTGATTGAAGGTAAAGCTATTCAATTACACCCATTAGTATGTACTGCCTTTAACGCTGACTTTGACGGAGACCAAATGGCTGTTCACGTACCATTGTCAACAGAAGCTCAATTGGAAGCTCGTGTTTTGATGATGTCCACAAACAACATTTTATCTCCAGCCTCTGGTAAACCAATTATCGTGCCAACACAAGACGTTATTTTGGGCTTGTACTACTTATCTATGGAACGTGAAGGCGAACCAGGCGAAGGTATGGTATTCTCTGGTCCACAAGAAATTGAACATGCTTTGTACAACAAATTGGTTTCTTTGCATGCTAAAATTAAAGTACGTTTGACAATTATGGAAGATAATGGTGAAAAACGTACACGTGTTGTTGATACAACACCTGGTCGCGTGAAATTATCTGCTGTGTTACCAGATCACGCAAAAATTCCGTTCAGCTTAATGAACCGCTTGATCCGTAAAAAAGAAGTATCCGACATTATTGATGCCGTTTATCGTCATTGTGGTCAAAAAGCTACATGTATTTTTGCTGATAAAATTATGGCTTTGGGTTATAGACAAGCTGCTTTGGCTGGTATTTCTTTCGGTAAGGACGATTTGATTGTTCCAGAAGCAAAGAAAACACTGTTGGCTGAAACTAAAAAGAAAACAAATGAATTTGAACGTCAATATCAAGATGGTTTGATTACTCATTTGGAAAAATACAACAAAGTGGTTGACGCTTGGGCTGGTTGTACAGATGCCATTGCCGATGCGATGATGAAAGAAATTTCTAAAACAGAAGTTGGTAAACCAGTTAACTCCGTATACATGATGGCTCACTCTGGTGCTCGTGGTAGTGCCGCTCAGATGAGACAGTTAGCCGGTATGCGTGGTTTGATGGCTAAACCATCTGGTGAAATTATCGAAACACCGATTACATCCAACTTTAAAGAAGGCTTAACCGTTATGGAATACTTTAACTCCACTCACGGTGCTCGTAAAGGTTTGGCCGATACTGCTTTGAAAACAGCTAACTCCGGTTACTTGACACGTCGTTTGGTTGACGTTGCCCAAGATGCCATTATTACAATGGAAGATTGTGGTACAGACAACGGCATTACTATTTCTCCGATTATCGAAGGTGGTGATGTGATTGCAACAACCGGTGAACGTATTTTAGGCCGTACAACAGCTGAAGATATCAAACATCCGGAAACAGGCGAAATCATTGTTCCGAAAAACAAATTGATTGATGAAGTTGATGTTGAAACAATCGATGATTTGGGTATTGATTCCGTTCGTATTCGTTCCGTATTAACATGTGAAGCTGAAAACGGTATTTGTGCCGCTTGTTATGGTCGTGATTTGTCTCGCGGTACACCAGTGAACTTGGGTGAAGTTGTTGGTATTATTGCAGCTCAATCCATTGGTGAACCTGGTACTCAGTTGACCATGCGTACCTTCCACATCGGTGGTGCCGCTCAACGTGGTGCAGAACAATCTAGCATTGATGCCGCTTTTGATGCAAAAATCAAACTCGGTAACTGCAACGTTATTAAAAACTCTGCAGGTGATATGATTGTCTTGTCCAGAAACTGCGAAGTTTCCTTGTTAGACGCTGGTAATCGTGAAAAAGCTCGTCACAAAGTACCATACGGTGCTAAATTGATGGTTGAACACGGTCAAAAAGTATCCAAAGGTACTCGTGTGGCTGAATGGGATCCATATACAATGCCAATCATTGCCGATAAAGCAGGTTCTATTAAATTCGTTGACTTGGTTGAGGGCGAAACAGTTCGTGAAGTTATTGATGAAGCAACAGGTTTGTCTTCTAAAGTGGTTATGGACTGGCGTCAACAATCAGCTAAACAAACACGTAAACCTCACTTGGCATTGATGGATGAAAAAGGTAACGTATTCAAATTTACAAATGGTTCCGAAGCCAGATACTACTTGCCAGCAGATGCTGTGATTACAGTAAACAATGGTCAACAAGTGTCTATCGGTGACGTAATGGCTAAATTACCTCGCGAATCCACAAAAACACGCGATATTACAGGTGGTTTGCCTCGTGTGGCCGAATTGTTCGAAGCTCGTCGTCCAAAAGATGCAGCCGTTATTGCCGAAATCGATGGACGCATTGAATACGGTGCAGACTTCAAGACAAAACGTCGCATTATGATTGTGGGTGCTAACGACGAAGTTCGTGAATACCTCTTGCCAAAAGGTCAACAAGTTGCTGTTCATGAAGGTGATATCGTTCAAAAAGGTGACATGTTGGTTGAAGGTAGTTTGGTACCACATGATATCTTACGCGTACTTGGTGTTGAAGCCTTGGCTCACTACTTGATTAAAGAAGTTCAAGCTGTGTACCGTTTACAAGGTGTGAAAATCAACGACAAACACATCGAAGTTATTGTCCGTCAAATGATGCAAAAACTTGAAGTTGTGGATGCTGGTGATACAACATTGTTAGTTGGTGAACAAGTTGATAAAGAAACTTTGATTGCTGAAAACGCTAAAGCTTTAAAAGCTGGTGGTCGTGAAGCCAAAGTTGAAGCTGTCTTACTTGGTATTACAAAAGCCAGCTTGCAAACAACATCCTTTATCTCTGCTGCATCCTTCCAAGAAACAACTCGTGTGTTGACAGAAGCTGCAACAGAAGGTAAACGTGATCACTTGCGTGGTTTGAAAGAAAACGTCATTGTTGGTCGTTTGATTCCAGCCGGTACAGGTGCTCAAATGCAACGTTTACGTCAAATCGCATTTGAACGTGATAAAGAAATTATGGATGCCCGTAATAACGATAACGATTCCGCTATATAATACGGTATTCATGATAACAATTCAGCCCTTGGGGAAACCCGAGGGCTTTTTTGTGTTTTATTACTTATGTTTTAATATTAAAAAAAGATTGCAATAGCGTCATATTTTTGTTACATTGTACGCAAGGCAAGTGATGTTTGCCCTGAGGTGTGAGAACCTCTTTAGAGTACGTCCGTGCGGGACGATAAAAAAAGCTTTCCGGCCTGGCTGGAAGGCGTCAAAATAAGTTATGGGGCTTTCCATAAACGAATATGCCGCACTATTTTACTCTAATAGTTCTCAACTTCCAGTCGCCCTTCATCACGGCGATTTTTTTTGTTACATAAAAAAGAGGTTAAAAATGAGTAAGGTTGTTGCATTAACTTGTGGTATTTTAATGTTTTCTTCAATCGCCTTTGCCGATGATGTAAATGTAGAAACGTGTGCAGACGGGGTAGGGACAGTTATTGTTGGGGCTGTTACTGGACATAAATATTGTAAGGGCAAAAGAATGGATTGGTGGAATGCTAATGCATGGTGTGATGCTCAAGGGAGGCGCTTATTTAGCTTAAGTGATTGTGGTTGTAGTGATTTAACAGCGAATTGTGCTGGTAATATATGTGCGGACTTACTTGGGGTTTCAGAGAAGTGGGCTTGGACAAGCAGTCATTCAGATAGTTCAAATGCATATCAAGTAGATCTCTCTTCAGGAAAGATGAGAGTTATGGGGCATAATTATATGAGTACCTATGATTATAGTTTTGTTCTTTGTTATTAGTTTTTATGTTTTGGGGGAGTAATTTGATATAAAAAAATCTGGTATAACACCGGCTTTTATTATTGGATCTAAGTGAATGGAATGATCGGAACTAAAGTTCCTCGTTCTTACTCTATTTGGCTTCTTACCCCTTGCCCACACAAAAATTTAAACGGTCATCAAATAGTGACCGTTTAAATTTTGGAGCGGGTGAAGGGAATCGAACCCTCCTAGCCAGCTTGGGAAGCTGGAGCATTACCACTATGCTACACCCGCATGGATTTGGGAAAGCGCCATAATATACACCTGCGGCCGCCGATTGCAAGGCCGCCGCAGGCGCATCTGGCGTGTCCGTCGGGCTATGCGCCCATGGACTTGTGGCCGCTGGCGAGGCGGTAGCCGTTCACCTCGGGGAACTTGTAGCCGGGGTCCTGGATGTCGGAGAAGTCCGCCATGTGGATCAGGGTGTCCTCCTTGATGTCGTGGAGGGCCTTGGCGCCGATGAGCACCTTGGCAAACCACGGATGGAGGCCGTTGCGGTCGCCGGGGCGCTTGGCGATGATGTCGTCGCGGGTGATGATGGTGCCCGCCTTGATGTCGCGGTTGGCGACAAGCACCTTGTTGCGGGCGCGCT
>JAFYRI010000012.1 GCA_017559525.1 Alphaproteobacteria bacterium | reverse complement strand
GTATCCAGCTTTAGATGTTGTTGGCCATTCAGACAATGATAAAGTTTGTCGTCCCATTGCTACTTGACGGACTAAATCAATACCACGCATATTAATATCATTAATAGTTTCATTAGCACGGTATTTATTCATAGCATAAGTGTATCCAGCGATGCCTCCAATGGATAATACACCAATAATCGCTAGAGTGCCGAGCATTTCTACCATACTACGACCAGATTCAAAATTATATTTCATATTCATTTTCTCCTTTAAATAACAAAAAACACCTAAGAGATAGACCCCCTTAAGTGCATTAATTCAATATTCCGAAATTTTAGCTTAGCAAAAGCTAATGTGTGTGTGTGTGTGTGTACAATTTCAATAACTTATTTAAAATTGATGAATCATAGACAACTATTTTACGCTTTATTTTTATAATCATACTTCATTTTATACACATTTTTCAAATTAAATGCAATAAAAAATCATAAGAATTTTTTAATTTTAAAACTAATCTTCTGATAACATACCATCATTTTCATCAATTGACTGCATTTCATCTGTCTGTAAAACAGGGGCCTCAACTAATTCAGATAATGTTTTTTCCACAGTTTTTTCATTTTGTTTACATGCAATCACCCAAATATCATAACCTGGATGTTCCATTGCAGATAAAGCAGGATTTGATGAAAACATCCACCCCGTAAAAATATCTACGTTTGTTCCATCAATTTTTTTCTCAGAAACAACTAAGAAAGCCGAATTTTCTGGAGTTTCTTCAGGAGGACGCGTAAAACATTTTTCAACAGATATTGTTAAATGACCAAAGCTAATTTGTTTCCCAACAGATGCTTGCATTGTGCTAACACGCCCTGTAATTTTATCTACTCCTCGTAAAACAACAGTTTCAGTTGGAATTTCAGCCGAATGAACACATACACTTGTCAACAATAATAAAGCAAAAAGATATTTATGCATATTATACTCTCCTATTTTGTTGACAAGAATATGAATTCAGAAATATTATCTTCCAAAGACTTATAACTATGCGTTTGGGATATCACATCTCCATCTTTTAAAATTGCATGACTTTTACCAGGCTCTAAACGAATATACTTATCTCCCATTATACCAACATCTGCAACACCAGCAATTGTATCAATCGGCAACTTAACATTTCTATCAATGCTGAGTTCTACATCAGCCGTATAATCTTGGGGATTTAACTTTGTGGCCATAACAGCCCCCACTTTAATACCTGAAATACGAACATCTGACCCCACTTCAAGTCCGCCAATTTTTGAAAAATTGGCTGTAATGGTATACCCTTCAATATGTTTAATATCCACTCGAGATGCCGCAAAAAACAAAAATAGTCCTGTAAAAATCAAGACAACAAAGCCCAAAATTGTTTCAACTGGATTTTTTTTCATTATTCTTCTCCATATTCAACTGGCATATCACATGGTTGACAAACGGGTTCTGGTTTATTTTTCTTTTCCCGCATATATGCCATAACCTTATCCATTAATTCACTTAAAATCAATGCATCTTGCGTATAAGATATATCATCTCCAGAAACTAACATCTCCTCTTCACCACCAGGAACAATCTCAATATGTTTGCTCCCCAACAATCCATCTGTTTCAATCGTCACAGATGAATCTGTTGATATTTCAATAGGTTTATCAAAAGACATACGTACACGAACTGCATATCGACCATTTAAAGATTGATGAGTTACCGTACCAACTTTTATACCAGCTAAGCGAACATCCGCACCATTCATTAAGCCATCGGCCTTGGAAAAATAAGCATATAATACAAATTTTTCATCACTATCTTTTATGACCGAACGAGAATGCACAAATAGCAACAACCCCACCAACAAAACACTGAGCAATATACCCGCAATAAATTCTTTTCTATTTTGTTTCATTATTTTTTCCTTTTGAGTATATTTGACTAAATTTAAAGAAATTTGTCAAGCGTTCTTTTAGGATTTTTTTATTGACGAAATGTTTTTTTTTCTTTAACATCTACCCTATGAAATATCTCATAACGACTTTAATAACATTTTTTTTCTCTGCAACTGTCTTTGCTGATAATTTTTCTGTTATTCGTGATACCGAAGTTGAAAACACATTACTGAGATATATACACCCTATTTTTAAAGCAGCAGGATTAAACCCACAGAATGCGAAAGTTGTTATCATTAATGATGACTCTATAAATGCTTTTGTTGCTGGAGGACAAACCATTTTTGTTCACTCTGGATTAATCACACAAGCAAAAAGCCCTGACGAAATTGCTTTTGTTTTATCTCATGAAACTGGACACATTGTTGGTGGACATGTTATTCGAGGAATGGAACAAATGAAAAATGCACAAACAACGGCGTTAATATCAACTGTATTAGGTGGATTATTAGCTGCTGCGGGCGGACAAGCGGATGCGGGATTGGGAATTATGATGGGCATTAATTCATCAGTAATGGGATCTTTTATGGCATATCGTCAAAGTGAAGAAAGCGCAGCCGATAGAACTGCAGTTGATATTATGAATAAGATCGGCTATTCAATGCAAGGTTTTACAGATACAATGAAAGAATTACAACGTCAAGAGCGCTTAAGTTCAAGTTATGATACAAATAGTTACTGGCAAACACATCCTATGACACGTGATCGTATACGCCATATTGAACGCTTTACACAAAATGTTGCCGCAGTCAAAAAAGATGATAATTTTGATTTAATGAAAGCAAAACTCATCGGTTTTTTAAAACCAATTCACGAAATATTACATCTATATCAGAAAAATACACCTGCTGATAAATATGCGTTAGCTATCGCTTACTACAGAGATAACAAATTATCAGATAGCTTAAAACTATTGGATGAGCTCATATCACAAAATCCACTTAATCCATATTTTCACGAATTAAAGGGGCAATTCCTATTTGAAACAGGACAATCAAATGATGCCATTTTATCATACGAAAAAGCTGTAGAATTAATGCCTAATTCCCCTCTTATTCGATTAGCATTAGGTCAAACACTAAGCGAAAGTGAAGATCAAATAACTTTACAAAAGGCTGTATCACATTTATCTACTGTTATTAAACAAGATCGATATATTCCAGGAGCATGGAGATTACTAGCTGTTTCATATGGAAAAATAAACAATATACCTATGGCTAACTATGCTATGGCAGAATATTATATGCTGAGTGGAGATAAAAAACAGGCTATAAAATATGCAAAAAAGGCCATAGATAAAATTCCATCTAACACTTCTACGTATCAATATTTAAAAGACATTTTAGATATAACAAACTCAAAACAACCTAATGAATTTGAAATATAATAAAAATATACTCTTTTATACCTAACGTGAGCTTTTTTTTATATCAATAAAAGTTTTTTTAATATATGATATCTTGTCTGTTTTTGATGTATTTTGTGATACATCTGACGGTCTTTTTTGAGATAAACTTCTCAAAATATCTCCAATATAGGATGAATTTTCAGAAGAAATTGTTTTATTCGGTTGAGCATTTAAATTTGATGATCTTTGAGATATATTAAATGATAAAGAATTATTATATTCCACTTGAACATTATTAGAAAAATCAAATGTAACATTATTATTTTGAGAAAGATTTTTAGATGTATTGTCATGAACTTGATTTTTAGTACGTTTCTCATCAAGAGCAATTGATAAATCCTTTAATATTGCAGCACAATAACCAGTATACTGAACTCCATCTAAAACTGCACCATTATATGTTTCTGTATAAGAATTTAACTTATTACCAGATAACTGATTTAATTTTTCAAATACCTCTCCTTTTTGAGCATCAGAATATTGTTGTGGATTTTTAAAAACCAACATATTATTTTTAATATTAAAGTACTGATCAACTAGATCAACTAATTGAGGATAATCCTTTTGAAAATTTTGATTTTCAAAACCAACTGGACGCGCTGATTTACTTTCCATAATCGCCTTGTAAAAATATGTATCCTCAGCACGTTCTGCCAATATCACATTTTGAAGTGGTTCTACCTCACGTTTATCATTTTCATTTGCTTTAGAACTATTTGAAATATCCAAAATTTTATTATAGGAATGACCATCATGTGTCTTTAATTGAAAAGGAGATTTTCCCTCTTTACCAATCAAATAATATGCTAGATCAAAAATTTGAACACTTGCAGATTTTTCACCCAAAGAACTTTCTTTATACATTCCAATATAACGAGCTAATGGCTGTGAAAAAGAAATTGCATCAAATCCCATATCTTGCTCTAACTGTTTTTTAGCTGCATTAAAGTCATTATCTGTTCCTTTACGATTTTCTGGGCCAATTTTTATTCCTTTAATCTCATGACCATTATTATAAACGGACATGCCATCTAACTGCGTATGGTATGTTTCTTTTACACATGGTTTAACAATATCATAAAATTCAGATAAAATATCTGGCGTAATTTCTTGTGTCATATATAAATTCAATGTATCCGAACGATCTCGCTCATTAATATGAGGAATTTTCATCCCTGCATTATATTTTTTAATAAACTCATCTAATTTAGGAATAACCTTTAAAAAATCTGGTGAAACGATATCTATGTCCGCAACAAAACGTTCAATATAATTTCCTTTTGATGCAGAATGCCATAAAAATCCACCCTTTTCACCCGAACCTGTTTGATGTAAATACTTTAATTGATTATCTTTTTTTAAGAAATATTCATCTATGATATCTGAATACTGATTTTCTGATATATCACGTTTTGCTGTTTTACGTATATTATATAATTCATTGAATACACTACCAAACTGACCACTTCCACTCTTAGAAAATTCTTGATGAACACGTTTAAAACACTCCCTCATTTGAGGTAATGTCATACCGTTTTGTGGTTTTATACCCAATCTTTTAGCAACTTCTACTAAAGTTTCCATAATCTACTCCTTTTATTCAGAGTATACTATTATTTTATTTTATATTATATCATACTTTTAAAAATCTAACAAGTTTTTATTTATTATGATTTTAAAGTATAATATGATTTTATATCTTCAGACATAGTCACAAGCCAACCAATTTAAGATACATATGTCCAGCAACTCTTGCTATCACGTAAAGAGACATATTTGTATTTTGCTATAATTTATTATCTATATAACATAGTATCTTCACACTTTAATACTATTACATCATATTATACAAAATTTAAAAATAATTATCTATTTTATTGATATCTTAAGGCATCAATTGGATCTAATTTCATAGCTTTAATGGCCGGCATTAAACCAGATACGACACCGACAACAACGGCAACGGATACGGAAATAATCACAGACCAAATAGAAATTGGAACGGCTTTATCCAATACGGCACCAGCGATTTGAGAAAGTGCTACACCTAATATCATTCCAATAAAACTACCCATAAATGAAATCATAACTGATTCGGTTAAAAATTGGAACATAATCCATTTATTCGGCGCCCCCAACGCTTTACGAGTACCAATTTCTCGTGTACGTTCCGTTACAGATACCAACATCATATTCATAATACCGATACTGCCAACAATCAATGAAATAGAGGCAATAGAAGCCAACAAGATGGATAAAATCATGCCAATACTGCGAACTTTATCCACCATATCCGTCATTAAACGAACGGTAAAATCATTAGCCACCCCTTCTTTTAAACGGTGTCTCGCACGCAATTGATATTCTATACGATTAGCAACTGCCTCCATTTTATCTTCACTGGTCACTTTTACAAATGCTGTATCAGAATAATTCGGACGATATGAACCACGCAATCTTTGGCGCAAAGTTGTTGCTGGTGTCAAAATGATGTTATCTTGATCATTCCCCATTAAACCATCACCCTTTTCTTTTAGTGTACCGATAACTGTAAAAGGATGCCCTTTCAAACGCAAAACCTTGCCAACAGGATCTTGCATGCCAAACAATTCATTAACAACCGTTTGACCAATCACAATATAAGGCTTTCCTGTTTTTAAATCATGTTCAGTAAACATGGCACCATCTTCAATTTCCCAATTCCCAATATCCAAATAATCCGGCGTTGTACCTGCTACACTTACACCATAATTATTAGATCCATATACAGCTTGAACAGCCGCATTAACAATATATGACGTATTTTCAACATCTTTTAAAGATTTTAAAGAATTCACATCATCAAAACTGACACTAGGACGTCCTCTACCACCACGCACACCTCCACTAACTGTTTCTCCTGGACCAATAATGATTAAATTCGTGCCCATAGAGTCAAATGTTTTGGTAATTTCATTTTGAACAGTTTGACCTGCTGCCACCATTAACACAACAGCAGCTACACCTATCATAATTCCTAACATTGTCAAAAACGTCCGCATTTTATAAGCGGTCATAGAAATCCATGCTTCGCGTAAAATTTGACCTATCATTTTTTATCCTTACCATAATCGGCTCTAAGACCATCATAGACCTTTCGACCATCATCAATTTTAATCATGCGTTTAGCATAATCGGCAACATCATCTTCATGCGTTACCAATACAATTGTAATACCTTGTTTATTCAAATCCGTGAATAAACTCATAATTTCATCAGATGTTTTACTATCCAAATTTCCGGTTGGTTCATCGGCAAAAATGATTTCTGGATTATTAATCAATGCTCTAGCAATAGCTACACGTTGTTGCATACCACCCGAAATTTGAGTAGGCAAACGATCTTCATACCCCATTAATTGAACACGTTCTAGCATTTGCAAAGCACGTTTACGTCTTTCTTTTTCTGATACACCTTGATAAATCAGTGGTAAAGAGACGTTATCTGCAATAGTTCGTTTCATCAGCAAATTAAAGTTTTGAAACACAAAACCAATTTTTTGCCCCCGTACATGAGCCAATTCACTATCTGTTTTATCGGAAATAGCTTGACCAGCCAATTTATATAAACCACTTGTCGGTCTGTCCAAACAGCCCAAAATATTCATCAATGTGGATTTACCAGAACCAGAATGCCCCATGATAGCCACAAATTCACCGTGATTAACTTTAAATGACACATTTTTCAGGACAGATTGACTCATCCCACCCGGCATAAAATAGGTTTTGCATAAATCATTCACATCAATAACGGTGTTTTGTTTATCGGCCATTTTTATTTCCTTCTTTTTTGAATAAATTCTGTAATGACCTTATCACCATCTTTTAAGCCCTCTTGTACTTCAATCCAAGATGTATCTGTTAAACCTTTCGTAAAGACAACAGGAACAACTTTACCATTTTTATATTGGTAAACAACACCTTCACCTGATTTTAAATCAATTTTATTTTTATCCATAAATTGACGCACTGCAGCATTTGGTTTAAACTGCATTGCCGATGTTGGTAAACGCAAAACATCTGATTTATTTTCAATCACAATATTCACAAATGCCGTCATACCAGGTAACAATTTACGGGATGAGTTATCAACCTCAATCACAACCGTATACATAACAACATTTGATTCAACTGTTGGAGACAAACGAATTTGGCGTACAGCCCCATGGAATGTATCGTTTGGATAAGCATCCACAGTAAAAGTCACCGGCATCTCAGGCACAATCATACCAATATCGGCCTCAGCAATACTGGCTTCAATTTGCATTTTGCTTAAATCTTCAGCAATAGTAAATAAAGTCGGTGTTTGCAAGGAAGCGGCTACTGTTTGCCCTTCTTCAACTTCTTTAGAAATAACCGTACCAGATACAGGTGATATAATGGTTGCGTACCCATAATTGCGTTCAGCTTTATTGTAGGCGGCTACAGCAGATAATTCTTGTGCTTCAGCAGAAGCAAAATTAACTTCGGCATCTTCCAAATCGGCCTTAGCAATTAACTTGTCCTTATATAATTTTTGAAAACGTTCATAATTAAGTTTAGCAACCTTTAATTTAGCTCTGGCTAAATCTAATTGAGCCTTTGCATCGTTTTTATTTTCTTGTAAAACAGCAGTATCTAATTTAGCAAGCAGTTGATCCTTTTGGACTTCATCATTATAATCAACCAAAACTTGTTCAATAATACCAGATACTTGCGTACCAACACTGACCGTATTTACTGGTTGAATTTTTCCAGATGCCGTAACTTGTTGAATAACCGGTCCTCTTTTCAATGTAATCATTTCAAAATCTTGTGGCATTAATCCTTTAGCCCCACCCGAAAAATGCATATAGGCGCCTACACCGGCTGCCACTATAAAACCACCAATAAGAAATGTTTTTACTTTCATTTTAATTATACCTTCCAATCGCACGATAAAGTTTTGCTTTTTGCGTTAAAACCGAATAAAATGAGACAATGCTTTCTTTGCGAGAATTCGCCAGTTGAGATTCGGCTGTCAATAAATTTAAAATACTACCCTTACCCACTTTATACATCGCAAAGGCCACTTTTTGGTTTTCTTTTGCGCTTTCCAAAACCGTCAAACTGATTTTGTGTGAAGACACGGCCGTTTGATAATCTTGATATGCCGTCCACACTTCATTTTTAATTGCATCCTCAGTATCGGCAACCGTCGCTTCGGCCTGACGCGTTTGATATTTTGCCTTTGTAATTTTATACGTATCCGAAAAACCAGTGAACAAAGGAACAGACAAACTAAGCCCAATATTTGTGGAATAATTATAGGGATTAGATGTACGCCAATTATCACGATATCCAACACCTGCACCAACCGAAATGGATGGCAAAGAACCAGCCCATGCAATATCTTCATTCAACTTTGCCGCTGCTAAAGAACTTTTATCCGCTTGTAAATCTGGACGAGCAGATAAAGCAATTTCAATTAATTCAGAAACCGGCTTTTGAACCTCCAAATCCAGCTGTTCACTCTTAGGTTTGGGACGAGCTAAATCAAATTCTGTTTCAGGAGGCAAATTCAAAAGCTGAGCCAAAGTTCCCATACCCGTTTTGACGGCATTTTCGGCCTGAATAACTGCCAGCTTTGAATTTTCATAACTGGTTTGAGCAAGCAATTTATCACTAGCAGAAACCAATCCCAACTCAAAACGACGTTTTGTTTCGTCATACGATTTTTTATAGGATTCCTCTGCTGTTTTTGAGCTTACCAAAACCGCTTTAGCCCCTTGCACATTATAGTATGCTTGACTGATTGAAAAAACTAAATTTTGCAAGACACTATTATAGGAAAATTCAGCACTATCCAAATAAGCCTTTGTTTGCTCTGTTTTCGCTGAACGACCGCCAAAATCATACAACAGCCATTTCAATGCAACATTTGCAGAATATGGATCGCCCTTAGATGAATTTCCGTCTTGCACTTTACCATAATCTTTATCTGCCGATGCCGATGCCGTTATACTAGGCAAATAATTAGATTTAACCTGCCCCAAATCACTTTCGGCCGTTTTAATCGCCATATAAGAACGATTTAACGATGGATTATTACAAATACCTATTTGAATTAAATCGGTTAAATCCATTTTTTCAGAACCAATATTCTTTTCCAAACATCCTTCTGGAGCCTTAGCAGAATAAACAGAAAAAGGGTCTATGCCAGCTTGCACCACAGTTGCAATACCCAAAAAACAAACCGTCATTAAAAAATATGTTTTCATTTTTATTTCCTTTTGATATGATAAGAGTATATACATCAAAAAAAGTCTTTGCAACAGTTTTTTTATAAGTATGATATGAAATTTTTATTACCAATACTAACTTATTTTTTTGCATTCACTCTGCATGCCGAAACAGCAGTCTATTTTACACCATCAAATGCGTGCGAAAACAATATCGTCAAATTATTGAACAATGCAAAACAACAAATTGATATTGCTGTATATTCTATCACAAACAAAAACATTGCAGACGCCATAAATAATGCTCATCGCCGAGGCATTAAAATTCGCATTTTAACAGACAAAACCCAAGCATCCAATAAATCAGCAAAAGCACTAGAATTATACAATGCTGGTATCAACATTAAAGTCCATTCTAAACATCGCATTGAACATAACAAATTTGTCGTTGTAGACGGTGAAAGCGTAATGACGGGTTCTTACAATTGGACATCATCCGCTACCTTAAAAAATTCAGAAAATTGCCTTAAAATTTGGAATGATGAACAAACTATATCCGATTACCAAAAACGCTTTGAATACTTATGGGAAGTCAACTCAAAGGAAAAATCAGATATGTGGTTTGAATTAAAGGCTCTTGAGAATATGGCAAAAAAAGTAAAAAAGTAAAAAAAAGACTTGTTATTTTTTAAGCTTTCTATTATAAATAGAACCTATGAAAAAGGAGAAAAAAATGACAAGTCCATTAGAAAATATCACAAAAAAACTAGAACACTTATCCAAAATACAACAAAATGCTGAAGAAAAGAAAATTTTGTGGGAAGAAATGAAGATTTTATCCGCAAAAGCATTTGATTTACAAGATGAAATCGTTAAAGAGTTAGAACAATTGGAACAAACTGAAACAGATTTGGTAAAATTACAATCAGTTTTTGATACACGAGAAATGGTATGGGATCTTATAGCCAAAATCGCTACACGTGAATTAGAAGTTAAGGAAACAACCACAAAAGGTCACAAAAACGCTCATGAAAAAACACCGGCAAAACATGAATGCCACTACCATCATACAAATTGCGAATGCGTTGAAAATAATACTTGTGACTGTAACCATAACGATTGTTGTTGCAACCACACAAAACATTAAGGAGATTTCATGAACGAACAAGATTTCAGTACTTTTTCTTTTGAACAAGCCATGGAAGAATTAGAGTTAGTTGTCCGACAATTAGAAGCGGGTAAAATAAAATTAGATGATGCCGTTAATGCCTATGAAAAAGGCGTTAAACTTAAGCAAATTTGCGAAGAAAAATTAGCTCAAGCTAAAGCAAAAATTGATATTTTAGTCTTAGATAAAGACAACACGCCTGTCGGAGTTGAAGCATTTGATGACAAACTTGAAAACTAAACTTGAAGAAACACGTACATTAATTGATGGGCACTTGGATAGCCTATTACCCTTACCTATTGGAAAAGAAAAACGTGTTTGTGAAGCAATGCGTTATTCTATTTTAGGTGGCGGTAAAGCACTCAGACCTTTTTTAGTATTAATCATATCTGATATATTAGGTGTTAAACAACAAAATGCTTTAAATGTCGCATGTGCACTAGAAATGGTACATACGTATTCATTGATACACGATGATTTACCTGCAATGGATAATGATACAATGCGCCGAGGGAAACCCACAAATCACATTCAATTTGATGAAGCGACTGCTATTTTAGCGGGAGATGCCCTATTAACAAAAGCTTTTGAGATTTTATCCATGCATCAAACTCATTCGGATGCTACCATTCGTTGTAAATTAATCTCATATTTAGCAAAAGCAGCGGGCACATCCGGTATGATCGGTGGTCAAATGATGGATTTAATTGGGGAAAAAACACCACTAGCTTTGGATGAAATTGAACGAATGCAAGCATTAAAAACAGGCGCCTTACTAAAGTATGCCTGTACAACTCCGGCCATAATGGCCCAAGAAAATGGAGCAATTTTTAAAGCGTTAGAAACATATGCCAATGCAATCGGATTAATGTTCCAAATTACAGATGATATATTGGATATTGAAGGTGATAGTTTAGTTGTTGGAAAAACACTTGGAAAAGATGCTATTGCAAGAAAATCCACTTTTGTGTCAGTTTTAGGATTAGATACAGCAAAAGAAAACATAAAAATATTAGCTCATAAAGCCGAAAATGCTATTGCTTGTTTTGGAGAAAAATCCGAACCACTAAAACAAACCATTCATTTTATTTTAACAAGGAATAAATAATGAAGCAAACTCTGATGAATTCATCACAACGTGAACAATTTTGGAACACATTAAATGATACATACCCAAATCCACGATGCGAACTCAACTATACAAACGATTTTTCATTAATGGTTGCGATTATTTTATCGGCTCAAAGCACAGATAAAAATGTTAATAAAGTAACAGAAAAATTATTTCCTATTGCTGATACCCCTAAGAAAATAATTGAACTAGGGATTGATGGCATCAAAGTTTTCACAAAATCCATTAATTATTTCAACAACAAAACAAAGCACATTTTTGAATTAGCAACTATATTAGTTGAAAAATATAACAGTGAAATGCCACATGATTTTGATACATTATTAACTTTGCCAGGAATTGGCCGAAAAACAGCTAACGTGTTTCTAAATATTGTGGAACACGCCCCAAATATCGGCGTAGATACACACGTTTTTCGTCTATGCCACCGATTAAAAATATGCACTGGTAAAACACCACAAGAAATTGAACAAAAACTGCAAAAACTGGTACCGGAATGGTACAAACCAGATGTTGCATTAGCATTAGTTTTACACGGTCGATACATTTGTACAGCAAAAAAACCAAAGTGTATCGAATGTCCATTAGCAAACGTTTGTATCAGCAATGAAAAAAGACTTTGATTTTTTCAAAGAAACATGTTATAAGTAAATCAAGGAAAAATCATCATGTTTAAAAAAATTTTAACAATATGCGCTTTAATAATAATATCTACTGTGGCAGTAGCTAAAAGCAGCAATCCTGAAGATTTACTAAATATTACAAACTATCAAAAAAATCAAAATAAACCATATCAAGGTGGCACCTTTGTTTACATTGATTTACCACAAGAAAACAAAACAAAAACAGAGTTTAATCCTATACCATTATTACCGACAGGAACCTATATCATAAAAACACCTTTTGGACATAAGACTGAAGCTGCTTTTGTTCCTCATACAACAGATTTTGTAAGTATCATACATATTTTAAATGATACAGATATAATGATGCAACAAACAATCCAGTTTGTTAATACAAAGGGTAAAGCAACCTTTTCAAGAATATTTGATTTACCCGATAATGTACAAATATCACTTATCGAAAGCAAACGGGATAATAAATCTATAGATACAATATCAGTTTCTCAAGTCGATCAAAAGTGGATACTCAAGGATAATGCTATTCTATCTAGCGGCATTTATTCTTACACAATATCATATTTAATAAAAGGTGCTATTCAACCTCATGGTAATGGTAAACAAATACGTATCAGTTTAAGTGGTTCTCATTGGAACTTACCAACAGAACGTTTTTCTGCCATTATTTTATTTCCGACTAATGTATCTATAAAATCCCATACCTTATTGTTCGGAACAAACAATGTGCAAATTAAAGATGGATTTACATCAAAAACTGATAACAAAAATATAACTTATCATCTATCACATCCTCTACCTGCTTACGCAGACGTAAAAATAGATATCTTGTTGGATAAGTTTGTATCAACAAAATCATTTATCGAAAAATTATCACAATACTTCAATCACTTTTTATTCTTTTTGTGTTTGGGCGTTTTGATTATTTATGCATTTTTAACACGGTTATACTTATCACACCATAAAGAAAAATATATTCCAATAAAAGAATTAAGTTATTATTCCTATATATCATTACGTTTTGTTATGGGATCAGTATCAAATTATTTCTTAGAAGCAATAATATGTTATTTAAAAAGTATAAAAAAAGAAACAAAAACACCAAAATTTCTTTTATTATACCCCTCATTTATTAGTATTTTTGCTTTTATTAATATCATGCGTAAATATTTATTAACCATGGGATTAATTATTGGGTTAACAATATTTCAAGCAACAAATATAGGCTTTACTTTAACAATGGCAGAAACCATATCATTAGTTATTATAATGATTATATTAAATATATGGTTATACTATACCGGAGAAAAAAAATATATTAAAAACAAAATGAATAAATTAATAAAAATATTATTTGAATCAGACATTACATTCGGAGCCAGTCTTTCATCATTAAAGGCATTATATCTCCGTTTTTATCCATATACATTAATTATGAAAAAAGAAACAGAATGGACAAAATTAATGAATAACCATAAATTAAATACATCTAGCTATCACTTTCAAGAGGAAAAAAATGAAACAAATTAGTTTATCTTTTTTAATTGCAGTTTTTTTAGTATTCAATACCTCTTCATTAAAGGCTACAGAAAATGAAAAGCCATCATTTTCATACCAAATACAACCTACTACATTTTCATATGATAGCATTAAGGAAATACTCAATAATTTGGCTACACAAAAATCTCAAAGCGATGATATTCTATTAAATGTATTATTAGCTGTTCCAGTTGAAAAACGCCAATATGTTTATCCAGCCCTACATGAAAATAAAGGTATGCCAAAAAAGATTTTGTCACATCCTGAAATTATTCCATTTAAAGGAACTCGCCCAACTGAGTTACCAGTATACTTAAAAGATTACGCAAAAGAATATTTAGCTTATCTACCAAGTGCTTATTATATTCATTTAGATCCTGATTTTTGGCAAGAAACTTCAAATGATCAATCTATTTCGCCCGTTTCTATTTTTTCAAAAACAAATAATGATCTTAAAATGATTCCACACAAAGGAGAGTTTTTTACATTTCCTTCAATTAGAAGTTTATATCATCTAAGTCCAGAAACAGAAAAAAGCTACAAAAAAACAGATTTAAAAGAAAAGGACATCAAACAATTATTTAGCACAATATCAGCTTTAGAAGAATACGTTAACAATCAAGAAAACCCCAGAAAGTTTAAGCTCTCTCTAATACAAATGATGATGAGAAATAACGATTTAGATAATGATTTAAGTTGGCCTTTTGCTTCTTTAGTTGAACGATTAAAAAAATTAAAGTCAAAACAAGAAATAGAAGAACTCTTCCAAAAGCAAGGATGGTTAAACTCAAGTGATTTTACAAACAAAGCAGATCGTATTTTAAAAGCTTATCGTGTTAACTATTTAAGCTTACCTCAAGCAATCCAATTAAATAAAATAAGAGGATACCCTGCTTCAGCACCAACAACCGAAGTACTGGAAAACTTAAAAACTTATGCAAAAATGCATGATGCAACACCAGGTGACGTTTATTTTGTAAAACCTTATTTACAAGATATTCGTTCTCAATTAAAACCTGATTTTATTCTCATGTTGGGAACACCTATTTTTATGGAATAATTTATGACAAAGGAGCGCGAAATGACGTGGACAGCAGAAAAAATAAAACAATTAAAAAAATTATGGTCTAAAGGAAAAAGCACTGTTGAAATTGGACGTGAACTCGGTATATCTAAAAATGCCGTTGTGGGAAAAGTACATCGTTTAGAATTAAATGCAAGACCTTCCCCAATAAAAAAAGAAGCCTCAAACAAACCTATTAAAAAGAAAGTTCAAAAACAAGAAAACGTTTCGTTGATGGACTTAAAATTAAACTCTTGTCGTTGGCCAATCGGTGAACCTAAAGATGCAGATTTCCATTTCTGTGGAAAAGATACTGTCACAGGAAAACCATATTGCAGTGAACACTGTAAAATCGCTTATACTTCTTTAAAAGAGTTAGCTAATCAAAATAAAAAAGAAGCTATCACTATTAACAAAACAGCAACACCTCTTGTTGAAGAGGAACCTATCGTTAAGGAAATAACAAAAACTTCTTCAAGCAAAAAAGAAGTTACCAAACCAACTAAAAAGAGTACGACCAAAAATACAAAAGAAATAGCAACAAAAACAACACCTAAAAAAACAAAGAAAAAATAATGATAAATTCACATTCCATTTGTCTTGTTGATGGTTCTGGATATATTTTTCGCGCCTTTTATGCACTTCCCATGATGACGAGAGCAGATGGGACTCCAGTAAATGCTGTCTATGGCTTTATTAATATGTTAATGAATTTAATCAAAGAAAATGGATGTGAACATATCGTTGTTGTTTTTGATGCAAAACGTAAAAATTTCAGAAATGAAATATTTTCTGCATATAAAGAAAATCGCAAAGAAACACCTCCTGAATTAGTTCCTCAGTTTCCATTAATTCGACAGGCAACTGAAGCATTTAATATTCCATGGATTGAAATGGAAGGATATGAAGCCGATGATTTAATTGCAACATATGCACGTATTGCATCGGAATATGGATGGCATACGCGTATAATTTCCGGTGATAAAGACCTAATGCAACTAATGAATAAAAACGTGTCTTTATATGATCCATTAAAACGTAAAGAAGTAACAAATGAGGATGTTCTGGCAAAATTTGGTGTACAACCAAATAAAGTTATAGATGTTCAATCTTTGATGGGGGATTCGACTGACAACATCCCTGGTGCAACGGGAATTGGCCCCAAAACAGCCGCTGAATTAATTAATATATTTGGTAGTTTAGATAATCTATTAAACAATTTAGATAAAATCACACAGCCAAAACGCCGAGAAGGATTAATACGAGATAAAGAACAAATTCTGATGTCTCAAAAATTAGTCAGCTTAAATAAATATGCTCCAGTTGACAATGATTTATCTATTTTTAAAACAAAACAACCTGATTATGATACTATTTTATCATTTTTAGAACAAAATAACTTTAAATCTTTAATTGATAAAACAAAAGCATGGGCCGCTGCGCAAGGAAATAGAATCAATCAAGCTATTTCCACTCCTATCATCGAACCACAATATGAATGCGTACAAACAGAAGAACACTTGAAACAGTGGATCGAAAAAATAAAACTTTATAAAATTGTAGCTATTGACACAGAAACAAATTCATTAAATCCTTTTGACGCAAATTTAGTTGGTTTTTCACTAAGCTGCGAAGAAGGTAAAGCATGTTATGTCCCATTACGTCATGGTGGAGAAGAAGAAACTCTCCCTATGGATTTATTTAACTTTCAATCACCTAATCGGCCAAAACAAATTTCAGTAAAAAAAGCCATGTCATTATTAAGACCTGTTTTAGAAGATGAAAGCATTTTAAAAATTGGTCACAATATAAAGTATGATATGCATATTTTATCTCGTGAAATTGGATCAGATTTCAAAATATTCCCTATTCAGGATACCATGTTAATGAGTTATAGCTTAAACGGTACAAAACATGGGCATGGAATGGATGAATTGGCGCAAACATATTTAAACCACACAACAATTAAATATCGAGACATTTGTGGAACAGGACGGAGTCAAATTACATTTGATCAAGCTCAACTAGATGATGCAACAAAATATGCTGCTGAAGATGCTGATATTACATTACGTTTTTATCAATTATTCGAACCACAACTAAGTTGTTTATCTGAAAATAAAATCCATCAAACATTTGACTTACCTCTTATTCAAATTTTATTTGACATGGAACGTTTAGGCATTATGATTGATAAGGAACAATTAAAACGCCTAAACACTTTTTTTGACAAAGAAATAAATATTTTAACAGAACAAATTTATAAATTGTCTGGCGAAGAATTCAATATAAATTCTCCATTACAATTAGGCGTTATTTTATTTGAAAAAATGGGTATAAAGGGTGGAAAAAAGAGTGCTTCTGGAGCATGGAAAACAGATATCAAAGTTTTGGAAAAATTATCAGAAGACGGAAATGAACTTGCAACAAAAATCATTGACTATCGTACTTTTTCCAAGTTAAAAAGTACTTATGTTGATGCCTTGCTAACATTATTAGCACCTAATCATAAACGAGTACATACTTCATTTTCTTTAACTAGTACCAGTACAGGAAGGCTATCTTCCTCAGATCCAAATTTACAAAATATACCGATTCGTTCTGAAGCCGGAAAAGAAATTAGAAAAGCTTTTGTTTCCAAAGATGGATATAAGCTTATTTGCGCAGATTACTCTCAAATTGAATTAAGGTTAATGGCTGATGTTGCCAATGTAAAATTACTGCGACAAGCTCTTATTAATAATGAAGATATTCATGCTTCTACAGCCTCTCAAATGTTCGGCATCCCCTTAAATGAAATTGACACCGATACACGCAGACGAGCTAAAGCAATTAACTTTGGTATCATCTATGGCATTTCAGCGTTTGGTTTGTCTAACCAATTGGGTATTTCTAGAACTGAAGCAAAACAATATATTGATGCATATTTTGATAAGTACCCAGAAATCAAAGAATATATGGATAAAACAATCACTTTTGCACATGAACATGAATATGTTGAAACACCATTTGGACGTAAATGTTATATGTATGGTATTAATGATAAAGGGTTGCGCTCTTTTGCTGAACGAGCTGCTATAAATGCTCCGATCCAAGGCGGGGCAGCTGATATTATTAAATTAGCCATGATAAAAATTTTTGATGATTTAAAAACATCTAATTTAGATGCAAAATTATTACTACAAGTTCATGATGAATTAATTTTTGAAGTAGCAGATAAAGATGTCGAACAAGCTACTAAATTAATTAAAAATGCTATGGAAAATGTGGTACAATTATCTGTTCCTCTTATTGTCGAAATTGGAATTGCAGAAAACTGGAAAGAAGCACATTAAAAATACCTATTCTTAAATAAAAAAGCCCCAGAAGGGGCTTTTATCATTAATAATCATCATTTGGAATTTCTGGGCGCTTTACTTTTTTCAATGTTTTCTTTGGTTTTCTAGACTTAATATCTGGCACCATTTGAACTATAATATCATACATTTCCTTTAAATTTTTAGAATACAAATGATCAGCAGCAGGAATTGGACGATATTCCACATGAACGAATCGATGTCCCGCCAATTGTTCAGCTAACATTTCAACAGAAGTTTCTGAAACAATTGTATCTTTACCTCCTTGAATAATCAATCCAGAAGCTGGACAAGGAGATAAGAAGTCAAATTGATATAAATTTGTTGGCGGTGAAACAAAAACAAATCCACTAACCTCTGGACGACGCATTAAAACTTGAGCAGCAACCCATGCGCCAAAGGAATAACCAGCAATCCAACACACATTTGTTTCTGAATCCATATTTTGCAAATAATCTAATGCAACAATAGCATCTGCAAGCTCTCCTACCCCTGTACCATCAACTTCACCTTGAGAATTACCAACCCCACGATAGTTAAACCTTAAGACAGAAAAACCCATATTTACAAAAGCTTGGAATATGGCATATGTTACACGATTATTCATTGTACCACCTTGAGCCGGATGAGGATGCAATACCAAAACAAGTGGTGCACGAGGGTTTTCAGAACGATGAAAACGCCCTTCCAATCTACCAACCGGTCCATTAAAGAAAACTTCTGCCATTTTTCACTCCTTATAATATATTAAAAAATAATGAATTTTTATTATAAATCGCATTTTATATCATTTTTTTGAAAAAATCAATATTTTTTTGTTGACAATCGTTTTTAAAAGAGTTATAAGTATCTCATCCGATGGCGGAGTAGCTCAGTCGGTAGAGCAGAGGAATCATAATCCTTGTGTCGGCGGTTCGAACCCGTCCTTCGCTACCATTTTTTAAAAAGACCTTTAAATAAAGGTCTTTTTTTTTATTCTGAGTTTTGTCTTCCCCCTATTCTTCTATTTTTTCTCTGTATTTATATCTGCTCAAAAAAACATTAAATAAAAAATCCATCATAAAAAATATGACATCTAAACGATATATGATGATATTCAAAAATGCTATTTATTTTCATGATCACATATATTTTGCGTTTCAACCTCGTTCCTAAAAATAGATAATACGCGAACCATTACTAAAATTACCATCATTCTAACTATAAAATAATCAAATATACCTTGATAAATCTTAATATCATACACAAAGATACTAAAGATAATACAAATCCTCCGAACAAGTCGGAGGATAATGTAATACCCTAGAATTAACATATAACTACATATGACAAATATAAGATAATATGTATAATCTTATTATTTCTCTTATTTTCAGAAAGCAACTTATTGAACTACATTTTCTTGAGGCTCAATAGATTTACCTTCAAAGATTTGATAATATTCCCCATTGCGTCCTTTTTTGAATTCTTCACTTCCATATCTATCCCATTTTAAGACTAAAACATCATCTAAACGCGTAATTGTGGCATAATCCTTATCACCTTTTTCCAAAATACGATACAAACGATGTTTGGATGTCATAATTAAATCGGACTGCCAATAACGATGGTTAACTTTTAACTTTTTCTCTGGAAATGACATCATTACCGGCTCCAAAGAAGCATCATATTCTAAAATATCATAAGTAGAGACTCTACGAATTCTAGATTTTAATTTTGCTACATCTGGATTAATTTTAGCAACCTCATTAATTTGTCCCATTAATGTTTCATCTATAATGTAAAAATATTTACGATCAGAAACATAACCAGATAAAATCTCCTCTTTTACTTTATTAACTAACTCTTCCGGTCTTTTTGTTGCACGAGAATTTAAAAAACCATAGTTAACATTTTTATTATGTTTAATTGCCCATTTCCAAACATCACGATAATTTTTATTATGTGCAAAAATAAAAACATTATCATAACGTTGAGCTAATTCATCCCACTCTGGCGTATTAGTCGCAACAGGAACAGGACGAGCTTCCCAAATAAAACTGGCTTTGGATTTATAAGTCGGATACAAATCCCAAATTTGAACTGCTAATAATACCGGCACAATCACGAAAGCCTTTTTACCGAATTTGTAATAAGCCGTTTTGATAATAAAGTAAGCCAACAAATACCAAACAGGCCAGAAAAAACGACCAGAATAACGGAAAACACCGCCAAGCCATTCAACCAATTCACCCGGTTTATAGTCTAAAATCATAACTGTACCAAGCTTAATTTGCGGAGAAAGTGCGAATACAACAAAACCTGTTAAAATAATAACCAACAAGCCATTACCTTGCATTTTTTCTTTAGAAAACAACCCTAAAACTTCACGCAAACACAAAATCAATAAGATTAACAAACCTAAACCAAAATAATTATCGGCATCAAAATCGGCCTTAGGTGTTAATGTATTAAAGAATTGAGATTTACTCCAAATCGGGTTAAATAAAGCCGTCAGATTTAAAGCCAATCCACGCCAACCGCCACCAGATAATTCTCCTCCAGTTTGATACATACCCAGTAAGTAATACCAAATTCCCATAACAACTCCAGTTATCAAAATTCCTTTGATAAAGGATTTCCAAGAAACGTTCTTCTCAACAATAACCTGTTTATACCAAAGCAGTACAAAAAAGCCTGTACACATCGGTAAATAATATGGACATGTCAACATAGCCAACGAATACAAGATATTAATGTAAATCCATTCTTTTTTACCTAAACGATTATTGAGCCACAATAAAATTGAAAATAACAAAATAAAGTGTGGCATTAAGTTTACGTGCACAAATACACGCATCAACATAATCGGCGCAGATACAAAAAACAATGAACCCAATATAATCATAAATTTATTTTTAAACGCATGACGGAAAATAAATACAGATGCGACGGCTTGCAAAACATAACACACAAACATCCAAGGACCAACAAACTGCGCTGTAGCAGGCAACCCAAACCATTTATGAAATACTTTAAAAATCAATGATAACATCGGCGATCCATCTGTTCCATGAACAGAAATAGCAAATGGATATCCCATATTATCATGCATAAAGATTGGCCAATGCCATTCATCCATACGATAAAAAACACTACCTAAATAAGATACCGTAAAGTCACCACCTTTATTCACCCAATCAGTGTCATACACATTAAATGCACGAGGACCGAACATAACACCAAAAGCAACAAAAGTTATCAAAACTGTTACAACTAAATCCCAATTTTCTTTTGTATAGTTTAATGTTTTTTTTAGTATTTCTTTCATTTTTTCTTTTAGTTTTTCTTTCATATTATCCTACCTACTATTTTTGCTCCAAAGATGTTTCATCAATAATGTAATTAGGGCGATTTTTCATTTCCACAAAAATTCGACCAATATATTCACCAATAATTCCCATAACAAACAGTTGAGATCCCCCCAATATCAACAATACGCACATTAAGGAAGACCAACCAGTAATCACACTACCTGCAAATAATTTCATATACAACACATATGCTGTAGATAAACACCCAAGCAGCGCCACAATAAATCCTAAATAAATTGCCAATCGCAATGGTTTAATGCTGAACGAAGTTGCTCCGGCAATTGCAAGCCCTAACATTTTTTTTAAACTGTACGAACTGCGACCAGAAAAACGAGGTTCAACTTGATAAGATATAGCAAATTGTTTAAAGCCCATCCAATATATTAGCCCTCTCAAAAACAATGCTTTCTCAGGCATATTTTTCAATGTTTGAACAACTTTTTTATCTAACAATCTAAAATCAGCTGCACCTGCAGGAATTTTCAACCCCGTTAATACACGAAAGAATTTATAAAAAAATTCCGAAGAAAAACGCTTAAAAAAGCTTTCTGTTCCCTTATCTTGACGAGTGGTATAAACAATATCATACCCTTTTTGCCAGCCATCAATTAATGCAGGAATCAAACGAGGTGGATGTTGCAAATCTGCGTCCATTGAAATCACACAATCCCCAATTGCTGCATCTAAACCCGCCTTTAAAGCATATTGATGACCAAAATTGCGAGATAAAGAAATATAATGCACACGAGAATTATCATGATGCAATTGCTTCATAACCTCAATTGTTTTATCAGAAGAACCATCATTTATCAAAATAATTTCATAATCATTATATACACTTAAAATTGGCAACAATGTTTGAACCAAACGCGTTAAATTACCTTCTTCATTATAGGCAGGAACCACAACAGATACTTTAAATTTTTCCATTTTAACACCCATCATTGTATTTTGACTTTTTTAACTGATTTTTATATAAATGTAAAGCCCAAAAAAACTTTTTTTGATAAAAAGAAAAATTAACGCCCCTGCCCTACAGCTTGTACTTGCATACGTTTGTAATTTGCAACTTTTTGAGCCACATAATTCTCTTCAAAATCTCGTTCTTCCTTATAGTCTTTAATCGCTGAACAAGTTCTATAAGCCTGCATAATATGTTTTAAAGACTGATCCGGATTAGCATAAAATTTTTGATGCATTTCCTTTAAAATTTGACGCTGTTGATGTTCAACAGAAGTGTGTTTATCCAATCGATGAATCGCTCTAGCTTGCATTCTAGCTTCCCAATTCATCGCCATTTCCTGTTCTTTTGTATAAAAAACTGGCCTATCTGGATGATCTGGCATTTTTAATGGGCTAACCTCTCTTAAAAAAGTTCGTTGTATTGCACGTAAAGTTTCTTTTAATGACATACTTCCTCCTGTTTTTTACACCATACATCTATATGAAAGCAAATGTCAATAAAAAAACATTAATAAAAAATAGTGAAAATTTGACATTTTTTCATACTAATGATATAATATAAATACGGTATCATCAATATAGAAAAAAGGGGTAAAATAATGAACGGTAATGAAATAGCAAAAAGAGAATTTGAAGAATTCATAAAAAATGCATCAACCCAAGAGATTTCAGAATATATTGTCGAATCAATTCAATATGGTGACACATCAAAAAACATACATATAGATAATTTAAAACGTATTGAATTATTGGCTAAAAGAGATAAAATTTCTTTTTCTAAGGAAAGTATTAACATTGCTTTAGAGCTACTAGATAATAATAAAAGACGTGCAAAAATACAAGCCTACATGCAACGTAGAAATACAAGAGCATTTTTAAAATCTCTTCGACAAAATGGGAGGGAATAATCATGCAATATGATGACGATTTATTAAAAATTGTTGATAAAGTAAAGTTTAAGGGAAAAGGCGAAAGGATGGCTTTTTTAAATCAACTTAATTCTCTTAGACCAGAAGATATTACTGCACTAAGTTGTTTTGCAAAATTGGAACGAAGACCAGGGGTTATTTCTCTTAAACCCACCAAGGGGGAGAGAATTGTGTGTATTATGATTGGCGATCGACTACATCATCCAGTATATTGCAAACACACAAATTCGGATACAACATATACCAAAATATTAAATAAGGCAAAAGCGAAACGTGAAGAGATGCTAGAACGTGAAGAGAAGCTAAAATTAGCTCCACCACCTAATGTTCCTAAACAAAATTTCAATAATAACAGAAATAACAATAGAAACTATGGTGGTCGATAATTTAATTCCCACTCAAATGAGTGGAAATTTTATATCAACACATCCATATGAGATATAATATCAACAAAAAACCGTTCCTGAAATTAGGAACGGTTTAATTACAATCAAAATAAAACCTTATTTTGATGCAACAGGCCATTCGGCAGCATGTTTAGCATTGAATTCAATCCATTTTTCATCTGCTTCATCAGAAGGCGTAATTGCACCTTGCGGACATTCAGAAATACAAACTCCACATTCAATACAATCATCTGGAGAAACAACAACCATTGTTTCACCTTCACGAAAAGCATCCACAGGACACACTTCCACACAACTTTTGCACAATCTGCATGAATCATTTACAACTGATGGCATGTTAAATTCTCCTTTTCTTAGTTAACATGAGGTGATTATAAACATTTTTTTTTAAATAGCAAGGATTTTTTAATAATTTTATTATATAATTTTGTTTACATAAAAAAAGGAAAAAAACATGAAAATATCATATCAAATTGGACAAACAGATTCACGCCCGTGGGGAAAATGGGAAGTCTTAAGCATTGGGAAAAATTATATTATAAAAAAAATAACTGTAAAACCATCTCAAATCTTATCTTTACAAGCTCATACACATAGAGCAGAACATTGGTTTATTCTAAAAGGAAAGGGAAAAATAACACTTGACAATGAAACCTTTCTAGTAAAACCTCATGCTTCTATTTACATAGATAAAAAACAAAAACATCGAATCAAAAATACATCAAACTTAACATCTTTAGTATTTATTGAAATTCAAATTGGCAATATTTTGGATGAAAATGATATTATCCGTTTTGAAGATACATATGGACGTCTTTAGAAAATACTATAATTCCGGTTTCAGGGCTCGAGGTGTATCCCAAAAAGAATTATCACGGGCAACCATTGGTACAACATGGTACGAATAAACCATAACCCCTAATGGATTTATAACATCTTTTGCTTGCCCAAAACTTGTTCGAATAAATACCTTATAACGTTTACGATCCAGAGCGTGTTCTTTTTTACACTTAATACATTCCTGAGAATTATCTAAACATTCATTACATAATGGATTAAATTCATCAGGAAGAGGCATATCAAATACATCTATAATTGCTTGCCACATATCTTCATGTACATACTCCAACTCGTACAAATGAACATCACGAACACGTCCTTTTTGTTGCATCAATTCTAGATCTCGAGAAGCGCTTGAAATAAAAGGCTTCCATATAGCTTTAGAAGAAAGACGGCTAACAATTCCATATCTCCCCCATATCCTTTCCATTTTGTTTTTATCTGCTAAAATAGTATGCCTTTCTTTAATATATTGTTCAAGCAATCCCTCAACAACAAACTGAGTAGCAGAAAAAGTTCTTTGAGCATGTTCTGCTGGCAACAATCGTTTTTTTTCGGTATCAATATAAAATAAACTAACAGCTTTACGAGAGACAATAGAAACATCAACTCGTTCAGCCATGTATGTATATATTCCAGACAACGCTAAAGTAATACCTAAATTTACTAAAATGAAAGCAGCCAATAAGCGAGAGGTCTTTAAATACCGACGTTCTGGTAAAGCCCGTACCTGCATATACTCAGGATATCGCCCCAATACATCTGGTGAATTACGTTTTTTTGAGCCGAATAAATCCCTGAGCATTCCCATATTTCTACCCCAAATTTTCCTGCATAGCGTACCCTCCGATAGGACGCATCAAAAAGACATTTTTTTCTTGAGCCTTTTTAAAAGCTGTAATACGTTTATCATCAGGTGTAATATAACCATCCAATTCTACAGCAAATAAATAAATGCGTGACAAATGATAGGCCGGCCATACTTGATGCACTGTTAACCCAACTTCTTCTAATAATGATTTTAGTGATGCAATACTGGTTTGAGAACTCATTTCAATAGCAAACAAAGTTCTATCATTTCCGGTTGGTAAAAATGGCGCACGACCAATTACATACGCTTCTTTTTCGGATGTTGTATTTTTCTTTAAAAACGGCAATTTGGCTACAATTTTTAAAGTTTCATGTGAACCACACGATAATGTTGTCCACCACGATTCTTCTGCTCCATCAAATAGTGGCAAAATAGCGACACCGGCTTCGTCTGAATCCACTTTTTGAACAGTTTGAGACAATGACAAACAAGGAATATAACGGCAGTTTGTTCCAAAGTGTTCTTTAGACAACTCCAACATATCTTGCGACTGTTCTTTCACATAAACAGCCACATTAAATGCTTTGTGAATTTGTTGTTCAATGGAAATAATTTCTCGCATAATTTTAGACAGAGATGGTATTGGCAACATTTCATTATTTTGTTCAATGGCGTTGCGCATTACCTTAGCCTCTCTATCCGGGCGATAGGAGATTTCATCCTCTGGGATATTTTCTTGAACGGATAAGGCTTTAACAGCCTCAAATCGTCTAACAAGCAAACTCAATATCTCCGCATCAATCGATGCGATCTGATTTTGAATACGACTAACTACACTTTTATTTGGCATAGGAATTACTCAGCCTGCAAACTTTTACCAATAGAAATATCAAAAATCACATCACTACCACTAACGGCTGTTGTGGACAATTGTATAGTTGCAACACGATTTCCTTTAGAGAAAGTCAAAAAACTATTCGCCGCACGAATAACTGTAATTTCTCGCCATCCAAATTTAGGCATTTCTTGCATATAAAAATCAAATAAATTAGATTGGGCATATGGTGCAGAAAAGGCCAAACGACCAATCAAAGGATCATTCCCGAACAGCATTGTCTTTTTTAAATCCATTGTTGCTTTTTCAGGAACAGGTATTTCACGAAACTGAGCAAAATTCGGTGTTGATTGCATTGTACCATCTGTTGCAAATGTATCTTCAGATTTAAAAGATGGCTCTAACCGTTCATAACTACATCCCGCAACACTCAAACAAGCAACTAATAAAAAACAAAATAATGTTCTCATCATTTTTTCCTTTCATCAATGTTTATCCATACATTAAAAGGTTTTTTATCAAAAATCAAGACTTATTTTTCAAAACAAAATAATTTTACTTGCGTTTATTTTTTTTCGTATTATGATTGCGTATTATTACCTAAAAGAATAAGGAGATTTTCATGTTTAGTTCTTTTGATTTACAACAATGCGCCAGTGCTTTTATCGTTTTATTTGCAATTATTGATGCTGTTGGAGCACTCCCCTTATTAGTACGACTTAATAACAAGGGAAAGGAAATAAACCCTAAACGAGGAGCAATTTTATCCTTCATCATGTTTTTAAGTTTTTTCTATATTGGAGAAGCTTTCTTAAAATTGTTTGGATTGGATATTTCTACCTTTGCTGTAGCTGGTTCTATTGTTATCTTTTTAATTGCTTTAGAAATGATTTTAAACACTGAATTTTTTAAAGAAGGATCTGAAGCAGAAAAAGATGCTACCTTCATGCCAGTTGTGTTCCCTACCCTAGCTGGTTCTGGTGTATTAACAACACTATTATCCATTCGAGCACAATATCATGATATTAATATTTTAATTGCATTAGCCGCAAACGTTGTTGTTATCTATGGTGTTTTAGTTGCCTCAAAACGAATCGAAAAAGTGGTCAGCAAAAGCATTTTAATTATGATTCAAAAATTGTTTGGCGTCATATTGCTTGCTATTGCAATTAAAATTTTTACAACAAATCTAACTATTGTAATTGAACGATTAATCAGTCAATTCAATTAAATTTTTAAATACAAAATATCCCTCAAAAAAATAAGGAAAAGTTTTTTGTATCCATCATAAAAAAAATATTTCACAATATATAAATAAAGGAATAAAAAATGAAACAAAATAAAATATCACAATCCGGTCGCTCTATGACAGAAATGTTGGGTACATTGGCGATTATCGGCGTGTTATCTGTTGGAGCTATCACAGGATATAGCTATGCCATGAATAAATACCGCGCAAACAAAACAATTAATGATGTAATGTTAATCGGCATTGATATGATTACACAAATTAGTCAAGGTAGAGAAGTTATCGATTTATCCGAATGGGGAAATAAAACATCCATGGATTACTCTTTTGAAATTGCTCCAAATCAAGATGATGAAACACAATACGGAATTCATCTCAGTGGCATTCCAAGCGAAGTCTGTAAAATAATAGGTGATGGACTAAAATCTATTGTTACAGTTTATGTTGGCAACGAAAGTTATACATCAGATATCGAAAAAGATCCATGCGATGAATCTAATAACAATACCATGGAATTTTACTTTGAAACAAATTTTATTCTTCCTGAATGTAAAACAGATGCAGATTGTGGTGAGGACAACTATTGCGATAATGGATGGTGTTTTAAAGGAAGCTTACCTATCTACAGTTACGAAGGTAAAACATGCAATACCGCAGCAGAATGTGGAGAATGTGGTGGATGTCATTCTGGACATAGATGCTATTATGGATCTATTAATAATTCTTCATGTAATAACGGTGCTGGATTTTGTTGGTGGGGAGAATGTATCCCTACAGGATGTACAACAAATGATAAATGTTCACAATCAGAATATTGTGCTAGTCCGAATACAAGCAAAACAGAAGCGTTTCCAAATAATGAATTCGGAGCGTGTGTACCTTTAGATTTTGTCAGAAAAAACATTATTATTAATGGAATAGAGGAAAAATGGTATATATCTAATACTTTTGTTAGTTGGTGGGATGCTGAAAATGCTTGCAAACGCATCAATAAAGAAATGCAATCGCTTGACGATCTAAACAAAGAAGAAGTAAAAAATGCATTGTGTAACGCTGGACTATCATTAGAATTTTGGACATCAACAAATGGTGATACATCTGAACAAAAAAAAGCAATAAATCCATGTTATGATTCAATTCGCTCTTATAATAAGAACAGCATTCATTCTGCTGGTCTAGCTTTATGTAAATAATAAAAATATATCCCCCTCGGATGAGGGGGATATTTATATCATTCATTAAATCCGAACAAGGTGGATTTCAATCAAAGGCTTTTTACCGTAATGTTCATTTAAAAACTTACGAATTGCTGTACGAGCGGCATTATCAATCAAATCATCTCTTTCTTTTTGATCGGCCGGTAAATCGGTAATACTTTGCTTAACGGCATCAGCCAACTGAGAAATATGTTCGGCATCGGCCGTAAGCAACCCGAAAGAGGAAAATTGTGGTTCACCGAGAATTTGCCCTGTTTTATCCACCACAATTGTAGCCACCAATGAGCCACCTTCCATCATCTTACGACGTTTCTTAATGACTTCGGCATCAAGTGGAATGATACGTTTTCCATCTACTGCTAAAATACCGGCATAAACTTCACCTAAAATTTGCGGAGTATCATCAAGTGCAATAACTTCACCATTTTCCAACGCAAAGGCAAATTCCGTTCCCATTTTTTTAGCCATTTCTTCATGACCAGTTAATTCCATTGCTTCACCATGAACAGGCAATGCAATTTTGGGTTTAATAATTTGATACATTTTTTCTAATTCCGGACCAGCATAGTGACCAGAAACATGAACTAAAGCCTCTTTATCCGTAATAATTTTAATGCCTTTTGATTTCAAGCGTTTTTGCAAAAGTGCAATAGATTTTTCATTCCCCGGAATCACACGAGAGGAGAAAATAACCACATCATCCGGTCCAAAATATACTGAATTCTTTTGCGGTGTAATGGCAGCCAAATTTGTCAACGCTGAAAACGGTTCGCCTTGTGACCCTGTGCAGATATACAACACACTGCCAACCGGACGTTCCAAAGCCTCAGCTTCCGATAAAAATTCTGGAATATCTTTGAAATAACCTGTAGCACGAGCTGCGGCATCAATACGCCACAAAGAACGCCCCATTAAACACACTTCTCGGCCATTGGCCGCAGCGGCATGATAAATGCTTTCTACACGAGCCACATTGGAAGCAAAACAACCAATCGCTATTTGACGATTAGGGTATTGACCAATTAGGTTCGTTAATGTTTTACGTACATCTTCTTCCGTTGCATCAGATGGTGTTGATAAAACGTTTGTGGAATCGCAAACTAGAGCCAAAACGCCCTCTTTTCCAATTTCTTTCAAGCGTTTAATATCCATTTCATCGCCAATCAATGGGCAAGAATCAAATTTCCAATCGCCTGTATGTATAACTGTACCAGCCTTTGTACGAATAGCTAATGCATTTGGTTCCGGCAAAGAGTGAGTTGTTGTGATAAATTCCACTTCAAATGGATACAAATCAATGACAGAGCCTTGCTCAACAACATTTACTGTTGCACGCCCTAAAAGACCGGCTTCATTGAGTTTTCCTTCCAATAATTCACCAGCAAAAGGCGTTACATAAATTGGGCACAATAAATCACGCCACAAGTAACTGATGCCACCGATATGGTCTTCATGAGCATGGGTAACAACCAAACCAACTATGTTTTTCTTCTTATCTTTTAAGAAAGTCGGGTCTGGTAACATTACATCGACACCTGGTAATCCATCACCTGGAAAACCAATACCACAATCAACAATTAACCATTTACCTTGGTACCCATAGGCAAAAAAGTTCATCCCAATTTCTGATGCACCGCCAAGCGGTATAAAAACTAACTTTTCGGGTGGAATAATTAAGTCCTCACCCAAATTGTGAATATCATTCATATTCATTCCTTTCATTTTCAAAAAAGACGACACCTGCCGTCACATATTTAACTGTATTATCCGGTAATTCCAATATCAAAGCGCCGGATTCGCTTAAATCCCTAAAAATCCCTGTTAACGTTTCATTCGGCAATCTAACCACAATGTTTTTTCCGATGCCTATAGCGTATTCTTTCCACTTATGATAAATGGACAAAAAGCCATTTTTTTCAAATAAACAGATCCATTTATCCAATTGTTGCAAAATTAAAGTTTGTAATTCAACAATTGATACTTTGCCATTTAAGTGAACAGCCGGATATGGTAATCCAACAGGACAAGACACACAATTAATACCAATACCAACTATCAATTTTTCATCTGATTGCTCCAATAAAATACCAGCTAGCTTTCCACCATCTAATAAAACATCATTAGGCCATTTCAATTGGACAACAACACCAAATTCACTCAATGTTTCAGCAACAGCAACCGCAATAACAAAAGCCAACAAAGGCGTTTGTGTTCCGTATGTTTTTAATACCGCCGACAAATACAAATTGCCTTTATCCGACACCCAAGTATGACCGTATCGACCACGTCCATTTGTTTGAGTTTCTGCCACAATAACCGAACCAATAGAATAATCAACGGCCACTTTATTTGTACTGTCAACCACTTCAAAAGCAAACTTTTTCCACTTCATAAGGGAAACTATAGCATATTTTTTTTAAAATTAAAAGAAAAACCTTGATTTTATCATTTTTAAAGTTGTATAATTCGTTCAGAATGAGGATAAAACCTTAAAGGAAAATAAAATGAAACGCATATTTGTTCTTTTGATAATTTTAATCTTTGGAATTAGCATCGGAATTTTGTTGTCACAAAAAACACCGCCTGTGACACAACAAAAACATCCGCAATCTAAAACAGAAAATATTACCCCTTCTTTACCTGTTGCTGATTATTCCGAAGAAATAACCCCTACTGATATCTTACCTGACCCGGAAGATGTTTTTGTTGTTGATGAAGAACAAGCAAATGATATATCACAATAAGGAGGAACAATGAAAAAAATTTTATTAGCCTGTGTTGGAGCATCCATTTTATTAGGTGGAATAACTTTCTGGGGAGCATATCACTCTCCTATTGCATCTATTAAGTCTCCCCAAATATCAAATTCATCAAATGCAAAAATGTACTCATTAGCAGAGGAACAAATTCTATCGGCAGCTGAAGCATTTTTATACTACAAAAATTTAGATGAATTATTGCGTGTAGATGTTAAAGAAGATGGCAATGATTTCATTATCACATTTGATAATCCCAAGGATCCTGAAACCCCAAAACATGAATTAAAAATGATCCGTGTTGCCGATTTTAATGGAATGAAACAATATAAAATCACAACTGAATCTTGGATTAGATGGGCTGAGTTTATCCGAGTAAACTTTCCTAATCCACAAATTACAATGGATGAATACTCAGAAACTGTCTTTTGGGTACCCGATTTATCTTTAACAACAAGCACCTCTTTAAAAGTAAGTGATATTATTATAAAAGACACTGATTTTTCATTAACAATAAATAATATTATATCTGATTCACTAGTCGCCCCTCAAAATAATAAAATAGATATTGCTTCTGTAACAGATTTAATGGGACTTAATATTAAAACACCTTTATTTGAATTAAATATTCCAAAGATAATGGAAAACACTCAAATAATAGCAGCAGATCAAACAAGCTCTGAAACAATGCAAGCTTTGACCGCTCAAAAATCAACTTCATCATTGATGATACCAACATTTTCAGTAACCTCTCCTCTTATTGGAACTGACCCGTTTAGTGCAACTATTGAAGGAACAACTACATTAGATGATACTATAAAATTATCTATGCGAATTTCCGATATAAAATTATCATCTATGCCTACTTTACCTCAAAATATCACTGCAAATATATCCCTAGAAGGATTAACAAAAAACGATATTATATCTTATACGGAATTATCAGAAAAATATGATGAGTTAGACAGCATCCAATCTCCAGAAGCTGCCGAAGTAGAAAAACAATTAATCAATTTTTATGATACCTTATCTCAAAAAATAAGGATAAAAATAGATGACTTTGTCATTACATTCCCCAATGGTTCTTTTTCTATTGATGGTATAATTAAATATACAAATCCAGCATTAAGTGCTGATTTCAATTTAAACATTACAAACTTTGATGGTCTGTCTCCAACCCCCCAACCTGCAGATAAAGAAGCATGCGAAAAAGCATTAGAAAATATAACATCTGATACACCAATGCCACCTGCTTGCATTCAAAAAGCGGGCATGTTAGAATTTTTGAGACCATTTATAGATATGCAAAAACGTACTATTAATGATGAAGGTCAAACAGTTGATACTTTTAAAATTAACTACAGTGCCGACACTTTAATTATTAATGACCAATCCATAATGGCACCAAATTCCAACAGAGAAGTTTCAATTGAAAATGTTCAAGTTAGCCCAAATGAAACAAATAATACTGGAACAGCTTCTGCTACTCTTTCTGGAACACAAATTTTTTATTAAGGAAAAGTCGTGACACCAGAAGAACTAATTGAAAATTTTTCATATCTAACGGACTGGGAGGATAAATATCGCTATCTGATTGAACTGGGCGAACAACTTCCTCCCATGTCTGACAGCGAAAAAACAGCAATAAATAAAGTAGATGGTTGTATGTCTCAAGTCTGGATTAGTTATACAATGAAAGACGGACAATATTATTTTAACATGGATAGTGATGCCCATATTGTACGTGGTTTAGAAGCCATTTTATGGATATTAGTCAATGGAAAAACATCTGATGAAATTAGTAAAATAAATATCGATGATATTTTTCATCAATTAGGATTATCGGAACATTTATCGCCTACACGACGCAATGGTTTTATTGGGATGATAAAAAAAATAAAAAAAATAATCGAAGAATAAAAATTCTCCTATCTTTCCATCCCTCACTAAGTTTCTATAACTTCTCTTTTATTTTTCAATCAATTAATTATTAATTTGATTGTTTTTTCTTTACTTTCAAGCAATTGAGTCAATACTTATTTACAAATAATAACATTTTTATTCGTAATTATCCATATCATCAGCTGCCTCATCAACAAAATCCATTTTCTTAATCGGTACTATTTTTTCAATTTTAGCCCCCTTAAAGGCATTAAGTACAGCCCCCACAACAGGATGAGTCTTCAACTCAGCAAGTTGTTGATTTTTCTTTTCTTCTTTGACCTCTGATTGAGTTTTTTCTCCACCTTCTAGCTTTGTTTCTATAGTCCAATTAATGCCAGTATGCGCAGTTAAAAAACGCGTTAAATCAAATGATAATTTGTCCGGAGCAGAATCAGTAAAGCTACAAACCAACTTACCATCCAAAATTTCAATAGGTCGTACATGATTTTCAATATTAAAAGCCAGCAACATTTCTTTTTTTTCACGAGCCAATTTTACTATATCCGTAATGGATTTAATAGAAAGTGTAGGAATTAGGGATGTATTCACCGCAGCTGCTGTTTCCTGAAATCCCATAGGGCTTGGCATTTGTGGTTGCGCAAACGATTGAGGCATTGGCACTGCACTACCAACTAATACAGTCGGTGCTGGACGAACATCTATGACATTAGAGTTTTTTTTTATGTCTTCAATCATCTGAGCTGGACTTGGCAAATCCGCAGCATAAGCCAAACGCACGACTAACATTTCTAAAGCTTTTAAGGCATTGTCAGCCCCTTTAACCTCTAAAATCCCTTTTAAGAGCATTTGCCATACACTTGTTAAACTAGCCATAGACAAAGATTCTGCCATCTTTTTACCATGCACACGTTCTGTTTCAGGAACCGTCAAATCATTAGCCAGTTCCGGAATAATTTTAACACGTGTCAACCAGTGCGTTAAATCCATCATATCTTGCGTAATTACCAATGGATCTGCCCCTTGATTATATTGATTATCCAATAAATTTAAAGCATCTGCTACACGGCCGGCCATAATGGCTTCGTATAAATCAAACAATCCTGTTCTGTCGGCAAGGCCCAACATATCACGAATATCAGCCGCTTTAATATCACCATTAAATTGTGTAATCGCTTGATCCAATAAAGACAGTGAATCACGAACAGAACCATCCCCTGCCCGAGCAATTAAATGCAAAGCCTCTTCTTCTGCCTTAGCCCCTTCAGATAAGACTACTTTACCCAAATGCTCAGAAAGTAAGCCCTCATCCAAACGACGCAAATCAAATCGTTGACAACGAGATAAAATCGTAATAGGTACCTTACGAATCTCGGTCGTGGCAAAAATAAATTTAATACGTGCAGGAGGTTCTTCCAATGTTTTTAACAACGCGTTAAACGCTTGCTTAGACAACATATGAACTTCGTCAATGATATAGATTTTAAAACGTGCCGAAACCGGATTATACTTTGCCCCCTCAATAATTTCACGCACATTATCAACACCTGTATTACTGGCAGCGTCAATTTCGATGACATCAATATGCGAATCGGCGGCAATATCCAAACAATGTCGACATTTACCACATGGATTGGGTGTCATGCCACCTTGTCCATCTTCACCGATACAGTTTAATCCCTTAGCAATAATACGAGCCGAGGATGTTTTACCAACACCACGAATACCCGTTAACATATAAGCATGAGCCAAACGGTTTGTGGCAATCGCATTCGTAATTGTTTTAACCAAAGCTTCCTGACCGATTAAATCGGCAAATACCTGAGGACGATACTTTCTAGCTAAAACATGAGATTGCGCGTTATCCATTCAAAAAAATCCTTACCACCACAAAACCTAAAAAAACGCAAGTGCAAGAGAGATGACCCGTCCGAGAAAGGTTGGGCTGCTGTCTTCCGACCCTGACCCGCTGACCAAATCGGTCGCCCACTCTCTTGCATAAATGAAGATACTGTTTTTCCCAAAAAAAGTCAAGAATAAAATGTGTGTTATCCTTTTTATGTGATAACCATATAAAAGGCTTGCATTTTTTTTGTATTTTATGTACAATGCCTGCATATTTTTTTAGAAAGGATAAAAAATGAATTTACAAAATACTGTTAAGCAAAAAGTGTCAAAAGCTTTTGAAATGGCTGGATTTAAAAATGCAAATACATTGGTCAGAACGTCCGACCGTCCGGATATCAGCGATTATCAATCCAATGGCGCATTGGCTTTGGCAAAGGTTGCCCGTCAAAATCCACGATCTTTGGCCGAAACAATTGCTGAGCATTTGCGTGCAGATTCATTTTTCAAAACTGTTTCCGTTGATGGACCGGGCTTTATCAATATGACAATTGCCGACGAAGCATTGGCAAATATGGCTTATGATGTATTAAGTGCTGACAAATGTGGTTATGAACGAACTGACAACCCACAAAAAATCGTTATGGATTTTGGTGGCCCAAACTGTGGTAAAGTATTACACGTTGGGCATTTGCGTTCTGCTGTTATCGGGGAATCCATTAAACGCATTTGCCGTTTTGTTGGAGATGAAGTTATCGGTGATGTACACTTAGGCGATTGGGGAAAACCAATGGGACAAATTATTACCGAAGTTCAAGAACGTTTCCCTGATGCCCCCTACTTTGATGATAATCATACAGGAGATTACCCACCCGAAGCTCCATTTACCGCTGAAGATTTATTAAATATCTATCCGATTGCTTCCGGTAAATGTAAAACAGATGAAGAATTTAACGATCGGGCAAAAGAAAACACACGACTATTGCAAGAAGGTCATCCAGGATACCGTGCTCTCTGGAAACAATTTATTGCCATGTCCGTTGGTGATATCAAGGAATTATATAATATTTTAGGTATTGAATTTGAACTATGGCGTGGTGAAAGCAATGTGCAAGAACGCTTAATTCAAATGGTTGATAGATTAAAGGGGTCAGGCCACTTGGTATTGGATGACGGCGCTTATGTCATCCCAATGGGTAAATCAAAAAACGGCAATGCCTTACCACCTTTAATCATTGTAAAATCCGACGGAGCAGTTAGTTATGGTGCTACCGATTTAGCAACCGTAGAAGAGCGTGTAGAGGAATTCCATCCTGATCGTATTTTTTACGTTATTGATGCCCGTCAATCTATGGCATTGGAACAAGTCTTTATTGCCAGCGACAAAATCGGTCTTATCCAAAAAGATAAATTGGAATTTTTGGGCTTTGGTACAATTAATGGTACAGATAACAAACCATATAAAACACGCTCAGGCGGAGTTCCGACATTACGTTCATTAATTGACACAGCCGTTGAAGCCGCCTTAAATAAAATGAACGCTGGTGAAATGGGTAAAGATTTAACCGATGATGAAAAACAATCTATTTCCAAAATTGTGGGTGTATCAGCACTTAAATTTGCCGATTTAATGAGTGATAGAACAACAAACTACATCTTTGATGAAGAAAAACTCACCAGTACGGAAGGCAAAACAGGGCCTTACATTTTGTATGCAATGGTACGTATGAAATCTATTTTAGAAAAAATGAATGAAGCGGCCAATATCACAAATGCCGATAAAATCATTATCACAAATCCAGCTGAGCGCAGTTTATTGTTACGCCTATATGGATTACCAGATATGGTGCAAACAGCTTATGATAACCGTATGCCACATGTGATTTGTGATTATTTGTTCAAGTTGGCTCAAGATTTCAATACATTCTATCATGATTGTCCGATTAAAGGCGCTGATGAACAAACACAAAAATCCAGATTGGCTCTAACAAAATACACTTTGCATGTAATGACAAAAATGACAACATTATTGGGATTGCAAGTACCTGATAAAATGTAAGGAGGTTTTATGGATAAATTAACCTTTACCGAATTAGATAAATTTTGCGAAAAGTTGCATAACCATTTTATCAGTACAGGTGAAACACCGTCCTTAAAAGAAATGGCCTATGGGCGTATGGTAAAAACAACGGAAGAAGTCGGAGAACTGTCCGATGCCGTTTTGGATTACTTTGGTCGTCAGCGTTCGGATAAAGAACACAATGCCGATGAATTGGCATTGGAAGTTGCTGATGTTATTATTGCCGTCAGTATCTTAGCCAAAACATTTAATGTAAATGTTGAAGAGGCTCTACGCACCAAAATGGCAAAAATTCAAAAGCGAATTGAGGGGTAAGGTTTATTTTTGTAAACAAATCAGATTCTTTTTTCTTTATGCTCTATGTTCTAACACTTTTATAAATAACTTACAAGCCTTATTTTAAGACTTCTGCATAATGCACAAGAAAAAGCCATCTGTATTTGTACGCCATGGCGAATATCGTTCTTGGTGTATCACATGATATCGTGGATGATGAGCCAAAAAGTTTTCTACTTGCCGTTCATTTTCATCCAATGTAATTGAGCATGTAATATATGTTAAATAATGCCCTGGCTTAACATACTCTTCGGCAGTATGGAGAATTTCGGCTTGTTTTTTTGTCAGTTGTTCCAACTGTCTTGGCGTTAATTTCCATTTCATATCCGGATTACGACGCCATGTTCCCGTTCCAGAGCATGGAGCATCCACCACAACGTGATCAAATTTTTTGTGAGCCTCAGGCAATCTTGGCACCGTTTTCACAATAGAGATATTGGCTCGTCTAGCCCGTTTAACCAATTCTGTCAAACGCTTCGGCGACGCATCATAAGCTTGGATAAAACCACGATTTTTCATCAATTGAGCCAAGATAAGAGACTTACCACCAGCACCGGCACAAAAATCAAAAACATCATCTTTTGGTTTAACACCAATTGCCATTGATACCAATTGAGCACCTTCATCTTGCACTTCCACAAGACCTTTTTTATACGCTTTTGTTGCCGACAAATTAGCGTGTTTTTCCAAAATAATACCAAAAGGAGATTGATCTGCCGGACGAACGGGTAAACCTTCGTTTTTTAAATCTTCTAATACCTTATCCCGATTACCATAAGCTCTCAGACAAATCGGCGCCATACCATTTTGTGCCGGTAATTCTTTATCGGCATCCGGTACATGGGATACAATCCACTCTGGCGCTTCCCATTTGACCCAATCGGGCGCATCATCCGGCACAGATAAATCAGTCAAGCAATCCAATCGTTCTTCCCATGTTTTATCGGGATACAGGTATGTTAACTTAGCATAATTACGCAATGCTTTCCATACCAATTCTAATAAATCACGTCTGTCATCACCCACAATATAACGATGAGATTCCGTATAACGATTAATGATTTCATTGGCCGAAGATGCCTTTTCTTCAATTTTATTTAGCAAAAAACCAGCCGTTTGTTTAATTTCTTCCGGTGTCATATTACCCCCGATAAACCGATTTTAACCAAGAAATTTCTGCAGCATATCCATCTAATTCATTCGGTGTTTCCAAATAAAAAGGTAAATGCCGCAATTTTTCATGGTTAATTAAACGTTCAAAAAAATCACTCCCCAAACTGCCCTCACCTAATTTTTCATGACGGTCTTTATGGGATGCATAGGGATTTTTACTGTCATTAATATGAATGGCTTTTAAACGGTCAAGACCGATAATTTTATCAAATTCAGTCAAGACACCATCCAAATCACCAACGATATCATATCCGGCATCATACACATGGCATGTATCTAAACAAACCCCCATTTTATCGGACAATTTCGTGCGTGCAATAATTTCGGCTAGTTCTTCAAAACGACTGCCTACTTCAGAACCTTTACCTGACATCGTTTCCAACAAAACTATTGTTGTTTGGGAGGGTATCATAATACCATTCAATAAATCGGATATCATTTGAATCCCCTTTTCCACACCCTGTCCGACATGAGAACCAGGGTGAAAATTATATAAACTGTTCGGTGTATATTCCATACGCCGTAAATCATCAGCCATAACCATTTGGGCAAACTCTCGTGTTTTTGCATCCCCGCTACACGCATTTAAGGTATAAGGTGCATGAGCCAATAAGTTACCGATATTATTTTCCCCGGCAAATGTTAAAAAATTCGATACATCCTTTGGGTTAATTTCTTTAGCAGAACCACCACGAGGATTACGGGTAAAAAATTGAAATGTATTCGCCCCTATTTTTTTCGCTTGGCGTCCCATATCCAAATAACCTTTAGACGCCGACAAATGACAACCGACTGTTAGCATATTTTCTCCTTTTTTTGACAGAATATACATTTCAAGCGTTTTTGTCAAATGAAAGTTATACTTATGGCGTCATTGTCAAGCATTCTTTAAACACCTATTTTCAACATAAGTAGCAATCGTGCTATGATTTTTAACAAGGGAGAAAAATTATGCAATTAGGAACCAGATATCCAACTTTAGCATTCCACACAGGTGGAGCCGGTCAAGCCAACGACGGTATTCCGCCCCAACCATTTGAAACATTTTGTTATGACAGTGCTTTGACAGAAGCCAAAATACAAGACTTTAATGTCGTACCTTACACGTCTGTTTTACCACCTGAATTATTTAACAACATTGTACCAGTAGATGACGTGGTTCATACATTCAAACACGGGGCTGTACTGGAAGTCATTATGGCCGGCAATGGTGCCAGACGTGATGAACATAAAGCTATTGCCACCGGTGTCGGTATTGCATGGGGAAAGAAAAATGGAAAATTTATCGGTGGATGGGCCGCCGAATATGTAGAATATTTTGATACATATATTGATGATGACATTGCACGCACACATGCTGAAATGTGGTTAAAAAAATCATTACAACATGAATTGGATTTACGTAGCGTAGAACAGCATTCCGATTTTCAATTTTTCCATAACTATGTCAATATTGAACAAGAATTCGGTTATTCATTAACGGCTTTAGGCTTTTTGAATTTTGAATTCGCACCGGTTGTAGAACTCAAAAAATAATGATAAGGGCAAAATCCCCTCTTTTGCCTTTTTGCAAAAAAAGGATTTAACAAATGACAAAATATAAAGCAAAAAGCACCGCACAGACACCCACTCAAAAAGTCGGCAAGCTGGGCGTTTTAGGATTAGCGGCCATTGTTGTCAGCTCAATGATTGGTGGTGGCATTTTTTCGCTTCCTCAAAATATGGCACAAAGCGCTTCTGTCGGTGCCGTTATTTTAGCATGGATTATTACCGGTATTGGTATGTTTTTTATTGCCAACACATTCCGTATTTTAGCCGATGCCAAACCAAATCTGACCAGCGGTATTTATATGTATGCCCGTGAAGGTTTCGGTTCATATATGGGATTTAATATCGGATGGAGTTATTGGCTGTGCCAAATCTTCGGTAATGTCGGATATGCTGTTATTACAATGGATGCGCTCAATTATTTCTTCCCACATATGTTTACAGGGGGTAATAACCTCAATTCCATTATAGGGGGGTCTATTTTAATTTGGGGATTTAATTGGTTAGTACTGCGCGGTGTTAAACAAGCCGCTATCATCAACTTAATCGCTACCATTGCAAAATTGGCACCATTGGTATTGTTCATCATTATCACAGCATTTGTCTTTAATATTGATAAATTTGACTTTGATTTTTGGGGTGAATCTATTATGGGGCATAAAGGATTAGGTGCCTTAGACAGTCAAATCAAAAGTACAATGTTAGTCACCTTATGGGCCTTTATTGGTATTGAAGGCGCTGTTGTATTATCGGGACGCGCCAAACAACCAAGCGATGTTGGTAAAGCCACCGTTATGGGATTCTTTGGATGTTTAGCCATTTATGTGTTGCTGTCCGTTTTACCTTTTGGATACATGAGTCAACATGAACTGGCCGGTATTGCCAATCCATCCACAGCCGGTGTTTTACAAGATATCATTGGTCCTTGGGGCGCATGGTTAATGAACATTGGTTTGTTAATTGCTATTTTAGCCAGCTGGCTATCTTGGACAATGATTGTTGCCGAAATTCCTTATGCTATGGCTGAGAATGGTACTTTCCCGAAATTGTTCGTCAAAGAAAATGAAAATGAAGCCCCAAGTAATTCCTTATGGATTACCAGTTCATTGATGCAAGCGGCTATGTTATTAGTGTACTTTTCCAATAATGCTTGGAATACCATGTTATCCATTACGGGTGTAATGGTATTACCGGCTTATTTAACCTCTTGTGCTTATTTATGGAAATTATGCGAAGATGGAGAATATCCGACAGGTATCCTGACAAAACGCTCAAGCGCCTTATTGACAGGTTTACTTGGAGCCATTTATGCCGTATGGTTAATTTATGCTGCTGGGTTAAATTACCTGTTAATGGCTGTTGTCTTTATTGCAGCGGGAATTCCGATTTACCTATGGGCAAAAAGCGAAAATACACCAAACGAACGTGCTTTTAGCTGTGGTGAAAAAGTGCTGGCCTATGGCATTGTTGCAATTGCATTATGTGCCATTTACGCCTTTGCCAGAGGAATCATTTCTTTGTAGGCAATCTATAATTAAAATAAAGGAGAGGAAGGCCCTCTCCTTTTTATAAAAGTAATTTAATTTGAAATAACGACATTATTCAATAATTTCGCAATACGATATTCATCGTGCCATACACCATCAATAAGGGCTTTGCGTTTAGATAACCCTTCAATTTCATATCCACATTTCAAGTATAAAGAAATGGCTTTATGATTTTGAGTTCTCACAGCCCCTTCAATGCGTTCCATACCATGGCTTACACACCATTGTTCCATCAAATTCATTAAATGTTTGCCAAGACCACCAGATTGTACTTCCTCTAACATATGCACACCGAATTGGGCCGTATAACCACACCACAGATGTTCGGGATGATAAACAAAACATTGACAAGCGCCAACTATTTTATCTCTATCAAATACGCCCACACTCCATGAATAAGGATTATCACATTGTTTATCAAAAGCCTCTTTTGAACGAGGTTTCTTCCCCACATATTGATTCGTAAAAATCGTTTCAGTAGCCAACGTTTGCAAGTAAGTTTGCATCGCCAAATAATCATCCGGAACAATATCCCGTATCAAAACTGTTTTCCCATTTTTCAGCGTAAAGTTTTCTTGCATAATACCCTCCTTCATTAAGAAGGAGTATCATATAACGATAACATTTTCAAGTAATTTTTTATATAAAGTACAACTTTAATCTTTTGCATCAACAAATTGATTTTTATCAAAATCAAGCGCAATTGAATTAATACAGTATCTATCTCCTGTTTTGGTGGGACCATCGGAAAAAATATGCCCTAAATGCGAACCACATCGAGAACAAATAACTTCATCCCGAATCATAAAATGAGAAAAATCTTTGTGAATTTGGACACTACCAGGCAAAGCGGTATCAAACGATGGCCATCCACAAGAGCTGGCAAATTTACGCCGACTATCAAACAATTTATTACCACAAGCGGCACATCGATAAATACCATCTTCAAAAAAATATAAGTATTTTCCGATAAAAGGTTTTTGTGTCCCCTTTTGACGTAAAATAGCATATTGATCCGATGACAACGTTTCTTGCCAATCTTCATCTGTTTTACTTAAATAATGAATTTTCAATCCTCGTTTAGCCAAATAATCCTGATGATATTCTTCAGCGGGATAAAAAATGCTCGCAGCTTCAATCTTTGTCACAATTGGATGTAAATATTTACCCGAAGCATTTAAATCAACAATGAGCCGTTCGGCCGTTTCTTTTTGTTCTGACGTCAAATAAAATATTGCAGAACGATATTGATTACCTACATCGTGACCTTGTTTATTCAAAGAGGTAGGGTTATGGATTTTGAAAAACATTTTTAGTAATGTTTCATCATTTGTTTGTGAAGAATCATAAATAATACGCACTGCTTCGGCATGTCCTGTCTTTCCAGTACAAACCTTATCATAGGTTGGATTTTCAGTATGTCCACCTGTGTATCCAACCTCGGTTGCAACCACACCTGTTTCCGTTTCAAATGCGTGTTGTATACCCCAAAAGCATCCTGCTGCAATAATTAATTCTTTTGTCATAGGATATATATGGGATAAAAAATGAACCTTTTCAAGAATAAAAAAATCAGCCTTCCGTATTACACACAAAAGACTGATTTAAGAATATTTTCAGAAAATTACTTCACATCGGAAGCAACTTGCATTTTGACAATCACGTCCGGATTAGCGACTTTACCGTTATTAGCAGATGTACCTGCCTTGATCATATCAACAAATTCCATACCGGATACGACTTCACCAAACGCTGTGTATTGACCATCCAAAAATCTTGCATCATCAAAGCAAATGAAGAATTGGCTATCCGCAGAATCTGGGTGCCCTGCTCTGGCCATAGAAACAGTACCGCGAACGTGTGGTTTGCGATTAAATTCGGCTTTTAAGTTTTTACCACTGCCCCCCATACCTGTGCCGGTTGGATCACCTGTTTGAGCCATAAAACCAGGAATTACACGGTGGAATTTAACGCCATTATAAAATCCTTGACGTGTTAACTCTTTAATTCTGGCGACATGGTTTGGCGCAATTGTCGGATCTAATTGAATTACAACTTGACCGTAATCTAAATCCATTAAAAGTGTATTTTCTTTATCTGTCATTGTTTGAGCTCCTGCAGTTGTTGTAAAAAATAATAAAACAGCCATTAAGACCTTTGAAAAGTATTTCATATTTCCTCCTTTACTTTTCTAATGATGTGCACATTTATTACAATGGCACTTAGTATGATTTTGCACACTTTGTTCATGTTCGGCTGTTTGACATCTATCACACGAACAATGGTGGCGTTTCATAAATTTCTTTGCCCATTTATAGCCAGCAAACGGCAATAAAAGTAAGGCTATTGTTGCACATATCGGACACGGACACATAATTTTCCCCTTTATTTTTTATTTATTTCTTTTAAGATTATTTTTTGTAATAGTCAATAGAAAAATTAATACGTTTAAAAGACTCCTTTTAAAAAGAAACAAATATAATCCCACTATTTTGAGCAATCAATAAAAAATACTAAATATTGATTTAATTTTATTTACAATACTTTTATTGGCACTGTATGTACCACCCCAAGTACTTATATCCATACGATTGGGACACAGTCGTTTTGCCATATCCAAAATACCATCATATACATATCTTTCATCCTCACATGAAACACAAGCCTTAACCTCCTCTCTTGATAAAGGATCGTTTAAATTTCGTTCCATATGATCTACCCAAAATTGTCCTTCGGGACATGGAGAACAAATCCCATTAACCAAATGATTATTTGGACATAACTTAGTGCAATCAGTTGGATTCAACGGAATAAATCCATGATCTAATAAATCTGGCATACAAGTATGACATCTTATATTTTTATCATAAATCGGTTTATCCGATGGACAAATCTGAGAAGAAATATAGTCTTTATACTCTTTCATCATTTGTCTATTGGAACAAACATGCTCTTGACCTTCTTTCATAACAATAACCGATACATCATCACAAGAATGACAAAAACCATTGCGATCCACTTGTGGTTTATCAGATGGGCATGAAGACAAACAATATTCTGCTTTATCTGTCACCCTATTTGGACAAGCCTTTCGGCATTCGTGTATAGAAACTTTGATCACACTTTCTTCATCACAAGCATGACATTGTCCCAAATCATCTTTTAATGGTTTATCCAGTGTTGGACAAACCAAAACAGAATACTTTTCTCTGTTTAAACCATCAACTACTCTCGTTTCTATTTTACGATTTGGACATGAATCCTTTTTAGGTGACATAATATCATTCGGCTCAAGGCAAGAATAACAATTATCCTGTGCATCTCTTAAAGGTTTATCTATTGGACATTCAAATTTAGACTCACCAAATTCCACGCGTCTATTAGGACAAATATCAGAAGGTATATCAGAAGATACCGTTAATGTTTTTGTGGTATCACAAGCATAACATTTTCCTTTCGAATACAAAGGCTTATCATCAGGACAATTCAAAACAGAAATATAACTTTCTCCCTTCTTATGTATCGTTCTATTTGAACAAGGATTTTTATTATTATCTAGAATATACAACTCTTTTTCTTCAGAGCAAGCATAACATTTTCCAAAACTATATATTGGTTTATCATCCGAACAAATTAAACCAGAAATATAGCTTTCTCCCTCCTTACGTATCGTTCTGTTAGGACAAGGATTTTTATAATCTTTCTTAACAAAAAAGTAACTTTCATCAGAGCAAGCATAACAATCCCCTTCTGATGTTCGATGAGGTTTATCTGAGGGACATTCCTTTAAAATTGTCGTGATACCTTTTCTTTGCCGATTTGGACAGACCTCTAATATATCTATATCCTTATCACCACAGGTAATACATTTAACTTGCAAAAGAGCTTGCGGTGCATCACAAGATTTGCACCCAGATAAAGTTTGTATTGGCTTATCCGCTGGACAAGAGGCATATGAAACAATCGGACATATCATCATGCTTAAGAAAACTATATTTTTCAAAAATTGTTTCATATCTACCTCATAGAAAAAAAGGGGGGCATGATAGCCCTCCCTATCCTGTCAATTATTGTTCTACTTGTGGTTGACCGGCTTCGTTTTGAATAGCTTGCTCAATTGCTTCTTCCGAAACGGCTCCTGTTTCACATGCATTTTCAAGTGTTTGATTTTCGGTTTCATTTTCCTCTTCACCTAAATCCGTAATACATGTAGCGGATACAACCTTTTCATTTTTATCCAAACGGAACAAAATGACACCCATTGTAGAACGACCAGCAATGCGAATATCGTCCGTACGCATACGAATGAGTTTCCCCGCATCCGTTACCAACATAATATGAGAAGCATGTGGGACAGGCATTGAAGCAACAACATTTGCTTTACGTTTATCATCATCCGTTTTGATGTTTGTTACACCTTGAGTACCACGGGATGTAATACGATATTCATAAGCAGAAGACCGTTTACCATAACCTTTTTCCGTAATGGTCAATACAAATTGTTCTTCGGCAGCCATTTTTTCAAATTCTTCGGCTGTTAAAGTTGTGTTTGTAACTGTTTCTGTTTCAACTGCATCTGTTTCATCGGCAGATCCAGCCAAACGACGACGAGCAACAGCTTCTTTCAAGTAAGCATCACGTTTTTCAATATCGGCTTTGACGTGGTCAAGTACAGACATTGAAATCACTTTATCGCCATCGGCTAATTTCATACCACGAACACCCGTTGAGGCACGAGATTCAAATACCCGTACATCAGCAGCTGGGAAACGAACACATTTACCACCAGCAGCAGACAACAAGATATCATCATCTTCAGTACAAATTTCAACACCGATTAAGACATCTCCTTCGTCCAATTTCATGGCAATTTTACCATTTGCATTAACGTTCCAGAAATCACTTAAACGGTTACGACGTACACCACCCGAAGCCGTTGCAAACATCACTGTTTGGTTTTCACATTCTTCGGCTTTTTCTGGTAATGTCAAAATTGTTGTAATTTTTTCGCCTTGTTGTAATGGCAACAAGTTAATCAATGCCTTACCGAGTGATTGTGGAGATCCTTCCGGCAAACGGTATGTTTTAATTTTATACACAATACCACGTGTTGAGAAGAACAACAATGGTGAGTGTGTGCAAGACACAAACAATTGAGATACTTGATCTTCTTCACGTGTGGACATACCGGAACGCCCTTTGCCACCACGATGTTGTGCACGGTAGGTATTAAGTGGCACACGTTTAATGTAACCCGTATTTGTCACAGTGACAACCATTTGTTCACGTGGAATTAAATCTTCATCATCTTGATCAAATTCACCATCAGCAATTGTTGTTAAACGTGGAGTTGGGAATTGAACATTAACAAGTTCTAATTCTTCACGAATGATAGCATAAATACGTTCACGAGAAGCAAGTGTATCCAAATAGCCCTTAATCAAAGCAGCCAATTCACCAACTTCATCATGAATTTTATCACGTTCTAAACCAGTCAAACGGTTGAGTTTTAAATCCAAAATGGCTTTGGCTTGTGTTTCGGATAACATATAAATGCCATTTTCAACCTTACGATCTGGTTCATCAATAAGCAAAATTAAATCCTCTACATCCTTAGCTTGCCATCTTGTTTCCATCAATCTGGATTTAGCCGTTTGTGGATCCGGAGCTGTTTTAATCATTTCAATAACTTGATCTAAGTTGGCCACAGAAATCGCCAAACCAACTAAGACGTGAGCTCTATCACGAGCTTTATTGAGTTCATAAACCGTACGGCGACGAACAACTTCTTCACGGAAAGCAATAAATGCGTCAATGATTTGTTTTAAATTCATGAGCTCTGGACGACCGTTATTAAGAGCCAACATATTCATACCAAAGCTGGTTTGCAAGGGTGTATATTTATATAATTGGTTCAAAATAACTTCTGGATGTGCATCACGTTTTAATTCAATAACAACACGTACACCTTGACGGTCGGATTCATCGCGTAAATCGGAAATACCTTCAATGACTTTTTCCTTAACCAAATCGGCAATACGAACAATCATAGCCGCTTTGTTCACTTGATATGGAATTTCGTGAACAATAATGGCCATTTTGTCTTTATGCACTTCTTCAATCGTGCAACGAGCACGCATAATGACGGAACCACGACCTGTTTGATAACCACTTCTAGCACCACCGCGCCCCAAAATCAACCCACCTGTTGGGAAATCGGGAGCCGGCACAATATCAATTAACTCATCCAACGTAATATCCGGATTATCAATAGTTGCGATACAAGCACGAACAACTTCGTTTAAGTTATGAGGTGGAATGTTTGTGGCCATACCAACAGCAATACCACCAGAACCATTCACAAGCAAGTTCGGGAATCTGGCTGGCAATACGGCCGGTTCTTGACATGTTTCATCATAGTTTGGATGGAAATCAACCGTATCACGATCAATATCTTCAATCAACCAATGAGCCGTTTGAGCCAATCTAGCCTCAGTATAACGCATAGCAGCAGCTTTATCACCATCCATAGAACCGAAGTTACCTTGTGGGCTAATAAGTGGCACACGCATTGAGAAAGGCTGTGCCATACGAACCATAGCCTCGTAAATTGAGCTGTCACCATGCGGATGGTATTTACCCATAACATCTCCAACGATACGAGCAGATTTACGGAATGGCTTATTATAATCATATCCGTTTTCATACATTGAGAACAAAATACGTCTGTGTACCGGCTTCAAACCATCTCGTACATCTGGAAGAGCACGAGAAACAATTACGCTCATCGCATAATCCAAATAGGATCTGCGCATTTCATCTTCAATTAATACCGGAACGGTATCCACAACCCCAGTGGTTAAGGCTGTATCATTCATCATATTCATTTTTCACCTAAACTTAACAAGTTATCTAAGCGGACTATAAAAAAAATCAAAAATTAAAACGGAATTTCATCATCAAAACCGTCACCAGCGGATGGCGCAGAATCCCAACCTGTTGCAGCAGCAGAATCCATAGATGCACCGCCACCCATTATATCGCCCATACCAGCGCTGCCAGATGTTTTATTATCCAAGATAACAAGTTCACCACGGTAAGCACCTAAAACGATTTCGGTTGTGAATTTTTCTTGACCAGAAGCATCTGTATATTTACGTGTTTGCAAAGCACCTTCAATATATACCTTAGATCCTTTACGCAAAAAACGTTCGGCAAAGTCAGCTAAATTTGTGTTGAATACAACAACACGATGCCATTCTGTTCGTTCTTGACGTTCGCCGGACTTATCTTTCCATGAATCAGATGTTGCCACAGTTAAATGCACGATTTTTTGACCAGCATTTGTGTGACGAATTTCCGGATCACGACCCAAATTACCAACTAAAATGACTTTATTAATGCTACCTGCCATAATATACTCCTTTATCTATAATGTTAAAAAAATCATTCTTTAGCAGATTACCTTTTTTTTTACAAAAAATAAAGCTTTTTTTTACATTTTTATATGTTTTTTTTCAAAAAAAAATCACCATTTCAAACCATTCATGACAGGTTATTGATTTCATTTAAAAATACAAAAAAGGTCAGCCATTAAAGCCGACCCTTTTAACACGAATAGAAAAATCTACTCTTTCAATAATGAAGCAGCTAAATCAAAAACATCTGGATGTTTTTCAAATTCTGTCCGCCAATTATTTACATCGCTATGAATACGCACCTTGTCAATACCCCGACTACGGGCATCTGCAAAGAAATCAGCTATACGCCCATGAATATCACTTGGCACATTTAACTTTGCAGCATTCATGTATGCATTTTTGGCAGCTTCATAATATCCATAATGAGACATTACATCTGCAACATCGGCAATTATGTTACCATCATATTCATTTTTACGAACAGCTTTTTCCAAATATTCCAAAGCTAATTCACCGTGTCCTAAAGCCTCCAAACAATGAGCTGCATTAATACAAGCTGGCGCACAACTATCATCTATATACAAAGCACCATCACATGCATTTAAGCCATCCACATAACGTTCTAGAACACACAATACCAAAGCGTAATTCGAGCGAGCCCCAACATCATCCGGGTTTAAAGCAATGGCTTTAGAAAAATCATTTGCCGCTTGAATAAAATTACCCAATCCATATTCGGCATTTCCTTTTACTACCCATAGTGCTGCCTCTTGAGGGGCCTCGACTAATAAAGAATTGGCTTCAGCCTGCACTTCCTTATAACGTTCCATAGCATTTAAATTATCTAATCTATCAACAATTTCCTCTAAATTTTCTATCATTTTTTTTCTCCTAACTACATAAAGCAAGCAAAATACCGGCGGCAATGGCAGACCCCAAAGAGCCTGATACATTTGCCCCCATTGCATGCATTAACAAATGATTATTTGGATTTTCTTCTTGACCTAATTTATGAGATACGCGAGCTGCCATTGGAATGGCTGAAACACCAGCTGAACCAATCAACGGATTAATTTTTGCACCAGGCAATAAGTTCAACAATTTTGCCATCAACACACCACTTGCCGTACCAATACTAAAAGCTATAACCCCCAAGAATAACACAGCTAAAGTCGTGGATGTTAAAAATAACTCAGCAGACATTTTTGATCCAACAGATAATCCTAATACGATTGTAACAATGTTAATAAGACTATTCGCAGCTGTATCGGCCAATCTATCTGCCACACCAGATTCTTTTAACAAATTACCGAACATCAACATCCCCACCAACGGCAATGCCATTGGCACAAATAAAGCCGTTAGCAAAACCACAACAATTGGTAAAATAATTTTTTCCTTTTTGGATACACTACGCAATTGTTGCATTTCAATAAGACGTTCTTGTTTCGTTGTACAAGCACGCATAATTGGCGGTTGAATAACTGGTACCAATGCCATATAGGAATAAGCAGCAACTGCAATCGCCCCAAGCAATTCAGGAGCCAATTTCGAAGCCAAGAAAATAGATGTTGGGCCATCAGCTCCGCCGATAATAGCAATAGACGCGGCTTGTGGCAAAGACAAATCTAAAAATGGAATATACTTACTTAATGTAACTGCCCCCAAAAAAGTTCCAAAAATCGCAAATTGAGCTGCCCCACCGAGCAATGCGGTCTTAGGATTAGCAAGCATTGGACCAAAATCAATCATGGCCCCTACTCCCATAAAAATCAACAAGGGAAATAAGCCATTTTCAATACCCATATGATATAAAACATACAAAAGTCCACCAGGTTCCGTTAATCCCGTTCCTGGTACATTAGATAAAATACCACCAAATGCAATCGGCAACAGTAATAATGGTTCAAACTTTTTAACAATCCCCAAATACAACAACACCAAACAAATGCCAATCATAATGATTTGACCAAACCCAAGAGGCAAAATTAATCCTTTAGGCGTTATTGGAGTAAATAATTGGTACACTCCAGTTTGTTTCATAACAGAACCAATTGACGGTATAAAGTAGGATAATATAAATGCAACGGCACAAAGACCTAATGCATATAACGTCCATTGTAATAATTCTCTGGCTTTACTCATTTGACCTCAAACAGTTTTTGGCCTGCGACCACCTGTTCCCCTTTTGTTGCAAAAACATTTGTAATAGTTACATCAGACAAAGCCTTGACCTCTGTTTCCATTTTCATCACTTCAATCACACATAATGTTTGACCAGATTTAACTACATCACCTGATTTAACAAGCACTTGCGTAATTGTCCCCGGTGTACCGGCGTTAATTGTTTGTGCTACACCTGTGGTTTGAGCTGGAACAGCAGATATTTGTGCCACAGCATCATCTAGTGATACCTGATAATCTACACCATTTACTGTTGCCGTATTACCATTTAACTTGACATCAAATGTTTCACCGGATACTGTAATTTTATATGTATCTTGTTTCGGTGTAGATGATGCTTGTTTTTCTTTATAACGCACACCAACTTTGGCTTTACCAAGTAAGAATGTAATTCCCTTATCCCCACAAGCAGCCGCAATAAACACATTTTCATCTGTAATCGGCAAACCGGCTTCTTTCAACATATTTTCATAATGTTTACGAGATTTTTTCTCATTCTTATCATTAATTTCCAAAACACTCTTAGTCGTTGGCTTTAATCCCAATTGTTCAGAGGCAATTTTGACCACCTTCTTATCCGGAGCGACAGGTGTTTTACCAAAATAACCCAATACCATTTTACCATAACCATCGGCGATTTTATTCCACGGACCGCTCATCACATTGTTAAATGCTTGTTGGAAATAAAATTGAGATACCGGTGTCACGGAAGTACCAAAACCACCCTTACGGACCACTTCTTCCATCGCCTTAATAATTTCACCATATTTATCCATCAAGCCGTTATCTCTAAGCATTTGCGTATTAGCTGTCAAAGCCCCCCCTGGCATTGGGGACCAAGGAATTTGCGGTTCAACATGTAAAGCTTCAGGGGGCATAAAGTAATCAGAAAGCGCATCTTTAAGATGATCTTCTACACGCATAATCGCATCGATATCACAATCTAATTCAAAATCCGTTCCACGTAAAGCATGCCACATCGTTGCCACATCCGGTTGACATGTACCGCCGGATACAGGTGCCAAGGATAAATCCACAATATCGGCACCACCATCAACAGCAGCCATATAACAAGCCAATCCAGCACCGGCTGTTTCATGCGAATGGAATTCCAATGGGACTTTATCACCTACCAATTTTCTGGCACGTCTTATTGTTTCGTACACAACCGCCGGAACCGTTGTACCGGAAGCGTCTTTAAAACACAACGAATCAAACGGAATTTTAGCTTTAATAAATTTTTTGAGTGTTTCTTCATAAAAGTCAGGTGTATGAGCACCTTCGCATCCCGGAGGCAATGACATCATAGACACACATAATTGATGCTTTAATCCGGCTTTTTTAATACATTTTGCACTAAAAATTAAGTTATTTGGATCATTCAAAGCATCAAAGTTCCGAATAGTACTCATGCCATGTTTTTTAAACATTTTAGCATGCAAATCAATCATCTTAGAACTTTGAGAATCAAGAGCCACAACATTCACACCACGTGCAAGCGTTTGCAAATTCACTTTTGGACCACAAACCCTGCGAAATTCATCCATTACATCAAAAGCATTTTCATTGTTATAGAAAAAAGCAGCTTGAAATGATGCCCCACCACCAGCTTCAATATTCGTCATACCAGCCTTAACTGCTTCAGCTACCACTGGCATATAATCTTTTGACAAGACACGGGCACCAAACACAGATTGAAATCCATCACGAAATGCCGTACACATATAGGATATTTTCTTTTTACCCTTTTTGACCATTTCCCCTACTCCTTACTTTTTATAAATGCAATGGCTGCAGCAATTTTAGATAAATCTCGCTTTCCTTTAACCGTACATATACGTAAAATATTCAAAACACAAATTAATACCAGCAAAAAAAAGAAAACTGTTCCCATGCCAATAAGCGTGATTTCTAATGCTTGCCCTATCATTTCTCACTCCTTTTTTGATGATTTTAAAAATCTTTTTTTTATTTTGCAAGTGTTTTTACAAATTTTTATTTTTTATCCCACAAAATATGTTATTAATACCTCACACAAAAAAATATTTTTACCATTAAAAACAATGCATTAAATAAAAATCATTGATTTTTTTTCAAAAATAATATATAATCTTTTATAGATATACATTGGGAGAGTACAAATGAATAAAACATTACAACATTTAGCTATCTTAAGCTCAGTATTTTTTAACATTGCATGTAATGCAACAACACAAGAGGATAATGTTCCTGTATTTTCATCAACACAAAGTGTGGCAAATCATCCAAATGCACCTAAAATGGATTCTAACTTACGTGGCACACCTGACTTTAAGAAAACATCTGAATATAACCTTCTCAGAACACGTCTGTTAAATGCATGGATGCCTATGTGTGAGTTATCAGAAGGATACTTTCCTTATATCTACAGATGTTCTGCTGGAAAACCAACTGTAGGGATTGGCACAAATATGGTTGCCTGTAGCATTCCTTTATATGATATGCCTCTATACACAAAAAGTGGCAGACGATTAACAGTTTCAGAAATAAAAAGCTGGATGAATAAAACTGCAGGAAAAAACAAATCAGAATGTCGTCGTTTAGCTAATGAATTAGGATATCGAGGTATTTCTCATGCAGATGCAGAACATTTAGCACACAAAGAAGCTAAATTAAAAGTTGATTTAGTTCATGATAAAATGTTGAGTAAACATGGCATGGAATTATTTGACCAACCTCTCCCTATTCAAATGTTGATTTTGGATTTAACATATCAACGTGGACAAGATGGTGTTTTCAGAAATGCTGCCTTATGGAAATGTTTAAAAAACAAAGATTATGAAAATGCACATAGATATGTTGTATGTTGCCCTAATAAATCTCGCAATACTGTAAAAAGATCATTAGTTCACTTAGCAAACTCTTGCAAAAAAGGAACAGATACTTCTGCACACTTAGCAACATTAGGAAAATTTAATATCAAATTTGATGCATCTGATTTGTATAAAGACATATTTATTGCAGCTAATATTGATTACAGACCAAAAACAACACCTACTCCTTCTATCAAGAAAAATCCACGAAATAATAATCGTCCGATAAATCCAAGAAGGAAACGCCGTGGTAGACGTGGTTAGACTATGTAATACATTCATCTAACAAACAAAAAATTACGCAATAAAAAATCGCAAAAACCATTATTTTTCATAATATTAAAACAACATAATTGTCATTTTTGATTTTTTATTATATAATATATAATAGAAAGTAAAAAAATGGAGACATGCTTATGAGTCTAAAAACACTAATCCGACAATTAACCGCCATTAGCTTTGCTGTTGCAACATTTGCAACAACATCCGAAGTTGAAGCAAAACCAAAATCAAAAGCTAAAATAACTCAAACAAAATCAACTCTACCTATGAATAAAGAAGAAGTTATAGAGTTTATGAAAACGGAAACTTATAAAAATTGGCGTGAAAAATTAGGTAAATCATGGTTGCTTGGAGTAAGTGGTATTTCAGAAGGTTTTTGTCCCTGGGCATATATATGTTCTAAAGGAGTTTTAACAATCGGCCATGGAATTGCTACTACAAATGGCATGGACTTCAGTCGTTTTCCTCTTTATTATGAAAATGGAGAAAAAATGACACCCGAACAAGTTAGCGCTTATCTATCTACAGTTAAAACAAAATCTCCAAAATCTTTTGAAGCAGCTAAACAACTTGGAAAATCGATGGGAATTGCTGGTATGAAATATAAAGACAGCATCAGCATTGCATTAACAGAAGTTCGTGACGTCATTGATACTATTTATCGTCGAGCTTATATTGAAAAAGGCATTGACTTGATGAAAGAACCTAGGGGAGTTCAAATATTAAGTGTCGATATCGGATATCAAGTTGGACAAGACAACTTTATCAATAAATGGCATAATTTTTTAAAAGCTGTTAAAAATAAAAAATATAGCTTATTATCTAAACAAGTTAGTACAAAAGAACGCGCTGATGGCAAACGAAATGTAAAACGTCATAAAACAAAATTACTATTAACACAACTAGCAACGGCCCAAGCTAATAACGACAATATAACAATACAAAATGTTGTCAATGAATTATACATGGTTGGGGCTAATATTTACAACTTAAAATATCGTTCTGGTCCCCCAAGAAGCATGCCTGGATTTAAATTAAAAAAACGTGAAACAGGTGGATATCCAGAAGAACTTCAAAAAATGTTTAATATAGATAAAGATGGAAAACCTATTGTTAAAGAAAAGCCAAAAGCTAAAAATACAAAAAAAGGTTCTAGCAAAAAAAGACGTTCCCTCTCTTCCAATCGTCGCAGAAATAGAGGTCGTTAATATTTATTACTTTTATAAACTAAAAGCATTCTTTTTAAGAGTGCTTTTTTTGCTAAAAAAGTACTTGATATTCAAAAAAAGTTTAATTATAATAGTCTTTATGATATACATGAAACAATTTGTTTGGAATTTGTGGCCTCCCCAAGGGGGCTTTTAGTTACGCTTAAAATTTCACATAAATGTTTACACAAATTCAAAAAAGGAAATAAAAAATGAAAACGATTTTAACGGGAGTTAAACCCACCGGAACAGTTCACTTTGGGAATTATGTTGGCGCTATTCGTCCAGCTATTCAATTAGGTCATGACATTAATGCAAAAGGCGGTCGTCATATTATGTTTGTGGCTGATTATCATGCCATCAATGCCATTAAAGATGCTCCTTTACTCAAACAATTAACAAAAGAAATTGCCAGCACGTATTTAGCATGCGGATTAGACCCAAAACAATCTTTGTTCTATAAACAATCCGATGTGCCCGAATTATTTGAACTGACAACTATTTTGATGGCTTATACGCCTAAGGGATTGATGAATAAATCCCATGCCTATAAAGCGCAAGTGGATAAAAACACTGCAAAGGGCGAACCAAATGATGCCGGTATTAATATGGGGTTATATACCTACCCTGTTTTGATGGCTGCCGATATTTTAGCATACGATACAGATATCGTACCCGTTGGTAAAGACCAAATCCAACACGTTGAAATTGCGGCCGATATTGCCGGTTCCATTAATGCACACTACAAACAAGAGGTTTTAAAAATCCCAGAATATGTAGTACAAGTCAACTCTCAAATCTTACCGGGAACAGACGGTCAAAAAATGAGCAAAAGCTACAATAACGTTATTCCTTTGTTCGCTGAAGACAACGTTCTCAAAAAAGCCGTTATGGGCATTAAGACAGACTGCCAAGGTTTGAATGATAAGAAAAATCCAGAAGACATTTTATTGTATCACATCATTAAAGGTGTTGCCAAAGATGATGTTGTTCAAACGGTTAAAAATGGTTTAGAACAAGGCGGTATGGGATATGGTGATATTAAGAAAATGTTATTGGCCGCTTTGCACGAAGAAATTGATGAAAAACGTGAAAAATATAATTATTATATGACACATTTTGATGAGGTGGAAGATATGTTGCAAGATGGCGCCAAACGTGCTAGAGAAATTGCGGCCCCTGTCTTAAATCGTGTCAAAGACGTTGTATTTTGCCGATAAGATTTTGGGTTGAATTATAAAAAAGCCCCTCGGATGAGGGGCTAAATTTATACTATTTACATACTGCAATATAGTGTATGGCGTCTGTTGCTCTATTTTTAACTTTACTCGAAATATCATAATTTCCCCAATCATTAGGAGTAAAAGTCCATGCATAACAATCATCTTTTTCTTCCATCCACACATAAATACCGTGCCCTATAATAGAATTTAAAGCCAATCCTAATTCTGTTCGTTCAAAAGAATTAGAGGCAGTTTGATTCCATCCAACAACCACATCATTCACGCTAATCATTTCTCTATTGATTATTTCACAGGCAGATTTTGCATCCCACCATGATAAACGTCCATTTGAAACATAATATACTTTACCATTAACTTTTTGTGTCACAAAATCGGGTTGTATACAAATCCCCGTTTCATTTTCATTAAAGGCAACAGAACAACTGGAATTCGGACTGGCACAATATGTTCCACTTGATTGACAAGGATTTTTATCTGAACATCCCTCTTTAGCCAAACATTGTCCATTATTACATTGTCCAGTTTGTCCATTGTCTAAAGGACAATCAACTCCTTCCCTAGTAGGCATACATTGTCCGTTATAAAGGCAATCTCCACAGCCTCCGCAATCGGCATCACTAGAGCAATTGTTACCATACATTTTAGTTACGACAGGGATATCCTCTCTAAAACAAAAACCATTTGCACACTGTTCCCCTTCACCACATGCAGGTTCACAAATTAACTCACCTTGTTCATTAACACGACCACCTTCGAAGTAAAAAGTCATCGTATTGTCTGAGGCACAATCATTTTTAGAGTTAGAGACTTGTTCATTAATATCTATTTGAATTACGGAATTAGATAATCCATCATAAACCATTTCGCAAACTCGTTGAGAAATTTTGTTGTTGGCTCCCACATCAAACATAATAAGTCCAAGATCATCATCAGAATATGCCGGATTAGAAAAATCATAGACAAAAGGTTCATTAATCCATTCATCTAATGATAATGCGTCTCGTCCTTGACTGGCTTGTGTCATTAAGTCTACAGCTCTGAGCATAATATCATTAATTGTTTGATTGGCACGGTATTTATCCATTCCATAAGAATAACCTGTGATACCTCCGATAGATAGTACACCGATAATGGCTAAAACGCCTAACATTTCAACCATAGAACGACCGGTTTCTATTTTAAAATTCATTTTTTTACTCCTTTACATCAATTTTGTCTATCGCCCGAATGGATGATTGGGGATAGATATATTTTTATTTTAATATCGCACAAAAAAGTTAATTTTTTAATAACAAACTAAAAAACAGCCCCTCGGATGAGGGGCTGTTTTTATCGCGTATGTTGTTTTTCCATTTTTGCACCATAAGCCAAAATACGCTTAGGCTCCCACTTTAACAATGGATTTTCATGTTCAGCTTTACGTTTTTGATAATATTCTAAATCGGCGGCAATTTTTTTAAAAAATGTATAATCTTTATCGGATCCAAAATCATAGCATACAATCGAACCCATTCTATAATTTTCTGTATTATCGGCCTCTACCCACATTGGTTTATCAATTTGCATACGACGAGGCGAAATATATTGTGAAAGTAATTCATATCCTCTAGTTTCTGTTTCTGGAATTGCAACCTCTAAAGCATACCAAAATGGTCCTGTAGCCTCCGTTGAAAAACGAACTGTGTTAAAAAATTTATTCAATTGTTCCATGTGTGCTTCTTTATTACTTAAAGAACCATAAAAATATAAATCAGATGGAGCCTTAGGACGTTTCAAATCAGCTTGATATTCTTTTAATGCAACATAAATAGAAGCGGATTTAGATAAATTCTCTTCATCTTGATAAAATGGTTTATATATACTCTCACCATTTATAATACTTTCATCAAGTGGTAAAACGGGATGCAATATTGCCATTGCTCTATCCCACTTCTCATCTGAATAACTATCCATTTTGAGTTTAAATATTGCACTAACAACTGGTGTTTCAAAATTAAGTTGCACCCCAAAAATATCGTTAATAACAGCCAATTCTTCAGGGGTAAAAATTTTCTTTTGCATAGTCATATATGTATATTGCTCCTTATTTTCAAAGCAATATATCACATTTTTGTTCTGTTGTCAAGTTTTTTTACAAGAGACCTTTTCTCACCTTACGTTTATATCGCAAACGGTTTTCATAAATCCCCAAAACAACAGCGGAAATCAACAAAGGCAATAGATAATAAATAATACGGTACGCAATCAATGCTCCAAACAAATGAGCAGCATTGTTATCACCCGGCAAAATAACCATAAACAAACCTTCAAAAACACCCAATCCACCAGGAACTTGACTAAACACGCCTAAAACTTGCGCAATAATAAATACACCGATAAAAATATCAAACGGAATTTGCACAAATGGGATTAGAACAAAATACAACACTAAAGCAGCCAAAACAATATCTGCACTACCAAGAACGACTTGTGCCAAAGCCATTTTAAAAGACGGCATATTAAATTGTAATTTTTTAATCCGTATTAACTTTTTATAACATAACGTCAAAGCAAAATATCCCAACAATCCAATAGCGGACAAAGCTGTCACTAAATGCGTTGTAAAGGTGGACATACTTCCTGCACCTAACGCATGTGATGGCGTTAAGAAATATCCAAGAACAATTAATGCAAAACATGCAAACAAATAAGTAAATCCTGAAAATGTTACCATTTTTACAATTTCATTAGTTTTAAAACGCCATCTGGTGTATAAGCGATACCTCACCGCTCCACCCGACACAATGGCATGACCGGCATTATTACTGATAGAAAAACCGATAAAACCAACTAAAATCCATTTCCATGCAGCCAATTTTCGACCAATATATTTTAATGCAAGATAATCATAAGAAGATAATGCTACATATCCCAAAAAAGAGGCAAAACATGCATATACCACATTTTTTGTTGGTATTTCAAGTAAAGCTTTTTTAATATCTGAAAATGGATACTTTGACAGTTGTACATACAACATAATAGCAGCTAAAATAAAGAAAAATAAGCCCGCCCAAGAAATGGCTTTTTTTATATAACGTTTTAATTTGATGTTTTTCATATCAAGTATCCTTTTGCTATTTTCAGGTAGTGTAGTGATTTATTGTATTATTTTCAAGCCTCAAAAAAAATAAAATCCCTCCCCATAGTGGAGAGGGATATCTTTATAACATTAATCCTTATTCAGATAATTTAAATGCACCCAATAATTCAGCTGATTTTGCTGCATTTTTTGGATTAATCATACCACATTTATGATAACCAGAATCTACATGAACGATTTCACCTGTTACACCGTTTGACAAATCGCTGAGCAAGAATAAACCTGCGCCACCGACATCTTCAATTGTTACGTTACGGCACAAAGCTGAGTTATTTTCTGTCCATCCCAAGATTTGACGGAAATCACCAATACCAGCGGCTGCCAATGTACGAATTGGACCAGCAGAAATGGCATTTACACGAATATTTTGATGACCTAAATCAAATGCGATATAATGTACAGAAGCCTCCAAAGCAGCCTTTGCCACACCCATAACGTTATAGTTTGGCAAATATCTTTCAGCACCTAAGTATGTGAGTGTTAAACAAGCCCCGCCATCAGGCATAATTTCGGCAGCACGACGGCAAACATCTGTAAAGGAATAACAAGAAATCAACATAGAGTTGGAAAAGTTAGAAACAGATGTGTCAACATAGCGACCTTTTAATTCATTTTTATCGGAAAACGCAATTGCATGAACCACAAAGTCAATTTTACCCCATTTTTGTTTCAATGTGGAAAAAACATTGTCCATGCTGACCGGATCCAACACATCACATGGAATTGTAATATCAGAACCAACAGAAGCGGCCAATGGTTTAATACGTTTTTCCAAAGCTTCACCTTGGTATGTAAATGCGATTTCAGCACCGGCATCGGCTAATTGTTTTGCAATCCCCCATGCGATAGAGTGATCATTGGCCACCCCCATAATTAAGCCGCGTTTACCTTGCATAATACCGTTTGACATAAATTTTCCTTTCTTTATTATTAATACAATTGTTTAAGATAAGCCTATATAAACACAAAGTGATAAAAAAATCAAATGACACTTTTGTGACACTTTTGTTATAAAGGCGATTTTACACGCAAAAACACATAAAACCGCCTTGTTATTTTTATTATACCAACATCCGTTCAACCGTTTCAGCAGAAATAGATGATAATTGTTTGCTATCCAACAAATCTTTCAAAATGCGTTTGGCTGCAATACCAGCACTTTCTTCAAAATTTTTGTATTTAGCCATTTTTGCAAACAACATTGCCGCCATGGATGGGTTAACCTTATCAACTTCAGCCACTTTATTGGCAAACCATTCGTATCCCGAACCATCCGAGGCATTAAAAGCACAAATGTTCATTGTAAATGCCCCAACAACCGACCGCAACTTATTTGGATTTTTCATATCAAATTTCGGATGGCTGGTTAATTTTTCAACTGTTTCCAATGCCGTATCCGAAATAGCGCAAGATTGGACCACAAACCATTTATTCAAAACCAAATCATCATTTTCATAACGATTATAAAAATCATCCAAAGCTGTTTGAGCTTGAGGCAATCCATTATGTACCAAAGCAGATAAAGCAGCCATTCTATCCGTTAAGTTATCAGATAATTGATATTGTGCATATACCAAATCTTGATGTTGTGTGAGCGCCAAATAACCAAGTGCTACATTTTTAATGGCACGTCTTGCAGCAGACTCTGCATCCGGTGAATAAGCATCAGTTGTTTGATTTGCTTGATACAAAGCCAACAACTCATTCGTATATGTATCGACAATAGCCTGACGCATCATCTTACGAATACGCACAACTTCGGATGGTTTAACACCCGTCATTTTAGCAGCAATTTCTTCTTCACTTGGCATTAATACTGAGCGCGCCTTAAATGCGTTATCCGTATCAGCATTCAAATAAACGCCTATCGTTTTTAAAATAACATCATCCGGTGTTTGAGCGCCCTCTTTTACCATACCGATTAAACGTTCCAACATATATTGTTGGCCAATTTCATAACGATTTACCAAATCCGTATCATAGGTCATTAAATGAATACGTTCTGCATCCGTATAAGAAATATCCAAATCAATCGGAGATGTAAAATAACGATTAATGGATAATACTGGTTTGGATGGTATATTTTCAAATGTAAAGGTTTGATGCATATCCTCTAACACCAAAGTACCATTTTGCATATCTTTACCATCTGGGCCAACTAACCCATAGTGCATTGGAATAACAAATGATTCTGTTGCCGTTTTATGAGATTGAGTTAAATCAACCACATATGTTTTGGATGCTTCATCATAATGTGTTTCAACCTTAACCGTTGGACGACCAGCTGTTGAATACCAACGTTTAAATGCCGTTAAATCACGTCCGGATACATCCTCCATACATTTAACAAAATCATCAATTGTCACCGCTTGACCATCATGACGAGTAAAGTATAAATCACATCCTTTGCGGAATAATTCTTTACCCAACAATGATTGTTGCATACGAATAACTTCGGCACCCTTTTCGTAAATTGTTACAGTGTAGAAGTTTTCAATTTCCTTATAAGAATCCGGTCTGACAGGATGAGCCAAAGGACCGTCATCTTCAGGGAATTGATACTGTTTTAACATAGCCACTTGATCAATACGGCGTAATGGTCTGGAATATGTATCACATCCATATTCTTGATGACGGAATACGGTTAAGCCTTCTTTTAAGGATAATTCAAACCAATCACGTAACGTCACGCGGTCACCACTGTAATTATGGAAATATTCGTGAGCCACCGTTTCTTCAACAGCTTCATAGTTTGCATCTGTTGCTGTATCTGGACTGGCAAGCAAGGCGCTGTCATTAAAGATATTCAATGATTTATTTTCCATCGCCCCCATATTAAAGTGCGAAACGGCCACGATATTAAACAAGTCTAAGTCGTATTCCAATCCAAATGCTTTTTCATCCCAAGCCATAGATCGTTTCAAAGATTCCAATGCCCAAGTTAATCTATCACCTCTACCCTTTTCACAATACAAATGCAAATCAACAATCTTACCAGAACCAGTCGTATATGTATCTTTTAAACTGTCCAAATTGCCGGCTACCAAAGCAAACAAATAACATGGTTTATTAAACGGATCTTCCCATACAACAGTATTACCATCGTCTTTGATTTTATTACCATTAGACAACAAAACCGGATATTTTGTACGATCTGCGTGGATGGTAACAGTAAATTTACTCATCACATCAGAATGGTCTGGGTAATAGGTAATGCTGCGAAAACCTTCCGGTTCACATTGCGTGCTGAACATTCCCTTTGACACATACAACCCCATTAAACGAGTATTTTCAGACGGATTAATTTCAACAGCTGTTTCAAAAACAAAATCAGATTTCATTGGTGTAATTATCAATTTTTTATCATCCAATTGATAATCCGTTTCGGATAAAGAAATACCATCAATTTTAATTTCCTTTAACGTCATATATTCACCGTTTAAAACAATCGGTTGGGACACATCAACGCTTTCAAAAAACAACTTGGACTTCACAATTGTGTTCGTTGGATTAAGTGTAAAATCCAAATATGTTTTCGGTAATTTATAAGACGGTACAATATAGTCTTTACGATATTTTAATGACATTTTTTATCCTTTACTTTTTTTTGTTTAATTCTTCCAAACGATTTTTCCAATAGACCATTTTTTCAGCATCCGGAGCAACACTCCCCTCGCCCATAGCATAAATACTAACCAAGGAAGTCATCGCATTTTTATGATCTTGAACTGCCGCAGCCTCATACAATGCCACAACTTTATCCATTGGGATACCCCCTCCCATATAACCACGCTCAACCCAAACACCCAAACTATATAATGCCTCGGGCATTCCTTGTTTAGCGGCCTCGTTCATCCACAACAATGCCTTCGTACGATTTTCCGGAATTTTATCACCCGTATCATACATCAAAGCCAATTGATATTGTGCTTCTGGAAGACCAGCCATTGCAGCCTTTTCATAAAACAAAGCTGCTTTTTGAGCATTGGCAACAAAACCTTCTGCACCTTTATAGTACAGCTGAGCCAAATAATAAGACGCCGTTAATTGTTGTTCCTTATCTCCTTGCTCAGCCACAACAATAAAGAAACGCTCGGCTTTTTTATATTCTTTATCATTCAATGCAACAACGGCATTTTGTAACCGTTCTGCCGGAGTGACAAGCATATCTTTTACCGCCAATCCTACAATGACCAAAATACAGATAATAATTAAGAACAAAAGTGCTCTGGAAAAAGTTATCTTTTTTTGCTCTGCCATTACAATTATCCTTTGCAAAAAATTAAAAATTCATATAGTATGTTTGAAACATGGGCAACATTCTAAAAGGAAAAAAGATTTTGTGCAAGGTTTTTTATTATAAAAAATACGATTTCAATGAACAAAACGGCATTTTGTCTTTGGCATATGCGACTGACAAATATACATTCACCGAAACAATTACCTTTCCCAATGCACCATTTAAACTAAATGACATACAAAAAAAAGCATTAAATGATATTTTATTTTTAACTCATATTGCCTTTGGAATTAGTTATTACAAAGCATTTTTATGCCCCAAAATTCAAATTAAAAGTGGTCACTTAACAAAAACACAAGCTCAATTTTTCAACACATTCTATTTGAATGGCCTTGGAGAATTTTCGGTTAAAAATAATGTCTCATTAAACATTAACTTTCCATTCGATAAAAATACTCATATCACAACACACAATTTGCTATTATCCGACAATACCTTTGTACCAGTTGGTGGAGGAAAAGATTCTTGTGTCAGCATTGAATTATTAAAAGAAGCTGGCATTAATGCAACGGCTTTCTCCGTTGGAAATCCACAACCAATTACAAGCTGTGTACAAAAAAGCGGATTAAATCACCTTATCTTAACACGCAAAATAGCCCCCGAGTTATTACAATTAAATGAAACGGGCAAGGTATATAACGGTCATGTTCCAATTACGGGATTAATTGCCTTTTTGTTGTGGATTAGTGGTATTTTATATGACCACAGGTATGTGGCAATGTCTTGTGAACGTTCTGCTAACAGCCCAAATATGATTTTAAACAGTCATAAAATCAACCACCAATACAGTAAATCTTTAGATTTTGAACAAGACTTTTATAAACTGACACAATCCATCACTCCGGCATTCAGATATTTTTCATTATTGCGCCCCCTATCTGAAATGCATATTGCCAAATTATTTTCTCAAAAATGTGAAAGCTATTTTGATGTATTTACCAGTTGCAACAAAGCCTTTCGCTTAGATGAAGCAAAAAGACTTTCTCATTGGTGTGGTAATTGCGACAAATGCCGTTTCGTCTTTTTGATTTTGGCTCCGTTTATGGATAAAGACATTCTTATTAAGGCTATTGGAGACAATCCGTTAGATGACGAAAACCAATTAACAGGATACGAAGAATTATTAGGCATCAGTGGACATAAACCTTTTGAGTGTGTTGGCGAGGTAAACGAGTGCCGTTATGCATTCACATTATTGGCACAAAAAGATGAATGGATGAACGATAAAATCATATCAAAGTTATCACAAAAAATATTTCAATCGCAAGATGATATTTTAAACACTTCTAGTAATCATTTAATACCGGAAAGATTTAAAAATGTTATGGACCAATTTAAATAATAAACGTATTGGCATTTGGGGAATGGGGAAAGAAGGACTGAGTGCAAAACAGGCCATTTCAAAACATGCTCATCCGATATCTATCACTCAAATTAGTGAAGAAAATACACATGAAATTTTAAATTGTGACATCATTATTAAATCCCCCGGTGTATCTTTATACCGTCCCGAAATTACACAAGCACAACAAAACGGTATTATCGTTACATCTGGCACAAATTTATTCTTTGCCAATAAAAATCCAAACACCACCACCATTGCTGTAACGGGGACAAAAGGCAAAAGCACGACCTCGTCTTTATTGGCTCACACATTATTAGCGCTAGGAAAAAAGACTGTTTTAGGCGGCAATATTGGTCTTCCATTAGTGGATTTAATTGACACAGATACCGATTACATCGTTGCCGAATTATCCAGTTATCAATGCGCCGATTTCATTGGGAATCCAGATATTGGCGTATTGGTTAATTTATATCCAGAGCATTTACCTTGGCATGGATCACATAATAAATATTATCAAGACAAACTGAATATGATCGCACAATCATCAAATCAAGTGCTTAATATGTTGGATAAAAACACACATACATATACTGATGCAAATCAAAAGTTTCAAAATATCACCTATTTTAATGATGATATTCATTCTGATGGCAAATGGTTTTATGATAACACACAACAATTATTCCCTTGTGCTAGCTTAAACTTAACTGGCGAGCATAATCATAAAAATGCGTGTGCCGTTTTGACAATTATTAAAAAATTAGGGTTAGACTTAATGTCTTGTGAACAGGCATTCAAAACATTTCAAGCCCTACCCCACAGATTACAAGTTATTGAACAAAAAGTTGGATTAACATTTATTGATGATAGTATATCAACAACCCCCGAAACCGCCATTGCAGCTTTAAAAGCCATTGGACAGACCAAACCCATCACCTTAATTGTTGGTGGTGAAGACAGAGGACAAGATTTTAGCGAATTAATTCACTATATTAAAACTCATCCAACGATATACGTCATTGCAATGCCGGATACAGGCAGAAAAATTATCAATACAGCCCAAAAAAATAAAATTTTAGTACATTCTTGTAGTACAATGGCAGAGGCTGTCCAAAAAGCATTAACCATTACGCCGGTTGGCGGAGTTGTTTTACTTTCTCCTGCAGCCCCAAGTTATAATATGTATAAAAACTTCGAAGAACGTGGAGCTGATTTTAAAAACAACATTAATTTATGGATGGCACATGGAAAATAAAGATAAATCATACCTAACACCCAAAGGCGTATTTATGTCGTTTGTCGAAAGTAAAATTGTCCCCAGATTATATAGATATGAGCATAAAAGAGCAAAATTAAAATCACTACAAACATTCGGATATATTGTTGGTGTTATTATATTTGTCATTTTGTCTTTAGCCGAAATAAAATATAATTTATTTCATAAAGATGAGCTTGAAACAATCTTTGTTTTTAGCGCCATACCAACAATAATCATACGTTTTTTTATCAACCGCTACGTCAAACAACGTAAAGATGAAATTTTACCATTATGTTTTTCTTATTTGGGAAATTTTAAAAGCAAACAAACATTCATTACGGAAGATTACATAAAAAGAAGCAAAATATATCAATCTTGGAATACTTTCCAAACAGATGAATCGTTTCAAGGTCAATTCGGAGATACGGAATTTTCCTTATTGGAAGCAACAATAAAACAAAAAAACAGAAAAAAAATGAGATTATTTTTTCAGGATCTTTTATTGCCATCAAAATGCATAAAAAAGTTACTGGATATTCAGTTGCAATAAATTGTAATAACCAAACTATATTTGACGAACTAAATATTTTTGATAAAAACCATGCCGGACTAGAATCAGTTGAAATTGAAGATGGCGAATTTATGAATGAATATCAAATCTATTCCAATAATCAAATTGAAATCAGATACATTTTAACACCTGCCTTTATTGAACGATTAAAGGAATTAAAAAAAGTTTTTAATGCATCACGTATTGATATGGCGTTTTTTAACGGATACGCTCTATTAGGAGTTCATACGGGCAATTTGTTTGATACCTTTACCATTAAAAATTCGGTAACAGACACCTCAATTTTCAGTTCATTTTATGACGAAATGAAAACATTAGGAAAATTAATTGAAACGTTAAAAATTGATAATGTTAAGTAAAAAAAATCCCCACACAAAAAGTGGGGATTTTGTCCACGCCAAAGACTATCTTAAATAGTCATCGGCATTGATGGGTTTCTTGTGAGATTCTTCGGCTTCAAAATAAGAAAACTGAGAAATATCTCCAGCACAACCAGCGAATAAACTTCCTGGAAAAATCATAATAGCATCGTGTAATTGACGCAAGGCCGTATTATAAAAACGACGTGCAGCAGCAATATTTTCTTCCGTTTCTTCATATGTTTTCATCGCTTGAACCATAGTGTCATTAGATTTTAATTCAGGATAATTTTCCACACTGACTTTTAAAGCATCTAATTTACTTGTCAATTCGTTATCTGCAGCAAATTTTTCTTTACTACCGGATGGAGCATTCATGGCACGAGTTCTTAATTCAGTAATTTGTGTAAAAATTTCTTGTTCATGTTCCATAAATTTTTTAGCAATTTTTAAAATATTCGGAACCAAGTCATATCGTTTTTCCAATTGAACATCAATACCGCTTAACGCTTCATTCAATCTATTACGACATTTAATCACTTTTACATAAAAACAATATAAAATAATACCAATAATGATTGCAATTGAAATTAATCCAGACATTTTTTACTCCTTTTTTAGATTAACATAAAACAAACATATACTTAAAATAAAAAACTGTAAAGATTTTTTTAATTGAGATACCTTTAAAAAACATCAAAAAGATTATTTTTTAGATTGCATTATAAAATTTTATCTTATAAACTGATAAAAAAGAAAAATTAAAGAGGAATACATGAAAAATATAAATCAACTTGGTCGTTCTATGACAGAAATGTTAGGTGTATTAGCGATTATAGGTGTTTTGTCAATCAGTGCAATTGCTGGATATTCCTATGCAATGACACAGCACAAAACAAACAATTTAATCAATGAATTAAATATATTAGCAACAACTGTATCTCAACAACTGTTAACCGGAAAAAATGCAAATTTATTTGAATTAACAAATACCTCAATTACAGTAGAAACTTTTCCTCCTAATCCATCAAATTATTTTAGTTTAAAAGTTAAAAATATTGATAAAAGTGTATGTCAAAATTTGGTATCTAATACTCCCCCCATCATTAGTGGAATCTATCAAAATAATACACGACTAAACAAAATTACTAATTGCCTAGATAAAACAACATTAACCTTTGTATTCGCAAATGATTTAAAACAAGATTCAAATTTTGAAAATATCACAGATTATGCTTGCACCGAACGATGCACAAGTGGCAGCATTAATCCAGATTGCTCCGCAACCGAAGTTCAAAAAGATACAGGTATTAGAGCATGTGGCGTCATTTGTGCTGTTTGTTTAAATGATGAATGTCCATCAAGTGAAGTCAAAAATTGTCCATCCGGACATACTGCAATAACAGGCTCAAAAACCGAATATGGTTCCCAATGTTATACATGTACTCCACAATAAAATTGATATAAAAAAAAGTCAGATGATCTATAAGCCGGGTTTTGTTATCGATAATCATTCGTCTGGGAGCTTTATTACTAAAACCCTCTAGCGACCTACCTAGCGGCAACCGAGCAGGAATTCTCGTTGAACAAGGTAAACCTTGGTTTGCCTTACTTTGGTCTTGCTTCCGGTAGGGTTTATCTAGCCACTTTTGTCACCAAAAATGCGGTGAGCTCTTACCTCGCCGTTTCATCCTTACCGATATAAAACATCGGCGGTTTGCTTTCTGCTATACTATCCGTCGGGTCACCCCGCCTGGACGTTATCCAGTACCGTATTCCCGTGAAGCCCGGACTTTCCTCCAACATACCATTATAATATGCCAGCGATTATCCGACCATCTGACCAAGTGATAGTATCATAAATATTTTTTTTTGTCAAATGGGAAAAATACACTAAAAAACATCTTGCATTCATTTTTAAAATCAGATAAACTTATCCATAAGAGCGAGTGGTTCTTGCTCCCGGGGATTAGACTTCCTCTTACTGGTTGTCAGGTGTCTGACATAAAAAACCTTTCGGTCTTTCGAGGCCGGAAGGCGATAAAATAAGTGTTATACTAATATATCGCACTATTTCCAGTAATAGAGTCTAACTTCCGGTCGCCTAGAAAACCTAAGGCGATTTTTTCATACCCCAAATGAAAGGAAATCAAAATGAAAAAGACTCTACTCATGTTAACTGCCCTCACATTAATGAGCGGATGTACAACTTTAACCAGACAAGAACAAATGCAATTGCAACAACTGAAATCTCAAGGTATTACATTGGATAAACCAACCGGTAATTTTGAAGCACCCAATAGCCCACTAATGGCTGGCATATTAAATTTACTGCCAGGTATTGGTAATTTTTACTTAGCCATGGGAAACGGCAGTGATTCGGCTCACGCTTTATACGGCCTAGGAAACCTGCTCTTTTGGCCAATATCTGTTGTATGGGCTATCCCTGAAGGAGCAATTGATGCCATTAACTTGAATAAGCGAGAAATGATTTATTACTATAAATATGACCCTTACGGCAAACAAGAAGCCGCGCGTCGTGGCATTCGGTTAGATTAAAAAAGGCGGTCAAATGACCGCCCCATTTATTATTTTTTGAGTAATCGGACTTGTTTGACATCGATTTCATCGGAAAAAATACCTTTATCCAATTCACCGATAATTTCAACAGTGTCTTGAGGTCCAACTTCAACCCCACGCCATTCATCATCATCTATTTCAACAGTAATTGAACCACTGGCATCCGAAAATAAATATTCCTCTTTAGCAAGGCGTTTTTCTATTTTACCTTCCAATACTACATAAGAATCATCTTGCATATGTTTTAATTCAGAAACAGTATTAACGATTGTTGCTGGATCTTTAAATCCACCACGTTCCACATACTGTGCACTTACAGCACTTGAAAAACCTACACAAACAACTAATGATAAGAAGAATAATAATTTTTTCATGGATATACCTCCTATAAAATATTAACGATATAATCAGTATAGGGCAAAAAAAAATCGGTCGCAAGTTTTTCTTGTTTTTGACCGATTTTTTTTGATTAGTAATTATTTTTAATTTATTTTTTTACACGATTTTCAAATGATTTAACTATCACTCCAGGTTGTTTCATGGCCGAAATAATCATATCCCGTATCGTTAAATCATACGTTTTTATGGCTTCTTTTTCCGGGAAGCCATCTCCGCCACCGGCCATAAAAGATGGTATTAAAACGGCATATATTTTATCATCTTGAACGGGAATACCTTTAACCTTTACATTTGTAACTGTTTTGGTATCAGACGAAAATTGATATGTACCACCGCCAATTTGCAAGAACGCATTTGTTCTATCATTTGACAAATACTTTTTCAAACCATGTTCTAAGTATGATTTTAACTCTGCCCCCGTCATTTGAACCAATACACCGACTGAATCAAATGGATATGCTGATGCAATATGTTTAAAAGCAATTTGCCCCTTTGGTAAAGCGGCCCGAATACCTCCAGCATTCAACAATATAATATCGGCATCTGGTGCGACCTCTTTTAACATGTCTGTTAAAAATTCACCAACATAGCAAGATTCAGAACAATATTTTCCATTGTTCGTTAAATAGATATCTTGGTTAATATGTAAAATTGGTTCATTAATAATTGTATCAATGGATTGTTGAACCGCCGCAACAGATTCTTCCATCGTTGCATTCGGAACGACTGTTTCGTCCAAACGAATAGTATCTCCTGTATAAGATACAATACATCCCTTTTTATCAAATACCGTATTTAATATCCCCAAATAATGACCACCAATACCAGATGTCACAATCAATGTTTTGGTATTTTTTGTTCCAGATATTACAATCGGATACGGACCATACGCTGCATCTTCTTCATGATTATTGGACAACAATGTATGAGTATGCCCCCCGACAATAATGTCCAATTCTGGAACAGCTCTCGCTAAGTTTTTATCAGCCTCTATCCCAATATGCGTTAAAGCAATTAATACCTTAACGCCTTGATGTGTCAGTTTTTCTGCTTCTCGGCGAACTGCGGGAATAACTTCATTAATATCAATTTCCTTTGCCTTTGATGTTTCTAATTTGGTTTCTTCACTTAAGGCACCAATAACGCCGATTTTTAAACCATTTTTATTTAAAACAACAGATGGAACAATACGTTCATTTAACTGAGTATGTGTCGGAAATGAAATATTTGCCGAAACGATTGGCGCCGAAATACCTTGAACAAATTTAAATAACTCCCCTAACCCATCATCAAATTCATGATTTCCCAAAGTCAAAACATCATATCCGATTTGTTCGGTAAGAAGTGTTACATCTTGAGATTTACGCAATGTATAAAATACCGTACCAGAAAAACGATCTCCGGCATCCAAGACAACTACATTATCAGATGTTTGACGAACGCCATCAATAACCGATTTAATACGTGCATATCCACCAAAACAGACTGCATTATCCGCATCACAATCTTGTAATTTAGCATCCGATGGCAATAAATGCGCATGCACATCATTTGTATGAACAATTGTTAATGGTGTCAGTTGACTATCACATCCATTCAATAGCATTAATGATAAAAACATCAGGGAAAATAATCGCATTGTTGTAAACTCCTTTTTTCGCAGTTGTACGTCAAGAGCAATAAAAAAGCAAGTAAAAAAATACATCGATTTAAAAATTGATTTTAATAAAAAAATATGCTATAATCTTGGCCTTAATTAGGAGAAAAGAATATGCAAGGCGCTATTATCGGAGATATTATTGGTTCGGTTTATGAATTTCATAACATCAAAACAAAAGATTTTCCTTTGTTTTGTAACGAATCATGTTTTACAGATGACACAATTTTAACTTGTGCTACTGCAGATTGGTTAATGCAAGGCGGTAAGCCAGAATTTTTCTTAAAAAAATGGGGAAAAATGTATATTGATCGCACTTATGAAAATGGTCAAATTGCCCCATTTGGCAGTGCATTTATGAATTGGTTAAAAACGGGCTCATCATTGCAATCTAAATCAAACGGATGTGTAATGCGTATCAGTCCACTGCTTCATCTAAAAGATAAAGATGAGGCTTTTGAAAAAGCAATTGAAATAACAAAAACAACACATAATCATCCAGAAAGTTTAAACGCGGTTCAAGCTTATATTGAAACGGGTTTTATGTTAAAAGAAAACGAACCAACCCCCAAAATCAGACAACATATTGCAAATAAATACTGGTACAATCTAAGCAGACCTATCCTTAAAATCCGTCAACATTACAATCATTTTTATTGTTCATGTGAAAAAACTGTACCAGAAGCCATTTGTTGTGCATTAGAGGCAGATTCTTATGTAGACGCCATACGCAATGCTGTATCTATTGGAGGCGATAGCGATACTTTGGCTTGTATGGCTGGAGGATTAGCTGAAATGCGTCACCCTATTCCACAGCACATTGCTTCATATGCCAATCGCTTTATGGATGAAAACGTATTAGGTATGATTAAACAATTTTATCGTGGAAACGCATAATGGTAAACATAAAATATATTTTTATTGTCACGTTCTGTTTAATATTTGGGCTACCCGTATTTGCTGGTAATGGCACAAATGATTCATTTAGCCAAGCAAAAAAATATTTACGAAAAATTTATGCCGATCATCGAGAAACCATCTACTGCGGTGCTAAATTTAATGCGGATAACAGTGTCATTTTACCTACTAGCTTTAAAACACCAAAACACGAAAAACGGTCTGAACGCATTGAATGGGAACATATTGTGCCGGCTGAAAACTTTGGCAAAACATTTTCTGAATGGCGCGAAGGTCATCCTGATTGCATAGACAATAAAGGTAAATCTTTCAAGGGACGCAACTGTGCTGAAAAAACAAACTATGAATACAGACTGATGCAAGCCGATATGCACAACTTATTTCCAGCTATCGGCTCAGTTAACGCTATGCGTTCGAATTTTAATTTTACTGAATTACCAGCAAATACACCTAACACTTTTGGTTCCTGTGCCATGAAAATAGAAGGCAAAAAGGTTGAACCACCAATTACAGCAAGAGGCGTTATTGCCCGAACATACTTTTATATGGAACAAGAATATTCTCGTTTCAAAATCAGCAAACAGATGAAACAACTTCTCAGCATTTGGGACAAACAACATCCAGTTACTGAATGGGAGTGCAAACGTGCAAAACGAATAAAAAAAATTCAGGGCAATCCAAATAAAATTGTTGAAGAGCGTTGTAAAACAATCCTAAATAACTAGCAATTATTTCAGTTACACCATTTCTCTGCCAACAGACCAACGTCTGTGAATTGTATCACTGATTTTTTTACCAATTTCATGATGTTCTGGCCCAACCAATACCCACTTTAACTCAGAAGTTAAGTGAACATGACTCATGTGTCCATCAAAAGACAAAACACCATGTTGTATACAATCTTGTTTCCCCCAAGGAATCAAAGTCTCAATTTGTGCATAATCTTCTTGAATATATGGATTATAACGCACAACATGTTCTAATGGAGAAAGTGTTTCTTTCATTTTATCTGGCATACTGGATAAATCATTTTGGCGATTAATAACAATTTTAATATCAATTTTACGCTTCATCGCCTCAGCTAATGCTATCCAAGATGTCTTCCCATATAACTGTTCATGAAACGAAGGTAATTCCACATAAATATATTGTTGCGTTGCTTTAACCATTTCCTCAATCGCAATATCAGAAAAATGCTTCTCATAACAACCATGTCGAATATTCTTTCCTGAAAAAATATCAGTTCTTAAATCAATTCGATATTCTTCTAATTTTTTCTTAATTTCTTTTGATATTGGTGCATCCTGCCACATTATTTTCCTCCTTTAAATATGGTCTTCTATCTGCAAATATTTTTTGTAATATCGAAAAATGAAAAAATCAATAAAATAATATTTTGATTGATAAAAAATTAGTTGCTAATTTCACAGATAAATCTTTTATCTGAATATATTTTACCCATTCAACTTATAAAAAACAATTAAATGGCTGTTGTTGTCAAATCAACATAATTACTCATCAATATCATCATAAGGAAACATCTCATAGCAACTAGATATTACATCATCACGCTCTGTTCAAACATGCTGTGCTTATTCTACTCACATCTTTCAGACATAAAAAAAGACCAGTATAAAACAGGTCTTTTTTTCTAATGGTCGTCATTGTCAGAGATGATGTGGAAAAATATAACGTTTAAAAAGCGTCTTTAGATTTAATAAAATTATCATTGTTTTACAATTAGTTGTGAAAAATGCAGGATGATGTGTGCAACATTCCACATCCAATCAAGTAGTGGTTAGTCATATTGTTTGGAAGGATTTTAGATATTGATATTGAACTGTTTGCTTGAATTTTTTTAATATTTGTGATAATTTTTTACTATTAAAATTATATTTAAGAGGTCAAAATGGATATGAAACCACACCTACAACTTACAGAAGATGATGTTTTAGAAGTTGTAAAAGTCAATAAAGCAAATGAATATGCTGATATATTACCGTTTATATTAAATATGGGGTTTCCTGAAATTTATTATGACGGTTTTGCTTTACAAAAAAGAGAATTTATTGTTTATGCTTCTAAAATATTTATATATAATGATAAAGAAAAAATTGTAAGATATTCAGGAGGTTATGCAGGAACAAGTGTAAGAATAGCAAAAGGTCTAACTATACATCAAGGAGCAAGAAAAGGAACTCCAATAAGAGAAAATGTAAGAGAATTTATTGATGGTGATTTAATAATTACAAATAAAAGAGTTGTATTTGTTGCGGAGAAAGGAAATTTTGAATTTAAAGTTGATAAATTAACAGCTTGTAAAATATCTGCCAAAAACTCTTTTATATTACAATCAGGAAATAAATCTAAAAATATTGTAGCCGATGAAAATGTAATAAAATATATTGTAGCATTTATAAACACTATTCTTAGTTCATATGTAGATGAAGTGGATATGTATGATGAATATTTAGATAGTCAGAAACTCATTACACCTGAATTACAACAAGCATATGATGATGCTAAAAAAGAAATTAGATTACTAATAGAATCTAAAAATATAAAAACAAACACAACTACGAAATTTACATTTTTAAGATACTTTATCGGTTTTATAATGATGTTATCTGTCCCAATGTTTATATCTACAAATGAAGCGTCAGTAATATCTGGTATTTGCTATGGAATTTTGGGTTTTCTTATTACCCCAATAGGAAATAAGCAACTATTTGGTAAAAAAAGATTTATTTTAGCTATTATATTTTTTATTTTGTTTGGATTATATACAGGAATACATCAAGGTAAAATAAAGACAAAAGAAACAAAACAAATTGAAAATATTGACACTATTAAGGAAGTGTCTAAAAAACAATTACATATATCAGAGATTATAAATATTGAAAACCATCCAAAGATTGGAGATTCGTTTGATAGTGTCGTTAATTTTAAAAAAAAGATAAATGATGATAGAATAAAGGCATTAGAGGTAGAAGAAAAAGCAAGAATAGATTGGTCTTTAACAAAAGAAACGGATGATACAAATATTTTATATTTAGAAAAAGACCCAACTCACGGTAAATTCTTGGGAGCTGTTGAAATAAAAATTTATAATAAAGAATTTGCCAATACACTTGATGTAAATAAAGCATTAGATATTTTAAGAACATATCTTCCCGTTGATTTTTCTAAACATTACAAAAAAGATACAGCATACATAATTGATAATAATGTTTTCACTAAGTATGTATATTCTGTTAGATTAAATAAAGATGGAATAGATTTTCACAATAATAAAAAAGCTCATTATTCATATTATATGGCATTATATATTCAATATAATAAAGACAATGGATATTGGAAAATTTATACGAATTATTCTGCCTTTGGAGATAAGGACCTCGGTTGGATTGAACAATATGCTCAACCATGGAACATTAATTTAAATAAGTAAAATAAATTAAAACGTAACCATATGTGCAAATATACAAACTCACATCATATAAAAGTATATTTTTATCTAAAAAAGTATACTTTTATTGTTCAAAATTAGTACATAACTTGATATTCAAGGACACATGGTAAAATAAAAACAATTATATTATCCAATTGTAAAATATAGAAATTTTAATTTTACAAAAAATAAAAAAGCGAAAGTATAAACTTCCGCTTTTTTTCTATTGGTCGGGGCGACATGATTCGAACATGCGACACCTTGGTCCCAAACCAAGTACTCTACCAGGCTGAGCTACGCCCCGAATGACAACCTTATACACTATATAAAAATAAATTGCAAGCAAAAAAATTAAATTTATATCATTTTTTTTATTTTTTTTACGATACAACCAAATTATACATTATATAGTGGTACTTATTCCTTTATAAAATAATGAAGAGGGGCTAAATATTTTCCCCTCTTATATCATTATCCATCAAAAAAGTATATTTTATTGCAATGCTTTTAATGCCTTTTCAAATTTGGCTGATGCTCCGTCACCCCACCCTAAAAGATAATTATCCCCCATACAAATCAAAGGTGTTCCCAGTTTATTAGTTGGTAAATTAAATTTTTCAGCACATGCAAGCATCAAAGCTCTAGCAGAATTTTCTTTTACATTCTTATATTCCACTGACAAATTTGGATGCATTTGTTTGATATAATCCTCGGCTTTCTCACAATATGGACATCCTGGCTTTGTAAAAAAATAAACCATTTTTGCATCCAAATGAACACTTGAATCACATCCAAATGTAAATAACCCCAGAACTAAACTACAGCCAATTAAAGCAATACCAATAAATTTTTTCATTTTTCGCACACTACTCAATACAACAATCAACAGCTTTACGAACAAAAGCCTTTAATTTACCAAATGTTGTTTGAGGAGCTACTTCGGCCACAGCTTCAGCTACAACAACAGGCGCAACAGGTGTCTGTGTCACTTCTTTAACAGCAACAGCTTTTACTTCCTCTTTCACAGAAGCAACAGAATCTGATTTCCATTCAACTTGTTTCATATCGATTAAGTTCATATTTAAGCCCCAGAACAAACAATACAAATCATAGGCTTGATTGAATAAACTGTAAGCTTCTTCTGTATTACCCATAGATTGTTGTTTAGTTCCAACTTCCATCAAGCGCATAGAAGCAGCCAACAAATGTTTTGATGTACACCATACTTCGCCTTCATAAGAAGGGATGATTTTCAACATCAAATTTTTACGCATTTCACGTACATCTTGAACCATATCATAGAAAGAATTCTTGCCCGTTTTAGCACCGGAAAAAATCAAATGCTCTTCAATAGAGATCAAGTTCATGATAGCAATTGTCAAATCTTGATCAGAAGATAAATCTTTTGGATTTTTCTTTTTGGCATTATCAATACGTTCAACAAATTCTTTGACATTTTCTGCTTTCTTCATTGTATTCTCCTAAATTATAAAACAGGTACAGTATCCATGGCGCAATCGCAAATTGGCCAATAATGGAACAACAAACTGGTTAAAAAGGTAATCAACACTGGAACAACCACTTTTTCAAATGGGAAATGAGCATGACCACCATTTTTGCGTTTCATCCAATCGTATAAGTGCATTGATGCAATCCACATCCCTGCCCCAACTAAATTAGTAAATAAAAAAGAGTCAAGGTATAAAAAACCAATAATGATTGGGTTGTATGTCAAATGGGATACATACATAAATCCGATCATAGAAATAGACAACACCATCAACATTGCATCACGATATGGCCAATGCCACCCTCGTTTGTCACAAAAACGCATTGTCCAATAACCGATAATAGCAAGCATTGCCCCCGTCCATACACCAACGACACAATCATCTACCCCCAATTTTCTAGCTATAGACAAACTAGCTCCAATCGCCACCGTACATACCACACAAGCCGGATTAGCAAAAGCCTTAAAAGGCAACAAGCCAGCCAACAATCCCAACATTATTTTCTTCATAAAAAAAACTCCATATTATATTAAATGATATCTAGCATATTTAATATATACAAAAAATGCAATATTTTTTTACACCTTTTACATATTTTTGATAAAAATTTGAAAATACTAGCTTTATTTTTTGCAAAAACATATTGCTTTTTATTATAAACTTTGCTAGCGTAAGATACATGATGAAAAAAATACCTTTACGTGTTGATTTTGCAGGTGGTTGGCTTGATGTGCCGGCCTATGCTCGTGCTGGTGGTTTTATTGTGAACTGCGCCATAAAACCATTTGTTTCACTTAAAAATTGGCCACACCGTATTGGAGGAGGCTTGGGCGGCAGTGCCGGTTGGAGTATTTTAACCGGAAAGGACCCCTATCATTTTGATGCCATGAACGGATGTGGTTGGCAAGATCCGGCCATTATTTTAGAAACGGGATTATGTGTTTGGAAATCCGGCAAAAAACCGGAATTACATTACAAAAACACGGGATATATGTTGCGTGGCAAAATGGCTATTTACGATACACAAATCCCACACGACAATAAAAAAGTGGCACAAAAAAAACGTAATTATAGCAAAATTTACGAAGCATCTCGCGTAGCGGCTCATGCCATAGAAAACAAAAACTACATAGAATTAGCTCGTGCCGTAAACTTAACATATCTTGCCCAATTGGATGAAGGCATGTCAAAATTGCCCCCCGTTAATGGTGCAATTGCCTATAAATACTGTGGTGGTGGACATGGTGGATATGCATTATACATGTTCCGCAGCAAGATCGAACGTGACTTTGTTATCAAGGGAAATCCTCGCTTTCAGGCCATTGAACCGTATTGTAAACACAAATAATTTGGCAAAATTTCAAAAATGTGGTATAATGTAAGTAGGCACTCGTTCACAGGAGGTCATCATGCTGAAAGAAACATTACAAAAAGTCACAAACACCAGTAGAGAAGAACAATTAACTCATTGGACTAAATTTGCCTTAACAGAAGTTATGCCAAAGATTGCAGAAATCACCAAACAACCGGATTTTGGTTTTCATGGTTTAGACCATACAGAACAAGTTGTTTTATTCGGTATTGATTATGCACTCTCAGAAAACATTAATCCTGTCCCTGTTATTTTGGCTTGTGCCCTACACGATTGCGCTAGAACAAATGATGGCGATGATGCAGGAAGAGGTCCAAAAGGACACGCAGCCCAGTGCGAGCCAATAGCACGTGCATTTTTAGAAGAGCATGATTTTGGCCTATCTGAACAAGAAAAAGAAAAAGTTGTTCAAGCCATTAAATGGCATACAGATGGGGGAAATACAGATGAAAAAATTGCTGCCTGTCTATGGGATGCCGACAGAACTCGATTGTCATGGGATAGAGGGTTTCTTCCTGGCAAATTTTCAACACCTCATGGTGGCGAGGTTGCTTCCTATAATCATTCACAACAAGGAGAATATGTAAAACAACAAAAAAAATTATTAAAATCAATTAATGCACCATCATACATTTTGATGAAAGATGGAAATACTTTTTCAGATAACACACTATCCCATGATAATAATGCACCATCATACATTTTGAAGAAAGATGGAAATACTTTTTCAGATAACACACTATCCCATGATAATTCAGATAACACACTATCCCATGATAATAACGAAGTGCAATCTTTAAGATGGACAAAAACAATCATGAATGATATTATGCCTGCAATGTGCGAGCACTTTAAATTACCACTTAGCACGCTATATGAACGCAAAGAAAATGCACAGATAACGCAATACCCCCTTTTAATAAAAATAGAAGAACTCTCTCTATTAGGGGCAGATTATGCTTTAGCCGCGGGTATAGATCCTCTGCCCGTCATTTATGGATGTATTGATAAATATCTGAAAGAAGGTACTCGGAACAAGAAATTTAAAAGTTTTCCAGATGGAACACGTGTCATCAAAACACCCGAACATTACATTCAAGAAACAACAGACTTTTTAAATGAAATTCAACATAAAACAAAATTAAAAATAACCGAAGAAGATAAAGAAAAAATCATTAATGCAGTGCATTTTCCAGAAAAAGAAGAGTGCAAGGAAATATCTGCTTGCATCAATGATGCTATTGAAACACAAAAGGGATGGAGTTCAACTGATTATACGCCACAGTGTGTAACAAAATATGCGCAAGCAGTTGCCGGAAATAAAGAGGCATTTTTTGAACAATTAAGCGATAGATTAGATGAATTAGATATGGCGACTTGTTATACACTGCAACAAGAACCAAATGACTATACATATGACACCTCGCCCGTTATTATTCCTGATGATAAACCTATTCGCTGCTATCATGGTACAGTAAATCAGTTTCATAATTTCGAGATTTCTAGACCAGGATTATTTGTAACACCCGATGTAGACTACGCTAGTTTACGTCTGCGCACCCTAAATAAAAGCTTAACAGGTTTTACATACGGAGGGAAATTAAGTGGTATATTCCCTAAAATAGATGAAGACTTAAGCCGAGTAGAAATACCGATGGAACGTTTGTATCATTTTTGGCAAATCGATTATCCAATAACGGATAAAACTCAATTTTTAAAACAAGCATTCAATTCTTTAAAAGATATGAGTTGCAACCATGAATATTTTAAAAATGTAATAGAGATTGACCGCTATCAAAATCTGATAACACAAAGAGATCAAAAAATTGAAGAACTAACCAAAAAAATTGACTTAAACAGCCAAAGAGTTGAAGAAATTACCTCTATTTTAAATCCTCCTCCCAAAAAATTGATGGAAAAAATCAAAGAGTTTTTTGGTCCTAAAAAAGAAAAGTATAACAAAGAAGAATTGTTACAAGAACAAGGAAACTTACAAAAAGAAATAGAAACATATAAAAAAGAAAAAGAAGATGTTCAAACAGAAGAAAAATCCTATCACAATACCGTAAATTCTTTAAAAAATGCAAACATTTCAGAGAAACCCGATCCGGATGTTGTTAAACTGTATGACTTTTTGAAAAAAGTTGATGGTTCAGATAACAACAAACCAAATGAAGCAGAAATTGAAGCATATGCCAAAATAATCCAAGATAAATTAAAAACAATGATTATAGGTAAGAGCCCTAGGAATTTATGTCGTGAATTTGGAGAAGCAAAAACTGGACTCTTGATAGACGGATATAAAATGACGGGAAGAGATGAACAAATACATAATCCAGCACATTATGTTATACTCAATCCAAAAGCATTTAGGATTGAAACCGAAACAACCGTTATTAATGGTGAAATTTATGGAATAAAACGAGTGCAATCAAAAGCACCAAAAGCACCCAAAACGCCTGAAAAGCAAACAATACATTCCAATATATCACTCAAAAAAACGCAACGCGAATAAATTATTTTAAAAAAATATACAATTAAAAAAAGCCACCTTAACGGTGACTTTTTTTAATGGTGCCGGTTGTCGGATTATTCGCTTTCGCTCACCCACAAGGGGCTGTTTCGGCTAAGCCTCAACATTATGTCGGGATTGTTTCGGCGTATTGACATCCGCCTATCCCTCCATTCGAACTGACATTTTTCGTCAGTCCGACCCGCAACAAATACAATTAAAAAAAGCCACCTTAACGGTGACTTTTTTTAATGGTGCCGGTTGTCGGATTATTCGCTAAAGCTCACCCACAAGGGGCTGTTTCGGCTAAGCCTCAACATTATGTCGGGATTGTTTCGGCGTATTGACATCCGCCTATCCCTCCATCCGAACTGACTGTCTTCGTCAGTCCGACCCGCAACAAATACCATTAAAAAAAGCCACCTTAACGGTGACTTTTTTTAATGGTGCCGGTTGTCGGATTCGAACTGACGACCTGATGATTACAAATCAACTGCTCTACCAACTGAGCTAAACCGGCATCGATGAATGAAGTTATAACCGAAAAAAAAATAAATTGCAAGTACTTTTTTTACTTTTTTTACAAAAAAAATACATTTCATTAAAAATCAAGATATTATTTTATCAAAACATAGGATTATACGCCCATTGCAAGAGGGCTTGACGTTGTTTTAGACGACATTTTGTATCCATTGGCAAACAATTTTGCTCTATTTGCGCTTTATGACGACGAAATGAACGCCATCTACGAATCTGAATATCATCAATTTCGGGTAATCTACGCCCCGAATAGTACCGACAATACCATTGAAACCAACCTCGCACATCCGGACCAATTATCCATCCTTTTTGACGCCACACAGACAATGGTTGACGAGATTTGACACCAAAATAATTACACTCTATATTTGGAACCAAACTCATTTTAGCTTTTTTAAACCAACACACTGGAAATTCACTTTGACAATCTGTCATATAGTGCCCCTCAAACACACCCATTTCCAACATTTGTATTGGTGTTAATTCCGGACGAAACGATTCGGAAAAATTTTGACCTTCTGCTTCAGTTCGTTCATATATATAATTTTGTTGCATTAAATCATTCACAATAACTTGCATATTTTCTACTTAATTTCAAAATGTGAAAAATCAACATTTTTACATACAAAAATCGTTGACTTTCTTTTACAGATGATTATAATGAGGCATTATTAACAATAGGAGATTTATTATGTCAGCAACCAGTATGGAACAATTAGTTAGCTTATGCAAACGCCGTGGTTTTGTTTTTCAAGATTCAGAAATCTATGGTGGTTTAAAAGGAACTTATGATTTTGGTCCACTTGGCATCGAACTAAAAAAGAATATTCGTGATGCTTGGTGGCGTGCAATGGTATATGAACGTGATGATATTGAAGGATTGGAATGCTCCCATCTTTCTCATCATTTAGTTTGGAAATACAGTGGACACGAATCAACATTCTCTGATCCGTTGTGCGATTGTAAAAAATGTAAAGCTCGTATCCGTGCCGACCATATCCAAGATGGAAAATGTCCAGAATGTGGTAGCACAGATTTGACAGAACCTCGTCCATTTATGTTGATGATGAAAACAAATATCGGACCTGTTGATGATGGTTCTTCATTTGCTTATTTACGTCCGGAAACAGCTCAAGGATCATACTTAAACTTTAAAAACGTACTTGTCTCAACCGCCAGAAAATTACCATTCGGTATTTGCCAACATGGTAAATCTTTCCGTAACGAAATTACACCACGCAACTTCTTATTCCGTCAACGTGAATTTGAACAAGCCGAAATGCAATATTTTGTTAAGCCTGGAACAGACATTGAATGGTGGAACAAATGGAAAGAAATTCGCCGTCAGTGGTGGATTGACCAAGGTATTCCAGAAAATAAATTACGCTTCAAAGATCATGAACAATTGGCTCATTACGCCAAATGTGCTACAGATATTGAATATGAATTCCCATGGGGATTTGATGAAGTTGAAGGCATTCATGACCGTCAAGATTTCGACTTGGGTTCTCATACCAAAAATCAAAGCAAATTTGATATCCAAGCTAATGTCATGAAAAACACAGATTCCACAACAGAATTAAGTTATTTAGATGTCTTTGACGGCAACAAAACATATATTCCATACGTTGTAGAAACCGCTATGGGATTAGACCGTGCTTTCGTTGTATTAATGATGGACGCCTTTACCCAAGAACAATTGCCAAATGGAACAGAACGCATTGTGTTAAAACTCAAAAAACATTTGGCACCTGTAAAAGTGGCCGTCATTCCGTTAAAACGCAACAATCCTGAAATCATGAAAATGGCCCATGACATTAAGGATAGCTTGCTGAAAACAGGCATCGGTCGTGTTATGTTAGAAGATTCCGGAAATGTCGGTAAAGCCTATCGCCGTCATGACGAAATCGGAACACCTTTATGTATTACAGTTGACTTTGATTCAATCGAACAATCTCCAGCAACTGTTACATTGCGTAATCGTGACACAATGGAACAAGAACGCATTGAAGTTGCGAAATTAGCTGATTACTTAAAAGATTTCTTTCGTTAATTAATTATTGGGGCTCGCCTACTTTGAGCCCCCTTTTATAAGAGTGGAGAGCATGAAAAATAATTCTATTATTTCAAAAATAAGTATGTCCGATTCCAAACTTTGTGAATGGAAAAAACAAACCAATTGGATTGCTGATTTCGATTCAAAGGGACAAAGTTTAAGCCGTATGAATGTGGATCATTTAAACGAAGAGCAAATTGATTTTATTCGCACAGAATTAGATAAAAACAGCATTCCAAATACGATTTGCTCAGGTGTTACTTCTCAAAGCACCTCCATTCGTGTGACGGGACAAGAAAATATTCAAAAATTAATGAGTATTTTGGAAAAACCCGTTTCCTTATATGGTCCAAGACGCAGATAATTTTAACTAGTTCAAAAAAATGCTTGCATTCATATAAAATATATGATAGAATGCACGCACAAATAAACCATTAGATAGTCCGAAAGGAGTGTGAGTACCATAGTTACTATCGTTGTTCATGATAATAATATCGAACAAGCTTTGCGTGTTTTAAAAAAGAAAATGCAAAGAGAAGGCAGCTTCCGTGAAATGAAATTGCGCAGATATTATGAAAAACCATCTGAAAAAAAAGCCAGAAAAGCAACTGAATGCATTCGTCGTTCTCGTAAAATGGCTAGAAAACGCTACCATAGCGAAGGATACTAAGGTTTTTTCTAAGTTATATAAAAATACCGCCCGATTTTACGGCGGTTTTTTTTATAACGATTTTCTGTTATCTATTTCGCGTCCGAAACAAACGACAAAAACGTCCAATATAATCTTGTTTATGGCATATTGGTTGACGAGGATTATTATACATTTGACGTGTTTTAAAATAATAATTACCATCATCACTTAATTGATAGTAATTGTATTTTGCAACATTTACAGAACGCCAATTGGCAGCATCAATATACAAACGCGTTTCAGAATACCCATTTAAAAACAGGTTCTTTTCCATCATTTTCAAAGCTTGAGACATATATCCTTTTCCAACATGAGATTTATCCAGCCAATAAATAATAGAAGCTCTACTATTTTGCCTAGACCAATCGGCAGCAATCTCACCAATCAACTGATTCTTTGAAAAAATATAATAATTTACAGAATTATTAAGCCATCTTTGTTCTTCATCAAATTTTAAAATATCTAATGCCTGTTTTTTATTATCAAAAGCTGAAACCAATCGTTGAAAAAATTGAGACAAATATTCTTTATTATTTTGAATAACATAATAAACCTTTTCAGCATTTTCCTCAGTTGCCGGTAAAATTTTCAACTCAATATTTCGTCCTATAATTCTACTAGGATACATTATATACTTCCTTTATCTACCATTTGTTCGATCATATAAATTAGTTAAACTTTTTCTTGAATTATTTTTTCTTAACATATGAAATTTATCATATGTTATTTCGAAATAACCTTCCCAATCTTCAGTATATCCTAATCGCTTTGCAAGTTTAAGTGATGGCGTATTGCTATCTAAAATTCCTAAAATAATTCTATCTTGATTACGTTCAAATAACATCTTTTCCATCAATAAAACAGCTTCACGCATCAATCCTTTACCTTTTGCATCATGATCCAACCAAAAACGCAACTCCCGTTCATGAGGATACATCAAAGCCTCAATTGCGCCAACCATTTTTCCTTGATGAAAAATATAATACAATGCCGTATCATCTTCTCGACATAAATTATCAGCCCGACGCAAGTGATGTAAGGCATTTAATACATCTTTACCATCAGTTACCACTTCTTTCAAAAAAGGATATAAATACATTGTATTTTTTTTCACCAAATCACAAACCATTTGTGCGTTTGTCGGTGTTGGAGATAACATTTTCAACACAATACGAGTTCCTTCTATTACGGTTGGATATGGTATCATCTTTAATCCTTCTCATGTTGATTTTGTGTAAAAATTTGTTGATTTGCTGACATAATTAATGATGGTTGATGTACATTTTGTTCCCTCATAAACATAGCAAAATTTTTCAAATATCTGTTCTGCCCAAACAAAGTATATCCCATTTTATGAATAACTTTCAAAGAAGGTGTATTTTCGGGATTTATAAGAACAGTAATAGGCGCTGTACTTTTTTGAAACCAAGCATTTTCCAAGGTTTTTAAAGCCTCTCGCATATACCCTTGTCCTGTATATTCTTTATCTAACCAATAAGATGTTTCCCAAAATTTACCAGAAGACAACAAACTGATATGGCCAATAATTTTTTTACCTTTAAAAATATGATAAAAATATCCTTCTTTACGTTCATAATAGTAATTATCCATTAACAATTTATAAAACGATAACTCGGATGTTTCATATTTTAAAACATCACCTCGCCACATGTCTAAATGATCTCGGTTACGACAAATAATTTCAGACAATTGTTCGGCATATTCCGGCAATGGTGACAAAATTTCTAAGCGAATACGATTTGACCTTAATATTTTATCCATATATTCGCCCCTCATCTTTCGGCATTGAATGCATCGCAGACTGAATAACCGTTCGAGACAATTCATTAGACATTGGTCGTTTAAAAAAGAAAAGTCCATCCAAATTATAACCACGTGCTGTTAATAAAGCTGCAGAAGCCCTTGCTTTAGCATTAACATTAGCAAATAAAATATGATGAGGCGCACATTTAGCATGTTCTTGTTCAATTAAATCCAAAGCATCATGCATATAACCATAACCACAAGCTTCTTCTTTTAACCAATACATAATTTCACGATCTGTGCGTCTTTTTCCCCAAACCAAAACCGCACCAACAAAATCATTTCCGACAAAAATACCATAATCATCTCGCGCTTCATAAAGAAAATCTTGATAAGCGGCTGTTAAAAAGGACAAAGCAGCCTGCGATGAATTAATTTGATGCACTAAATAAGCAAAACTATCAGTTAAATGTTTTGTATTATTGCTGATTATTTGGTGAAATAAATCAGCATATTCTTGTGTTGGCTCCAATCTTTTTAATACAACACGAGGCCCAACAAGTTTGTCAGGCCAACAATTTGTATTATATCGGAACATCACAGACATCTATGAACGTTCTCCCTTTTGTTTCTGAGAATGAGCTTGACTAATGTCATCATGATGAATAATACGTTGTGGCATTTGTTCTGACATCCAATCAGAGCGATGGCGATAAAAATATTGATAAGGCGTTCTTTCACCCGCGCCATAAAAATTTAAAGAATGACATAAAGCATGAACCGCTAAATTATTATAAGCAGAAATTTCTAAAGACATTAAACTTCTTGAAAAATGTTCATTTTCCAATAACTTAATTGCCTCTTTCATATATCCTTTACGCATTTCTGCATCAGAAATCCATCCCCAAATCGTCACAACTGAACGTTGATAACCTTGACACGGGAAACCATTAATTTGACCAATAACTTTATCATCTTTAAAAATAAAATAATTAAAACCATTTTTTTCAAATGTACGATTCAAAGAACGAACTAAAGACGGAATATCATCAGGTCCATCAGAAAAATATCCCATTACTTTTTCAATTCGCTTTAGTGTTCCCTCGCTAAAAATTGCATCACAAACTTTTTTAATTGCATTTGTATCATTTTCCTCTACACGCTTTAAACAAATACGCTTACCTTTAATTTCAGAAGGCATTTCAAAATTTTCAATCATCAAATTCCCTTTCGCATAAGATAGTGGAAAAATTATATCATATTGCATTATTTTTGTCAATGATTTTTCGGACATCGAAAAATATATTCTTTTTCTCTTGTACTTTTAAACAAAAAAATATATAATAACAAAAATAACTGACAAAGGATTTTTATATGACAGATAAAACCTATACCCAAGACAATGTCACAATTAACGTATCAACAAATGTACATTTGGAAAAAGCATTTAAAGACAGCAACAAATTCATCAAAATTCGTGGTGCTAGAGAACACAATCTAAAAAATATTGATGTTGATATTCCAAAAGACAAGTTAGTGGTAATTACAGGATTATCGGGTTCGGGAAAATCATCCCTGGCCTTTGATACAATTTATGCCGAAGGGCAACGCCGATATGTAGAAAGTTTATCAGCTTATGCTCGTCAATTTTTGGATTTAATGAAAAAACCAGATGTTGATTCTATTGAGGGATTATCTCCAGCCATTTCGATTGAACAAAAAACAACCAGTAAAAATCCTCGTTCTACCGTTGGAACCATTACCGAAATTTATGACTATATGCGTCTATTATGGGCTAGAGTTGGCATCCCCTACTCTCCTGCCACCGGTTTACCTATTGAAATGCAAACCATTTCACAAATGGTCGATATTATTATGGCGATGGATGAAGGGACAAAATTGATGATTTTGGCACCTGTTGTACGCGCTCGCAAAGGTGAATATCGCAAGGAAATGCAAGAGTGGCAAAAAAAAGGATTCGGACGCGTTAAAATTGATGACACAATCTATGACATCGATGAAACACCAACATTGGATAAAAATAAAAAACACGATATTTCAGTCGTTATTGACCGCATTATCGTGCGTCCAGATGTGGAAAGCCGTGTGGCAGCCTCATTAGAAAAAGCATTGGATTTAGCCGATGGATTAGCACAAACCGAACGTATGGATAATGGCGAAATCAAAACTTTTTCCAGTAAGTTTGCCTGCCCTGTCTCAGGTTTTACGATTACGGATTTGGAACCTCGTCTATTTTCATTTAACAACCCACAGGGAGCTTGTCCAACTTGTTCTGGATTGGGTTTCAAACAATACGTTGACCCTGCTTTAGTCATTCCAGATGTGAATAAAACCATTCGTCAGGGTGCTATTGCCCCATGGGCCAGTCGTGGCGGCGATATGTTTATGTGGTATGATACAGCGCTGAAATCTTTAATGCGAACCATTGATTTAGATTTAGATACACCATGGCGATTATTATCCGACGAAACAAAAAAAGCCGTTTTATATGGATACAAAACCTTTGAAGGTGTTATTCCAAATATGGAAAGACGGTATATGGAAACATCATCCGATTGGATGCGTGAAGAAATCAGCAAATACCAATCCGTTTCCCCATGTGAATCTTGTCAAGGCGCCAGGTTACGCCCTGAGGCATTGGCTGTTAAAGTGGGAGGTAAGAATATTTCAGAAGCCTCTCAAACATCTATCAAATCTGCGCTGGAATGGTTTAGTGGATTAAATGAAACGCTAACTCCTCAAAAACAGGAAATTGCTGCTCGTATCTTAAAAGAAATCATTGAGCGTTTAACATTCTTAAACAATGTTGGTTTGGGATATTTAGCCCTTGATCGCATTAGCGGTACATTATCGGGCGGAGAATCTCAACGCATTCGTTTGGCAAGTCAAATCGGTTCCGGATTGACAGGTGTTTTGTATGTGTTAGATGAACCATCCATTGGCTTACATCAAAAAGACAATGACCAATTATTGGCAACATTAACACGATTGAGAGATTTAGGGAATACCGTTATTGTTGTGGAACATGACGAAGATGCTATACGAGCCGCAGATTATATATTTGACATTGGTCCCGAAGCCGGCCGTCATGGTGGACATGTTGTCGCTGAAGGAACGCCTGAACAAATTATGAATAATCCGATGTCTGCCACTGGCCAATTTTTATCAGGCATGCGCAAGATTGTTGTACCACAAACACGACGCGTTGGAAATGGTAAGTTTTTGTCCGTTCGTGGGGCTACTGTTAACAACCTAAAACATGTTGATGTGGATATACCGCTGGGGACATTTACTTGCGTAACCGGTGTATCGGGTGGCGGCAAATCATCGCTTATTATTGAAACATTGTATAAAGGCCTCAATCAACTGATTAACAAATCAAAAGAACCAGCAGGACCTTATGAAAAAATCAAAGGGATGGGATATATTGATAAAATCATTGATATTGATCAAAGCCCAATTGGCAGAACGCCTCGCTCAAATCCTGCTACCTATACTGGCATGTTTACAACAATTCGTGATTGGTTCGCTGGATTGCCAGAAGCACAAGAGCGCGGGTACAAGGCGGGTCGTTTTTCCTTTAACGTTAAAGGTGGCCGATGTGAAGCATGCGGTGGTGACGGTGTATTAAAAATTGAAATGCACTTTTTACCAGATGTATATGTAGAGTGCGATACATGTCACGGCAACCGATATAACCGTGAAACATTAGAGGTAAAATATAAAGACAAATCTATAGCTGATGTTTTAGATATGACTGTAGATGAAGCGGCTGACTTTTTCCAAAATATCCCCGCAATTCGTGATAAGTGTGAATTACTACAACGTGTAGGATTGGGCTATATTTCATTAGGCCAATCCGCCGTCACTTTATCAGGTGGTGAAGCACAACGCATCAAATTATCCAAAGAACTATCCCGCCGAGGGACAGGTAAAACGCTCTATATTTTGGATGAACCGACTACTGGATTACACTTTGCTGACATTCAAAAACTATTAGAAGTCTTGCATGCTTTAGTAGAACAAGGCAATACCGTTTTAGTTATTGAACATAACTTGGACGTTATCAAAACAGCTGACTATATTATCGATATGGGACCAGAAGGCGGAGATGGCGGCGGCACAGTTGTTGCTCAAGGAACTCCAGAACAAGTTGCAGAAAATCCTGTCAGTTACACAGGAAAATATCTAAAACGATTATTAAAATAACAAAAAACCTCCCTCACAAATTGAGGGAGGTTTTATCAGGAGATTATCCCTTATGACGACCACGCCATAAAAATCTTTTACCATATGTTTTTCGAGAAGTTCTAAGCAAATCCCGAGATAAAACAACTGGAACAGAAACTGGTGCGGCTTCGTGTTGTGTATCCAAAATACCACGTCCTTTATCTTTAATAGCATCCCATGAAACCACTTTTTGACGTGCTAAGGCTGATAACATATCTCGCCACATCGGCAAAATACGTCTTTTTGCACGAGCATCAGAATTATCTAATTGATTTACAATTTCTTCCAATGCTAAAGGAATAACACTTTTCATTACAATTGCTCGTTCCTTAGCATATTTTTCATCTTGATAATGATTCAAAATAATTTCAAATGCTTTACAATAAGATTCCATATGTTTCGGTTGCATATTAGAACGCATAATAGATGTTGGATTTGTTCTATAATAATACATTTTATTTGGAATAATAACTGTTTTAGGTCTATCCCGTAACATTTTGCATGTTAAAACCATATCTTCAAAATAAATACCTGGTTCAAAGCGTAAATTTTCAAACAAATCACGACGGAATAATTTTAAACAAGCACTATTCCAAATACGGCTTTTTGTTTTACTTTTCTTTAAGTATTTAAGTGGATTACTTGTCACTGTTTCATGCATATTATCAAGGTCATATACTGGCGCTTTACGCAAAGAGAATTTTTTACTTCCGTCATCCGGCAACAAATCAAAAGCCACTAACGGGACATGCGGCATTAATACCAGTATTTCTCGCTGCAGACAAACCAGCATTTTCTTGATTAATAACACGAATATGAGGATATCGCATCGCATAAGCATCCAAAATTTTATGTGAATTATCCGGAGAACCATCATTCACACAAATAATTTCAATATCTTTTAATGTTTGATTTAAAATAGAATCCAAACAAGCTGGTAAATATTTTTCTACGTTATAAACTGGTATAATAACTGATACTTTTGGCATTTCCCCCACCCTCTTTTTGTAATACACTTTTCCACTATAAACAATACTATACACGATTATTTTTATTCTGTTAACATTTTTTATATTATTTTTTTTATTTTTTTATATTACATTTTTTATTATTCAATATAATTATAATTCAAGCAAACAGCAGCCAATCAAAAGATAGCCCCCCCCTCTTATAAATATATTTTTTTAGAAAAACAAATATACTTTCAACTACTACTTAACATACTAAAAAGTAGATTATATAAAAACTAAGACACCATACAAAAAAGGAGGCCTCAGCCCCTCTTTTTCTAACCTATTCACGCACGATTTTTGCGAACTTATCCAAAACGGCGTTTGTAATTTTAACCTCAGGCCCATCATAAAATGAACAAGCAATATCTGTATATTCATTAATGATAATTGGAGCATCCAAATTTGGATTGGCAAAAAATTCTGCCATACCAGCCAACAAAATACATTTCAAAGTCACTTCCAAACGATCATATTGAACTGTCTCACTTAAAGCACCTTTAATAGCATTATCCAAATCGGATTCACGTTCCTTAACAATTTGAACAATTTTCGTAAACAATTTAGCATCAGCTGATGATAATTCTATATAATTTTCACGACCTGCAATATCTTCAATCAACTCACCGCCAATTTCACCCATTAAGCAACGGGACATAATTTTATCCCAATCTTCATCAGTTATCGCATGCGTATAAAGAGCTTGCACTGCTAATAATCTAGCATTTGTATATTTTAAGGTTGTATTTTTTTGTTCCATAGTTTAAGCCTTTGTAAGTTTAGCGACAAATTCTTCAAAATCTGCCGTCGTTGCAAAATTTTTATAAACAGAAGCATAACGGATATAAGCAACTTTGTCAAGTTCCAATAAGGAATCCATTACTAATTCCCCAATATCGGATGATCTAATTTCTGATTCACCGCCAGCTTCTAATTGACGAATAATGCTATTCACAATCTTTTCAATTTGTACAGAATCAATATCTCGCTTACGTACTGCCAATTGAATGGAGCGCACTAATTTATCACGTTCAAACGGTACACGCATATCATTACGTTTCAAAACCGTAAAATTTCTAAGTTGTACATATTCAAATGTTGTAAATCTGGATCCACATTCTGGACAACTGCGTCGCCGACGAATATTAGATCCATCATCTGATGGACGTGAATCTTTTACTTGAGTTTCCATACATCCACAAAAAGGGCAGCGCATACTTAAAATCCTTTCTGATAAATCGGGAAAGCACGACACATAGCAGAAACTTTTTCAGCCACAACCATTTCAACTTTTGAATTATCTTGTTGATTTTGTTCTAAACCTTCCAACACATCGGCAATCATATGACCAATGGCTTCAAATTCTGCTTCACCAAACCCTCGTGTTGTACCAGCAGGTGTTCCTATACGAAGACCTGAGGTAACAGTTGGTTTTTGCGGATCATTCGGCACAGAGTTTTTATTACAAACAATATGAGCACGAGCCAAAGCATCACAAGCCATTGCGCCCGTAATTTGCCATCCACGCAAATCAAGTAATAATAAATGGCTATCTGTACCACCGGACACTAAATTAATACCACGAGAACGCAAAACTGTTTCCAAAACCTTAGCATGGCGCACTACTTTTTCAGCATATTCTTTAAATGATGGTTGCAAGATTTCCCCAAAAGCCACCGCTTTAGCCGCAATAATATGCATAAGTGGACCACCTTGTAAACCTGGGAAAATAGCAGAATTGATTTTCTTAGCAATTGTTTCATCATTTGTTAAAATCATACCACCACGAGGACCACGCAATGTTTTATGAGTTGTTGTCGTAGCGACATGCGCATAATCCAATGGGTTAGGATAAGCACCACCAGCAACAAGACCTGCAAAGTGAGCCATATCCACCATTAAATAAGCGCCAACAGAATCAGCAATTTCACGAAATTTTTTAAAGTCAATAATACGGGCATATGCAGACCCCCCTGCAATGATAAGTTTCGGATTGTGTTCTTTGGCAATACGGGCGACTTCTTCATAATCAATTAACCCGTTATCATCCACGCCATAAGAAACAGCATTATAATATTTACCCGAAGAAGAAACCTTACATCCATGAGTCAAATGACCACCAGCATCTAAACTCATGCCCAAAATTGTATCGCCTGGTTGCAACAATGCCATATAAACAGCAGCGTTTGCCTGGCTACCAGAGTGCGGTTGAACATTGGCAAATCCGGCATTAAAAATTTGTTTAGCGCGATCAATGGCAAGTTGTTCTACTTCATCCACACATTCACAACCATGATAATAACGACGAGCAACATACCCTTCGGCATATTTGTTGGTCATAACACTTCCCGCAGCTTCCAATACTGCTTTAGACACAATATTTTCAGACGCAATCAATTCAATATGATCTTGTTGACGCCATAATTCACGTGTAATAATTCTTGCCACATCAGCATCAGCTTCAGCAAGAGGTGTTTCCCAAAAATTTTTCATAGCTTCTGTTTTACAATTCATCTGGCATCCTTCCTAATTTTTTAACTCTGATTTCATGACGACCACTTTCATAACGTGTACTCAAAAATGCATCCACACATTCAATAAGGGTTTGCTTATCTGTTGTACGTCCACCCAATATCAAAACATTTGCATTATTATGAGCTCTTGCCAAACGTGCCATTTCGGCATTGCAGCATAAAGCTCCTCGTACATGCTTATATCGATTAATAGCAATACTCATACCAATACCAGTTCCACATAACAAAATACCAATTTGCGCTTCATTTCTGGCAAGGCCTTTTGCCATCATATAGGCTTTATCTGGATAATCAATTGCTTTATCCGCAGAATGTGGGCCATAGTCAAAAACAATATGCCCCAACTCTTTCAAATGTTCTTTTACAATGGCTTTTGCCTCACACCCAGCGTGATCAGACGTAATAATTATTTTTTTTTCTTGCATATTTTGCATGCTCCCTTTATAAAAGAGGTTATGACTGATATGCATTGTAACCAAAACAAAAACAAAATACAAGAAAATTTATGGGCAGATTTCAAAAAAAAATTACCTGCCAGCAAACCATTGATCGGCATAGATTATGGCTCTGTTCGCATTGGTGTTGCCGTTTCGGACAAAGAACGCAATTTAGCCTATCCATTAAAAATCATTTCAAAAATTGTAGAACTAGATGATATTGTACGCTCTCGTGAAGCATGCGGCTTTGTGATAGGCATGCCCTATCAACCAGATGGCACAGAAGGTGATACAGCCCATTCTGTACGATTATTTGCAAAACGGTTAGAAGAAAAATTCGGTCTACCGATTTTCTTTATCGATGAAAGACACTCATCTACACGTGCTGAAGGTTTTATGACCGATATTGGGATGCGTCGCCACAAAATTAAAAAGACATTGGATGCCAATGTCGCACGGGATTTACTACAAAAAGTGTTAAATATGAGATAAGGGATTTTCTGAAATCCCTTATCTTTTTATTCACACTGCCCTTCCTCGTTGCGTTTTTGCCCCGTTGGTCACAAATAACAATATCCAGAATTTTCATTTGTACCAGTCCAATACCGATTATCGCATTCTAAACACTCGGCCTTTTTTGAAATTAAAGCCGATGAATAATTGCAAGAAATACAATCTTTATATACTGACCGCCAAATACGAACGCCCTCACCACATGTGTCACATTCTTGTTCAGTAGAAGCAGGATTGTGTGATGCATTATCACATGCATAATAAATATTGTTCGTTGCTAAATAATGCTCTTCACATGCAGAACGATCTGCTGTTGGTTTTCCTAGTGCCGGACAAAGAAGACATTTACTATTTTTCCACACAGCTTGCGGGCAATTTAAACAAATATTAGCTTCTTTTATATTTGTATGATGATGTGATACAAAAAAATACAAAAATGCAATCCAAAAATTAAATGATTATTCTTTCAAAGAAACAGATTGATTTTTATGGTTATAAGCAAAAGAAAAAGCTTGCATTTTTAATTACTTTTTGGCATAATGGCGCAAAAAGGAGAAAATAATGTTATACGATAAAAATCCATGTTATGATAATTTTGATATGAAGTTTTTGGTTGCCCCGGAACATGTCGCAACATTTGAAATGGCGTTAGAGGAATTTGCTAGTGCCGTTTTAACAATGCCAATTGAAAAAGGCGAACATAAAGGTATGTGGGAAGTACAAGCCATTTTTGAAACAAAACCAGATATCCAAGATATCGAACGAGCCATGGCTTTTGCCAGCCAAATGTGTGGCATCAGTCAACCTGAATGGGCTCTTAATGAAATGGAAAAGAAGAACTGGTTGAAGGAAAGTTTAATCAGTTTCCCACCTGTCACCATCGGCAAATATTATATTTATGGCTCTCATATCAAGGATGCGCCACCGGCTGACAAAATTGCATTACAAATTGATGCCGCAACAGCTTTCGGTTCTGGCGAACATCAAACAACACAAGGATGTTTAACGGCTTTGAATGAATTGGCTGAAAAACCCAAAAAAGTTATTGATGTTGGCTGTGGTAGTGGTATTTTGGCAATGGCTTATGCCAAAACATTTAATGCACTGGTTGATGCCGTTGATATTGATCCGGAATCTGTTTTAGTGACCTCTAACAGCGCAAAGATCAATGGTCTTGACCATTTAATGCGTGTTTGGGAAAGTGATGGGTATAAAGGTGTTAATGACCAATATGATTTAGTTTTCTGTAATATTTTGGCAAGACCTTTAATTAATATGGCCAGCGATTTAAAAGACCATTTAACATCGGGTGGTATGGCCATTTTATCGGGCTTTTTAATTCGCCAAGAACGTTGGGTATTAAAGGCTCACACAGACATTGGTTTAAAATTTGTTGCGAAATATCGCATTAATGGATGGAGTACTTTAGTTGTTAGAAAAGATTAGAGCATATTTGGAACAAAACGGTTTAGATGCTGTTTTAATTCCTCATCAAGATGAATTTTTGGGTGAATATTTAACGGCAGATAAAAAACGCTTACAGGCTTTAACGGGTTTTTCCGGTTCTGCGGGTTTGGCTATTGTTACAGCTGATACCGAAACTTTATTCGTGGATTCTAGATATACGGTTCAAGCCAAGTACCAAGCTCGCTTTAAGGTAATAGAGGTTCCTACCGAAACAACACCACTTAAATGGATAAATGAACATTTAAAAGGTAAAAAAATTGCTTTTAATGGAGATGTTCATTCTGCTCGCAGCATTTTAACAATGCAAAAGGAAACCAAGGCACAAAAAATCAAATGGATTAATTTATCCGACAATATTGTAGATATGTTTTGGACAAACAAACCAAGTGCTGCAGAAATGAAACCAACGGAATATGATGAAATTTATGCTGGCCGCAGCGCTGAAGATAAAATCACATCTGTAGCCAGTGAAATTCAAATGCATGGATTTGAAGCGATGTTAGTGGCCGATCCAGAATCCGTTTCTTGGCTAATCAATCGCCGAGATTTACAAAATCCTCAATGTCCAATTTATTATGATCGCGCCATTGTACATGCAACTGGCGAATGCGAACAAGCCACCGAAAAAGCACTGAAAAAATTATCAAAAAAGAAGGTTATGAGTGATTTTTCTTGCCTGCCCTACTCTATGTATGAACCACTTGCAAAAGTATTAACGGACATGCCCGATATCGTGGCACAAATGAAGGCTCAAAAAAATGCTATTGAAATTCAAAATTTAAAACAAGCGTGCTTATTTGAAAGTGCTGTCATTTGCAAATTTTTAGCATTTGTAGAGGAGCAAAAAGAAACCATCACGGAGCTTGATTGCGTTAAGGAGTTGAAGGGATTACGCGCTCAAGACCCTATGTATATAGCGGACAGTTTTGATGTAATTGCAGCTAGCGGTCCTCACGCAGCTCAAGCTCATTACCTGCCAACCCCATCTACCTCTTGTTTTATTCGCAAATATCCTTTGTTGTTGGTGGATACTGGTGGTCAATACCTGAATGGCACAACAGATATGACAAGAACAATTTGTATTGGTAAACCAACGCCTCTGACAAAAAAACGTTATACACAAGTATTAAAGGGACATATTGCTTTGGCAAGCGCCGAAATACAAGAGGGAAATACGCCGGTTGAATTAGATAAATTAGCTCATCAGTTTTTACGTGCTGATGGCGTAGATTATCTACATGCAACTGGGCACGGTATTGGCATGTTCTTATCCGTCCATGAAAATCCTCCGGTTATTCACGAAAAAAGCACAACACCACTTTATGCAGGCATGGTATTTTCCAATGAACCAGCATACTATGATGAAACAAACGGTTTTGGTATTCGACTTGAAAATATGTTGCTCAGCGTTCCATCAGAAAATGGCAATCTGAAATTTGAAAACTTGCTGTTTATTCCGTTTGATGCGCGCATGGTTGATTTTGATATGCTGACAGCGGAAGAAAAAGCATGGCTGAAAGAATACCATGAAAAAATATTAAGCAATATTTTCCCAATGCTGGGTGGTAGAATTAAAGCCGTTTTAAAACCAATAATGGATACCTTTATACAAAATGGATAGACAATGAATACAACTTTAATCAGTACTGGTCGTGTAGCTACCAACAAAAAAGCTCATTTTAACTACGCTATTTTGGAAACGTTTGAAGCTGGCATTATGTTAACGGGCGGTGAAGTTAAGTCTTTACGTGCTGGTCGGGCAACTATTAACGAAAGCTATGCCAGTGCTGATAAAAACGAATTATTTTTAGTCAATGCCCATATTTTGGAATTTGAATCCACAAAAGGTGGATTTGTGCAACACGTTGCTGGTCGTCCCAGAAAATTATTATTGAAACGCAAAGAATTAAACTATTTATTGGGTGAAATTGCCAAAAAGGGAAAAACCGTTGTACCTATGGAAATTTATTTTAACGAACGAGGTCGTGCTAAAGTAAAAATTGGCCTTGCCATTGGTAAAAATCACGCAGATAAACGTGAAGATATCAAAAAGCGTGATTGGAACCGAGATAAACAACGTATTTTAGCTCATTACAACAATGGCAAGAAATAAAGTTGCCTTGACGAATATGCCAAAGGTGGTACAATAAAAATAAAAAGGAGGGTATCATGCCACCAAAAAGAAAACCAAAAGTAAATGTCAAGGAGATTTTAAATAATCCCGTTCAAGACAGTGCTCAAATCAACACAACCTCAAAAAAAGAAGGCTTTTGGGGGTGGATGACGTATATCGGATGGTCGGCGATTATATTTGTTCTTATGTCTATCTGTTTTCTCCATTATGATAAAACTATTGCTCAAATCTTAGGAGATATCTTCGTAGAACCTCTTTCGAGTGGAGAAAAGCATCAAAATTATCACTATCTGAAGGGATTTGTATTTCCTTATTTCTCCACATGGACTAATAAAATACTCTGTCTTATCAGTGCCGTGAGTGCTTTAGCATTTTTAAAAGTTTATTGTGATTTACATTCTCATCACAATATGTCTTTCACTGAACGCTTATTTTTATACTATGTCACTCCCATTGTTTTGTTAATCTCTTTTATACTCATCTTATGTGATACTTTTCACGTACGTTTTACACTTGAATACACCGATGTTTGCATCTTTTTGGGATTAAATGTAATAATATGTTATTTTATGATAAAAATAGGCATAAAAAAATTCCTAAAACTTTATGGAATTGGGGGCATTTTACCCATCTTTTTTGTAATTGCCTCAGGATACACAATAACATCTCCAGCTAAAATTTCCATCTATGCATTTACATTTATTTATGTTATTGGATGTTATCTATACTTGTTCTATAAAAAATCAAAAGACGGGTATAAGCGAATATGGTTAAAGGTATTTTTGTTTACTATACTACCTTTGTTATCTTTATTAAATGTTCAATTAGTGACAGAACACAAAATCGGTTATTGGGAAGCTGGACTTCTTCTTACAAAGCGAAAGGAATAATCGTGATGAAAATAAAATGGTTAATGTTTGAATCAACATCTAAATGTTCGCTCAATTGTCAACATTGTTATAATATTCAAAGAATCTCATCTGAATATCCTAAGTACTTATTGAATACACCAGATACCCTCTCTTTGTTACGAACTGCCTTAAAAAAAACAAAATGTACTGGTTTAGCTATAACCGGTGGAGAACCCTATACACGTTCAGATATAAATGATATTTTGCTTACAGCTAAAGAATGTGGTATTAAAAGTATAAATATCATGACAAACGGGTCTTTTTTAGATGCTGAAAAGATAGCTTTTGCTAAAGCACATGGGGTCAAAATGTTTGATATTTCTTTTATTTCTGCCGATAGGGATATTTTTGACACCCAAGCCAGAGCAAAGAATTTTTCGGCCTTTGATAATGCTGTTTATGCAACACAAGAGTGTGTCAAACAAGGTGTTTTGGTTTCACATATTTTTGTTGCAACAAAGAAAAATTTCCGCACTCTGTTAGATACATTAAATTTATCGTATGCACTGGGAGTTAGAAATTTTTCCTTTAATCGTTTTAATCCTTGCGGTAATGGTCGAGATTGCGTTGATGATTTGCAACTATCTCCTCTGGAACTAATCAAAGGATTGGAAATTTGTGAAAATTTTGCAATAATGCATCCGGATATGTCATTCTTTTCATCCGTTAATATCCCTCCTTGTATCATTGACCATAAAAAATTTAAACATGTAAAAATAACTTTATGTGGCGTCAGTTCCAAACCACATATTATTGTCATGGATTATTTAGGTAATATCCGATTATGTTCGTTTTCTCCTACAATTGTAGGCAACATCAATACAATGACCATCAAGGAAATTTTAAATAGTGAAAAAGCTAAAAACTTCATCGATGCTCATCCTGAATTTTGTAACTCTTGTAAAATGTTAAAAAAATGCCAAGGTGGGTGTAAAGCATCATCTGATAATTGTTTTGGAGATGCCACAAAAGAAAATCCATTCTTGGCAAGATATAAAACTCAGCCAATTTTTAAATAATATCTTAAAATAACAGAACGGACGAAAGAATATCTTTCGTCCGCCCTCTTTATCCAATACCTTAGATTAACTCCCCCTATTAATCTTAAGGCCTATGGATAAAGTCCCCCTATACAACAAAGATCTTGATCTATTCCCCCATTTTAAATCAACCATTTGTTGTATATAAAAAAATATTTACACCATTTAATTGTTGTTTGCAAGAAAAAAAATAAAAATTTGATTATTTTTTTATAAAAATTCATAAATTTTATATTTTTTAATATAAAATATAAATAAAAGTATATATTTGGCACAAAAATTTAATGTTAAAATTAACATATCTTTGATTTATTAGTGATGTAATCAAAAGAAATCTATCAAACTTAGTATTTCTTTAATCGAATCATTATAATCAAAATAAGTCATTCAATTAAATATATTCTATAGAAAAAATATCCTAAAAATAATGAAACTAAAAAAATTTTTGATAATGATGACATGAATCAATACAATTTTATTGTTTTCTAGAGATGTGTTGTTGCAATAACTTCATCCATTCATTTTGTTTTTGACTATTTATATTAGGATCTGTTGTATATAATGGTTTATTATCTTTATCCTGTGCTCCGGCAATAATATTCATACCAGCCTCTTTCATTTTATGAACGGCTCCTAATGCATCAGAACGCGAAACACTCTCTTTGGGAACAAATACAAACAAATCTCGCCCTTTAGAATCTTTTGATAAAAAAACATCGTTCATTTGCAAAGCATTTAATATTACCCCTATACAAGATATTTTTTGTGTTTCTGCTTTTTCACATTCTAATTGTTTGTCTTGCGAATTTTGTTGTTCCTGATAAAATTTATACATTAAGCTAGATAATTCTTGTAAAATAGTATATTGTCCTAAACTTATTTTTAATTTTCCTTTATCTGTACAAGCTTTAATCAAGCTTTCTTTTTCTGAGGAAGAACACCGATAATTATCAATAAATTGTTTACATTGAGCAGAATTCAATTCTGGGGCAGTAGAAATCCCTTCCGCAATTAATGTACCATCTAATGTATTTGTTCTGTGCGGAATATCATGTCTAACATAAGGTGAAACAATACCGACAAACTCTTTTTTATCTGCATCAGATAATTGATCTAAACTATAAATCACTAAGGTATCCACCCTATGACATGCCTCAACTGTTTCAAGTGTTTTATACCAACATCTACGTTTACTACAATAATTATCTATTTTTTTTATAACATTTTCATCAAAGTTAATATTTGCGACTAATCTATCTTGCGGATCGGAACTAGTAGAATATCCTTTTTGTCTTCTATTACTGGGAGAACGAATAATCCACTTCCCTGTATCTCTAACATCTATTTGCGGTGTTGGCTTCTTCAATATATTATCCAAATTATTACATTCTTTCTCAGTTAACTTACTTGGATAATTAAGATTACGACGTGCATTATATAAAATAGAAAGAATTTGTCTGTATGTTAAATTCCCTCCCTGAAATAAATCCAAACTTCTTTTCCCTTTTGCTATCTCTGTTTCACTCGGCAAAACTCTATTATCATTGGCTCTAACTATCATCATAGCATATGCGCCAATCATACTCTTATATTGTTCTTTTGTAAAATCCGAACACCATAAATGTTCAATATCTTCAAAACTACATATATAATTACCTTGTGGATACTGCTTTTCCAATCTTTTAGCTTCACTTTGCAAAGTAAAAAGAAGATGTTTTTCAAAATCAACTTGTTTCATAGTATCCTCCTAAAATTAAGGCATATATTAATTGTATCATGAAAATAAAAAAGCGTCAATAAAGGTTTCATTTTAATAACAATTCATCAATTTAATAACCTCTCATCAGAGTAGGAATATGGCACATAACCTTCAATTAGATGATTAAATCCAAGTAATCCATCTGTAAGACTGACTGACACTACAAAAATCAACATAATAACCAGTATAAAATAAACACAGTAAACACAATAAAAACAACATAAAGCTATTTCCCCTTTTAAATACTGTTTTAGTTTTTGCATTAGTTTTAGTATTGGAATTCCAAAACAAATAAACATAAATAAAATAATCGCAATAAAGAAAGGTAAAAAAGGTCCTATATACTCTATCAGCAATGCTATGACTAAAGCTAAAACAACATATACAAGAGTTATACCAAATAACATTATGCTATTTAATATCTTAATCTGTCTCTCTTGTTTTTCTGATTGCTTCTTTTTTTTCAAAAAACGTAACAATATTACAGAGAAAGTAACACTCCCTAAAATCAATACCTCAACCATTTCTAATGGAATTTGACCATACAAATAAGTAGTAGTAGGTATATCCGCATAAGCAGAAGCAGATATACTGCACACCAATAAAAGAGTAAAGAAACATTTCATAATACACAACTTATAAAAAAAGATGAGTAGAATGTGCATATTATATACTTCTCCCCATAAGTGAGCAAGAAATAAAAGATATCGATAAAAAAAGCAAGGTATTATATTTTAAAAAAGCAGATATTTATTATATACCCTTAAGACAAAAAAACCTCCCATGGAGGGAGGTTATATAATATAAAAGGAGTGTAGATAAGGAGTGTATCGTAAGGATTATGAAAGAACTGGCAGTTACCTACTCTTCCGCGGCTTAAGCCGAAGTACCATTGGCGTGGAAAAG
>JAFYRI010000011.1 GCA_017559525.1 Alphaproteobacteria bacterium | reverse complement strand
CTTTTCCACGCCAATGGTACTTCGGCTTAAGCCGCGGAAGAGTAGGTAACTGCCAGTTCTTTCATAATCCTTACGATACACTCCTTATCTACACTCCTTTTATATTATATAACCTCCCTCCATGGGAGGTTTTTTTGTCTTTAATGATATTTTCTAAATATAATCATCCTTTAATAAAGAAACTTGTGAAATAAATAGTATATCCCAACATCTTTCTTTTTTGCCAATATCTTTTTATGCTTGTTTTTTTTACAATAACCAACATACAATATACATGTTGCGTATTACATTTTTTTATAAGAGGTATGTTATGAAATGTTTCTTTACTCTTTTATTGGTGTGCAGTATATCTGTTTTTTCTAAAACGGCTTATGCAGATCTTATTCGTCCGACTTTTTTCTCTGATATAAAACATCCTCAAAGATGTGAAAATTTATGTGAGGTGTTAAAACAACGCTTAATAGGCGTTTCGGATAAAGAAAAACAGGAACGTTTATTGCGTGATTATGATGAATGTAAAGCATCTTATGATAAAGCAATTAATTCTAATTCACAGAATCGTTGGTGTGTTCATATTTATACCTCTCCTTGCAGAAGTGCTTGTTGGATTAAGTGTGGTTCTACGAGATGTGCCAGAATATTAGGAGATAAATCGTTCCCTGATGAAGAGAGCAGAAGAAAACTAAGTTATTGGAATGAGGTTTGTTCGGCCGAAGCCAGGAAAGAATGTCGAGAAAAAAAGGAAAAACGCTGTGCTGAATGCGAAGAGCGGGAAAAAGAGTCTTGGCATACATATCTGCATGAATATCTTAGAAAGCCTAAAGAAATTACGTCATTACCCGAGCAATCCCCAAACAACGCCAAATCCGAATGAGGATAGGTTGCAAACAGCGCTGAGGCGAAATGGTGATATTTTGTGCGTTTTAAGGCAACATTTGTAAACATAGCTTTCTACGAACAAAACGATTGTTTCAACAACAAACAAATACAGCCCATAATAATAAGCATTAAAAGATTGATAAACGAGCATTGCTCCGAAATTAACGACAGGATTTGTTAAAATTTGTGCCAAAATGACAACTGTTATATCTCGTACAGAACGAATGCCAGACAAAAGTGCGATAACACCTTCTATGACAATTGTTAAACCAAGTGGAATTAGAAAATATAATAACAGTTCCATATTTTACCTTTTTTGATTTAATAATCCGCCATATAAAATAATACCAGACAACGCAACTAAGGCACTTAGGCCCACAGGATTAAAATAGGGGAATTTGATGTTGTATAGGACGGGAATTGCTCCTAAAAACAACATGAAAGTTAATAACCCAAACGCCATGCCTTTTTGGGCGGGCATAAAGTTAACCAAAGCCGTTAGTGTAATCGGCATTGTCATGTTGAATAATAAAACGCCTATTGTACCGAATAAAATGCCCCATACATTATTTTGAAAGGCGCCAAAAAAACAAACAGCGGATAAGGTCAATGATGCTATTGCAATTGTTTTAAACCCAAATTTGTCGCCCAAAATGCCTCCCAAGGCTTTTCCTAAGACAATACCAACAGTAAATACTAATCCGATAATAAAAGGAGATTTCCATTCAAATGCTAACACAAAACCAGTATAACTGCGTAGCAGGACAGTTACACACAAACATCCAATCATAAAAATTTGAAGAGGGGATAATGTGTATTTTAGTGTAATATTGGACAACTTATCGTGATATGTTTGATATAAACGATACGATAAATAACCGCCGAAACTTAATAAAATCATAAAAATAGCGGGCATAATGGGTGTATTCATAAACGGTTGAGCTCCTAAAAAGATGCCCAAGGCTCCGGATGAGACGAAAATGCCGGATGGTGCTGCTTTTTTATTTGATAGGTTCAACACATCTATTCCGGCACCGACATGAAAACACGCATTGCCCAATCCGGCAACGACACAAGCCATTATACCTAACGATGCGCATAAATATGCCACAATCACCAATAAGCATCCGGTCAGAACAAACAAAACATTTTTATTGATGGTATCGGCTAAAATGCCAATAGGTAGCTGGATTGCAAACGCAAAAAAGTTATATAACAAAAAAGCATAAAAAATATCCATAGGTGTTTGCAAAAATGGATAAGCGTGAAAATACAGTAAAACAGCACAAGCAAAATCCACCAAAAAATGTAAAACAGTATAAAGCCCAATAATTTTGAATGACATATAAATAAAACCCCTGAAAGTATAGTAAGAAGTATGCCATTTTTGAGTTAAAAATTCAAATTGTTTTTTGAACAACCAGATATTTGGTAAAAGAGATTATCCTATAAGCTATTTTTGAAACGTAATAAAAAATATAAAAGGGTATGTTTTTTTGTTTTTTAGACTTGACAAAGATAAGGTATTTATGTATAAACATCCTCAGCAAGTTCTTGCATTTTAATTATTTTTTATCCCCCAATTTTCCCAACATATCTTTTTTTAAGGAATATCCATGCAATTACAAGATTTAAAGAAAAAAACGCCATCCGAATTATTAACGTATGCCGAAGAATTGTCTGTTGAAAATGCGGCATCTTTGCGTACACAAGATTTGATGTATGCGATTTTAAAGCAATTGGCTGATACGGGAACACCATTATATGGTTCCGGTGTGTTGGAAGTCATGCAAGACGGTTTTGGTTTTTTGCGCTCGGCAGAGGCTAATTATTTGGCCGGTCCGGATGATATTTATGTGGCGCCAACTCAAATTAAAAAATATGGATTGCGCACTGGTGATACAGTAGAAGGAGAATTGGGTGCACCGAAAAATGGAGAAAAGTACTTTTCTTTGGTAAATGTAGATAAAGTAAACTTTGTATCGCCAGATGAGTTAAGACATCGTATTAATTTTGATGATTTGACTCCTCTTTATCCGGAAAAAGCTATTCGTATGGAACATGATAAGGCTCCAAATGATAAAGATTTAACAGCTCGTATTGTGGATTTAATTTGCCCACAAGGTTTTGGGCAACGTTCATTGATTGTAGCTCCACCAAGAACGGGTAAGACGGTGATGTTGAAAAATATCGCTCATGCGATTTCGGCTAACTATCCAGATGCTCATTTGATTATGTTGTTAATTGATGAACGACCAGAGGAAGTAACGGATATGATCCGCTCTGTAAAAGGGGAAGTTATCAGCTCGACTTTTGATGAGCCAGCTTCTCGTCACGTGCAGGTAGCTGAAATGGTAATTGAAAAAGCAAAACGCCTTGTAGAACACAAAAAAGATGTAATTATTCTCTTGGATTCCATTACGCGTTTGGCTCGTGCCTATAACACGGTTATTCCATCCTCTGGGAAGGTTTTGACAGGCGGGGTGGATGCCAACGCTCTACAAAAGCCAAAACGTTTCTTTGGGGCTGCTAGAAACATTGAGGAGGGGGGTTCTCTTACAATCTTTGGTACGGCCTTGATTGATACTGGTTCTCGTATGGATGAGGTTATCTTTGAAGAATTTAAAGGTACCGGCAACAGTGAAATTATTTTGGATAGAAAAGTATCCGATAAACGTATTTTCCCAGCTATTGATGTGACAAAATCCGGTACACGTAAGGAAGAGTTGTTGGTGGATAAAACACGCTTGCCAAAAATGTGGATGCTCCGCCGCGTCTTAATGCCAATGGGCGTGACAGATTCTATGGAATTTTTGATGGATAAATTGCGTCAAACAAAAACAAATGATGATTTCTTTTCATCCATGAATCAGTAAACCTTTTCTTATTTATAATATTTTATATAATATGTTATTAACAATCGGCGTTTTCGCTTTAAGTACTGTTTTTTGCCTGTCAGCTTAGCGCCGGTTTTATTTGTCTTAATAAAGAGAATTAGGCGTTCTGCTGGATATTTTAAAAGGGACTGAAATAGTCCCTGGTGTATAAATGGGGTTAACGCTCTCGGCCGCCACCACCGCCGATACTTAAAACGCCGATAATTGCAAGTGTTCCTAACATTTCGACCATGGAACGACCGGATTGAGAGATAGTTTTCATTAACCCCCCGAGTATAAATATTAAATGATAAAGATTATACTTAATTTTTATACTATCTGATATGAATGTGTGATGTAATAGTTTGATACATTGTTTGTTTGAATATTTATTCGGTTTGTCTCAACACGTCATGACAATATAGTGGTTAATACGAATTTTTCGTTTCAATATCCGTTATGGCATTAAATACTAGTTGTTTAAAATCGGGTTGGATAAATGGCGATAAAGTCGCCTCTCTTGTGTTTAAAGACAATACTAATTTATCCCATGCTTTTGGAATATCCATCGCTAATGCATATGGCAAAACATCTTTTATCGAGGAAGAATTGATATTTAAATTTTCATTTTTACACACAGCTTTTAAAAACATTTTTAAACCGGCAATATCCTTAAAAACAGGATTTTTTTTGTTTTTTGCTGTATAGGAACCGATTGCACCCAGAATTATAAAGGCAAATCCAAAATACACAGAGAAATCTAAATGCTGCAGAATATATCCGAGTATAAGACAACACATAGCTGCTGTTTCGAAGTATTTTTGAAAGCCATATTTATGATAAATTATTTCTTTGGTTTTTTGACTTGCTAAGTCCGCCAATTGTTTGTGAAAGAAATTCAAAGTAGGATTTATATCATTATTCAATGTTAATATGCTGTCTGGTCCGACAATGGCATCATATAAAGATTCATCTTCATTTTGTGGTAAAACAGGGGTTCTGGAAAGAGTATATGTTGAAATTTTAAATCCTTCAGGGGTGTTTGTTTCTTGGGTAGTTGCTTTCAAAAAGCCATTTGCTATCATTTGTATTAATGAAATACAGGTTGTTTCCTTTGTCCATTTGTCATTGATAACGAAATGAATTTGAGCTGCAGAAAAATCTTTTGGAGGCATAAACATTGGGACCTTGGTTGGAACACAAGAAAATCGAACCCAAGATGAAAGCCTGTGTACAATTTTATAGCCAAGCCAGAAACTGATACCAGCTACGCCACAAACAAATAAAACAATGGTACCAAATTTGGTGCATGTGAAGAGGATCCCAAGGCCGATTAAGAGTATAATTCGTGTTTTTTTCGAGGTACATTTATATAAATGAACAAACGAATTGTAAGGGGCGTACAAAAAATGGATTGTGCGCGAAAATGCACGTGAAAATAACCGAACGCATATTTCAATAAAAGTCATGTGGGCTTTAGTTGTTATGATGATAACCAAAAGAATAATAAGGAAAGTTTTAAATATAAACATTTATGGTAACTCAAATTTAATGTTATTTGTTTCTAGTGGTGTAATTTCAAAATAGTCTTTTGTTTTTAAGGTCATCATTTTTGCAACTATGTTAGAGGGGAACATTTTAACAGCACTGTTATAATCTCGGACTGTAGCATTGTAATACCTACGTGCTTTTTGCAATGTGTCTTCAATATCTACGAGTGTATGGTGCAATGCTAAAAATTGACTATCAGCTTTTAGTTGAGGATAATCTTCGGCAATGGCCAATAATGTTTTTAAGTTGTCAACAAAAACATTTTCTTTTAACGCTTTATTTTGTATTCTAGATGTTTGTGCTTGACTACGGGCTTCAACGATTTGTCTTAACGTTTGATTTTCATGAGAAGTATAGGATTTAACGATAGATACCAAATTGGGAATTAAGTCATATCGACGTTTTAGTTGTACATCAATGCCACTCCATCCTTCTGTAACCAGATTTTCCAATCGGATAAATCTATTGTATGCATAGATTAAATATATCAAAACATAAATTAAAATGAACGCCAATAAAAACATAGAGCATCTCCTTTACGTATAAAAATATGGTATCGTATTTATGTAAAAATGTAAACACAATTGTTTAATAATGGGGTATGGGATAAAAGAATTTGTCTCTTTTTTTAGAGTTTTTTCTGCCAACTTTTTGAAGTTAGGATGAGACTGTTGAAAGATATTGCTCTTCAGGTATTATTTTGCTCCAAACTTCATTAATACCCAAGGTAAGTGTGTATGGTAAAAGAGGTTTTAAGTTGGATGTATTTATATTTATATCTATATCTTCATTTTTACAAATCGTTGATAAGAACATTTTTAAACCTTTTAGTTCTTATTTAATAGTGTCTATTTTTAATGGCGGTTTATAAAATCCAACAATGCCAATGAAAATTATGAAAAGAAAAAAACATAAGCTTGTATATTTTTAGTTTTTCCCAACCACCAAGCACTAAACAAATAAAAAATGTTTTCCATGATGATTTCATTAATAAATTCTTTCATTTTGTTGTGCTTTATAATTAAAATGGGTAATAATTTTTGTTGGTATATGTTGGCGGTTGTTTAAAAAGGTTTGTATAGCGTATAGTCTGCCAAGGCGTTTAAAGTCGGCGTTTGCTGCGGCTACCATTAATTTTAAATCGTTTTCATATGAAAAACGAGCGTATTGTTGTTGTGTTAATCTTTTTAAATCACTTAATGCTGTTTGTAAATATACTTTGAGTGTTGTATCATTGGGCGATAGTTTTAATTTTTCTTTAGCTTGTTGCAATCTTAAATGTATCCAGTTTTCTTTTTGGACCTCTTCTGGTGTTTTCCAGTCATTTGGAATTTTGCCTGATAATAATAATCGTTCATTCTTTTCATCTGGGGCAGTACAAATATGATATGTTTTCATTATATCTCCTTAATTAAGATAGATATAATCATATTGTATTTTGGATGGTGTTGCAACTTAAAAAAACTTATCGATTAAATCGATTATAGTGATGATTGCGTACATTATACAAAATATCAGTGGTTACAATGCGATTTGTTTCGGCATCAGATCGACTTTGTGGCGTGAGTCTGGCATGAGCAAAATCGTTTCTGTTTTTTATTGCAGTATCTAATGCATCTATATCTGTTTGTGCAATTATACCCAAAGCGGCCAAAGCTTCTAGTTGTTTTTTGGGTTTTAGTGGTTTGCCATTTGCACCTTTTGGAATTTGATAATCTTTAAAAAGAGTGGTCAACATATCGGCATCCTTTATTAAAGCATAAGCACTTATATCATCCGCAAAAACAGTTAATGGTTGTTGAACCAGTGGTGATGCATTTGTGATGTCTTCTTGATTAACAATGCCAAATTTTAATTTTTTACCATGTGTTAAATGTGTTAAAACATCTTCAAAATCATTTAATATGGGTTGGGCATTTTTGGGTAAGGATACTTCATTAGATAATGATAATGTTGGATGGGATAAGTAATCACGCGCATTTTGATATTTAATCATTTTTTGTGCGTCTGGAATATAGCCAATATTTTGAGCTAGCTCAAAGATTTTGTTTTTATCTTTTTTGAGCATATTTTTAGCTTCTTCTGCCGTTGTGGCAAAAACAGGTGTTTGATTGGCATCGTTTTGTGTGGTATAAACCTGTTGCCAATGGTGATTAATAATGGTATCAAATAAAAATTGACGCAATTTTTCGGTGGCTTGTATAAATGGAATATGACGCAAGGTCATCAAATGTTTAATAGCCCCTTGTTTTTCTTGATCAACAATAAAAGCATTCATTTGTTTTTGAGTGCAATTGGGATTACTTATTGCAAAAATCATACCAAGAGTGGTTTTTCGAATCATTTCTTTTGCACATTCTGGATTGGTTCTCATAAAATCCATAATTGTATCGTTGGATTTTATATTGGATTTAATGATTAGGTTGTTTGTGACAACAACACGACAGTTTTTGGCCTTTTGTTTGTGATGAGGAAAAAATTCGGAGTGGAAATTTTTATAATCACCATGTAAATAACCGCCCGATTGGATTTGAGCAGCTAGATTTTTTTGAGCTTCATCAAAACTTTCGCCGGCACGTATAGCATTCGCCAATAGTGTATTGCTATAATCAATACCACCAACAAAATCTGTTTTAGTGTTAAATTTACGTTCCTTTTTGGAAATGCCATCGTTAACTAACACATCAAAAAAATGTGGTTGTTTGCGAATAAAATCATCATCAATTTCGGACATGAGCTTGTCACACGTATATAAGCTTGTTGCGAACTGTACAAGTGGTTCGGTAATGTCTTTTAAATCAGATGTTGTAAATTTAATAGGGCTTGCCATCAAAATCTCCTGTCTTTGTATAATATAAAATTATAAATTTCTTTCTAAATATTTTTGTTGATTATCTATTATATGATTCAATATGTTAGATGTTGTAATGTATGCAGTATTTAGTGAAATATCACTGTTTTCTGTTGATCGTCCGTGTGCTAAATCATTGCGTATTTTTATAATCTTTTCAAATGGTTTAATGTATAATTCAGATACAACCCCCATTTTTGCTAATTCTTTTAATTTTTTGCTTTTTACAAATGGTTTGCCATTTTTTTGTAAGGGGATATTGTAATCATTGAGAATTTGTTGTATCTGTGCCACCATTTTGATTAAATTATAAGATGTTATATGTTCTTTACACGAATTGAGGCTAAGATTATTAATGTGTTGTGATGTATTTTTATCATCATGTATTAAAACATAATGATTCCTGATGTGCATTAAAAAATCCCCGAATGTTTTTATAATAGGTAGTATATCAAAATTTAAATTGATTTTAGACATACAACAAAATTCTGGATGCACTAACGCATCTCGCATGTCTTGATATGCTATCATAGCATCAACATTGTGGATATATCCAAATTGTTTTGCATAAATAAAGATGTTTTCCTTGTTAGAAACAAGTATTTTTTTTGCGTCATTTACATCTGAAGCTATTTGTGGTGCGTGATGTGTAATTAATGTTTTAAATAAAAAATCACGCGTGTTTTCAACCAGTCGAATAAATGGAAGGTTTCGTAAACTTAAGATTTTTTCTTGTAATATTGTTTTGTCGTATTGAAATATAACTTCATCCATATCCTTTTGTGTATGGCGCCACATTTCTTGATGAGAGTACATTGTAGCGATATATGTTTTGCTGAGTAACTCCATTCTGAATTCAGGATTTTTTTGGGCGTATTCCCAAATAGTGTCGTTTGATTGCACGTTTGTTTTTAATATCAATCCACTGTTAATATATGCTCTGGAACCGCTTACTTTTAAATCTGTCCGAGGGAAAAATTCAAGCAAATAATTATGAACCTCACCACACACGCAGTGTGTGTTTTTTATTTGTTCAGGAATACATCGCAAAGCATGAGCAAAATCTATCCCATTCCAAGACATATTGTTGGCTTTTAGTGCAGATGAAAACTCTATTCCTCCTTTGAAGTCGGTTTGAGGATTGAAACGAGCCTCATCTTCTGTAATACCATCATTTGTTAATACAGTAAAGTTGTGAGGGATTTGTTTTGCAAGTTCATCGTCTATTTGTGCCAACAGAGAATAGCATTCATGTGCAGCTTCGGCAAAAGCTACTCCTAGATTAAAAAGGTGTTGAACATCCTTCGCGTGTAATTTAATGATACTGGGCACAAAAATCTCCTAAAATTGAACACAGTATAGCACACAATTAAAAATTTGTCAATTTTTTTTGCAAAAAACAAAAACACAAAAAATATGTTGATTTTATATGAAAAAGTTCGTACAATTTGATGAGAACTGTTTGTGGATGGCAAAATGAAGGATTTGATTATACCACCAGCGTTAAAGCAGGGGGACACAATTGCTGCGATTACGTTATCGTTTGGGGCAGCGGGGCTGTTTCCCAATCGTTATCAACAAGGCGTTCGCCAAATAGAGGAATCTTTTGGGGTGAAGGTTATTCCAACCCCACATGCTTTGTGTTCGCCAGCGGAAATCTATAATCATCCGGATTGGCGTTTAGATGATATAATGTGGGCGTTTAAAAATCCTGATATTAAAGGAATTATATGCAATATCGGTGGTGATGATACTATTCGGTTGTTGGAATTGATGACGGATGAACATTTTGCTGTTATTCGCAACAATCCCAAAGTATTTTTGGGTATTTCCGACAGCACGGTTAATCACTTGATGTGTTTTAAAGCGGGGATTCGTTCCTATTATTCAGCATCTCTTTTGTTTGGATATGCCGAAAACGGAGGTATTCCGGATATTATGGTGCAAAATACAAAAAAAACATTGTTTGATGTGGTTCCGATAGGTGAATTGCCTCACAGCGATACATTTATCGTGGATTATGTAAATTGGGGTAGTGACGAACAACCCAAACGCCCCAGAATTCCGACAGAAGGTCCCAGATTTATTCAAGGTAATCAAACCGTACGCGGTCGTTTAATTGGTGGATGTACCGAGGTGTTGATGATGATGGCTGTAGGGACAAAATTATGGCCTGCACCGGAAGAATTTGATAATGCCATTTTGTTTTTGGAAAATTCAGAGGAAAGACCATCGCCCAGTTTTGTACAATATTGGTTGCGTAATTTAGGGGCTCAAGGAATTTTAAAACGTATTAACGGATTGTTGTTTGCCAGACCCGGTAACGATAAATTTGTCGATGAAGCCGATAAGCAGAATTGGTTGGCCACTTATCCGAAGTTTGATGAGGTTATTTTAAGGGCATTAAAAGAGTATGGTCGAGAGGATTTACCGGTTGTGAGCAATATGGATTTTGGTCATACGGTACCTCAGTTGATTTTGCCGTATGGGGCGATGTGTGAAATTAATCCGGTAGCAAAAAAAGTTTCCATTTTAGAAAGCGGTGTTCGGGAGAGGGAATAATATGGCAGAACGTTTTAAAATTCCGGTTGGGATATTCATTATGTTGCGACGCGATAATCAGGTGTTGTTGCAATTGCGTCAAAATTGTTCTTTTGCCGGCTTCTGGGGATTTGTTGGTGGTCACTTAGATGGTAATGAAAAAATTATTGATGCGGCGGCTCGTGAAGTTAAGGAAGAAATCGGTGTTGATATTAATCCACAAGATTTGGTTTTAAAAACAATTTGTCATAGCGGGGATGGCGCCGAATATCTGCAGTTTTATTTTGAATGTGCAAAATGGACAGGTGATATTCAAAATTTGGAGCCGGATAAGTGTGCCGAACTTGTATGGCATTGTTGGGATAATTTACCGGACAATGTTTGTCCATACTTAAAAACAGCAGTTCAAAAAATTAATCAAGTTATTTTATTTTACGAAGATGATGTTTTGTGAAACAGTGTAATGAAATTATTTTTTATCTTGAAGTGTGTTAAGTAGTTTTTTAATACATACCAGTTATTGGTGCATTTTGGGGTAAGCGTTTTTTTATTGCTCCTGTCTTTAAAATATGAGATAATATAGGAAAAGGAGCGTTAACATGGTTAAAAAGAAAGCACCAATCCCTTCTATGGATGAATTAATGGCCTACTTAAATACGCAATCTGGCAAAGTTGGTAAGCGTGAGTTGGCTCGTGCCTTTGGATTAAAAGGGGACGACAAGATTATTTTAAAAGATATGCTGAAAAGTTTAAAATCAGAAGGTAAAGTGTTTTCTGAAAAAGGCAGAAAGTTATCCGTTAAGGGGGCTTTACCTGAACGAGCCAGTGTTGAAATCACGGGGCTGGATTCTGAGGGGGAATTAATCGCCAGACCATTGGAATGGCCATCAGATGAGCCAATGCCTCAAATTATTATTGTGAAAGATAAACTTAATCCACCAGCAGGTGTTGGTGATATTGTGCAAGCTAAATTAACACCGGTCGGGAATCGTCTATATGAAGGCGAGGCTTTGCGTCGCTTGACAGCAGGCGAAAATCATATGGTATGTGTATTTGAAAATGGTTTTGTCACATCGGTGGATAGACGATTAAAGCAAGCGTTTAAATTGAAAAATTTACCGGTGGAAAAATTACATAATCGGGATATTGTGATTGCCGATATTCCGATGGTGCGTTCTCGTTTCCCAGAGGCAACCTTTGTGCGTAAAATTGGGTCAGAAACTGATCCATTTGCGGCGACACTCATTTCCATTTATTTGCATAATTTGCCTGTGATGTTTTCAAAGGCTGGTGAAAATGAAGCAGGAAAAGCGACGGTTCCTGCAAAAAGCAAACATCGTGAAGATTTAACGGCTGTTCCATTTGTGACAATAGATGGTGCTGATGCACGGGATTTTGACGATGCTGTTTGGGCCGAACCTGATACAGACAGTTCCAACAAAGATGGTTGGCATATTATGGTAGCGATTGCGGATGTGGCTTGGTATGTCAGAAGCGGGGATGCGTTGGATATGGACGCCAGAATGCGCGGCAATTCTGTTTATTTTCCGGATCGAGTCATTCCGATGTTGCCAGAAGCATTGTCCAATAAAATGTGTTCATTGCAACCCAACCAAAAACGTGCGGCGATGGTATGTGAAGCTTGGATAGATAAAACAGGTCATAAAATCCGCCATACATTTAGACGGGCTTTGATTAAATCAGCCAGACGTTTGACGTATGAAGAGGTTCAGTCTGCTATGGATGGTCAAACCCCGGTGGCGGGATTGGAAAATGAACTCACTTATTTAACGGGGGCATATCAGGCATTGTTGAAAAAACGTAAACGCCGTGGCGTGTTGGAAATTGATGTGCCGGAACGTCAAGTGATTTTAAATGATAAAGGTCAAGTTATTGATATCAAAAAACGGGAAATTACGGATAGTAATCGGTTGATTGAAGAATTAATGATTTTGGCAAACGTAGCGGCCGCTGAAACATTGGAAGATAAAGGTTGGGCGACAATGTATCGTGTGCATGATCGCCCAAGTGCTGAAAAAATCGAAGCGTTAAATGCCTTTTTGGCAACAATTGGTCATAGTGCTGATTTACGAGAAAATGCAAATCCCAGCGACTTTAATGCCATTTTAACGCGTGCTGATGGTACAGCAAAAGATTTTGCCATTAATGAATTTGTTTTGCGCAGTCAATCTCAAGCCGTTTATAGTCCCGAAAATATTGGCCACTTTGGATTGGCTTTGGCTCGGTATGCTCACTTTACATCACCTATTCGTCGCTATGCTGATATTTTGGTACATCGTGCCTTAATTGGCGCGCTGAAGTTAGGCGATGGCGCTTTAACAGATGACGAAGTTAAGACATTTGATGATACAGCGCGTCATATTTCCTATATGGAACGTCAAGCGGCTAGCGCTGAACAAGATGCAGTGGACAGATATATTGCTGGTTATTTGGTAGATAAAATAGGTGCCAAGTTTAGAGCGCGCATTTCTTCTGTTAACACTTTTGGTATATTTGTGCGATTGGATGCTTATGGTGCAGACGGTTTTGTGCCACTCAGTTCTTTGGCAAATGATTATTATGAAATAGACGAGGCTGGTGCCAGATTAATTGGCCGTGAAACCGGGCGTGTTTTTGCTTGTGGTGATATGGTTGATGTGATTTTAAAAGAGTGTGTGCCGGTTACAGGTGGTATGGTATTTGATATTATCGGTGGTGGTAAAAAGGAAAAGGGGGGTCATGCCATAGGTAAATTCAAAGCGATTGTCAAACGTGGAACATCGGTAAAACGCAAAACCAAAACAGAAAAACGAATGAAGGGGAAAAGAAGTGTTAGAAGAAAATAAAGAAAAAATGGTGCAACAAGAAAGTAGAGAAATAGTAGCATTTAAAAATAATGGCACGTGGATAACATCATTGTGCCTCAGTTTGATTGTGATTAGCAGTTTTTTGATAATTGTTTTGAGTGTGCTATTATTGCCAGGATTACATTATATATTCTTGTATTTTATACTGGTACTCCCCTTTGTTATGGTTTCATTGCATTTATTTTTTGTTTTATGGGCACTTAATGTGCCGAAAATAATAGCTTTCGCAGTTGGATTGCTTTCTTTTTTCTTTCGATATTTAATAATTGTTTGTCCTATTTTAGATTTAATTTGGATTTTTAAACAACCATCAAAGGGTGCAGTCTTTTTCTTACAAACGGTGTGTCTATTCTCGTCATATTTATTTTTGTTGGTTCTTGTTTTTTTAAAGAATGTGTAAGTAATAAAACAGACTTCTTTATGATAACACGGCCGTATGTTTGGCTTCATTTGACTGTTAAATCCCTTGGGGAGGTAAGGTTACTTAGATACCATATATAAACAAAAAAACGACCATAAAAGGTCGCTTGTTTTGTTTATGGTAGGTCCGGAGGGACTCGAACCCCCGACCAGCCCGTTATGAGCGGGCGGCTCTAACCAACTGAGCTACAGACCCCCAAAAACAAGGTCATTATACAAAAACATTTTTCAAAAATCAAGTCTTTTCTTTGGGGTGCTTCAAAATAAAAAAGGGGGAGTGTTTTCTCCCCCTTAAAATAGAAAATGATAAATTTAAATTTCTTTGCCGAATCCACGCTTGAATTCCAAACGGCGCTCTATGTGGTTGAGTAAATCTTTTTCGTGTGAAACGGCAATGATTGTTTTATCTGCATATTCGGTAAAAATGAATTCCCATATTTTTTGAGTTGTTGCAGGATCCAAATTGGCGGTAATTTCGTCCAACACCAAAATATCACGGTTCAATAATAATCCACGAGCCAAATTAATACGTTGCTTTTCTCCTGCAGATACTTTTACACCTTTTTCGCCGATGTCGTTGTGCATGTTGCCATCCATCCGAGCAATTAATTCGCCCAGTTGGCACCCATCAATAATTTTTTGTAATGTTTCATGTGAAACATGTTTTCCCATAACAATATTGTCATATAAGCTCATGTCAAACAATTCTACGTCTTGAGAAATGTATGTAATATATTTATCAAAAAAAGCTTGTCCAAGATCTTGATAGGAGTGTTTGTCTACACGAATATCGCCGCTTTGACACGGAAATTGTCCTGTTAATAAGTTTAAAAAGGTGGATTTTCCTTCTCCAGAGCGTCCGACAACGGCAATTTTGTCGCCTTTTTGAATTTTAAAGAAGGGGACTTTGTGGTGAAAAATGTGACCATCTTTTACAAATTCAAAGTATGTGTTTTCAAATGTAATATTTTTCCAGTTTTTTATGGTCTGGGTTGGTTCGGTGATTTCTACATCGCCTAAGTGTTCTGCTAGACGACTATATTCTGTTAATACCTTGGCACTGGCTGTCATAAAATACATCATTCTGCGACCTGTTTGTTCTAATTGAGGTGCAATAGCGGCAATCATAACAACAACATCTAATCCATTTCCCGTTTGTATATATTGATACAAAAAATATCCAATAGGGCCTAATGTCATGCCTTGCATAATAAATTCCATTGCTCCCCATTGTTTTGCGTTATAATGCATCATTTGTTCGGCTTTTTGAATGACCTCTTTGCTTTGTTTTTTTGTTCTTGTAGTAGCAAATCCCATTAAATTCATTTTTTTAACAGAACGAACATTGTATAAAAAGTCAATGAAGAGCTTGTTGAATTTTAACATTTGAGCTGTTAGAGAATCAATGTAGCCTATGCGTTTGTTGAATAATAAGCGAGTTAAGATAATCAACAATGTTAATGAGGCAACGAAATAAATAAACAACCAAATAGAAATACTTAATGTATATCCAAAAAAACATAAAACTAAAATAATGGCTGGCAAGAAATCCATTGGGAAGTCGCACAACCACATGTGTATGTTCATGCAAACGCGCTCTAAAGCCCCTGAAAAATAGCCAACTGAATTATTTAGATGCCATGCATAAGGTTTATTAAATAGTTTTTTAAAATAAATTTGTCTCAAATTCATTTCAATAACGGTACTAGCTGGTTCAACAACATACCTCCAATAAAAACGAGTAATCCATCCAAAGGCGGTCGCTCCAAGTAACGCATAAAACCAAACGAGGGCTTCTTCAGATTGTTTGTTGTTGAGACTTTTTACAATCCAGGATAAAAATAGTGGCGCGGTAAATGCGGTAATTCCCCCAATCAAGCTGACGGGAATATTTGACAATAGTTTTGCTTTAAGCGCCTTGGTTGTTGCGCTAATCCAGCATAAATGTAAAAAGGTAATTAGATTTTTGAACATATTTTATCCTTTATTTTGTGGTCGATTTGTGTATTTTATATGTTAAATATTTGAAAAAGTAAACAGAAACTTAACAAAATGCCTCTTTTTGGATATTATTTTGCCAAAAGTGCATTTTTTGCTGTTAAAATTAAAAAAAGTATGATATACTCCCCCTCGTAAGTAAACAAAAAACGGAGAGTAAAGAATGTCAAAAGATTACACATTTAATCCCGGTGATTTTGTGGTTTATCCCGCTCATGGTGTTGGTCAAATTACAAATATAGAACAAACCGAAGTTGCGGGTCAAAAATTAGATTTAATTGCGGTTAATTTTAATAAAGACAAGTTAACATTACGTATTCCTATGCCAAACGCTCAAAAAACAGGGTTGCGTCAAATTGTAACTTCTGCCACAATGGATGAAGCGGTTCGCACCTTGAAAGGAAAGGCAAAAATTAAACGAGTACAATGGGGAAAACGTTCTCAAGAATATATGTCCAAAATCAATTCTGGTGATGTTATTTCCGTAGCTGAAGTGTTGCGCGATTTATATAAAGATCCAGAAAAAGCCGAACAAACCTATTCTGAACGACAAATTTATGAACAAGCAATGCATCGCTTAGTTTCTGAATATGCAGTCGTAAAAAAAGTAAAAGAAGAAGATGCAATGTCTAAATTAGAATCTGTATTGCAAACAAAAAATGCATCTCTTGCTTAAAAATATATTTTATAAGCCTTAATTTTTTTTAAGGCTTTTTTATAATGAAAAAGGCGTCAATTAAGACGCCTTTTTATTGTTTCTGCACTATTTTTACACATTAAGTAATACGTCTTTTGGTTTTAAGTTCCATGCTGTGCATCGCCATGTGGTATCTGTATCTTCTTTTTCAAAAATGCAAACACAGCCTGTACCGACTTTGATATCATGCTCGGCGCAAAATCTATCAAAATCTCCCGTCAAATAAGGGGCAAAGCGAATAATACCATTGCTGGATACAACTAAAACATTTTTATCTTGATATTCTGTTGCCACTTTGTCGGCAAATTTTTGCCAATCGGCAATAATACCATCTGGATTAACCACCCAACCATTTGGTACAACAGCACTCTTGTTCCAGTTATCAATAGCCTCTTGTCCAATGCGGGCAATGACTTCATCTTCTGTTTTGTTTTCATCTGGACCGTAATCAATTTCCGTAAAGGAATGTTCGGGCATAATGGTCAAATCTAATTCCATCGCTTTAACAGCTAATTCTGCTGTTTGAGTCGTGCGTTTTAATGGGGCAGCAAAAACAGCTATAGGCAACAAACCGGCTTTTTTCAAATATAAACCAACGTTTGTGCCGCGTTCTGTTTCCACTAACGCTAAATCTGTTTTTGCGCCGACTCGTGTTGGTGTTTGACCTTTTTCAAATGTATTTCCGTGACGAGCAATAATGAGACGTGTTGTCATGTGACCTCCTTTAAAATTCGCCGTATTCGGCTAAAACAGCTTCAACTCTGGCGACATCAGCTGGCGAATCTACACCAGATAAAGCAGCCATTTTAACAAAATTGCGGTAATCAACTTTTACGCAACGCACTTTAATATTATTTTCAATCCAACGTAGTTGTTCCAAACCTTCTAATTTTTCGTAAACTCCTTCTGGTAAAGAGGCAATTTTTTCTAAAATATCTGTGCGATAGCCATACAATCCGACTTGACGGAAAACCGGAGACATTTCTGATGTTTCACGGATTTTTTCTTCTTTGCGAATGGCTGGAATAATGTTTTTGGAAAAATAAAAAGCATCTCCTTTATTGTTGAAAACGGCTGTTGTGCCAGAAAATGGTGTTTCGCGTTTGTGTTCACGTAAGCTGTCCAATTCTGTCCAAGACAAATTCACAACCGGTGTTACAGTTTCAACAGAGTTATCGTTATAATAAGCGCCAATAATCGCTTCAATAAACCAAGTTGGGCAAATCGGATTATCGCCTTGTAAGTTGACTACAAATTCTGGTTTTTCAGATTGAGAACGGACAAGTTCTACAATACGATCTGTTCCCGTACGACATTCGGAGGATGTCATTTGGGCTTTGATACCTTTTTCGACGCAAAATGCCATAATGCGTTCATCGTCTGTGGCAACAATGGCTTCACATCCTTCAAATTTTGAAGCAGCTTTCATAGCGTTTTCATACACACGTAACAACATTTCTTTGTCCGCAATTTTTGCAAGTGGTTTGCCTGGGAAACGTGTAGACCCATAACGGGCAGGAATTCCGATTAAAGTTTTCATACAATTTTTCCTTTCACTTTATAATATCTAATAAATAGGTTGGTTGGATGGCATCAGTCTGATAGCATTCATCCAATGTTTTTCCATTTGCAAGTTCATCCGCAGTAATGCCACGCCCTGTAATTAAAATACTGTCTAAACCAGCATTATGGGCGCCGGCAATGTCTGTGCGTAATGTATCACCAATCATAACCGTTTTTTGTTTATCCGCTCTAGTGATGTTAATGGCGTATTCAAAAATATTAACGTATGGTTTGCCAATCCAATGGGCTGTACCACCATGTTCTTCATACCATTTAGCTGCTGACCCACCAGTATAATATTTTAACTCTTTATAGAAAGCAAAGAAATCAGGGTTGGCACAAACAGCTGGTAGTTTTAATGACAATGCTCGTTCTAAATCTGGAATAAACATATCCAATGATTGTGGATGAACATTATTTATAATTAAACTGCTGATATAAACAAAATCGGCATCATCTAACGAATATGTTTGGCGGTGTGATATATCTTGAAACAACATTGGATTGTCACGGCCAATAATGTGAAATTTATAATCATTTTTATTTGCAACTTGCTCAAAGAAACCTTTTGATATTTTGTTTTTTAATGTATCGCCTGATGTGATAAAACCATCAAAATGAACACCTAATTTTAATCCAGCTCGTTGCGCTTTTTCACTCATCAGTGAACCAATGGTGGTAGCATTAGAGATAATATAGATCTTTTTACCCATTTGCTTAAGAGCAGCAAATGTGTTTAATACGCCATCAAAAAACACTTCTCCATCCCAAATAACGCCAAACATATCGGTGAAAATAGTATCGTATTTGGGGGTTACATCTAATAAAGAGTTGATTATTTGAGGACTCATTTAATATTAAACCCAGGGAGGTTTTCCTTTTCCGCATCATATAATTTCATGGCTGCACCGATAACTTGTTTTGCTTCGCCTGGTCCTAAGAAACAATCTATTTTCACATCTTTTTGTTCCAATATTTTGTAATCTTCAAAGAAGCGACGTAACATTTTTAATGTATGTGGTGGCAATTCATCAATATGATTGTAATGACTAAGTTCTGGGTCATCAAAATGAACAGCAATGATTTTATCATCAGCTTCTCCACCATCCACCATTTTCATGACACCAATAGGTTTTGCGCGTGCGATACACATTGGGCATAGAGTATGCCCTAGCAACAAAATATCTAATGGGTCATTATCATCGCAATATGTTCTGGGGATAAAGCCATAATTAGCGGGATAATGAACGGAGCTGTATAAAATACGATCTGCTTTTAATAATCCGCTTGGTTTATCTAGTTCGTATTTAATTTGGCAACCCTTGGGAATTTCAATAACAGCGGGTATTAAATCAGGTGTTTCAGGATATAATCCCACATGATGCCATGGATGCATAAAAAATCCTTTCTTTTTGTAATAAATAATGGTAATACTATCCTATATTCGTTATTTTGTCAAATGTGAAAGGAAAAAATATGTTTACAGCTCTCATTATTATAGTCGTTTTGGTCGTTTATGGTGTTAGTCTATACAATAAATTAGTCTTGTTAAGACAACAAGTAAAAGAATCTTGGGCAACGGTAGATACATTTTTGAAACGTCGGTACGATTTGATTCCAAATTTGGTGGAAATTGTTAAAGGATATGCTAAACATGAAAGTCAAACTTTAGAGGCTGTTATTAGTGCTCGTAATGCGGCAATGAGTGCAACAGATACAGCAGAACGCGCCAAAGATGAAAACGTTTTGTCTGGTACATTAAAATCTTTATTTGCTTTATCAGAATCTTATCCAGATTTAAAAGCCAATGTAAACTTTTTAGAATTGCAACAAGAATTGGCTGATACAGAAAATAAAATCCAAGCATCTCGTCAATTTTATAATACAACAGTTATGAGCTTGAATACCCGAATTGAAATGTTTCCAAGCAATCTTATTGCCAAACACTTTCATTTCCAATCGGCTGAATATTTCGAATTGGATGATGCTGAAAAAACAGCTGTGATGCAAACACCTAAAATTTCATTTTAATGAGGCTTTGTAATGGCTGTTCAAAAAACGGTTTATGACCATATTGCATCTAATAACTTAAAAACGTTATTGTTAGTTTTAGCGATGCCTGTTTTATTGTTGATTATTACTTATTTTCTGATGGTCTTGGTTTTTATGAATAGTCCAGAAAATTGGCAAATTGCCGCAGATATGTTAAAGCGAGTTGGTTTGCCTGTTGCTGGGATAGCATTGGTTTGGGGGCTGGTTTCTTATTTTGTGGGAGACAAAATGATGTTGGGTTTTGCGGGTGCTCAATTAGCTCCAAATGATGACAAACATAAAAAGATTTATCGCGCGGTTGAAAATGTTTCTATTGCAGCAGGCCTTCCTATGCCAAAGGTCTATTTGATTGAAGATGATTCTTTAAATGCTTTTGCTACGGGTCATTCACCTCAAACAGCTTCAGTTGCGTTAACAACTGGAATTGTTGCAAAACTAGAACCATTGGAGTTGGAGGCCGTTATTGCTCATGAAATGGGACACATTGGAAATCGGGATATTCGCCTTAATATGGTTATTGTTACGGGATTGGGTGTTTGTGCTATGTTGGCCGAAATATTGTTTCGGGTTGGTAGCAGTGAAGGGCGCTCTAAGGATGAAGGTGCTGCAAAAGTTGCTGTGTTTGTGATAGGCATTGCTTTATTGATTTTTAATTTGATTGTTGCACCAATTATTCGTATGGCTATTTCTCGGACAAGAGAGTATGCGGCTGATGCAACAGCAGCTTATATTACACGTAATCCAGCTGCGTTGGCCAGTGCTTTACGTAAAATTTCACAAGATGCACGGGTGGAAGTTTTGGATGAATCAAAAAATATGGCTCATGCATGTATTTATGATCCATTGGATCCAGAACGGATGGCGTTTTTTGGCAGTACACATCCACCAATTGAAAAACGGATTGAACGGCTTAATCAAATGGCTGGGTTATTTTCATTGAAAGGATAGATATATGACAAAAGTAATGGTATCAGGCTGTTTTGATGTGCTTCATTCTGGACACATCGCATTTTTAGAAGAGGCTGCTGAATATGGCGAGCTTTATGTTTCCATTGGATCGGATGAAACAATTTTGAATTATAAAAATAGGCCAGCTTTATATAATCAAGACGAACGCAAATATATGTTAGAGGCACTCAGATGTGTACATCAAGTCTTTGTTGGACCTGACAACGGCATTATGGATTTTGCACCATTATTAGATGTTGTTAAGCCGGATATCTTTTTCGTTAATCATGATGGCGATAGTGAACAAAAGCGGTCATTTATTGAGGCGCGAGGGATTAAATATATTGTTTCCAAACGGCTACCTCATGATGGGTTACCAGTACGATCAACAACCTCTATTCGCGAAACCTTAAAGAAATAGGGAGAGAAAAAATGAAGCGTTTTGCTTTAATGTGTTTGATTATGACTTCTACAGCAGTACTGGCTAAGGTTATTCCATCTGAAACGGTTGAGGTGAAAAACAATATTTTTGTGGATAAGTCTGGGGCTCCTGTTACGGGAACAATTGAACATTATTTTTCGAATAAAAAAATATTTTTGCAAATTGAAGCGGAAGATGGCAAGCAGACCCAAATGACGATGTATTACCCAAATGGTAAGAAAAGAATGCATGATACGGGATTAGTGTTATCTTATTATCATGCTAATGGCATATTGGCGAACGAAGTATTTCGTAGTGCGGAAAAAATTGTTCTGGAGAAAGAATATTATCCAAATGGTGAATTGGCTCAAGAAATTCCTCATCAAGATGGATATGTAGGGGGGAATGTTAAATTATATGATATGGATGGAGAGTTAATAGAAGAACGGGAATATACAACCATTTCAACACCATCTGAAAAGGGGACGGCTGTTGATATTGTTCGGCATGGAACAACAAAAGTTTATTTGCCCAATAAAGATATTATGAGCGAAGTATATGATAATGGCTCCTTAAAGGAAATAGGATACCATGATAAAGATGGTAAAGAGTTGAAGATTGTTAAGCAAAAGGTAGGGGCTTTGCCTGTAGATGTATGGCGTGAAGTTTCCTCTGATATAAATAAGGCATGTCAGTTAACAAAGGATGAAAAATTTTCTGGTTTAATGTTATTGGAGGATGCGCAAGGATTATTGCAAATAACGTGTCAAGATGGTCAAATTGATGGTTGGGTTAGACAGTTGGTTCAAGTCCGTCCTTGGTTGTTGTCTCACACACCTTATGATGGTGGAAAAAAACACGGTATTCGCATAGAATATGATATGAATGATATGCAAATATCTGGTTTAATTCCTTATAAAAAAGGAGTTATAGATGGGACAATGTATTCTTTTGTTCCGACAAATCGATTAAACAAAGAAGTACCTTTTAAAAATGGAAAACCACATGGATTGATAAAAACATATGCCATCTCCAATAATCAAGATAGTGGTAATGTTGTTATCATGGAAGAGCCGATGAAGGATGGAAAGTTAAATGGCATTGTAAAAATATATAATAAAATGGGGGAGGTTATTGCTCAAAATGTTTTTAAAGATGGTGTAGAGGTTAATGCTGAGAAAAAAACAAAAAAAGAAGAAAAAAACACATCTAAGGCACCTGATAAAAAAATAAAAGAGGGGTCTAATAAAAAGAAAAATAAAAAAAGCCAAGAACCTACCACAAAATAATAAAATCTCCTTGATTTTTGCCTAAAAATATGTCATCTTTTTGTCATAATTTAACAAGAAACCTGAAGGAGAAATTATGACAGATAAAAAAACAACTGCTCCGGCCGGCTTAAGTGAGGTCGAACAAGTTCAAGTAGACGAGTTGGTTGCCAAAGTTAAAAAGGCACAAGCCATCTTTGCCACATACACACAAGAACAAGTTGATAAGATTTTTAAAGCTGCGGCCGCTGCTTGTGCTGCTGCTCGTATTCCATTGTCTAAAATGGCTGTTGAAGAAACAGGCATGGGTGTTGTGGAAGATAAAGTAATTAAAAACCACTTTGCTGCTGAATATATTTACAATACATACAAAGATACGAAAACATGCGGTGTTGTTTGTTCCGATCCAGCCGGTGGCTTTACGCAAATTGCTGAACCAGTTGGTTTAATTGCCGGTATTGTGCCAACAACAAATCCAACATCAACGGCTATTTTTAAATCTTTATTGGCTTTGAAAACAAGAAATGGTATTATTTTTGCGCCACACCCACGTGCTAAAAAATCCACAAACTATGCTGCTAAATTGGTATTAGATGCCGCTGTTGCTGCTGGCGCTCCGGAAGATATTATCGCATGGATTGATAATCCAACTCCAGCTTTGACAGGTTATTTGATGGGCCATAAAAATATCGCCCTTATTTTAGCCACAGGTGGTCCGGGTATGGTAAAAGCTGCTTACAGTTCTGGTAATCCGGCTATTGGTGTGGGCGCTGGTAATACACCGGTTGTTATTGACACAACTGCCAACATTAAAATGGCTGTCAGCTCCGTCATTATGAGTAAGACATTCGATAACGGTGTGATTTGTGCATCCGAACAATCCATTATTGTTGAAGAACCAATTTATGAACAAGTTAAACAAGAATTCATTGACCGTGGTTGTGCTTTCTTAAATGATGCTGACAAAAACAAACTCAAAAAGGTCATTTTCAAAGATGGCAGATTGAATGCCGATATCGTTGGTCAATCTGCTTATAAAATTGCTCAAATGGCTGGAATTGAAGTGCCTCAAAACACAAAAGTGTTAATTGCACCAACAACATCTGTTGATATTTCTAACCCATTTGCACATGAAAAATTGTCTCCAATTTTGGCTTTCTACAGTGCCGCTTCTTTTGAAACAGCCGTAGATATGGCCCAAAAATTAATCGAACTTGGCGGTGCTGGTCACACATCTGTTTTATACACAGATGAAACAAACAAAGCCCACATGGAACATTTTTCAAAAATTATGACAACAGGTCGTACACTTATTAATATGCCAGCTAGCCAAGGTGCTATCGGTGATGTATACAACTTTAGATTAGCTCCATCCTTGACACTTGGTTGTGGATCTTGGGGTGGAAACTCTGTCAGTGAAAATATTGGAGTAAAACATTTAATGAATACAAAATCTGTGGCTGAACGCCGTGAAAATATGTTGTGGTACCGCATTCCACAAAAAGTATACTTTAAACGTGGTTGTTTGCCACTTGCTTTGGCTGAATTAGAGGGCAAAAAACGTGCTTTCGTTGTGACAGATAAAGTGATGGTTGATTTGGGTCACGTGGCTCGAATTACCAGCATTTTGGAATCTCACGGTATGACGGTTGAAGTCTTTTCTGATGTAAAACCAGATCCAGATTTGTCCAACGTCAACAATGCATTGCAAATTGTAAACCGTTATCAACCAGATGTATTTGTTTCTGTTGGTGGTGGTTCTCCGATGGATGCAGCCAAAATTATTTGGTTGTTGTATGAAAACCCACAATTGTCCTTTGAAGATGTGGCTATGCGCTTTATGGATATCCGTAAACGTATTATTCGTTTCCCAGAAATGGGTAAAAAGGCTGTTATGGTTGCTATTCCAACAACATCTGGTACAGGTTCCGAAGTAACACCGTTTACAGTTATTACAGACGATAAAACAGGTCAAAAATACCCAATCGCCGATTATGAGTTGACACCGGATATGGCTATTATTGACCCAGATTTCGTTATGAGTATGCCAAAAGGTTTAACGGCATTCTCCGGCTTAGACGTATTGACACACGCCATTGAAGCTTACACATCCGTAATGGCTTCCAATATGTCTGATGGTCATGCTTGTGAAGCAATGCGTTTGGTATTCAAATACTTAAAACGTTCCTATGAAAATGGTGCAGAAGATCCAATCGCTCGTGAAAAAATGCACTATGCTGCCACAATCGCAGGTATGGCATTTGCAAACGCTTTCTTGGGTTTGTGCCACTCAATGGCTCATAAATTGGGTGCTCGTTTCCATGTACCACATGGATTAGCTAACGCCTTGTTGCTCAGCTATGTTATCCAATTTAACGCCACAAATGCTCCAACTAAACAAGGCTTGTTGCCACAATACAAATATCCGTTTGTAAAAGGACGCTATGTACGTATTGCCAACTTCTTAGGGTTGGGAGCTGGCTTAGATGATGCTCAACAAGATGAAAAAGTACGCGCTTTGATTGAAGCCATCGAAGGATTGAAAGCCGACCTTAACATTCCGACATCTATTAAAGATGCAGGTGTGCCAGAAGCTGAATTCTTAGCTCAATTAGATGCTTTAAGTGAAGAGGCCTTTGACGATCAATGTACAGGTGGTAACGCCCGTTATCCGCTCATCAGCGAAATCAAAGATTTGTACTTAAAGGCTTACTATGGTGAACCATTGTTTGCTCAAGATAAAAAGAAAAAATAGTCTTTGAATGAAGAAGAAAACCCTCTCTTTCGGGAGGGTTTTTTATTGTAATTGCGAAAATCCTTTGTTGTGTGTTGATGACAAACTATAAATCATCTTATACACTATAATAAATGATTTTTTTACACATAATGATAGAGTTTTTGAAACTACCAAACTGGTTACTAGTTTTTTAATCACAAAAAATCCCCTCTCAAAAATTAGAGGGGATTCAAATAATGAAATAAATTCTTTATTTACCGCATGGATCAATAATTTCAGCAATGGAAATTACACCCAATAAATATTGGTTTGTGCAAACTTTTTGACCGCCAATACGACCACGTTCACCCATACAGCCAGATAATGCCAAAGCTAAAATGGCAATAACAAATAATTTTTTCATAATCAGACTCCTATAAATTTAATGTGTTATACCAATTGGTATTTTACATAAAAAATACTATCGTATGAAAACAAAAAAATCAAGATTTTTATTTATCACAAATTATTTCATTAGATTTATCAAATAAATGGTATTTGATATAAAGACAAAAGCTATTTGCTTCCCTCTATAATCCCGCCACCCAAGACAAATCCATCCTTATCATAAAAAACAGCAGATTGACCTTTGGCAACACCCTTTTGTGGTGTTTCAAATGCTAATATGGCAATATCATCTTGAACCAAAACAGACACAGGAATCGGTGTTTGTGTTGAACGCATTTTAACGCGACATTCTAATCGGTCAGATGGTTTATCAATGGATAACCAAGATAAATTCCCAACAATAACCGTATTGTGGTAACATTCTTCTTCATATCCAACTATAACTTCATTTTTTTCGGCATTTAATTCCAATACATACAATGGTCTATCGGCACTGAGCCCCAAACCTTTGCGTTGACCAACTGTGAAATTCCATACGCCTTGATGTGTTCCTAAAATGCGGCCATTTTTATCTACAAAATGCCCTTTTTTGGGGGGTGCGCAAATAATATCGTTTAAATCGCCACTATAAAAATCTTGGCTGTCTGGCTTATCTGAAACTTCCAAACTATATTTAATGGCCAAAGCACGAACCTCATCTTTTGTTTTATCGCCCAGAGGCATTAAGGTTCTGGCTAGCTGTTCTTGTGTTAAACGATAAATAAAGTATGTTTGATCTTTTTTGGCATCAATGCCTTGTTTGACTTGCCAACGATTTAAATGTTTACTGAACAAAATTTCAGCATAATGTCCTGTCGCAAATTTATCAAAAGCAATGCCATCGCGCATTGCTCCTCTTGGAAGTGCGTCAAATTTGATAAGCGCATTACACCACACACATGGATTCGGTGTACGACCAGACAAGTATTCATCTTTAAAATATTTTAACACAAAATCACGGTAAATATCTTTGCAATCAATCACATGATGAACGATTTCCAGTTTTTCGCATAATGCTTTAGCGGCTGCAATATCTTGCTCCCCATGCGGAGAAAAACACCCCTTAGCTGTATCGGGTAAATTTTTCATCAATTCGGCATCCCAAATCGACATAGTGGCGCCAATTACTTCGTGCCCGGCTTCTTTTAATAAGCATGCGACAACCGAAGAATCAACACCACCACTTAAACCGACTAATACTTTCATCTTATTGCTTTTTCATTTGATTGATTTGTTGTGCTTTTTTGAAAAAATCCAATAAACGTTCAGCGACAATTCCATTAATGCTGTTTGTTGGATATGTGCCGTTTTTGTTCATGGTTCCAGCGGTTTTCCCAGTTAAAATTTCCATACCCTCATCAATGTTTTTTACAGCCCAAATGCTGAATTTTTTAGCTTTAACAGCGTCGATAACATCTTGAGAGAGCATTAAGTGTTGGACATTACTGGCTGGAATAATAACACCTTGAGAACCACTTAAACCATTTAATTTGCAAACTTCAAAGAAGCCTTCAATTTTTTCATTAACTCCACCAATAGCTTGAACTTGTCCTAGCTGATTAACTGATCCGGTCACTGCGATAGATTGGTTGAGTGGAATACCAGAAATAGCAGAAAGTAAACAATATAATTCTGCGCTGGAGGCGGAATCCCCATCTAATTCACTATAGGATTGTTCAAATACCAAGCTAGCATCTAGTGATAAAGGCGTGCTTTGTGAAAAACGGCTTGCTAAGAATGATGATAAAATCATGACGCCTTTAGAATGGAGTGGGCCACCAAGTTCGACTTCGCGTTCGATATCGATAACTTCTCCATCTCCAATACGGATTTGGCATGTAATTCGATTCGGACGACCAAAGGAATAATCGCTAGTTTCGTGTACAACTAAACCATTTAATTGACCAACTTTATGGCCAGATGTATCAATGTTGATAATTCCACGTTTAATCATGTCAATCATGTCTGTATGCATAGAGCCCATACGGACACGGCGTGAAGAGATGGCTTGTTCAATATGAGGAACATCTATGTTTTTTGCTTTTGCAATAGCTGAAAAGTAATTGGCTTCACGAACGATGTCGTTAATACGAGCCAAATAGGTTGTTAGTTGAGTTTTGTTGCCAGCCATACGAGCAGCATGTTCGATTAATCGTTTCATTGCTGCTAAAGATAATGATTTTAACTTTTCTTTTTTTACTAAATTACTTAATAAAGCGGCATATTGTTTTTCTGATACAACAGTTCTTGGCATTTTTTCGGAAAACTGTGCTAAAATTTTAAATAACTGATTAAAGTCATCATCGGCATTGGCAAGTGCGTAATATAATCCGGTTTCGCCAATTAAAACAACCTTGATATTGAGTGGAATAGAGGCTGGATCCAATGATACAACATCGAAAACTGTATTGTCATCGCTGCCCGATTCGATTTTTACATAATGAGAAAACAAGCTACGTTTTAAAGCATTCCAAGCATATGGGTTTGAAATTAATTCTTTTGCTTCAATAATTAAAAAACCGCCATTTGCTAATTGTAATGCTCCAGGACGTATCATGGAAAAATCAGTTAAAACTGTACCCGCTTGTTGAACGCGTTCAATCTTACCAATTAAATTTGTAAGGGTGGGGTGGCTCAAATGTACAACGGGCGCTCCGCCATTCGCTTTATTTGACACAAACAAATTAACGGTATATTTTTCTAATAGTTCATTGCGAGCATCTTTTGCTTCGTTTCCGTTTGATGTAAAAAGTGGAATGTTTTCCAATAGATCATCCCCAATATTTTCGATATGTGAACTTAAAATTGGATGATCTGCAAACATTTTTTCAAGTGGAGATAAAATAGATTTAATAACTTTTTGTGCAGTACGAATTTGTAACTCAGCTAATAGTTTTGCTTGTGTTTCTTCCCATTTGGGGGTGTCTTTTATTTCTGCCTCGATACGTTTTTGAGCACGTGTCATTTGTTCGATAATGTTTTTACGTGTTGTTTTTGGTAGCTTGTTAAAGTTTTCTGGTTCCAAAATTTTACCATCAACTGTTGGAGCAACAATAACGCCCGCCGCTGTTTTTACCAATGTTACATTTTTTTCTTCTATCAAGGATTGTAATTTATCAAAATATGCATCTTTTTCGCTTTTGAATTTGCTTTCGATAGCTGCGGCTTGTGTTTTATAGGAGGCATCTGAAAAAGCCATGACCAAACCAGTTCGTAAGTTATCTATCATTTTTTTCATTGCTTTAGCAAAAACTTTTCCTGAACCCGCAGGGAAGTTAACCGCAATTGGTTGGTGGGGTGTTTCAAAGTTGTGTATGTAACACCAATCGTCTGGTGCGGCACAGGAAGCAGCATATTTTTTTACCGTAGACAACGACAACATTGTTCGTCCTACGCCTTTGGGGCCGGCACAAAATACATTATAGCCAGGTGCATTCATGTGGATGCCAAAATTAAGCGCTTCTAAAGCTCGTTCTTGACCAATGATTTCTATTTTTTTGGGAGCTGTGATAATGTGTTTAGAAGTTAGTTTGCTTACCAACGATAAATCGGTTGGAGTTAATTTAAGGTTCATTTTGCTCTTCCTTTTCTGATGTTTTTTCTTTCTTATAGCTTGTTTTTTTTCAAAAAAAAAGGGGGCAAGATAAAAAAATAAAAAATACGATTAAAAAATCATTTTTTGCTGGCTTTTTTTACAAAAAAAAGGTAAGATTTTTTTAGAAAAAAACATACAGTAGTGAAAGGAAATAAATATGATTAAATTGACGATTGAAAGAGGTAGTTTACTTAAGGCATTATCCCACATTCAAAGTGTTGTAGAACGTCGACAAACAATCCCCATTTTATCAAACGTATTGTTGGAAACATCGGGCGATAGTGTTCAATTGCGCGCCACAGATAATGAAATTGAAATATCTGAATCTGTTCCAGCGGGGGTTGAGATACAAGGCGCTGTTACGGTTCCTGCTCATAAATTGTATGATATCGTTAAAAAATTAGCCGATGGTTCTCAAATTGCTTTGGCTTTGAATGGCGAAACAAATCAGGTAACAATTCAATCTGGTCGTTCTCGGTTTTCTTTGGCTAGTTTGCCTGCGGATGGTTTTCCATCTATGACGCGTGAGGATATGCCATTCCATTTTGATGTCGCGGCTTCAGACATTTGTGCTTTAATTGCTAAAACGGGTTTTGCTGCTTCGGTAGAAGAAACGCGTTATAACTTAAATGGTATTTATTTGCATGAAAAAAATGGTGAAAATCCGCGTTTGACGGCGGTTGCTACAGATGGGCATCGTTTGGCTTGTGCTTATGTTTCCTTGCCTGAGGGGGCTAAGGGTATGCCGGGTGTTATTATTCCGCGAAAAACTATTGGAGAGTTATCTAAATTGGCGGGTGAATTGGATGGTACAGTTAATGTTGCTTTGTCTGCCAATCAAATTCGTTTTACGATAGGAGATGTTGATTTGGCTTCTCGTTTAATTGATGGTACATATCCTGATTATGAAAGGGTTATTCCTGTTTCAAATGACAAAGTGTTAGAAGCTGATGCGGCTGTTTTAATGGATGTGATTGAACGTGTTGCTGTTGTATCTGAGAAATCTCGTGGTATTAAGCTCAGTATTAATCGTGGTTTGTTGCAAGTGTCTGCAGCCTCAGCTGATGAAGGTAGCGCCGAAGATGAAATGGATGCAACTTATGATAGCGAACCTGTAGAAATTGGATTTAACTATCGTTATTTGTTGGATATTTTGGCCCAAATGAAAGGGGGTAAGGTCCAGATGAAATTAACTGATGGGGTTAGTCCGGTGATTTTGGGTGATGCAGGTGATGATAAAGCGTTGTTTGTATTGATGCCAATGCGTGTATAGAGAGAGTAAATGTTTTTTTCTTCCAAAACAGGGGTAAAACAAATTCGCCTCACCAATTTTCGATCGTATGAAGCGATGAATTTGGTGTTGGATGAGGCTTTTGAACCGGTTGTTTTGACTGGGCATAATGGTGCTGGAAAAACAAATGTTTTGGAGGCGGTTTCTTTTTTGACTGCTGGCAAGGGCTTGAGGAGTGCAAGATTATCTGATGTTGCTAAACGCAGTGGAGAAGATTTGTTGGTTGCTGACGGAGATGTTGTTAAATTGCCTGCTCGTTGGAGTGTTTCAGCAAAGGTTCAAACCTTAAGTGGAGAGGTGCAAATTGGCACAGGTACTGTAGATGGTTCGGAACGACGTCAAATTCGCATTGATGGTAATTCTGTTTCAAAACAAGCGGTTTTGGGTGAGGTGTTTCGTTGTTTGTGGTTAACACCGGCTCAAGACAGGTTGTTTTGTGGAGATCCAGCCTCGCGCAGACGCTTTTTAGATAGATTGGTTCAAGCCTTTGATCCGGCTCACGCCACCAGAACTAGTGAGTACAACGCGGCCTTTAAACAATGGAGCTGCTTATTGCGTGAAGGGCGTCACGATACATCATGGCTGAGTGCTTTGGAAAACCAAATGGCTTTAAGTGGCGTTGCAATTGCGGCTAGTCGGTTGGATATTGTTGAGCGAATTTCTGCTTATTTGAAAGAGCCAATTGCGGGATTGTTTCCGTGTCCGGATATTCAATTAACGGGAATTGTTGAGCAGGCATTGCTGGATAAGCCAGCTGTTTTGGTGGAACAAGAATTTCAAAATATTTTGGCTGGTTCTCGTAAAAATTATGCTGATGGGGGTTCTGTTGCTGGTCCTCACACTGCTGACTTTAAGGTTATACACCGTCAAAAAAATATGGATGCATCGCTTTGTTCTACTGGTGAACAAAAAGCATTGTTAATTTCTATTATTTTAGCACAAATGAAGGCGCAAATGAATGAACAAGGTCTTTGCCCCATTTTGTTGATGGATGAGATTACCGCTCATTTAGATACACGTAGACGGAACGAATTATTAGATATATTGCACGCTTTGCCCGCTCAGGTATGGATGACGGGTACAGATGTAAGTGCTTTTTCACATTTAACTGGACGCGCGCAATTTTTTGATGTAGAAGAATCAATATTAAGTAAACTTGTAGCATAAAGGAAAAAAAATGACTGAACAAGAAAATATGATACAGGCAAATGCCTATAACGCTGACTCCATTAAAGTTTTAAAAGGGTTAGATGCTGTTCGTAAACGCCCTGGTATGTACATTGGTGATACGGATGACGGCACAGGTTTGCATCATATGGTATATGAAGTGTTGGACAACTCCATTGATGAAGCTTTGGCTGGTTATTGTAGCAAGGTAGAAGTTATTTTGAATGCTGATGGTTCTGTCACGGTTGTTGACGATGGTCGTGGTATGCCGGTAGACACACACAAAGAAGAAGGTGTTTCAGCGGCCGAAGTTATTATGACACAACTTCACGCCGGTGGTAAGTTTGACAATAATTCATATAAAGTATCCGGTGGTTTGCACGGTGTGGGTGTGTCTTGCGTGAATGCTTTATCCGATTGGTTAGATTTAACTATTTGGCGTAATGACAAAGAACACTATGCGCGTTTTGAAGGAGGCAATACTGTTAAACACTTGGAAGAAGTCGCCGACACACCAGGTCGTCATGGTACAAAAGTAACATTCCATCCGGATGCCAGTATTTTTGCCATTACAGAATTCAGTTTTGATACATTAGAACACCGTATGAGAGAGCTTGCTTTCTTAAACTCTGGTGTTTATTTGTGCTTAACAGATAATCGTTCCAGCGAACCTAAAACTGTTGAATTTAAATATGATGGTGGCATTAAAGAATTTGTGAAATACTTGAATGCTTCCAAAAACTCCTTACACGCCGAACCATTTGCCTTGTCTGGTGAAAAAGATGGTGTGACAGTGGAAGTTTCTTTGGAATGGACAGATGGTTATCATGAAACATGTTTGTGCTTTACAAACAACATCCCACAACGTGACGGTGGTACACACTTAGCCGGTCTTCGTGCTGCTTTGACTCGTACAGTCAACAACTATGCCGCCGAAACAGGATTGTCCAAGAAAGAAAAAGTGGAATTGTCCGGTGAAGATATGCGTGAAGGGTTAACGGTTGTTTTATCTGTTAAAGTACCGGATCCAAAATTCTCATCCCAAACAAAGGACAAATTGGTATCTTCCGAAGTGCGTCCAATTGTGGAAAATATTGTAGGCGACAAACTCGGACAATGGTTTGAAGAACACCCTAGTGAAGCACGCAGTGTTATCGGTAAAGTGATTGAAGCTGCCACAGCTCGTGAAGCTGCCAGAAAAGCACGTGAACTCACACGCAGAAAAGGTGCTTTGGATATGGCATCACTTCCGGGTAAATTGGCCGATTGTCAATGTAAAGACCCGGCTTTATCCGAAATCTTCCTTGTTGAGGGGGATTCTGCTGGGGGTTCTGCAAAACAAGGTCGTGACCGTGCCCACCAAGCTATTTTGCCATTGCGTGGTAAAATTTTGAACGTGGAACGCGCCAGATTTGACAAAATGCTCAGTTCTGCCGAAATCGGAACAATGGTTACGGCTTTTGGTACTGGTATTGGCCGTGATGATTTTAATGCTGACAAAGCACGCTATCACAAAATCATTATCATGACCGATGCTGATGTCGACGGTGCTCACATTCGTACACTATTATTAACATTCTTCTTTCGCCAAATGCCAGAGCTCATTGAACGTGGTTATGTGTACATTGCTCAACCACCTCTTTATCGTGCAAAGCGCGGCAACAGCGAAATCTATCTTAAAGATGATAACGCTTTGGAAGAATACTTGGTTAATGTTGGTTCACAAGATGCCGTTTTGGTCATGGCTGATGGGACACAAATTGCCGGCGCTGATTTATTGACTCGTATTGAACAAGCCAGAAAAGCACGTGGTTTGATTATGTCCATGTCTAAACGTGTGCCATTTAAAATTATCAGTCAAATGGCAACAGCTGGTATGTTTAACTCTGCAAAAGTCTATGACGATTCTTTCACGGCTCGTTTAGATGCTACAGAACCAGAATACGAACGCGGCTGGAAATGTTCATATGACAATGGTGAATTCACGTTCTCTCGCACATTACGTGGTGTTACAGAACAACACGTCGTTGATCACGCCTTACTCAATTGTTCCGAAGCCCGCGCTTTGGATGCCATGGGTGCCGATTTGCAAGAATTCTATGCCAAACCATCCACACTTAAAACAAAAGATGGTGATATCATGATTGCCGGTCCGGTTGGCCTTGCTGAAGCCATTTTCAAAATCGGACGAAAAGGTGTTGCCATCAACCGTTATAAAGGGTTGGGCGAAATGAACCCAGAACAATTATGGGAAACAACTTTGGATCCAAATGCACGTCGTTTATTGCAAGTAAAAATCACACACCAAGAAGATGCTGAACAAGTATTCTCTTGCCTCATGGGTGATGTGGTTGAACCAAGACGTGACTTTATTCAAGATAACGCTTTGAAGGTTGCAAACTTAGACGTTTAGGATTAACAACACTGAAAAACAAACAACCGCTTTAAAAAAGGAGGCGGTTGTTTTATTTGTGTTGTGGTTTTTAATTAATTGCTAATACGTATAAAAAGTTTAATGCCATATGTTATTAAGTAAAATATTTTCATAACAATATGAAAACAATTGTTTTTTTTGAAATATCTAGACAAGTTGTTATTTTTGTGATATACTGATGGTAGATAGTTATTAAGGAGAATGATTATGAGCAAACAAATGCATCCTATGGTAAGTTTAGCATTATTAGGGGCGGTTGGGGTCGCTATGTATGCTTGTCATGAATATAGAGAACATGAGGCAGCTATAGCTCAAAAAGAAGTTGCAGCATTTAGGCAGGAGCGCGAAGCGCAAAGAAAAGCAAATCCAAGATATGGTCCTGGAGGTGTTAACAATCGTTTTTCTAGTGAAATTGCAAAAAAAGGTGCATTAAGTGGATATGTTCGTCCAAATACAAACATTGATACACTTGTTCATTCTGGAGAGCGGAGAAATCAACCAGCTCCAATGTCAGGTGTTTGGGCGGGGCAAACGCATCCTGGTGATTTGGGAAATACTTTAATTGAGGATAAAAAATATATTGGAGATAGAGATAGTGTGTCTTCTACCCCTGAAAATGCAGGGGGTACTCCCTCTAATGCTCCGCGCAAAACTAAAGTAACTCCTGAAAAAGATTCAAAATCAGGTGTACAAATTAACTATGATCGCTATAGGGATTCTTCAGGGCGTTAACATAATAAAATAAGGAGGAAATATTATGAAGAAATTAATATTATGTGTATTAAGCATTTGTTTATTAATGATGGGGTTGTCTTCGACAGTTTTGGCTGATGAAGCTGGAGGAGTAGAAGCTTTTAAAAAGATAGGTCTTCAAGCCGATCCTGATTCTAATGTTGATCGTAGTATTTTTTCGAAAATGGATGAAGGAAGTGCTTCTTCTTTGGGTAAAAAGAAGTAGTTAATAGTTATTTTTAATATAAAAACCTTTCGACATAAAAATCGAAAGGTTTTTGTTGTTTTTGTAATTGATTATTTAATAAGATCGTTTAACAAACGAACGCCCCAACCTGTGGAGCCTTTTGGGCAAGTTGGACGGCTTTTTTCAAAGTTATCAACGCCAGCAATGTCTAAATGGGCCCATGTTGTTCCGTCTTGAATAAAACGTCCCAAAAAGCATGCAGCAGTGCTTCCTCCAGCAACTCTTCCTCCAATGTTTTTCATGTCTGCAATTGTTGAATCTAGCATTTTATTGTACACTTTATTTATTGGCATGCGCCATAGTTCTTCGCCAGTATTTTTCCCTGCAAGGTGCAATTCATCAGCGAATGTATCATTATTAGTAAACAATCCGGCATATTCTTCGCCTAAAGCAACCATAATGGCGCCAGTTAGTGTTGCAAGATCAATGATTTTTTTGACCCCATATTTTTCTTGCATATACCACAAACAATCACCCAATACCAAACGGCCTTCAGCATCTGTATTTAAAATTTCAACAGTTTGTCCCGATAGTGATTTTACAATATCTCCAGGGCGAGTAGCTGTACCAGAAGGCATATTTTCGACCAATCCGACAATGCCAATAATGTTTGATTTAACTTGGCGCATTGCAACAGAGCGCATTGTTGCTGTTACAACGGCTGCACCTGTCATATCTTGCTTCATATCTCCCATACCAGCTCCCGGTTTTAAGGAGATGCCACCACTGTCAAAGGTAACACCTTTTCCAACCAACCCTAAATCAAAAGTTTTTTGTTTTGGGTTACCCATCCATTTCATAATAGCAACACGAGGTTCGTTTGCGGAGCCCTGAGCAACAGACAATAGCATCCCAAACTTTTGAGCTTTTAGCTCTTTTAAAGTTAAAATTTCAATTTCTAATCCGATTTTTGCCATATCTGAAATAATATCTGCAAATACTTTTGGATTTAATATATTCGCGGGTTCGCTACATAAATCTCTGGCCATATAGACACTTTCAGCAATCACTTGTTTTTCTTTAAATGCTTTTTTTGCTGCGGTTGGGTTTGATACCACGAATGTTATTTTTTTTAGAGAGGGTTTATCTTCTGATTTTGTTTTTGTTAAGTATTTATCAAATCGATAAGCCCCTAATAATGCCCCATAAGCGACATGAATAGCTTCTTGTGTCTCATCTATTTTTGATGTGCCCATTGGATAATAAACGATTTCTGTATCTTTGTTTTGTTTAGATGCTAAGCGACCACCTAACTCACAAAAAGTACCTTCTGTTATCTTTTCTCCAATACCCGCAATAATAATTTTGCTGTTGCCCCCTAATATATCAACAAATTGACCTGATTTTCCTTCGAAATAAGATTGGCTTATTGCTGTGTTAACATTCTTTTTTTCTGCTGATGTTAAAACGGAAGATGAAACCTTGTTTGTTTTTGTTGGTATAATACGAACATGAGGTTTTTTTACCTCTTTAACAAAATTAATAGTAATCATGTTTTTTCCTTTTTCTGAGTTAATATGTGAGGTAACTATAGCAATTTTTTTTTGTTTCGTATAGAGGTAAAATTATATTTTTATTGAAAAATTAATAAAAAAATAGTATATTAACTCTATTCAAAAAATAGTGTGGAGAAATAAAAAATGAAAAAAATTTTTATAGCAATATTATTGGCATGTGTTATTAATGTGGCTGCTTTTGCACAAGAAAATCGGGAGCGTCAAATGCCTGCAGAAGCCCAAGCATTAATATCTTTGATTGAGGCAGAAGCTGAATTAAGTGCTATTAACAAACAGCTTATAAAAATAGAAGATTCTTTAAAACAAAATGAAGTGTCGTTTGGAAAGACATTTAATTATACAAAAGCATTAAATGCTGCTCAAGATTATGCTTTGTTGAAACGGACAAACAAAGAAGAAGAATTAACAGAAGCATCTCAACAATTATCTGCTTTGGGTGAGGCTCCGGCAGATGGTGCAGCTGAGCCAGTGGATATTGCAAAAAAACGCGAAGAAATCAATAAAATGATTGATGGATATAAAACACATATCGCAGATGCCGATTTGATGATTAACAAGGTTGATACGTTAAATAATCGTATTTTAAGTTTGAGAAATGCGTCTTTGTGGAATACTTTAAAAGTGCGCGAACAGTCAATTGTGAATCCTAAAATCTTTTATGATTCTTTGATAGGGTTTACGACATTTATGGTGGATATTTTAAAATCACCGTGGACTTGGTATTATAATTTAACGGCTTCTCAAAAAACGGATATGCGTGTCCATGTGTTAAAAATGGGCATGACAATGTGTTTGGCTGTATTTATTGCTGTTTTTGTTGGTATTTATATTCGTAGACGTTTTGGATATCGTGGGTGTCTTGAGTCCCCCACATATATTCAAAAAGTTTCAGCAGCTTTGTGGTTGTTTATTGCTCGAGGATTATTGCCCGCAGGTGTGTTGGGGGCTTTTATTTTCTGGGTTAATTATTATCATTTGATAAACAGTACACCTTTTGGAACATTTTTAAAAGTTTTTGCATCTTATACTTTGGCGATCTTTTTGTTGCAAGCTATTGTAAAAAGTATTTTTGCGCCTAAACGAGGTCAGGCATGGCGTTTAATTGACGTGTCAGATGAAAAAGCTAAAAAACTGAGTTACACATTGTTGTTTTCAATTATTTTAATTTGTTTTGTATCTTTTTTACAGAGTATGGCTAATCGAACAGATATGACGGTTGAGATGGAATATGCTATTAAGGTGATTGCCAATTTAGTTAAAGCAGCTTGTGTTATTTTAGTTGCAAGTCGGTGCTTATATAAAAATGAACAAACAAATGAGGCTTCTTTAAATGAAGAAGAATATGTATCTACTAGTTCAAAATTTGGAACTTTAATTACACTGATAATGTCTGCAACTTTTGTTTTATCTTTATTTGGGTATATTCGGTTGTCTGAATTTATTTTAAATAGATTTATTTTTTCTATTATTTTTGGAGGAATAACTTTTATTGTTTATAAATTGATAAAGGTGATGTTACATCAATTGTTGGGATTAAAGTATTGGCAAACATCATTACATATTACTCGTAAGTTGATGAGAAAAATCGAGTTTTGGGTAGGTTTCCTAATTGCTCCGGTTTTCTTGTTCGTTGCTACATTCTTTTTGTTGGGAATTTGGGGGGTATCTGTAGATATTTTATTGCAAAGTGCTAAAAAGTTACTAACTGGATTTTATATTGGAGATATGAAAATTTCGTTTGTTTCAATTTTTATGGGGTTGGGTGCCTTTTTAGTATCTTTATTTATTTTTAAAATGATTAAGAATTCATTGCAATCTGGTAATTTAAGTAAGATTGAAATGGATCCAGGTATTCGTAATTCATTTGTGGCTGGCATTGGATTTTTGGGCTCGATTATTTCCGTATTAATTGCTTTAGTTGTTATGGGGGGAAGTTTAAAGGGATTAACATTAATTGCGGGTGCTCTTTCATTAGGTGCCGGATTGGGCTTGCAAAATGTTGTCAGTAACTTTGTATCTGGTATTATCTTATTATTTGAGCGTCCAATAAAAATTGGAGATTGGGTTATTATTGGAGGGGAAGAAGGGATTGTTAAGCGCATTAATATCCGATCAACAGTTTTGGAAACATGGACGAAGTCTGATATTATCATTCCAAATGCAACTATTTTATCAAGCAATTTGATAAATATGACACACGATAGTAAGTTTGGGCGAGTGGATATTGCAATAGGAGTGTCCTATAATTCAGATATTGATTTAATTAAACGGGTGTTGTTAGAGATTCCATTGGAAAATAAAAAGGTTCTAAAAACACCGCAACCATTTGTTACTTTTACAGATTTTGGTGCTTCTAGTTTGGATTTTAGATTGAGTTGTTATACATCTGATATTACTAATCGGGGGGGGATTGCAACCGATTTGCGCGAACGTATTTTTAACCGGTTTAAAGAAGAAAATATTGAAATTCCGTTCCCGCAACAAGATATTCATATTGTTGGACCAGTAGAGATGAAAAAGTAAAAAAGATATGAAACATTCCCTTGACTGATGATGTGGTCAAGGGAATGTTTTTATAGAGGTTGGAAATTATAAAAAAGAAAAATCAGATAAACAATAGGTGTCTTTCTTTAATCATAAAATGAAATACATTTATAAGCAACGGCTTCTATTTTGGCGTCATTATCATCGTTTGTTTCAACGGCGGTGATTTTAATGTAATCAGCACCAATTTTTGCAGCTTGTTTTCTTGCTTTTTTTAAAGCAGAATTTGAGTTCCAACTATATGGCGTATGAATCATTGCAATTTCTTCATAATCACAATCAGGAGCTTCTTTAAAAGCAACTTTAACTTCTTCTGGTGTAACTGGTTCATAAGATTTTGATACCATAATATGGGTGGAAGAACACCCCATTAATAATAAAAACGAACTTAAAATCAATACTTTTTTCATATTCTTCTCCTTGTTGACAAAAGTATATGACGCCTTTGATTTGTTTTCAAGTTCTTTTTATAAATTAATCGAAAAATCGGATGTGTCCATCCATGATAAAATAGAAAATTCTTCCGGAACGGCTAAAACTGCTGGTGCGAATAAAGTAATTGGTTGTCCTTGATTGAGGCAATATCCATGTCCAACCGGGGCTCCAGAAAAAACGGGAATATTCGATGAAATATATTGTATTAATATTTGGGCTTTTATGGGGTTCGTATCTTTAGATAACACAAAAACAATATTGTGTGTTTGTGTACAACTAGCCCACTTTAAGCAAGCGTTCATATCAGATGCTGTATCTAATTCAGATATGATGAAATGTGTATTGTGTTGTTTTTGAGGACACTGACATATTTCTGGGTGCATAATATCTGGAAGAATGTGTCCAGATAAATATTGAACGGATTTTGCAGCCAGATTTAGTGGTTTTAAAAGACAAGCCCCGGATGATGGTTGAGCAATGTCATTTAAAAGGGCCCACAATCCTTTAGAATAATAAATGGGCGTACAAATGCCGTGGATGCCTAAATAAGTAAGTATGTGTATGGCGTCATCAAAACCATATATTTTTAATGTTTTTGCCCGTTTTGGAAGTGTTCCGTTTATTTGAATAATTTTTTGTAATTCGTTTAAAACCTCTTGACTGCCATATCCATCGGTGAGATAAACAAATTGATATTTGTATCCTCGTTTTGTTTGTGCACAAATAACTTCAAATAACATGGCAGCTCGTAATTGTGGAGGATGAGTATATTCTGTTTCATCTTTTAGATAGCACCATTTTCCACAAAAAATATTGTCGTCGTATGGTAATGTGAGTGTAACGCAAGCCTCTGAGGCTTTATTTATTAAGCGTTGTTTTTCTGTTTTGTCATTGTAATATTCTATAGGTGGTTTGCTAACACTACAAGATGATGGAATGACAACTAGGTTTTTTTGACTGTAAGGTGGTTTAAAAAAAGTATGTAAAAATGTATGATGTTTCATATACTCCCCCTTTATAGAAACTGTTTCGTTTTATGAAAGAAAGAAGATAAAAGCAATAAAAAAAGTTGAAACCATACGATAGTAGAGGGAATATATGGTTGTAAAAAATAATAAATATTGCGTTGCCCCCTTGTCACAACAATGAATTTATGTCACAATAGAGATATTATGAAAGGATTTAACAATGGAAATCCATGAATATCAAGTTAAAAAGTTATTTAAAAAGCATGCATTGCCTGTATTAAAAGGGGGCGTTGCTTATACTTCAGAGGAAGCCGTTCGCGTTGCCGAATCTATAGGAGGTATGCGCTGGGCAATAAAAGCTCAAATTCATGATAATAATCGTTATAAAGGCTTTTTTGCTGAAGATGATGCAGGAGAAGGGGGCGGTTTTCGTTTTGCTCAAACATTGCAAGAGGTGCAACAATTTTCAGCTCAAATGTTGGGAAAAACGCTAATAACGCCAACGACGCATCATCGTGGACACGAGGTTAGAAAGGTATATGTTGAAGAGGTTGTGGATATTAAAGAATCTTTTCAAATATCTTTAAAAATTGACGAAGAAACTCAACAACGTGTATTGGTTTTAATGCGTGAAAATGGGCATGTAAAAAAATATGAATTAAACAGCAAGGGAATTACAGCCTTTTTAATGCATCGCATGGCGAACCGTATGAAGTTATCTAGTCGTTTGGCTGTGATATTAACGGCAATTATTCGTCAAATGTATGTTATTTTTGATACGTATAAAGCGCGAGCTATAGAATTGACGCCTTTGGTTTTAACAAAGGACGGTCATTTGGTTATATTGGATGGACGTATTGTTTTTGATGGAGATGCTTTGTTTGCTTATCCGGATATATCAGCATTGAAAGAAATTGATACAGGTACTGAGCGTGAACATTCTGCGCGTCAAAACAATTTTAAATATACCAAATTAGGCGGTAATATTGCTTGTATTGTTAATGGGACAGGATTGGGAATGGCAACGGTTGATTTGATTGCAGATAAGGGCGGTGCTGTTTCTTGTTTGTTAGATATTGGAACCGAGCCAAGTAAGGAAGTTGTTGCAAAAGCATTTCGGATGGTTCTTGGGGAGCCAGATATTGAGGGCGTTTTGGTTAATATTTTTGGCGGCATTACACGATGTGATGTTATCGCGCAAGGGTTGATTTCGGCTTCACATGAAATATCTGTTGGGATGCCATTGGTTGTTCGTATGGACGGCACAAATGCGGCTGTTGGTTGTCGATTGTTACAAGAATCTCATTTGCCATTTGAGTTAACTGAGCAAATGGATGTGGCTGTTGAAAAAATAGTGGCTCGGGTTGAGGAGGTTGCATGAAGTTTGTTCTGCCAACAGATAAAACGCCTATTTTGGTTCAAGGAATTACAGGTTCTTTAGGAGCAACGCATGCTGAAATGGCAATTGTATATGGATCTAATATTGTAGCGGGAGTCGCTAAAGAAAAAGGATTAAAAACATTTTTAAATGTCCCTGTTTTTCAAACGGTGCGAGAGGCGGTTCGCAAAACAAAACCTGTGGTAAGCATGGTTTTTTCAACGCCGGCTCGTGCTTTAGCAGATGTGACTGAGGCAGCTAAAGAGAAAATACCTTTAATTGTTTGTACAACAGAGCATGTTCCTTTGCATGATAGATTGATGATGATTGAGGTTGCCGAAAAATATGGCGTTCGGTTGTTAGGACCCAGCTCTCCAGGAGTGGTAAGTGTTGATAAATGTTTGGCAGGAACGATGCCCGCTCACCTATTTCCCAAAGGAACAATAGGTATTGTTTCGCGATCTAGTTCATTAACATATGAAGCAGTTCAACAGTTATCGGCGTTAAATATTGGGGTGTCTTCTTGTGTTGCACTAGGGACCTCTACTGTTTTGGGAACTTCTTTTATTCCGGTTGTTCAGAGTTTGTTGTCTGATGCAAAGGTAAAGTCAATATTAATTATTGGCGATGTAAATGGGCGTTTTGAATTTGAATTGGCATCATGGTATAAAAACCAAAAAAAACGCAAGCCAATTGTTGTATATATCAGTGGAAAATCTTTTCCAAAATCTAAAAAATTGCCACTTGTTGGATCTTCTGAGTTAACGCCAGCTGAAAAAATAATTCAAAAACAGCAAGCATTAGAACAGGTGGGGGCGAAGGTTGTGTATTCTCCTGAATTGATTGGAAAAACTGTTGCTATGACAATAAAGTGAGGAAAAGACATTGAATGAATTGATTATGACACGCATTTCTCATGATTTAGCTGGTATTTGTGGGGCTTTATACAATACGGCAGAATTGTTGGAAATTGATGAAACTTTTGCAACTGATGCAGGTCCATTGGTGAAATCTAGCGCTACAGCATTGATAAGTAGATTAAAATTTTTTAGAGCTTTGTTTGGGTTGGATGGCGCGCCATTAAATAATGATGTAGCCGAAAAGTACTTGCAAACATTGTCGGCGCCTTTTGAATTGATTGGAGAGGTAAAAACGCGCTCACAATTAGCTGCCATTCTGATTTGTGCTGATATGATGATACGTGGTGGGAAAATTGAGGTTGAGGAGAATAAAGTATCCGGATGTGGTCATACTAAGATTTCTGAGCAATTACCGTTGGCATTAAAGGGGCAAATAGATGGCATGGATCCCAAAATGGCGCCGGCTATATGGTTGTATATGAATACAAAGAAAAATAATAGTATGGTTTCGTTGAATGTTTTTGAGAGTGGATTGGATATCGGTTTTTAATTTGGTAACTGTATAAAAACACTTGACGATATATGGGGTATAGTCTATAATACCCTTACTTATTTAACCAAATACGAGGTTTATTTTTTAGACGACATTTTACGTTTAAAACAAAAAAATATCATGAAATCAAAATATTTTAATATATCCGAAAATCAGAACGGTACGTTCCGAATCACAACTCCTAAAGGGCGTTTATTAGATTCTTCTGCTATAAAATATGAAATTAACCCTAAACAACCTAAATACATTAAAATCCATCACGAAGGGGGAGCGTGGTGTACGTTGTTCAGTTATCATGGATATGCATTAAAAGATACCATGTGGGTTAATGATGTTATGCTAAATGATGATGGCAGCTATTGTGTTCAAGAGTATATTCATGATAGTAAATGGAAGCATTATGATAATGGTGTTTCAACAAAAAGGTTTGTTGAACGATATGCCTTTTATTTTTCGGGGGTTGTTTTGTCGCTGGGGTTATTGGCAATGAATTTTGCTGGAAAAAATTATGCAGCTCCTTCACCTTGCCCTAATCCTAAAATGGAACCGCCTGTTCCATACGTTAAAAAGGTTGCTTCTTCTCCTGTTCAGATTTTGGTTCATCCTCAAGAACATACAAAATAACAAAAATTTGTAAAATATCTTGTTTAAAAAAAAAGAATATGTTAAGTTGTTATTAACAGTTTTTTTGTATAATATGGATAATGATAACAATTAGTGGGGAAAATAATGCGGGAACCGATTTTAAAAGCCGTGGCAATGCCTCCTAAAGTTTTTTGGGCGCCTATGATACCGTCTATTGTTAATATTGCGGTTCAGTCGGTTTTTTTGTGTATGTGGATTGCATCAAGAAAAAATCCAATTTTCTTTATTGTAACAATTGCCTTGGCGCACATTGCAATTGTTATTTATGGCGTAAAAGAGCCGCATTTGTCTAGAATGATGCAAGCTTCTGGACCGATGATGTCTCCCAGTAAAAATGTGTATCGTTCCCGTGGAAATAAGTTGGCACCATAAATTTAGGAAGTTAAAATGACAGATTTAGGTTTAAGTGTTTCTAGTATTATTGCACAAAGCGCATCTTCGTTTTCTACGTTGGTAGCTGTTTTGGGTGTGTTATCGGCTATGTTAATTATGTCGGTTTTTGTGACACGTTTAGGGGATATTATTTTGCCCAAGCCTCGTGAAACACGTGTATCGGATTTTTTGCCTTTTTCTAAATTGGATGATGATGGTGCGACAATTCATTTAAGAAATGGTTCTTTGGCTCGTGTATTTGAATTAAAGGGATGTGATACAACCTTAATGTTGCCAGAGGAAAGGATTGAATTAGCTGAAGCTAAAAAAAGATGGATTGACTCTATGGCTGAATTAGAGGTTTCTTCTCGGGTTATTACTATTCGGGAACGTATTCCTTTGCAAGAGGAGGCACTTTATAAAGATGATCGTCTGTTGAAAAGGGTGTCTGAAATTTGGTTGAGTAGTTTGCATCGTATTTATCGTAATAAGCATTATGTTGTGTTATCAATTAACGATCGTAAAACAGCTATGAAAGATTTGCAACAGGCTAGTAATTCTTTGATTACTATTTTGGATATGTATGATCCCGTTTTAATTAGTGAAAAAACACCTCATAAACATGATGATAAAAGTCCTTTTTGGCTGTTTTCTCAGTTGCTTAGTCCATTGTCAAACCCAAAGCCGATTATACATGGGGAACAAGGTGAATACTTAAATGCCTTATTAACAGCAGATTATATTCATTTTACTAAAGATGAAGGTATTATTAAATTTATTAATGGTGATGTGGAAAAATTGGCAATTTGTATGGGAATTCGCAAGCCTGGAGACTATATGGATGAACAAATGGTTGCTGATATTTTAAGTATCGATTGTGAAGTGACTGTTTGTCATAACATTAAAGCTATTCCACATGTAAAAGCTAATCTTTTGTTGATGCAACAACGACGCATGGCATATTTGACAACGTTTTCACAAAATGTGATGGAACAATACAACACGGCGTTGGAATGGATGGATCAATCAGATGCTGATGGTCAAACATTAAATGAATATGCGATGAGTGTGTTTATTTTTGGGAATTCTCGTGACGAATTAGAATTTGGCCAAGAGGAAGTTGAAAAAATTTGTCGTATTCATAATGTTACTCCTGTACGAGATGGGTGGGCTGCCCAAGCTGTTTTCTTTGCTCAATTCCCAACTTATGAAGTGTATCCACGGACATTTATGTATTTATCTAGAGTTGTTGCTTGTGCTGTTTGTATGGATAAAACAGCTGAAGGTCGTCAAAAATCTGACTGGGGACCAGTTCCGCTTAGTTATTTTAGAACAATTACTGGATCTGCATACGCATTTCAATTTCACGTTTCTGAAGAACCATATGCGGTGGCTCATACGGCACTGATTGGTCCAACGGGTCAAGGTAAAACAACATTTTTCTCATTTATGGCTGGTCAGGCACTCAGAATTCCAGATTTGCATACTTACTTTTTTGATCGGAATAACGGTGCTAAGGTTTTTGCTTTAATGCAGGGAGCGCCGTATATTCGTTTTGATGGGGGCGAAGGTTCTGTAACATTGAATCCGTTCGCTGTGCCAGATACGTCTGATAATCGAGCCTTTTTAAGAACATGGCTTAGAGATATTACTGGTGGAACAGATGCAATGAGCGAGCAAGAAATTGCACGCGCTGTTGTAACAGCATTTGAGTATTTGCGCCCTCAAGAACGGTTGTTGAAGAATTTATATAAAGCTTGCTTTGCTCCAAATAGTTTTATGCGTAGTGAATTGCAACGATGGGTTAATGATGATCAATATGGTCGTATTTTTAACTCGCCTGAGGATAATTTGGATTTGGGTGGCTCTCGATATATGGCTTTTGACTTTACAAATATTTTCTCTGATGCAACTTTAGCTCCAGCTGTTATTAGTTATATTATGCATCGTATTCATGTTCAAGCCTCTGCAACCGGAACGCCAAGTTTGGTAATGATCGATGAAACTGCTCCGATGTTAGAGCATCCCATGTTTAAAGAACAATTTATTGTTGGTCTTCGTGAAGGGCGTAAAAAGCGTCAGGCATTTTTGTGTGCATTCCAACAACCACGCTTTTTGGATGATAATGGATTGGGTGATGTTATTCGCGGGCAATGTCAAACAGTGGTATTTTTCCGTAACCCTCAAGCAAATCCATCTGACTATGCAACTTGGAATTTGACGCCTCGTGAAATGAACTTTATTTTAGGTAAAGAATTTGCAGATCATAAGTATGCTATTTTGGTCAGTCGTCCGGCTATTCATGAATCTGTTATTTTAGATGTCGATTTGAGTGGTTTAGGGCCATATTTAAAGGTGTATTCATCTGGTAATAAAAATGTATTGTTGGCAGAGCAGTTGGCAAGACAATTGAATGATACAGATGCATTGGTGCAGGCGTATTTGGATCGTGCATAATTAATCTATTTATGTTGTTTATTTTACTAAAACATGACTTTTGTTATAATTAAATAAAAGTCATGTTTTGAATATTATTCAAAAGGTTGTAAAAAGATATAAAATCAAACAATCCTCTTGAATTTAAATGATAACATGCCCACATAAACGGTGTTTGATATAACAAAAGGGAGGAAACATGAAGGTTATTTCATTAATTGCTATGATTTTAGTGCTAATAGGTGCTCTTAATTGGGGATTGGTTGGTTTATTTGGTATGAACTTAGTTGAAGTCTTATTTGGAGCAACTGTTTTGGCGCAATCAGTTTATATTTTGGTTGGTGTGTCTGCTGTGTGGTTAATTGCAACATCATTTACAAAAATAGACGCTTAATTGTTTGTAATATTATTTAAATAGCCAAAGTCTTTTAGAGTTTGGCTGTTTTTATTGTTTTTTCTTGACAATTTTAATGTTTTTTTGTAATATGCCGAGCATGTTTAATGCCAATTTTATGGAGGTTATTATGGCAATTCAAAGAACGTTTTCTATTATTAAACCAGATGCAACAAACCGCAATTTGACAGGCGCTATCAACGCTAAAATTGAAGCAGCCGGATTACGTATTGTAGCTCAAAAACGTGTTCATATGACAAAAAAACAAGCTGAAACATTTTATGGTGTTCATGCTGGCAAACCATTCTTTGATGAATTGGTCAGCTTTATGACATCTGCTCCGGTTGTTGTTCAAGTATTAGAAGGTGAAGATGCTATTGCAAAATATCGTGAAGTGATGGGGGCTACTAATCCAGCTAACGCCGCAGAAGGCACAATTCGCAAAGAATTTGCTTTAAGCATTGGTGAAAACTCTGTTCATGGTTCTGATGCCGAAGAAACAGCTGCCATCGAAATTGCTCAATGGTTCAGTGGTAATGAAATTGTTGGTTAAGAATTAAAGTAATGATTGAGGGGCTTTATGCCCCTCTTTTTTTGTGCTGAAAATTAAAATAAGCATCTGTTATTACAAATCTATTAAGCTTGATATAATGTGGTGTTGAACGCAAGGTGATCTTGTTGTAACGCAAAAGGGGATAGATACTTAAAAATGAATGTTGAAAGTCGGGCGTCTTTATGATTTATTAATAATTTGTTAACTTTAATTTGATATATTTTTTTTATGATTTTTTAAGCTCTTGTACTAATTTTAAAGGAAAGTATGAATTATGATTGATTGCCCACATATTCCAGTTTTATTGAAGCCTGTGTTGGCAACATTGTTAGATGATGATAGCGGTGTTTATATCGATGGTACATTTGGTGCAGGTGGTTATACACGAGCGATTTTAAATGTGTCTCCAAACAATAAAGTAATTGGATTTGATAGAGACCCTAATGCTGTCCAATCCGCAAAAAAAGTGATGGAGCAATATGCGGGAAGATTTCAATTTATCCACGACCTATTTGGTAATATGGCGCAATATGTGTCAGAGAAAGTTGATGGTATTGTATTGGATATTGGTGTGTCTTCTATGCAAATTGATAAACCAGAGCGCGGTTTTTCTTTTCGTTTTGATGGTCCGTTGGATATGCGTATGGCTCAGGCTGGTTTGTCGGCAAAAGATGTTGTGAATACATTTAAAGAAAAGGAAATTGCCGATATTTTATTTAAGTATGGTGAGGAAAAGGCTTCTCGTCGAATTGCTGCTGCAATTGTTCGTGCTAGAGCTGAACATGAAATCGCTACAACGGCTCAGTTGGCTGATATTGTGCATAAGGTTATGCCTCGTCCAAGAGATGGTTCGGATTCAGCTATGCGTACTTTTCAAGCTCTTAGAATTTTTGTAAATGATGAGTTGGGGGAATTGGAACGGGCGTTGGCAGCGTCTATTCAATTGTTAAAACCAGGTGGGCGATTAGTCGTGGTAACATTTCATTCTCTGGAAGATCGTATTGTTAAAAACTTTATTATTCAACACGCGGGATTAATGCCAAATGAAAATCGCCACATGCCTCAAAGTATGCCGAAGCCAGCATTGTTTAGCGTTGTAACTAAAAAACCAATTTTACCGGCTAAGGAAGAGTTATCTCTTAATCCACGTTCACACTCAGCCAAATTGAGAGCGGCGAAAAGAACAGAGGTGCTTGCATGAAACGTTGGGGGCTAAACATGCTGTGCTTATTTATTGCGGTTATGTCTGGTGTTGGCATGTTTATGTTAAAATATAAGGTAATTGAAAAGGAAGAAGAGTTAGCAAGGTTGCATCGTCAAATTGCATTTGATAAGCGTGAAATTCATATGTTAAAGGGAGATTGGGCGTCATTAAATGATCCTGAACGGTTGCGTGCTTTAGTCTCAGAACAAACAAACTTTAAGCCTGTTAGTGCAAGTCAAATTATAGATGTTCAGCGCGTGCCAATGCGTCAAAATGTTAGTGTGATTTCTGTGGATGAAAAGAGAGATTAGATGTTTAAGCGAAAAGAAACATTTTATTATCCTGGACAAGAAATTGAACAAACAGCATTAGATAAATATCGTTGCTTGGATGGCGCAACAATGGTTGCTTTGAAAAAAGCAAGAGGCCGTATTTCATTTATTCTGATTATGATGTCCTTGTGTTTTTCCGTTATTATTGGACGTTTATTTTATTTGACGGTTATGAATTATGAACCGCGCCAATTTGTGCCAAGTGTTCTAAAAACAGATTTTGAGTTAAATCGTAAAAATTTTATTGATAGACATGGAAATATTTTGGCAACTAGTTTACCAACAGTTGATTTATCTGTTAATCCAGCTATGGTTAAGGGGGAGATGACTGAGGTGGCGAAAAATATTGTAAAGGCTTTACCAGATTTATCTTATAATGATGTTTTGCGTCGATTAAATAGTGGTGGAACCTTTCGGTATATTAAGCGAAATTTAACACCTGCTGAACGTAATCAAGTGAATTGGTTGGGGTATTATTTCTTATCTGAAACCCCTGGAGAAAAAAGAGTTTATCCTCAGCGTAATTTGTTTTCGCATCTAATAGGGTCTGTTGATATCGATGGGCAAGGAGTTGCTGGGTTAGAACGTTCTTATAATACTGCCTTGGGACAACAAGATATTTATTTATCTGTTGATTTATCTGTTCAAGAGGCAGCTAGAACGGCTTTGGATCAAGGAATTAAAAAGTATGGAGCCAGTGGTGGAGCCGCTGTTGTGATGGATGTTAATACTGCGGAAGTATTAGCAATGGTTTCATTGCCAGATTATACACCAAATTTATCGCTAAAATTGACTCCAGAACAGCAATTTAACAAAGCATCTTTAGGTGTTTATGAATTTGGTTCTGTTTTTAAATTATTTAACACCGCAATGGCCCTGGAATATAAAGATATTACACCATGGGATGTATTTGATGCAACAGAACCAATAAAAATAGGACGTAAACGTATTGAAGATTATCGAGGTCAAGAACGGCCATTAATGGTACCGGAAATTTTAATGCATTCTTCTAATATTGGAACTGTGCAAATTGCTCAAAAATCAGGATATAAAAAACAACAAGAATTTTTAAAACGATTTGGTTTTTATCGTGCTTTACCAATTGCTTTGCCAGAACGGGGTGGGGTGCTGGTACCTGCAGATAAAAAATGGGCAGATATTACATCGGCTAATGTGGCATTTGGATATGGTATTTCCGTTTCTCCACTACATTTAATCGCAGGAGTTTCTGCATTAGCTAATGGGGGGTATTATCGTGTGCCAACTTTTTTGAAAGATGGAAATAAAGGAAAACCAGAGTTACAAGTTATTTCGAAAAAGACAAGTGACCAAATGAGACCGATGATGTGGGCGGTAGTTAATTGGGATTTGAAAAAAAATCATCCTGTAGCAAAATATGCGGTTGGTGGAAAAACTGGATCGGCTAACTTGATTGAAAACGGAAAATATGTTAAAGGTAAACTAAGAACGACGTTTGTGGGTGTATTTCCAATGAATGAACCCAAATATGCTGTTTTGGTTGTATTGGAAGATCCGCAACGTATCAAAGAAACGTGGAACTTTAATACAGCGGGTTGGAATGCAAAACCAATAGCTCTTGAAATTATAGCTAATATTGCGCCACATTTGGGTGTACAGCCGGTTGAAGAATATAAATTGCCTGTGTATGTTCAAAAAGCCATTGATATAACAAATGAAGCAAAAAAGAAGAAAAGATGATGAAATTAAGTGAATTAGTAATAAGTGCGGGAATTGCCTATCAAGGAGAGGATGTAGAAATTACAAATATATCTTGTAATTCTACAGCAATAAAACAAGATGGTTTGTTTTTCGCGATACGAGGCACAAAAACAGATGGAGCTAACTTTGTGCCTCAAGCTATTCAAAATGGAGCTGTTGCTATTGTGGCAGAGTATCCTATTCAAACGACTGTTCCTGTTGTTGTTGTATCTAATATACGTTATGTTATGTCATGTATGGCGAATAAATTGTATGCTTCGAATAATATAAAAAAAGTAGCTGTGACAGGTACAAATGGAAAAACTTCCACAGTTTATTATGTTGCTCAAATTATGAATGCATTAGGAATTGCTTCGGCGAGTGTGGGGACGATTGGTATTAATTCGCCACTACTTAAAAAAACAGGCTCTATGACAACACCAGACACCTGTGTTATTCATGAAAATTTACATCAATTAGAGTTAGCGGGTGTGAAAACAGTTGCTATGGAGGCATCTAGTCATGGGTTAGATCAAAATCGATTGGATGGTATTACTTTTGAGGCTGGTGCTTTTACTAATTTAACTCAAGATCATTTAGATTATCATAAAACAATGGATACTTATTGGTCCGCTAAAATCAAATTATTTGATCGGATAAAAAATGGAGGGTATGCCGTTTTAAATGCTGATATTGAAGAGTTTGATCAGTTAAAAAATATTTCAGAACAAAAAGGATTGCATATTATTTCCTATGGAAAAAATGGTGATCAATTGCGCATTTTGGAACAAAAGCCCTTGCCGTTTGGGCAGCGTGTATCTGTATATGTTTTTGGTCAAGTATATGATATAGATTTAGGTGTTGTTGGTGATTTTCAGCTGATGAATATTTTGTGTGCTATAGGATTGTGTATTGGATTAGGTGCGAACTCAGATGAAATTATGCAGGTCATTCCATTTTTGCAGGCTCCTGAGGGACGATTAGAGTGTGTTGCAACACTAAAAAATGGGGCTTCTATTTACGTGGATTATGCTCATACACCTGATGCATTAGAGCGTGTATTAAAAACGATGCGAGCACATACAACAGGACGATTAATTTGTGTATTTGGTTGTGGTGGTAATCGTGATGTGACAAAACGCCCAATAATGGGAAAAATTGCAGATCAATTAGCCGATATTGTTTATGTTACAGATGACAATCCTCGCTTTGAAAATCCCGCTGAAATTCGGTCACAAATAGTTGCCGCATGTCCAAAAGCAATTGAAATTGGTGATCGTCAAATGGCAATTTTAACTGCAGTTGCTTCTTTGCAAGAAAACGATGTTTTAGTTCTTGCGGGGAAGGGACATGAGACGGGTCAAAGTATTAATGGTATATCGTATGCATTTGATGATAAAATTGAAACATTATTGGCAATAATGAATGTCGAAAAAAAACCATTATGGCAGTTTTACGAATTAAAGGCGGCTTTAACTCCTGATGTACCAATGGGAATTAATGCATTTGGTGTTTCAAAAGATACTCGTACCTTACAACTTGGTGATTTATATATTGCTATTCGAGGAGATAACGTAGATGGTCATGCTTTTGTTAAAACAGCCGTTCAGAAAGGGGCTTGTGCTTGTTTGGTTGATCATCTTGTGGAAGGGGTTCCCGTATCTAAGCAAATAATAGTATCTGATGTCATGCAAGCATTTAATCGATTGGCTCTTTTTGCAAGAAATAGATCTGAAGCTAAATTTGTGGCTGTGACAGGGAGCTCAGGAAAAACAACGACAAAAGAAATGTTAAAACTGGCTTTGTCTGAGCAAGGAAAAACCTACGCGACAGCAGGTAATTATAACAATCATATTGGTGTTCCTTTAACTTTGACACAAATGCCTTTGGATACTCAATATGCCATTATTGAAACGGGTATGAATCATGTTGGAGAATTAACAGAGTTATCTATGCTGGTTCAACCCGATGTGGCTGTGGTGACGATGATTGGGGCTGCTCATTTAGCACATTTTCAAGATGAAAAACAAATTGCGGAAGCTAAGGCAGAAATTTTTACCTCAATGAACACGGGAGCATCGGTTATTTTAAATGCTGATGATAAGTTTTATGGCTTATTACGTGATAAAGCTTATGAATGTGGTGTTCGTCATATTGTTTCTTTTGGTCATGAGGTTGAGGCTGATTTTGTTCTAAAAAATACATATGCTATTGGTGAAAAAACAAAAATTACAGCTGATTGGCATGGAACAGAATTAAAATATGAAATTGGATTTTTGGGAGAGCACTTCGCGATGAACTCTTTGGCGGTGTTAGCTGCCGTAGATAGTATAGGTGCGAGTGTTGAACAAGCAGCTCTTTCCTTAGGGATTGCTTCAGCTGTTGCTGGACGAGGCGCAGCTGAAACCATACAATTATCGAATGGACGCAATGTGATTTTGATTGATGATGCTTATAATGCAAATCCTTCCTCAATGGCCGCTTCAATTCGTTCTTTGGGATTGCGTTCGGGAACAGTTAAAATTGCTGTGATAGGCGATATGTTAGAATTAGGCGAACATGAAAAAGAATTGCATGTTGGATTGGTTCCAACGTTATTAGAAGCAAATGTTCATAAAGTTTATGCAACCGGTCGTTTAAGTCAGTATTTGTATCATTCTTTACCTCCCGATAGGCAAGGAGCTTGGGTATCAACAGCTGATGAATTGTCCGATGTTTTGTTAAATGAATTGCCAGATGGAGCTGTTGTGTTGATTAAAGCATCTAATGGTATAGGCCTAAAAAAAGTTGTTATGAAATTGAAAGGAAATAGTTAATGTTGTATTTGTTATCCTTTTTATCCCATGAGGTATCTTGGTTTAATATTTTTAGTTATATTACGGTGCGTGCAGGGGGCGCCCTGTTTACATCATTTTTCTTGTGTTGGTTGTTTGGGCCTAAATTTATTGCATGGTTGAAGAAAAAACAAGGTGAAGGACAGCCTATTCGTGATGATGGACCTCAGACTCATTTAAAGAAAAAAGGCACCCCTACAATGGGTGGTTTAATGATTTTAGTATCTGTTGTTATATCAAATTTTTTATGGGCAGATTTGTTTAATCCATATATTTGGATGCTATTGTTTGTGATGACAGGTTTTGGATTAGCTGGACTATGGGATGATTATTTAAAATTAACGAAACGTAGTAGTGCGGGTATTTCCGGCAAAAAGAAGTTGGCTTTGCAATTTTTTGTTAGTGGAATTGCATGTGCTTGGATTATGTTTTTACAACAAGGTCCGATGAGTACAACTTTAACAATTCCATTTTTTAAGAATTTATTTGTTGATTTATGGTGGTTTTATGTGCCATTCGCATTGATTGTTATGGTGGGTACATCTAATGCTGTTAATTTAACAGATGGTTTGGATGGTTTGGTTAGTGTACCGGTTATCATGTCAACATTGGTTTTTATGGTGATTGCTTACTTAGTTGGACGTGTTGATTACGCAAGTTATTTGCAAACGCACTATATTGTAGGTGCCGGAGAAATGGTTATTTTTTGTGGTGCTATTATTGGCGCTGTTTTGGGCTTTTTATGGTTTAATGCGCATCCAGCTCAAGTCTTTATGGGAGATACAGGTTCGTTGGCTTTGGGCGGTGTTTTAGGGGCTTTGTCTGTTGCGACAAAACATGAAATTGTTTTAGCAATAGCAGGTGGTGTTTTTGTTATGGAAGCCGTCTCAGATATTATTCAGGTTGGTTCTTATAAACTCAGAAAAAAACGCGTCTTTTTAATGGCACCAATTCATCATCATTTTGAAAAAAAAGGATGGCATGAAACACAGGTTGTTACTCGTTTTTGGATTTTATCAATTTTGTTGGCGATTTTAGCTCTTGCAACATTGAAACTGAGGTAATAAATGCGTAAAATTGGATTAAAGGTTCAATCTTTTTGTATTAATCATTATCGTAGTATGGATAAAGGCTTACTTAATGGTGCCTTTATTTTGCTATTTTTTGGACTGTTTTTAACGTTTGCGGCAAGTCCTGGTGTTGCTGAACGTAATCATATTGATCCATATCATTTTATTAAGCGTCAGTTGATTTTTATTGCTCCGGCTATTTTTATTATGATGCTAACGGCATTTTTATCTTTTAAATCTGTGCGTCGGTTATCAGGATTGATTTTGCTTGGTGCATTAGTGGGGATGGTCTGCGTTCTTTTGTTTGGAACAGAAGTCAAGGGAGCTTCTCGTTGGATTAACTTATTTGGTATTGGATTACAACCGTCCGAGTTTATGAAGCCTGCATTTGCAGTTGTTTGTGCTTGGTTATTAGCGTCGGGGCGCTTAATTAGACAATTCCCTGGCTATATTTTATCTTTTGTGTTGTTCTTTATTATTGCCTCATTATTGTTTTTACAACCAGATATTGGTATGTTGCTGACTGTTTCTGCCATTTTTGGTGTTCAGTTATTTTTATCAGGCATTCCAATAGCTTTTGTGGGAGTGTTAGGAGGCATTTTGGTGTCAGGCGTGGTAGTTGCCTATTTTGTTTTTGACCATGTTCATACACGTATTAATAGGTTTTTAAATCCAGCCCAAGGTGAAGCATATCAAGTTGAAAAATCAATGGAAACATTAAAAAACGCTGGATGGTTTGGTAAGGGGCCAGGAGAGGGCGTTGTGAAATATGAATTACCTGATGCACATACGGATTTTATTTTGGCTGTTTCAGCAGAAGAGTTTGGTTTTATTATAACATTTGTTTTGGTTGCAGTGTTTGCATATATTGTCTTAAGAGGTTTTTGGTTAATGCGAGGCGAAAACAATCTTTTTTGCCAAATTGCTGTTGGTGGATTATTGACACAAATTGCATTTCAGGCTATTGTAAACATGGGATCAACTTTGAATTTATTGCCAACCAAAGGAATGACTTTGCCATTTATTTCTTATGGTGGTTCATCGTTGGTATCTATAGGATTTGCATTTGGTGTGATTTTAGCACTAACAAAAAGACATACACTCAGTCGTGGATTGGAATAAAAAGAAAGAGGTAAGAAAATGAATAAGAAAAAAGATAAAAATAAAAAGCCATTGGCTGTTGTTACAACAGGTGGTAGTGGTGGACATATTTTTCCAGCTGAATCCATTTCTGAGGCTTTGATCCGAAAGGGATATGAAGTTGTTTTTGTTACAGATAAACGAGGGAGCGCCTTTCGAGGGTTAAAGGATGTGAAAACGTATCATTTGGCTGCGGAGCATGTTATGGGGCGTTCTTTAATGGGCAAGATAAAAGGGGCTTTTAAGTTGTATTGTGGAACCGTACAAGCCTTGTTATTATTAAAAAAAATAAATCCATCTATTGTTATTGGTGTTGGAGGATATGCATCTTTGCCTGCGGTTATTGCTGCGCATTTTTGGCGAATCCCTGTTATACTGCATGAGCAAAATGCGGTTTTGGGTAGGGCAAATCGACTTTTGGCAAATAATGCAAAATTGATTTTAACGGCATTTAATCCAACGCATCGCATTCCAACAGGTGTTCGTTCTATTTGGGTTGGTCAGCCTGTTAGACCTCAAATTATGGCAAAAAAACATGCGCCATATCCATTGATGGATGATGGATTTAATTTGTTGATTTTTGGTGGTAGTCAAGGAGCTACGTTTTTTACCCGTAAATTACCACATGCATTGTTGGCCTTACCGAAAGATGTACGGAGTAAGTTATCTGTGACTGCTCAAGTGCGTCCTGAAGATATGGATGAGGCTAAGATTTTATATAAGGATAAGGGATTTAAGTCCGTTGAGCTTAAATCATTTTTTGACAATATGCCAGAACTGATTGAGCAATCTCATTTGATTATTGGTCGTGCAGGGGCATCTACAATCACGGAAGCTCAGATTATTGGTCGTCCAGCAATTTTAATTCCTTTGCCAACATCGGCTGACAATCATCAGTTAGAAAATGCTCGTCAGTTTTCTGATGCTGGTGCGGGATGGTTGTTAACTGAAGACAATTGGGACGCTGAAAAATTTGCTGTTCGATTAGGGCAATTAATTAATGAGCCCGATGTTTTGTATACAGCGGCTTCAGAGGCTTATAAATTGGCAAAACCGAATGTTTCAGATGAAATTGCCGATTTGGTTGATGACATTGTTAAAGGAAATAAAAAATGAAGAAAATTATCCCCTTGAAACGGATTCATTTTGTTGGTATTGGTGGTATAGGAATGAGTGCCATTGCCGAGATGTTAGATGACTTGGGTATTTGTGTCCAAGGATCCGATGCAAAGGAAAGCACGAATACAACTCGAGTGCGTGAAAAGGGGATTCCTGTTTTTATCGGACATCATGCGGATAATTTAAAAGGGGTTGATGCTGTTGTTGTATCAACTGCAATAAAATCAGATAATCCTGAATTAATAGCTGCAAAAGAATTAGGTATTCCAATTGGACATCGTTCTGAAATGTTAGCTGAAATTTTGCGATTTAAACAAAGTATTTGTATTTCGGGTACTCATGGAAAAACAACAACCTCTTCATTAATTGCTAGTATATTAATGCAAGCTAGATTAAAGCCAAGTTTTATTATTGGGGGAATTTTAAATTCTTTGGCATCTAATGCTCAATTGGGCAAGGGAAAATATGTAGTGGTAGAGGCTGATGAATCTGATGGTTCTTTTTTACGATTGCCTCATGCTGTTTCGGTTATTACAAATATCGATTCTGAACATATGGATTACTATAAAGAATTTGATAACATGAAAGCGGCTTACCGATTGTTTATTGATAATACTTCTTTTTACGGATTTAGTGTATTAAATACGGATCATCCGGTTGTGCGTGAATTATCTGAAAAAGTTGAGGGACGTAAAATTATTACGTACGGATTAAATAAAATGGCCGATATTCATGCAGATTATATTCGAACAAAAAATGGAAAATTAATTTTTGATGTTTTTGTTCGTCGTGGAACAAAATTTGCAAAAATTAAAGATATTACCTTGAATATGTTTGGATTACATAATGTTCAAAATGCATTAGCCGCTATAGCTGTTGGTATTGGATTGGATATTAAAGAGGATATTATAAAAAAGGCGCTGAAAAAGTTTGCGGGCATTCAACGCCGTTTAACATTGCGAGGAACAATTAATAAAGTATCTGTTTATGATGATTATGGACATCATCCAGTTGAAATTGCTGCTTCAATTAATGCTGTGCGTTCGGCTGTTTCTGGAAAGGTTATTGCTGTTTTTCAGCCGCATAGATATTCTAGATTTCAAGATTTGTGGTCTGATTTTTTAACCTGTTTTAAAGAGGCCGATACTGTTGTTGTTTGTGATATTTATGCAGCGGGTGAACAACCTATCGTAGGGGTAGATAAGAACGCATTTGTAAATCAATTATCTCAACATCATCCACATGTTATTTCTTTAGATGATTTTGATTCTTTACCTGATGTGATTGCACAAAATACATCACCATTTGATACTGTCATTTGTTTGGGGGCTGGCAGTATTTCTAGTGAATCTGTTAAATTAGTAAAAGCATTAAAGAGGAAAAAATGAGAAATATTTTCCGAAAGCTTTTTAAATCGAATATTTCCTTGATTGATACAATGCCTCCTTTAAAGGGGCGCGTTCTTGCGAAACAACCTCTTAATAAAAAGACATGGTTTGGTGTTGGGGGGTGTGCAGAAGTTTATGTAGAGCCCGCTGATACAGATGATTTGTCTCGTTTGTTACAGTTTATGCCGCATGTACCATTAACAATTTTGGGGGGAGGCAGCAATGTCTTAATTCGTGATGGTGGTATTCCTGGTGTTACAGTTCATTTGGGAAAAGAATTTCACAACATTAAATTTGATGATGAAATTGTAATATGTGATGGCGGTGTTTCATTAATGGAGTTGGCTCGAGCTGCTGCAAAACAGGGGGTGTCTGGTTTTGAGTTTTTAAGTGGTATTCCTGGAACTATCGGTGGTGCTGTGCGCATGAATGCTGGAGCGCATGGTAAATGTTTTGATGATATATTGCTGTCTTTAACTGTTGTAACAAGAGAAGGTGAAATTAGAGAAATCGATCCAAAAGAAACGGAAATATTTGGTTATCGTATGTGCTATTTGCCATCAGATTGGATTTTTGTTCGTGCTGTGTTAAGGGGAAACAAAGGAAATACGACCGATATTATGGCAAAAATGCTCGAATATAAAAAGCAACGACAAAATAATCAACCAACAGGTGTAAAAACGGCGGGTTCTACATTTAAAAATCCTCAAGGATTACAGGCGTGGTCTTTAATTGATAAAGCTGGGTTTCGAGGGTATAGAAGGGGTGGTGCGGTTGTTTCGGACAAACATACAAACTTTCTAATTAACTTGGGGGGTGCAACAGCTAAAGATATTGAAAGTTTAGGAGAAGAAATTCGAGAAAAAGTATGGAATGATTTTGGTGTTGAATTAGAGTGGGAAATTAAAAAAATGGGCATCGAAAAGGAGTAAAAGGCATGAAACGAGTGGCTGTATTAATGGGAGGTATTTCATCTGAACGAGAAATTTCATTAAGGAGTGGTCAAGGTGTATTGCAAGCATTGAATGAAGCTGGATATAGTGCTTTTCCTATAGATTTAACTCATAACTTAGATGAATTTGTGCATATTTTAATGCGTGAAAAACCGGATGTTGTATTCAATGCTTTGCATGGAAAATATGGGGAAGATGGGTGTGTTCAAGGGGTTTTAAATTTATTGAAGATTCCATATACGCATTCAGGTGTTGCTGCTTCAGCAATTGCAATGAATAAGCGCTTGGCCAAAAAGATTGCGCGTGATGTTGGGCTAACAGTTGCTAATGAAACGATGATTGTTAAAGGTGACATTATTGATGGTGACCCACTTCCTATGCCATATGTTGTAAAACCAAACGATGAAGGTTCTTCTGTTGGTGTGTTTATTATAAAAACACAAACGGAAAAAAATAAAATGCTGAAACAATGGTCTTTTGAACGTCCGGTTATGATGGAAGAATATATTCCGGGTATTGAAATATCGGTTGCTGTGTCAGATGAAAAAGCCTTTGGTGTTGTTGAAATTGTTCCTCTAGAGGGATTTTATGATTTTACAAATAAGTATGCTCAAGGGGCTACAGAACACATTATTCCTGCCCGTATTCCTCAAAAAATATATGATGAGGCAATGCAACAAGCATTGTTATTACATAAAGAATTGGGGTGTCGTGGGGTATCTCGCAGTGATTTTAGATATGATAATGCAAAAGGCAAGGAACGATTAGTGTTTTTGGAAATTAATACAAATCCTGGAATGACTCCCATTTCTTTGGTTCCAGAATTAGCAAAATATCAAGGGTTATCTTATAAAGATTTAGTAGTGTGGTTGGTTGAGAGGGCAAAATGCGACGAATAAAGAAAAAACAAGGTGGAATATTAAAATCTCTTTCAATAAAGATACGGTTGATTATAGTTGGCTCAGTATTATGTTTTCTTGCTCTTGCAGCGTTCTTTTCAGGAGAAACAGGGCAGAAATTTATAAATAAAACTACTGAATTGTATCATCAAATAATTAGCAGAACACAGTTAACCTTTCGAATTGTTTCTATTGAAGGTCATAAACGAACATCTAAAGAAGACATTATTCGTGCCTTTAATTTAGAACAAGGAACGCCTATTTTAGATATAGATTTATCTGATATTCAAAATAAAATAGCGGAATTGCCTTGGGTAGATAGTGTTTCTGTAGAACGTCATTTGCCAAGTACAATATATATTCGGATTGTGGAAAAAACGCCAATTGCTGTTTGGCAAAGTAATAAAAAATATTTTCCGTTGGATGAAACGGGAGAGCCTATTGATGACAATAGGACGAAATTAAATAATTTGCTGTTAGTTGTTGGTAGAGATGCTCCAGAGTATACTTCTGACTTAATTGTTGCTTTAAATAAATATCCGACAATTAAAGAGTTGGTTGTTTCTGCTGTTCGTGTTGGGGATCGACGTTGGAATTTAATTTTGCACGATGTGAATGATGGGATTAATGTTTATTTGCCAGAAATAGGAATTGAAGAGGCTTTGTCTCGTTTGGTTGAGGCTCAAAAAACAGATGAGGTTTTGAGTAAGGATTTAAAAGTAATTGATTTAAGAATAGAAGATCGTTTAATTATTAGAACAGACGCAAATTTGATAGATGAAAAGGATTAAAAATGGGGTGGACCAGTAAACGAAAATCTTATATGACAGTATTAGATATTGGAACCAGCAAAATTTGTTGTTTGGTTTTACGCATGAATGCTGATCAAAAGCCAGAAGTTATTGGTATGGGATATGCCCCATCTAAGGGAATTAAAAACGGTGTTATTGTTGATTTAGACAAGGCAACAGATTGTATTCGTAGCGTTTTAGAACAGGCTGAGCAACAATCCGAGCGTTCTATTGATAAAGTTATTGTGAATATTTCTGCTAGCCAAATGCGTTCTGTTCAATATTACGAGGAAATGGAAATTTCTGATGGTCGACAAATTGTAGCATCAGATGTAAAACGATTGGTTGATGGTTCAATTGCTAAATATATTCAAGCCGGTGAAGAGGTTTTACACTCGTTTCCTTTGAGTTATGTTGTTAATTCCGAACAAGGTGTTGAACCCAGAGGGATGTATGGGCCTAAGTTGGGTGTGTATATGCATGTTGTCTTTTTGCCTGAAAGTAGCTCTCGTAATTTGGTTGCAGTTTTAGATAGATGTCACGTTAGTGTTGAAATGAAAGTAGCTACGCCTTATGCAGCTGCTTTGGCAATTATTTCGGATGAGGAAAAAGATATTGGTGCAACCGTTATAGATTTTGGTGCTGGCACAACAGGATTTTCAACCTTTTTAGGTGGATGCTTAGTTAATTTAAATGTTGTTCATGCTGGTGGCAATGCCATTACTCGAGATGTTGCTCAAGGATTAAGTTGTTCATTGGCAACAGCAGAAAGGTTAAAGACATTAAATGGTGCGGCATTCTTATCTCCTAGAGATGAATTTGAAAGATTAATTGTTCCAGTTTTGGGGGATGAAGAAGGTACAAATATTCAAATGCCTCGCTCTAATTTAATTTCTATTGTTATTCCTAGAGTAGAAGATATTTTAGAGAAAGTGTCACTTCAATTAGAGGAAAATCCTCGATTTTTAATGGCATCTCGTCGATTGATTTTAGCTGGAGGAGGTGCTGGATTACAAGGTATTAAGGAAAAAACGGAAGAGGTTTTAAATGCAACGGTTCGTTTGGGGCGCCCTGCCATTTTAAAAGGATTACCCTCTCAATTTGATTCTTATACATTTTCTACTTGCATTGGGTTGGTAAAATATGCAATGATGAGACAAGAAAATATTTTGTCATCTTGGCATACATCGGATGGCCAAAAAGGCCAGAGGAATTCTCGGATAAGAAAGGTAATACAATGGTTGAGTCAGAATTTTTAAGTAATACAGGTGGATTATCCATTGGTTTAGCAACACCGCCGCCAGAAGTGTTGTTAACGCCTAATATTGGTGTTATCGGGGTTGGTGGTGCAGGTGGAAATGCTGTCAATAATATGGTGGCACAAGATTTAACAGGGGTGTCTTTTGCTGTTGCGAATACGGATGCTCAAGCATTGTCACGTTCTTTAGTTAATGATCGTATACAGCTAGGTGTGGCTATTACGCAAGGATTAGGGGCTGGCGCCAATCCGGAAGTGGGACGCGCAAGCGCTGAAGAGACTGCTGAAAAAATTAAAGAAAATCTACAAGGATTACATTTGTTATTCATTACAGCCGGTATGGGCGGTGGTACTGGAACGGGTGCAGCCCCAGTTATTGCCCGTATTGCTAAAGAAATGGGAATATTAACAGTTGGGGTTGTGTCTAAACCGTTTCGTTTTGAAGGTGTGAGGCGTATGCGTACAGCAGAGGCTGGTATTGCAGAGTTGCAGCGCGTTGTTGATACATTGATCGTTATTCCTAATCAAAATTTATTCCGAATTGCTGCAGATAATATAACATTTGCAGAAGCGTTTAAAATGGCTGATGACGTATTGTGTCAAGGTGTTCGTTCTATTACTGATTTAGTTATGAATCCTGGTCTTGTAAATTTGGATTTTGCTGACGTTAAAACAGTTATATCAGAAATGGGACGTTCTATGATGGGAACGGGAGAGGCAACTGGCGAAAACCGTGCATTAGAAGCTGCTGAAAAAGCAATTTATAATCCATTGTTGGATGATTCTTCCATTAAAGGAGCCAGAAGTATTTTAATTAATATTACGGGTGGTACGGATTTAACATTGAATGAAGTAGATATGGCAACGGAAAAAATTGTAGCAGAATTAGATCCTGACGCTAATATTATTTTTGGAACATGTACAAATGAAGAGTTGCATGGAAAAATACGGATTTCGTTGGTTGCAACAGGGATTACAAAGGAGGGAGAGCCTTTGGTGCCTCCAGAAAAGCCGCGTGTTCCAACGCAAGAGACGATTGTTCCTGTGCCAACAATTTCAGAGATTATTTCTGTCCCTATAGAACCAGAGGTTGTTCAACAACCAGAATTAATTCAAACAACAACAGTTCGTGTTAGTAGTCCGACAACATCAGATAATTTAGGCGCGCATCGTTCATCCGTTGTGGATATTGCTGTGGAAGTTACTGAAAAACCAGTGGTGACAGAACCACCGTTGTTTGGTGATGAAATACCAGCTATTCCGGCTTCTGCTCCTGTTGCAGATGTTCCAGATATTCAAGAGCCAATTAATGTTGAAGCGAAGCGTTCTGATGCAAATGTAAAAACGGTGAGAGAAGGGTTGTGGGATTTATTTCCTAGTTTAATGGGAAAAAATACAAGACCACCAAAAGCAACACCACAAAAGGAAAATAAGGAAATCCCTACAATTATGGATGAAAATTTTGATTTGCCGTCCTTTTTGAAAAAATAAAAAAAGAGACCTCTGAAACAGAGGTCTTTTAAATTAATTACGAGAACGAGGGTATCGATGTTCTCCACGACGTTTTTCATTAAAAATAGTGCTTGCTTGAATGCGCATCATTGTATATTGATTATCTGCGGTGTAAACTTGTCCACCTAACACTTCTGTCATAGCCATAGCATATGCATCTGTGTGATCTAGTGGTGTAGAGCGTTGCATTTTTAAAATTTGTCGAGGTTGAGCGCCTTGTGTTTTTATGCTGTCTGTATAGGTGTATCCTCTTTTAAAATCTTCAAATTCTTTAATCCATGCGCATGCTGCTGAAAACAAGGCTTTTTGATTTAAAGAATGTCTGTTAGATTGATATTTGCATCCATTTAGTAATCGTACAGCATATTGAAAAACCTTTTTTGCAAAATGTTCATCTTCTTTTGTTAAAGCGCTTTCTCGCTTGCTTTCATAAAATGCCCAAAATTCAGAAGGTGCAATTAATTGCTTGGGTGTCATATTTTTTATCCTTTCATTATGCTGATACCTAGAGTGATTATCTTTAGTATAACACAGCTTTGGCGTTTGTCAAGTTATTTGTATAACAAAAATAATATTCTCTAAGTTATTCTAGACAATTTTTGGTTTGATGGTTGAAAAATAAAATATTTTCTCTTTTAATTGTCAAATTGTTCTAAACGAGTCATTTGTAAAAACTTATCTTGACGCATGCGACGCAATTCATCACCTGTTTTTCCTTTTAAGTTGTTTAGAGCATTTTGTAGTGCTTCTTTTACAGCTAGCATAGTTTCTCTTGGAAAACGATGTGCGCCACCTTTGGGCTCGCTGATAATTGTGTCAATAACACCCAGACGCTTTAAATCCCCGGCTGTTAGGTTTAAAATTTCGGCAGCTTTAGGGGCAAACTTATGGTCTTTCCATAAGATTGAAGCGCATCCTTCTGGTGAAATAACAGAATAAATGGAGTTTTCTAACATCATAATAGTGTTGCCTGCAGCCATAGCAATTGCACCGCCGGATCCACCTTCTCCAATAATGGTGGCAATTAATGGAACTTTGATATCTAAACATGTTTCAGTTCCTGCAGCAATGGCTTGACCTTGGCCACGTTCTTCTCCTTCTAACCCGGGAAATGCACCAGCTGTATCCACCAATGTGATAACAGGAACTCCAAATTGTTCAGCCAATCTCATTAAACGAATAGCTTTACGATATCCCTCTGGTTTTGCCATACCAAAGTTGTGTTCTAGTCTAGATTCTGTATCATGTCCCTTTTCGTGACCAATAACCATAACGGTGTCTTCCCCAAGTTTTGCAAAACCACCAATAATGGCCTTATCTTCTGCAAAAGATCGGTCACCACATAATGGAGAAAAGTCTTTGAAAATTGTTTTGATATAATCCAATGTGTGCGGACGATTTTCATGACGTGCCACAGCGCATTTTTGCCAAGGTGTTAGCTCCTTATATAAATCGTTTAATGTTTTTTGCTTTTTTTCTTTTAGCCGTTCTAATTCTTTAGCTAAACCTTCGGCGTCATTTGTTTTTGTGATTTTGACCTCTTCAATGCGAGCATCAATTTCCAATACTTTATTTTCAAAATCTAAATATTGCATATGATATCCTTTTTACATTTGATTTTTAAGATTATACACACTATAATGCAAAAAGTCCAGCAATTTAGTGCAGATGTCACAAAAAGGAAATATATTATGCAAATTATTTTATGGGAAATTGGTATTTTAGCGTTTTTATTGTGGGTATTGGCTGTCGGATTTATTTTGTTTTCCGGTATCTTGTTCTATCGACAACAATTAATATTTCGTCATATTTTGAAACGATTAAAACATTTGGAAATGGGATTAGAGCAATGTGTTGTTCCGTCGGCAGAACAACAGGAAGTAGCACAAGCGCCTCAAAAACCACAAGAAACACATTTGTCTATTATGAAAGATGAGCCCATTTCAAAATATGAATCGATGACATTACCAGATAATGTACAAATTTCTTTTGTGGAAAAGGATAGTTAAATGTCTGTGTTGACAAGGTCAGAGTTTAAGGTGTCTTTGGCAAACTTAGCACATAATTACCGTGTTTTAAAACGATTAACGAGGGGGCGTGCGGCTGCAGTTGTTAAAACGGATGCTTATGGATTAGGTGCTCAACGGGTTGTGCAACGGTTGGTTCAAGAGGAGTGTGATGCTTTTTTTGTTGCACACGCGTTGGAGGGAGCAGAGATACGGTCTTATGCGCCAGATGCTGATATTTATGTATTGCAAGGTGTTGGGGAGGACTGTGCTGAGCTGTTTTGGAAGCATCATTTGACGCCGGTTATTGCCAATGTGGATATGTTGAATTTGTGGAATGAACTGCATATTGATGGTATAAAACCAATTGTTCAGGTTGAAACTGGATTGAATCGTTTGGGTTTTAGATCTGATGATATTGCTGTTTTATTAGATAATGGTGTGGGTCGTTTTTCTTATGTGTTATCTCATTTGGCGTGTGCTGATGACAATATGCACTTTATGAACTCTCGGCAGTTAAATGCTTTTGAAATGGTCCGTCAAAAATTGAATTTACCAGCAACTTTATCCGCTTCAGATGGTGTTTTTTTGGGGCCGGATTTTCAATATGATATGGTACGTTTGGGGGCTGCGATGTATGGATTGAATACCGTCAAAGATACAACAATATCAGCGTTAAAACCAACAGTTTTTATATCCGCTCCCGTTTTACAAATTGCAAGTGTGTCCGAAGGAGGTTATGTCGGATATGGTGCAACATTCCAATCCAAAAGGCCGTCCAAAATAGCGGTTGTTTCTATTGGATATGGTGATGGTTTGATGCGTTCTTTGTCTAATTGTGGGCAAGTTCGACTAAACAATCAATCTGCCCCGATTATTGGTCGTATCTCTATGGATAATATTATGTGTGATATTACAGACATTCCAAATGTGAAAATAGGAGATATGGCTCATATTTTGGATGATGTTTATAGGGCTGACGATATGGCAAAAGATGCAGGGACAATTGGGTATGAAATTTTATCCTCTTTAGGAAAAGGAAAGCGGTTTTGCAGAGTATACGAAGATTAATAACTTTTACAGTGACGTTGTTGCTGGGGGTGAATGTATTAGCGGAACCACAGCATGGTATTAGTATGCATGGAGTTCCCAAATATCTTGCTGGTTTTGAGGCATTCGAATATGTTAATCCAAATGCGCCAAAGAAGGGGGTGTTAAACCAAGGTGCTATTGGTATGTTTGATACATTTAATCCTTATGTGATAAATGGTATTGCTCCTGCTGGTGTTGGATTGATGCATGATACTTTAATGAAGCAAAGTTTGGACGAATCTTTTTCCTTATATGGTTTGATTGCTTCAAGTATTGAAGTGCCAGAAGATCGTTCTTGGGTGGCTTTTGATATTAATCCTGATGCACGTTTTTCGGATAACACTCCGATTATGCCTGAGGATGTCATTTTTTCATTTGAAATATTGAGAGATAAAGGACTTCCAACTTATCGTTATTATTATGCTGATGTCGAGCGGGTTTATCAAGAAGGAATGCACCGCGTTGTTTTTAAGTTTAAGGAAGGGGTGGCAAACCGAGAACTTCCGCTTATTTTGGGGGAATTGCCTATTTTGAGTAAAGCTTATTGGCAAAACAAAGATTTTACAAAAACAACTTTGGATATCCCCGTTAGTAGTGGAGCCTATATTGTGGATAAATTTGATCCAGCTAGGTTTATTGAGTATCGATTAAATCAAAATTATTGGGCTATGAATTTAAATGTAAATCGAGGTCAAAATAATTTTGAAAAAATCAAGTTTGATTATTATCGTGATGCTACGGTGATGACTGAAGCTTTTAAAGCTGGTGCTATAGATATTCGGCAAGAAAATGAAGCAAAAAAATGGGCAGCATTGAAAAATGATCCTGCGGTTTTAGATGGGCGTTTAAAGCAAAAAGAGTTTGTTCATGGGTTGCCGAGTGGTATGCAGGGTTTTGTGTTCAATTTACGCCGTCCTCTTTTTTTTGATGCAAAAGTACGTGAAGCATTATCTTATGCTTTTGATTTTACATGGGCGAATCAAAATTTATTTCATGGCTTATACAAAAGGACATCCAGTTATTTTGATAACTCATTTTTAAAGGCGCCAGATTTGCCAAGTGAAGCAGAGTTGAATTTGTTAAATCCATATAGAGATATGTTACCAGAACGAATTTTTGATACACCATTTGTTGTGCCAACAAATGAAGCTGGTCAAATGAGGAAGAATTTAAAAATAGCTTTAGATTTATTAGCCGAGGCTGGGTGGATGATCCAAAATGGTGTTTTAACAAATCAGAATGGTCAAGTATTTGAATTTGATATTTTGTTGGATGCTCCCTCTGCGCCAATGTGGGAGCGTGTTTTGTTGCCATTTGTTGGACAATTGAAACGTTTAGGGATTAATGCAACGATTACAACAGTGGATATGATACAGTATAAAAATCGTTTAGACGCATTTGATTATGATATGATAGTAAGTGTTTGGGGGCAATCTCTTTCTCCGGGTAATGAACAACGCTACTATTGGGGGAGTGATTCGGCATCTTCACAGGGGTCTATGAATTATGCTGGTATAAAAAGTCCTGTTGTTGATGCTTTAATTGATAAAATTGTTTCCGCAGAAACAGCCGAGGAGCTGCAAACGGCCACTCATGCGTTGGATCGTGTGTTATTGTGGTCTTATTTGGTTGTTCCGCATTGGCATACACCCGTTTATCGTTATGTGTACTGGGATAAATTTGAAATGCCTAAGGTTATTCCGATGAAAGGTATATCAACACTGACTTGGTGGGAAAAGTAGAGTTTTTTTATGTGTTGAATGTTGTTGTTATAAAAAGTGATTGTAAAAGAGCAATTAGTAATATGTTGCAGTTAAATGCTGTAAGATGCTTTTTTTTGATATTTTATTTTTTTTCTTGCCATTTGATAAAAAAAGATTTAAAAGTAAAAATATCAGCTAGCAAAAGGATTTTTTATGAAAAAAATTTTACTATCCGGATTATTTTTGAGTTCTTTTTTAATCGCATCACAAGGTATGGCTCAAAGTGCTTTTTGGGCGTTTGATGAAAACAATAAAGAAGCGGTTATTCCACCGCAATGTGATGGACAATTTGATGAGGCTCGAGGCGGAGTGTTTTTGCCAAGTAAAGAGGATTTGTTTTTGCATGGTGAAATGTTGTTGGTTGAAAAAAATGAAAAGCGCCAAGGGGCGAGTTATTGTTTGACAGCAGCAGCTTTGCAAGGTCATACGGAGGCTCAGTATCGCTTAGCTCAGTTATATAATAAAGGGGTTGTGTTGCCTCAAAATGATTTGGTGGCTTACAAGTGGGCTTTTGTGGCATCAATGAATGGGCATGAAGCTGCGACTCGTTTAGCTTTGTTGTTGGAACAGTTTTTGACAACTGAGGAAATTAAGCTGGCAACTGCTTCAGTGGAAAATTTATTGCCTCAAATGACGAATGAAAAACAGATAGCTTTAGAAGAACAACAAAAACGTGTTGATGATAAAATTTTAGAGTTAGAAAAAATTAATGCTGAGATTGATTCGATTTTGGGTGTGGAATTTAGATCAGATGTGTTGCCAGGCCAGCTTATGTTGCGAGAAGCTCAAGAAAGAGCGGCCGCGGCAGCAGAGGGTGTTGTAGATGCAGCGCCTTCGTCAGAGAGTATTTTTTCGGCTGAAGATAAGATGAAATAATTAAAAAAGTAAATATTTTGTAAAAATATCTTGACTTTTGCTTTTTTATCGAGTATAAAAAAAGCCTTAGTTTAATTTAACGTATCAGATAAGGATAAGAAAATGGCCAATTTAAAGTCGGCAAAAACACGCGTCAGACGTAATAATAAAAGAGCGATTATTAATTCTAATCGTTTGAACGCTGTTAGAACAGAAGTTAAAAAAACAAGAAAAGCGATTGCTGCCGGTGATCAAGAAGCTGCTGTTGCTGCTTTTAAATCAACAGAATCTTTGATGGCTCGTGCTGCTAACCGTGGTACAATCCACAAAAATACAGCTGCTCGCAAAATTTCTAGATTGGCTGCTGCTGTTAAAGCATTGGTTAAAAAAGCTTAATTGTTTTTTCTTAAAGAATTAAAAACACTCCTAGAGTTTTCGGGAGTGTTTTTTTGTTGTTAAATATATAACAAAAAAATATTGACAAAACAATTGGGGCGTGTTATGCTGTTGTTATGCTTTAATTGATAGAGGTGCTATATGGGGTATAAAAAAAATAACATTTTGTCCCATGATTTAATAGAGTTGAGGGAAAAACAGAAAGGTGAGTGGTTAGCTATATTGTTGGAGCGCTCATATAACTTATTTGGTTCTTTATTACCACACAAAAAACTTCCTTCTTTGGTTAGTGCTTTTATGGATATGCCTCAGGTTGATCAAATGTATCTTTGTGGGTTGCTTAACGATGCTCAATTTGTTGAAATGAGACGGGAAGCTGAAAAGTATTGCCTTGAATGTGAAATGCTTATTCGTAATAATTATGAAGAAGAGTTGCACGGGGAGCAATTTGTATCTATTGTTGCGCCTACATTTAGTGAAATACAAAATCGTTTGTTTGATGGGGCTTTTCATGATCCAATTATGAATGAGTATGTGAAGGTTGTAGAGAAAATACAGAGCGCAAGTACTATTTATGATCTTAATAATTTGAATGTTGCAAATGATATGTTAAGCTTGGAGGACGAACAAAAAATTACACCGATTGTCGAAAAAAACAACCCATTTGTTTCTGATATGAGGGCTTTAGAGATATGTTTACTTATTCGCAATGGTTGTTTGTTGGTTCCTGAAGAACATAATGCTTATTTAAATGGAGCGGTTAATCGTTTTTGTTTAGATGCTTTATCTGTTTTAAAAAATGTGCCAGAAAATGAATACACTTTAGGGGCCTCTCAACGTGCAGAATGGTCTTATGGTTTGTTGGGGAGTTTATTTCGAGGAGATGGCCTTATTCTAAAAGGACAAAGTGAATTAATTATGGGGGATATTTTAAAAGGAACTCAAGCTCTTTTGGCGTTTCAATCGAATTATGATAAAGAATGGCGCGATTATTTAGTTAAGTGGTTTGATGATTTAATGTTGCCGTATTCATGTTCTTTAGTTGAACGAGTTGGTGGAGCTCAAAAAGTTTCAGATCAAAAGCGTTTCCCGAAGGAAGATAATGGTCGTGAAAGGGATGTCTAGAGCGTTTTCTTATAAAAAAAATATGAGATATAAAAAATGCTTGACTTATGATTAAAAATCGGTTATAGTCCTCGTTGTCCGTATGGCGGATGTAGCTCAGTTGGTTAGAGCGCTGGTTTGTGGTACCAGATGTCGTCGGTTCGAGTCCGATCTTCCGCCCCATAAAAAAACGTCCTTTTGGGGCGTTTTTTTGATTTATCCACAATCATCAATACGAAAAAACATTACCACATACCCCTTTTAATATTCATCAAACTTTCATACTTTCGTCCTTGTTGAGAATCAAAGGATATGGTAAAAACAAACATACACACATATGAAAGGAAGTATAATGAAAAAAATAGCATTAATGTTTATAATGATGTTGTATTCTGCCACAGTATTTGCACAGGATAATGTGGTTGGTTTTTGGACGACGGTTGATGATGAAACAAAGAAACCGAAAAGCATCGTTCAAATTTATGAATATAATGGTCATTACTTTGGCCGTGTGGTTGATGTGTTGAAAAATAAACAAGCAACAGCTAAAATTCCGGGGAATCCTCCAATTATCGGACTAGATATCATTTGGGATTTGAAAAAAGACGGAAACAAATATACGGGCGGAAAAATTTTGGATCCACAAAAAGGAAAAGTATATGGATGTGAAATTTGGCGAGAAAATGATTTGTTAATCGTTCGTGGCAAAGTTGCCTTTTTAGGACGCAACCAAACATGGTTGCCAAATACCGATTTTAAACCAACAAAGACAGAGGCTTTATTACCTAAAAAACAAAATTTATAAGATGAATTTGATTATAAAAAAAAGCCCCGTCACGGGGCTTTTTGTGTTTTATTTTTTACCGTAAATGTATCCATAAACCAAACCAATAAATACGGCGCCGCCAACGATATTACCTATTGTTGCAGGAATAAGGTTGTCTACAATAAATTGGCTCCATGTAATATCGGCGCCATTGTACATTGCGGCAGGAATAAAGAACATATTGGCAATGGAGTGTTCATATCCCAATGTTACAAACAACATCACCGGCACCCAAATACCCAGGGCTTTTCCGATAATATCTTTGCTGGCATATCCCATCCAAGTACCTAAGCAAACCAACATATTGGCGCCGATACCTTTGATGAAAACGGTATACCAATCGTGACTTAGTTTTCCATTTGCTAAGTTGGCCAAATATCCTTTAAATGGTTCGCTGGCAATAATATGCGTGTCATGTGCCATAAACCAAGCCACAAATTGAGCGCCAATAAAGTTAAATACATAGGCTAATATCCATACTTTTAATAAATCCATCCAAACGGTTTTCTTTTGCATTGTGGATAAAACCATGCCGGCACAATCGCTGGTAAACAAATCAGCGCCAGCCACAGATACCATAATCAACCCAACAGGGAATAAAGCGCCTGCCATAAATTTGACAAGACCAATATTTTGTGCGGCCGTTTCTGGCATGCCTCCGGCGACAATAACGGTTAACAAACCGCCCAAAGCAATAAAAATGCCGCCCATAATGGCCATTAACGCAAATTTTGTAAAGGGCATTTTGGCTTTAGCACAAGAGGCATCGCCAAAAATACCCGCAATTTCAGCTGGATTATAATAAGACATAATAAAACTCCTTGGTTAAAAATAAATTTTGCCTTTAATACGCCTTTTTTTTAAAAAAATCAAGTTTTTTAATTTATACAATCTTTAATACGCCTCATACCCTCAAAATATTCATAAAAAATTAAACTTTTTAGTAGCAAAAAAAATAAAAATATGCTATAGTACGCTCATCCAAAACGGTCCAGTGATTTTGATAAAAACCGTTTTTATATGTTGAAAAATGTAAAAAAATGAAAGGAAAATTTACATGGATAACTTAAATAAGGCCTGGGAAGGCTTTAAAACAAATAAGTGGCAAAATGAAATTAACGTTCGCGACTTTATTAACTTAAACTACACACCATATGAAGGTGACGATTCTTTCTTGGCTGGTGCAACAGACCGCACAAAGAAAATGTGGGAAACCGTTTCTGATTTGATGAGACAAGAACGTGAAAACAATGGTTTGTTGGATGCTGATACAAGCGTTGTTTCCTCCATCACATCCCATGATGCTGGTTACATCAATAAAGATGAAGAAGTTATCGTTGGTTTACAAACGGACAAACCATTAAAACGTGCTTTAATGCCATATGGTGGTTATCGTATGGTTGAAGGTTCTTGCCAAGCTTATAACTTGACGATTGATCCAAAATTAACAGAAGTGTTTACAACATACCGTAAAACACACAACGACGGTGTATTTGATGCTTATACTCCAGATATTCGTGCTTGCCGTAAAAGCGGTATCGTAACTGGTCTTCCAGATGCTTATGGTCGTGGCCGTATCATTGGTGACTACCGTCGTATTGCTTTGTATGGTATCGATCGTTTGATCCAAGACAAAAACGAACAAAAAGATTTAACAAATTTGGCTAGCATGACAGCCGATGTTATTCGTGAACGTGAAGAAATTTCCGAACAAATTCGTGCTTTACAAGATATGAAGAAAATGGCCGCTTCTTATGGTTTGGACATTTCTGGTCCTGCTACAAATGCTAAAGAAGCTATTCAATGGACATACTTCGGTTATTTGGCAGCTATTAAAGATCAAAACGGTGCTGCTATGTCCATCGGTCGTATCTCCACATTCTTGGATATTTACATTCAACGTGATATCGAAAATGGTGTGATTACAGAATCTCAAGCACAAGAAATGATGGATGATTTGGTTATCAAATTACGTATGGTTCGCTTCTTGAGAACACCAGAATACAATGAATTATTTTCTGGTGATCCAGTATGGGTAACAGAATCTATTGGTGGTATGGGTATTGATGGTCGTACTTTGGTTACAAAGAACTCTTTCCGTATCTTACACACATTGTATAACTTGGGCCCGGCTCCAGAACCAAACTTGACAGTATTGTGGTCCAACCACTTGCCAGAAGCTTTCAAGAAATTCTGTGCAAAAGTATCCATTGATACATCTTCTATCCAATATGAAAACGATGATTTAATGCGTGGTTTCTTTGGTGATGATTACGGTATTGCTTGCTGTGTATCCCCAATGCGTATTGGTAAACAAATGCAATTCTTTGGTGCTCGTGCTAACTTGGCTAAAGCTTTGTTGTACGCCATCAATGGTGGTAAAGATGAAAAATCTGGCGCTCAAGTTGGTCCAGAATTTGATCCAATTACATCCGAATACTTGGAAATCGGCGAATTAGAACGCAAATTTGACAAGATGATGGATTGGTTGGCTGAAACATATGTGAACGCTTTGAACATCATTCACTATATGCACGACAAATATTCTTATGAAAAATCCATGATGGCTTTACACGATAAAGACGTTGTCAGAACACTTGGTTGTGGTATTGCTGGTTTCTCAATCGTTGTGGATTCTTTGTCTGCGGTCAAACACGCCAAAGTTAAAATCATTCGTGATGAACGAGGTCTTGCTACAAACTTTGAAATCGAAGGTGATTATCCAAAATATGGTAACAACGACGAACGTGTTGATACAATCGCTCGCCGCGTTGTTAAACAATTCATGGATAAAATCCGTCGCTTGCCGATTTACCGCGATGCATTGCCAACACAATCCATTTTGACAATTACATCAAACGTTGTGTATGGTAAAAAAACAGGTGCTACACCAGATGGTCGTCAAGCCGGTGTACCATTTGCTCCTGGTGCCAACCCATTACATGGACGTGATACAAACGGGGCTATTGCATCCTTGTGTTCAGTAGCTAAATTGCCGTTCCAACACGCTCAAGATGGTATTTCCAACACATTCACAATCATCCCGAACTCTTTGGGTAAAACACGTGAAATTCAAGTAGATAACTTAGTCAGCTTGTTGGATGGTTACTGTGGTAATGATGGTCAACACATCAACGTGAACGTATTGAATCGTGAAATGTTGCAAGATGCTATGGAACATCCGGAACAATACCCACAATTGACAATCCGTGTATCCGGTTATGCGGTGAACTTTATTAAATTAACACGCGAACAACAATTGGATGTTATTTCCAGAACGTTCCACGAAAAAATTTAATAAATAAATGATAGTGGGCGACCCTGACCAAAAATCGGGGTCGTCTTTTTATAAAGGAGACATCTTAAAATGGAAAAATTAAACGATACCTATTTAAAAATTCACTCTTATGAAAGTGGTGGAACAGTGGATGGGCCTGGGATTCGCTTTGTTGTATTTACACAAGGATGTCCATTAAGATGTCAATATTGCCATAACCCAGATACATGGGATGCTAAAGGTGGTCAAATTAAAACGGCTAAAGAAGTTGTTGCTGAAATTATAAAATACAAAAAATTCATGGAATTTTCGGGTGGTGGTGTCACATTTTCCGGTGGCGAACCATTGATGCAAAAGACTTCTCTCTTGCCGGTTTTTAAGGCCTTAAAACGTCAAAAAATTCACATTGCTTTGGATACTGCCGGTACAACAAACATTGATGAAACAACACTTAATTTGTTGGATTTAACCGATATGGTGTTATTAGATGTTAAGCATTTAGATGATACGGCTCATAAAAAATTAACGGGGTTAACCAATGAGCGCACGTTAGACTTTTTAAATATTTTACGAGACAAAAATATCCGCACTTGGGTGCGATGGGTGATTGTTCCCAATATTAATGATAGTGTAGAATATGGTGAAAAAATTGCGGGCTTTATAAAACAATATCCAAATGTAGAATTGGTTGAATTGTTGCCATATCACCGTAGTGGTGTATTTAAATGGAAAGAATTGGGCATTGAATATCCTTTAGAAAATGTCCCAGAACCAACAAAAGAAGCCATTAAAGAGTTAGCGGGCATTTTGGAAAATAACGGTATAAAAACACTTTATGCGAAATAAGGTGTTGGAGGATATAAAAAGCTCGGCTTTATATTAAGCCGAGCTTTGTTTTTAGCCTATCTTTTTTACTCTTTACACAAAACATGAGAATATGTGGCGCCGCTTTTTGACCAAGAATCCACATTCCTTGTGTCAGTCCCCAAGTTGACAAAAAAGCCAGATCGATTTTCTCTTTGAGTTGGGGTCCATACTTTGAGAGCACCCATTTTCGTATTTAAGGCTTTTGCTCGATCATTACGGGTAAAGCTGCCTATTGTTGCGTTCCAGTTTGTATTTACTATTAATTCCGTTACTGTTACCGGTTCTAAATTTTGTGCCTCGCATGCGGCCATACCATCCCACCAGCTGAGAGTGTTATTAGATACATACCATGTTTCTGTAACACCATTAATATCAATGGTATGTTTTTGAAATTGTGGTTGTACACATGTTCCAGTTGTACCTTCTGGGAAAGCAATGGTATCATTGGTGTTTGGAGCTGCACAGTAAAAACCTTGTGTACATGGATTGATATCGTATGTACATCTACATGTATTAGGAGCACATGTTTCATTATTAACTTCTTTGCATAGAGCATAGCCATATAACGTATCATTTTTGGGTAGAATTTTTACATTATTAAAGTCGGTGCTGATTTGAAGTGAGAAAGCAGATTTATTTGCATTTGTCTGTGATATTGTCCACACATCAATCCATCCAAGATCCAAGTCTTTTGCTCGTTCGTTGCGCGTAAAGCTTCCTGTTGTGTTGTTCCATCCATTCACAAAATGAGACATAGGAACCATTCTTAAGTTTTGGGTCTCACATGCGGCTGTTGCATCCCACCAACTAAGAGGGTTTTCAGACAAATACCAAATTTCTCTTACCCCATTAATAGTGATAGGGTATTTATCAAAGCGTGGTTCAATACAAATACCAGTTTCATTGTTTTGAAATGCAACTTTATCACTGGTATTTGAGGCCGTACAGTAAAAACCTTCATCACAAGGATTTGTATCGTAAGTACAACCTTCATCTGGCTTTTCAATACATGTTCCTTGGTTACATTGACCGACGGTTCCGTCACTAAATATACATTCTTGCCCTTCAGCTTCGATGACAGCGGAGCATTTGCCTAATGAACATACAGAACATGCTGTACCAGTATATCCTTGATTGCAATCTTCCTTTTTTGTACACTGCGCTCCACGACAATCACCATCTATGCATATCTCATTCATATGACAACCTGGAATACATTTTCTTGGTTCAAAGAAGAAAAACATCGTATTATCGTTACTGAAATTACATTCTTCTATATGGTCCTGAAGTTCGTGTTTTTCTGCTTCTACCATGATTCTGGTTTCAATATGCTCAGCAATTCCATTACCAATTAATCGACAAACACTAGAGGGAACTCCTGTTATTTGTATGCCAAAACGATCATATTCTTCTTCATAAAAGAAAGAAGTTGGATAAATGGTTTCTTCGTTTTGCCATATACTATTCAAATCATCTTCTGTAATATCTTCCCCATTTTGTGTTCTTGCAATGATGTCTACACCACGTAAAGAAATATTATTAATGGCTTGATTTGAGCGATATTTGTCCATGCCATAATTATAACCTACAATCCCTCCAATAGATAATACTCCAACTATAACAAGAATGCCGATAATTTCAACCATTGAACGACCTTGTTCATTTGAAGTATTTATGGGGCTGATTGAATACATGTGTCTCCTTTATAAAAATACTTATCCCTATCTTATTATTATACACCTAAAAAGCAAAAGTCTCAATTATTTGCAAAAACTTCCCTTGTTGATTTACAATGGGTATTTTGTTTTCTTTTTACCAACAAAAGGTTAAATCAGCTTAGAAGGTTATCGAACCATTGTAAAATGAATATTTTATCATGATTAGTGCTGTGTGTTATCATATTAAGAGGGAAGGCAAACAGCTTTTTATTATGTTTTTAAGTCTATTTAGGTGCTCTATACATTCTAGATTTAAGAGGTTTTTCTGAATTGCTTGAAATATCTATTGTAGATGTTAAAAAATCTTGCCAAGAGCATGTAGATGAATTTTGTTTAAGTGCTATAGAAATTTTAAAATTGTTGTCCCATTAATAAAATGGACGTTTTTTTGTTTTAAATGTATAAAATACAATACATTATATACGTTTTGTTGATTTTTTTGTATTTTTGTGATATACTGAAAAAATATTTGTATAAAATAGATTAATATAGTGGAGAAATGAATGAACTCGATACAAGATCATCCTTTTTTGTTCTTTTTTATAGACGATCCCTTGCCTGATTGTTTTGGAAAGAAAGGTATGACTTTTCGTTCATTGTTAACGGACGAACCAGCTACGGATAAAATTACATATGAAGGTATTAAACAAGATTTCCAAAACCTTCATGCTGAATTTGAAGCGTTTCATAATTTTTATGAAAAATTAAAAACTATCACAAACAGAAATGATTTTTTAAGTCAACAAATTATTGGTAAAAATAAAAAAACACACACGCGAGGGAATAATTGTTTCGAATTCGTTTTCAGCCAAGATGGTCGAATGGATGTTAGCATTATCCAGACAGACGGAATCAAGTGCGTTATTATTTTGGATGTGCGGATTAGTAAACATTATGATAAATCTGATAATGCAACTCATTACAAAAATGATCAACTTGCTAATCGTATTTTGTCAGCTTTGGATGAGCGTGAATTTTATAAAACAAAGAATATGGTTGAAAATGATGCTGTTTTTAAAAATGGGTTGATTGCTTATCAGAATGAGGTTTTACAATCTATTAATACAACAGAGGCAAAATTTGAGATTTTACTTAATACATTGGATACTTTGATTCAATCAAACAAAGGTGTTGAGGCTAAATTTTCACTTTTTTATGATAAATTATATGAGGTAACACAAGATCTTAACGAAACTGAGTATAATAAATTTTATGAGTTTATTGAGCAACAATTGTTATCTGATACAGTTAAAAGATATCATAAAGAACTATTAGGAACCTTACTTCGTTATAATCAACACTCTGAAGAAGAAAAGAAAGTAATTTCCGATGAAATGAATAAAATAAAACTGGGTAAGGTTTTTGCAAAATCTTTTTTAAATAGAACGATAGATATGTTTCATGATGATACGCTAAGTCAGCAAAACATTGTGGAAATTTACCGTATTTTTAATAAAATACCAACTTCTTGTTTGTATGTTTTACAAGATGAATTAAATGATGTTGAATGGGATGAAAAGGAAGATGATGTCTTATCAGATATTGATTCAACATTACGTCGGAAACAAATAATTTCATTTTTAACACATTTAGAACAGCTGAAAAAGAATGAACAAGAGGGTGTTTATTCAAAATTTAAAAAATTATGTGAAGAATGTTACAAAGAAAAAAATTTCTTATCAAGTGATAATGATATAATTGTGGATAGTGTTCATCAATCAGAACACAAACAAATTTTGAATGATGCATTATATTTACCAATAGATTGTTTATCTGACAAAAAAAATCTGGATACTTTGGCTTATGTGTTAATGCATACATTAATCAAAAAGAATCCATCAATGCGTTCTTTGTTTAACAATCCAGAAAATGAACAAGTTTTAAATGATGTAAATTCTTTAGGATATCATTGGTTTAATGATACCTCAAATCAAGATACATTATTTCAGGCGGTTGATAGGTTAATTCTTCGAGCAGATCATCGGATTGAAGAAAATCTTTATCATAAATATCCTTATCTTCAATCTTGCATTTCTCAATTGCGTCAGGGTAAAAATGTTTCTGCTCAAAATCTGAATAAAATATATAATTCTTTTGTATGTTATACATCAGAAAAAGAATTTGATGATATTTATGAACAATTGAAAGTGTTATCTCGTGATGAGCAAGATATTTTAAAGGCCTTTTTTGCGTCAGATTATGCTAAAAATCCAAAAGATGAGGATGTTGGGGGATATATTTTAGGTTCTTTGGATTTAATTCACTTAGAAAGTGCTACAAACTCTAAACAATCAAAAAATAAAGAGAAAGTTTCTGTTTTAAATAAAAAAGAAACGGAAAAAGCACATAATCGAATGTTAAGACAAAATTTTGTGAAAGTATTTGAGGATTATAGGCTAAATGTAGATGATGTAGAAAAAAAACAAGCATTACAATTGGCTTATACCAACTTAAATGAAACGGTTTTGTTGAATTTAAATACATTACCTCAAAATGATATTATGGGTATCTTCATTAGATGTTGTACTAAAAATAAAGATAATCTATCTGCATTTGATGAAGCTTTACAAGGTGTTATAATTGATGCTCGAGAAGATAAAAAACGCCAGTTATATACTGTTTTGAATGATTATTTTTCTAATTTATCTTCGACAAAGCCATTTAAAAAGCTTGAAAATATATGTAAAACATTATCTGAAGATGATTTTGTATATATTATAGATTCATGTTCTCAAGAAGAGAAAAAATTTGAAAAAGAAATGATTTTTTTAAGGACTTATAAAAATCATAAGGACAAGCAATTTTCAAATATTTTAGATATTGTTCAAGGAGAATATGCTCAGTTATTATTACAAGAAAGAGAAAAACGCATTTCGTTTTTTGAAGAAGCATTAATAGCTGCTTTATTAACTTCAGATACAGAAACAAATGAAAGTTTGTTATTGGCATGTCAAGCATTGACAAAAGAGGATGTTAAATTTTTATTGTCAGAAAAAGAGATAAATATTCCAGAAACGGTTTTGTTGAAAAAAATTAAACCTGTTATAGAGCAAAATTCAAAAAATAAAAGCGATAAGATTAAAGCCCATATTGCAACAGTTCAAAGATTAACGGACTTTCAAGGGGCATTTTGTGATTTTTCTGCTGATTCTTCAAATGAAAAGACTTGTCAATTGTTGTTGGATAAGTACATGGATTTATCGTTAGAAGATTTGGATACATTTTTAACATTGAATCAAAATGATCCGTTTTGTTTGAAGTTTTTTGAAAGATTAAGAAAGAATACAAAGGAAAATAAACCTAGGGATGAAAAGTATCTAGCCGCTGTTAATATTATTAATGGAATGCAAAAAAAATTAAGATTGTATGATACACTGAAGGCTTTCTTTGAACAATCTGAACCAGATTGTACCGAAAATTTAGTTAAGTCTTTTTTGGATGTAACTAAGAATGGTTATACAATATTATCTGAAGTTGTGGCTGAAAGTAAAGGACGTCCACTTGTTGGTTTCTTTTTAAAAGAAATGAAATTAATTCAAAAAAAAGAAGATGATGAGCAAGCTGGTGAAAAGAAAATACATGAATTTTTAGTATCTTTAGATTGGGTGCCAGATTTTTATACTTCAGTAGAATATGTTTTAAGCAAAAGAGAAAGCGCTCAAAAAAAACAATTTGATATGAAAGATAGTGAGAGTGTATTTCAATTAATTGATAATTATTTGGATGTTCAAATTAAATCTTTATCTTTGCCGCAAATTGGTATTTTGACACATTATGGTTTGTTTCCTGAGGGATCATGTATGGCTGCTAAATTAAACAAAGAGGGATTTCGTCGAGCTACAGAAGATTATCAGCGCTCCTTTAATGATGAAGATAATCGTGTTGCTGTAATCGCTTTTTGTAGAAATTTAGATGAAACACATTTAGATGAAATGATTAATGATTCGAATTCGGATCAATATATCGTTGGACTTTGTAAAGATATCAGGATGGCTTTTAAAGGTAAACCAATAAATAAAATTAAAAAAGAATTGGGTGAAAAAAGATATTGTCATTTTCTGGAGCTAATTATTTTAAAAAATGCTGCTAATATTTTAGAAGAACAAAAAAGGCAATGCAAAATGCGAGGTTGTGACAAGAGTCGTTAGTTGAAGCGTTTTTTATTATTAATTGTTGCTGAATAGATATTTATTTGTTATTGAAACGCTTGTTTTATTTATAGAAACATTGATTTATAAAAATTGTTTAAGCGAAAATAAAATATCTGCTTTTTGTCTTTCTGCTTTAGGTAATTTAACATTATTTGGAGCAGGGATTATTTATGTGTTAATATCTGAAGTATTCATATAGTATAAAAATATGTTTTACAAAAAGTGTTTAATATTATACTGTTTTTAAACTAAAATACACTACAGGAGGATAAATCGAGTTTATCAAGGTGGTCTTTGTGTTTATTCAGCAGTTAATAGTTAACGGCGGATAAAACGGTAAATTTATTTGTTTAAATATATAAAAATCAGCGTGTGTTAATAACAATACACGCTGATAAAAAATGAAAAATTAAATTAGCCGTTTAAATCTTTAATGCACTCATCATACATTTCACAGACAGCTTTTTCAAATGAATGTGTAAATTTTTCGGTATTAAACAATGGAGCTTTAGTTATTTTTTCCGTAACTTTTTCTCGTAATTTTTTCAAAGCCCCAGGTGTTGTGCATAGTTTTACAACTTTTTCTTCATATTCTTGGATATCTTTACAAATCAACTCTGGCATTTCAAGAGCTGTTAATAAAGCTCCTCCAACACGACTTGGATATGTTGTTCCAGGGCATGTAATAACAGGACATCCCATAAACAAGGCTTCCATTCCGGTTGTATGAGCATTATAAATTTCGGTATCCAATAATAAGTCTGCTATTTTATAGCGAGCTAAATGCTCTTCGTGAGGTACAAATTTGGAATGAACGATACGTTCTTTTTCAATACCCCGTTTTTCGAATTCTTTATCAATATTATCTTCTAAGATTTGAGAGTTACCATAGAACCATAAAATTGCCTTTGGAACGCGTTTTAAAATACGTGCCCATAAATCAAAATAAGTCGGTGTAAATTTGTATGTATTATTAAAACAACATAAAACAATAGTATCTGATTTAAAGCCCATATGCTTGCGTAAAGGTGCATTTTTAGGTAATTCAATATTGTGATCGATTAACCATCTGGCGGGTTCTAAATATTTCAATGATTCATGATAATATTTTTCTTCGCCTGGTAAAATACTGTATTTATCCACAAAGTGGTAATCAATTCCTGGTACTCCACCCATTGTACCGATACATCCCAAAAATGTTCCTTGAGCGGGGGCTGGTTGATATGTCATAATGCCCAAACGGTTAAAGCTGGTAAAGCCATTCATATCCACCAAAACATCGATTTTGTCTTCAAAAATCTTTTCGGCTGCGGCTTTGTCATTTAATTTATCTAATTGAGTAATGTGCAAATCTTTGATGCCATAGATGCGTTTGCTGGGATATGAATCAAGTTCTGGATGAATATCATACAAATAGACATCAAATTTATCCCGATCAATGCGTTCAAAAAATTCACCAATAACGTATCCAGTTGGATGGGGTCTAATATCAGCACATAAAAAACCAAGCTTAATTTTTTTTGGTTTTAACTTTCTGTCTTCAAAAGAAAAAGGACACGGTTTTAAGCGTAATTCTGGAGCCTCAGATACAAAGGCGCGTAATGCTTTGTATCTTTGTTCATTTGTTAATGGTAAATGAGACCCAACAAAAAATGGATTAATGTTGCCACCGTTTAATACATTTGGACTGGTAAAATATTTAATTTCACGATCTAAATTATCCCAAAATATAAAGTTTTTTTCCAATTCAAATAATCTGGTGCGAATATCCATAGGTGTTTCGTCACCATACAATTCCACAATGCGGTTTAATGCACGATATGCATTGACTTTTTTCCCCATATAACCATAAATGGCGGCCACAGCATTTAATGCCTTTAATGTGCGTGGTGCGATTTTTAAAACCTCTTGATATTCTGCCAAAGCCTCAACTAACATTCGACGGCGTAAATAAATGCCGGCTTGTTCCATATGATGATCAAATTTGTTTACCATAATCTCTCCTAATCTTTGCACATCGCGGCGATAGCTTCTTCATCAGAGTCGTAATGACCTTCTTTTGAAGTGTTGCAATTGCAAGCATAACAGTCTTTTACAATACGATATCCTTGCTCAATAGTACATGGTCCATCACATTTATAACGACACATCGCGGCAATCGCTTCTTCATCGGAATCGTAATACCCTGCCTTTGAGCTATTACAATCACAAGGAATTACATAGCGTGAGCCATTAAATAGAGTGATAGGTCCTTCACATTTATAATAACCCCCTTGACACATGGCGGCAATCGCTTCTTCGTCAGAGGCGTAGTATTGGGTTCCATTATCCGTACAATAACATGTTGTTACAAGTCCATTTGGTCCATATATATAATCACCACCCGCACTGCAACGGTACTCAGCAACTTCTGAAATGCTTATTTCAGGGACTGGGTTACACATATTGGCAATCGCTTCTTCATCGGAATTATATGTGTTTCTTGAACCAGTACAATTACATTCATCCCACATAATATAGTTGTCATCCGCTCTTGTACTTTGATCTCCAAGATTTTTAGCTAACCATCCATCTGAGGAACAGTAATACTCTGCCGATTTAGTACACATCGCAGCAATCGCTTCTTCATCAGAGTAGTAGGAAGAAGCCCACCATCCTGTACCATCGCTGGCACAATTACAGGTATGAAAGAAAGAACTGCCAGCTTCTAGACCATATATATAATTTCCCCCAGAGCAAGAGTATCGTTTTGGAGTCTTTTTACACATGGCGGCAATCGCTTCTTCGTCAGAGGCATAGTAATTGCTGCTTCCGGAGTCGCAGAGACAAGTATATTTAAAATCGGTGCCAGCATATATGAAGTCACCACCGGCTGAACAGGTGTATTGTCGTGAGTAACACATAGCGGCAATGGCTTCTTCATCAGAGTCGTAATGACCTTCTTTTGAAGTGTTGCAATTGCAAGCATAACAGTCTTTTACAAGACGATCTCCTTGTTCAATAGTACATGGTCCATCACATTTATAATGACACATCGCGGCAATCGCTTCTTCATCAGAGTCGTAATATTGGGTTCCATTATCTGTACAATAACATGTTGTTACATAATATCCATTTGGTCCATATATATAATTACCCTCACTGCAACGGTACCCAGTAACTTCTGAAATGCTTATTTCAGGATCACTTATTTCAGGGACACTTATTTCAGAAGTGTTTTGACACATCGCGGCAATCGCGTCTTCATCAGATTCGTAACGACTTGAATTGCCATTTATGCAGTTACAAGATGTGACTTTATCGTTCCCCAGTCTGTACAGATGATCGCCATCTGAACAAAAGTAATCTATATCACCTGTACATAGCGCAGCAATTGCTTCACTATTAGAATTATAATTTCTCAGGCCCGGTAATGCACATAAGCAAGATGATACTGCGCCACCCCCAACTTGATATAATTTACCATTGGTATCACAATAGTAATCACCATTATTTGAACACATTGCGTTAATGGCTTCTTCATCGGAACCATAATATCCTACTTCTTCCTTACAAATACATCCTAGGTACAGCTCTTGGTATCCGTCTTTATGTATATAATTGCCCAAAGAAGAACATCCATATCTGATTTTTGCTTCACTTATTTCAGGGTTACTTATTTCAGGATCACTTATTTCGGGATTACACATATTGGCAATAGCTTCTTCATCAGAGTTATAGTATGAATACCAATTACTTGTGCCACAAAAACAGGTAAAGAAAGTTGTATTATTGGTCTCTTTATTATATATAAAACCACCCGTGGAGCATTCGTAATGTCTTAGAGTATTTTGACACATATTGGCAATCGCTTCTTCATCAGAGTCGTAATGACCACCCTTTGAACTTTCGCACTCACACTTTTCGGCCCAATTTACAAAACGGTTGCCTTGATAAATGGTTTTAGGTCCGTCACATCTATACGGTGCACACATCGCCATAATTGCTTCTTCATCTGTTTTAAAGGAACCTTCGGTTGTACACTCACAGTTTGTAATAACATCACCATTTCGTTGTATATAATCCCCATTATAAGAACAACTATAAAATGTTTCTTGGCACAAATCATCAATGGCTTCTTGGAGTGAATCATATTGAATTTCAACATCGGAATCATTGCATTGGCATCGAGCTACTTTTTCTCCATCTTTTTCTATGGCGTTACTTGCACAGTAATAAAAAGCGTCCTCTGCTGTTCCATCTGTATTGGTTGTCATATCAAAAATAAAGGAGATAGCGTTGTTATCATCTGAATTGCAGTCAATTGGACCAGGGGTGCAATCAGAACCAAGATATAATTCGGCCTCTTCAACGTAAAAATCTTCGTTGGCTTGGGAGGCAATTAATTTACAAACCCCTTTGGGTAATCCCGACATCTCAACAGCATAACCATATGAGCACATAACCGCCGTTGCTAGATAAGAGCTGTTTAATTCATTAATTACATCTTGAACATTTTCTGCAGATAGGGGGTGTGTCAAGGCGATAGAATGTGTTAATGCAGTTGTTTTGTGCAAAAAATCCCAAATATTATTTACTCTATATTTGTCCATTGCAGTATTAAACCCAACAATACCACCAACCGATAATACACCGATGATGGCGAGAGTTCCTAGCATTTCAACCATAGAACGACCGTTTTCAGGCATTTTTTGCATATTCGTTTCTCCTTATAGATTAAATTTTCCCTATTTTAATCATAAAAAAAGTATTAATTCAATAACTATTTAATGTTTTTAAGCGTTTTATTGTTGTTTTTTGTTAAAATGTTTATTAGTGTTAAATTAAGTTTTAAAAATAACAGATTGTAAGGGGGTAAACCCAAATATACGACTAAATAAAATACTTGTTTGACAGTGTTTGTTAATGGGTGTATAATAATATAAAGGGCTTCTAAAAAAAAAGGAGGAGTTATGGGTTCAAAAAAATCTATCTACGCACAAAATGAACAAGGGCGATCTATGGTAGAAATCATAGGTGTTTTGGTTGTTATAGGTGTGTTGTCCGTTGGTGCTATAGCAGGGTATAGTTATGGTATGGATAAATATCGTGCTAATGAAGCAATTAACGATGTTACCATACGGGGGGTAGATATTGTTTCCAGAACTCAAAATGCACAAGAAATCCATGAAGATGAGTTGTCTAGAGATTGGGAAAATAATGAAACTATTTATCCGACCACTTTTTTCTATGAAGAAGATTATGATCGTTTTGGGATACAAATTACAGGTGTTTCATCAAATGTTTGCCGATTAATTGGGGATAGTATTGCGGAACATATTGAAACCAGAGTTATGGTAGAGGGAGAAGAACATGAAATTGGTGAACACATTGAAGAATGTAATCTTAGCAATGATAATATAATGCATTTCTTTTTTGAACCACGTAAATGTATACCAGAATGTTTTGAAAATGAAACATGTATAGATGGTCGTTGTTATGGTGTTGAATGTAACTCACCGAGAGATTGTAATCCAGGATACACAGGAACAGAATGTTCTGTTTGTCAAAATGGTCGCTGCGTTATTAACTTTCAAGTAGAAGGGGCTGATTGTACTTTTGAAGATGATGGTGCTGCTGGACAATGTAACTTAGGAACATGTATAGAAAGAGGGTGCACTTATGATTCTAATCCTTGTACAGAGGGAAGTTATTGTGCCAGTCCAAATACATCAGAAAGAGAAGCCTTCCCCAATGGAGAAACAGGAGCGTGTGTTGTCCCACGATTTGACAGATATAACATAGTTGTTAATGGGGTTGCTGAAACGTGGTTTTTATCCGAAGATACACTCAGTTATTGGGATGCTGTTGCCGCTTGTGACGCAAGAGGGCTAACAATGTTTCCCGTGACGCATTGGATTAATGGCTGGGGAGCGGTGGCTGAAGGAAATTATACGCGCAATGAGCGTGCTCTTGCCTTAAATACCACTGCAGATGGTGATATTTGGTCACAGTGGCCAAGTATATGGACAACAACACAACATGGGGATGACAGTGTTTATTGGGTTGATTTAACGACAAATAATGGCGCTGGTGTTGATGGCAAGAATGTGTCTTTTGCTGGGCGAAATGAAAGTAGATATTATACTGCGGCATGTAGTGAATTTGATGGTAGCACTGTTCAATGTGCTTATGAGACATATGAGAAAGATCCATGTCCAAATGGTTTTTATTGTAAATCCCCAAATGGTAGTCATGCAGTGGCTTTTTCGGATGCTCAAACGGGTTCTTGTGTCAGACCTCAATTTAATGAACGTATTATTACAGTTGATGGTGAAACCGAAAGATGGTTTATATCTACAACGCCACTTAGTTGGTGGGATGCGACGGCTGCATGTGCGGCGAATAATTTAACAATGGTATCTGCAAATGATTTAGTGGTTGGATGGAATGGGGGTATTGGTAATTTTGAATTTACAAGTCGAGCAAATGAATTGTTAAGACAAGACCGAGTTAACGTATGGACACCATCTGAGAGAGGTAATAATACATCAGCTTACTTTGTTGATCTTGCAGATAATTATTCTACCAGCGTTGATTCTTGGACGAGAGGTAGTGTAATGTTTTATGCGTTGTGCAGAAAATAGGGTGAAATGAAATACCTTGTTGTTTTTAGACGATATTTTTTTAAGTTATTCATATGTTGAAATAGAATAAAAATAAGTCACTAGAAAATAGTGACTTATTTTATTTTTTAATGTAATTTTTTGTTATAAATCTTTAATTACATATGTTTAAAAAGAAGATTTTTTTACTAATTTAGTATGTTTTTCCTCTGTTGACAAATGTATTTGGATATTTTGTTATTTCGTATGCTTTTTTAAATTCATCAGCTTGAACCATTCTATAAGAAAAATCATCTCCTTTTGCTTCTCTGACAATGTATGCGCCATTTTCCCCAGCAACTTGTGGTGTTGCTGCAGCGCCTTGAAATTGAACGCCAGCTGCGACATAAATTGCATTAATTGCTTCTTGTTTTTTAACCGAAACGATCATTTGTCCTGGTTTAATATTTTCGATGGCGGGTGCATCTTTTAAACCCGAAGCAAATTTTGTGTTGCAAATACCATATGGGGGAGCAAAAATTGGTGCTTACATAGAGTTAAATAAAAATGGTAATATTCTTATTGTTATTCGTTTGGGATCGGCAGAAAGAAGTGGTGGTAGCGTGGCCGCTACTTTGGCTCATGAAATTTGTCATCAGATAGTACATCAAGAATTTAGTCAGCAGTGTAAATATCAAAGCTGTCTTTTATCAAATGATGGCTCAAAAAAGATCTAGATAATCCATAAAGAACCATCTTTTAATCAATAAGTGGTAATTCGCTATTTCTAGCGACTTGTTTGTTTTGGCTGAAGAGGTCTGGTAATGCACGGACTAATCTTCATTCTCCATAGATATTTTTTTCACATTTGTCATGCTTATTTCATTTAGCAATAAAATAATGTTTAAAAGCTTCGCCATATTTTCATAAAATTTCAGAAATAACCGTTCATCCAGAAAAGAATATTCTATCTTCAAAAATTGAAAAAATTTTACATCAGTATGCATAGCAAGCAGCACCTTATTTTCAAAAAAAGAAACATCAATTCTAGGAGTATTAAATTGTTTTTTTAATCTATTAAGGAACATTAACAAACAAATTAAATTTTCTTTATCCTCTAAATCCGGTTGCGTTGAAAAAATTTTAAAATAATGATTAAAATAATCATCCTCTAAACTCAGTTGATAAAAATCACCTTCCAATATTTGGGGTGCCTCAATATTACAAATGCTAGAGTTTTGAAGCATATGATAAAACATATTTTGTTGATTTAAAATAAGAGTATGTTTTTCAAAACTTTTATTTAACTCACAGTAAATAAATATTCCTTTAAAAGGGCATTTATAACTATATTGATATTTGCGCAAGCATTGCGGAGTTATAAAACACCATCTAGGTCCCATATTATTAATAATAACACTTTCTTGCACCAAACAATTCATCGCTTCATGTTTAAAACAAAAACCGAAAGGGGTTCTAACATGATCAGCATATCGAAATAATCCACTTTTTAATATTATATCCTTTGTAATAAATGAATTAGTTACCACGCCTTCTTTAAAAAAATTAAAAATAAGTGAAATAATTTCAAAGTGAACCCTTTTAAGAAATAAATTGACTTTAAAGCGATAGATTACATAAGGAATAACGCCCAAAAAAACAGCGAAAAATAAAAAAATGCCATTATCATAAACAGCTATAAGCTTAAAAGATAACAGTGTTAATATGAATGTTAACAAAAAACAGATTTTTTTTATTTTCTTACCTAAAGAAATATACAGTTTTCTTTGAGTTTCAAAAGGCTCAAAAATGGAAAATTTTGATTTTATAAGAGACAAAAAACGCTCGTTTTTTTCAAAATTATTTTGCATTAAATATTATCTCCAAATTTCATATTTTTATACATACAATTATAATGCTTTGAAAAAATAAAATCAAATAAAATTGTAGTTTTTTCAAAAAGATGTATTTAATAACATCAATATCACCTAATTAAAAGTTTGAAGTATTTCTTTTTGTGTTTGTCAAAATAACCTTGACTTTATAAAAATCGAGGTTAGGTACATAAAAAAAACAATGTGCAACATCACATCAAACATAGTTCAAAGGCATCTAGCCATCTCTGGGATGAAAAATTGATATCCAGAGACAGGAGTATTGTAAAATAAGGCTTTTTTGAATTTTGAGTCCGTGTAGGGCTGAAAAATAGGCCTTTTGATAAATGTTGTACACGGACCAGATTAAGTGCTTGTAAAATAAAAAAAAGTCTCTAAAATAGCGACTTATCTGTTTTGGCTGGAGAGGTTTGGTAATACATGGACTATTTTGTGTTGAAATATTATAAAATTATGATATAATAATGTTTAGGAATGCCTTATGTCATTGATTGAAGAATATACAACTGCGATTATAGAAAATCTACCTGAATGGAATTATTCTGGTATACAGGATAATGCACAAATCCAAGAAGAAATACGTCATTTTAGAGACACTACATTACAAATAGATACTTCACTCAATCCCGATGAACAATTACAACAATTATCGGATATTATCCAAAAATATGTTCCGGATAATCACGTTTCCATCAAAGATGTCAGTGGAAAAAATTTAAGGCAACCTCCTTTTACACATAAACGAGAGAATTTATCCACTCAAGAATTAAGTAATTTGGGTGCAAAAGATGTTGTTCCTATTCAAGTTCAAGAAGGAAAGGATCCTTGGATTATCGGAACAATTCCAAACACAAAAACAGGCATTGTGTCTATCCCATCTTTTGGTGGAAACATAGATGAGCAAACGCAAGCGCGAAACCAATTTATAGACACATTTTTTTCACAAAAAGAGAAGAATAAGTGGCAAAACATTATCTTTGATTTTCGAGGAAATACTGGAGGAGATTCGGAAATTATAAAAGAAATTGCTGAACGAATGAGTGATAAAGCTATAACGTACGCAGATAAAAGTGAAACAGTGAATACAGTTGCAGCACAGAAAAAAAGAAAAGAAGGACATCCTTTGATCGATACCTTAAAAAAAGCTTCACATTATTCAGCATCTGCTCAATCAGATAAATTTTCCGGTTCAATTTATATTTTACAAGATGAATATAATGCATCTGCAACGGAGGGAGCCATTTTTATGCTTTCTCAATTACCTAAATCAACAACGATTGGAGAAAACACATCTGGTACATTTGCTGGTGGGGCGACTACTTCTTTACCGATGTCCTATGGATCACTCGTTATTGGGACAGAATATCGTGAACGATATGATAAAAAGGGAAATAAGATTAAAGAAAAAGAAGGTATGCATCCGGATATACAATGCTCTTCTGAAAAAGCGTTTTCGAAAGCCCTGAATATAATAGATTCGCAATCAAGATTTTTAACATCCCAAATGGTAAAATCTTTATAGTAACTTTTGTGGTTGTTAGCACTAAGTTATGTAATTCTTATTTTTCTCTTTTAAAATTATCCCAGATATCGGACATTGAAAAATAAGATTTTTTGACTTTCTTGCTCGGAATGGAGTGTTTTTGGGCATTTTCTAAAAACTCTGGCCTAAAATAAAGTGCTTGTAAAATAAAGAATAAGTCGCTATTTCTAGCAACTCATCTGTTTTGGTTGGATAGATCAACTTTAGTTTTATGAAAATTGAGGTTTTAAGATACAGAAACAACAATTCTTGAAGTCTTTTTTATGCAATCTCTGGTATTTTTTGAGTTTGTCGATAAGTTCAAAGATTGCAATTTGATTGCTTTGGGGAGAAGTTAACAGTAAATCGTTAATGCCTACAGCCAAAAACAAAGTGACATAACTGTTGTGCTTTGCTTGATTTTGTTTAAAATATCTTTAATATTCTCGTTGTTTTGAGCTAGTTTAAAAGCATTATTTTTCAAATAAAGTTCATTAAAAACTATTTTAAATAATAATTGTTTCCTTTTTTTTCAAAAGTTTCTATTCCATATTTATCCCACTTCACTTTTATAAATAAGTCATTTTTTTCAATAATTTTTGCAGTATCTTTTCCATGAAATCGTTTGACGTGATTTTTGTTTAAAATTAAATGATCACGCCAAAGAGTATGAATCACATATATTGAGTTTTTTGGAGGTACATAATCACTTATGTATTTATTTAATGCATCGATATTTATATGTTTTTGAGCCTCTTTATTTTTTAATAAATCCATGTAACAATCTATTCTTTTTGTATATGTTTTCTTACTTTTATTAAAATAATTACAAGCATACTGTCGATATTGGTTTACTGATTTATTTTGTATTTTTAAATAATCTTTTTTCTTGGAAGAATCATTTTTTTTATGAAGCAGAATCTCGCTTAAATTTGAAATTAATCCATTATGCTTAATTGTTATGTCAAACCAAAAGGGCATATCTTCTGCATTGGGAAATGAATTACTATATCGAATATTGTTTTGTTCTAGAAAACTTCGCCGTATCATAGCACATGGGTGAATAACAGGTACCTCCCAAAATGCCAATATTTTTGCAATCTCAGGATCTGATGGTAATATAAAATCCTTTTTGAAAGAGCATCCGGTCGCGATAATATCTTTGTTTTTTTCTAAAAAAGCAACCTGTTTTTGAAATCGTGACGGATATGACCAATCATCATCGTCCATTCTGGCAATGTATTTTCCTTTAGCGATTTCCAATCCTTTATTTAAACTATATGGAAGACCTTTGTTAGTTGAATTTTTTAAAATTTTAATTCTAGGATCCTTTTTTGAAAAATAATTCAAAACATTGTCTGTATCATCAGAAGAACCGTCGTTTATAATAATAAATTCAAAATCAGTTTCTGTTTGATTTAATATGGATTCTATAGAATTAGACAGAAGATTATTATCTGATGAAGAACGACCATAAGTACTCATAATAACAGATATTAAAGGTGTTTTTTCATTGTTTTGTTCTTGATTGTTGAAAAAAATCATAGTTCCTATCCAGATTGGAACTATAAACAGCAATAAAATAAGAGACTTGCTTCTTAACATGATACACTCTTTAAAAATTTTTTTTACAAATTTTATTTTTACAAGAAAAAATCTCTAATTTCGGATATAAGATACACAAATAATTTCTAAAAATAAAAAAATTAACATTTTGAATAAATTTTTGTGTGTTTGCATCAATAAAATAACCACTGAAATCATTATTCTTAATTAAATAGAATTCTTTTTCTAAAATAAGATAAGCATATGCATCTAAAAAATTTTTTCTGAATATATTAAACCATTTTGATTTTTTAATTTCAGGGTTTGCATTTGCGTATAAGTGTTCTGCAACATTTTCTCCTCCCTTGAAATCATGCATTAAAATATTTGCATGATAGATATGATACTTGTTTTTTATTTTTTGAGGAATAAGTTTTTCTTCTTGAAAATATTCTAAAAAAGTTTTATTCCAAATAACAGGAGAATAAACCTCTGCATTTAACAAGTTGTTATATTTTTCCTTTATCATCTTTATATATGGGTGGTTCGGCACAACCGCCATAAATGATGCTGATAAGTCATCTTCCCTCTGTAAGGTTAATGTTAAAGGAGTATCTAATAACGGAAGAATAGGCTTTTTTAAATGCATATCCGTATCAAAATAAACACCTCCTTCTTCTAATGCTAAAATTCGACACCAATCAGAAGCAAAATTAAATTTTTTATTTTTATAATTTGTCCTAATAAAATAGTTAGCGTTAATATTACAATTTGTTTCATTCCAACGCTTAACTTTAAAATCAGGCTGATATTTTTTCCAAGTTTGAATAGCTTGTTTCACACCTTCTGGAAGCTCTTGGGTTCCAAACCAAACATAATGAAATATTTTGGGAATTTGAGGGGGAGTTTCCTTATTATCTTTTTCAGAAAAGAAAATAATCAATAAAACAAGCAAAAATAATAAGCACATAAATAATTTAATATATTTCATCTAATTTTACTCTTAACTGATAGTTCTGCCATGTTAATTCACTTAACACAGTTTGTCAATAACATTTAATCAATATGTTAACCAACTACTTGCATTTTTTATGCGTAAATTTTAGCGACTTATCTGTTTTGGGTGGGGTAGCTGGATTGTAAATTACAGGGCAATTTATCCCTCGTAAACTCGGGACTACCTCCGGCGTCTACTCCGCTATCGCCTCGTGAACGAACCAACCATTCGTAGGGCCAAACCCAACACCCTCAACACAACAAAAAAAGCCCCGATAAATGGGACTTTTTTATTGGTTGGATAAGTCTGGTAATACACGGAATGATTTAGAGTTTTTTTACTTCTACTGACTTATTTAACCACAGTATGATTTTTCCATAAACAATCCCATGTAACAAGGATAAATATACCCAGAAAAAATTAAAAATCAATAGACCTAAGGCAATAATCCAATAACAGCCTAAATCAAATAAGAAAGTAATTGTGCTGGCAATTAGGCACACTTCAAATATTTTAGAAATAATCGAGCCAAGTAATACGTTTAACATGTTTCCACCAACATAACCTAGCAAGAAAACAATAAAAATGTTATTTTTGTTCATTTGGAAAAAAGATTTAACTTTTTTATAGCACACAAAGGACGATATTTCTAATGTACTCAAGAAAAATAAATTAGCCGTAAATAAATAACAAATTATCTTATACAACAAAATAAAGAAGGATATAAAACCTATTATCGCTATACAAATTGATAAAATAGCTAAATTTAGAGAAACACTGGCATACATTCCAAGGGCAATCAACCCGCCTAATATTAAAACAGGTAGAATAAATAGGACCAAATAGGTTAATGAAGCAGATAAATATTTTACTATTGATGAAGAAATAAAAGAAAATGATAATTGAATTTTAGATGCCTCAAAGATATCTTTCTTTTCTATAAACGTCTTATAGATAAGGCCTACTTTATATCCTCCTAACAAAATTGCTGATAGGAAAAATCCAGTTAGGGCTAAAACAATATGCCCCATACTTAAATTTTGAAGGAAAGAAGATATAAAGGATTCTTTTAACTCATCCATATCCATCTTACCTAATTTCTCGTGATTTTTTAAAATGAAATTGAACAAGTCAGATAGAAGTGGTATAAGTAAAAAATTGGTTAAAGTCAAAACATATGCAATACCAAAGCTCCTAGAGAAAGGAGCTTTGGCAAAATTAATGATTTGTTGTTTCGTCATGATTTTTATTATGCTTTTTCGTATTTATTTTCACCTTCTTTTGTCGGTGTGCATAAATAAATCAAAAGAATAATCCAACCGATAATCGGCAATAGGTTCCATAACCAGTTCCATCCGGAGCGATTGATATCATGCATACGTCTGCAGAAAACAGCCAAACTTGGGATTAGGACAAATAAACCATATAATTGTGAAATAAGTTCTAATCCTAAAAGGCCCAAAACAATGGATACAATAAAATTTACAAGTCCGAAATACCAATACTCTGAACGTGTTGCGCGACCAGAAAATACTACATATTTTTTGAGGCATGTGATGTAATGATTAAACATTTGAATTTTCCTTTCTTTATTTGTTGATGCATATTCTACTATTACTTAAAAAAATAAGAAAATCAAATTATTTTTGAAAAAGATTTTACATCAAAATTTGGCTGAATCGCATTCAGTTATCTCTGGGATGATTTTTAGGTATCCCAGAAGTCAAGCATTGAAAACAAAGTTTTTTTTTAAAATATGAGTCCGTGTAGGGCTGAAAAACAAGCATTTTGAAAAACGCTGTACACAGACCAATATAGGTGATTGTAAAATAACAAAAAAGTCGCTAAAAATAGCGACTTGTCTGTTTTGGTTGGAGAAGTCTGGTAATACACGGAGTAATAATTTTATTCCAAATTGATTTTGCTTATTGGGTTTATCTGAAATAACGAAATATATTTTATATCCTACAGTAATTAAATTTTATTTAGGATATAACCCGTACAAAATATTACTTCCAAAGCAACATATTAATTATCTTACGTCTCAATGAATTATGATATTCAACATGACATGCTGTACATGCTTTTTCCTCTTCTTCACTCATTATATAGTAAATCCCCCCCCAACATATTGAGCGACAGGGATTTGCCCGGTCATGTACCTCTTTTCTACAGAACGAAACTGAAATAGCTAAGACAAGATAAGATACTATAACAATAAAAATAGAAATAAATATTATTATTTTTTTATTAATTTTATCCTTTTTATGAAAAAAAAGAAGTGCAATACTCGTCAAAATAAAAACAAAAAGAATTAATACGGTTGTTAATGTCAAAGAACAAGTCTTAATGTCAACAGACTCGGTACCTCTAGCAAGATCTGCTAATGCAGGAAATGTAAAAAAGCTTAAAAGAAATAGAAAGCACAATCTCATTTTTTATCCTTTCACAGTATATTTTCATCAAAAGACAATATGATTTTTTATTAAAAAAATCAAGCATTATTTTTTCTATTACTAACTAACATCAATGTCTTTTATTTGCTTGACAGATAGATCGCTTTCCTTATTGCTTATCATGTGTAAAAGTCTTATAAAAAAACTCAGATCCCCCTGTCATATCCAGAATGATTTTTTAACATCCCAAAACAGAAGCATTGTAAAATAAAGACTGCGTAAATAAAAAGTTGCCAGTGGCAAGTTTTTATGCGTAAAGCAATGAACCTTATTGAAAACAAGGTTGCCCCCTCAAACGCTGTTTGAAATTTAGGTGGAATTGTTGAAATGTGAGTCCGTGTAGGGCTGAAAAAAGAGCTTTTTGAAAAACACTGTACACGGACCAGATTAAGTGCTTGTAAAATAAAGAATAAGTCGCTATTTCTAGCGACTTATCTGTTTGGGCTGAAGACACCTGGTAATGCATGAATAGTTTGATTAACGACATATTCTTTGTATTCTATTAATTTTTATATCAATTTTATTTTCATATTGTTCTGTGTGTGCATGCTCTCCCCATTCTTCTTTTAACTCTACTGATGTAAGTTTTTTATTTTCAATTACTCCTTCAAGCGGAATTTTCTCTCCATTTTCTTCTCCATATGTGAATATCTTCCATGGTTTAGTATTTGAGTATTTTGTATTAAAATATTCTTTTTTATACACTCCATATTTTACCATATACACATTGGAATAATCAGGTGACGCAGGTTTTAAATAATAATTTGTATAGTAACCTTTAGAACCAACATCAATAGAAACTGCTTTATTAATATCAAGAGAACCATTGGTAAAGAACATTTTAAAAGTCATATCTGGATAATTTGGTTTTTTATCTACAATAGTAATAAGGCCATGGGGTTTACCGTTTTCACATTTCCCAGATATTTGTACGTCTTCATCTGAATAAAGGATTGATGCCTCAACGGATATTGAAAAACAAATACAAAGTGCAAAAAGTAATTTTTTCATATTCCCTCCTTTTTATAGTAAATACACTAGATACATTTTATGTGTATCATGAAAATCTGATTGCTACAACTTATTTTTATTAAAATTGAGTCTAAATATATCCTATTATCTCTGGGATGAAAAATTGATATCCCAAGACAGAAGTATTGTAAAATAAGGATTTTTTGAATTTTGAGTCCGTGTAAGGCTGAAAAAAGAGCTTTTTGAAAAAAAACTGTACACGGACAAGAATAAGCGCTTGTAAAATAACAAAAAAGTCGCTATTTCTGGCGACTTATCTGTTTTGGCTGGAGAAGTCTGGTAATACACGGAATGATTTTGCTTTGAAACTTTAGATTTTCAAGCCAGTATAGGAAAATCTTTATCTGACTTTTGTGTTTTAAAAATGCTAGAATTTTGTTTTTTTGTTTCAGGAGAGCAAAAAAATTTAACTTGTTATCTTAAAAGTTAAATAGGCTACCCCTTAATAAAAAAATTATGATATTTTATCGCTATTTGAAAAATTACCAATAGAATCATCCATAAATTCATAAAACAATTTTTGTTGATTATAATAATCCGAATGATATACAGATTCTAAACGGCATAAAATGGATTTTCTAGTTCGGGATAAAATTAATAACGTTCCCAAATCATTTGAGCAATGATATTCCACATTCATGCGATAAAAATCAATTAGTTTTTTAATATTTTTTCGAGAAAAGCCATTCTTTTTTTGGGGAGCATAAATAACTATAACCTTATTCTTGTCATTAAAAACATTAATCACCCCAACAAAAAAATCTTTTTCTTTACAATAAAAAATCTTATTTCTTTTTGACAATGGTTCACAAAATATTTGAAACCGACGAAAAAAAAGATTATTCATTTTAAAAAAATGAGCAGGTTTCAACGGCATGCATCTGCTTGTTATTATATCGCCTAATTTAAAAAATAAAACAGGAAAACAAAACGTAAACAAGATAAAAAAGACAATTGCTTTTACAAAAGTGTCCTTAAAGGGAAGGAATACTAATGCAATTATTGTCAACAAACCATAAAGCCGATTTAAATCTTTTTTTCGTTTAAATTTTTTTTCTGATATCATTGGCATTTTTAGCTCCATTTATTAGACGATAATGTTTTTTGACGTGCCTCATTTGAAAAGGCATACTTTCTTGTTTTTAGAAGGAGTTGACGCCCCTGTTCCGATCTGGTATATATTAATTGACACTTACCTATTTTTTGTTCCCATTTCTTTTTAAAATAAAGAACATAAAATTATTATTCAAGTGAATAATACTAGACGGCTAGAAAATTGCCAATATTTTTATATTCAAGCTCAGTCTGAATACATCTTCCTCTCTCTGGGATAAAATTTTGACATCCCAAGACAGAAGTATTGAAAACAAAGACTGCGTAAATAAAAAGTTGCCAGTGGCAAGTTTTTATGCGTAAAGCAATGAACCTTATTGAAAACAAGGTTACCCCGTCAAATGCTGTTTGAAATTTAGGTGGAATTGTTGAATTTTGAGTCCGTGTAAGGCTGACAAAAGAGCTTTTTGAAAAACACTGTACACGGACTAAATTTAGTTGCGTTTTTGTTTTTTACACAGTAGAATAGGGAAGAAAAAGGAGTTAAAGATGAAAAAATTAGTTTTATTTTTAATGCTGTTATTTGGTTTTGAAAGTGGAAGTTACGCAATACGCTTAGGGTATACGTATGCTAAGGATACTTCTTGTCCACAGGATACTCCTTTTGGTTCCCATGGGAACTGTGTTGGTTGTAACTCTTATGAAGCATTAACCATCGCTAAAGGTCATGAAAAAGATTTTGAAATTTGTTCCAATAGGATGATTATTGCTGAAAACTCCCCTTTCCAGGCCCAAAGCATTTTAAAAGAAAGCATTTTAAAAGAATGTCCGGCAGAAGCTCCAATGCGTGACCATAAAAATTCTTGTATCTCTTGTGATACAACTTATCCCGTATATACAGAAGATTGTCAAAAGTGTACTAATCGGGAACTTTTAAGAAATACTAAGTGCGTATTAAAGGAATGCCCAGCAGATAAACCTCTCAAGAGTGATGGAGATTGTTTATCTTGCGACCAGAAAGGCCTAGATTTATCTGTCACTCAAGAAATGTGTGAAAAGTGTTCTAACACATATAAGTGGTACCAAGAAAGATGCATCCCTATTATGTCTGCCAGTAAGGATTACCCCCTTGTTGATTTGGATATGAGTTTCCATGTTGAAGATTGGTGGCATAGGGAATTTTGGAGAAGAAGATGCGACGTATTAGAACCTATTACCACAATTAAAGAAAGCTGTGATCAATGTCCTAATCGAAAATATATCGATGGGGAATGTGTTTTGATTAAGTGACATTGACGTCACTAAATGAAAGTTAAATTTCTGGGAAGAATTTAGTCCATCCCAAGAACCGAATATTGATAAATAAGGATATTTCCGCATTTCTGATCCGTGTATGTGGAAAATTTAGCGATTTTTACACCCTCGCATACGGACTTTTATAAATGCATATAAACAAAAGAAAAAGTCGCTAAAAATAGCGACTTATCTGTTTTGGCTGGAGAGGTCTGGTAATACACGGACTGATTTGAAAAAAATTAACTTTATTAAAATACAAATAAAATTCCTTTATACCTCCACTTTGTCAAACTCATCTAAATAATTGATAGTAATTTTAGGCCATTGTTTGTAATCTGGGCAAGAAAGCAATTTATCAAATGGTTTATTTAGTTCGTACTCCAATATTTTGCCGTTTAATTTGCAATCTTTTAACAGTAATTTTAACAATGCACTTTTTTGAGAAGTTGTTGCCATATCAAAAACATGTTTTAAATCGCTTGCGATTGAAACGATGTTTATAATCTTATCCCGCATTTTGCTATCTATTTCTTTGTACTTTTCAATGTTATCCAATAAACGTTTGCGTTCAGATTCTATTTCTGCCTTTTTGTTTCATATTTTGAATGATTTTTTCGGTCAAATGTTGAGACACGCTATTGCTTGCAATAATATCGGTATGTGTTTGCGATGTTGCATTACCATGACACACGGCATTTCTTAAATTTTTAGCCGTTTCATAATCTTGTTTATCTGCCACATCCATCATACCTTCATTCACAAGCCATTCTCGTTGTTTTTTACCCTTTAAAGCTTTTCCATTTGCATCAACAGGAGCAGCGCTTTGAAATGCAATATCTAAACATTGCATTGCATGAATTAATATTGGCGTTTCAATATCTTTACTTTTTTCAATAATGGGGATACGATCTTCAATCTTACGCCCCTTTGCCCACAAAACAAAAGACGTTAAATCATCGGCATCCTCTATGCTTGATACTTTTTGAATCGTCAAATTCTTTGTTGTTGTAATACGGCGAATGAAATTAAAAGTTGTTTCATAAATATCATTTACTGTTTCGGGAACATCAACAAGAACATCCATATTAATATCCGGATGTGCTAAATCATTTCTTAATTGATGAAGCTTAATTAATTTTTGTGCATCATCAATAATACCAACTTTTTGCGATAACATAAAAATTTCATCTTTATTGTTTTTCAAAAAAGCTTCTGGAGAATTGGTATCATTCAATTCATGCTGCCTTGTTGATATTTCCACTTTAAAATGCTCTAATAATGTAGCAATCAATAACCGTCTTGTCTGTTCCATCATTTTAATGATTGGTTCGGCCATAGATTGGCGAAAATACGGTGTAATGACCTTTACAAGAAAATTGTTTTTAAAATAAGCATCAAAATTTTCCTGTTTCTTCGCCCCGTTATATGTAGAAATAAATTCATCATATGCTTCTGCCAAATAAACCAACTCTTCAATCGCATGTGGATTTTCTGCTGGCACTTCCTTTAAAGGCCGCTCATCCCCTGTTTTCGGTAAAATCAATGCATTATCTGATAAGAAAATACGTGCATTTTTAAATGATTGATCTGTATTTCCAATAAGATTTATAGATTTTTTCTTAAACATTATTTTTGTTGGCGTTAAATCTTGTTGAGCATTGTTTTTAACCCAAGCCCTGTAAAAATTCGCCGCCTCTACTGTTGGACGTGTCAACGGTTTCCCAGCTGCAGTCCCACTTCTTCCTAAAAAATCATTTTTTCTTATTTTAAACGTTTTTTTTGTCTTATTATTTTTGATAACAAGCTTAAAAAATGATGTATTATATTTCTTAAGAGAATCCATGCATTCATCATAAAACCCTTTTGTTCTGACAAATTCTTTGAATGCATCATATAACTCTTTTATTTCTGATAATTGATACAAAATCGGACTTTTCATTTTTACCCCTTTTAAATATTTTCAAATATACTATCACAAAAATGTATTTTTGTCAATATTTTTGCAGATAAAAAAGAAATCTTCTTAATGCTTAAACAATTATGTATAAATCAACAGATAAAGATACCTCACTCTTTTCCAACGCAATATGATTTTATTGTTCCATTTCTACGTTCTTGAGATACCTTACGATTAGGACAAAGCAAACAGCTATCCTCTGTTCCTGTGACTTCTATTTTTCTTACCCTAATCCCATAATCACCCTTGGCATCACAACTATATTGATATAAAGAATACAAAGAAACACTGATAATTGGTTTATCTGGTTGAGGCAAAATACAATATCCATATTTCACAGTTCTGTTTGAGCATACCTGACAATTTTCTTCAACACCATTTACAGATATAATTTGATTTTTATCTTCACAACTATAGCAGCTACCATTTACATCCCGTAACGGTTTATCACTTGGACATTGCTTCAAACGACTTTTGCCATTTACAATCTCACGTACATCTGTACACAAATTATTGCTGGCATGTCCTTCTATAATATCAAAAGATTTGACGTCATCACATTTAAAACAATGTCCCGTTTCGGCCAACAAGGGCTTATCCGCTGAACAAACGACACATCCATTTTGCACACCATTACTTGAATGAATATAAGTTCTGTTTGGACAAACATCACATTCTTGCTTTGAATCAACGGAAACAACACTAGATACATCATCACAGGATCGACATACCCCATTTTTATCTTGCAATGGTTTATCCGCCGGGCAATTCAATACACAATCCATTTGTTTTTGGGTTCGATTAGAACAAACATGGCAAGCATTTGTATAAACCGATTTTTCATAATCACATGAATAACATTTTCCCATATGATCTGGCAAAGGCTTGTCATCTGGACAACGATTAATACAATGGTTATTATTATGTCCACTTGTATAAAAAAATCTATTAGGACATAAATTACAAATATCCTCACTCACATCAATTTCATCCGCATCACAAGCATAACACCCGCCATTACGATCTCTCATTGGATGAGTTTGAGGGCATTCTTTCAATATACAATTATATTTTCCCATCATTCGTTGCGGATATAAAGCACACTGTTTTTTATCATCTACTTCATAGGGAAAATAAATAGGCAGCGGATCATTTGGCGAACGACATGCCCCATCTCTGTCACGAATAGGATATTCTTTCGGACACTCCCCTTTTAATACACACTTTCCTTGTTTTATTTCACGATTAGGGCATTGAAGACAATTATAATCACCATATTGTCTAGTTAACTCTATAGCCTCAGGTGCATCACATGAAAAACATTGATATTTTTCATCATCATGTTTTTTTAATTTAATAGGTTTTTCTTCTGGACATGCAAGTGTACAAGTTCCACGCCCATAACCATCTTCATAAAAATGCCTATTTGGACATTTTGCACAATCCCAATCGCCATCAACCACAACATCTCTTTCAAAATCACATGGCTGACACCCACCTCCTATTCTAAGAGGCGCATGCTCTAAACATTCTCTTAACTCACATCCTCTATGTTTATGCCATGTTCGATTGGGACATTTTTGAGAACACGCTTCATCATTTGGTGCCTTATCTGTGTCGCATGGTAAACATTCCTCATTCCCACCAATTAAAGGGGTTTCTAGCGAACAAGTATTTTGAGCTAATACAGGATTTACCCCCAATAAAACAATTATTATAAAAAAATATTTCATTATAATAACTCCCTATAAAATTCTATTGTTATTTCATCCCATCCTTTTTCAGTATCCTGATGCTTAAAAAATCCATATGCCAAAAATAAATCTATCGCAGCCGACTTATCCTTAGTCAATTTTGTTTTTTTACCACTTAATGAATAAATATATCCTTCAATACTATCCTTTGTTTTTGTCATCTCTAAAGCGAGTTGGCCATTTCGATAATAAAGTGTAACCGTTCGTATTTTATCTAAACGATCTAACGTACCTAAATATTTTAACTTACCATTCCTATAATAGGTTCTTTCTTCAACCTTATGATTTACATTCTTTAATTCGTGTGCACGTTGCCCTGTTTGATACAGGCGTTCTTCATTACTTTCTTTTCCATCATAAATATAAAAAACCTTTTTTTCATGACCATTAAAATGATAAGTAATCTGTTTTCCTTCCCGTTGACCATTTGCATAAGTATGCATTAAACGTTGCGTTCCATCTTGACGAAATTCCTCCAAAGAACCATTTCGCACCCCATTTTCCCAATGAACACTAAATCGCTTGTTTCCATTTGGCCAATGCCATGTTTCAACGCCATGTTTTTTACCAGAAACATATGGTATTTCTTTATGTATTTTTTGATCATCAAAAAACACTTTTATGACACCGGAAACAGGTGAATTATTTTTATCAAACATTAAAAATGAAGTTTTATCATAATGAACATCTTGTTCCGAATACGTTTTGTTTTCAGACGCATTTACAGAAATAGTAAAACCAACAAGTAAAGATAAAAATATAATTAATTTCTTCATTGTAATTCGTCCTCTAAAACATAGCTGAGTGCTAAATCTAATAAATAATCAGTCGCAGTTGCTTCATCCAAAACATTTTTTTTGCCCGCTAGATCATAATATTCACCACTAATTGCTTTATATTCCTTAATCAATAATATTAACATAGGTTGTTTATTTTCATAATATACAGTTAATAACATATCCGCTTTTTGTTTTTCTGGAGCGGGTTGAATACGAGCCCAAATAGTTCCGTTTTTCAAATAAAAAATTTTGGTTTTGTTTTCTTTGTCTGCTTCTATTTTTGTTTCTCCCGTCGAATAATATTCAAAAATAACAGAATTTTTCTTAGTGCATCTCTTTAGTGTCGCCTTTGATTTAAAAACATGACCAGAAGCATTTTGTTTTTCTTCCTTGCGTTTGAAGCCCGTTCGCGGTTTCCCTTTATAATATTCAATGCGCTGAACACAAACATGTTCTTTGTATTGAGTCTTTTCTCTTATTTCCCCTATTTTTGCATAATCATATCCAATTGACCATCCATCCAATAATCCATTTTTAAACTCAAGCTCTTCTGTCAATATACCATCTTCATAACGATGCCATTTGCCTTCTTTTTTCCCATGTTTATATGAAACAGATATTTTAGTTTTACCACGCCAAGAGTGATCTATCCCCCAAAAAACTGTTGAAATCTTTTCACGATTGGTACGATCATCCATATCAAATTCTAATTTACCAGAAAAAGGTTGTCCTGACAAATCATAAACGATTGGATCATTCCAAAAGGTCTTTATTTGATTTAACCCAGAAATCTCCTCAGCCAAGGCAGCCAAAGGTATCATCAACAAAAAGAAGAAACGATACAAAAATAATCGCATGATATTATTCTCCTGTTTTATAAAAAATAATATAAAAAAGAGTAATATATAAAATACTTTTTTGTCAATAAAAAACGCTATAAAAATACCAATATTATATTTTTTGTTCTTACATTCTTTGCGGTTATTTTTTTATATCTGCTGTATTTATTTCATCTAACAACGAGATGACTTTTAAGTGCGTTTTTTTAAGAAACAACTTAACTTTTAATCGATAAAATATATAGGGAACAATCCCCAAGAAAACAACAAATACCAAAAATATACCAACAGCAACTTTATTCACTTTTTTTGTTTTAATAAATTTTTTAAACACCATTTTTCTCACCAGGATTATAGAAGAACACACAACGTTCAAACGTTTTGTGATTAGACATAGGTGTTAAACATTTTATTATCTTACTTATCTGCTTTTTTTATTATATTCTATGTACATATTTTGAGACGAGTTATCGGTTACATTTTTGGATATAGAATGTTCTTGTAAGATAGCGGATAAAGAGCCGGGAATTACTTTTGTTGCATCAGATAATCGTTTAACAGCTTCTGCTGCCTCAGGATTTCCTTGTCGTTGCATCAATGCAACATTTTTTTCAGTAAGATTGTCTACATATGCTTCTCTCATACACGCACTACGTCTATTGATTGCTTGGTTAGATATATTACGCGTTTCATGTTCAACACTATTTTGAATCTCATCAAAGTTTTCAATCGCATAAGAAAAAGCATCTCTCCCTTTTTCAAGTTTATAATTTGGTGTAATTCCCATTCCTTCATATCTGCCTTCAATAACAGATGAAGCAGAAGCTCCCAAAGAAATACCCAGTCGTCCACCATAAGGTAGAGGTAAAGCCGTTTTCCCAGTCGGAGCATTTCCAAACTGTAAGCATCCTTTTGTGTTTTCTCCAACAAATCTGACATAAGGGTGAGCGGCTAATTTTTCACAGGTTGCCTCAGCATTAGAACCAGTTCCGCGATCTGTTAAAACAATAATAGGCATTGTTATCCCTTTTGCTGGACTAAAAGGAAATCTACTTGTCCATTTTTCTTGGTCATACTCTATCGTATCGCCGGAAAACTGTTTTTGAACAATATCTTCTTTTTCCTGAGCAAAATTTTCACGCATATGGGCTTTAAGAATCTCTTTTTCCATGGTATCTCTATCCAAAGATGCTCCGCCAGATGTTACCGTATTGCCATAAAGAGTTCTAGCCAAATAATCTCCTATATAGGGCCATCCCCCCCGATTTCCTCTTAAATCAAGAATTAAGCCATCTTTTCCTTTATATTTTGTTTTAGACAACTCTTTTGCCAAATTTGTGAAATCATCAATTAATTTTTCATCAAAATGACCATTTTCTGGGTTAATCGCGACAAAGCTGGAAATCGCAACAACATAAAGTTCTTTTCCATCTTTTGAAACTGTTCCGGTTTTCCATTGAATACCTTTTTCTTGTTGAGTTAATTCATTGGGGGTTTCTTTTACTAAATTTTGACCAACCTGGTGTTGAGAAGATAAATATCCTTCAATTTTCCCTTTTTGACACAAATCAATGTTTGGGTCTTCTAAACGCTTTGTAAGGTCTTTTTTTAATGCATCATTTTCCTCGGCGCTTAATTGAATAGCTGAACCATCCGAATTATAGACATAGAGATGATTATCCGGAATAAACATCATCTGAAGCTTATAAATATCTTTTAAATTATCTTCTAATGTTTTTTCTTGTGAGGAATTATACAATTTAATAAAAGACTTTATAAAATCCTGTTTAACTGCTTGTGGAAAAACAATATCAGAATTTCCTTTGGCAAAACCACTATGACCATGGTACAAAAAACGTCCCATAAAAGCGAGCGTTTTTCGTTGTTCGTCCAAAGATAATTTATCTGTTGGATTTTTTTGAATGGGATTTTGGGTTAAATCTTCTATCGACAATGAATTGATAATGTTTTCAAATTCAATTCGTTCTAATTCCGGTTCAACATATTGAGCAAAATATGCCTTTCGAATTTCTTTGTCTCTTGGATTATATGGGTTAATACCATTAGGCGCAGGCGTTTTGGCTTGTTCTGGTACCGGCTCATTTAATTCATGTTGAAAAGGAGTCATCGGATGAGTTAAAGCAACATTTAATGCCTCTTTACTTTCACAAAAAATATCCGGTTTATGACCAATACATTCAATATTTTCCCCTTCTTTGTCCCAATAAGTTAATTTTGTTACCCCTAAACGCATCCCATATCCACAAGGCAAATTGACCCATCCTTGTTGATATTGTTGCATCCCCCGGGTATTTTCTCCGATATAACGAACTTTGGGATGATGATAAAACAAAGTATAGGCACTTTCAGCAGCAGACCCCACAACTCTATCTGTCAAAATATCAATAGATCCGTTATATCCTTGTTCTTTATTAAATGTATAATATCTTGATGTCTCATCAAACATCGGCTTCGTTTTATTACTGAAATTTTGTCTTGGAATTACTTCTAAATCTTCTGGGAGAAAACGTGTAAAAATGCCGTGTCTTTTATAGATAAAATCAGATAATTCCGTATCACGAATTTCGCACCGTTTATAAGAATTAACATGGTTTCCATAAGTTCTTTGTGCAATATGATTAATTGGTTTATCTTCTCCACCACTATTCCCTCGAACATCTAAAATAATTCGGTCCCACTCACTACCATTTTCACCATAAATCTCATCAAATTTTCTAATAAAGTCTTCCCAAGCTTTATAAGAACCATCTCTTCCTCCAAAAGATTGAAACTTCACAAAAAGAATATGTTCATCATTTTGGTTGATTTCACCAATTTCACAAATATCTTTGGTGCCATTTCTTTCTTTGTAAAGAACTGTATGATCTAAATCGGGTGTGCGCTGTTCTTCAATATGTTGAGATGCTTTTTGTTGACTATGCGAAGTAGAATGTGTCGGTGTTACAAGAATACAGTGATTATCCAAAACAAAGCGTTTACATGGCATTAATTTTTTTCCAAATTCTTCTTCGGATATTGTTCCGGAAACACCATTATACAAAGCCTCTATCGCCTGTTTAAAACCAGTAATATTATCTTCTCCAAACCCTTCAAACCCAACATGTTCTGTTATTAATTTCGCATAAACTGCAATATTTTTTCTTTGTTCATCTTCCGTCAACTCTTCCAAAGGAAGTGTTATGCTTTTTCTATGAAAAAAGGCATTCTGCAAATCACTAAACGAAATAGCATTTTCACGTTCAGTTGCTTCTTTAATTTCTTGAATAGAAGCCAAGCTGATAATTTCTTCAAAATTCATTATGCTCTCGCTGTTCAAATTGACAAAGAACTATAATATGTTATATATTATATCATATATTTCAAAATTAATCAAATTTATTGATATTCAAAGATGAATATCAGGATTTTAAAATTTGTTAATGGGTTTTAAAATTAAATATCAGAATAGAAAAAGTCGCTATTTCTAGCGACTTGTCTGACTTGGCTGGAGAAGTCTGGTAATACACGGACTTTGTTATTTTACTTTCTGAATATATTTGGGTGGAATAACGCCACCTTTGATAACGATAAGATAGTAATGAATAAAAGCAAAACGCCATCCCTTTTCATCATCTAAAATAGTGTAATCATTCGCTGTAAAATCAATTTCAGTTAAATCAGAAATTTTATATAAGCCTTCATCATTTTTATTTTGAGGTTCTTTTTCCAACACAGAAGGACTTACATAAACGGCTTCTATCAACCCATCTTTTTTAAGGGCGGAAATATCAATTTTAAATAAATCTGATGTTTCTATAAATTTCCTTATGCTAGGTGTGTTTTGAGTGTGTTGCAGTGGTTCAATCAATAACCTAATGCCTCGGCTACGTCCGGCAAAGCAACTTTCCATCCACTTCACGATATCTGAATGTGTCGTTTTTCCTGAACGTTTTATATAGTAATTAATATCTGCTTTTGGATTTTTGGCAAAAGACAGAATCCCTTCTGATAAAACATTATTCCTTTTTGCAACGTAATGGTAAAGATACATACTATTCATCCTTTTTTGCTTTATGTTATACTTAAATATTATAAAAATCAACTGTAATTACCATCTGCAATCTCTGGGATAAAATTTTGACATTCCAATAAGGAATCATTGAAAACAAAGGATTTTTTGAATTTTGAGTCCGTGTAAGGCTGAAAAAAGAGCTTTTTGAAAAACACAGTACGCGGACCAGATTAAGTACTTGTAAATAAAAGAAAAAGTCGCTATTTCCAGCGACTTATCTGTTTTGGCTGGAGAGGTCTGGTAATACACGGACTAAAAAGAAAATTTTCAAAAAGTATGATGAGATTATGTATAGGTTATAATAGTTTTATAAATTCTAACCTATTTTCGAAATAATGGAGGCATTATTTCTTGTTTTGTGATTTCAGATGCAATTTCATCAATAAATTGTCGAGGCGCCATTTCAATAAATTCATTTATAACCCATCCCATTTGACTTTCAAAAATATTTTCAAGTCGTTCTGGATGATAACGAGATAATTCACTTAATTTGTGCATTAAAGCAAATGTTAAGGTTGTAGAATATCTATTAATAATCTTTGCCCCCTTGTTTTTTACATTTCGCTTTAAATACCACAATCTTTGAGGACCTGATATATAGAAAAAATGCGCTCTTTGTTTTCGATTATATTTGTATATATTGCTTAAATCTGAACGAGTGTTCATATTAAATCTCTTTTTATGTCGAATAATAAATTTTCCAAATAACTTCGGATTTTTATTAACCTCATAAGAGGGGGGTAATGTTTTAAAAAAACATCCATTATTGTTTCGTTGTTCTAATTCAAATTGTATGTACCCTTCTCGTGTTGAGTTTTCATAAACATACTCACTATTCAATATGGGAATAAATAGCTCAGTTGTTCCCTTATATGATAAGCAATACGCTCTATGGATATAATGGAGATTGTACAAAATGTCTTTTACTGTATATTCACTTTCTGTTGCATTTTCTTCAAAGTATTGGGAAAGTGCCGGCAAAACACCTTGAGTATGAAATTTAATCTTTTCGTGAATTAAACTTACATTTCCAATAGATGAACCTGCCACACCATGATTATCAGAAAAAGGAATATTGTTATACAAAAGCATTGTTTTTGTGGCATTTAAAAAACAATAATAAGAAAGTAGTGGTTTAACAGGTTTAGAGACTTTTGATATTAAATTAAAAAATTCTCGTGATTGATTCCACAAAGATAATAACTGTTGTTTTTTCCTCTTAATACTAGAATCACGTTTTATACATAATTCAACATAATCGTAGATATTATCTGTAACAACTGTTTTACTGTCAAAATTAGGATTTATAACAGTTTTTTTTAATCCGACTTGTTTCCTGTTAATTTTTATATACTCCATTGACATTGATTGTATTTCCTAATATATGTTAACCTCTTTTCTAGAAGTAAAAATATGTTTATATCAACAAAAACTTAGTGTATTGTTAGATATATAGATATGCATATTAATATATTCAATAGGATATATTATTTTTTCAATAAATAAGTTATTTCTTACTCTAGACCACCGTTTTATCAGACTCATCCAAATGATTGATAGTAATTTCAGGCCATTGTTTGTAATCTGGGCAAGAAAGCAATTTATCAAATGGTTTGTTTAGTTCATATTCCAATGTTTTGCCGTTTAATTTGCAATCTTTTAACAGTAATTTTAACAATGCACTTTTTTGAGAAGTCGTTGCTATATCAAAAACATGTTTTAAATCACTTGCGATTGAAACGATATTTATAATCTTATCCCGCTTATAAGAACATCTTTTTACATCAAATTTGAGTCTGAATACATCTTCCTCTCTCTAGGATGATTTCTTAACATCCCAAGACAGAAGCATTGTAAAATAAGGATTTTTTGAAATATGAGTCCGTGTGGGGCTAAAAAATAAGCGTTTTGAAAAACGCTGTACACGGAGCAATATAAATGCTTGTAAATAAAAGAAAAAGTCGCTATTTCTAGCGACCTATCTGTTTTGGCTGGGCTGGCTGGATTCGAACCAACGAATGCCGGTATCAAAAACCGGTGCCTTACCACTTGGCGACAGCCCAATTCTTGTTGGTTTTTCTTTTATATCTTATTTTTTATAAAAAAGCAAGACTTTTTTGTTGTTTTTTTATAAAAATATTTTTTTAGCCTTTTTACAGGATTAATTTTTTTATATAGAATATGTGTTATAAAACAAAAAAAACATCGATTTGACCGATGTTTTTTTAGGAATTAAATAGTAAATTAGTTAGAGGTGGATATAGGTAAATCCTTTAAGATGTAGCCACGCCCCCAAACTGTTTCGATATATTCTTCACCACCAGATAATTTTTCAACTTTACGACGAATTTTGCATAAAAATACATCGATAATTTTCATTTCTGGTTCATCCATTCCGCCATATAAATGGTTGAGAAATTGTTCTTTATTGATAGTTGTTCCTTTGCGCATAGCAAGTAATTCAATTAAAGCGTATTCTTTGCTAGTCAAATGTAGAACCTTATTACCAATTGTAACAATTTTGCTATTTAAATTGATTTCCATATTTCCTGTTCGAACAATTGGATCCGCGAGGCCTTTTGAGCGGCGTACTAAGGCATTTACGCGAGCAATAAGTTCGCTACGATCAAATGGTTTTGTTAAATAATCATCTGCCCCAAAGCCAAGGCCTTTCACCTTTTTGTCAGAACCAGATAAACCAGATAAAATCATAATAGGTGTATTGTTTCGAGCTGCTCGTAATGTTTTTACAACTTCATATCCATCAATACCAGGTAACATTAAATCTACAATGATGATATCATATTCATATAATCTTGCCATTTCTAAGCCGTCTTCACCCAAATAAGAGGTGTCAACAACCATTCCCTCTTTGTTTAAAACCATGGCAATATTTTGACCAATTGTTTTGTCGTCTTCAATTAACAGTACCCGCATTTTCCCCTCTGTTGTTAAAAGATGGTCTTATAATTATTAACAGTATGTTAATTTATAAAAAGTTGCAAGTAAAAAGTTAATAAATTGTAAAAAAATTATTTTAATTTTATTGTTATTTTGTGAAGAAGGTTTAATTTTAAAATAAATCAAAGGGTTGTTTTGTTTGATTCTCTGGGGGGTGAAATTATATTAATGACAAAAATATTCCACCTAAACGCGTAATTAAATGTATGCCACCAACAATAATTAACAAATGTAAAAAATGAATACGATGCATTTTTCCTTCCTTTACTTTAATGTATTAAGAGCATTAATAAGATCTTGTTCAGCTTGAGAGCGTAAGGTATTTGTTGGGTGTTGAGAGGGGAGTGCAGTCTTTGTTTGTTTTGGTAAATGTGTCTCTTGAATTTTGTTAATCAAAAATACCAATTCATCTCGGATTAAGGCTGCTTTTTCCATGTCGTTTTTTAATGCTGAACGAGCGTCATCTTCCATTTTTTGCAAATGTATGAACTCTTCGGCTGTTTTTTGGGAAGCTTTATAAAACTGTTCCATTAAATGAGCCAATTCTCGTTTGTTTTCTTTTGCAGAGCTTAGTCGGTATTCTAAAATAATGGCGTAAACAATGCCAACGCTCAATAAGGCAATAATCAATATATCTAAAAAGATTTCAAATGTCATATAGCCTCCACGGATACTTGTCTATCTTGTGTCTCTGTTTTTAATGTAACTGTGGCTATTTTTTTATGAGCAACAGTTAAATTCGTATGCAGTTCTTCGATATTTCCCAATGTTAATTGGGTTCCAACTTGCCACTGTAAAACATTAGATAATGTTGTTTCTAAATTACCAATAACAGCATTTGTTTCAATGGGTAAGTCAAGTACATGTTTGTTAGAAAACAAATACTCTTCCTTTTCTTGTGGAATTAAAGATGATGGCAGATCCAAACATAATTTTCCAGCCACTGCAGATGTTTTTACTAAAAATATTGATCGGGTACGATTATTGTTTAATATTGGTAATGTAGTAGATAATTCACTAGAGGTAATGGAAATGTTTCTATCTTCGGCTAATATAGACAATAATTGGTTAATAATGGGGGATAAAATATTCGTTTCTATAATGGAGTATGGTTCATCTTGTTTTTTTTCGATTGATACACCATTAATGCCTCCAAGAAGAGCATCTATTAGTACATAAGATAATCTCCAATCTAATGCTAAAAAACCACAATCTGCCGTTCCAATACCAAATGAGCAGACTAAAGGATTTTGTAAAGATATGGTTGAAGTTGTTGTTGGTGTTAATGATAGAATTTTATCACTTTTTGTTTTTAAAAAAGTTGTATAAGTTTCGGCAAGTGTTTCCAAGGCAAAAGGCTTCTTTTGAGCTAAATATTCCGCCCCTTGGTTTAATAAAAACTGAATAGCCGAAGGAGTATACGATGTGCGAACTCCATTTGGATTTAATAATGATTCGATTTCTTTTGCAGAAAAAGTTCCCAAAGAAAAAAAATCAGAAGAACCAGATAAACCTAAATCCATTTATACGCATCCTTTATTTTACATTATTGAACAGTATAACGGATAAAATATTAACAAGTGGTTATGAATGAATCACTTTTTTTGTTTTTTATGAAATATTTTCTGCTTTTTTTGTACGTGATTGTCGAGTGCGAGTTTTTTGCTGGGATTTTTGTTCGCTATGTTTTTCTTGAATTTCTAAAACAGGTACAGATAAATCCATATTTTTGACAATTTCATCTAATGGATCTATTTCTTCTTCGATAGTGTTTATTTTAGATGAGTTTTCCTCTGTGTTTTGAGGGGCCGGAAAGTCGGGCAATTCATCGGTAATAACTTGTTGTTTGTGTTCTTGTTTTTTGGGCGTGTTCTGTTGGCGTGCTGCCTCTTCATTTGCTATGGCTTGATTTTGTAAGCGCATGTAATGATCGGCATATTGCAAGCACGTTTCAGCTAATATTGCATCATTCTGGATTTGTGCATCTTTTGCAGCAACTTGATATTTCTCAAATAATTGTAGAGCAGTTCCGTGTAATTTTCCACAAGGGCCGTTGCTATCTAAGGCAGTGTTGCGGAAAATCATCTGAGGTCTGTGTCCCCGATTATTGTGTCGAGCATTAAAGCGATTTTTTTGATTTTGTCTCATATAACCTCAAAAATAAAGATAATTTTACTCATTGAATGCCTGTGTAAAAACAGGCACTCAAAATACTCTTATTAATCGTTTTTATCAAACAAGATTAATAATTATTTAATGCATCCACCATTGCAACCAGTTGAAGGCATGAATGTCCCTGTTAATGTTCCATTAACTTGTACCGGAATTTGGATTACTGGAGTTGCCGGAATGGGTTGACGAGATGTTTGTACAACAGGTTGTTGTATGACATGTTGTTGGGCCGTCATTGCGCATGGTGTTTGAACTTGTCTTTGAACAACATGTGTTGATGGTGTTGGGACAACATGAGGTGCTGGCGCATTAACAACAATAGGTTGTTTTTGAACAACGGTTGGTTGTTGTTGTACCATTAGTGGTTTGTTTTGTACCATTAATGGTTGATGTTGTACCATGACAGGTTGTTGCATAACAATTGGACGTTGTACAACAATTGGTTGTTGTACGACAACAGGTTTTTGAACAGTAATTTCTTTTTGGATTGTAACCGGATATTGCATAGAAATCGGATATTGTTTTGTAACTGGATATTGAACTGTAACCGGATTGTTTATGCGATGAATTTCTGCGGGTGTTTGAATAGCTTGAATTGGAACTTGATAGTATTGTGAAGATGTTGTTTGTCGACTTGTTTGTGTGTTGTCTCCATAGATATTTCCATTGGACCAAGCTTCTGTAGATTGTTCCATTCCCGTAAAAGAATTTCTTTCTTGTTGAGAATTTTGTGTTGTTGCATGAAATGAGTTTGTATATTCAGAATTGTTGAATGTGTTTGTTTGAGAGTTTGAGATTCCCAATTCGCTTGTTGCATAAATATTTGTATCCAATATTTCCAAATCACTTGTTGATTCAGCTAATGCTAAATCTCCAGCATTTCTTTGTCTTTCTTGAATTTGTGGACGTGGCTTGGGATCTAATCCCGAAGCGTAAGACCAGTCCATAAATGGCTCGTCTATATCAGCCATTGCTGGTGCAGCAATGCATAAGCTTAAAATTGCAGCGCAAGAAAGAACAGTTTTTTTCATTTTAAACCCCTATTTTTTTGTTGATATATGTCAACATTAACGCCTTTTTTTATAAAAGGCAATACTTAATCTTCAATTCCAAGTAATTTTTTGTATGAATCACGTAAAAATTCGGCCTCAGCACGATCAGCTGGTGTCATTTTTCTTAAACGAATAATTTGACGCATGATTTTTGTATCAAATCCTTCGCCTTTTGCTTCGGCAAATATTTCACGAACATCGGCGCCCAATTCTTTTCGTTCTTCCTCTAAACGCTCGATGCGTTCAATGAAGGCAGCTAATTTTCCGCCATCTGGTCCAACTTTTGGCATTGTTTCATCAATCATAAGACACCTCGTTATTTAATGGTTTTTTTTGCAGATAAAGCAACAGCTTTTTCTAAATCTGTTTCGGAACATAATCCCAATGTAACAGGGTTTTGAGGATGAATGTTTTGAATGTTTTTGTGTGTTCTTTCACGGATTGCTGTAATTGTTGCTTTTGTTGTACGAAGCAATTTCATTAATTGTGCATCTGAAATTTCTGGGTGATTTTTAACAATCCATGCAATACCTGCGGGACGATTGTTTCGTTTTGATTGAGAAACATAACGAATACCTTTATGAACTAATTTTTCCATTTCCGGATTAACTAATAATTCTAAAGAGGCATTTTCATCTGCTTCACAGCGTTTGATTTCTTCAGCAGATAATTGATTGTTTGCAATTGGAGATAACCCCATGATATGGCTAGCAACATCGCCATCGGCAATTGCTTGGATTTCCAACATATGCATACCGCAAAAATCGGCAATTTGTTTGAATGTTAAAGATGTATTTTCAACTAACCAAACGGCTGTAGCCTTAGGCATTAAGGGCAGAGTCATTTTTAAAACCTTTCAAAAATATAATAAAAACAAATAAAATTTCTGACGAGCAGTATACAAAAAAAAATCTTAAATTGCAACAAAAATATAGTGTATAAGACTTTTTGTTGTTATTTTTGAGTTGATTGAGATGAGAGTTGTGTGTCAAAAACGGGTTTGTGTGGTGGAACTGGAGCCATTGTACCAATTAAATGCTTTTTAAAATCTGGATGAATTATTTCGGCATATTTTTGGAACTTTTCTAAGTTATCTTCTTTTAACTGTTTGGCGATTAATACATAATTACCGAATGGATTGACCGTTTTTCCATCTTTCCATACTTCGTAATGTAAATGAGGGCCTGTTGCGCGACCAGTTTGTCCAATATAGCCGATAACATCGCCTCGTTTGACTTTTGAGCCAACTTTTAATCCGCTTTTGTATCCGTTCATATGGCCATATGCTGTTTGGTAGCCATTTGAATGGCGAATACGGATATATTTTCCATAGGCGCCTTTTCGTCCTAATTGTGTGATAACACCATCCCCTCCGGCGACGATAGGGGTTCCTTGTGCAATGGCTAAATCAACGCCACTGTGAAAAATACGCGCCATTAAAACAGGGTGATTTCTCCATCCGTATGGAGAGCTAGTGCGTGGGCGCCCCTTAATTGGACGTTTTAATAATTCTTTTTCAGCGCTTTGCCCATTGGGATTAAAAAACAGCTCTGTTCCAGAGTTATCTGTCCAAGCATAACGATGAATTTGTTTTTTGCCAATATTTAAGCCTATGTAAAGAATTTTTTTTTCGCCAAGTTCTAATCCGCCCGCTGTTGTTTTTTGTTCAAAAATGACATCAAAAGTGTCACCTTCGCGGAAAGTGGAAAAATCAACTTCTCCGTCTAAGGCATTTGTTATTTGTGCAATTAATGCTTTTGGTAATCCAGCTTTTTCTGCGGATCCAGAAAAAGTTCGCTCAATTGAGCCTGTGATGCGAATGTTTTTTATCTCTACACGTCCTTCATGTGAAAGAGGGGTGTAGATTCCTTCATCTTCTTTGATAACGGCAACAACTTCTCCATTTTTGTTTTGCAATGAAATTCCTTTAAAGTTACCATTTAGTTCTGTAAAAACCATAAAAGTCATTGAAGGTTGTAAACTGTGTAAATTAATAAGTAAGGAAAAACCATCGATAATAGGTGCATGCGCATCTTTATCTATATTGGCTCGTTTTAAAAGTGTACTTAAAGCTTCTCCTTTTTCTAACATGTATGATGTCATATTTAATGAGCCTTTAACAACCAGCTTTTCTAATTCTATTAATAAATTATCGGTATCGGATTGAACTGGATCATCACCCAAATCTTCATGAATGGTATCAGTATTGAGAGGAATGGGTTGAGGTGGTTGAGGCGTTTGAGTTGTTTCTATGACACTGGAAATAGGATTGACATTTTCAGATGGAGGCAAATAAAATAAAGAGAGGGTTGTTAACCCCAGTAATATACAAAAAGCAGATTTTGCCATTTTGTCAACGGTATGACGATGACCCAAAAAGCCTAACTTTTTGTAGGTGCGAAAACGGCTGATCTTGACTTTACGAACCGTGCTGGAAAGTTTTTTCTTTATTGTCATAACATTATGATACTATCGTTTTTCCAAAAAAAGTCAAGTTAAATTATTTTAAGATAGAGTTGTTTGCTAAGAGATATTATTTGGTCGTCTTAAAAAACAAGATATAGATATAAAGAGAAGACACAAGATGTGGAAAAAGGTGGGGGGATATGAATATTTTATGGTTTTAAATATCCAAGAGCAATATTTTAGGGTGTTTATTTGCGATGAAAATTAATAGATTGTCATAGATATTTTTATTTTAGAGGAGATATGGTGTTTGTTTTTGTAATATTTTGAAACAATCCTTGATTTGATATTTTTTATGAAAATTGTTAGTTTTAGGTTAACAAACAAGGAGATTTTTTTATGATTGCAGAAGTTAAAACTTTATCTGGTTACAAATATTGTGAGAAAACATTCCAAAATTCAATAGGTTGTGTTGGTGTTGGGGTGCATAGTGGTAAAAAAGCGAATTTAACATTTAAGCCGGCTCCAGTTGGTACAGGTATTGAATTTCATCGGGTAGATATTACAGATAAAAATAATGTAATACCGGCAAAATATTCAGCTGTTGCTGATACACGCATGTGTTCTTGCATTGCAAATGCAGAAGGAGTTAGTGTTGGTACAATAGAACATTTAATGGGTGCTTTGCATGCGTTTGGTATTACAAATGCTATTATTGAAGTAGATGGACCAGAAGTTCCTATTTTGGATGGTTCTGCCGAAGATTATGTTACTTTATTTGAATGTGCTGGTGTACGTGAGCAAGAGGCGCCATTAAAAGTTGTTCGTATTTTAAAAGAAGTATGTTTTGAAGATGGAAAGGGTGCAAGTGCCTGTTTATATCCAGCCGAAAAAGGACTTTCTATCGATTTTATGATTGACTTTAATCAATCTAAAGCAATTGGCCGTCAAGAATATTCAATTGATGTGAATTATAAAACATTTAAAAATGATATTGCTTATGCCAGAACATTTGGTTTTGCCAAAGAAGTTGAAATGCTTCGTTCTATGGGGTTAGCCCGCGGTGGCACATTGGAAAATGCTATTGTTGTTGAAGGTGATACCGTTTTAAATCCAACGGGGCTTCGCAGTGAAAATGAATTTGTTGTGCACAAGGTGTTGGATGCTGTTGGTGATTTATATCAACTTGGTATGCCGGTAATTGGTCATTTTTCAGGTGTTAAATCAGGTCATATGCACACAAATGAATTGTTGCGTAAATTAATGGCTGATGAAACAGCTTATGAAATCATTACAATGGATGAAGTTGAAAGTTTGTCTTTGAAACACCTTTCTTCAAAAGTTGCTTAAAGATTATTGTTAATAACAAAAAAGAGTCGTTTTACGGCTCTTTTTTTATGGTATTTTGTTTTTTTATATGCTAATTGTGTAATAAATAAAAAAAGTAAGGAGTAAAACATGAAAAAAATTATTTTATTTGTTTTGTTTGTTTTATTTATTGTTGTTGGTGGTTTTATTGGAAAAAAAGTTTTAGAACGGCCAGCAATTTCAGTGGTAATGAGTACGTATAATCGCGCTTCATTTTTGCCAAAGTCTATAGAATCAATTCTAAATCAAACATTTACGGATTTTGAATTTATTATTATTAATGACGGTTCACCTGATGAAACTGATAAAATTTTAAACTTATTTGCGAAAAAAGATAAACGCATTCGTGTTATTACAAACGAACAAAATAAAGGTTTGATTTATTCTTTGAATTTAGGGTTGGATCTTGCTAAAGGCAAATACATTGCGCGTATGGATGATGATGATGTATCTATGCCTACAAGATTTGAGAAGCAATATGCATATATGGAAGCCAATCCTGATGTTGCGGTTGTAGCTTCTTGGGTAGGTCGTCCAGATAACAAACGGCCATGGGGATTCCAAAATGAAACGGATCCTGAAAAATTAAAAGTATTGATGTATTTGAATACAGTGCCCATTTCTCATCCAGCTTCTTTTTTAAGACGAGATTTTTTAGAAAAACACAATATTCGTTATAGTTATGATTATAAAGCAGCTGAAGATAGAAAGTTTTGGTTAGATATTGCAGATGCTGGGGGTAAAATTAGCAATATACCTGAAGTCTTGTTGTTGTTCAGATTGCATAATTCAAATCCTAAAGAATATTACACTGATCAGTGGAAAAATTTAAATAAGTTCTTTCAACAAGAAATTTTACGTCGTTTTGGTACAGAACAAGATTTTAAAGGATTAGATAAGTGTCAAATTAGTAAGAAAATGTTAGAGCGTAATAAAACACTTAATTATGTATCCCAATCGGCATTAAACGAGATGGTCATTCAAATTTGTCCTCCAGAAAATGGGGAATGGGTAGTACATTCTAATTGGAAAGATTATTTTGTGTTTAATGACAATCGCGTTTGTCGTCATTATGCCCCTAGAGAATGTGCTAACATTATAAATAAAACAGATGATACCCTTACAATTAAGTGGGAAAGATGGGGGACAGAAATATTTGAAAAAAAAGGAAGTGAATGGCACTTGCTTTTGACAAAGTAAGTTTGTGGTGTGGAGGAGGAAGACAAAAAACTTGCTTTTTTTAGGAAAATGAGGTATAAGGATTTAAAATCCCAAAGCACTTGTAGCTCAGCTGGATAGAGTATTGCCCTCCGAAGGCAAGGGTCGTGAGTTCGAATCTCGCCAAGTGCGCCATAAAAAACCACCCTTTAGGTGGTTTTTTATGTATTAGAAGGAAGAGGTATTAATGTTTTTTTTGAAAATCATATCGTTTTGTCTTTATGTTATAGATAAAGGTTTCGGTCCCAAATTTATCCCATTTTAATGTTAATAACTCTTGAGGTTTGTATGTAATAACAGTTGCTGTATCTGCTCTTCTATAGCGACTTACTTTTTTTGTATCTGATGAAAATACCAAATAATCCATCCAAAGGGGATGATATGCTTGTATGAAGTTGGTGCCATTTTCTGGAGGACAAAATGCGATTAAGGCATCTTTTTTTGTGTGTGGTAGAAAAAGATGAGGATTTATGTTAATTAGTTTTTTAAGCCACATGCACATATCGATTGGGGTTTCGGGAAGATTTAAAAAGGTTGCAATATCTTTTTTTACGTTTAAGCTGTTTCTAAAGCAAGCTGAACCATATGTGTTTTTATGTGTCATAAAGGCTGTTGTATATATTGCCTTGTTGTTATCATCTTCAATTTTTGCAACAGTTGCCCCATTTAAAATCATTTGTATCCAAAAATCATAATCTTCAGCACATGTATAGTATGTTTTGTATTTTATATTATGCTTTACAACAAATTCTCTTTTGAAGATATTGCCAACATTGCCTAATTGGTTCCCGTTTAAAAAGTTATAAACAGGATAGTGCCATGGGAATAATTTGTTGGGATTTTTTTCATAAAATGCTTTTTTTGCTGGTACACCCAAATCAACAGAAGGATGTTTAATCATAAACTCAACACTATCTTTTAGCATATTAGGTAAAGCATAGTCATCGCTGTCTAAAATAATGATATACTTTCCACGTGCATAATCGTTTCCGGTGTTTCTAGCGCTACCAACTCCTTGGGTTGTATCGTGTTTAATGACGATAATTTTATCACTTTTTTCTTGGTAAGATTTTAACAGCTCTAAAGTATTATCTGTTGAGCAATCATCAACAATGATAAGTTCAAAATCTTGGAACTCTTGATTTAAAATTGATTCAATTGCTCTTGGTAATAACTGTGCTCTGTTATAAGTAGGTAATACAACACTAACGATTGGTTTTTTTTCTTCAAAGCAGAAATAACCGCATATAAAGAAAACAATAAATAAAATAGGGTATGTAATTTTTGATTTTTTCATAGAATATTAATTTGCTGTTTGAGGTTGATTTTCCTTTTTTTGGGGAAAAATAAAGGAGGCTATAATTCCAATAGATAAAAAGACAAGTACAATGCTTAATGATGTTTGTGATGATATGTGTATATCGCAAAATACATCAATTAACATTTTGACGCCAATATACACTAAAATGCCAATAACCGCTTTTTCTAAATGAATTAGTGATTTTTTTGCTGCGGCTAGACAAAAATACATAGAGCGCATACCTAAGATAGCAAAAATGTTACTGGTATAAACCAAAAAGGGTTTTTCTGTAATTGCTAATACTGCTGGAACACTGTCGAATGCGAACATGATATCGGCAAATTCCACGGTAATTAAACATAAAAACAGAGGTGTTGCAGCGCGACCAATGAAAAAGTCGTGACCATTTAAATTCGGCGTAACTGGAAAAAGATGTTTAAAAAAACGAATGGCCCAGTGTTTTGTAAAGTCTGTTTCTTCTTCGCGTTCTTTTAGGGGTAAGGATTGTCTTTTGAACCAAGAATAAATCAAGGCCCCGAGACCAGCTGCTTGCATCATTTTAAATGCAGTCCAAATGATAAAAATGCCAAAAATAGTTAAGGCTGTATCGCCAAAAATATTTAAAAATGTTGCGCCTAAGCCGACAAAAATTAAACGTAAAATTAATGCCCCCAAAATGCCGTAATATAAAACGCGGTGTTGATAGCGATTGGGAATACCAAAGTTGGCAAAAATGGCCATTAATACAAATAAATTATCCACAGATAGTGTTTTTTCTAGAGCATAACCGGATAAGTAAGCTGAGGCATCTTCTGAACCATGTGTATAATAAATATATACGGCAAATAATAACGAAATGAATACCCAAAAAACAGTCCAAGCAATCGCAGACTTAATGGAAACATCTTTGTCTTGTTTGTGGGCCACTAAATCAATGGCTAAGCATAAAATAACAAGAAATGAAAAGATTAAAATGCTCTCGATAGAATATCCCATCATGTAAGAAACTCCTGAATGATATATTGATTTATTTTATTCTTTTTTTGTAGCAAAAGTTTATATGAAAATCAATGGGTATTATTTGAATGTTATTTTATATAATTATAAATAATAAAAAAATATTGTAAAAAATGTGATAACTGTTTGTCTGGTAATTCGTTTTTTGTTAAAGTGTATAAATGTATATAGTATTATTGATTATATTTAAAATGATTTTAAGTGAGGTGTTTGAATGGATAGAGATCCGAGTTAGACAATTTGAACATTATGTTAGAAAGTGGATTAATTTCAAAAGAAACATATCAAGTGCAAAGATATGCTTTGTTGGGAACTCCTATGGGTGTGAATGAGTGAGCGGAAGAAGCTAAGAAACGAGTGAAGTCTTTATCTATTTTAGATGCATTTAAATTTTCTTTTTTTGCTGTTCAATAAATTGCTTTTCTAGTTCACATTGTAACGCAACTATGGTGTCATATAACACACGACAAAAAAGGAGAATATTTGCTTGCGAAAATGGATAAGGAAATCTGTGTTCAAGTGGTACAATCAAAATCACAAGTTGAGGATGAATATTTGTCACCAGAAGTTTTTAGATAAAATATAATATAAAGGAAATTTCATTAAAAAAATAATTTTTCCTTTATTTTTTACAATACCTTTTGCGCTTTTGTAAAAAATATTGACATATTTTTTGTTTTGTGTTATAATTGGAAAACAATAAAGGAAAAAATATGGCAAATAATTTACATGATCAGCATAGATTGAAAAAAGGATTGACTATTTTTGATAAAAAAAATAGAGATGAAGTGTTGGTAAATCCTTTATTTATTGCTGCCAAAAAAGGTGATTCTCAGGCGGCGGTTCAATTGGTTGAATCTTTGTGGAATGAGGATAAATCTCAAGAGTTGCGTCAATTAATTTTGCCAGAAAAATCACCAATTTTTTTTTCGGTTCCAAGTACTAGTCGTTTAAATCAAGTCCCCATCGCATATGCCAGATTTTTGGCTCAGCAAACACAAGATCTTGGAGGGACATTTTTGGTTGGGGATGAGTACATTGCGCCATTGCATACTTCTATGATGAAAAGTGTAAAGAATGGTAATCGATTAATGAGCCCTCGTTTGTATGAACCTTATAATGAAATGTTTTTTGAACGATTGAGGGAGCATGCACAATTTTCACAAATTATTTTGGTTGAAGATATTCTAACAACGGGATCTTCCGTTAATACATTTCGTAGATTTTTACAACATAATGATATACCAGTTGATTGTATTGTTGGTATAAAAGGAGATACGGACTTAAGCCCGACACAAAAAGAGATTGATAAATTGGAAAAGCAAGCACGTAAAGTTGGCGTTGTTGATATTGGTGTTAATTGGCAAAAATTAGGACGTGAATTGACAAAAAATGAAATTTCTGCTTTGTCATTTCAATATTTGGGAAGCAGATATCAAAAAGCTTCAGATAAAACCCAGTTATTAATGCGTCGACAATTATATTATTTATATGCATTGAGAGCGTGTTTAAGATATGAAACGGCTCATAAAGTTGAAAAGTTGAATCATTTAATTGAACGAAGGGAGAGAATCCATGACTAAACTTGTAAAAGGTTTTTTTAAGCGTTTAAGACGTCAAATGATGTTTTATAAACGCCATGGTTGGACAAAGCAAAAGTTGCGTCAAAATATGCAAAGAATTCAAGATGGAAAAAGTATAAAAAGTAACTTAAAAGAAATGAGAACGATGTCTCGTTTGTTAAGACATGAACAGTATGGGACTACAAAAATTGCTTCAGAACCATTGAAGTTAGATTTGACAACCGATGTTAATGGAACTAGAATTGTTTTATCTCATACTAAACAGAAACATCATTCAAAAATAAATGATCGTGGTCGTAGTTAACGCGTAATATTTTTATTTTTTTCTAAAACGTGTTAGATTGATAATCTCATTAACGCCAGATGTATTTTTTATGACAGAAATAACACGTTCAAGTTCTGCTTGATTTTTTGCAATACCCATAATGTATAAAGCTCCATTTTCCATTGTTAGTTTGTAATTGCTAGAATTGATATGTCTAGTAAAGGTTAATTGTGTTCGAATAGAGCCTGAAATTGCAGCATCCATGTTGACAACATCTAAAGAGGGGGGATCTGCAATTCGAATGTAGTTATATACTTGTTTTACATCTGGAGTACTCCAAGTTTTTTCTAAAATTTGTTGGATTATGTCGATATTTGGTATGGAACCTGTTAATAGAACTTTTCCTTCAAAAACAGTTATTGATATGTCTAATCCTAATTTTGGGTCTATTTTGACAAATTCTTCTTGTAAAGACATATTGATTTGGATGTCTTTTAAATCATCTGAAAAGCATCTGTCATCGATTAGAATGGTGGTGATTTTTCTGGCTCCAGTAAAAATAGTCGTTGTGAATTGGCAACCACTTAAAATAAGACATAACATTATTATTGTGGGGATGTATTTCACATTATTCTCCATGCGTCTTTTATGTGTTTTGGCCAGCGCCATGGAAGACAAATAACAGCATCGTATCTGATGCGCCATTTTTGATATATCGGATGTCGTTTTAGATAGGCAGCGCTGGCTCGTACAATGCGCATTTGATTTTCGATAGTGATAGCATCGACACCTTTTGCATAAGTTGTTCTTTTTTTTACCTCAACAAAAATTAATGTTTTTCCTTTACGTACAATTAAGTCAATTTCACCAGCGCCAGTTCCGCGACCTGTTACAACATTTGTATCTACAGGCAAGTATCCTTTTAACATTAAAGCAAGTAATGCTAATTTTTCACACCAATGTCCAATTTTATGATGACTAATCATTTAGTTCCATTACCCGTTTGTAAATTTGTTTTTTTGGTAGACCCGTTGTTTTTGATACAATTTCTGCGGTATCTCTGGCTGAGGATGTTTTGAGTGCTTTTATAATCATTTTATCAATTTGATTTTGATCTAATTCAGCGGTTGTTTTATCTGGTCTGTCAATAACTAAAACAAGTTCCCCCTTTGGTGCTCCATTTTGAGCATAATAATCTATTAAGTTTTGAATGGTATCGATGCATGTTTCTTCAAATTTTTTTGTGATCTCTCGTACAACAGCTACTTGGCGATTTCCGCAAACCAACAACATATCTTTTAACGTTTCTTCCAAACGATTTGGTGTATCATAAAAAATGATAGTTGTTGGTAAATCCTTAATACCTTGCAATGTTTGTTTGCGGGCAGATGTTTTTGAAGGTAAAAATCCTCCAAAATAAAAACTATCAGATGGTAAGCCAGATAATTGTAGAGCTGATAAGACAGCGTTTGCTCCCGGTATTGTTGTAACCGGTAAGTTTTCTTCGCGGCATGCTCTGACTAAACGAAAGCCTGGATCGGATACTAATGGTGTTCCTGCATCTGATACTAAAGCAATATTTATCCCAAGTTTTAATTTTTCAATTAATGTTTTTTTTGCCTTATCGGCATTGTGTTCATGATAGGCCATTAGTGGTCCGTGTTTGATACCAAGTAGTGTTAATAATGCCCCAGTTGTTCGTGTATCTTCGCAGGCAATTAAGTCAACATGAGATAATGTTTCTTTTGCTCGTTCAGATATATCTCCTAAGTTTCCAATAGGTGTTGAAACCAAATATAACATAATTAAAAATCCTTTAAATAAAACTTGAAAAAATCTTATAAAACATATAACATAGCCTTATACAAAAAATCAATAAAAAAGGATATCAAAAAATGATTGGAAAAATAGCGGGTGTGTGCGGGTTTTTGTTGATAGCGGCATGTGCTGCTCAGAAAGAAGATCCATTTATGCAACCAATGTTTGGTCAAGTGCCTTCTGTCTATGGGGAAACTCAGGAGATTGTTGCAACAACAAAAATAGCTGTTTTATTGCCATTAACTGGCAAATCTGCTGAATTAGGAAAAGATATGCAAAAGGCAGCAATGATGGCGGAATTTGATAAACGTCAATCTGGTGCGACAGTTGTTTTTTATGACACAATGGGTATATCAGAAGGAGCAGAGGCCGCATTAAAACAAGCAGAAAAAATTCATCCGGCGATGATGGTTGGCCCTGTGTTTTCTGCAGAAACAATCGCCGTACGAGAAGAAGGGGTTGATGTTCCTGTTTTATCTTTTACCTCTGATAGTGAATCTGTTGATGATGATGTTTATACTGTTGCTTTGATGATTCCTAATCAAGTAGAACGAATTGTAGAGTTTGCGTGTAAAGCTGGACAACGTAAAATAGCGGTTGTGGGACCAGAAAATAAAGTTGGTGAAATAGTTATGAATACATTGTCGGAAACAATTAAAAAATGTCCAAATATGGAGATGAAACAGGTTTCTCTATATGTGCCAACAACAGTTAATTTTGATCCTGTTGTTGCCAAAATTGCACCTCAACCCATTGATTCTAGACGTAAAGATTTGACGGATGAAGAGAAAGAATTGTTGTTAAAACCAATTGCAGAAAAAGTTGATTTTGATGCGTTGTTGGTGTTTGAAGATGGTGTAAAATTGCAACAAGTTATGAGTATGTTGTCATACTATGATATCACACCATCAGATATTCCCATTTATGGCTTATCTTCTTGGGGAGGGATGAAAATATCAGAGTTGGTTGGCGGATATTTTCCGGCAATGCCAGCAAATTTATCTTCTGATTTTAATAGACGCTTTTATCAAACATTTGGTTCAAAACCATCAGCTTTAGCCGCATATGCTTATGATGCTGTATCTTTAGGTATTTTATTGGGAAGTACAGGGGCTATTAACACGACAGGATTGTTAAATGAACGTGGCTTTAATGGTGTTAATGGTCGTTTTAGATTGAATAAAGATGGAACAAATACTCGATTGTTAGATATGCGTCAAATTATAAGTAAGAATCGTTCATCAATTGTGGATAAGGCGCCAAGTGTTATGTCTTCATATGAGGATGAGCAACAGTGGTTTGTGTCACCTGAAATACAAATGCAAGAGGATGTTGGTTTTATACCTGCGCAATAATGGGATATTTAAAACGAGTTGTTAATTTGTAAAGGAATAGAATATGAAACGCAATGAAACTGGTCGATCGTTGGTCGAAATGTTGGGAGTTTTAGCTGTCATAGGTGTTTTGGCCGTTGTTGCTGTTTTAGGATTTCGTTATGGTATGAATAAAGTAAAGGCCAATGGGTTATACAATGATGTAAAAATCGTATATATGTCATCTGGTGCAAATACGCCTTATGAATGGACACAAGCGGAGTATGATTCAATTAGTGGCTATGAATTACTTGTAAGACGAGACAAAGCAAGTAATGATTTCGTTTTGGTTGAAGCGGTGGAAAAAGATGTTTGCAAGTTAATTCTGGATTTGGCAGAAAATGACGTGTCGATAAGTTTATATACTCAAATAAATGAGCTGATGGAATGTAAAGAAGAAATGCAAAATATTGTTTTTGCATTTAATGGAATGGCGCCATTATTGCCCTGTGGAGGCGTTGAAGATTGTCCTGAAGCATATAATAGCTATTGTAGTTCTGATGAAAAGGTATGTTTAAGTTGTGCATTAGGACAACGTAAAAATAATACAGGAACTGGATGTTTAGATTTATGTTCAGATAGAGAGGATATATATACTCAAACGTGTACATCTGAGGAAGATGGGGTAAATTGGTGTTGTCCTTTTGAGAGTGTTTGCAGCAATATACCCGGCAAATGTATTGATTCATCAAAAGTATGTGTATATGATATGAAGGAAACAAATGTTGCTGAAATGTATTATACGGCAACATGTAGTTATACGATGAAAGAAACTGCAGCAGCTGAAATGTATTATACAGCCACTTGTGGTTACAATTTGCAACAGACAACAGGTGCTGATGGAAATATTGATGTATCCTTTTCAAAAATCGGCAATACTTGTCCGTCTGATCATTATTGTCGTTTAACATGGACAGAAAAAACATGGACTGGTTCGACGGCTCCAACTGGATTTGCTAATGATTATACAGGGGATATGTGGGGTGTTTGTGTGCCGATGTCTACAACGACAGCAAATGCTCAACCAGTTTATTCGTCTTCAGATAATTTATTAGTGCGTAAAAACATGAAGTGTCCAGCTAATCATTATTGTCGTTTGACTTGGACAAAAGAAAAGTGGAGTGGCACAGCTCCAACTGGATTTAATAATGATTATGTTGGTGATATGTTTGGTGTTTGTGTGCCGATGTCTACAACGACAGCAAATGCTCAACCAGTTTATTCGTCTACAGAAAGCTTGATGAGTCGGAAAACAGATTGTCCAGATGGACAATATTGTAATTTAAGATGGACAACAACGGAAAACAATTGTTCAAATGCATCTATTCCGAATGATTATGTGGGATTGATGTATGGAGAATGTGTCGATTTAAATAAGGTTAATACGGCAACGTGTCCAAGTAGCATGCCGGGGATAATGGTTCCGTAATGATAAAAATACCCAATTGCTTGGGTATTTTTTTATGATAATACTGTTAGGATTAATTCATTTAGCATTAGTGTGCCATCTAATGTTGGAGTGATTGTTTTTTTGTTGTCAGATTGTGTAATCCATCCTAGTTTTAATGCTTTTTGAATACCATTTTGTGATAGCCCCTGTGTTGGAAAAGGTGTGTGTGTTAATCTAAGTCCCATTAATACATATTCTTCAAAACGTTCTTGAGGTGTCAATTGTTCCAATGAAATGCCTTCTTTTATCCATTTATCCACAGATTTTGGTGAGGTGCTTGCTGTTAATCCGATGCGTCCATGAGCGGCTGGTCCAATTCCAAGATAATTTCCTCCTGTCCAGTATATTAGGTTGTGTTGACTTTCTTCACCAACTTTAGCATAATTTGATACTTCGTAACTTGGAATGTCTGCATTTGTCATTATCTGATCTGTTAAACGATAGAGTTGTTCTGCTGTTTTTTCATCAACCGTTGATATATTTTTTTGACCGAATACGGTATTTTCCTCTATAGTTAGTTGATATAGTGAATAATGTTCGAGTTCTAATGATAATGCGTTTTGTAATTCGTTTTCCCATTGTTTTAATGTTTGGTTAGGACGTGCATAAATTAAGTCCATATTGATGCGTGCAAAAACGGATTTGGCCTCTTCGATTCTTGTTAGGGCCGTTTTAACTGAATGTCGTCGTCCTAAAAAGAGTAAGTCGCTGTCATTTAAAGCTTGAACACCAATTGATAATCGGTTAATCCCTAAATTGGCAAAGTCTCGCATTTTGTCGAGTGTAATGGCGTCTGGATTGGCTTCTATTGTAATTTCAACATCTTCGGACAAATGAAATTGATTTGTGATAGCCTGCATTATTTTTTCTATAAATGAAGGAGACATTAAAGAAGGGGTCCCGCCTCCCAAAAAAATACTGGTTAGAGTTCGAGTGTTGGTTAGATTTGCCATTTGTTTTAAATCTCTGATATATCCAGCTAATAATATATCTTCATTAGGAGCAGAGCAGGGATGGCTGAAAAAATCACAATATGGACACTTTGATAAACAATAGGGCCAGTGTAAGTATATACCAAATAATGGTTTTTTAATTGAATGCATATGACCTCTTGACAATTTGTAAAAAAAAGGCTAAAGTCTAAACTCTGAAGTGATAATTATTGATTAATCTAACAAGAAAGAAAAAACAATGCAAATAATAATTACAGGTCAACAAATTAACTTGGGCGATAATTTGCGTTCTTATGCAGAAAAAGCTTTGGATGCCGCCGTTTCTAAATATTTTGCAGATGCTATCAGTGCAGATGTACGTGTTATTAAAGAAGGTGAAGAAATTAAGACAGATATTACTGTGCACCCAATTTCTGGCGCTTTAATTAAAACAACAGCTTATTCTGCAGATGCTTATGCTTCTTTTGATGGTGCTGTTGCAAAGTTATCCAGACAACTCAGTCGTTATAAAAATCGTTTAACAGATCACCGTGCAGAACCAGTAGAAATGGTTGATATGGCTGTTATTGATGCTAAAGATGATGAAGAAGAAGTTGGTGATGCTCCAGTGATTATTGCTGAGATGCAAACAGAATTGCCAATTTGTACAGTCAGCGGCGCCGTAATGCGTATGGATTTATCTGGGTTGCCAGCATTGATGTTTAAAAACTCTGCACACGGTGGTTTGAATATGGTTTACCGTCGTCCAGATGGCAATATTGGTTGGATTGATCCAAAAAATAAGTAAGGGTAATCCATGAAAATTATTGATATTTTATCAAAGGGTGCTATCGTTCCAAACGGTGCTTATGGTAGTAAACGTCAATTATTAGAAGAATTGGCAAAAGTGGCTGCAATGCAAACTGGTTTGGATGAAAGAATCGTCTTTGATGCATTGTTAGAACGTGAACGTTTGGGAACGACGGGTGTTGGTAAAGGAGTTGCTTTGCCACATACTAGATTGGCAGGATTAGATAAAATTTTCTGTGCATTTATTAAGTCTGAACCAGTTCCTTTTGATGCAGTAGACGGAAAGCCCGTTGATTTAATCTTCTTGTTGTTGGCTCCGGAAGAATCTGGCGCCGATCATTTGAAGGCTTTGGCAAAATTGTCTCGTATTTTGCGAGATGAAACAGCTGCTGAAGGGTTACGTGGTGCAAAAACAACAGATGATGTTTTTGCTTTGATTGAAAAATATGATGCGGAAGATTAAATAAAAAGAATAATGAAAGAAAAGAGTTCCTTGGTTGCCAAGGAACTCTTAACTTTTTTCTTGACTTTTATTATAAAATTAGATACAATGCTGAGTATGAACAATAAAAAACTACATCTCTTGTTATGCTTGTTAGGAAATAATAACCATCTCCTAAGAGGGTAGCTTTTATATATTTTTTAAAGCCAAACACCCTTTTAGGAGGGTGTTTTTTTATTATCTAGTGAAAGGAATAATATGACACACCAACCATTTTTTTATGATGTAACATTAAGAGACGGAAACCAGGCCCTTAAGAAACCGTGGAATCAATCCGAAAAAGAAACGATATTTAGTCAATTGGTGGACTTAGGTGTGCAAGGAATTGAAATTGGTTTTCCAGCCTCCAGTGAAATGGATTTTGATTCTTGTCAAAAATTGGCAAAGATGGCTCCAAAACATGTTGTGGTCAGTGTATTGGCTCGTGCAACGGAAAATGATATTGTCAAGGCTGCAGAAGCTGTTCGTTATGCTCATAAACCACGTATTCATACTTTTATTGCGATGAATCCTCTTGGGTTGGAACATGTGCTGAAAAAAGATATTCAAGATGTGACACAAATTGCCGTTAAAGCCATCAAACGAGCAAAAGAATTGTTGCCAAATGGTCAGGTGGAGTTTTCTGTAGAACACTTTGGTGATTGTCGTGAAAATTTATCTGATGTTATTAACGCAATTGAACAAGTGGTTGAAGCTGGTGCTGATGTTGTTAATTTGCCAAATACAGTAGAACGTTTCCGTCCGCTTGAATTTGTACAAATGGTTCAAAAAGTGTATGAACGTATTGGGGATAAAGCAAAAATATCTGTCCACTGTCACAATGATTTAGGAATGGCAACAGCGACTACAGTCGAAAGTTTTTTTCATGGTGCTACTCAATTAGAAACAACATTAAATGGATTGGGGGAACGTGCGGGTAATACGGATATGTACCAAGTTGCGGTGGCATTATATAACTCTGGTGTTAATGTGCCATTGAATATGCATTTGTTTGATAAAACGGCTCAAATGGTATCTGAAATGTCCCATGTGCCAATTTGGGAAAAAACACCGATTATTGGATCTGATGTATTGGCTCATCGCAGTGGTATTCATCAAGATGGTTCTAACAAAACAAAAGGTCTTAAAAAAGGTCAATATATTGCTTTTGATCCGGCATTAGTTGGTCGCGACGATGGTGAGTATTTGGGCTTTACCAGTCAATCTGGGAAATCCGCACTGAAAGAAATTTATGAACGAGCAGGTTATCCGATTACATTGAAAGAAACTGAAATTTTAATGCCTTTTGCTAAGAAAATGGCTGAACAAAAAGGTGAATTAAGTGTGGAAGATTGTGATAAATTATATCGTACACATTTGTGTAATGTGGAAGGACCTTATCAATATGCTTCCTTTGATCGTATTCAACAAGGTCGATATGTTTTATCTTATTTTGAAAATGGTCAGAAAAAAGAAACAATTGGTTATGGATATGGACCGGTTGAAGCATGTATTCAAGGTTTATGTTCTTTGGGTGTTGCTATTTCCATTTTAGAGTATCAACAATATATGTTGAAACGGGAAGATAAAGAAGCATCTGAAGCTGTTGCAACTATTAAGTTGGCTCAAGGTGATAAACAAGTTGTTTGTCATGCGATTGATCGTTCAACAACACAAGTTAGTATTAGAGCCATCTTTAATGGACTTAATCAATTACAACGATAGTAATAAAATAAAGCCTTCCTGGTAGGAGGGCTTTTCAAAAATACCCCCCATAAGAAATTATGAGGGGGATAAATGTCAATAAAAAATAATTTTTTATGCGGCTATATTTGAACGAACTGGATTTAATCCACCGGATAAAATATTATTCATCAAGCAACGAACCTCTTGGCGAGCGGCTAAAGATGAAATAGACATTGGCATATTTAATCCATTTTCTTTACAATCTAGCATTGTAAGGCCTTTTAAGAATAATTCACGGTATACAACACGTTCGGAAAAACCATTGGAAATTGTAAAGTGAATACGACGGGATAGGGCGTGTACCAACATATCTACAGCTTTTGAGTTTTTGCTGTTAGCATAGAGCATACGGTTGCGAACAACAACCCAGTTGAGCGGTGGTTTTTTAGCCAACATTCTTTGTTGACGAGAAGACCATACTGTTTGTGCAAAATGGCTTGGTCCTTTAATTTTTAATGTTTCGCCATCTACCAAAGCAAGAACGTCTAAATCCACTAAAGAATCATTAATTGGAGTTACCAATGCATCGGCCATTTCCATGGCTTCAGATGTTAATGGACTGTGAGAACCTGGTGTATCAATGACAATCGCGTCAACTTGATGGATAATTTTCTCAATTTGCCCTTTCAATGTATAAATGCGAGCAATTTCATCTGTCCAACTGGTATGCTCTGGAATTGGCAAGGGTACGCCGTTTTCCGTAATAAAAGTTTGACGATTTTCAATATAACGAGTTAAAGAACCTTGTCTAGCATCCAAATCAAAGCTAGCTACTTTTTTTCCTGCGCGCATTAAAGATACAATCATATGCATTGCAAGTGTTGATTTACCCGTCCCGCCTTTTTCGTTGGCGAAAACAATAATTTTTGCACTCATATTATTCCCCATATTGTTTTATGAATGCGTTATTATATACTTTTTTTTACCTTTTGTCAAGTCATTTTTGCGATTCGAGATTTTGCTCTTTTTTTGCAAAAAAAAGATGTCTTTTTCTCTTGCAAATTTTGAAAAACAAATTATATATCTTGCATACATAATGATGTTTTTTATAGGAGCTGATATGAAAAAAGAAACACAAACAACTACAATGACTTTCCAAGCGGAGGTTGCCAAAGTTTTAGATATCGTTATTCATTCTCTTTATTCCAACAATGAAATTTTCTTGCGCGAATTAATTTCTAATGCCTCAGATGCCTGTGATAAACTTAGATATGCTCTGTTAACGCATCCAGAATTGGGAAAAGAAACAGGCGCCTTTAAAATTATATTAGAACCTAATGCCAAAGAAAAAACATTAACTATTACTGATAATGGTATTGGTATGAATAAAGATGATTTAATTAATCATTTGGGGACAATTGCTCGTTCGGGCTCGGCCGAATTTATAAAATCATTGACAGGTGACAAACAAAAAGATATGGCGCTTATCGGGCAATTCGGTGTTGGTTTTTATTCGGCATTCATGGTTGCTGATAAAGTAATTGTTCGTACTAAAAAAGCTGGTGATGATCAAGGATGGCTGTGGGAATCTGATGGTGCCGGTTCATTCACCATTTCACCGGATGATAAAGCAAAAAACGGAACGGCCATCACATTATATTTAAAAGAAGACGCACAAGATTATTTGGAGCCTATTCGTTTGCGTCATTTGGTGCGTCAATATTCTGACCATATTTCAATTCCCATTGATTTGAAAAATGGTGAATTACAAGAAACCATTAACTCTGCCAGTGCTTTATGGCAACGTAATAAAACGGAAATTACACCAGAACAATATAAAGATTTTTATCAAAGTGTTTCACATGCTTTTGATGAACCGTGGATGACTTTGCATTATAAAGCCGAAGGCGCCATTGATTACACGGCATTAATGTTCTGCCCGACAAAACCACCGTTCAACTTGTTCCAACCAGACAGAAAATCGGGATTACAATTATATGTGAACCGAGTGTTTATTTCTGATGATGTGCCGGAACTCATGCCTCACTTTTTACGTTTTATGACGGGTGTGATAGATACATCTGATTTACCGCTTAATGTCAGTCGTGAAATGTTGCAAAAAACACCAGTCCTCGGAAAAATCCAACGTGGTATTGTGCGTAGAATTATTAATGAGTTCAAAAGACGTTCTGAAGATACAGCTGATTACCAAAAATTTTGGAATGCATTTGGTATCGTATTTAAAGAAGGTTTGTACGAACCATCCGATAATCGTGAAGATATTGCCGATTTGTGTCGTTTTTACTCTACAAATTCAGATGAATTAACAACGTTTGCTGATTATGTATCTCGTATGAAAGAAGGTCAAAAACACATTTATTATTTAACAGGTACGGATTTAGCCACATTACGTACGAATCCTCAATTAGAAGGTTTTGCAGCTCGTGATATTGAAGTGTTGTTATTAACCGATCCTATCGATGAATTTTGGGTACAAACATATACAGAATATAAAAGTAAAAAAATCATATCTGTTATGCATGCCGCCGAAGATTTAGATAAAATTAAACCGGTTCATAATGATACGGATAAAGCCTTGGATAAAAAAGTATCAGACAAGTTAATTACCAAAATGAAAGAAATTTTATCTGGCGCCGTCAATGATATTCGTATAACGGACAGACTAACAAAAAGCCCGATTGCTCTTATCACACCGGCGGGACAAATGAGTATGAATTTAGAACGTTTAATGCGTGCGAATGGACAACAAATTAACTTTGCTAGTGAACGTGTTTTGGAAATTAATCCACGCCATCCGTTAATACATAAATTGGCAACATTATTGGATAACACCGAATCTGATGAACGTTTTGCCGATAGTATTTGGGTATTATATGATCAAACATTAGTGGCCGAAGGTGAGCCCGTTAAAGATCCAGCTAAATTTGCTGAACGATTATCTAGATTGTTGATGAATGGATTATAAGATTTTTTGATGAAGAAACACTGCCATTTTGGCAGTGTTTTTAGTTGATGTTATTTATTTCAGCAAAATTCTAGATAGTGTTCAACTTACTTTAACTGCTCACTGACAATCAAATCGCCAATATTGATATCTAATTGTTTGGCTGTGCCTGCATTAATCTCTAAAACGCCAGCAACTGGTATATCAGAGGATAATATTTTTAAACTTAAAGGCGTTGTATTTGGGATGATTTTAATAATTTTGCCTTTTCTATCAAAAAATAACATATCTAAACTGATATATGTATTTTTCATCCACATATACATTTGGGTGTCTGTATCTGATATAAATAACATACCTTTGTTTGCAGGTAAATATTTGCGGAACATTAATCCTTGTTGAGATTTTTCTGGAGTATTTGCTATTTCAACATCAAATAAATGTTCTTGTGCATTGTTTTTTAAAATTAATGGTTCGGCAGATATTGTATAACACCACAATAATCCACACAAGAATATAATAATTTTACTCATATAAAACAGCTGTATCAAAGATTTCTAATTTTAATTTTTTAAACGCTTGTTTGATTTGTTGTTCATAAGTTGGATTTTCGCGCATAAAGTTATCTGTGGTGTTGATCAACTTCGCACCCAATGAACCACGTAAATTTTTATATGTTCTTCGATTTATCCACATGCTAAAATAAATTGGAAGAGTATTCATTTCCATCATAAAGGAATGAACTGCTTCACCCAATGTATCAAATTGTTTTTCGGTGTATTTCCCATTGATCCATTCTTTTTGTCCAAAGGGAGCATTTAATGATTTTTTACCCCAGTTTGTTTGGATGCCAGCCATGGCAACGACCAAAGATGGTGGAATAATATCTACTCGTTTTAATAATTCATCCAATTGATTTGTTTGTAATTTTTGTTCTGTTAAACCATATTTTTGAACTAACATATTAAAATGATCATTTTCTTCTTTATTCCATGTTATATTATTTTTTAATTTTTTATTTAGTCCTTCTAAAAATTTTCTATCTTTAGTAATCATGTTGTTTTCATGTAAAATTAAGGACATCATAACCTTAATAAATAATTCGGCATTACCTTCTTGTGCAAAATCATCTGGAAAACGTTCTACGTAAATTTTGGGCATGTAATAGAGGTATAAACCTTCAAAGGCTTCTGCAAGTTTTTCGGTCGTGGTTAATGTTTTTACATCTATATCTGAATTGGGTAATAAACGACTGGTTTTCCAAAATTCATCGGGTGAGATGATTTTTTGTTTTTTCTTTTTTTTCTGAATGACAATGGGGGATGGGGTGTGAGTAATTTGAGATGGTGTTTTTGTCCAATTATACGTATAGTATGCGCCATATCCAATTGTTCCCAATAAAATTCCAGCTAAAAATAATGACAATCCTTTTTTCATAAAACCTCCTAAAAATCACTTACGGTGTAAAAATGATTTTATATCGCGTATTGTAATGCCACCTGTACCAATTAAGATAATTGTAAATGACATAATTCCAATGCCAACTAATGTTCCCAATAATATAATAGATAAATAGCCATGTTCATGTTGCCAATTTTGTAAATAATAAGAAATAGTGTAAAAACTATAGTATAATGTTATGGCCATTACAATGCCAGCAAGAATGATACGTTTTATGCGATATTTAAACATGTTATCTAGTACAAATTCACCTTGTTTTTTTAAACGCCATATATATTGAAATGCGTTAACCCAAACGGTAATTGTTGTGGCTAAAGCAATGCCAACAAATCCGAAGGGCCCCATTAATGATAGAGCTAATATTGCATTTAAAATAACGCCAACAATTGCGATTTTAACGGGTGTTGTGGTATCAGAGCGAGCATAGAAAAATGGCGATAAAGCTTTTGTCATCATGTAAGCTGGTAATCCAAAAGCAAAAACAATCAATGCTTTTGATGTTTGTTCGGTATCTGTCATGGTAAAGGCGCCTCGCTCAAATAATACGGCAATAATAGGATGCGCCAATAAAACCAGTCCAATCATAGAAGCTAATGACATTGCCAATGATATTTCCAATCCTCGATTAAGTTGAGTGTTTGCAGCTTCTTTTTCTCCAGCTTTAATATGTTTGGATAAAACAGGTAATAAGGCTGTACCAATAGCGACACCGATGATGCCTATTGGCAATTGAAATAAATGGTGAGCATAGTTTAGCCAAGAAATAGCTCCAGCACCAACAAATGAAACAAATAATGTATCCAAAAATAAATTAATTTGATAAACTCCAGATCCCAATACACCTGGGGCCATTTTTTTGAGTAATAATTTTACACGTTTTGTTAAATGAAATAATGCCCGTATTGGACCGATTAAACAAAACAACAAGCCCGCTTTTTTGATGTGATAAAATAAGAAAATTAATTCAGCAAATCCAGCTAAACAAACGCCAATTGCTAATGCATAAGCAGGCGCAAAATCTGATTGAATAAATGGTGTGACAATAAATAATGAACCGATCATCATTAGATTTAGTAGTGTAGGTGTAAAAGCTGCAGCCCAAAATTTATCCACAGAATTTAATACGCCAGATAATAAAGATACCAATGAGACACACAATAAAAATGGGAATGTGATTCGGCTTAAATGTGTTGTTAATTCCAATTTTCCTGGAATATCTTCAAATCCGGGTGCTAGTACAAACATAAAAGCTGGCATAAAGACTTCCATAAATAATGTGAAAATAAGCAATACATAAAATAAAAAGCTAAAAACAGATCGAGCAAATGTTAAGGCTCTTTTTTTACCGCCGCTATGCAATTCTCCAGCAAATAGTGGAACAAAGGCAACATTGAGTGTTCCTTCGGCAAAAAGTGATCGAAACAAATTGGGGAATCTTAAGGCAACAAAAAAAGCATCTGCCATCATGGATGCGCCCAAAAATTTAGCTATTAAAATATCTCGTACAAAACCGACAATACGGCTAACAAGAGTAAAGCCACCAACGGTGGTTATGGATTTAATTAAAGACATGACGTCATTATATATGAAAATGCCACTCTAGACAAGTTAAAAAAATGGTTTCTTTTTGAAAAAAAATGTGTATAATGCCCACGATAAATAAAATTATATGATAAAGGAGAATACGAATGAAAACGGCTTTTATTTTTCCAGGACAAGGGTCACAGACAATTGGTATGGGATTGGCTTTAAATGATGCTTTTCCTGTCGCCAAACGTGTTTTTGAAGAAGTAGATGATGCATTAAATCAAAAATTAAGTACACTCATGTTTTCAGGTGATGCAGATGAATTAATGCAAACACAAAATGCTCAGCCAGCAATTATGGCTGTTGGTATGGCAGCCGTAAAAGTATTGGAAGCAGAAACAGGAAAAAGCATTTCTGAATTAGCCTCTTGTGTTGCTGGTCACTCATTAGGTGAATACACTGCTTTGTGTGCTGCAGGTGCTTTAAGTATTACAGATACCGCAAAATTATTGCGTTTACGTGGTTTGGCTATGGCAGAAGCCGCCAAAGAAAATGCCGGTGCAATGGCCGCTATTTTGGCATTAACAAAGGAACAAATTGCCGATGTTATTGCGAATACTGATTTAAAAGGGCAAGTATGCGTTATGGCAAATGACAACTGCCCAGGTCAAATTGTGATTAGTGGTCAAAATGAAGCATTGGATGCTGTTATGGCTGGTTGTCAAGTAGCTGGTGCAAAACGTGCAATAAAGTTGGCAGTTTCCGGTGGTTTTCACAGTCCTTTGATGCAATCTGCTGCCGATAAAATGCGTGAAGTTTTGGCCGAAACACCGTTTCAAAATCCATTAGTTCCAGTTATTTGCAATGTTTTGGCTGAACCGGTACAAGATGCTGAACAAATTAAAGATTTATTGGTGCGTCAAGTGACGGGTTCTGTTCTGTGGACAGATTCTATGCACCAAATGGTTGGTAACATGGGCATTGAACGTTTTGTTGAATGTGGAAATGGTAAAGTATTGAATGGATTAGTTAAAAAAACATACCCAGATACGTCAGTTGTTTCCATTGGAATGCCTGCTGATATTGAAGCATTTTTAAAATAAAATGTGATAACATTTATGAAAAAAAGCCTCAGAATGTTTCTGAGGCTTTAGGTTTTACTAAATATAGAAAAAAATTAATAACAACGACCAGTTGTTGTCCAATCTTCAACTTCACCATCCTCTAACACAAAAACTGTTTGGCAGCTCGTGGAACCATTTACAGTTACTGTTGTTTTGCTACATGGAGAAACTGGAGTAACATAACCACAGTTAGATACAGTGTATATACCATTATTCATGCCAAACCAATATGAAGAACCTTTAGTTTGAGATAAATCGTATACCATATATTTTTTTTCATGAGATTTATAAGCTCTAAGAGGTAAACCTAAGCGAGTAATTACTTCATCTTCGCTACGACCAATCCAAGGGTCCAAATTTGTAGCAGTGGAACAAGCGCCAAGCATTGCTAAAGCAGCAACTGTTAATACGATTTTTTTCATAATATCTCCTTTTTAAAAGTTAACAGATAGTTAATTTGTATCACTGATTTAATCGAAAGTCAATGTTTTTTTCAACTTTTTTGTCTGTTTTTGGGGGCGGATATAAAAAAAAGTATTGTCTATTTAAACAATATTTTGAAAAGTAATATTTTTATTGTTAACAAAAAATTTCAGACTTTAATTGTTGCCGCAAAATATCTAATGGTATTAAATCTTCATTCTTTTTTCGCTCAAAATGCCAAAATGTCCAACCATTACAGCTGGGTAATCCGGCAACTTTTGCTCCCATTTGATGAATAGAACCATGTTCAGATCCTAGATAGATAGAACCATCTGCCTTAACAGTTGCGCAATAGCGACGCTTACTGTCAAATAATTTGGCACCTGGTTTGATTAATCCATGCTCGATGACGGATCCAAATGGGATGCGAGGTTCGGCTTTTTTGTTGATGGGTTCTAAAGCCGTGTCATCTGCTATTTGAGTAATAGCATCCAATCGCTGCTGAGCGTATTTGATGTAATGTTCTTCTCGTTCAATTCCAATATATTTTCGTCCCAGTTTTTTTGCGACAGCACCAGTTGTTCCTGTTCCAAAGAAAGGATCTAAAATGATATCCCCAGGATTAGTACTTGCCAAGATAATGCGGTATAATAATGCTTCGGGTTTTTGGGTGGTGTGTACCTTTTTTCCTTCGTTATCTTTTAATCGTTCAGCCCCTAAACAAATAGGAAGATGCCAATCTGATCGCATTTGTAATCCTTCGTTAAAAGATTTCATGCTGTCATAATTAAATGTGTATTTTGATTTTTCGGATTTGGCGCACCAAATTAAAGTTTCGTGCGCATTTGTAAAACGTGTGCCACGGAAATTGGGCATAGGATTTGTTTTAACCCATACAATATCATTTAAAATCCAAAAGCCTAAATCTTGTATTTTTGTGCCAACCCTAAAAATGTTGTGATAAGATCCAATTACCCACATTGTACCATTTTCTTTTAGTACACGACGAGCTTCATTCATCCATTCAACAGTAAAGTCATCATAAGCAGAAAAATTTGAGAATTTATCCCATGTATCATTAACTGCATCTACTTTTGTGTTATCTGGGCGATGTAAATCTCCACCTAGTTGCATATTGTATGGAGGATCGGCAAAAATAACATCTACGCTGTTATCTGGCAATTTTTTCATTTGTTCAATGCTGTCACCATGCATAATAATGTTTGTTTCCATTTTGCCACTCCTTGAATATTTTTTTTCATTTTAACAAATAAATGGTCAAAATTAAGTTAACAAAATAGCATTTTTTGTTTTTTAATCTATAATTTCGCCTTTGTATAGCCCATAAAACATATTTTTAGCCATCCATCCTTTTATGGAGCCAAAATCTAAAAGGCAATAATCTGAATTTTTGGGGCATTTTAAAATGCGTCCGATAGTTCCTTTTTGTGCAATTGCGACTGTTTTTCCATCCATACGAGGAGCATTAATCAACGAACATTCTTCTAATACTAATGCGTGACGTACTCCGGTAATTTGTGTACGATGAATCCAACCAGTTGTTCCGTCCACTTCACGAATTTGTCGCCATAATTCATATTCATCGATAATTTCAACGGGATATCCTTTTTCTTGATAAACCCACATAATAGGATAACGATTACCGGGGCCGGTTCTTAAATTAACTTGGTTGTGGCGTAAGGATGCAAAACGGGGTAAAGAAGTGAGATCTGCAGCTTGTGTAGAAATGCAGTTAAATAATAATCCGAATAAAGTGTAAAAGATATACTTTTTCACTTTGCGGTCCTTTCTCGGATGGATGCTCTTACGCGCTTTGGATTATCTAAAGTTGTTTTAGAATGAACCGTTTCTTCAAAATTTTCCACCTGTACTTCAGTTAATTTGTTTGGGTGTTCATTTAAATCTGTTTTAATTTCTTGCCAAGCAGTTTGAATAACTGGTATTAATAACATTTGAGCAATTGACATACCGCGACGCAATACAAATGGTTCTGAACTTTCATTTCTGAGTAAAACAAATAAAGGTTCTCTATCTGCTGGATGAATAATGCTGGGGGCATCAACCACAATAATACCATTTTTTAACGCCATTTCTCTGTTGCTGACGATTTGTCCACACAATCCATTTGGTAATGCAACAGCAAATCCTGTTGGAATGCGTACACGTTCACGAGGACCAATTTTGACGGGAGCTGAAATGGCAGCCATTAAATTCAAACCAACATGATGTTTGGATGTGTAAGATGGCAAAGGAAAATCCATTCCATCTGCTGTTCTTACAATATGAATTTTGGGCGTTATCATGGTTGTGTGTGATCCTCTTTTGATTTTATACTGACAAAAAATATAATAAAAGTCAAGGGGGTTTTTGTTTGACAACAATATATTATTGTCATATCTTTAAGATATGAAAAAAATGATGGTTATTATTTGTTTGGGAATTTTTTTTCCGGTGTTATCTGTTTTTGCGGGTACATCAACATGGTATTTATCGCCCCAAGAAAAAGTGAATAAAGGTAAAACCAGCGTATCATTTATGGGATATATTTATACATTTGAATATGGAGATGAAATTCAAAATGAGTATTTTATCGAGGGTGAGAGTATAGATGGTTTTAGCTCTTTGATTGCAGTTCATTTGTTTAAAAATAGAACAGATTCAATATTTGTTGCTCAAGGATTATATGATAAATTATTGGCGGATAATCAAGTGGCAAAAATGGCAATTCATCGTTTTACAAAAGAACCTACGATAACATTCTTTTTAAAAACAGAGCAGGGATTGGAATTAAATTTATGGCGTTTTTATCGTAATCCAGATAGAGCTGAGGTTATTGGGATGCAATATTTAAAAACATTTAAAAATCCACAAAGTCCGTTGGAAAAAGAACGATTAAAAAATGTAGTTCAAGTTTTATTGGAACAATTTTTAATTTTGCCAAAATTACCATTTGTTCGCTAAAAAATATTGAGATGTTTCGTGTTTTTTTATTTGCCATTACTGTTCCTTTATATAGTATTGATGCTGCTTTAGAAAATATAGCTGCTGACTTAATTAATTGTGCATATACTTCTACTAGCAGTTAAGAAGGTATAAAAGACTAAAACACAGTTCGCATTTTTATCGGTTTTTTGGATAATATTCTCTCTAGGGAAGAGGGTAAAACCGATAACCCCCTATGCCAGTGTTTGATTTTTTTCATAAGCGTTGGCGCCTTTTTTATATCCAAAATAAGATTTGTTTTATATTTTCATTTTTTTAAACATTTAATTTTCGCACAAAAAAACGTCCCACCAGTTGGTGGGACGCGTAAACCGAAAACAAACTCTTACAAGAATTTGCCCATAGCGGCGGCTGTGTCTAACATACGGTTGGAGAAGCCCCATTCGTTGTCGTACCAGCTCATCACACGCAATTGTGTGCCACCCATGACTTTTGTGCCGCTAGCATCAAAAGTAGAAGAGTGTGGGTTGTGTGTGAAGTCAATAGATACCAATGGCAATTCATTGTAGCCCAAGATACCTTTTAATTCGCCTTCTGCATATTTTTTCATAGCGGCGTTAACTTCTTCTTTTGTTACTTCGCGGCTGACGATGAAGTTAGCATCGACCAAAGAAACGTCTGGGGTCGGAACGCGGATAGAAACACCGTCCAATTTACCAGCTAATTGAGGTAATACCAAACCAACAGCTTTAGCAGCACCTGTGGATGTTGGAATCATGCTCATAGCAGCAGCGCGAGAACGATACAAATCTTTGTGAACTTGGTCTAAGATTTTTTGGTCGTTTGTATAGGAGTGAATTGTTGTCATGAAACCTTGTTTAATGCCAAATTCTTTATCCAATACATAAGCAACTGGAGCCAAGCAGTTTGTTGTACAAGAAGCGTTAGAAACAACGATATCGTCAGCTGTTAATGTGCTATCGTTTACGCCGTATACGATTGTTTTATCAGCGCCTTGAGATGGAGCAGATACCAATACACGTTTTGCACCAGCTTCGATATGAACCATAGCTTTTTCTTTAGCTGTGAAGATACCTGTACATTCGAATACGATATCGATATCCATTTCTTTCCAAGGTAATTGAGTTGGATCACGTTGAGCGATTACTTTTGTTTTGTAATCACCGGCGATGATGTAATCGTCTTCTGCACGAACATCAAAGCATGTAGCACCGTGAATGGAATCGTATTTCAATAAGTAAGCATTGGCTTTTGCATCACCTAAATCGTTGATGGCAACGATATCAATGTCTTTGCGACCGGATTCTAAGAATGCGCGGTAAACCAAACGGCCGATACGACCGAAACCGTTAATAGCAACTCTAACTGTCATAAATTTTCTCCTTTTCTTGACAAGTTTGACCCACACCATGTGGGTGCTTTAAAATCTCTAACATTTAGGCATATTTTTATCAAAAATGCAAGCATCTTTTTTGATACTTATGTGAAAAGTAAAAAGAAGCTGAACAAAGGAGAATATTGAAATATTTTTAGAGTTTGAAATATGAATTTTGATGGTAAAAAAAATGCTGATATTCGAGATATCAGCAAAAGAAGAAAGTCTAAAAAAATCATTTACAGACGGCATAGTTCCCATACCATGAATCGCTATCATTCTTATCATAACCGCTAACACTTCCACTGTACAAAAACAAGGAATAAGCTTTACAGGTGTTTTCATTTTCAGATAGCCAAATCCTAACATTATCATGAGAATAAAAAGTGATTTCTTCTAAAAATTCAGCTAGGTCATTTTTTGTAAAATAATGAACAGGTGAAGACTGATAAGAGTTAGAACCGTCCCAATTATTAAGTAATTCATAACCACTAATTAATCCATCTCGACCTATAGAACGACAGGCGGCATCTCCATCCCACCAAGACATGGGCCATTTTGAAACATAATATGTTTTACCATTGATATTGTGAGCTGTAAAATCTACCTTAACGCATGAACCCGTTTTACCTTCAGGGAAAGCCTCGTCACAACTGGTATTCGGGCTGGCACAATATTCTTTTTCGCCACGACACTTATTTTTTGTGTATGTACAACCTTTGGCAATGCATTCCCCATAATAACACATGCCACTTGTACCATCTGATAAAGTACAATCATTTCCGTGCTTCAATTCATAGCCGGGAGCACCACTTATATTACCACAACATTGATTGTTTTCTCCGTGCATACAAAATGGTCTTGTAGCTGTTATCATTGGTTTTTCACCACTAAAACACCATCCCATATTGGTATCACAATAGTTGCCTTCACCACAATCTGCATCTGTTTTACATTCTGGTGGTGTTAAGTCAAAATAAAATTCCATCGTGTTTTTATCTGATAAATCACAAGGGTCTTTGACATTACTGGAAACATTGTAGCCTTCATCTGAAACATATACCTCTACCGTAGATTTTAAGGCATCTCCTATCATTTTACAAATACGGGAAGGTACTCCTTCAATTTTGATGCCGTATTTGGTGTCGTTTTCTGGATCAGTTGTTGCAGAAAAAGTATATCCAACAGATGTTTTTGTACCCCATTCGACTAATGATGGGTCTTTTCGTTGAGATGCTTGGGTAATAGCATCTATACCCATTAACATGATATCATTAATCGTTTGATTCGCATGATGTTTATCTATACCATAAGAATACCCGGCAATACTACCAATACTCAGTACACCAATAATGGCAAGTGTTCCGAGCATTTCCACCATAGAACGACCAGATTCTTGTCGCATTTTTTACTCCTTTTTTACCAATTTTATCTTGTTGGATTGGCTGCGATACTTTCGTCAATTACTTTTGAAAATGGTTCTAAGCCTGGTGTTGTTTTAATCACATCCAATAATCCTTGTGACATATCGGATAGCCATGGGAATTTCCATGAAATCAGCAAACTTAACACCTTGATTGTAATAACAATAACAATCGCAAAACCAAGAGTTAATCCCACGCCTCGAGACATGCCGATTAACATATTGGTCCAAATGATGCGCCATGGACTGCTCATATATGTGATATAATCGCCCAATCTTGCCTTTTGTAAGGCAGCTGCCACTTTTTCGGCTTGCGTTAAACGTTGTTCCGGTGTTAATGGTTCTGTTGTTTTTTTCTTTTTTAATTTAATGCGAGGCATTTTTATTGGCATGAATGAATTTCCTTATAAACGGATAAAGTTTTTTCTTGCATGGTTTGAACCGAAAAGTTTTCATTAACTGAGCGAATAGCATTTTGACCAATTTTTTGACGTTCAGAAATGGGCATATCCAAAATTTCATCTAATTTTTTTGCCAATGCATCGGTATTACATGGTTCAACCAAAAATCCGGTTTGACCGTCTTCAACAGTTTCAGAGGCGCCACCATGATTAAAAGCAACAACAATTTTGCCCATAGCTTGAGCTTCTGGCATTGCACGACCAAATGGTTCCGGTTTTAATGAGGCCGAAACGGCAATGTCGCTGAGTGCCAAAACGGTCGGCATTTCTTTACCTGTAAGAGCAAATGTTAAGACAGTTGTTTCCTTTGGTAATGCCTTAATCTTTTCGTTAAGTTCATTATAATAATCGGTGCGCCCTTGATGATGGCCGATAAATAAAACGGTGACCTCTTTGTGCTTCATTTTTATTAAGGCATCAATCATCGCTAATTGGCCTTTCCAATGTGTTAAGCGCCCTTGCAACATAATGATGGGCTTATCCATCGGAATATGGTATTGCATCATTAAATCGGCAATTTGATCTTGTGATACTTTTTCAGGATTAAAACGATTTGTATCAGCACCACGGTATACTAATCTGATTTTAGTTTCATCCATTTGATAATCGCGCAATACTTGATTTTTAACATGATTGGAAATGGCAATCATGCGCACACCTTGTGTCATAACAATATTATAATGTTTTTTGATGGCTGGTTTTACGCCATAAACACCGTGAAATGTTGTCATAAATGGGATTTTAGTTATTTTCGAAGCCCATTTGACGGCCCAAGCCGGTGCCCGAGAGCGCACATGCATTAATGTAAAACCTTTTTCTTTGGCGATTTTTGCAATGGTACGTGCATTCCTATATATTTTAAATGGATTTTTGCTGTGAACGGGTAGGGTAATATGTTCTACACCTAATCGTTCCAATTCTGGTACCATTCTACCGCCATTTGAAATAACATAGTTTGTAATGCCTTCTTTTTGTAAAGCCGCTGCAATTTCAATCGTTCCTCGTTCAACGCCTCCGATTTCCAAAGCCGGTAAAATTTGTGCGATGATCATTTTAGACATAAGATGTTCTTATCCTAACTATTGTTGGAAAACTTCACGGTTTTGTGTGGATGGTTTACGTTGACGATAATCACGGTCTTCCATACAACGTTCATATGTGGAATAAGACATAGACCAATCACCACGTAAAGAGTTTACATAAACTGGTTGAGCTCCTGGAAATGGTGTGAATTCAGCCCAAATACCATGTGCTGCATCATTATCAAATCTTAATGCGTGTTCTGGAGGAGTTCCCCAGCCCCAAGGTGGAGTGATAGTATATCCTGGGAAATAATATGGCCACCAGTCTGCAGCTCGTAAACATTGATTGTGGTCTCTGGCAAACCATACGGCTCCTGTATCAGGGCGTTCCCAATAATAAATTTTTTGTCCGCCCCCACATGCTGTGAGTGTAGCCAAACAAACGCCAAGTAAAAGAGTTGTAAATTTTTTCTTCATGCCCATTCTCCTTAAAAATCCAAATTAGCATATGTACTTGATGGCATTATACCAGTTAATTTATCATGAAGTAAAGAACTAAATGCAGGTCTGGACTTAATTTTTGCATACCATAGTTTTGCATCCGTATAATTTTCCCATGAAATTTCACCTAAATAGTCTAAAACCGATAAATGAGAAGCCACAGTCAAATCAGCCATGGATAGATTTCTACCACCTAAATAACTGCGTCTAGCTGTTAGCCAATCCAAGTATAGCATATATCTTTTTAAATTTTCTCGTCCTACACGAATCATATTTGAATTAGGGGCCGCACCAGTCTTTAAGGCTTTAAAAACACGTTCTCCAACCAAAGGTTTAAATACGTCCATATAAAATTCTGTGTCAAATAAATTAGTTAATCGTCTAACTTCTGCGCGTCCTCGTGGTGTTTCTCCTAATAAATTAGGTGTTGTTTTTATTTCATTTAAATACTCACAAATGGCAACGTGATCTGTTAAAGCATGACCATCTGGTTCAATTAAAACAGGAATAGTTCCTAGAGGACTTAGTTGTAAAAATTCAGGACGGCGAGCCCATGGTGTTTCAAAGATCATTGCATAGGGTAGGCCTTTTTCAAATAAAACCAATCGAACCTTGCGACTGAATGGACAAAGAGAATAATGATACAGTGTGCGCCTGTCGGTCATGTTTATTCTCCTCGTTTTGCCATTTTAATGATATGTCCAGCCATCACCTCGGACGGTGTCATATCCCCACCAAATCCAAGTACATTCATGTGATGTTTAACATCTTTATTTTCAACTGTCAACAATCCTTCAACTGTTTCTGCAATTTTATCTGGAGTACAATTATCTTGCAATAACTCTGGAATAATTTCACGACCAGACAAGATATTAATCAAATTAACATATTTTATTTTCAATAATAATTTTGCAAAAAAACCAGTTAATTTGTTAACCTTATAAGCAATTAAATGTGGTACATCTGCCATTGCTAATTCTAATGATACTGTGCCAGAAGCTGCAATAGCAACATTTGATGCGGCAAAGGCATCGTATCGATCGGCCTCACCTTCAACAACTAAATAAGGAATAGACCATTCTTTTAAATTTGTTTTGATTTCTTTAGAAACGGTTTTAACAGTTGGTATGATCACACAAAGATCCGGATGACGCAGAGCAATTTTTTCTACAGCTTCTTTAAATACTGGCAACAAATAACCAATTTCATTTCGACGGCTGCCTGGTAACATACACACCAACAATGTTTTTTGAGGTATGAGGTGATTTTTACGGAAGGCTTGTCCGTTTCCTTTTGAGGCTCCGCCTTCTACAACGGGATGTCCAACAAATGTTGTGGCCATACCATATGGTGTAAAGTAAGCAGGTTCAGAGGGTAACAAGCAAAACATATGATCAATGAATTTTGCAACCGTTTTGGCGCGTCCTTTTTTCCAAGCCCATACTTGAGGTGCAACATAGTGAACATGCGGAATGGTGCATTTCGCTTTTTTTAATTTTTTATGAATGCGGGCACAAAAACTGTAACTGTCAATTGTCACAATAATGTCTGGTTTTTTTTCTTTAATATCGGCAATAACATTATTCATGTGACGTAAAATTTTTGGTAAGCCTGGCAAAACTTCAAAAATACCCATGACGGCCAAATCTTTGATGTCAAATAAAGAGGTTAAACCTTCGGATTGCATGGTTTCACCACCAACACCCATAAATTCAACTTGTCCTTCCGTTTGTTTTTTTAATGCACGCATTAATCTGGAGCCAAGTAAGTCTCCGGATGGTTCGCCTGTAATTAAATAAACTTTTAACGGTGTCATTTATACCCCCACAATAAAAATACCTAATTTGTTTGCTAATTGAATAGTTTGTTCGCATTCGGCAATTAATACACTGCCAGCTTCAACGGCAACACCTTTGAAATTTGCATCATATATGTCTTGAATAGTGTTTGGTCCAATTGTTGGTAAATCGATGCGACGTTCTTGCTGTGGTTTTGATACCTTAACTAATACACCACCATCTCCACTACGTTTTAATGTTTTTGTGCGTTTTATTAAAGCAGCAGTTCCTTCAATTCCTTCAACAGCTAATACCAAACCTTGTTGTACAATAGCGGCTTGTCCGACATCGGCCGAACCTAAAACCTTGGCTACGTCAAAACCTCTAATTATATCAGCTTGATCGATTTCGGAAGGATGGTGTTTGCCCAAAACACCTTTAGGAGCTAATAATGAAGGCATAATATCATCAATACCAACGACTTTAAAGCCTTCGGTTTCAATCTCATTTATAACACAACGAAGTAGTCCATCATCACCTAGTGCTTTGATGCCAATTTTTGCAAAAAATTTTAAACCCTGTAAATCTGGACACAATTCTTTTAGAGAAGGGCGACGTACACCACCAATTAAAACAACTTCCTTGACTCCCTGTTTTTTCATCTCATTAAATCCTTGGCCAACGGCACCAAGACGTATCCATTTAACGGGAGTATCGGCAGGTATCAAATCCGGATTAGTGTGCCCTTTTAAAGCAACGACGCAAAAGGGGCGACCTTGTTTTTGACACTCAGCCATCAAAGCCCAAGGAAGAGAACCGTTTCCGGCAATAATTCCTAACTTTTGCATCGTTGTTTTCGTCATTTTTTACTCCGGTTGTAAAATGTTATTTTTGGATGGATTTTGCACAAACTTAATAACTTCGGCAACCAATGGATTGGCCATCATGACCATATCGCCAGCTACTTTTTGAATGCGTTCTTGGAATGTGCCATCTTCCTTGTTAAATAACATTTTATAAGCTTGTTGTAATCCCAAAATAGTTGTTTTGTCAAAACCGGCACGTTGTAAACCGATTAAGTTTAATCCACCAAGACCGGCACGTGCTCCGCCCATTTGAATACCAAATGGAATAACATCACGAGTGATACCACACATACCACCAATCATGGCTCCTGTTCCAATGCGTGTAAATTGTAATACCGCGGACATACCACCGATGATGGCTTTGTCACCCACATGAACGTGACCAGCCAAAGTGGCATTGTTACTCATCACGATATCACTTCCAACAAGACAGTCATGTGCAATATGGGATGCCACTAAAAACCAGTTTCTTGAACCGATTTTTGTGATTTTGTTATCCACATCGGAACCGACATGAGCTGTCACATGTTCACGGAAAACGTTGTCATCCCCGATAATTAATTGAGCATCTGGTGCGTCGGAACGTTTGTGTTGTGCTAAACAACCAAGAGCCGCGAATGGGTAAACCGTATTGCGTTCCCCCATTGTTGTATAACCGTCAACAACAACATGAGAAATTAATTTCGTGCCGGCACCGATTTTAACATTTGGACCAACCGTACAAAATGGACCGATTTCTACATCTTCACCGATTTCAGCTTTTGGATCGACAACGGCGCTAGGATGAATTTTAATCATAGGGGACCTCCTTTATATTAGGCTTTTTTAAACACCATCGCACTGAATGTAGCTTGGGAAACAACTTTTCCATCTACTTTTGCAATACCACGGAATTTGAAAACATTGCGAACGGCTTGTTCTTTTGTAACATAAAATTCTAATGTATCACCAGGCAAGACAGGCTTACGGAATTTAACATCATCAACAGTCATAAAGAATACGCTGTTTCCGGAACGTTCTTCTTCTGGGAAAGCCATCAATACGATAATACCAGCTGTTTGAGCCATAGCTTCAATTTGTAATACGCCAGGCATAACCGGATTTTCAGGGAAGTGTCCTTGGAAAAACGGTTCATTCATTGTCACATTTTTAATACCTGTACCACTTTCGCCAGGCACACAATCTTTAACTTTGTCTACCAACAAAAACGGATAACGGTGTGGTAATAATTTTAAAATATCATTAATTGTAATTTCCGGTACTGTTTGTACTTCCGGTTGATTTTCTTGTTTTACTTCTTCTGTCATTTTTCTTATCCTTTCTTTTTCATTAATGCGAGAGCTAATTTTTCTTTCCAAGTTAATTTTTTGGAATCGCCCGATTTTTTCTTAGCTAAATTTTGAACAGCAAGTGTTTGGCGCATATAATCAATACGTGAAACAGCCGGAGACCCCATCATAATGGCACCAGCCGGTACATCACTCATTAATCCTGATTGAGCGGCAATTTGTGCGCCTGTACCGATTTTTAAGTGTCCGGCAAAACCAACTTGACCACCAGCAACAACAAAGTCACCAAATTCACAAGAACCTGCAATACCAACTTGAGATACAATAACATTGCATTTGCCAAGTTTTACGTTGTGAGCAACTTGTACCAAGTTATCAATGCGTGTACCATCACCGATGACTGTGTCGCCCATAGCACCACGGTCAACTGTTGTAGAAGAACCGATTTCAACATCATTTCCAATGATAACACGACCTAATTGTGGTACTTTTGTTGGGCCGAATTCCGGAGACATAGCAAAACCAAAGCCGTCTTGACCAATATGTGCACCCGGATAGATATAGACTTTATTGCCGGCAATGCAATGTGATACGGTGGCTGTTGCACCAACAATGCAATTATCGCCCATTTGAACGCCTTCTTCAATGACGGCGTTGGCTTTAATATGGCAACTTTTACCTAAAACAACATTTGCACCGATAAATGCACCGGCTTCAACACGACATCCTTCACCAAGTTGAGCCGTTGGATCAACAAATGCTTTATCTGAAATGTTGGCTTCAAATTGATACGGATAAAATCCTTGAGCAATTAAACCATAGGAACGATGAGCATCTTTGGCAACCAATGCAACACATCCTTCTGGCACAAATTGTAAGAATTTTTCCGGTACAATAACGGCACCGGCTTTTGTTTCTTTTAATTGATCACGCACTTTTGGAATAAATGCCCAGGAAATATCATCGCTGCCAGCTTTTTGTAGGTCGGCTACATCTTTGAATGAGCGAGATGCATCAATGCCTTCGGGTAATTTTACATCGCCGATTTTGGCAATTTGTTCCAATGTTAAACTTTCTACTTTTTTAAAAAAACGAGTATCAGCCATTTTTATTCCTATTCATCGTTGGGGGTTAAAGTTTCAGGATCTGGATAATTAATTTTGATGGATTTTTTGTTTAATTCATCGATTAAAAGATGAGTGATATCGATTGAAGAAGCTGCATATAATGCATTTGTTAATACGATATCATATCCCATTTTGTTTGCAACTTCTTCAATAGTTAATAATGTTAACTCATCGATTTGTTTTTCCACAGAATTTGAGGCCATCATAATCTTAGTTGCCTCTTTTTGGTATTTTTTTTGAAGAGCTAACGATTTTTTTTGCAAATTGTCTAGCGCTACTTTAAAAGCTTTTTTCTTCATGCTTTTATTTTTTTGAGCAATAGCCAATTGTTTATCTTCTTCATCTAAAATTTCCTGCTCTGCACGAAATTTTGTTCGCCAAATTTGAGTATATTTTTCTTTTTCTCGTTCAATTTCTTTATATGGTTCAGCCATTTCTCGTACACGCTCCATATTAATTACACCAACGAAAGTATGTGGTTGTTTCATAATATATGAACTAAAGAAAAACAATAAAACAATCGCGCTTAAAATACCTAATTTATTTTTATTGCTAGATGAAATGTTTTGTATTTTCATTTTCAGTTGCTGTATGATATATTTTATTTTTTGATATAATTTTGATTGTTTTAGTTTGTTACACATACTTAAAAAGCCTTTCCAAAGTTCAAACGAAATACTTTTGTTTCATCAAAATCTTCTTTTATAATTGGCCAAGCAAAATCAAGGTTTATCATTCCCATAGGAGATTGCCACATAATACCAGTACCAGCAGACATACGCATTTTGCTGGAATAGTTCATTGTGGAGGCATTATAACCATCTGGTTTTCCGATAAAACCAGCATCAGAAAATACTTTACCTTTTATTCCCAATTCTTTAGGTAAGCCCAACGGGAATTGTATCTCGGCAGAAGCTGTTGTATACCAGTTCCCACCTAAAGCATCTCCAGTGGCTTTATCTCTGGCACCAATACCACCATATTCAAACCCACGGAAGGATGAATCACCCAAATAATATCTGTGATTAATACGAACATCTTGGTCGCCTGTTCCCCAGATATGGCCAGCATCGCCTCGGATTGAGAATACAACATCTTCGGCCATTTCAAAATATTGTATACCCATAATGCCTAAACGAACGAATTTTGTATCGGCACCAATACCAGCATAATCAGCACTGAAAGATGTATAAAAACCTTGTGTTGGGTTGATACGATTATCACGTTTATCCCAACTGATTTCTTGTCCAATCATAGATAAAGAAGTGCGTCCTTCTTGTTCTTTAATATAGATTGAGGCATCTTCTTCTATATCACGTACTTCATCTTCTTGTAATGTATAGCGAATGGATTGACGTAAATAATCTGTATAGTTCCATCCAAATCTGATGGCACCACCAGTTGTGGTTGATTTATATGAACTGTAATCTTCATTATCCAATGTTGTATGGAAAATATCAATGCCAGCCAACAGATTTTTATCCATAAAATATGGGTTGGTTAATCCAACCGTGTATTGCTGTTCACGTTGAGATAACATCATATTTAATCCCAATGTGTTACCGGTACCTAAAATATTACGTTCTTGAATGCCGGTATCAAATAACAATCCATCATATGATGACCAACCGACACCAATACTGAAAGACCCGGTGGCTTTTTCGGTAACATCCATTGAAATATCTGTTTTTCCATTTTGACCGTAAACTGGTGTTGTTTTTAAATCGACTTTTTCAAAGTAATCTAAATTTTCAACGCGTTGTTTACTGCGACGTAATTTGGACGCATTAAATGCATCTCCTTCTTTGATACGAAATTCACGACGAATGACTTTATCTAATGTGCGTGAATTACCTGTAATATCGATTTTGTTAACAAATACTTTTTCACCTTCGGCAACGGAAAAAGTAATTTTAACGGTTTTGTTTTTTTCATCTTTATCAAAATGGGGTGTTGTATCAACAAAGGCATAACCTAAATTAGAAAAGTGATCATTTAAATTGGTAATAGTGCTTTCAATTAAATCAGCATTAAACCACATCCCATTTTTGAAAGTTATTTTTTCTTGTAATGTATCTGTGTTTTTATATTCTGTTAAGTTGACTTTTATGTCTGGTTGAATAAATTTATAACGATTTCCTTCTTCAATATCGAAAGTGATAATGAACCCTTCTTTATTTGGAGTTAATTCCGCAACAGCATTTTTTACTTTAAAATCTACATATCCATTTTGTAAATAAAAGCGTCTTAATAGTTCCTTGTCATAATTTAATCTATCGGGATCATATGTATCTGTACTGTTTAAAAAACGATACCATGCGCTTTCTTTTGTTATGATAACATCTTTTAATTCATCATCTGAAAAATGAGAGTTTCCGATAACGTTAATGCTTTTTACGGTTGTTTTATTACCTTCGTCAATTTCAAAAATGACATCAACACGATTTTGATCTTTTTTTATAATTTTTGGGGTAACAGTTGCACCAAATCGACCATTGCGTTTGTAAACCTCTAATAGTCGTTCTGCGTCTCCTTGTATTTTGTTAAGAGTATAGATTGTACGAGGTTTTAACATAATTTCGTTTTTTAGGGCATCGTTATCTAGTTTCTTGTTGCCTTCGAAATATATATTATGAACAATAGGATTTTCTTGGACTTTGATTGTTAAGTTCCCATTATCCATTGTGATTTTTACGTCAGAAAATAGGCCCGTTCCAAACAATGTTTTTGTAGCCTTATCTATATCTACATCAGATATGTCATTTCCTGTTTTTAAATTTAAATAATTCATCACAGTTTGGTTTTCAATTCTGGCAGTTCCATTAATTGAAACTGTATTTAATGTTTCTGCCATAGTTGTTCCAGATAAAATTGTACCTGCTAATAAAAAAACAATTCCTTTTTTCATCCGAAGATCCTTTCAAAAATTCGGGGAATATCTAAAAACATTGTGTACATTAACAATGTAACCAATAATGATACCCCAATCCATAATAGGGCGTTTTGAATACGTTCAGATAGTGGTCTACGAATGATTGCTTCAATTGCGTAAAAGAACAAATGACCACCGTCTAATAAAGGAATAGGTAAAAGATTCATAAATCCAATTGCAACGGAAATATTCGCAATGAATAAAATTAAAACTTCTAATCCACCTTTGAATGCATCACCAGACATTTCAGCAATTCCAAGGGGGCCTCGCATGCCGTCAGCATCACGTTTTCCTAATAGAATTTGTCCTAAATATTTTAATGTGTCGGATGTGATTGTATAAACTAATTTTGTAGATGTTGTAATTGCCTCCAAAAAGTCCATTTTTTGATGCTCTAGAGCTTCATAATTCATTTTAATACCGATACGAGGTAATTTATCCTTATATTCTTCATGATAAATTGGGGTAACATGAAATGTTAATTGTTGTCCATTTCTGTCAGCAATAATTTTTAAATCTTTGCCAAATTCGGCAATACGCATGACACGAAGTATGTCGGACCATTCATTAATTTCATGATCATTAATGTTAACAATTCGGTCTCCTTGCATCAAACCTATTTCACGCGCAGGGGATACTTCTAAAAATTCGTGAATAACAGGTGGAACGGTGCTGCGACCAATAATGAAAAAGATACCTGTAAACAACAAAATGGCAAAAATATAGTTCATTGCTGGTCCGGCAAAAATAATAGCTGCTCGTTTGTGTAATGGTTGAGATGCAAACATATATTTTTGTTCTTTTGCCGGGATCTTTGCTGTATCTGTTTTTGCGCTGGCAGCATCTTCATCGCCCAGCATTTTAACATACCCACCAAGAGGCCATAAACATACTTGCCATTGTGTACCTTTTTTATCAGTTCTTTTCCATAAAACACGGCCAAAACCCAATGAAAAGTGAGTGACTTTCACGCCACACAAACGGGCAATTACAAAATGTCCCCATTCATGTACCATGACAACGATTGATAATACCAATACAAAAGCAAATAGATATAATCCACTATTTAAAAAACTCTCAATCATTTAAACCACCCTTGATTAATAATAAACAAAACAACTCCCATTAAAGTTGATGCAAACAATAATCCATCAACACGATCAAATAATCCACCGTGACCAGGAATAATATTGCTTGAATCTTTTAAGTTTAAACGACGTTTAATGAAAGATTCAAAGAAATCACCAATTTGTGAAAAGATAGATAAGATTATTGCACTGCCAACTAAAATCCAAGTAACACGTGTGAAATCCATATCTTTTAAATAATCGTATGATTTTAAGATTAACGCAAAGAAGTAAGCGACAATAGCAGCAAAAGAAACGCCGCCAATAAAACCAGACCATGTTTTTTTTGCGCTAATTTTAGGTGCAATCTTAGGGCCTTTAAATGTACAACCAATGACATAACCGCCTATATCTGTTGCCCATACAACGAAGAACAACCACAAAACTAATTCACGAGAAATAGAGTCATTAATGAAGTAAATATAGCTTAAAGCCATAACCGGAATGCAAATATATAACACACCAAAGGCCATTGCTAAAGAACGAGCTGATTTAAAATAGACAACTACAGTTCCTAGCAACATTAACCATAAAGCAAATTGGGGGTTGTCCTTTGTTAAAAAAGCGGTTAAACAAGCAATAATAACAGTCCATAATCCGCCAACGGTTATTTGTTTATTAAACATTTTATCCCATTCCCATGCTAATCCAGCGCCAAAAATGGCCATCAAAACGGTATAAAGTGGGATAGCATATGTTTCATATATTGGCGCACCAAACCAAATTATTCCAAGAACTAATGGAGCCAAAATAGTGGCCGATATCGTACGTAAAGCTAAATTTGAAACTATCATATTTTCTCCTTATGTTAATTAGTCAAAATATTGCAGATTTTTAGGCTCTTGTCAAGCGTTATGTTCTGGAGCACTTCTGAGCCAAAAAAGTTGACGTGTATATAAAAATATGATAGATTGTACACTACAAGAAATGAGTAAATTCAGGAGAAATAAAGTGAGTGAGATGCGTGAAGTTTCAATAATGACGGCATGTTTTTTAACTCCGGCAGCCTTAACTTTTGGTTATGGGGCAATTCTGTATGGATGTAATTGTGAATACCAAGATTTAAAAATTCCCGAAAATGTTAATTCGCCGGAGATTTCCTATATTCGTTCAGTACAACGAAAAAGACAAAAAGGAAAGGATATTATGTTTCATACGTCAAAATACTTTTTGTATGGAGGTCTTTTTCTTCTGGGGTTAGTAGGGCGTGAGCATCTGTATGATGGCGAGCAGAAGTTTCTTGGAGGGGTATCCGGTATAGCATTAACGATTGCAACAGGTAGTATGTTTTGGTATGGCGGTACAAAATGGATGCAAAATCTTAATGATGATAAAATGAATGATTTAAGAAGATATATGCCAGTTGAAAGTCCTATCTATCAGGATAGAATGATTGCTTTAAGTAAAGCACAACAGACAACACAAACTTGCCAGCAACAATTACAAAACAGCAAAAATGTATTTCGGTGTGCAACTGTATTATCTGTTGCTTGTCTTTTTTTAGGTGGTGCAGCAACAGATTTTGGGAAAAAGCGTCTATTGAAAACACTATCGGAACGTCAACGTAATTAAATATATTAATCAAATAAAAAAAGGGTATTCTGCCCTCTTTTTTTAAACTTTTCCGAACCGGCGGTTGCGATAGGTATAAACTTCTAATGCTTTATCTACTTCGGTTTCGTTAAAATCGGGCCAATGAACTTTGGGGAAATAAAATTCGCTGTATGCAGCTTCCCATAGCAAGAAGTTGCTAAGACGTTGTTCTCCACTGGTGCGAATAATTAAATCTGGATCTGGAATATGATGTGTGGATAACGTTTCGCGAACAAGTTCTGTCGTAATATTATCGCCCTTAATCATGCCGATAACAGCCTGTCCTACAATTTGCTTGATCGCCTCAGTAATATCGTCTCTAGCACCATAGCTTAAAGCTAATACAACATGAAAATCTTTGTTGTTTTCTGTATCCAGTTCTAATTCATTCATTTTTTGAATGATATCATCTGGAAATTTGTGCCTGTTCCCAATGAAGGAAATTCGAGTTTTTTGTTTTTTGAGTTCATTAACATCATTGTTTAGATAGTCGCGAAACAACTTAATTAATGTATCGACCTCATCTTTTGGACGCGCCCAATTTTCGGAAGAAAAAGCATATAGCGTAACAACTTTTACACCACGTTTTTTAAGATACGGTAATACTTTTTTTAGAGTCTCCCCACCAGCCTTGTGCCCCGCTGTTCTGGGGAGGCCTCTTTTTTGAGCCCAACGGCCATTGCCATCCATAATAATTGCGACGTGGTGGGGAATATTCATTTTTTTTATACCTGTTTAATTTCAACTTCTTTAGCTTTTAACATTTCATCTAATGTTTTGATGGTGTTATCAGTCAAAGTTTGAATTTCTGTTTCAAAACGTTTTTGATCGTCTTCGGAAATTTCATTGGCATTTTTTAATTTTTTAACTTCATCCAAAGCATCGCGACGAATGTTTCTTGCAGAAATACGAGCTGTTTCTGTGTATTTTCCGGCAATTTTGCACAATTCAATACGACGTTCTTCAGACAATGGTGGAATAGGAATGCGAATGCATTGACCATCATTCATTGGATTTAAACCCAAGCCGGATTCCATAATGGCTTTTTCTACATGTTTCATTAAAGATTTATCCCATACTTGAACGGATAACATTCTAGCTTCCGGAACGGATACGTTACCAACTTGATTGAGTGGCACCATGGAACCATAAGCATCTACCATAATTGGATCTAAAAGAGCCGTTGAAGCGCGACCCGTACGGAGACCAGCAAAATCTTTTTTTAAGGCTTCTTGTGTTTTGCCAAGTCTTGTTTGCATATCGGTTTTAATTTCTGAATAATTCATTTTATTGTCCTTTTTTGTTAAATTGAGATGACGTTATTATATCAAAAATGCCTTATATTGCAAGTAAAAAAATAAAAGGCTACTTTAAGAGATCTTTGTTTTATAATGCGCGAAAAACTAACGTACATGTTCTGATTTTTGATGGATGGGGGTATTTTCTTGAGATGTTATTTTTTGAATGAGTGCGGCATTTTCCTTGCGTGCTTGGTGTTTTGTATCAAGGTGTCCTAATACACAACCGATAGCATAACCGATTGTTGAACCGATAAGGGTATAGAAAAAAAGTCGTTCTTTTAATTTTTCAATTTCTTCTTGATATTTTCTTTCCATTTTTTATTAATCCTTTTATCTGATATGTTCAATTTTTCGTGCTTGTTTCTGACATGGAATTGCTTGAGATGAAATTTTTTGAGCACAAGGACAAGGTGTTTTTATGGCTTCCTTTTTTGCATCCTGCTTACCCAAGTAATATCCCAAAAATCCAGAAGCTACCATGAATCCTGCACACATAAAAGCAAGTATAGTTGCCGCATTTGCACACCGGCGATGTAGCTCTTTAAGTGGGAGTGTAACGGTTTTTTCTAGTGTTCTTATTTGATCAAATGTTTTATTTGTCATTTTTTGTATCCCATTTTTTTTGAATAGAAAAAGGAAGGCACCAACAGGTTACCTCCCTTTTTTTTGTGGGTTTAATTATTGAGCAGCTTTTGCAACTTCAGCAGCAAAATCTTCTTCTTTCTTTTCTAAACCTTCGCCCAAGTTGTAACGAACGAAGTTTTTCAAAGAAATTTCAGAACCGGCTGTTTTAGATGCTTCAGCAATAACATCCTTCACTTTTTTATCTGGATCCATGATGAAGGATTGTTCCATTAATACAACTTCTTCATAGTATTTACGGATACGGCCTTCAACCATTTTTTCAGCGATATTTGCTGGTTTACCAGAATTTTGAGCTTGTTCCATATAGATTGCTTTTTCACGAGCTAATGCATCAGCATCAACAGAATCGATTGTTTGGAATTTTGGAGCAACAGCAGCAATGTGCATAGCTAATTTATGACCAAGTTCTTTTAAAGCCCCTTCATCAGCAGAACTTTCCAAAGCAACCAATACACCGATTTTACCTTGGTTTGGAACAACGGCAGAGTGCATGTAAGGAACAACAACACCGTTTTCAACATCAACATAAGCAGATTGACGCAAGCTCATATTTTCACCAATTTTAGCAATTAAGTCTGTGAGGTTGGCTTCAACGGATTTGCCACCTTTGTCAGCGGCTTTAACAGCTTCGATATCACCTTTTTTGTCCAAAGCGATTTGAACAACGTCACCCAAGAAAGCTTGGAATTCAGCGTTACGACCAACGAAGTCTGTTTCAGAGTTCAATTCTACCAAAGCACCACGTTTACCATCAACGGCTACAGCAACCAAACCTTGGTTAGCGATACGGCCGGCTTTCTTTTCAGCAACGGATAAACCTTTTTTACGTAAAAAGTCGATAGCACCTTCTAAATCACCAGCTGTTTCTGTGAGGGCTTTTTTGCATTCCATCATACCGGCGCCTGTTTTTTCACGTAATTCTTTAACTAAAGAGGCTGTAATTTCTGCCATAATAATCTCCTATATAAAAATCTGAATTTTAAAAGTGTGAGGCGATACGGATTTATTTATCCGAACCGCCTCTTGTTAGCTCAAAGTCAAAAAGAAACTTAAGCTTCCACAGTCGGTTCAACAGCGGCACCAACGTCAACGCCAGCGGCTTTCAATTCGGCTTGGATACCGTCTAACACAGCACCGGAAATTAAATCACAGTACAAGTTGATGGCACGTAAAGCGTCATCGTTACCTGGAACCGGGTATGTAATACCGTCTGGGTTAGCATTGGAGTCACAAATAGCTACAACTGGGATGCCCAATTTTTTAGCTTCTTGGATTGCCAAGTTTTCTTTTGGAGTGTCGATAACGAACATAATATCTGGACGACCGTTCATGTCTTGAATACCACCCAAAGAAGCGAACAATTTTTCGCGTTCACGGCTGAGGTTCAATTTTTCTTTTTTAGTCAAACCATTGAGTTCGCCTTTTTCTGTCTTAGCGTCGATTTCTTTCAAGCGTTTGATGCTGGCAGAAATTGTTTTCCAGTTTGTGAGCATACCGCCTAACCATCTGCAGTTTACATAGTATTGACCGCAACGTTTAGCAGCTTCAGCGATTGGTTCACGAGCTTGCAATTTTGTACCAACAAACAATACTTTGCCACCTTTAGCAGCAACATCACGGACGGCTTCCATAGCGCGGTATAAAGCCGGAGCTGTTTGACCTAAGTCCAAGATATGCACACCTTCACGTGTACCATAGATGTATTGTCCCATTTTTGGGTTCCAACGACGAGCGTTGTGACCAAAGTGAACGCCAGATTCAATCAATTGACGCATTGTAAATGTAGGAAGAGCCATAATATATTCCTTTCTTTTCTTCCGGTTAATCCTCTGTGAAGGTAAGATATGATTTTCATCACACCGGAAGCGAAAACCGTTTCGGTTACGCCGCCTTCACATGTGTAATATTACATCCACCATTGAATGTAATGACGGCACTATACACTATTTTTTGATAAAAATCAAGTAAAAATTTCATAAAGTCACTTGATTATTCAAGATAAGAACACCAACCGTATCCGTCTTTTTGGATTTTATCGGAAGTTGATACGCAAGAATTTGTTTGTGTGTCATAACATTCTTTGTCGTTTGTGCAAATGCATAGCCCTTGAGAGGAACGCTCAATGCCATTTTCTTTTTCATATTTGACACACAAAGAATTGCTGAGACATGTTTCTGTTGAACAGGTAATTAATTGACAGGCGCCATTCACGTAAATGTGGCCCGGCAAACAACAGTGTCCGTTTGTAATGCTGCCAGCAACTTCTTTTCCTTGTTCAAAGTATATGCATTGGCAATCTTGAATATCATCATTGTTGGCATCGATTAATCCGCCATAAGTTGAACAATATGTGCCAGCACATTTTTCATGATAAACAACTTGGCAATTGTTGCAATTGGCATCACAATCACTACCGCACAATGTATTGGCTGTTGTAACAGTTTTTCCATTAGATGTTGTTGATGAACCATAGTAACAAGCATAATCCGTTCCGGCGGCTCCATCACGATAAAATAATCCATCGTTGTTAAAGAGGGAACGCCAACATCCCCAATAGTTTAATTTGCTGTTATAGATAAATTTATTACATGTGCCGCCAACACCTTCTTTTGGGGTTTTGGGATCTTTCGGATCTTTTGCACTACACCGACCTGTGATGCATGCACTTGGAGTGCTGTATTGTGAACGGCAACATTGTTCGTTTCCTAAGCCCACATAGCAATATTGTGCAAAATTACAACTGACTTGTTGACCGTTAAAGTTATCCCAAATGCAACGATTTATATTAGCGTTATATGTTGAACCGGTTGGGCAGGTTGGAGTATTGAAACATTTAGAACAATCACCGCCTGTGGTTGATTTTAAATCGGCTGATGAACATGTTCCACAGTATCCAGCGGACCATGTTCCTGTCGTGATACCTGGGGCCTTTTCACGCATACAAACCCATGTATCTGAACTTCTGGGCCAAGGAACACAATATGCCGAATATCCTTTTTTGGATATTTTGCAACCACCATATCCTTCGGATACATCTGCCGACCAATCAGCTTCAGTGCCACCAATTTTTTTGCAATCTTCCGGATAACAGGTGCCGTTTTCACACTCTCCGAATTGTGTTGGATGATTGCAACATAATGCCATATTGCCACTGCCATCTTTTCTCATACATTTCCATACAGGGGAACGCCAATCCCAGTTGCAATATAATGGACCATTGTCTTCTAAACACCCCAATCCACCAAGAGGAATTCGTTTTGATCCATATTCACCAATTCCTTCACAATATCTGGATGAACAATATCCAACACAGCTGTCTTTTTCCATTTTTGTATCTTGACAGTAAGCGCCACATATGATGCTTTTGCCGTTTTGCATAATGGAACACTCGTAAAGTCCACTATCAGAGCTGGGAACACACCATGTTTTAACGCATTGTCCATTCACAAAAATGGTACCTGCCTTGCATTGACATTGATTTTTTGTGCATACTTGATCCGTGCCACAATCTTCGTTGACCATACATTCAACGCATGTTTTTGTTTGTGGATTATATACTGTTTTTTGGTCATTTGTCGCCTCGGCACATGTAATGCAATTTTTGCCATCCCAGACGGGTTTTTCTGTGGGGCAATGACACTCAAATTCCGTTGCAGAGCGCACTTGTCCATTTGGGCAAGCAATACAAGCCCCCCCAAAACAAGTTTCGTTTCCAGCGCAACTTAAACTTTCTTGACATTCACATCTTCCATTTTTGTAAACAGGTGTATTTGCGGGGCAGGCTGAGCATGTTGAGCTATTCCAGAAAGGTGTTTCTGTTGGACAACAATGACAATCGGTGTTTCCTGAGAAATCGCTGTTTATACAATCTTTTTCTTGGATATTGCAAATGCTGCAGAAACCGTCTGCATCCAATGTCTTGTTTTCATTATCACATACACAAATACCACCGAATTCATGAGTGCCGATTGGGCAAACACATGTATTTCCTTGTCGTTCAAATGTGTCAGGACAGTTAAAACACATATTTGTATTTGTGTTACAATAGGGGGTTTCTTTATTGTCGGTGCAATCATCATCGGATAAGCATTGAACGCAAGTGTTTTCATCCTTAAGAACTGTATCTTCGGGGCAGCTACAAGTTGTGCCATTCCATACAAAAGGCGGCGTTGGACAATCTATACATATATGTATTCCTGTATGGCATTTGGCATTTCCATGACAATCTTCACTTGTTTTACAAAAGTTTTCTCCACCAATAATGATTTCTAATTTTTTTGCTTTAGCGGGTATTGTCAAAGACAGCAATGTTGTTAGAAAGACTAAAAATATAATGTGATTGATTTTTTGTATGTACGTCATAGATTGTTCCTTGTAAATTTTTTATGGTGTTTACATTATATGCTTTATCTTATAGTAGATACAAGTATTATTTTTTATGGTGTTTTAGGATTGATACAAAAAAACGTCTCGTTTGAGACGTTTTTTGTATTTGTAATCATCCATTATTTAGGTGATAACATCATGGCCATTTGGCGACCATCCATCTTGGGTTCTTGGTCTACTTTGGCGATGTCTTCTAATTCGGTTTTGGCACGACGTAAAACTTCCATACCCAAATCTACATAGCTCATTTCACGACCGCGAAAACGCAATGTAAATTTTACTTTGTTGCCTTCTTCTAAAAAGCGTTTAGCAGAACGCATTTTAACGGAATAATCGTTATCACCGATGTTTGGTGTAAATTTGATTTCCTTTGTTTCTTGTGCTTTTTGTTTTTTCTTGGCTTCGGCTTTACGCTTTTGCATTTCATATTTGTATTTGCCAGAATCCAAAATTTTACAAACAGGAATTTCCCCATTCGGAGCGATCTCAATTAAATCCAGTCCAAGGTCGGCGGCTCTGCGAATTGCTTCGTTTGTTGGCACAACCCCTACGTTTTCACCGTCAGACAAAATCAATCTAACTTTAGGTGATGTAATTTGCTCGTTAATACGTGGCCCATCTTTAGATGTGGTACCGGTTTGATTAGAGCTTGATAAATTCAGTTTAATGATATCCTCCATAAAAAAATTAAAACTAGCGATATTTTACACATTTTTTTAAAGACAATCAAGTTTTTTTTTGCTATAATCATAGCATGAAGCGCATTTTTTTGACATTTTTTGTTTTTTTGTGGATGTTTTCATTTGGAAAAGCTGTTGCTCAAACATCTCCAGATGATGGTGGATCTGACGTTTTTGTTGAACAGGAAGTATCTGAGGCCTCATTAAGTGGGGCCGAACCGGTAATTTTAAATGTTGAGGAAAATAAAAAAGAAAAGTTTTTTGTAGATGGGTGGGAGGAAATGTTGCCATCCGATACGAATAAGATAGGACGAGCGTTACTTACACTTTCAAAAATAGGATATGATTGGAAGCAAAAAAATAAAGATTTAGAAAAAAAAGTACAAGATGCTAAAGGGAATTTAGATCTTTTTTCGGCACTGTATTTAATGACATATACGGATGCTAATTTTTTTACAGGATTGGATGGTTATGGTGAATGGCTAGATGTGCCCTTTGGTCGGATGAGGTTGGTTTCTTGTGATGCTGGGCTTAAAAAAAACAAAGTGATTTATGTTGGGGTTCAAATGGATATTCATCCGGAATTGGCCTTAATGCCACCTAAGATTACATTAAAAACGCCTAACAAACAGTCAGTTATTTCATCTCCAATTATGTATCCCCTTCCAAAAGGATGGACGCGTACTTCTTTTTATTTTGAACATGCCTTGTTCCCGATATTTTTTGAGCCTTTAAGTTATGAAGAGCCCCTTAATATTCAGGTTCAAGTAGAATGGGTTGCTATTAATCCATTCGCAAAAACCAAAAAAGCAGAAACGACATTTGTTGAATTAATGTTAAAACCAGGGGGGATAGGTGAAACGGGATTGTGTGGTTCTATGATGTCCTTGTTGCAGGTTGTGCCTGCACCACCACGTGATAATGTTGTATCTCAGGCGACAATTAATAAGAACGGTGACATACAGTTATTTTTTGAATTAAAGGAAAAAACGGATATTTTTTCTATTCAAATTGATGAAGATTGGACATTTGAAGAAGTAAGAAAAGATATTTATTCCAAAACAGCTTCTATGATTATTAAGCCATCTAAAAAGATTGAAGAGGGTATTGTTATTCCGGTTAAATTGATTACATCATTTGGCGTGTTTGATGTTCCAACTCCGTTGAAATTTGGTGAATTTAAACAAGTAAAATATGATTTTAGTTGGTTGTCTCTTATTGGGGAAGGAATGTTATTGTTTTTGATGACACCTTTTTTTGCTTACTTTTTGTTAAATACAAAACGGTCTGTAAAGCAATTAAATAAATCTGCAGGAGAAACACTGATTGTTTTAGCTGTTGTTGGTTTAGGATGGTCTTTAGGATGGCAGGCTGGTTTTATCCCCGCTGTTGATTTAATCCAATTAAATGGGATATTTGTGTGGATTGTTTTGATAATGTTACTGTATTGGTTGATAAAGCCGGAATTTTCTTTGGTTGGCGCTCTTTTGTTTTTTGTATTTTTACCAAAGCCGTATTTGGCAGAAACAATTAGTCTTGTGAATGCACATGTATTGATGCCGTTTGGGGTTGGTTTATTATGGACAATTATTGTTATGTGGCCATTTTCATTGATTAGACGAGCATCCAATGGTTTTTTCTTATTACATAAAATGATGAAAAATGAAAAAAAAGCCATTATGTGGTTTGCTAGATTACCTGCGATTTTTTTGTTGTTTTGGATTATTTTAGGTGGATTTATTAATAATAAAATGAATCAAAATCTGCCTCTTTATACACCAGAAACGCTAAAACAAGCTCTTGATGAAAATAAAATGGTTTTGGTTTCAATTGAATCGCCGGTTTGTATTACTTGTGCTTTAAATAAAATGGTGACCTTTAAAACCAGCGGGGTATCATCTTTGATAAAAGATCAAAAATTAGTAATTATGTGGTTGCCGGCGAATTCATTTGAAGGTAATCAATTAATTAACCATTTAGGTCAGTTGTCGGACTCAGTTAATGTTGTGTATGGACCACAAAATCATTCAGGTATTATTTTACCAAATTATATAGATTATATAGAAATAAATAAGTATTTTGGGCAAGTAAAGTAGTTATTTGCTAATCAACAACTCTGGGCTGTAAGTATCACGTTGCTCACAAGCCAATTTATCCACTAATTCATTCATGGGGTTACCGGCATGACCTTTGACCCATGTCCATGTAACATGATGTTGTGATAAGGCTTCATCCAATTCTTGCCATAAATCTTGATTGAGAACGGCTTTTTTATCGGCCTTTTTCCAACCGCGTTTTTTCCATCCATCTAACCATTTTGTGGCGCCTTCTAATACGTACTTGCTGTCAGTATAAATATGAACTTGGCAAGATTCTTTTAAATGTTTTAATCCTTCAATAACTGCGGTTAATTCCATGCGGTTATTTGTTGTCTGCGACTCGCCGCCGGCAAACTGTTTCATGGTATCTTTGTAGATTAAAACGCATGCCCAGCCACCGGGCCCCGGGTTGCCGGAGCATGCGCCATCTGTATATAATTCAATTTGTTTCATAAGTTATTATTTTAGGCGCTTAATTGTTGGCAATCGCAAGAAGATTCGGCAATTTTGTCTTCGCTGAACCAAACGCGTTCTGAAAATTCGGATTTTTTACCTTTATTAAAGTGGCTGACTGGTCTGAAATACCCCATCACACGAGTCCAACATTCAACTGGTTGACGTTCTTCATCTTTTAAAATAATTTCATTCATATTTTGTCTCCTTGCTTTAATAAGGTTTAACGATCAACACATACAGTATAACCTTAAAATATGTACAAATGGTTAAAATGTGATTCTTTTTTTTATTATTTTATAGGTTGTTGATTTTATTAAAAAAGCCACCCACTGGATGGCCTTTTGTTTACATTGGCAAAGTGTATAAGTAATAATTGTATCCCGCATAGGCACATAAAAATGCGAATCCAATGGAACGTGAAAATCTTTTTTGCCATAATGCGATACCAATTAATATGGTGGTAATGATAGTCATTAACCAAATATCCGTTCCCATGCTGGCCGGTACGGCAATTGGTAAGAAAAGAGCGGTACATCCCAAAATAAATAAGGTATTATAAATATTTGAACCAACAACGTTCCCAAAAGCCACATCATTGTGGCCGCGAATAGCGCTCATAACAGAAGTGGCAAGTTCCGGTAAAGATGTTCCAACAGCTACAATAGTCAAGCCGATGACGGCTTCGGATACGCCCCAATCGCGGGCTAAAATGATTGAGTTATCTACTAATAATTTTGCCCCTAACATCATTAAAGCAATGCCACCAAATGTTTTAATTAAAGCTAACCATATTGGCACAACTGGTGTTTCAGAGGATTCGTTTTTATCTGTTTTTTTACTTTGTTGTTTCTTATCTGAAATATATGAATAAACAATATATCCAACTAACATAGCGACCAAAATGGCCCCCATAACGAATCCAATTTGTCTCAAAAATAAAGCCAATATTAACATCACGCAAGAAATACCCAAAAATCCACCATCACGTTTGAAAGCTTTGATATCTACATTAACAGGAGCAATGAGAGCGGCGACACCTAAAACTAATAAAATATTAGCGATATTGGAACCGACAACATTACCAAGGGCAATTTCATTTGATCCTTTTATAGCGGCCATGATGCTGGTTAATAATTCGGGTGTTGATGTTCCAAACCCAACTAATGTTAAGCCGATAAGCAGGGTAGATAATCCCATTTTTTTTGCTAAAGCAACTGCACCAGATACCATTGTATCGCCACCAAAGGCCAATAAAACCAATCCTAAAATAAGTAATGCGTAAATCATATTATTTTCCTTTCTTCAGATAAATATTTAAGATGTATATACACCAAAATTATTTAAAAATCCAGTTATTCTTGTATGACACATTTGTGACATTACGAATACATAAATATGACAATTGTGACATAAAATAGTATTTAAGGGTGGTAATCATATAAAAATATGTTAAATAAAGGACGTTTGCAAAATTAATATTAGGAGTTATCTTATGAAAAAAATTTCAAGTGCTTTGGTTGCTGCTGCCGTTTTAGGGTTCAGTATCCAAGCCAATGCTGCCGGTTATCAATTAACTGAATATTCTACAACCGGTTTGGGTCGTTCTTTTGCTGGCGCCGGTTTGGTCGGTGATGACTATTCTGCCGTTGCTTATAACCCAGCTGGTATGAGCTATACAACACGCAGTGGTGTTCAACTTGGTCTTTCTTCAGTTGGTATTCGTTCCACTGCTAAGGGATATTCCACATTCGGTGGTGAAGGTAAAGAAAGTCCATACATTGTACGCGTTTTGCCACATGGTTTTGCTCAATACAGATTGAATGACAGAACTGTTTTAGGTTTGGGTATTTATACACCATTTGGTTTGGCAACAGACTATAAAAACGGTTGGTTTGGTAAAACACATGCTGGTCGCAGTGAAATTCAAACAGTAGATGTATCTCCGGCTTTGTCCGTTAATGTGACAGATTCTGTTGCTTTGGGTGCTTCTTTGAACTTACAACATTCTCGTGCCAAGTTGACGAGTGAAGTGGAAGGAGATGTGCCACAAATGGGACGGCAATATCTTGGTGGTAAAGCCTATTTACGTGGTCATGATACGTCCTTAGGATATACATTGGGTGCTACATGGGAACCGGTAAAAAATAAAACACGTTTGGGTGTTTCCTATCGTTCAAAAGTTGTCCACGATTTGCGTGGTAAAAACACGGTGTCTGATACGATGGTGACTCTCCCAGGTGGTATAATGATGGATACTGGTAAAAATAGCACAATCAATATCAAAACAAAAATTACAACGCCAGAAACAGTGACATTGTCTGCATGGCAACGTTTGACAGATAAATGGAGTGTTTCTGCTACAGCTCGTTGGACACGCTGGAGTCAATTTAAAGATTTAAATATCTATGATATGACAGATAATCCAGTTTCTATGACAAATGAAAACTGGCGCAATACTTGGTTCTATTCTTTGGGTGCTGATTACCAATACTGTAAAAACTTAATTTTCCGTTTTGGTGCTGCCTATGACCAATCTGTTGTGAAGGGTCCAGAATACAGAACAGCTCGTATTCCAGATGGACGTCGTATTTGGACATCTTTGGGTGCTTCCTATATGAAAAATAATTGGCAAGTTGATGCTGGTTATGCTCACTTATTCGTGAAAGATGTTAAGGCTGAACACGGTAACGCAGGTGCTTCCGATTACAGCGCGAAGTATTCTTCCAATGCCAATATTTTCAGTTTAGCTGTTCAATATAAATTCTAAAAATTTGAATAGAGAAAGGAATAAAAGCAACCCGTTTTTTACGGGTTGCTTTTTTATGTAAAAAAGTGCAAAAAATGTATAAAAATCATTTTTTCCTCTTGCATTTATTTTGGGGGCATGCTTAAATGGCAACGTTAATGATATTTTTTAATATTTAATATGGAGAAACTCATGAATTCTAAACAAACTCATACACATACAACACATGAAGAACACTGCAAATGTGGTGAACATTGCAAATGTCATGAAAAAACATGTTGTTCTAAATTTTTAATGCCAGCAACTGTTTTGGCTAGTGCTATTTTAATTTCTGGTTCTATTTTGTCTGTTTCTTTTGCAGGGAAAAAAACTTGCCCAATGATGGCAAAAGGTAAAGCTGCTATCGAAGAAAAAGTAATCCGTGATTTTGTTACAAAAAATCCAGGAGTGATTGCTACGACTTTGGAAAAATATTACAATGTTGAACAACAAAAAGCTAAGCCATCTAAGCCATCTGAACCAGCTCCACAAGCAGAAGCAGATAAGGCTTTGGTAGATGAAATTTTAAATGATAAAACAAACCATGTTTTGGGTAATCCAAATGGTAAATTTGTTATCATTGAATTCTTTGATTATCAATGTGGTTGGTGTAAACGTACAAATAAAGAAATTTCTGCAGTGTTAAAAGATGCTCCAAATATTCGTTGGGTATTAATTGATACACCAATTTTTGGTGAAGCCAGTGAACAAATTGCTCGCTTTGCAATGGCTGCTGGTAAACAAGGAAAATTCAAAGAATACCATGAAGCTATTGGAAATGCTCAAGGTAAATTGGATAAAGATGCTTTGATTAAAATTGGTCAAGATTTGAAACTTAATACAAAACGTTTGGTTGCAGATGCAGAAAGTCAAGCTGTTAAAGATAAAATGGCTAACAATCAAAAATATGCTCGTCAATTGAACATTAATGGTGTACCAATGTTGATTGTTGATGGTAAAATCAACCCAGGTGCTTTGATTGGTGAAAGATTGGCTGAAGCAGTTGCTGCATCTAAGGCTAAGAAATAATCATTATTGATTATAATTAAGACAGAGGGGGGAACTCCTCTGTCTTTTTGTATATATAAAACAATTGCATTTTTATTTGAAACAACATACAATATTTGTTATGAAAAAAGTAGGTATAGTTTTAGCTGGATTTTTGTTGGTAGCTTGTCATTCTTATAAAGTGCCAATGGTTCCTACATATCAGCAAATTCCAGTTATTCAGGTAAAAAAAGATGATACTTTATATTCCTTGGCACGTCGATATGATACAACAGTTCAGCAATTGATTGAAAAAAATGATATAGCTGATCCAACCGCATTACAAGTTGGTCAAGATTTGAAATTGCCAAAGTCTGTTAGGGTTGCAACTTATGAATTGGAAAAAGAGGAAAAAACATTGCAATCAACTAAAAATAAACAGAGTTCCAAGCGTGCATTATCTCAATCTAAGTCAACAGGAAATACATCAAAGAAAAAGGCGTTAATGTCGAAAATTGACGCTAATGATAAAAGAGTTAAGAGTAATAAGAAAAAGCCAAAATCAACACAACAAATGGTTAAGTTGGATAAACCATTTGTTGCAACAGGAAAAGTTAATTTTGAATGGCCTTTAAAGGGGAAAATAATCTCTTCATTTGGTTCAAAGGGAAATGGTGTAAAAAATGATGGCATCAATATTGCCGCAGCTAAAGGCGCTGCAATAAAGGCCGCTGAAGCAGGTGTTGTTGTATATGCTGGAAATGAGTTAAAAGGATACGGTAATTTATTGTTATTACGGCATGAAAAAAATTTTATGAGCGCTTATGCGCATGCAGATAAGTTGTATGTTAAAGTTGGAGATGTTGTTGCTAAGGGAGATAAAATTGCAACAGTTGGAAATAGTGGTAATGTTAAAGTATCTCAATTGCACTTTGAAATTCGTAAAAAAACAAAATCTGTAGATCCAAAAAAATATTTACAATGATGTTATCGTGTGATACAATGCTCATATAATTATGATTTAACCTAAGGGGGTCGAATGACATCTAAATTTATTTTTACTATTTTGGGAACAACTTTTTTGACGACAGCAGCTATGGCTGGATTGCCTGAAGCTATTCGTGCATATGAAGCTGGTCAGTATGTACAAGCTCTGGAAGAATTTACTTATTTAGCGGATGAACAAGACGCAACGGCTCTCTATTACATGGGGCAAATGTATGAAAATGGGCAAGGTGTCGAAAAAGATACGAAAAAAGCCACGGAATATTATCAACGGGCAGATGTTTTAGGAAATCAACAAGCTTCGGTTGTTTTGGCTAAAACAGTATTTTATGATGATACTATAGAAAACAATAAAGAAATTGGATTAGAGTATCTAAAGAAAGTAGCTTACAATGGTAATACGGATGCTTTGTATGAATTGGGTGAAATTTATCACGAAGGTAAGGGAGTAGATAAAGATTATTCTTACGCTTTTGGGTATTATTTAATGGCAGCTATGAAAGGTGAAAAACGTTCACAACATAAGTTAGCTCTTGCTTATATTTATGGGCGAGGTACTCCACAAGATTTTGAAAATGGAGTTAAGTGGTTGGCAAGATCGGCTAATCAAGGTTATGTTTTGGCTCAAAAGCAGTTGGCAGACTTTCAATCTTCAGATCCTCGATTGTTAAATTTGCCGGATGCTTATGCATGGTATAGTATTATTGCTGCTTACAACTCTGATGATATAGGTTCTGAAGCGGCACTTCGTCGTGATGAAATTGCTAAAAAAGTGAATAAAGATGGAGTGTTGTTAAGTAAACAACGTGCGGCTCGTAATTGGCGCCCTATATTGCCAGAACAATCTGTTTCTAAAGAGGATTTATTGAGTATTCCAACGCCAATTATTCCTGGATTTAATGATGCCGTAACGGTTCAAAAACGATTAGCTGGAGGTTCTGTATTATATGCAGATGGTTCTAAATATGGCGTAACCCCAACTATGATAGAGACTGCTTTTCAGACAAAAGATACAAACCAATTGGCTTCAACTATAGAAAATGCAGTTAAAAATGGACATGTTGCGGCCTATGCTTATTTAGGTGATTTGTTCCATACACGTTTTAATGATGATAAGGCTGCTTTTACTTGGTATTCAAAGGGGGCAGAACAAGATGATGCTTATGCTAAATATCAATTAGCAAATTTGTATTGCGAAGGCCGCGGAGTTGAGGCGCCAAGTGTTGTTAATTGTTACAAATGGTTGATGTCAGCTTCAAAAACAGAAGATGAAACGTTAAAAATGGCAATTGAACAGGCTATACGTGAAGTAGAATCTCAGGCATTACCAGAGGAGCTTGAAGCGGGTAAAGTTGCCGCAGAAAAATTAACAGAAGAAATTAAAAAGCAAGAGCCTAAACACAAAAAAGAAACAGGTGGTTTTAATTTCTTTTAGAATTTATAAAATACCCCATCAATTTTGTGGGGTATTTTTGTATTATAAATCATACAAAAGTATTATATTTTATATATAGTCATTATATAAAATAAAAGGTTGTTTTTTTATATAAATAAATATAATATATATGATATCAAAACTCAGTGATGGAGGTATAGTATGAAAAAAATGTTAAATTATATTGCTAATGGTAAAGGATACGGATTAAAATATTTTTTGTGTTTTTCTTTGTTGGTCTGTATTCTATGTTGGTTTTTATTTTCTACGATATTAGTTAAAAATGTTGTTAATAATAAAAATATAGAACAATTATTTAGCCAAATGCCCACTTTAGAAATCGCAGATGGTCACTTGATTGAACCCAAAAACACGTATTTGTCTATTCCTATTATAGAAGGATATGAGGGGGATTTAATTATTAATACTGTTCCAGATATTCCAGTTAATTTAAATTTTGCATCTGGAATGTATTTATCAACTGATGCTATGTATATAAAAATGCCAGCGTTTACATCAGAGACAGTTGTTATGAAGTGGTCGGATGTTGGAAATCAAATAATAGATCGTGCCGCTTTAGATAAAGGATGGCAAGTTGTTATTAACACGATAGTATTATTATATGTTTTGATTTTTGGTGTTATTTTGTGGTTGGGATATTTACTCATTCTTATTGTTACAGAGTTATTCTTTTGGGTGTTGGGATATAAAACACCAAAAGGACAAAAAGCACGAGCTGCTACTCTTGTTTGGATGGGGGTACTGACGTTAAATTTTGTGTTGTATTTTGCTTCTTTACAATTAAGTATTCCTCATATTTTTATGATATCAATTCTTTTGACTATATTGTTAATCTTTCGAATGCCAAAAACACAAGAAAATGTGATTTCAGGTAAAGATTTTTTTGATACAGTTGCACCTAAAAAAGAAGATGAAATTTTACCTCAAGTATCAAAAGAAATAAAACCAGTTAAAGTATCATCTCAGAAGAGAACACTAAGAAAGGTAGAAAAGGTACGTCGAGAACCATCTAAGAAGCGTAAATAAAATAAAATCCCGCTTAATAGCGGGATTTTATATAGATGTTTTTTATATATGTTCAATTAAACAAGCATCACCGTATGAAAAGAAACGATAATTATTTTGAATGGCATATGCATAGGCCATTTTCATAGCTTCTATACCTGCAAAGGCGCATACTAACATAAATAATGTAGAACCTGATAAATGGAAATTTGTAAACATCACATCAATAAATTTAAAACAATATCCTGGTGTGATAAAAATAGAGGTTTCGGCTTCAAATGGGTGTAAAACTCCATTTTCATCGGCTGCAGATTCTAACAACCGTAATGATGTTGTACCAACGGAAATAATGCGTTTACCGTTTTGTTTTGCAATATTTAAACGGTTAGCTACTTCGGGTGAAATAACGCCAAATTCGGCATGCATTTTATGATTATCCGTATCATCCACTTTAACAGGTAAAAATGTACCGCCACCAACGTGTAATGTAATAAATTCACGTGTGATGCCCATTTTATCCAAACGTTCAAATAAGGCCGGTGTAAAATGTAATCCGGCAGTTGGTGCCGCAACGGCCCCTTCATGAGTTGCATATATTGTTTGATAATCAGCTTTATCTGATTCTTTGCCGCCACGCAAACGTTTAATATAGGGGGGCAGAGGCATTGTTCCGACTTCATGTAACGCGGCCATTAGTTCTGCGCCACTTTTATTGAAATGTAAAATGACTGGTCCTGTATCCATTTTATGTAAAACGGTGGCATTAAAATCATCGGACAAAACAATAACATCACCTTGTTTTAAACGGCGTGAGTTTTTAATGAGTGTTTCCCAATCCGATAAGTTTAATTGTTTAAATAGGGTGATTTCAATATTGGCTTCACCACGTTTACCATATAATCGCGCCGGAATAACCTTTGTATCATTAAAAACTAATACATCATTTGGGCGTAAAATTTTATCTAAATCAGCAACAGTTAAATCATTTAACAGAACATTCCCATCAGATACCTGAATATGCAACAATTTTGATGAATCTCTAGGATTGGCTGGTGCATTAGCAATATGACTTTCTGGTAAATCAAATGTAAAAATATCCGTTTTCATTTTTTATCCTATTTATGCTGGACGACACACGATTAAGCCAGACACATTTTTCATTTTTTCACAATAATCGGTAATGGTACCCTCGTGCATAACAACTTTTCCTAACAATGAAGAAGCGTGAATAAATGTCATTCCAAGCTTTGTTTTATGAGCTATGCCAACATGAGCTGTATCTAAGCCAATAGCGTTTGTTGTAAAAAATACGATATCTCCATCCTTTATTTTTTTGATAGCTCTATCAAAGCGACAAGGAGGAAGCATATAAAATGGATATGAAGATAATATTTTTTCTGTATGCGCTATTTTTTTGACATGAGCGCCAACCATTCTAGGATATAACATAGGATGCGTTGTCATAAAGTTGATTTCTTTTGTGGTTTCAATTCCCTTTAAATCGGCTGTGATATTTTTAAGAATGCCTTTTTGTTCATTATCATGTATCCAATCAAGAGCGTAATGTAATCTGGATGAAAAGCCGTCTTTTTTTCCGCTACGATAACGAATATATTCTAATGTTTCAGCAACGCTTTTGCGTTTTTTTTTGGCATAGACCATCGCTAAACACATTTCAACCAATGTCATGCAATCAAAAACGTCTGTTCGAAATACCAGTCGTTCAACTGCTCCGGTATCTAATGTACCGCTTTGGTAGGGAGTATCAATAAACGTCATAGCCGTTTGATCTAAAGCGCTCATTATTTATCGTCTCCGATTTTTAAGGCGTTAATAAAGGCAGTTTGTGGAATTTCTACATTACCAAATTGACGCATACGTTTTTTACCCTCTTTTTGTTTTTCTAACAATTTACGTTTACGGGTAATATCACCGCCATAACATTTGGCTGTCACGTCTTTACGGAAAGCGGAAATATCCTCACGGGCAATAATTTTGCCACCGATACTGGCTTGGATTGGAATTTTAAATTGATGTCTTGGGATGAGGTCTTTTAATCGTTCACAAATCTGACGACCACGGCGTTCGGCTTGTGTACGGTGAGCTAAGAATGCCAAAGCATCAACAGGTTCACCATGTACCATAATGCTGACACGAACCAAGTCACTGGCTTCATAACCGACTACGTCATAGTCAAAGCTGGCATATCCACGAGAAATGGATTTTAATCTGTCATAAAAATCAAAGACGATTTCGTTGAGTGGCAAATGATATACCACCATGGCTCGGTTGCCAACATAGGTTAGTTCTTTTTGAACACCACGGCGTTCTGTGCATAACTGTAAAATGCCACCTAAGTATTCATCAGGTGTCATAATGGTGGCTTTTACCCATGGTTCTTCAATTGTTTTAATGCTTGTCACATCCGGCATATCGGCAGGATTATGTAATTCCAACATCGTGCCATTTGTTAAATGCATTTTGTATGCTACAGATGGTGCTGTTGTAATTAAATCCAAATTAAATTCACGAGATAGACGTTCTTGGATGATTTCCATATGTAATAATCCTAAGAACCCACAACGGAACCCTTGACCAAGAGCCATGGATTTATCTGGAGTAAAGACAAAACTGGAATCGTTAAGTTGTAATTTTGCTAAAGCTTCTTTTAATGCTTCATAATCGCTGGCATCTACAGGGAACAATGAACAAAATACCACAGGCAAACTTGGTTTAAAGCCGGGTAATGGTTCTTCTGTTGGTTTTTTTGCATCTGTCAGAGTATCGCCAACTTTTGTTTCGCCAATGGATTTGATATTAGCAATGATAAAGCCCAGCTCGCCAGCTTTTAACTCGTTTGTATCAAACATTTTCGGTGTAAAGTAACCTATGCGGTCAATTTTATGTGTTGTACCGGCGCGCATCATTTTCATTTCCATGCCTTTTTTGAGTACGCCATCCATAACACGAACCAAAACGATGATACCCAGGTATGGATCAAACCAGGAATCAACTAACATGGCCTTTAATGGTGCGTTAATATCTCCGGTTGGAGCTGGCAAACGATTAACAATTGTTTCTAAAACTTCATCAATGCCGATGCCTGTTTTGGCCGAAATAAGTGGTGCATCGGTTGAATCAATGCCAATAACGTCTTCAATTTGAGCCTTAACCCTGTCTGGTTCTGCTGCTGGCAAGTCAATTTTATTAATAACAGGTACGATTTCGTGATTAGCTTCTAACGCCTTGTATACATTTGCTAATGTTTGTGCTTCAACACCTTGTGACGCATCTACAACCAATAAAGATCCTTCACAAGCGGCTAAAGAACGGCTGACTTCATAGCCAAAGTCTACATGTCCTGGTGTATCAATTAAATTTAGGATATAATTATTACCATCTTTTGCCTGATATTGTAACCGAACTGTTTGCGCTTTTATGGTGATGCCGCGCTCACGCTCAATATCCATATTATCTAGCAATTGTTCTTTCATTTCTCGATCAGTAATAGCGCCGCACATTTGAATAAGGCGGTCGGCTAATGTAGATTTGCCGTGGTCAATATGTGCTACGATTGAAAAATTACGAATGTGGTTTAAATCTGTCATGCTTATTCCTTGTGTTTATTTTGATGGTATCATACACGAAATGTATAAAAAAATCAAGAGTTGATTAAAAAATGCGGGTCTCATATAAAAATGATTGCAAAAAGGGAAAAAAATGGCTATGATGAGTTCATCTTCAATTAAGTGTAAGGAGTATATTATGAAGAATATTGGTGAATTAATGAAAAAGGCTCAACAAGTGCAAACTCAAATGGCTGCGTTGCAAACAAAAATGGAACATTTAGAGTTTACTGGAGAAGCCGCTTCCGGTGCTGTATCTGTGACAATGACAGGTAAAGGAGTTGCAACAGCCGTTAAAATTAATCCTTCTGTTATGGATGATGTTGAAACATTAGAAGATTTGTTGTTGGTTGCCATTAATGATTCCAAAGGCAAATCCGAAGATTTCTTGAATTCAGAAATGGAAAGAATGCAAGCTTCTCTCGGATTACCAAAAGATTTTAAAATGCCATTTTAAATTTGTTTTAAAGTGTAGTTAAAAGGTGGGGGTGTTTGTTGTATGTAGTTTTAAATATTGTGCGTCATCCCCACAGATTTTTTTCTTTTAAGTAGATTTTTAGAAAGTGAAGGGGAGTAAAATCTCTCTTTTTTTATAAGGAATATTTATGTCATCATCTGAAATTGAACAAGCTATCAGTTTATTGTCAAAATTGCCGACATTGGGACCACGATCTGCTAGACGTGCAATATTATTTTTGTTAACAAAAAAACAAACGCATTTTGCTCCTCTGATTGACGCGCTTAAAAATGTGTATGATAATATCAAAACGTGTCCGGAGTGTGGTAATATGGATACATCCGTTCCGTGTGCAGTTTGTTCGGATGTGTTACGTCAAAAATCGTTGGTTTGCGTTGTTCAAGATGTGGCTGATTTATGGGCGTTAGAACGTGCCGGTGCTTTTAAAGGTGTTTATCATGTGTTGGGCGGTGTGTTATCTGCATTAGATGGAATTGGTCCGGATGAATTGGAGATTGATTCTTTAGTGCGCAAAGTTGAAGCTGGTGTTGTTTCTGAGGTTATTTTAGCTTTGCCTGCAACAGTTGAGGGGCAAACAACGGCGCATTATATTTCCGATAGGCTTGCCAATAGTGGCGTTAAAGTATCTGCGTTATCACGTGGTGTTCCGGTGGGCGGAGAATTAGATTATTTGGATGATGGGACACTTCAGATGGCTTTTAAAGCTAGACGAGAGGTGTAATTTTTTTGTAAGAAACATAATTTTTTCTCTGGAGTATAATAAATGTCAATAAAATTAAAAATAATGTTATTAAGTGTTATTTTTACTATGGGGTATACAAATTTATCCTATGAACTGATTGTATTGCGTCAATTGGTTAATTTTTTGGGTTCGAATACGCTGATTACATCGATTATTATGGCATTTATTATGTTGTTTTTATCGGTCGGATATTACTTAGGGTCGGTTGTTCGATTTAAAGAATGTAAAATTCGACGGAGTATTGTGAACAGTATTTGGGGATTAGCTGTTTGGTACATGCTTTCTTCATCTTATTTGATTATTATGCTTTTCTTTTATGGATTTAATCAAATCATTAAATCGCCCTTGGGTTTAACATTTTTCTTTTCTGTTTTGTTTTTAATTATTCCTGCGATAGTGTCTGGTTATGTGACAGCTGTAATCAGCCGTATTTTACATCATAATCATTCGGATTATACGGGTAAATTTATGGCGGTTGACACATTGGGGAGTGTTTTTGGTTCTTTGTTAACAACGTTAGTTTTGATGTCTTATTTAGGGGTATCTCAAACTATTTTTGTCTTAATTATATCAACATCTTTATGTGTATGTTTATTGATGCATAAACGAGAAATATATAGAACATTGGTGGGGGTATTTTTGATTGGTATGTGTTCGATTGGATTAAACGCAATGCATTCGATGGCATTTGATGGTGTTTTAATTAAAGATGATGCTCGCTCTCGGTTAGAGATTTTGTCTGATAATGATAATCAGACAAGATTATTAAGAATTAATGGCCAAAATGCATCTCAGGTTTCGGATAATCCGGACTTGATGTTTTCGTATATTCGTTATATTGAAGATAGTGTTATTCGCAGATTACCATCGGATAAAGTGCATGATATTTTGATTTTAGGAGCTGGTGGTTTTACGATTGGGTTGAATGATGGCAAAAACAACTATGTTTACTTGGATGTAGAGCCTCGCCTTAAAGAAATTAGTGAAAAACATTTTTTAAAGAAACCGTTATTGGATAATAAAAAGTTTGTTGTGCAAGATGCTTATTTGTACATGTTAACGGAACAAAAAAAGTATGATGTGATTATTTTGGATATTTATTCATCTCGTTACGATATTCCGGTTAATTTTGTGAGCTATGATTTTTTCAAAATGGTTAAAGAACATTTGAAACCCAATGGCATTATGGCAGCCAATATCATTACGGCATCTGATTTTTCGAATGATTTCTCCAAATGTGTTGATAATACAATACGTCGTGTTTTTTCTCAATATTTGACGCGTCAAAGTATTTATCCAAATTTGTCTGGTTTACATAATATTGTGTATACCTATTATCATTATCCGGAAGATGAAACAATTTACACAATTGATAAAAGTTCGGCTGTTTATGGACAATTTTAGAAAGTGATTCCCAAAGATTGCAAAAAATGTATTATTTTTCTTGCGCTTTAGCTGAAAATATGTTAATCTTTTGAAAGAATAATTCAGGAGTCTTTATGGAAAAGTTGAAAAGCGCATTGAATATTTTGGAAGGATCGGTCATAAAATTGGAAGAAGCGATTCATCAGGCCAAAAAAAAACAAGTTAATGCCAGTGAACAAATTGTGGAATTAAAAAATGTTATCAAAACGACTTATGATCGTTTGGATAAGGCAGTTTCCGATTACAAAAAGGGAGGCGAGTGATGGCGGTTGTTTCCTTGAAAATTGGTGGACGTTTTTATAAATTTTCTTGTAATGATGGACAAGAAGCACATATGCGTGAATTGGCAAATGAGTTGGACAAAAAGGCAGAACAATTATTAAAGAATATTGGTTTTATGCAAGAAGGACAACTGCTGGCAATGATTTGTTTATTGCTTGCGGAAGAAAAAGCTCAGTTGCAAAGAAATGTTGAAAGTACAAGTGGTATATCAACCGAAACTCAAGAAGAGTTGATTAAAGCTATAACAAATTTGGCTTTGAAAATTAATGTATTGGCCGAAGATTTAGGATAAGATAATGAAAATTTTGTTTTGTGGTGATGTGGTGGGTAAATCCGGCCGTAAGATGGTTTTGACTTTGGTGCCACAGTTAAAAGAAAAATTAAATTTAGATGCCGTCATTGTGAATGGTGAAAATGCAGCTCATGGTTTTGGGTTAACGCCCAAAATGTATGATGAATTTTTGGCTCATGGATCGGATGTGATTACACTTGGTAATCATTCATTTGATAAAAAGGAAATTTTTACAATTTTGGATTCGGCAGATTCTTTGGTTCGGCCTTTGAATTATCCGGATGGAACTGCTGGACACGGATATTGCATTAAGCGTTTGGCAAATGGCAAGCGATTAGCTGTTGTACAGTTGCTTGGTAAATTATTTATGCGTCAATATAACGATCCGTTTGAAATGATGGATAGATGGCTTGAAGCCCATAAAGGCGAATATGATGTTTTGGTCATTGATTATCATGCAGAGGCAACAGCCGAAAAAGTGGCTTTTGGGTGGAAAATGAATGGACAAGCTGTTTTGGTTGTTGGGACACATACACATATTCCGACAGCGGATGCTCACGTATTGGATGGTGGAACGGCATATATGACGGATGTAGGGATGTGCGGGGATTATGCATCTGTTATCGGTCAAAAGGTAGATTGTTCACTTAGTCGTTTTAAGGTGGGTGAAAAAGTCCAACGCCTTGATCCGGCTGAAAAAGAAGGGACTTTTTGTGGTGTCGTTGTTGAAATTGATGAAGTGACAAATCGGGCAACAAAAGTTTTTCCGGTTCGTATTGGTGCCCATCTTGAAAATACACACGAAATATGATATAAGATATAAAAAATTAAATAATGATAAGAAAGAAAGGAAAATTTTATGGCAGGACATTCACAGTTTAAAAACATTATGTATCGTAAAGGTGCTCAAGATAAATTGCGTGCAAAAATCTTCTCTAAATTGGCTCGTGAAATTACAGTTGCGGTAAAAACAGGTGGTGGTGCTGATGTGTCATCTAACCCGCGTTTGCGTTTGGCTATTCAAAATGCACGCAGTGAAAATATGCCAAAAGATAATATTGAACGTGCCATTGCCAAAGGTTCTCAAGCTAACGATACGAGTAACTACGAAGAAGTACGTTATGAAGGATTCGGTCCTGGCAAAGTATCTGTGATTGTTGAGGCTTTGACAGATAACCGTGCCAGAACGGCTCCGGCAGTTCGTTCTGCTTTTTCCAAAAACGGTGGTAATATGGGTGAAACTGGTTCTGTAACCTTTAACTTTGAAAAAATCGGTTATATTGAATATCCGTTGGAAGTTGCAACAGCAGATGCTATGTTTGAAACAGCTTTAGAAGCTGGTGCAAACGATGTTGAAACAACAGAAGACAAACATTTAATCACTTGTATTCCGGAAGATTTAGCCGTAGTTCGTGAAGCTTTGGAAGCTAAACTTGGCACACCAAATGCTGCTAGATTTGATTGGAAACCATTGGTTGAAACCGATATTACAGATTTAGAAACAGCACAAAAACTCATGAAATTCATTGATATTTTAAATGAAGATGACGATGTTCAACGTGTTATCACAAATGCCAACATTTCGGATGAGATTTTGGCTCAATTGGAAGGCTAATCAATGCCTGTCCGTATTTTAGGATTAGACCCCGGCCTGCGTCATACAGGCTGGGGTATTATTGATAAAGAGGGGCCAAAGGTAAAATTTGTGGCGGCTGGTGTCATTAATCCGGATACGACATTAGATTTAGCAGAACGATTGGCTGAACTGCATAGTTGTTTGCGTAAAGTAATTACGCAGTGGTGCCCTGATGAAGCGGCTGTGGAAGAAACTTTTGTGAATAAAAATCCAACCTCTACATTGAAATTGGGGCAGGCCAGAGGGGTGGTATTGTTGGCACCGGCTATTCATGGCATTAAGGTAGCTGAATATACGCCGAATCAGATTAAGAAAATGGTTGTTGGCGCGGGACACGCTGAAAAATCTCAGGTGGATTTAATGGTACATACATTGCTTAAAGATGTACCGGAAAAAATGCCAGCAGATGCTTCGGATGCTTTGGCAATAGCTTTGTGTCATTCATTTATGCGACCAATTGTGGGGATAAAATAATCCTTGTAACTTCACGATAAATAATATAGAATAAATTGTATGATAGTAGGAAAATTTATAAAAAATTTTATCCATACTGTGTTTTTTTTAAATAAGTTATTGAAATTTTACGTGCACACAATTAGTTGGCATGGCGCTAAAATTTAGCAGGTGTTTTTTATTATGAAAGGAAACAAAATGCAATATAAAAATCAATCTGGTCGTTCAATGGTGGAAATGCTTGGGGTTTTAGCAATTATCGGTGTGTTATCCGTTAGTGGTATTATGGGATATTCTTATGGTATGGATAAATACAGGGCAAATCAAACGGTTAATGATGTGATGATGCGTGCGATAGATGTTATTACATATGCCGATCGAGGAGTGGATCCCAATACAGTCGGATGGCCAGAAAAAAATCCTGTAGGATATCCGGCCTCTTTTGTGCTAGATGAAAATAATGTTTATAGTGTTCAAGTTCAAAATATCCCATCCAGAGTCTGTCAAATGGTAGGGGATGCCCTTAAAACTACAGCAGAAGTTTACGTCGACAGTGTTGACCTTGCTAATGCAATAGAAGACCCCTGTGAAACATCAGACGATAATACAATGACGTTTTATTTTGAAGCGTCATCTAATGCAAATAATGTATCAGAATGTCAAACAGATGCTGATTGCGGGGAGAATAAATACTGTGATATGGGGTTGTGCTTTGTAGGTTGGAGTCCAGAAATAACAGCCCGCGTTTTTGGTGGGTCTTGCACTAAAGATAGCGATTGTAATACAGATTGGGTAGGAAGTTGTTCTTATTGTGATACTAATTTAGGGTATTGTGTGGAAAAATCTGATATGAATAATGCATCTTGTACGTTATCTGATGAAACTGTTGGTAAGTGCAGTGCGGGAGAATGTTTGTCAACAGGGTGTACATATGAAAAGAATAAGTGCGAAGGTAAGACATATTGTGCTAGTCCAAATAATAGTTGTAATAAGGCGTTTTTAAATGATGAAACTGGTATGTGTGTAACAGCGAATGCGAGTTTTAGCCAAATAAGTATAAATGGTGTAATATATTATGTGTCTAAAGGTCCAATCAGTTGGTGGGATGGTGATGCAGGCTGTAGAGCTTTGGGGTTTGATGGATTAATTAGTCTTTCGGATATTTTTAGTGATTGGAATGGTAGTGATTATAGCTGTGATTATATAAAAGGATTAGAGTGGACGGATTTTGGTAATGCTTTATCAGGAAAAACTCATGTTGAAATATGGACATCAAATGTAGAAGATGAATGTCAAGCTTATAGATTGAATATTGGTCATTTTGTTTACGGTGGATGTGATGTTGTTAAGCAAGATCGTAATCAAAGAGGTTACTCGTTTGCTATATGTAAGCGGTAATATTTCTTTTTTTGAAAAAGTTATTTTGATTTTTATTAAAAAAAACAGTGCTTAGTTAGTGCTGTTTTTTTATAGGTATGTTGTTTCAGTTTTTTTGTTTCTATTTAAAATGATTGGAAAAGAGGGGGAGGGACATTTCTTGTGCTTCTCTTTTTACGACACTTTTGTGATAATTATAAAAAAGTACTTGCATTTTTTGAAAAAATTGTGTATAAAGTAGTCCTTAATTATTAAAAAAGGAACACCCAATGGGGGGTGGACCGGTTATTATTTGAAAAGAAAAGAGAGTTTAAAATGGCAGTACCTAAGAAAAAAACATCTAAATCTAAAAAGAATATGCGTCGTTCTCATCATGCTTTGGCCGCTAATACATCTGGTCAATGTCCAAAATGTGGTGAATTAGTTCGTCCACACCATGTATGTGAATCTTGTGGTCACTACAATAAAAAAGAAGTTGTTGTTAAAGCTGACGCCGAATAAGAAGAGGTGGTCTTTTGAGCGATACATTAGTTATATCTATTGATGCGATGGGGGGCGATAATGCTCCTGAAGCTATCATTGAAGGGGTGGCGTTAGCCGCAAAAAAACATCCAAATGTGTTCTTCTTTTTGTATGGAGATGAGGAACGTTTAACGCCCTTGATCGGTCAATATGGATTGTCTGATGATCGTTATAAAATTCATCATACAACAGCGGTTGTAAAGGCAGATGATAAACCATCTGTTGCAATTCGTTCTGGTCGTGAAAGTAGTATGTGGAAGGCAATTATGTCTGTTCGCAATGGTTATGCGAAGGCTGTTGTTTCTGCGGGTAATACTGGCGCATTGATGGCAATGAGCAAAATATGTTTGGGCACGCTGGCGGGTATTGATCGTCCGGCGATTGCTGCAATTTTACCGACGTTGACGGGTCAATGTGTTGCTTTGGATTTGGGCGCTAATGCTGAATGTAACTCCCAAAATTTAGTGGAATTTGCCATTATGGGAGATGTATTTTATCGTATTATGTTCGGCGAAGAAAATCCAAGTGTTGGATTGTTAAATATTGGTTCAGAAGAAACAAAGGGTCGCGAAGAAATTCGTGAGGCTGCAACGGTTTTGAAAGGTTTTGGCGATAAGATAAATTTCCATGGTTTCGTGGAAGGTAATGATATTGCCTTGGGAACAACAAAAGTGGTTGTCAGTGATGGTTTTTCTGGAAATGTGGCGTTAAAAACGATTGAAGGAACGGCTAAATTTATCACGACTTCTTTAAAAGATTTGGTGCGTAAATCAGTTGTATCAAAAATAGGATTTGCTTTGGCTTTGCCAGCGCTTAGAAAACTCAAGAAAAAAATGGATCCTCGTGTGTATAATGGGGCTATGTTCTTGGGACTTAATGGTGTATCTGTTAAAAGCCATGGTGGTGCAGATGCGTTCGCTTTTTCATGTGCAGTTTCTGCGGCTATTAATTTGGCTCAAAATGATTTATGTATGCGTATTAAACAAGAGTTGGAGCATGTTTTAGATTATGCTTCAGCTGAAGATAAATCTCGTTAATCAACCCTAAATAAATGCGAGGAAAAAATGATTAGATCCGTAATATCTGGAATGGGCGGTTATTTGCCAGAAAAAGTTTTGACAAACTTTGATTTGGAAAAAATGGTGGAAACATCTGATGCTTGGATACGTGAACGAACAGGTATCGAATCTCGTCATATTGCTGGTAAAGATGAAACAACAGCCGATTTGGCTTTTAAGGCAGCAACTGAAGCTTTAGAAAGTGCTGGTATTACAGGGGCTGATGTGGATATGATTGTGTTTGCAACGACAACGCCAGATGAAACTTTTCCAGCGACAGCAACTAAGTTGCAGGCTGCTATAGGTGCAAAAGGTTTTGCATTTGATGTACAGGCAGCTTGTTCTGGCTTTATGTATGCTTTATCCATTGCAAATCATTTTATTACAGCTGGAACAGTTAAAAATGCTTTGGTTATTGGTGCAGAAACATTGTCTCGTATTGTTGATTGGACTGACAGAAATACATGTGTTTTATTTGGTGATGGTGCGGGCGCTGTTTTATTGACTGCAGAAGAAGGCCAAGGTTCAATAAAAGATAGTGGTGTGTTGAATGTTATCTTGCATTCTGATGGGAATGTACGTGACATGTTGAAATCTTCTGGTGGTGTATCTGCGACAAAAACGGTTGGGACTATTATGATGGAAGGTCGAGAAGTGTTTCGTCATGCTGTGACCAATTTGGCAGATGTTGCTAGTGAAGTGTTGAGCGCGGCAGGTATTACAAATGCCGATATTGATTATTTGGTGCCGCATCAAGCTAATATTCGTATTATTGAAGGAACAGCTAAAAAATTAAATTTGGATATGGAACGTGTTATCGTTACGTTGCCTACGCACGGAAATACTTCTTCTGCTTCTATTCCGTTGGCATTATATGCTGGTGTGAAAAGTGGTAAGCTGAAAAAAGGAGATTTATTGTTATTAGAGTCCATGGGTGCAGGTTTAACATGGGCTGGCGGTTTAATCCGTTTATAAAATAAAAATATCGCATAAAATAAAAAAAGACTTGCAACTTTTTTTGTTTTATGCCAATCTAGCAAACAGAGAATAACTAATTATAAAAAAAGAGGAAAATAAAATGACTGTTAAGACAATTACTCGTGCAGATATTGCTGAAGCTATTTATCGTGATTTGGGTTTTTCCCACTCTGAATCATTTAAGTTCATTGAACAAATTATTCAACATATCATCATTGCTTTGGCAAATGGTGAAGAGGTAAAAATTGCTAAATTTGCAACATTTACACCGCACGCGAAGCATCAACGTATTGGTCGTAATCCAAAAACAGGTGAAACTCATCCGATTTGTTCTAGAACAGTTGTTTCTTTTAAGGCTTCTAATTCCTTGAAAGGTGTATTGCAATAATAAATTAGGAGTTTTCCATGATGAAAGCCGATGGTGCGTATCGTACGATAACAGAAGTGGCTGATTTGTTACAGGTTCAAGCTTCTGTTTTGCGTTTTTGGGAAACTCAATTTTATCAAATAAAGCCAATAAAACGCATGGGCGGTCGTCGTTATTATCGGGCCGAAGATGTGGTTTTATTGGCTCAAATTCGTGATTATTTATATAAAGAGGGATTGACAATTAAAGGTGTGCAAAAACGTTTAAAACAAGATAATGCACAGGATATCCCGGTTGCTCAATTAGGCAAAGATATGCAAGCCGAAGATGCTTTTGTTCAAGAAGTTATTGATATTAAAAGTTATTTGTCCGATTATCTTTAGTATTCCCTTTTAAAAGTAGGAGGGTATATGGAAAAATTATCAGTTTACATTGTCACATTAAATGAAGAGGAAAGATTACCTCGCACGTTGGAAGCTGCTCAAAAGGTAGCCGATGAAATTATTGTTGTGGATTCGGGTTCAACAGATAGAACATGTGAAATTGCCGAAAGCTATGGAGCTAAGGTGATGTTCCATCAATGGAAGAATATTTCCGCTCAAAAAAAATATGCACAGGAACAATGTTCAAATGATTTAGTATTATCTTTGGATGCAGATGAGGTGTTATCGGATAAGTTAATTGCTGAAATTTTGTCTATTAAAGAAAATCGTTCAGTAGATGCTTATAAGATTAAAATCGCTGATATGATGCCTGGAGATAAAACACCTTCAAGATTTGCAAAAACATATAATTTGGTGAGATTATATGATAAAACAAAAAGTTTTATGCCAGATGATTTAACGCATGATAGAGTTGTGTTGGGACAAAATGTGTGTGTCGCTCAGCTGAAATCATTAGTTTATCATTATTCATATTTAACATTGACGAAAACATGGGATAAGTATAATGCTTATACGGATGAATTAGTTAAGACAGCTGTTGCAACGAATAAGAAGTATTCTTTATTTAGATTGGTTATTGAGTTTCCATATCAATTTTTTCGCTATTATTTTTTGAAAAGAATGTTTTTGCAAGGTCGTTTTGGATTTATTAATGCTACAACATTAGCTTATTTCCGTTTTTTAAAAATTGCTAAGTGGCAAGAATATTACTTAATGAATAAGGATAAAAAATGAAAATTTTACATATTGCTAATTTTAATTTGCTTAAAACAAATGGTTGTTGTGAAAATAGTATGCAAAGGAAAATTACAAATGGTTTTATACGGGCTGGTCATAATGTTGTAACTTTTTCTGATCGAGATTTATGCCGTATGTTGGGTATTACTGGATCTATGAATGCTTTAGGTTGTAAACGTGTTAATGATTATTTGATTAAGTTTGCACTTCAAATTTGTCCAGATATTATTGTTTTAGGGCATGCGGATACCATTAAAACAGAAACGCTTTTGGAAATAAAAAAACGTTTGCCAAATGTTAAAGTTATAGACTGGAATGTGGATAATATTACAAGTTATCCAAATGCTGAAAATAAATTTAATCATGATGCACAGTACACAGTTCAAAAGTTGAAAAACAAACAAATGGCGAGTGATTTGGTTTTGTTGACAACTGCGGATAAAAACAGTTTATCTCAATTGAAAATGTCTAATAACATTGTGGCGTTTATGCCAAATATTGTGGATAAAAGTATTGAAACAGGGCGTGTATTTGAACATGAAAAATTACCATATGATTTCTTGTTTGCCGCAACACCGACTTTGACTAGAGAGTTTTGTGGTCAATTTGTTAGTGTTGATACTGTTGCCGAAGATATTAAACGTCATGTGCCAGATTTAAATCCATTATTTGCTGGTATTGCTGGAAATCCGAAGGTGCATGCTACTCAATATCAAAAGGCATGCGAAAGCGCAGCTATGGGATTGTCTTTAAGTCATATTAATTCTATTTATTTGTATCAATCTGATCGTTTGGCACACTTTATGGGAAATGGTTTATTGACCTTTTTAGATTCGGCTAGTGGTTATCGCGATTTCTTTTCAAATGATGAGGTCGCTTTTTATACCACACCGGAAGAGCTATATCAAAAAATTGCTTATTATAAGGCTAATCCCTTGGAACGTATGAAGGTAGCTAAGGCTGGACATGACAAGTATGTTGCTCTATTTAATGAGGTATTAGTGGCTGAATATATCATAGATTTGGTCTCAACGGGACAAGCAGATAAAAATAAATATCCTTGGGCTGTTGTATTATCGTAAAAAGGAGGAAAAATGCGTTTTTTAGTATTGGCAGTATCTATGTTAATGTGGAGTATGACAGCCTTTGCAGCTCCATTTAAATTAGCTGTATTTGGAGATAGTTTATCTGTAGGATATAAATTGCCGGTAACAGATGCTTTTTATACTCAGTTAGAAAATACTTTGCATGCTAAAGGATATAAAAATGTTTCTGTAATTAATTTCAGTAAAAGTGGAGATACAACATCAGATGGTATAAAACGCTTGTCTTCATTAATTAGTTCTCGTCCTGATGGTGTTTTATTAGAATTGGGAATAAATGATGCAATACGTAGTATGCCAATTGATGGTATTGAACGTAATTTACAACGTATTATAGAGAGATTACAAAAGGCGAATATTCCAGTCATGTTAATTGGTATGCAAGTTCCACCAGTTAATACACCTTCTTATGCACGTGCTTTTAATAATATGTACCAAGAATTAGCTCGTAAAAATGGATTATTATTGTGTCCATTTTTTATGAAAGATGTTTTGGTGTTTAATTTTGCAAAAAAGAGTTTTGATTTAACTTATTTGTTGTCCGATGGTATTCATCCGAATGCAACGGGAGTTAAAATGATGGTTAATAACGTTTTGCCGACCGTTATTGAATTTCTGAATGAAAATGGTGCTAAACCATAATTATGGTTTGTTAATATCTATAATAACCACTTCATTTTGTGTTCCTACACGTATAAGTGGACCCCATGTGCCGATACCAGATGAAACAATGGTATCGGTATTTTGTATTTTGCGATGTCCATAAGCATTTGGGTACAGATATTTGACTAAGAAATTAAATGGGAACAATTGCCCATTATGTGTATGGCCAGATATTTGTAAATCAGTACTCTCGGTAATGCTGTCAATAATTGAAGCCGGATTATGATCTAATACAATTTGATATATGTGTTGTGGAATGTTTTTTGTTAATCGGTTTAGAGGTAAACGATGAGGATTCGTTTTATCATCTCGGCCGATAAAGGCGATATTTTTATCTGGTATTAATCGTACTTCGTCTTTCAGAACGATTACCCCGGCGTTTTGCATAGCAGATACATTGTCATGAACTTGTCCGCCATAATATTCATGATTACCAATAACGGCTAAAACAGTGTTTTGTGTGTTAAAATCCTTGAATAATTCTATAATGGGTCGTTCCATAAAATAATCCGGTTGCATTTCAATGATGTCACCGCCTAAAATGACATAGTCCGGATTTAATTGTTCTAATTTGCTAAAAATTTCTCTGAGTTTTACCACACTCATATTGTGTGGTGCAATGTGTAAATCGGATAGAAACGCGATTCTGGTTGATACGTTTTTATCAGATGACAGGTGATAGTGTTTTATTTTGATATTTTGTGTATTCCAAACGGCGTATATGCCGATAAATAATGCTAAGATAGATAATGTATATATAAAATATGGTTTATGGGTGAAAAATGCTTTACCGTACTGTGGTATCATTAATAAAAAATCATTGATGATAAAAATGATAACTAAATAGGAAACAGTCGCTAATAAAAAAGAACATAAAACAGTTGTTTCTTTTGCTAAAAAGAAAGATGAGTGTGTTAAATTCATCAAAACGAATAATCCATTAAAGGCCACTAAAAATAAGATGCCTAATATCCATGAAATTGTGGAAGATACGGGGAAATGCCATGCCAAGAAGGTACTAAACAAAACGGCAAAAAATTCATAACTTAATAATAAATAAAACATGCTAACTCCATTTTTTCTTTTATTATAAGATGTTTTTCGAAAAAAAGAAAGGGAAAGCCTTTTTTTGTTTACAAAGTTTTTAAATTCTGTCTAAAATGTGATGATAATTCATAACAAATAAAGGAGGAAAATATGTCAAAAAGATTTATTTTAAATGAAACCAGTTATCATGGTGCGGGAGCCGTTAAAGAAATTGTTGGTGAAATTACATCCCGTGGTTTTCAAAAAGCATTGATTGTAACGGATGAAGATTTGGTTAAATTTGGCGTTGTCAAACGTGTGACAGATTTATTGGATGATGCCAAAATGCCATATGCTATTTATGACAAAGTTAAAGCAAACCCTAGTGTCGATGTTGTAAAATGTGGTGTGGAAGCTTTTAAAGCCGCTGGAGCAGATTATTTAATTGCTATCGGTGGCGGTTCACCACAAGATACAGCCAAAGGTATTGGTATTATTATCAACAATCCGGAATTTGCCGATGTTGTATCTTTGGAAGGTGTTGCCCCGACAAAACATAAAGCCGTTCCAATGATTGCTATTGCGACAACTGCTGGTACAGCAGCAGAAACAACAATTAACTATGTGATTACAGATGAAGAAAAACGTCGTAAATTTGTATGTGTTGATCCACATGATATTCCTGTGGTTGCCGTTGTTGACCCAGAAATGATGTCCACAATGCCAAAAGGATTAACGGCTGCTACGGGTATGGATGCTTTGACACATGCTATTGAAGGATATACAACTTTGGCTGCTTGGGAATTGGCTGATACGCTTAATTTAAAGGCTATTGAATTAATCGCTCGTTCATTGCGTGCAGCCGTTCAAAATGATGCAAAAGGTCGTGAAGATATGGCGCTCGGTCAATATATGACAGGTATGGCATTTTCAAATGTAGGATTAGGTGTTGTTCATGGTATGGCTCATCCACTCAGTGCTTTTTATGATACGCCGCACGGTGTAGCTAATGCCGTATTATTACCATATGTGATGGAATTTAATGCCGATTATACGGGTGAAAAATTCCGTGAAATTGCACGCGCTATGGGTGTGAAAGGTGTTGATGAAATGAGCGAATCTGAATATCGAGCCGCTGCCATTAATGCCGTGAAACAATTGTCTGCAGATGTTGGTATTCCAGCCACATTAAAAGAAATTGGGGTGAAAGCTGAAGATTTAGATGCTTTGGCTGATGCCGCTATGGCAGATGTATGTACAGGCGGAAACCCACGTCCATGTACTAAAGAATTGGTTTTAGAGGTTTATAAAACCGCCTTTGGTGAATAAAATTTATTCAAAATATGAAAGAGCCTCAATTACGAGGCTCTTTTTTAATTAGTGCTTGCTATTTTATATTTTTTTCTTTAAAGTGGTTTTAAGGCAAATGTTTTGCCCCGAGGTGTCGTAACCTCTTTCATAGGCGTCCGATATTGGATGAAAAATATGCTTCCAGCCTGGCTGGAAGATGATAGAATAGCCCAATGGGTCAATATATCATACTATACCTATGAATAGTTACGAACTTCCAGTCACTCTGATTTTTTTTAGAGTGATTTTTTCGTGTTATGAAAACGGTAAAGGAGTGTGTATGAGAAAATTTTTAATAGCTACATGTGGGATGTTATTGTTTTCTTCTGCTGTACTTGCAGAAGATGCAGTTGAAACATGTGCAAATGGGGCCGGATTTGTTGTAGTTGGTGCGGTTACAGGACATAAGTATTGTTCTAGTTATAATACCATGAATTGGTGGAATGCTTGGGCTTGGTGTGATGCGATGGGGATGAGAATGTTTGATTTTAATGATTGTGCATGTGGCAATACAACGGCAGATTGTGCGAATATGTGTCCGGAAATGAAAGAGGCTAGTAATGTGTCTCAATGGAATTGGACAACAAGATCAAAGAATGCAAGTCAGGCATATGGTATAAATCCGTCTCATGGTAAAATATATCATTCATGGAATCGTGATAATTCTGCATATGGTAGCTTTCATGCATTGTGTTATTAGTAATTTGGTATTCATGCTATAGATACAAATAATGTTAAAAAAAACCTCGGGAAAAATCCCGAGGTCTTAAAATTTTAAATAATCCGAGAATTATTCAAAGATTTTAGCAACAACACCAGCACCAACTGTGTGGCCACCTTCACGGATAGCGAAGCGTAAACCTTCATCCATAGCAACTGGAACAATCAATGTAACTGTCAATTTTACGTTGTCGCCTGGCATTACCATTTCTGTGCCAGCTGGCAATTCAATTGTACCTGTTACGTCTGTTGTACGGAAGTAGAATTGTGGGCGGTAGTTAGCGAAGAATGGAGTATGACGACCACCTTCATCTTTGCTCAAAATATAAACTTCGGATTCGAATTTTGTGTGTGGAGTAATTGTACCTGGTTGAGCCAAAACTTGACCACGTTCAACTTCTTCACGTTTTGTACCACGTAATAATACACCAACGTTATCACCGGCTTGACCTTGATCCAATAATTTACGGAACATTTCAATACCTGTGGCAGTTGTTTTTTGAGTTGGTTTCAAACCAACGATTTCAACTTCGTCACCAACTTTGATGATACCACGTTCAATACGACCTGTAACCACTGTACCACGACCGGAAATGGAGAATACATCTTCGATTGGCATCAAGAAAGCTTTGTCAACTGGACGATCTGGTTGTGGAATGTAAGCATCAACAGCATCCATCAAAGCCATGATAGCGTCGTGACCAATTGTTTTGTCGCCGCCGTCTAAAGCAACTTTAGCGGAACCTTTAACAACTGGAATATCATCGCCTGGGAATTGGTAAGAGGACAACAATTCACGAATTTCCATTTCAACCAATTCTAATAATTCGGCATCGTCAACCATATCAACTTTGTTCATGAAAACAACGATAGCTGGCACACCAACTTGGCGAGCTAACAAGATGTGTTCACGAGTTTGTGGCATTGGACCATCAGCAGCAGATACAACCAAGATAGCACCATCCATTTGAGCAGCACCAGTAATCATGTTTTTAACATAGTCGGCGTGGCCTGGACAGTCTACGTGAGCATAGTGACGTTTTTCTGTTTCGTATTCTACGTGAGATGTAGAAATGGTGATACCGCGAGCTCTTTCTTCTGGAGCTTTATCGATGTTTGCGTAATCAACGAAAGCTGCGCCGCCTTTTTCGGCCAATGTTTTTGTGATAGCAGCTGTCAATGTTGTTTTACCGTGGTCAACGTGACCGATCGTACCGATATTACAGTGCGGTTTTGATCTTTCAAATTTTTCTTTACTCATTATTACTTTTCCTTAACTGATCAGTGTTAAAAAACGTCCCACCATGGGACAAATTGGAGCGGGTGAAGGGAATCGAACCCTCG
>JAFYRI010000001.1 GCA_017559525.1 Alphaproteobacteria bacterium | reverse complement strand
CGTCAAAGCAACCGAATAAAACTCACCAACAGAATTATCACCTTTTAAAACACAACTTGGATATTTCCAAGTAATAGCTGATCCTGTTTCTACTTGCGTCCAAGACAATTTTGCATCTGTATGACAAATGCCTCGTTTAGTCACAAAGTTGTAAATACCTCCTTTACCGTTTTTATCTCCCGGATACCAGTTTTGAACTGTTGAATATTTAACTTCGGCCCTATCCAATACAATAATTTCTACCACAGCTGCATGCAATTGATTTTCATCTCGTTGAGGAGCGGTACACCCTTCTAAATAACTAACATAAGAGTCTTCTTCGGCCACAATTAATGTGCGTTCAAATTGCCCTGCATTCTTAGCATTAATACGAAAATAACTAGATAATTCCATCGGTGATTTAATACCTTTTGGAATGTACACAAATGACCCATCAGAAAAAACAGCACTATTTAAACAAGCAAAGAAATTGTCCGTATACGGCACAACCGATCCGAGATATTTTTTGACTAATTCGGGATAATCACGAACAGCCTCACTCATAGAACAAAATAAAATACCTTTTTCCTTTAATTGCGCTTTGTAAGTAGTCGCTACAGAAACACTATCAAAAATAGCATCAACAGCAACACCAGACAAAACCTTTTGTTCTTCCAAAGGAATACCCAACTTTTCATATGTTTTTAAAATTTCCGGATCAACTTCATCTAAGCTTTTTAACGTATCTTTTTTAGGAGCAGACCAATAATATAAATCTTGATAATTAATGGGTTCATAATCCAATTTACCCCAATGAGGCTCCGATAAAGTCAACCAATGACGATAAGCTTTTAATCGCCATTCTAACAACCATTCGGGTTCATTTTTTTGTACTGAAATAAAACGAATCACATCTTCGTTCAATCCTTTTGGTGCAACATCACTTTCTACGGTTGTTTCAAAACCGTATTCATACCCTTTATGCACTAATGTTTCAATTTCATTTTTTTTCATTTTTTACCTATAATTTTTATCTAAAATGCACTACTTTGAAAAAAAAGTCAAGAAAAAGCATTTTTTTACTTGTCTTAAAATAAAAATATCGCTAATCTATGGGCGAGTTTGAATAAATAAAGAGGAGTTTTGAATGATTGAAGGTTCTCATTGCTTTGCGATTGTAGATGTTTTTTTCTTAATTACAACATTATTGTTCATTCTTTTAACATTTGTATTTATGAATAGATCGAAACATTTACGAAAAAAACTATCAAATATGATAGAAGAAAAAGCAAAGTTAACAAAAGATTTAGAAAATGTAAAACAGAATACTAAAAATCCTCTTGACCCTTTTATTCCAGAAACATCTAAAAGCATTATTATTTCAATAGATTTAAATGAAAAAATTACATCTGCAAATGATTATGCAACTGAAGTTTTCGGTTTTTCAAAAGAAGAATTAATTGGGAATAATATTTTTAATACCATTTTTCCAAAACCAGAGCGTAAAGATTCATTACAGGCAAATTTAATTGCACGTATTTTTAATAATCCCAAAATGTATGTAGAAAACGAAACACAAAATATTAAAAAAAATGGTGAAAAATTTTGGGTATCTTGGACAAATCGTGTTGTATACGATGATAAAGGAGAACCATTGGAAATTCGTGCTGTTGGATTTGATATCACTAAACGAAAAAAATTGGAAGAAGAATTACGTTATTTGGCATCAGTTGATCCCCTAACTGGCGCTTTAAATCGTCAAGCATTATTAGAAGTCGGAGCAACAGAAGTTAGTCGTGCTGCCCGATATAATAGACAAATATCTATTTTAATTATGAAATTAAATTATTTTTATGAACCTTCTCAAGGTTCTGCGTATACTTTTAGTGATGAAATATTGCAAGAAACGGTTTCCATTTGTCGTAAAGCAATGCGTGATTGTGATTATTTAGGTCGTATCGGAGATGTTGAATTTGCCTTAATTTTACCAGAGACACCTGCAGAAAATGCTGTATTCTTAGCTGAAAGATTAAAACAAAAAATACAAGAAAAAAATCTACAATCAGAAACAGGTGCTTTCATCACTGCAACTTTTGGTGTTAGTGGGCGAGATACAAAAGACGATACAATTGATTCTCTGATATTAAGAGCTTTACAAGCTTTACAAAAAACAGAACAAAAAGAAACCCAGAAAACAAAAAAAACAAAAAAGAAAGGCGCATAAAAAATGAAAGAAATCATTTTAAAAAATAAAGATTTACAAATTGGAATCCTTCCAGAAATCGGCGCAAGCCTTTCTTTTCTGAGATATAAAGAACAAGATATCTTACGTCCAACAGATAAAAATATACCTGATTTAGATGCAAACAATACATCTATGTTTTTAATGTTACCTTTTTGCGGTCGTATTCGTGGTGGAAGCTTTGTGTATTGGGGAATTACTCGCAAAATGAAAAAAAATCAGGTTGGAGTTGCCGATCCAATACATGGTGATGGATGGAAAAGTACCTGGGAAATTGTCGAACAATCTGATATATCTGCAACATTAAAAATGTCACACGATAAAGAAAATGGCTTTCCTTTTTCTTATGATGCCGAAGTTGTTTATAAGTTAGATGAAACACAATTATCTGTTTCTTTAAAAATAACAAATAATGCTATTTTACCAATGCCTTGTGGCATGGGAATTCATCCATTTTTTGTAAAAACAAAAGATATGGAATTAGAATTTCCAACAAAAATGGTTTGGACACATGAATCTGACCCAATTTTTGACAGACCATATCCCACACCAGAAGCATGGCAATTTAGCAAGAAAAAACCACTTAAAACTGCTGTATTTGATACATGTTTTAGTGGTTTTGACGGGACTGCAAAATTAATTTACCCTGAAAACAAATACACTGTTTGTATGAAATCTGACCAACAATTTGGCCATATTGTTCTGTATACCCCAAAAGGTAAAAATTTTGTTTGTTTAGAACCTTGTACGAATGCCAGCAATGCTTTTAACTTGGCCGCGAATGGTGTTATTGGAACTGGAATTAAAAGTATTGGAAAAGACCAATCTGTTTGTGGTCATATAACCTTATCAATTCAAGAATAATATAAAGGAAAAAAATGAAACATACTTTTACGAAAATTATTTCTACATTAGGCCCTGCAACGTCTAGTGAAAAAATGATTAAAGCACTGGCAAAGGCCGGTGCAAATGTTTTTCGTTTAAATTTCAGCCATGGAGATTACGAACGTCATGCTGAAAATTTCCGATTAATTCGTCAAATCAGCAAAGAAAATAGCACTCACTATGGGATTTTATGCGATTTACAAGGGCCAAAACTAAGAGTTGGAAAATTTAAAAATGATAAAGTCCGATTAGTTCCAGGACAAAAATTCCGTATGGATATGAATGAAATCTTAGGAGATGAAACGCGTGTATCATTAATGCATCCCGAAATTTTTAGTGCCTTAAAAAAAGATATGTCTTTATTGCTTAATGATGGTCAAATTCAACTTAATGTTGATGATTTTGGTTCTGATTATGTTAACACAACTGTAGAAGTTGGGGGTATTTTATCTAATCATAAGGGTGTTAACGTACCTGATGTGATTTTACCAATCTCTGCCCTAACCCCAAAAGATTTAAAAGATTTAGACTTTTCTTTAAAATTAGGGGCAGATTGGATTTGTTTATCTTTCGTACAAAAACCAGAAGATGTCAAAATGGCTAGAGAGATTATTGGTGATAAAGCTGGTATTTTGGTTAAAATTGAAAAACCTTCTGCTATACAATATTTAAATGAAATCATCGAGTTAGCCGATGGTGTTATGGTAGCACGTGGTGATTTGGGAGTTGAATGCCCAATTGAAACAGTACCCGCAATACAAAAACGCATTATTGAAACATGCCGAGCTGCAGGAAAACCAGTTGTTGTCGCCACTCAAATGCTAGAAAGTATGATTATGTCACCTGTTCCAACACGAGCTGAAGTCTCTGATGTGGCAACAGCTGTTTATGATGGTGCTGATGCAGTTATGTTATCTGCAGAAACAGCAATGGGCGAATATCCAGTTAAAGCTGTCAGTATGATGAAAAAAATCATCACAAAAACAAGTCAAGATTCCCATTATATTAATGACATGGAAAAATCAACTATGCCTCCTGATAAAACAATTGCCAGTGCAATTACATCAGCAATTCGTCAAATGATTAAGGTATTGGATAAACCAGCATGTATTGTCAGTTATTCTGTTTCGGGGAAAACAACTCTCAGAACATCACGTGAACGTCCCCTTCGTCCAATTATCAGCATGACAACATCAGAAGCTATTGCTAATCGTATGGCTTTGGTATGGGGCGTACATTCTGTTGTTGTGCCAATTTTAGAAGATTTAACAGATGTAACCCCATTGGCAATTGAATACGCAAAAAATTTAGGCTATGCAAAAACTGATGATGAAGTTATTATCACTGCTGGCATTCCATTTGCCATACACGGTAATACAAATTTAATCCATATTGCCAAAGTTGGATAAAAAAAAGCCATCATTTTGATGGCCTTTTTTATAAGTCGTATTCTCATATATTTTAACGTTGATTTTTATGATGTTTAAAAAATATACCTTTTACAGTATCAATCATTCTTTCCAAGCGTCCTTTTTCAGATAATTCATACAATCTGTTTTTCAATCCAATCGGTTTTTGAGAATTTTCCAAAGGTTGTGCTTGTGATACACGTGGCTCCTCGATAACATTCGAAACTTTATTAACCAGATCTGATTTTGAAACAATCGGCTCTGTCAAAACATCTATATCGATAACAGCTGGCGTTTCATAGAGATTTGTTTTACCTTGATCTTTTTGTGATTGTTCAGAAGATACATCAAACACCAAACAAAACTTAGGTTCTAATGCAATTGGTTTTGGGCGCTTACCTTCCGGCATTTTTGGCATAAATGCTTCAATTTCATTTTCATGGTATTCCACTTGAACATTGACCTCGCTTGGCATATTCATTTGTCCAATATCAGTACAACGTTCCATAAAATTTTTACCAACTGTTTCTAATTTTGGTGCATTTAATTCAGCCAATGAATAGTCTCTTCCACATACTCCCCATCCAGAGCCACCACACATAAAATTGTCTCCAACCTGCTCTAAACTTGGCAAATTAACTCTCCTACCTTTTTCTTTTTGTTCTAGGCCTCTAAGAAAATTGTTACCAGCAATACGTAATTTTGGAAAATTTAAATCCTCTACTTTACCCGCATTACAAAAACAATTATCCCCCACTTCTTCCAACTCTGGCACATATAATTCTTCTTCATATCCTAAACACATACCACAAAAATTATCCCCTGCCTTTTTCAATTTTGGGAAATAATTCGAGCGCACATTACATAAGGATTCGTTTCCAACTTCTTCCAAATGATCAAAAGTCATCCTCTCTGTATCTATATGTTCTACAGAGTTATTACCAATTTTTCGTATCATTGGCATACAAATATAAGTATTCAGGTTATATCCAGAAAATGTATTATTTCCTATTTCTTCCAATTCCGGTGCATCCATCAAAAATGAAGAACCACCATTGAATGAATTATCACCAATACGTTTTACCTTGGGAGCATTTAATTCTTTAAGGTAAGGTAATTTAACTTTTGATAGAAAATTATCTGGTATCTCAGTTGCTTCTAATAAATTCAAACGAGTTATTTGTCCAGATTGCAGAGTACACAATTCCTGTCCATCTACTAAAATCTTTGTCGTATCACTTTCTTTATACTTTGATACACTAATTTTCTTACCACTGATTTCATTTTGTAAAACATCGGTAAATGAATCGTTTATACTACATATATCCGTTATTGTCCCATTTTTCTTATCCAAAATAAAAGCATGGTCAATCATTTCTTGATAATCTTTATTTAATTCAGTTACAACACCATCTTTTACATAAAAATTATCACCAATATAAATATTATTTTCTTCACGTTCATATTTGATAATTTGATTGTTAATAGATGTATAATGAAAAGGTAACCACGCTTTTTTAGACGAAAAATCAACATTAAAATGTTGTTTGATGGCCATAGATAACCCTTCAATAATATTATCGGGATTGCTATTTAAGGTGTTATCCGGATTTTGAACGGTATGATTATATCTGTTTTTAATGGAAATAAAACCGCCTGTTTTTAAAACTTGAATGGATAAAACCGAAGTACCGTATTTATCTTCCCGTTCGGGATTTGGGAAATCTTCACGGCGAATGTCATCAACATCCTTACGAACGGCGTTAATGATGTAGTATTTTTCAAACCGATGCGGATCACGAAAAGTACATAGCCCTTCTCCATTAGAAGCATACTGACGGCTGATACGTCCTTGCGTGGCTAAATCACGTAATGTTTCTTCATCGGCATAATATTTACTGATGGCATTTTGTTTTTCCAATGTATCGGCATAATAAGCATCATATCCGGCCTCATCTAATAATTGAAGCGGTGTTTTGGATACAGTATGTTCGGCAATTTCAACACCTTTTAAGGAAATAAGATAATCCATAATCGGTTCGGCCTCACGACCAGCATATTTCACAATTTGATCCAAATTTTCAATATCAAAAATACCGTTATCATAGGCACGTATAGCCTTTGCAAATCGTTCACCATTTTGTTTTTTAATCTTTTTAAACATATCGGCCATACCACATACCTCCTATAAAAAAGCATCTTACCTTATATTATACCATATTTTATAAAAATCGTCAAAAAGAAGACTGCAAAAAGCAGTCTTCTTTGTATTTCTAGCCTTTTTTAATAATTGCCGCTTTGACAAATTCTCTAAAAATCGGATTGGGATTACCGGGGCGAGATGTAAATTCCGGATGGAATTGAACTCCGATAAAGAATGGATGCGATGGAATTTCCACAATCTCTGGCAATAATCCATCCGGTGATTTACCAGATAACACCATACCAACTGCTTCTAATTTATCGGCATAGGCAATATCCATTTCATAACGATGACGATGGCGTTCTTGAATATTCATTTCGCCATAAATACGATGAGCCAATGAGCCATTTCTCAAAACGCATGGATAAGCCCCTAGTCGCATTGTACCACCTAAATCCGTATTATCGGAACGGATGTGTTTAACTCCATCTTGTTCCCAAATAGTCATTTTTGAAATAACGGGTTCAAATTCTGGTCCAAATTCTGCAGAACCAGCCTTTTCTATGCCAAGCAAATGACGACAAGCTTCCACCACAGCCATTTGCATGCCAAGACAAATACCAAAAAACGGAACATTATTTTCACGTGCATATTTAATCGCACGAATTTTACCTTCAATCCCTCGATTACCAAAACCACCAGGGACTAAAATACCATCAAAATATTTTAATGTATCATGTAATTCATCTTCCGATAAAGGTTCTAATTTTTCGGATTCAATCCATTTGACCTTAACTTTTGTTTTGGCATCAATACCAGCATGTGTTAAAGCCTCACCTAATGATTTATAGGCATCTTGCAACCCGCAATACTTGCCAACAACGGCAATTTTGACCTCTTTTTCATAGTTAGCCACAACATCCACAATTTTTTCCCATTTGCTTAAATCTGGCTGAGGTGCACTTTCTAACATTCCAAAATGTTTTAAAACACGATTATCCAACCCTTCTGCGTGGTAAGTCAATGGGATTTTATAAATATTATCAACATTTAATGCCGCAATGACGTCTTCCGGAGCCACATTACAGAATAATGCCAATTTACGACGTTCATCTTGACCCAATGGAATTTTACTGCGACACAATAAGATATCAGCTTGAATACCAACTTCCAATAACGTACGAACAGCTTGTTGAGTTGGTTTTGTTTTAAGCTCTCCGGCAGCTTCAATAAACGGCACTAAAGTTAAGAAAATGATGCATACATTTTCACGGCCAACTTCGTTCGCAAATTGGCGAATAGCCTCTAACATCAAAGTACCTTCAATATCACCAACCGTGCCACCAACTTCATACAGAACAAAATCTTCTGTCACATCGGATTTAATAAAATCTTTAATTTCATTACTAACATGCGGAATTGCTTGAACTGTTGCACCTAAATAATCACCACGACGTTCCTTTTGCAATACATTAAAGTAAATGCGACCGCTAGAAATACTATCCGTTTTATGACAATCTACATCAGCAAAGCGTTCATAGTGCCCCAAATCTAAATCAGTTTCGGCTCCATCATTTGTCACAAAAACCTCACCATGTTGATAAGGAGACATTGTTCCCGGATCCACATTCAAATAAGGATCCATTTTGCGCATACGCACAGAATATCCTCGAGATTTCAATAAACAACCAATAGAAGCGGAGGCGATGCCCTTTCCCAAACTGGAAACCACACCACCCAAGATAAAGACATATTTAGTCATGAGAGATTTTCCTTTTCTTGTTTTTATTTTCTTTTACCTTGACCCCCTCAAAAAAGCAAGGAAAAAAGTTGTTATTTTTTCAATTAAATTGCTTGACAAGGGATTGGGGGTATGTTATAAAGTACTCCCCTTAGCCGCTGTAGCGTAGTGGTAGCGCACATCCTTGGTAAGGATGGGGTCGTGGGTCCGATTCCCACCAGCGGCACCATTTCTCCCTTAAAGAGTTGTCTTTAAGGGATTTTTTATTGCTTGATTTTCCTGATTTTCTGCTTCCCGTCACAGTTACACGTCACTTTGTCCGACAAAGACATTTTACCCCTACTCTATCTATAAGATTTTAGTACCATTTTACCCGAACGGATTTGATAGAAAAATATGATTTTTGCCCGATTGGATTTTTGGATTTTTCCCGAACTTTAAGACATTGAAGGAATTTTCCCAAATCCTGTCTTTAATAGTTCTTTAATAACCGTTTTGTAATTAAACTGTGGCCTTCTTCGTAAAGGGCATCAAGTCTTTGATGGTTAGTTTCTGCTTCACTGAGTTCACTGATTGATTTGATTAAAAAATGTAATGCATCTATGGATGGATGCCTGCGTTCGGATAATATCATCCCATAATAATACTTGTTTTTGTTTAAAAACTGTTCAGAAAATTCATATTGAGTATTAATGTATCCCAAATCCTTTAAGTGATTAAACACCTTGATTAAATAATCTGTATCAGGATGTTGTGGAAGTTCATCTGTGGGTTCAGGTTGTTTAGGATCTTCTTTCAAACCTTTCTTTTCAATAAGTTGGGCTCTAACTTTTGCTAATAATTCATCTAATTTTTGTATAGTTGTATTCATGTTCATTCCTTTGGTTATATATGATTTATTTATGGAATGAATACAAAAAAACTCTGCTTTTGCAGAGTTTTTGTTTTTTTATTCAGTTCTTGCACCACGAGAAGAGTCTTGTACAGGCATTTTCTTTTGGTCTGTGATTTTTTGAATTTGAGGAACTGGGCGAGCATCATTATCCTTTGACTTTTTGGTTGTGCTCATTAAAAAACCCACGGTGAACCATGCTAACCCTGATACAAGATAAAGGCCATATTTATTGGTTAAGAACGAATAAAGATAACCCTCTGTATTTCTTTGCAACAATTTTGAAAACTTTTTCTCTTCTTTTTCATTACGAAATTGAATAGTATAATGAGAATCACCGAATGAAGATGGAGATTGCACCCCTACTATCGCAGCATTTGTTTGTGCGCATGTTTTATAAAAACCTACTCTATCATCATGGCTTACACTAAAAGTTATACGATTTGTACCTTTAGTGTTAAAGCTTACCATCCCATTATTCTCTACAAATAGCATTTTCGTAGCAGTCATCTAATTATTCCTTTCTATTTCATTCAAATATACTCAATCCATAGCACATTTCAAGCCATTTGTCAAATATTATAAAAAAACTCTGCTTTCACAGAGTCTTTTCATTTTTTTATTCTCTACAATAAAAACTTGTTCTTATCTTTTCTTTAAAGACCTTTAATTCTTTACTAAGTGGATAGGATATTTTTGATAATTCTTCTAACATCACATTAATATCTTTTGTTTTACCATATACTCGTTGACCAGTTCCTCTGTCTGCCCACCCTCCAAGGGCATTTTGATATTCTGCTGGTATTCTTTTTTCAATGGCTTTGGTCTCAAAAGTATGTCTAAATGAATGAAAGACTTTATCCGAACCCGTTATTCCTAAACTATCTAAGTGTCTTGCAAACCATGCTTGGACAGAACGACAGTATTTTCCTCTTTCCGTCCGGTTCAATTCACTAAACAATTTCTTACTGTTTGATTTTCTTTGAAAATCTACATATTGTAAAAATCCCAAATCAATCAAAACTGGATGAATTGGTATCAATCGTTCAGAAGTCTTATTTTTTAATGATTTATCCTTTGCGGCCGAATTGATAAAAAAACAAGGAATTCCTTTTTTACTGACAATATCTAATGTATCTAATTGACAAATTTCATTTAAACGACAACCTTGATACAAAGCAATTAACGGAACCCAAAATCTTGCTTGCTCTTTTCTCATACAAGGATTGGCATATATCTTTGGATTAAAGATTTTGTGTAGTTCCTCATGTTCAAAGGGAGTTCTTTTGCCGGTATTAACATTTGTAGGGGTATCAATATAATCATTCATATTGTTTTCAATAATGTCTTCTCTGACAGCATATCTCATAAAGTTGGTAAAAATATTCAGATATCCTTTTATTGTTTGCTTCCCTAATGCTTTATTCTCTGATTTTGTCATAATTTCATTTATCGTTTTTCCCTTACTAATGGCTTCATTCCACTGTTTAGGCACTTGATAAATCTTCTCACTTAATTTTCGGCAATCTTGTTTTGTTACTTCTTCTATGTAATTTCTTCCCATAATAAGAAATGATAATTTAACTGCTAAATACATTGTTTGTATTCGCTCATCTTCTATGCCTTTCATATTTTTCCTATGTTGTGCATACTTTTTAAAGAACTTTTCCCAATGGGTTTTGGTCATGGATTTGGTCAGACGTTCTGTGGTCTTCATGTTATCATAACTCTTTAAAAGAGTTTTAACCTTAGGGTTGCTTGGGTTATAGGGTTTGTCTTGTTTGATTGCATTAATGCTTTTTTCTGCATATCTTTCCAATGCAGAAACATGATTGCCAAAACTTTTAAACCATTCATAACCATCTTTTGCTTTGTCTTCTAAACCTAATTCAATCTCTTTTTCCTTTAACTTGGTATAGGTTGTGCGAAGAGTAATATTGGCTTGTGAGTTTTCTACCAAACTCCTTAAATAGTCCAATATCATTTGAACCATCAGTTCTTTTCTTTGTTCTGTGGGTAGTTTGATGTCTTCAATGGTTTTCTTGCCTTCTACAATATTCTCAGCATTTTCTTCCAAAAAATATTGGATTTGACTTAACCTTGCCAGCAATATCTTATCAACATCATTTTCATCCAGAACAACTTTGTTTTCTTTGTTAATTTTCATAATAATATCCTCAAATACATCCATAAATGTTTGTAAATGAGCAATTTCTGTTCGCCATCTGGCAACAGCAAGTTTGTAATCTGATGTGTCTAATGTATAACAAATCTCTTTACATTTTGCCAATGTCCAATACTTTCTGGGCACTCCGACCCTAAAATAAAAAGCACGACCTTTGACAATCAGTCCGGGGTATTTCTGCACCATAAGTAGTCTCCTTATGTCATTAGAATACCGTACTTTTTCTTATCCGTCCGTCAAAATCTGAACAGAAATTGCTTTTTCTTATTGTTTATTGTACTTCAAGCGTTTTACTAATGTGCTTTGAAAGTGTTGAAATATCCCAAGAAGGGTTTTCTGCTTCTTCACTTCCATAATTTTCATTAACCCAATTGTATATGATGTCTTGAATTATTTGGGGTGTCATCGAATTTTTTGTGTTTTTTTCTTCTTGACGAATGTTTTTTATCACTATATAATCCTTTCTGTAATTTAAGTTTTACATTCGGATAGTCATAAGAGTTGCCGCTCTTATAACTATCCACTTTTTTATTGTTGAAGTTGTTTTGTAAAAAGATCTGAAAGGCCTATCAAACCATTTTTAATAACAGCAACCTTCATATCTTGTAGCGATAAAAGTGAATGATGTGTTGAATCCATTGGTTTGTAAATCGTAGATAGTTTTTTATCATAAGGTTCAAACTCTATCAATGCAAACTCAGTTTCTGGAACTGTTGTAATCTTCTTCATTTTAGCTATTTTTTTACATTTTTCCCACATTTTAACTGTTGCATCACTCAAATCTTTATCAGTCATAGCAATCATTTTGTTAATCATATTTTCAAATTCTTTTTGGGATCTAACTTTACTCATTTTATATTTCCTTTCCATAATCTTTAGTTGATCAAGTCAATTTTGATTTTATCTTTGAAAGAAATATAGCCATCTTTAATCTCACACAAACCCATATCTCTCAACATAAGCATGGTATATTTCGTAGAAACCGTAGCAATTGAAACTTTTGATAATGATTGACAATGAGGTATAACATCTAATATGTAAAAACAGTCTTCTCGATTTTCTTCTACCTTTACAATTTCTGCCATTTCTTTGAGTTCATCCCATTTTTTAATGGTTTTATTGTTTAATTCATCAAAAACTGTAAAAAATGTTTTATAAACAAATTGTTCAAATTCTTCTTGTGTATTAATTTCATTCATAATATATTTCCTTTGTAATTTAAGTTTTACATTCGGATGATTATAAAAGTTGCCGCTCTTATAACTATCCACTTTTTTTAATCAATTTTTGGCTGATGTTTCATTACTTCTTCATTTGCTTTGGCTTCTGCAAGAAGTTTTTCTGCCTTTTTACGTTTCTCTTCGGCTCTTTCTTCTTTTTTCTTTTCATTATGCTTTTTCCTCATAATTTCTTTGCGTTTCACTTCATTTTCACAGAATGTTTCAATCTGAGTATCTAAAATCCCTTTTGACACAGCTTCATAGAACTTGGTTAAAAAAGCAATCTTTTGATCTGTTGGGAATAATGGACATGAGCATCTGTAAATTCTTTTACCACCCAATCGGACAGAAAAAACAGAAGTGTTCTTTTTCTCGTCCAAGTCAATTAACAACTTATTCATTTGATTACTTTTATCCCAAGAATTGTCTCTGAAATTTTTGATGTTCATCGTAATCAAATCCAAAATTCGTTGCTTACAACTGCCTTTGGATAATAAGCCTTCATCTTTTTGAGTTTCTAATCTGGTAATACCAAACGAAGACATAAAATCTTCAATGTTTAAAGTATTAATAGTTGCTGTTTCTAACATAATTTTATCCTTTCGTTTTTGTTAGTTTACGTCTCAAACAAGACCATCTTGCTTGCTGACAATTCAAAAGTATGGAAATTTCTTTTTTTCGCAAGAGCCTTGTTTAGACAAAACTCTGTTTTTTGTCTATATGGAAGCAAATGACGACATTTGACGACATTTGACGACATATTTTCTGCATTTGACTTCCGGCATTTTGTTCAATTTTGAATCATTTTTCAGACCAATTTGATAAAAATCATCCAAAATCTACCCGAATCGGATTCGTTTTCATTCCAGTTTTTAATCATAGATAGATAAATACTTTTATAAGAACATAAGGATTAAAACATGGAATTAGAAACAATTATTATTAATAAAAAATTCTATCCTCTTCCAAAGGATTTAGAAACTTTAAAAGAATTAGAAAAACTGATGACGCATATCAATCAACCGATTAACAGTAAATTATCCAGTTTGCTGCAAGTATTATGTGCCACAACAACCAATCCAAAAATGGTTGAATATCTATTAAAACAAGGGGCTAATCCATACTATATGGATATCAATGGTAAAACGGCTTATGACTATGCTTTGGAAAATAAGTTCCATTTAAAAGACTGGTTCTTCATCTTATTAAACCAATATCAAGGTCATTTCAAACCAATCAGTGCATCTGAAAGACAAAGTTTTGTATTTTCTATTATTCAATCTGAAATCATCAAACATGAAATCTTAAAACTTGAAGCCCAAGAACAATTATTAAAAGATTTAGATGACTTAGAAGCACAGGAATTACCCTATGATGAATAAAAATAACTATTTTATTGATGATGTTGATGATTTAAAAGAAATATTGTCTGAGGTAGATGACATCAATGCCCCTGTTAATAAGAATCTGGCAACCTTATTGCATCTTTGTTGTATCATGAGTTGTGATACAGCCCCGATTGAATACTTGTTAGAGAAAGGAGCAAATCCACATATCAAAGACAAGTTTGGATTAACGGCTTTTGATTATGCCATCCGAAACCCCAACCAATGGGCAAGAATTCTAAATTATATTGCATTAAAATAAAAGGACTGTTCATCAGTCCTTTTTAGATTTCTTCCCCTTCAATTCCAAATACAACTTTAAGGTTATTTCTGTTTTTTGATTTTATTTCAAATCCATTACGGGAAATAACAAAAACTTTTTTAAATATCCAAAATCTGAAATAATATCTTTTATTCTTTAATTTAACTGATTTTTTAACACGATATTCTGTTCCGTCTTTGTTTTCAATTTCAATACTTTTACCAAATCCAAATCGGTTATTGTCAAAATCTAAACCATATTCAACAAATATCATTATATTATTGTCCTGTTATTTCTTTGCCTTTAACATCAAACTATGAATGTCATATTCATCATAACCTTCATAGTAATAACTGACATCAATGCCTTTCATATAAATTTCTCGTTCATCAATTTGGTCTGTCAAAGCATTTTGGAGCAAATGTTTAATCTCAATGTCTTTAACAGGACTTCTTTCCATAGCAGACAGGTAATCAGCCTTATCAATCTTATTCCAATCAACAACTTTTTTTAATTCTTGTTTGAACATCAGGTCTAGCCAAATTCGGGTAGCACGACCATTTCCTTCCCTGAATGGATGAGCAATGTTCATTTCCACATACTTTTCAACAATTTCATCAAAGGTTGATTGAGGCATTTTATCAATTGCCTTTAAAGATTGTTTTAAATACATAACCGGAGCAAATCTGAAATTGTTTTTAGAGATATTAACAGTTCGTATTTGCCCTGCAAAATCATAAATATCCTCAAACAGGTGTTTATGTATTTGCTTTAATCCGGCAAAAGTCCCAACTTTTATCTTGTTAATTTTGCCACTGTCAAATAGTTTTAAGGCTTTTTCCTTACTGATTTTTTCTTCTTGTTTGTTCAGTTCTACTTGGTCAGTGATGTTTAACTTGTTTTCTAAAACCATAACAATCCCTTATTTTTTATCTATTTTCATCAATATAACATAGGAAGTGTAAAAACTCAACCTAAAAATAAAAGGACTGTGTCTAGCAGTCCTTTTTCTCATTTTCTTGTATTGCTTTTTCTAATTGCTCTTCTGAAACACCATTTTTATAAAATAAGTTCTCTAACTTTGTTGTTCTGTTTTCCAACTTTGCTATCCTTTCCTCTAATTCCTTCACTTTTCTTGTGAGTTCCTCATTTGTTAAGGTTAAATCTGTCTTCTCTGACACTAAATTATTCACTCGTCCTTCTGTGTAAGTTAATTGTTCTTGTAAGTATTGGTTTTCATTCAAAGCCCCATCTCGTTCTAATTTTAAAACCTTTTTATCAATATTCCTCATGTCTTCAAATAAAGGAAAGTATGTTTTTCCAGTATAACTTAAAACTCGTCTCCCCTGCCTATCTGTTTCTTTATATAAATAACCTTCACGAATAAGGTCATTGACAAATACCTTCGCTGAACCGGTTGTTAAGCCTAAGGCCTTAGCAATATACTCATTACCTTCATAAAATGTGAAGTTGTTATTTGTTCTAAATTGAATGTAATCCAATAAAACTCTTTTTGTAATTGATAATTCTGATTTTTTCTTTGGCATAATTTTCTCCTTCTGCTCATTGCAAATATATTTATCGGGTGAAAAGTGATTTTTTCATTTTGGCAAAAAAAATTATCAGGAAATGGTTGCTTCCACCTAAAAGACCTTTGAGAACAACTATTTCCACTTGGGCAAAAATAGAAATAACTATTTCCATCTCGGGAAATGGTTGTTTTCAAACACAGAAACCTTTGTTTCCACCAGTGGAAATGGTTGTTTTCGGCCTATTTTTGGATAATTTAACAAATACAATGACTTATAATTGATTTTTAAGTACTACAATAATATTATAATACATATAAACAATAACTATTATAATAACCTAAAAAAGACATTAGTTCCTTTTTTCTTTGGATTACACCAGCAAAAAGCAATTATATCCAACTGCCTGAGGCCATTAGATCAGATCAAATATAAATGGGGAAAGCAACTGCTCGGGGTGGGCAATCACTTGCAAGTGGTCCTACCAAGCGAGTTGGTTCGACATCTGACAGTATGTCCTTTGTCATCTTTATAAGTTGTAACACCTAAGGAGTTTGTTCTCGACTTTACTGTATTACCCTTATTATCTTTATATGTCGTTGTGCCAAGTGAATTGGTTCTTGCTTTTACAACATTTCCTTCATTATCTTTGAATGTGGTAACACCAAGAGAGTTTGTCCGAGCCGTTCCAACTTTGCCTTGATTATCCTTATAAGTTGTTATTCCCAAAGAATTGGTGCTGGATTTTATTACCCTGCCCGTATCATCCTTACAAGTTCTAACACCCAAAGAATTTGTGGTGCAAGTAATTGCTCCTAAACAAGGCATAGATATAGCAACCAAAAGCATCAAAATAAGTATACTCTTCATACGAAACCCTTTCAATCTCTAATCCGTTTACTCAAACGCAATAATTAATTGACAAGAACAACTGCTTATGCTAAAATAGTGACAAATTTTCAAAAGGAGTTACCATGCAAGAAGAAAACAAAATAGAAGACAAAATAAGAGAGATGAATATTGCGAATTTCAAACTTAAGGGCATTGACATACAAAATGAAGCCAAAATGGAAAAACAAATAAAAGAGATGGAGGTTTTGACTTTAGTAACGAATTGTACCATTGGAGTGGCTGGATTGCTTTCTTTTGCTGGAATGATCGCTCTTGGTTACCAATCTGCTAAAGCAGAAAAAACATTCCCCAAAGCCGAAATTAAAATGAATGAAGAAAACTTGTGTTTGCCTCAAACAATCAAAAGAGCTAACTTGCCCGTTCAAATCCGCATCCAATTTCAAGAACGCATCAAGGATTAGAACATTCTATCCATAGAGGTGATAATAATCAAATTCGTGAAAAAATTGAACATCTCTGCCCAATCTGCAAGACTTTTAATTAGAAACTGGGTAAAAGAGGAATTTATAACATCAACAAACACATCTAATAAAGCAAGAAAATACACTCTTTCAGACAAATTTAACGAGTTGATTTAACTTTCCTCACTTTCCAACTTCTTTAAAAACCTATATAGGGTTAGTTTATCTACCCCAAGCAATCTGGCAATTTGTGCTTTGGGAAGACCTTTTGCCATCAGGTCTTTGACCTTTTTGGTGTTCTTGGACAGTTTAAGAGATTTACTCTTTGCCCCAAATGGTCTGCCTAAATGCTTTCCTTGGGATTTGAGTTTGTCCAAAGACATCTTAGTTCTTTCAGATATCAATTGCCTTTCTATTTCTGCTGACAACCCAAAAGCAAATGCTAACACTTTGGAAGCAATGTCTGAACCCAGTTTATAATGCTCTTTTAAAGTCCATATCTGACAATTCTGTGCCAAGCAATGTTGCAAAATCCCCATAACCTCTAAAAGACTTCTGCCCAACCTAGAAATCTCTGTGGAAATTAAAATATCTCCATCTTTTAACTCTGCTAATAAACTGCCTAACTTCCTTTTATTTAAAGGCTTTCTGGAAGAAATTGTTTCTTCT
>JAFYRI010000020.1 GCA_017559525.1 Alphaproteobacteria bacterium | reverse complement strand
TATACCTTTATGTTTATTGAGTTGTTCCCATGTGCGTATAGTATGTTGAAATAGTGTGTCCATATAAGTTGAAACATCTTGAAATTCAGAGGCTGATATTTTATGTAGTTTAGCAAAAAAACGGCCCAAATCAGATTGTAAAAGAGGGTCCTCTAATGATGATGGGTGATATCCTTCAATACGTTGAGATACAGCGCAAAAGGGGATATTTAATGATGGCGTAGATGATAAATTAATTTGTTGCCATGCAACTGTCTGTGCGGGCAATTGATGTTTTTGTAAGATTTTTGATATTTTGATTTCTTGTTGCAAGGATTTGACGGTTTGGGGGGTAAACGGAATTTTAACAATATGTGTGTTGTTAAAAACATATGTGTACGAATCCCTTAATTTGAAATTTTTTTTTGTTTCAATATGTTGTAATATGTTTTTTACAAGCGTGCTTTCTGATATATGGTTTGAAAAAATTTTCATAACATCCCCGCATTATGTATTTATAAAATAAAGTATATAATGGTTTTTAAAATTTGTCAATGTTTTTATTTTTTATAAAAAACAAAATAGATGTTGACTTTTTGTTAATAAAGTGTTAATATAACAAAATCAAATTACATTAAAGGAATTTTACATGAACTTTGTCTTGAAAAATAGGCTGAAGGTATCGGCCACTCTTTCTCATTCAGGGCGTTTGAAGTCTGTTGCGACTTCTTTATCGCCGTTGAAGATGGATGGTTATATGGTGGTTGATTTTTTCAAAAATGGTGGAGCTCGAGAAACTTGCGTTTCTGTGTCCGAAGGTTTTGTGTCTGTTAAAACATTTAAAAACAATCAGTTGTTGACGGAAATGTTTAAGGACGTTTTGTATCAAAAAACATTTTATTATGTTTATAATTCGGATGGTGCAATTGTTGAAACTGGTGTTGATTCTCAAAGTAAGGTTTTAGAGGGGAATACAACATCTCCACGTGGTATTTTAATGCATTCGCCCGTTTGTTTGTATGACGAATTGCAAACAGATCCTCAAATGTTGGTTCGTGGTAAGTGTTTTGCTATTGATTTAAGTCGTGCAAAACATAAAGAGCGTGTGCGCGCCGCCTAAATAGTTTTTACTCCGAAGAAACCCCTGATGTACTCAGGGGTTTTCTTTTTTTTGCAGTAAAAACAACCTTATTTTTCGGGTTGTTTAGCGGATGCCATGGCGTTTAGGATTGTTGTTGCTGTTTGGGCTGTTTGATTTTCAATGCCCATATCTTGTAAGGATAATTCATTCAAACAAATCTCAGAAATTTGTTTGGCTGTTGTGTTTATACCATTGTTGTATAAGGTGCCATCGGCAACGGCTGTCCAGCTTTTTTCTGTTAAACAGTTTTTTAGTTTTGTCATAACGCTGATAGAGCCATCTGTAGCGCAAGCAGTTGTTAATAAACAAATTGCAGATGTTAAAATAATTTTTTTCATGTGTTTTCTCCTGACTTTTGTATGAAATATAGGTGAAAATACATGATTTTTATCTTGAAATCAAGAAAATATTTTATTTTTTGTATATTTTTTTCTTGAAAAACACAAAAAGTGTGGTAAAATTAAGTAAAGATAGCAGAGGGGGTAAAATGGACTTTAATAAATATACACCTAAAAAGGGTGATTTTTTTAATAAAATTTTTCGTCGATTACCAGTGCATTTAAAACAAGAAATGCGCCAAACACTACGTCTTAAAGAAGTAAACTCTGAACAGCTTACTTTTAAATTAATGATTTTGAATTGGGCAGCCGTACTCACAAAACAACGATTGACAGAGACCCAATTGTATGAAGAACGAGATAAAATTTTAAATCAAGATACGCATACTGAGGCTGAACAGCACAATCAGGAACATGCAAGTTTAGCTTATACATGGGCAATCTTATATCGTCGTTTTTTGGATAAAAAAATTGCGGCGCAACATACTGATATTATTTCCATGGCATCGCGAGATATGGTGAAATTAGCAACGCGCATTCGTAATGGTCTTAGGCGATAATCTATTTTGAAATTTTTTGCATCTATACATCGGATTTTTCCTTGCTTTTTTTGGAAAAATCCGTTTTAATATGGGCATTCAAACAAAAGGAGAAAAATATGGCTTTTAATGAAGAAACGGTTGCAAATGTGGCAAATCTTGCTCGTTTGAATTTAACCGACGAACAAAAACAAAAATTTGCCGGCGAAGTGGACGGTATTTTAAATTGGGTTGAACAACTTCAAGAAGTAAATGTAGATGGTATCGAACCACTCGTTTCCGTAACGGAACAAACAGATGCTATTCGCGCTGATGTTGTGACAGATGGCGGCATTCAAGCTGACTTAATGAAAAATGCACCGGAATCTGCTCACGGTTTTTATGTTGTTCCAAAAATGGTGGAGTAAAAAATGACAGACTTAATTAATTTACATATTTCTGAAGCAGCTGATTTATTGGCTAAAAAAGAAATTTCCTCTGTGGAATTAACACGTGCGCACCTGGCTGAAATGGAAAAAGGCCGCGTTTTAAATGCTTATATCACCGAAACACCGGAACGCGCAATGGCTGATGCCGAAGTATCTGACAAACGCCGTGCAAACGGTGAAAGCTTGGGTGCATTAGATGGTATTCCAATTGCCAACAAAGATTTGTATTGTACAAAAGATGTGCGCACAACAGCTGCCAGCAAGATTTTATCTAACTTTTTGCCAACATATGAATCAACAGTCACACAAAAATTAAAAGATGCTGGTACAGTTATGCTTGGTAAAGTTAATACTGACCAATTTGCTATGGGTGGTTCCACAAGAACCAGTTATTTTGGTGAATCAAAAAACCCATGGACAGATGCAAATGGCGAATACGCCTTAACACCTGGTGGTTCCTCCGGTGGTTCTGCTGCCGCTGTTGCCGCTGGTTTGTGTATGGGCGCAACAGGTTCCGATACAGGTGGTTCCATTCGTCAACCAGCTTCTTTCTGTGGTATCACAGGTATAAAACCAACATATGGTCGTTGCTCTCGTTGGGGTATTGTGGCCTTTGCCTCCTCTTTGGACCAAGCCGGCCCAATGGCTCGCAGTGTTAAAGATTGTGCCATTATGTTGGAATCTATGGCTGGATATGACAAAAAAGATTCAACATCCGTCAATACACCAGTACCAAATTATTTATCTGCTTTAACCGGCGATATTCGTGGCAAAAAAATCGGTGTACCAAAAGAATACCGTATGGATGGTATGAATGAAGATGTTGCCAAAGTTTGGGATAAAGGCATTCAATTTTTAAAAGATGCCGGCGCCGAAGTGGTGGAAATTTCTATGCCGCATACAAAATACGCTTTACCGGTTTACTACATCATTGCTTGTGCTGAAGCATCCTCTAACTTATCTCGTTATGATGGTGTGCGCTACACAACTCGTGTAGAAGGCGCTACATTAGATGACATGTACAAAAACACACGTACAGATGGTTTTGGCGATGAAGTTATTCGCCGTATTTTGTTGGGTACTTTTGTGTTGTCTGCTGGTTTCTATGACGCATATTACACACGCGCTCAACGTGTTCGTCGTTTGATTGCCGAAGACTTTAAAAAGGCTTTTGAAACAGTTGATGCTATCGTGGCTCCAGCCGCTCCAACACCGGCTTTAAGCTTTGCTGATATGGCCAATATGGATCCTGTTTCCACATACTTGGGTGATGTCTTTACAACACCAAGCTCTTTGGCTGGCGTTCCGGCAATGGCTTTACCGGTTGGTATGAGCTCAAACGGATTGCCTATTGGCTTACAAATTATCGGAAAACACTTTGATGAAAACACGGTGTTCCAAGTGGCAGATGTGATGGAAAAATCTGCTGGATTTAACTTAATGCCACATCGTGTGAAAGGATAAGATTATGTATACAATTAAAGGAAATACAAGCGATTGGGAATTGGTTATCGGTTTGGAAGTACACTGCCAAATCATCTCTAAAGCAAAAGTTTTCTCTGGTGCCAGTGCTGAATTTGGTGCAGAACAAAACACTCATGTGTCTTTAGTGGATGCTGCTTTCCCTGGTATGTTGCCAGTTTTAAATGAAGAATGCATTCGTCAATCCGTTAAAACAGGGTTGGGATTAAATGCCAAAATCAACAAATATTCTCGTTTTGACCGTAAAAACTATTTCTATGCCGACTTGCCACAAGGGTACCAAATTTCCCAATTATACTATCCAATTGTTGGTGAAGGATTTATTGAAGTTCACACATCCGAAGGGGATAGAAAAATTGGCGTAGAACGTTTGCACTTAGAACAAGATGCCGGTAAATCTATCCACGATATGCATCCAACAAAATCATTTATTGACCTTAACCGTTCTGGCGTAGGTTTGATGGAAATCGTATCTAAACCAGATATGCGCTCTCCGGAAGAAGCTGGCGAATACTTGCGTCAATTGCGTGCGATTGTGCGTGCATTAGGCACTTGTGACGGCAACATGGATGAAGGCTCTATGCGTTGCGATGTGAACGTATCTGTTCGCAAAGTTGGTGAAACTATTTTGCGCGACCGTGTTGAGGTTAAAAACGTGAACTCTGTTCGTTTTGTTATGCAAGCTATTGAAATTGAAGCCAATCGTCAAGTGGAAGTTTACGAAAACGGTGGTACAGTTCGTCAAGAAACACGTTTGTTTGATCCAAACAATAACGAAACACGTCCAATGCGCAGCAAAGAAAACGCTCATGACTATCGCTATTTCCCAGATCCAGACTTATTGCCAGTCATTTTGACGGATGAATACATTGAAGAAATTCGTGCTAGCTTACCTGAATTACCAGAGGCCAAGAAAAAACGTTATGTCAGTGAACTCGGCTTAACGGATTACGATGCGCATGTATTGACATTGGATGTAGAAACATCTCGTTATTTTGAAGAAGCCATGATTGGTCAAGACCCGAAAAAAGTTGCTAACTGGGTTATGGGTGATTTGTTCGGATATTTGAATAAGAATGGCTTAACTGTTTCAAACAGCCCTGTTTCAGCCAAAAATCTTGGCGCTTTAGTTGGTTTGATTGCTGATGGGACTATTTCCGGTAAAATTGCTAAAGACGTCTTTGAAATTATGGCCGAAACTGGCAAAGAACCAGCCGTTATTGTTGAAGAAAAAGGATTAAAACAAGAATCCGATACAGGTGCTATAGAAAAATTGATTGAGGAAATTTTATCCGCTAACCAAGATAAAGTTGCCGAAATCAAAGCCGGTAAAGACAAATTAAAAGGTTGGTTTGTGGGGCAAATTATGAAGGCCTCGGGCGGTAAAGTAAACCCAGCTTTGGCTAATCAATTGTTAGATAAAAAATTGGCTGAATAAACATATAACAGAACAAAAAACACCATCTAAAAATTAGGTGGTGTTTTTTATACATATAAAAAATCAGTGGTAGAGCAATCTACCACTGACGTATTCAACAGGTTAAATTAGAAACCCATTTTTAAACGTAAACCAACTGTGTGGTCTGTATCTGCTGCATCATCTTCAGCATTAGAGCCACCAATGTAGTATGTGCCGTACAAGGCAACAGCAACATTGTCTGTTACGTTATAAGCGATTTCAGCTTCTGTTGACCAAGCTTTTTCACCTTTGTTAGCTGTTGTGAAATCGTATCTGATACCAGCATCAGCAGCCCATTTTTTGTATGTTTTGTGGGCCCCAACAAAAGCGCTGTGTTCAAGAGAACCTTCTGTGGAATCAATTGGATTTAATACTGCATATGTTGCATATGGTGTAAATCCACATCCGGCGTAGTAACCTACTTTAACACCGCCTTCTACATATTTTTGCCAACCGCGGTCAACTATGTAGCCATAATGACTTTTGGCATCATATGTTAAATAAGAGCCGTAAACTTGAGCTAAGAAATTATCTTTTTTGATGTTATAAGCTAAACCAAGTTGATATGTTAAGTTGTGTTGGTTATTCAATTCGCTCATATTATCAATATCAAATTCGTTGTATAATTTTGCTGTTAATGCCAAATTATTTGTTAAGCCATATTGAATTTCTTCAGAAGCCATTAAACCATCTTCTTTACCCATACTATCTTTGTATTTTGTACGAGATAATTCAATTCTTGTATCGGAAGAAATACCACCTTGTTCCGGCAAACCAAAAGGATTTGTTAAATCGGCAGCAGAAACAGAACCGGCTGTAAATAATACGGCAACGGAAGCAAATAATACAGATTTCATTTTCATGATATACCTCATTTTTTTATTAAAACGACTAGATGGCGAACCATCTAACTAACTTTAGTCTATACCTTAAAAAGTTAATAAATGGTTAACGGTTGTTGTAAAGTGTCATAAAACGGTCTTTATTTTAAGAAAAAACAAAGAATAGTGTTTTATGACTATTCTTTGTTTGGTGTTTTAAATATGAAATAGACGATATCCTTATGTAATAACGGTTGCAACTTCACGTCCAGTAAAGCGTTTAATATCACTGATTTGATTAAAGGCCGCAATTAAATCTGCTAATGTTTCTTGGACATCATCATTTAAATGGGCGGTATCTGTCATTGTTTTGTTGTAATAAACACGCATTGTGGCACCGCTGCTGCCCGTACCGGACAGACGAACGATAATTCGGGAACCACCCGAAAAATTAATTTCAACAACGGGCAATTCTTCAGCGATATTTGTTGTCGGATCAGTGTAAGTAAATAAACCGGCTTGTTCAACGGTTAAATCGCCAAATTGTTGACCAGCCAATGTTTTTGTTTGTTCGGTTAAATGGTGCATAACGGCGTTAGCATCATCAGATTCTAACGCTTCATAGTTATGTGTTGAACAATAGACACGTCCATATTTTTGCCAATGTTCTTGAACAACCTGCTCAACTGTTTTTCCTGTTTTAGCTAAAATGCTGAGCCATGCCAAGACCGCCCAAATGCCATCTTTTTCGTTTAAATGTAGCGAGCCAGCACCAAAGCTTTCTTCCCCGCATAAAGCGATTTTTTTATTGTCCAATAATGAACCAAAATATTTCCATCCGGTTGGGGTAGCATATAAAGGTAATCCTTTTGCAGTTGCTACAGCATCCAAAGCGGTTGACGTTGGCATGGAGCGAGCAACACCGTATAGGCGGCCTTTATAGTATGGAATTTCTTCCAGATAATCGGCTAAAATAGCTAAACTATCAGATGGGTTAACAAAGAAGTTATGCCCCAAAATCATATATCGGTCACCATCTCCATCGGAAGCAGCGGCAAAATCTGGTCCATTTTCGCTATAGGCCATATCAACTAAGTGTTTGGCATAAACAAGGTTTGGTTCTGGATGTAATCCGCCAAAATCTGGCATTGGAGTATCGTGAATAACGCAGCCTTCTTTTGCACCTAACATTTTTTCAAAAATACGTTTTGCATAAGGACCTGTAACAGCATTCATTGCATCAAAAACAAACTTGATACCTTTTTTGAAATAATTTTTTAATAAATCAAAATCAAAAATTTCTTGCATATATTCAGCATAATCGTCTACCGAATCAATTACTTCAATTATCATTGTTCCAATAGTTTGGGTGCCAATTTTTGACAAATCGATATCGGGTGTGTCTACCATCCAGTAACGATCAATAACTTTTGTGCGTTCTGTGATTTTTTGCATTAAGCTTTCTGGAGCGCTACCACCGGAGGCATTATTGAATTTTATACCAAAGTCGCCATCAGAACCTCCTGGGTTATGACTGGCTGATAAAATTAGTCCACCAAAGGCTTCATGCTTGTTGATTAGATGAGAAGCGGCTGGTGTAGATAAAATGCCATTTTGCCCAACAATGATACGTCCAAATTGATTTGCTATCGCCATTTTAATAATAGTTTGGATGGCTTTTTCATTGTAAAAACGTCCATCGCCACCAATGATCAAAGTTTTTCCTTCAAATCCCTCTAAGCAATCAAAAATAGACTGTACAAAATTTTCAATATATCCACTTTGTCGAAATACTGAAACTTTTTTGCGTAATCCGGATGTTCCTGTTTTTTGATCTATAAAAGGTTTTGTTTTAATGGCTTTTATATCCATATATATCTCCTTTGTTTTGTGTGTCCAATATAACGGTTAAAACAAAAAAAATCAAGATATCTGTGTGAAGATTTGATAACAAATTGTTCTTAAACAAAAAAACAAAAGAAATGTTATTTGAAGATGTTGACATGCGGTGTTAAACAGTATAGTATTATACCAGATGAGGGTATGCAGATGAAAGGAAATAAAATAAAAATCCAAGAAAATACATTGGCATATATGGAAAATATGCCACGTCTTAGTCGTATATCTGGTCAAATAAATGGCATAAAAAAAATGATTGATGAAGGACGATCTTGTTCCGATATTTTAGTACAGTTACGTGCTGTTAATTCTGCGATTAAAGCGGTAGAGTCAAATTTGTTATTTGCTTATATTAATCAGGTGATTTTACAAACCGATAAAAGTGAAAAGGATCGCCAAGCTGTTGTTGATAATATGAAGACATTATTTGACCGTTTTAGGGGGTAAAATTTATATAACGTTTATTAGGTCTTCTCTTGTGTTTAAAAATAAAATGAAATGCTGGATTATTTAATGCTTGACTTTATGTAACAAAAATGATACAGTACCCCTACCACTTCGTTGGAGCGTTGGCAGAGTGGTAATGCAGCGGATTGCTAATCCGTCATCCTTAACGGGATGCAGAGGTTCGAGTCCTCTACGCTCCGCCATGAGATAAAAAGAGCCCAACAGGCTCTTTTTTCTTTTTTAGAAGTCTGTAAAAAAAAAGGGGGGGGATTAGAGTTTTATTGAACCTTTGTAAAGCACAGGGCTCACCCTCCAAATCAAGGTATGTGAATTCCTTGGGTTTTGGATTATGGGTGTGTTGTGAGGTAACGCAAATAAATATAGAAGTTTAGATATAAAAATGGTGCCGTTTAGAGGAGTCGAACCCCCGACCCACGCATTACGAATGCGTTGCTCTACCAACTGAGCTAAAACGGCACATATAAAACTTATATACTGATTGTATTAAAAAATCAATAAAAAAAAGAAAAAGTCACGATAATTTTTGTATGGATTATAAATAATAATTGAAAATAAATATTAATTTTTAAGGTGCTCTTATTGCAAAATCTTGGGGTTTTTATGTGTCTTGTATAAGACAAGAAAATTTCATCTTTCGATCTTGGTTAAGATGTAATAGAGGGGTAGGATGACAAACATTTCCCACTATTTTATCTTATTTGTATTTAAATTTTGAGTGTGTATAAGACTGTTGCTTGCTTTTTATAAAAAAAATCCCCTTTAAAAAGGGGGAGCATTTCTTATCGAGAGCCTTTTCCAATTGTTGGAATTGTTTTTGTATCACGTTTAACGGTAGGGGCTTGTAATTCAGCAATAGCTGCCGTTAATGTTGTTTCCTTTGGTTTTTCAGCATTTCTTTCAGGTGTTCCACACGCAAAAGATGTTGCTTCTTTAAAATCTATAGAACCTGTCATGGCGAAACTCCTTTCTTAAAAAAGTTTGTCAATATTTCTTATATTATAATTCTAACAGAACTTAAAAAAACTGTCAACCCCTAAAGTGTTTTTTCCTGAAACTTTTTTGTCAACAATTGGTTAACAACTTTATTTGCTGACAACAACCATGGCTTCACGCAAGATGCGATCGCCACCAATTGTATATCCTGTTTGCATTTCTTGAACAATGATACCCGCTTCTGTATTTGGAACATCAATTTGGCTGATAACTTGATGTAAGTTGGGATCAAATATTTTTCCCAAAGATTCTATTTTTTCAACACCTTGTTTTTTTAAAGCGTCACTTAATTGTTTTTGAACCATTTCTAAACCTGTAATCATGTTGCTTAAAAACGTGTTGTCTGGAGTTTGTATAATTTCTTTTTTAGCGCATTCTAGTGCGTTAGCTAAACAATCAGCCACAGGTAATAAGTCTTTTGCAAATTTTGAACATGCAAATTTTAAATGGTTTTCCATATCAATAGCGGTACGCTTACGCAGATTTTCCATTTCTGCTTGCATGCGCATTGCACGCTCTTTCCATTCAGCACATTCTTCTATTGCTTTAATTGTTTCTTCTTTATCAGAAGGTTGTGGTGTTTTGATAGTTTTGTCTTTTGGTTGTTTTTCCTCGTTTTCTTTTTGTTGAGGTGTTTTATTTTTTTCAGAAACTTGAGATAATTGCTCTTTTAACGAATTTTTTTTATCCATTATGTATCCTTTATTACTATGAAATGAGATGTCATAAATATAGATGTATTCAATAAAAAAATCAAGAGCCTTGATTTATTTTTGGAATAGAAGTATAAGTAAAAGAAAAACAGAAAGGAATAAAATGACAAGACCATCAGATAGAATGCCCAGTGAGCTTAGAAAGATTGAAATGATACCAAACGCAAACAAACATGCAGAAGGATCTTGTTTGATAAGATGTGGGGATACTCAAGTAATGTGTACAGCCACAATAGAAGATAAAGTTCCCAAATGGATTAAAGACACCGGTGAAGGTTGGGTTACAGCTGAATATGGGATGTTGCCACGCTCAACGGGATTGCGTATGGATCGGGAATCTAAAAAAGGACAATCTGGGCGCACTCATGAAATTCAAAGATTAATTGGACGTGCTTTGCGTGCTGGCGTCGATTTAAGATTGTTAGATGGTTTTCAAATAAAAATAGATTGCGATGTTATTCAAGCTGACGGAGGAACACGAACGGCTTCTATTACGGGTGGTTTTGTGGCGCTCTATTTGGCTTGTCAAAAGTTGGTGGCTGAAGAAAAAATCAAAAAAAATCCAATAAAAGCTTTTGTTGCAGCAATTTCTTGTGGTGTTGTACAAGGGGAACCTGTTTTGGATTTGGATTATGTTGAAGATTCAAATGCTGGTACAGATGCTAATTTTGTGATGGATGAAAATGGTGGGTTGATTGAAATTCAAGGAACGGCCGAACATGGTACCTTTACAAAAGATGAGCTACATCAATTAATGGGATTAGCTGAACAAGGTGTATCTGAATTAATTTCATTACAAAAAAAAGCTTTGGGATTATAAAATGAAAAAAATTATTTTTGCGACCCATAATGAGCACAAATTATCTGAAGTGCGTCAAATTTTAGAGCCTTTAGGATATAAAGTTTTAAGCGCTGGAGATTTAAATTTGCCAGATGTGGAAGAAACAGGAATGACATTTAAGGATAATGCATTATTAAAGGCGTATGCGGGGTATAAACATACATCGTTGCCTGTGTTAGCAGAGGATACAGGGTTGTGTATTCATGCTTTAGGTGATGAGCCGGGAATTTATACTAAACGATATGCAGAACAACACGGAGGATTTCCAAAAGTATTTGATGTGTTGGCTGAACGTATGAAGGATAATCCAGATAAGTCAGCTTATTTTAATTGTACAATGGCTTTGGTGATTGATGAAACTCAGGCTGAGGTTTTTGAGGGCATTTTTAGGGGTGATATTTTGCCTGCGCCTCGTGGAGTGAACGGTTTCGGATACGATCCTGTTTTTGTGCCAAAAGGATATGATAAAACGGTTGCTGAATTGAGCGAAGATGAAAAAAATACGATTTCTCATAGGGCTTTGGCGTTAAAAAAAGTTGCCGATTTTTTAAGTAAAAACAATCACATTCTTTAATTGAACAATCGGATTAATGTGTTTTTATTTGAATAATTAATTGTTTTGTTCTTCAAAATACTGGTCTATGGCTCGTACTAAGGCGCGAGCTAATTTTCGTCTGTATGATTTTTTTTGCAATAATTTGTCTTCACGAGGATTTGATAAGTACCCTAGTTCTAATAAAACAGATGGAATGTTTGCTGATTTTAAAACGGCAAAGCCCGCAAAGCGATGTGCATTTGGCAATAGGGTTGTTTCCTTTTTCATTTCTTTTACTAAATATTTTGCATATATTGCCGATTTGTTCATTGTATCAATTTTTGCTAGATCAATTAAAATATTGCTAACATCTGGATTGTATTCACTTAAATCTAAGCCTAGTAAAATATCCGCCTTGTTTTCACGTTCAGCTAGAGCTGCTGCTTCTTTATCTGATGCTCGTTCGGAAATAGTATAAACGGACAATCCACGTGCAGATCGATTTTTAGCGCTATCGGCGTGGATGGAAATAAAAAGGTCACCATCTGCCTCGTGAGCAATTTGATAACGGCGTCTGAGAGGAATTGCTTTATCTGTGCTGCGAGTTAATACAACTTTGTATCCAGCTTCCTCTAAATAGCGTCTAGTTTCTTTTGCCATGGCTAATGTAATATGTTTTTCATATTGTCCAGAGCGAGAAATGGCACCAGGATCTTTTCCGCCATGACCAGGGTCCAATACGACTATTTTTTTTGTTTTTTTGTTTAAAATAACGGTTTGTTTCTCTTGTGTTTTTGGTTTTGCAGCCTCTTTTGTTTGAGTGTTTGGAGTCGGTATTATTTGAGTTGTTGGTTTTTGAGGTGGAACTGTTGCTGGAGATTTTTTTTGAGATGTATTGTTATTCTCTTTTTCCTTTTCCTTT
>JAFYRI010000019.1 GCA_017559525.1 Alphaproteobacteria bacterium | reverse complement strand
TGAAAACTTCCACATTTTCTAACAAGGACTGCGAAAACACTTTCAATATGTCTGCTATTTATCCAATAGCACCGCAAAGTTATAAATTAAATTCAAACGAACAACACTCTATTGGGACATTGTTTCGCTAAATTCAAAAAAAATATCCGCTGTGATATAAAAACCACAACGGATATTGATAAATGCTTTCTTAAATATGTGTTAGACAATATGTTATTTTATCATATCAATCATTTCTCTTAATCTTGAAATAACGGCTTCTCCTACTAATTTTGTCATTGCTTCAGATGAACCGGTTCTAGAATATTCGTCAAAAGCATCGTAATATTTTTTTCTGTCAGCAAACTTGATGTTGATAGCTGGCAAACCTTCTTTTATAAGCTGAAGATTCATTATCAATCTGCCAGTACGACCATTGCCGTCAATAAATGGATGTATGCTTTCAAACTGTAAATGGAAATTCGCGACACGTTCAACGATGTGCATGTTTTTAGACCATACATTATAATTATTTAGCAATTCTTCTATTTTGGGCTCTATTAAATAAGGTTGAACAGGTGTTGTTAATGCGCCAGCGATGCGTACGTTGACACGTCTGAAGGTGCCTCTGTCTTCGGGACGGTCCGCCAATACCAAGTTGTGGATGCTTTTTATGTCAAATTCGGATAAATCTTTATCTTGTTTTGCAAGTTCCTCAACATATTGGAATGCTTCTTTGTAACCTACTGCCTCTAAATGGTCTTTTAGTGGTTTTTTGTCTATTGTGATACCTTGAAGAACGAGTGCAGTTTCTTGTAAAGTGAGAGTATTACCTTCAATGGCATTACTATTATAGGTGTGTTCGACAAGGAAAACCTCTTTGATTGCATCGACTTCAGATGGAGTCAAAGGGCGGCAAGAATCCAAAGATTTCTTAAGCGAATTGATCTGTTCTAAAATAGGTGTGTATGATTTCTTGAGACTTGTTTTTGTGTAAGTCCTTGCATCTATAGGTTGTTCTGCATCTTCTGGAATCATATACAGATTGCCTTTTCTCTCTACGCCGGCAATGCGACCTTGTTCACACAATAGTCTTACTCGTCTTGCAGAAATTCCCCATTTAGCAGCTGCTTCTGAAACTTTAATATAATTCATATTATTCCTATTTTTGTGTTTTTAATGCAACAAAACTACATATATTATTCCTATTTTTACAATTTTAGGAATAAAACAAATGAATTTGGTTAGGAATTGAGGAATTGTTTGGCATTTACCTTTAGTCATTTGTCTTTAGTCCTTAGTCCTTAGTCATTTGTCTTTAGTCCTTAGACAAAACAAAAAAAGAGCCTCAGAAACTCTGAAGCTCTCTTCGTACCCAGGGCCGGGATCGAACCGGCACGAGTGTTACCTCATCGGTTTTTGAGACCGACGCGTCTACCAATTCCGCCACCTAGGCATTCATTTCAATGATCGATTTGCGAGTGCAAAAGTAATAATTTTTTTGTTACGGCAAAGAAAAATTTTATTATTTTTGCAAAAAATTTTTGAACACATAAAAATTAACGTCATGCAAGAGCCTTTAGTATCGATTTTTTCAGGTAGAGCCACACGTTATTTAGCAGATGAAATCGCTAAACATTATGGCAAACCTCTCGGACAATCAAGCGTTTTGGTTTTCGCCGATGGTGAATTCCAACCAAGTTTCGATGAAAATATCCGCGGAAGAGATGTCTTTTTGATCCAATCAACATTTCCACCAACAGAAAACATGATGGAGTTATTGTTGATGGTTGACGCCGCAAAACGCGCTTCAGCACGTAGAATCATCGCCGTTATCCCTTATTTCGGCTTCGCACGTCAAGATAGAAAAGACCGTCCACGTATCAGTATCGCAGCTAAATTGATGGCTGACTTATTGACAACAGCAGGTGTCACACGTATCATCACTATGGACATCCACGCTGACCAAATCCAAGGTTTCTTCAACGTTCCTGTTGACAATATCTTCGCTTCAAAGATTTTCGTTCCTTATATCGAAAGCCTTAACTTACCTAATTTAATGGTAGCATCACCAGACGCTGGCGGTACCCGTCGCGCTGCTTCTTACGCAAAGATGTTGAACACAGTATTCTCAATCTGTCACAAACAACGTTCAAAACCAAATGCTATCGAACAAATGTTGCTCATCGGCGACGTTAAGGATAAAGACGTTATCCTTATCGACGACATGATCGACACAGCTGGCACAATCACAAAGGCTGGTCAATTAATTAAAGATAGCGGTGCTCGCAGCGTCCGCGCTGTCGCAACTCACCCAATCTTCTCAGGTAGCGCTATGGAAAGAATCGAAAACTCAGTATTTGACGAAGTTATCGTAACAGACACTATTCCATTGACAAACCCAAGCAGCAAGATTCATGTTCTTTCAACAGCTCCACTCTTCGCAGAAGTTATCAAACGCGTTGAAAACTACGAATCATTAAGCGACTTGTTCAAGAAATAAAAATCGTATTTATCGTATGTACGGACGCGATTTATCGCGTCCATACTACGTGGCATACACATTATAAATTATTAACAAACAAATTAAAATTAAATTATGAATTCAGTATCATTGAGCGGTTCTCTTCGTGAGAACGTAGGGAAAAAAGATGCTAAACAATTACGCGCTAATGGCTTAGTTCCATGCGTTATTTACGGTCAAGGC